>OZ244884.1:0-1157500 GCA_965221365.1 Nitrospirales bacterium | reverse complement strand
CCTTGGAGTTACCGTGGCGGAGGTAGAGCACTGGATGGGCTAGGGGCGTTATCGCGCTACCGAACTCAACCAAACTCCGAATGCCGTTACTGGATCTCCAGGAGTCAGACTACGGGCGCTAAGGTCCGTGGTCAAAAGGGAAACAGCCCAGACCGCCAGCTAAGGTCCCCAATTGTAAGCTAAGTGGGAAAGGTTGTGGGTATGCTCAGACAGCCAGGAGGTTGGCTTAGAAGCAGCCATCCTTGAAAGAGTGCGTAATAGCTCACTGGTCGAGTGCGCCTGCGCCGAAAATGTAACGGGGCTTAAGTTTACAACCGAAGCTGCGGGCTTGTTCCGAAAGGGATGAGCGGTAGGGGAGCATTCTCTGCGAGGTGAAGGTCGACCGGCAAGGACGGCTGGATTGCAGAGAAGAGATTATGCCGGCATAAGTAGCGATAAACGATGTGAGAATCATCGTCCCCGTAAGCCTAAGGTTTCCTGGCCAATGTTCGTCAGGTCAGGGTTAGTCGGTCCCTAAGGCGAGGCCGAGAGGCGTAGTCAATGGGAAACAGGTCAACATTCCTGTACCATCATGTTCGCGTTATCAACGAAGGGGGGACGCAGAAGGGTAGGCACCGCCGGGTCCCTGGAATACCCGGTCCAAGCGTGTAGGCGGGATTCGTAGGCAAATCCGCGAATCCATTAACGCCGAGGCGTGATGGGGAGGCCGCAAGGCCACAAACGGGCTGATCCCACACTGCCGAGAAAAGCCTCGTAGTGAGTGGGCATGGTGACCGTACCGCAAACCGACACAGGTAGGCAAGTGGAATACACTAAGGGGCGTGAGAGAACACTCCCTAAGGAACTCTGCAAACTAGCCCCGTAACTTCGGGAGAAGGGGTGCCTCGCGTACGTGAGAGGCCTTGCGCCTTGAGCGGAACGAGGTCGCAGTGAAATGGCTCTGGCGACTGTTTACCAAAAACACAGGACTCTGCTAACTCGTAAGAGGATGTATAGGGTCTGATGCCTGCCCGGTGCTGGAAGGTTAACTGGAGATGTCAGCCGTAAGGCGAAGCTTCGAAGGGAAGCCCCAGTAAACGGCGGCCGTAACTATAACGGTCCTAAGGTAGCGAAATTCCTTGTCGGGTAAGTTCCGACCTGCATGAATGGCATAACGATTGGAGCGCTGTCTCGGGGAGTGACTCAGCGAACTTGTGGTTCCGGTGAAGACGCCGGGTGCCCGCAACTAGACGGAAAGACCCTGTGCACCTTTACTACAACTTGACATTGGGTGTTGGGCGAGTATGTGTAGGATAGGTGGGAGACGGTGAAGCGGGGGCGCTAGTTCCCGTGGAGTCATCCTTGAAATACCACCCTTATTTTTCCGACATTCTAACCTGGCTCTGTCATCCAGGGCAGGGACAGTGTCTGGTGGGTAGTTTGACTGGGGCGGTCGCCTCCTAAAAGGTAACGGAGGCGCCCAAAGGTTCCCTCAGGCTGGTCGGCAATCAGCCGTCGAGTGTAAAGACAAAAGGGAGCTTGACTGCGAGACGGACGCGTCGAGCAGGGACGAAAGTCGGGCTTAGTGATCCGGTGGTCCTGGGTGGAAGGGCCATCGCTCAACGGATAAAAGGTACGCCGGGGATAACAGGCTGATCTCCCCCAAGAGTTCACATCGACGGGGAGGTTTGGCACCTCGATGTCGACTCATCGCATCCTGGGGCTGAAGCGGGTCCCAAGGGTCGGGCTGTTCGCCCGTTAAAGCGGTACGAGAGTTGGGTTCAGAACGTCGTGAGACAGTTCGGTCCCTATCTGTTGTGGGCGTAGGAGATTTGAGAGGGTCTGTCTCTAGTACGAGAGGATTGAGATGGACGGACCTCTAGTGTGCCGGTTGTCGCGCCAGCGGCAGTGCCGGGTAGCTATGTCCGGTGTGGATAACCGCTGAAAGCATCTAAGCGGGAAGCCCGCCTCAAGACGAGATCTCCCGGAGGGTAACCTCCCTAAAGGCTACTCGTAGACGACGAGTTTGATAGGCTGGGTGTGGAAGAGCTGTGAGGCTTGAAGCTAACCAGTACTAATCGGCCGTGCGACTTAACATCATTTTACTTCTGATAGACATGACCTCCCACGCGGGACGTTGACGACGTCGAGAATGGAGGCGTGAAATAACGGCGAGCAATGACTTCCCGGTGACCATGCCGGAGGGGCCACACCCGTTCCCATCCCGAACACGGAAGTTAAGCCCTCCAGGGCCAATGATACTGCAGCCGTGAGGCTGTGGGAAAGTAGGACGTTGCCGGGTTATTCTAAGGCCCACGGATGTGCGAATCCGTGGGCCTTTCTTTTTCACGCCGTTTCAGTCGTCGTGCCGGACTTGACCCGTCATTCAGGAAAAGGAAAGGCAAAGGCTCAAGTCGTCATGCCGGACTCCGATCCGGCATCCAGAAGAACGCAGGAGGAACACAGGCAGCCGGTGCCTCCAGGAGGCAGGGCAAAGGCTTCGACCCGAGAAGGCCTCCGGCTACGTGGACAGGAGGCAGGCTTGTTCAACGAATTCCTGAACCAGACAAGGCGACATGAGAAGCATTACCTTTGAACCCTCAGGGTGGCGAGCCGTTCTGGGCGAACATTTTACGTTTCAGAACGTTCGAATCGTCAGTCAGGCCATTGTCAACTTCCTGAGATATGAAAAGACCGAATCACGAGGCGTGATCATCGGGTATGACGCCAGGTTTCTTGGCGAAAAATTTGCCAGGGCCGCGGCCGAAGTCTTTGCGGGTCATGGCGCGTCGGTATGGTTTTGCGATCGGGAAACCCCTGCTCCGGCCATTTCATATCACGTCATCCAGAAGAATTTAGCCGGCGGGCTTACGATTGCCGCGGGCCATGCCCCTCCTGAATACAACGGCGTCAGGTTTATCGCGGAATCGGGAAACGTTGGGCATCCTGAAATCGCTCAAGCCATCGGACAACGGCTTCTGCCTCTGCTGCACGGGGAGCAGGTAAAATGGCTCCCGTGGGAAAAGGCGCTAAAAGCAGGAACCGTTCAGGAGTTTGATCCATGTCCGGATTATCTGGTTGCGTTGGGGGAACAGGTTGACGTGGATGTGATCAAACAGGCCAACCTGCGTATCGTCATGGACCCCCTCTATGGAACGTCGCGCGGCTACCTCGATGCGTTCCTCAGGCAGGCAGGCGCGAAAATGGCGGTCCTGCATTATTGGCAAGACCCCTATTTTGGGGGAATCGACCCTGAGCCCACACCCAGGACGACCGCGGAGCTGCAGGAAACGGTGCAAAAAAAAGGAGCCCATATCGGGTTGGCCACCGCTGGGGAAGCCGATCGATTCGGGATCGTGGACCAGGACGGCAGTTTTATCGGCCCCGATATCGTGCTGGCGTTGCTGGTGGATTATCTGGCGACGACCAGGCGGTGGAGCGGACACGTGGGCCGATCCGTGGCCACCACCCACCTCATTGATCGCGTGGCGCATCTTCATGGCCTGGACGTCCGGGAAACCCCGGTCGGGTTCGGCCATCTCGGAGAACTCCTGGCCAAAGGGGAGATCCTGATGGGCATGGAAGAAAGCGGAGGCCTGTCGATTCAGGGACACGTGCCGGAAAAAGACGGAATCCTGGCCTGCCTGTTGGTCACGGAAATGATTGCTCGAACCCAGAAAACGCTAGGAGAACTCGCAGAAGCGTTGTGTGATCGGGTCGGCAGGGTCTTTTCGTGCCGTGAAGACCAACCGCTCACGGAACAGGTGCAAGAAAATCTGCGCAGAATCCAGGAGTCGCCGCCTGCCGAGCTGGAAGGAAAATCGGTTCAGAACGTCAAGACCCTGGACGGATGCCAGTTGGTGCTGGAAGACGGAAGTTGGGTGCTGTTCCGGCCTTCCGATCCCGAGTCCCTGGTGTGCTGTTATGCAGAGGCCGCGACTCGTCAGGAGCTGGAAGCCCTGATGGCCGCCGGGCGACAACTTTTGACTCGCAATTCCTGAAAAATGACCGAAGAATTGTCAGTGGCCGTGGAGTTGGCTCGCCAGGCAGGCCAAATCGTGATGGACGTCTATCGCACGGATTTTGCCGTGGCGTACAAAGGCAAGGACGATCCCGTGACCGAGGCCGACCGGCAGGCCAATGACTTGATTGTGAAAGGCCTGAAGGCGGCCTTTCCGCGGGATATCGTGGTGGCCGAAGAAAGCCCCCTACCCGAGGCGCTCGTCCCCTCCGGCCGCATCTGGTACGTGGATCCGCTGGATGGCACGAAAGACTTCATCGCCAGGAACGGCGAGTTCTCCGTGATGATCGGGCTTGCCGTAAACGGCCACGCGCAACTCGGCGCGGTCTATCGACCGGATGGAGACGTGCTCTATGCCGGGATCGTGGGAAGCGAGGCGTGGATGGAACAGGGAGGCCTCCGCACGACCCTGGTGATCGAGCCCAACGATTCGGACCGACCGCTCATCTTGACGGTTTCCCGGTCGCATCGACATCCCCTGGTCGAAAAGATCGGGCAAACCATCGGCGCCGGAGACGAAATTCCATTAGGAAGCGTCGGTCTGAAAATCGGACTGATTGCCCGGGGAGAAGCCGACGTGTACCTGGAGCCCGGCCCCTACACCAAGCGCTGGGACTCCTGTGCCCCTGAAGCGATTCTGCGGGCCGCGGGCGGAACATTGACCACGATCCTGGGACACCCCCTGTCGTATGGAGGGCGTCGACTCGCGAACACGCAGGGCCTGTTAGCGAGCAACGGAGTCTGTCACGAACGGGTCGTTCAAGCCGTGCGCCCGGTCGCGGCAGAGTGGGGGCTCCGAATATAGGCGCGCGTTCGTCAGGGCAGGGCGATCGGTCGCGGCGTCACGCAGCTCGCCTTTTTTGGTTGAGACACCTCGAATCGTCATTCCTGCATGTTGCCCCCTCCGTCATCCCCGACATTGTTAATCGGGGATCCAGAGTCGTTGCCTTTTCCTAATTCCTCTGGATGCCGGATCAAGCCCGGCATGACGGTTGAGGAGCCTTGCTTTGTCATTCCTGCACCGCTTCATCCTCCCCGCGCACGCCCCCAATCGCCATTCCTGCATGTTGCCCCCTCCGTCATCCCCGACATTTTTAATCGGGAATCCAGGGCCGTTGCCTTTTCCTTTATTCCTCTGGACCCCGGATCGGGGTCCGGCATGGACGGTTGCAGCCTTTCTTTTTCTGGATACCCCGCTTCATCATGCCTCCCAAATGGCACATGATAAAACCGGACAGATGTTGGGTGACAGATGCGGACAGTTTATGTGTTCGTAACAGTTCCTAATATGATTCTTGACTCGGGGGGCGTTTTTCTTTAGCCTCGGGCCTTTGGTTGAGAGCAACTTGCCGTTCACAGCCCGGACGCAAAGGAGACACGACATGAGCCGAATCTGCCTATGGATGAGTCTATTGGTGATGCTGACCATAGCCGGCTGCGGAGGGGGCGGCGGCGGGAGCATGATGGCGGGGCCTGGTCCCATGGATCCGATCGACCCGACGACCCCAACCGATCCCACGACCCCGACTGACCCGACAACTCCAACCGATCCGACGACCCCAACCGATCCCACGACCCCGACTGACCCGACAACTCCAACCGATCCGACGACCCCGACCGATCCGGGCCAGGCCGTGGACATGAGCGCGTGGCGGTTGTGGCTGGAGGATTACAAGACGGTCGCGGCCGGGACCTATGAGCTGGCACCGGGAGAGAGTCGGGACGTGGACCATGCGACGTTTACGTGTCCGGCGGGCGGCGCGGCGTGTCGGATCACCGTAGAAGGGGAGGGGGTAACCTCGGCCGGTGGCCTGGCCACGGCCCGGATTTCCCCGGCCGGCCTGGCTGATTTTGCCCAAGCCGCTGACCCGGGGATTCCGACGCCATACAATCAGCGGACCTATCAAATGTATCACACGGGGCTGGTAAACGTGGATAGTTGCTATGGTGAGCTCAAGGGTGGTCATGTCTGTACCGACCACAGAAACGACTTCCCTTTTGCCCCATATGGCGTCCGGTATGGCACCGATAAGGATGACGACAATAAGATACAAGACATAGGGGATTGGGACGTCGTGGGTCGGGATGATCCCGATATCGAGGATGCGATTGAATTCCAACTGATGGAGAATGAACCGACACCGACCCTGCCCAACCTGCCCGGCTTCGAGGGCAAGCGGTACAAGAGCACCGTGAGCGACTCCGTGAAACGGTGGGCCACGTTCTACGGGAGGCCGTTGTCGGACGAGACCTTCGAGAAGTACTTTGCGAACGACAGGCGCGAACGTCTAGCGGTTTTCGGGGATGGCATTCAGAAGTATGAAGACGATACCGTGACGTTCAAAGCGGACTACGAGATTGCCGAGGCGCAACAGTCGTTCTTTGAGAGCACGGCGGGGTTTCCGACTGGCGCGAACCGGTACGCGTCCAGCCCCGGCGAAGCATTTGACGGCATGTTCTATGGCGTTGACGGCAAGTATGAGTGCCTCGGCTGTACGTTTTACAACGACGAGGCCGGCAACCTGTCCAGGATCGAGGATGGCACGCTGACCTTCACGCCGGACGATCCGAAGACCGTGCTGAAAAGCATCACTCATGGTCCTGACGAGTACCTGTCTTTTGGATACTGGCTGACGGCCAACCGGGGCCCGGAGGGAAATTGGACCTATGAGTTTGGCACTCACCCGTGGGGTGCGCCTAATGGTCCTTGGGCCAGCAAAGCCAGCAGACCCACACAGACAGGCGAAGTATACCTAACACAGGGCAAGGCGACCTATACGGGTTCCTCGGTGGGCATGTTTGTGAAGCAGGAGTTCAGCCCTCATGGGGCCGTGAGCAGCACCTTGGCTGGTGAGTTTGTGGGGGACGTCAATTTGACGGCATATTTCGGCACCGACAAAGGCGACGTTCCCGTAAACGAGGCGTACACCATCCGCGGCACGGCAGACAACTTCCGGCACAATGGCGAACTCATCGATGAGAACTGGACGCTGAAACTGGAGAAAGGCTCGTATGTAACCAGAATAAACCAAAACGAAGTTCATGTTAATAACGGAATCGGGAGAAGCGACGTGTCTCATGAAGGGGAAACGGTCGGGACGTGGCAAGCCTATTTCAGTGGCAAAGCGTATAATCCTGTAGATGGAGCGGCCCCAGTGCCCCCGGATAATAACGATAGAGGAGGTAATTATGCTAATCAATTCCCATCTCAGGTCTTCGGTGACCTCGACGCCACGTTCCGCAATGGAAAACTGAGTGGCGCCTTTGGGGCACTCATCGACAGGGACTAGGAGTGGATTTCATGAGGGCCTGGCCTTGCGTGCTGCAAGGCCCGGCCCCTTGCCGCTTCTCGTCCTGCTGGTTCCCCGTGCCTTGAGCCTCCTGCCTTGACAGACTTCGTCTCGGGTTCCTACAATTTTTTCCTTTTCCGGATTTCAAAATAGCATTGATGTATGAAGCGCGAGGACGTGGTGGTCATCGGCGGAGGCCTGGCCGGCTCGGAAGCGGCGTGGCAGGCGGCAGAGCGCGGCGCGCGGGTCACGCTGTACGAGATGCGGCCGAAGCAGGGGACGGCAGCCCACAAGACCGATCAATTGGCGGAAATCGTGTGCTCGAATTCATTGGGCTCCGCGAATCCGATCAGTGCGCCCGGGCTGTTGAAGGAAGAGATGCGGCGGCTGAATTCGCTGGTCATGCGGGCCGCGGAATCGGCACGGGTGCCGGCCGGGGCCGCGCTGGCCGTGGATCGGGACGTCTTTGCGCGTGAAATCACCCGTTCGCTGGAATCTCATCCGAACGTTCGGATCATTCGAGAAGAGATTCGATCCATTCCCACGGACGCCCTCTGCATCGTGGCCACCGGGCCCCTGACCTCCGAGAGTCTGGCTCAGGATCTGGCCGTGCTCACCCAGAAGAAGAACCTGGCGTTTTTCGATGCGATTTCCCCGATCATCGACACCGAGTCCATCGACATGGACAAGGTGTTCCGGGCCTCCCGCTATGACAAGGGTGGCGCGGATTATCTGAACTGTCCGATGGATGAAGACACGTATTCGGCCTTTTACGAGGCCCTGATGGCCGCGGACAAGGTGCCGGCCAAGGACTTTGAACACGTGCCCTACTTTGAAGGCTGCCTCCCCATCGAGGCGATGGCGGAACGGGGCAAGCAAACGTTGACCTTCGGTCCGATGAAACCCGTGGGGTTGAGCGATCCGCGCACCGGCGTCCGACCGCATGCGGTGCTCCAGTTACGTGCGGAAAATCGCCATGGTTCGTGTTATAACATGGTGGGGTGTCAAACCAAGCTGACCTATCCGGAGCAACAACGCGTGTTCCGGATGATTCCCGGGCTCGAACGGGCGGCGTTTCTCCGCTATGGCAGCGTTCATCGGAATACCTTTGTGAACTCCCCGGCCGTGTTGCGCAAGACGTTGCAACTCACGACCCGGCCGACCACGTGGTTGGCGGGCTGTCTCATCGGCGTGGAGGGGTACGTGGAATCTGCGGCGACCGGCGGCCTGGCGGGCATCAACGCCGGTCGGGCCCTGGCCAATCTGCCGTTGGTGACGCCTCCCCTTGCCACGGCCCACGGGGCGTTGGTGCATTATATTACAACGAGCGACGCCGGGCATTTCCAGCCCATGAACGTCAACTTCGGGCTGTTCCCGCCCCTTCCCGTGAAAGTGCGGGACAAGGAACAACGGCATCGCCTGATCCATCAACGGGCCCTTGAAGAGTGGCAAGCGTGGAAGCAGCAATCCGCACTTTCCTGACGTATCTCGACGTGGAGCGGGGGGCGTCCAGGGAGACGATTCGCAGTTATCAATCGGACCTGCGACAGTTCGTGGCCTTTCTCAAGACCGTCACGGACGTAGTTCCGGCCCCGGCCGTGGTCGATGCGGCCCTCGTTCGCCGGTTTCTGGTCTGGTTGGCCGCGCGCAAGGAGCAGAAGTCCTCGCAGGCACGAAAGCTCGCGACGCTGCGCAGTCTCTTCAAATTTTTACACCGTCGCGGAACGGTGCCGAGCAATCCCGTGGCCCACGTCCGGACTCCTCGGCTGGGGCAACGCCTGCCCCACGTCCTCACGAAGGATGAAGCGGAACGGGTGCTGGAGTCTCCAGCCCCGGACGGAGGAACCCACGTCGCCAGGGATCAGGCGATTCTGGAGACGCTCTATTCGACGGGGGCGCGGGTGAGCGAGTTGGTGGGGGTGAATTGGAGCGATCTCAGTCTTGAGGAAGGGATGGTGCGGTTGAGAGGCAAAGGTAAGAAAGAGCGCCTCGTTCCGATCGGGCAGGTCGCGGTCGAAGCGATCCGGGCCTATCTGGCTGCGGCACCGGTGCGTGCGTATGCGGCCGCGGCCCCCCTCATGGTGAAGCCCGAGGATGATCCGGTCTTTCGCAATCATCGCGGAGGCCGGTTGTCGGCCCGGAGCGTGGAGCGGATCGTCCGGCGTTACGCCGACCGGTTGCAGGTGGGCATTGTCACGCCGCATACCTTTCGGCATTCCTATGCCACGCATTTACTGGATGAGGGCGCCGATCTCCGGGTCATCCAGGAAATGCTCGGGCATGCCTCGTTGGCCACGACCCAGAAATACACGCATCTGGCCATGGATCGGTTGATGGAGGTGTATGATCAGGCGCATCCGCGGTCCGGAGACGCGAAGAAGGGAACCCCCGCGACGTCGAGGCCTCCTTCATGATCATCCGCTCCACCACGATTCTGTGCGTGCGTCGGGACGGAGCGGTCGCCATGGGGTCCGACGGGCAGGTCACGGTCGGGACCACGGTGATGAAGGCCAATGCGTGCAAGGTCCGTCGGCTCTATCAGGATCACGTGGTGGCGGGTTTTGCCGGGGCCACGGCCGATGCCTTGACCCTGTTTGAAAAATTCGAAGGGAAATTGGAGGAATATCGAGGGAATCTGACCAGGGCCGCGGTCGAATTGGCGAAAGAATGGCGGACGGATCGCGTGCTGCGTCGGCTGGAAGCACTGCTGGCCGTTGCCGATCTGGACCGGTCCTTTCTCATCTCCGGCACCGGGGACGTGGTCGAACCCGAAGACGGGATCCTTGCGATTGGGTCAGGCGGGCCGTATGCACTGGCGGCGGCGCGCGCGCTGTTGGACCATTCCTCCCTCCCCTCGGCGGACGTTGTGGACAAGGCCATGCGCATTGCCGGCAGCATCGATATCTACACGAATCACGAGATCGTCATCGAAGAACTGAAGGCCTCGTCATGACTCACGCCGAACCGGAAGCCCTCGGCAGCCTGTCGCCGCGGGAAATCGTCGAAGTCCTCGATCGATACGTCATCGGGCAGCGTGACGCCAAACGGATGGTGGCCATCGCGCTGCGGAACCGATGGCGTCGTCAGCAGCTCAGCCCGGAATTGCGCGAGGAAATTTTCCCGAAGAACATCATCATGATCGGCCCCACCGGCGTGGGTAAAACCGAAATTTCCAGACGGTTGGCCAAACTGGCCGATGCCCCGTTCATTAAAATCGAGGCCTCGAAATTCACCGAAGTCGGGTACGTGGGACGCGACGTGGAATCGATCATCCGCGACCTCACCGAACAGTCGGTCAATCAGGTGAAGAGTTCGTCGCTGCAGCGCGTCGAACGCAAGGCCGAAGACCTGGCCGAAGATCGGGTGCTGGATTTGCTGCTCCCGTCTCAGGCCACGGGCCTGCAAGAGGAGGCGCCGTCCTCCGGGCAATCCACGTCGGGCGAAAACACGCGACAGAAACTCCGCAAGCAGTTGCGGGAAGGTCGGCTCGATCATCGGACCGTGGAAATCGAAACCAAGGAACGGGGCTTGCCGGTCGGGATCATCTCCAACGTCGGCGGCATGGAAGAACTCGAAAATCATCTGCGCGACATGCTGGGTGGATTGATGCCTGGGAAAAAGAAGGATCGGGTCATGAAAATCCCCGATGCCCTCAAGTATCTGGCGCAGGAAGAAGCCCAGAAACTGATCGACATGGATGAGGTCACGCGCGACGCCGTGGAACGGGTCGAGCAGTCCGGCATCGTCTTCCTGGATGAAATCGACAAAATCGCCGGTCGGGAGAAGAGCATGGGCCCCGACGTGTCACGGGAAGGCGTGCAGCGGGATCTGCTGCCGATTGTCGAAGGATCGACCATCAACACCAAGTACGGCCCGGTGAAGACCGACCACATTCTGTTCATTGCCGCGGGCGCGTTTCACGTGGCCAAGCCGGCCGACCTGATTCCCGAGTTGCAGGGGCGGTTCCCCATTCGCGTGGAGTTGGCGCCCTTGACCAGGGAAGATCTGGTGCGAATCCTGACGGAACCCCGGAACGCCCTGGTGAAACAATATCAAGCCCTGCTGGACACCGAAGGCATCACGCTCGATTTTACCCGTGAAGGCATCGAAGCCATCGCGGGCATCGCCGTGGAGGTCAACGATCGAACGGAAAACATCGGCGCCCGCCGGCTCTTTACGATTATGGAGCGGTTGCTCGAAGAGGTCTCCTTTGCGGCCCAGGAACTGAAGGAAAAAAAGGTGGTGATCGACGCGCCCTACGTAAATGGTCACCTGAAGGAGGTCGTCAAGGACCAGGACCTGAGCCGCTACATTCTGTAGCACCGGCGCGCGAGGCCTGATCGACCCCGAGACGAACCATGAACCGACTCATCAGAAAAGCCGACGTCCTCGTCGAGGCGCTCCCCTACATTCGCACCTTTGCGGGGAAGACCATCGTCATCAAATACGGTGGCAAGGCCATGAGTCAGGATGACCTGAAAGACGGCTTTGCCGAAGACGTGGTGTTGATGAAATACGTGGGGCTCAATCCCGTGATCGTGCATGGCGGGGGGCCGCAGATCGATCAGATGTTGGCCCGGCTGGGCATGAAGCCTACCTTTCGACGAGGCGTCCGGGTCACGGATCAAGCGACCATGGACGTCGTCGAAATGGTCCTGGGGGGAAAGATCAACAAGGAAATCGTGACGTTGCTCAATCGACACGGGGGAAAGGCCATTGGGATCACCGGCAAGGACGCGCAGTTCATTGTGTGCAAACCGTTTTCCGCGAAAACCTGGTCCCAGGGGTTGAGCCACGAGGCCCAGAGTCAGACGGAGGACGACTATGGCCTGGTGGGGGAAGTCGATCGCATCGACCCGCAGATCATCACGAACTTGCAGCAGGACAAGCTGATTCCGGTCATCGCGCCCATCGGCGTGGACCGCAAAGGGAGGCCGCACAACATCAACGCGGATCTCGTGGCCGGTGCCGTGGCCGGCGCGTTGAAAGCGGAAAAACTATTGATGCTCACCGACGTACGAGGCATTCGAGGGACCAACAATCGCCACGTGCCCACCGTCTCCCGTAAAGACGTGGAACGAATGGTGAAGAAGGGCACGATCAGCGAAGGCATGCTGCCCAAGGTGCGGGCATGTTTACTCGGCCTGGGAGCCGGCGTGCAGAAGGCGCACATCATCGATGGCCGGGTCGAGCATGCCGTGTTGCTGGAAATCTTCACGGACAAGGGCATCGGGACGGAAATCGTGGCGTAGCCCCCGGAAGGGGCACGGGGAGGGGACGGGAAGGCTCGCGGGGCACGCGAGATCACCCGACACACATATGAAACTCGCGAAACGGCAACCCGGTACGGAACCCAAGTCTAGCATTGCCGTGCCGCCACCGGACCGAACGAGCGTGCTGCTCCTGGTGCATCTGCAGAACGACTTTTGCTCCGGCGGCGCCCTGCCCGTTCCGGAGGGTGAGCGAGTCATTCCCGTTGCCAATGAATGGATTCGCGTCTTTGCCGCGCAAGGCTACGGCATCGTCGCCACCCGGGATTGGCATCCGCCGAACCACTGTTCATTCCGGGAGCAGGGAGGCCCCTGGCTGCCGCATTGCGTGCAAGGGTCATTCGGGGCCCAATTCCATCCGGATTTGAAAATCCCGCCGGGCACCCTGATCGTGTCCGGAGCCACCAATCCGAAACACGAAGCCTATTCCGGTTTTGACGGGACCACGTTGGACGAGCGCCTCGAGGATCTCGGGGCACGGACTCTGTACGTGCTCGGGCTGGCCACGGACTATTGCGTGAAGCAAACGGTCCTGGACGCCTGCCGTCTGGGCTTTCGCGTCGTGGTTCTCAGGGACGGCGTGCGTGGGATTGACGTGGACCCGGGCGATTCCGAGCGCGCCCTGGAAGCCATGCAGGCCGCCGGTGCCATCGTCGCCGACTCCGCCTCGCTCGACCTCGAAGAAACAAGACCCTGAGCCGCTCGGGAAGGGCCATCAGGCCCGCAGCCGTCATGCCGGGCTTGACCCGGCTCCAGAAAAAACAAAGGCTCCAGTCGTCATGCCGGGCTCCGATCCGGCATCCAGAAGAAGAAAGGAAAAGGCAAAGGCCCTGGATTCCCGCGTGCGCGGGGATGACGGACTGGGGCGCGTGGGGCGCAGAAGGGACATGCGGGAATGACGATGAGGGGTGCCACCCTGCAATATCCGACGGCGGAGGACTGCGCCCTTGTTCATTCGGTCAGCAAATTTACCGTCTCTTTCCAAAAGTTTAAAACAAAGCATGATAAAATAAACAAACATCGATCGATGGCGATATCGAGGTTTCCAACAGAAACCACGCCACGCTGAAAGAAAAACGTCAGGAGAAGTCCTCGCGTCTAGAGGGCGCCTGCAGGCAGGAAGACCACCACGTTTTCGAGAGGTGCACCGATGAGAAACGTCAATGATCGTCCTTGGAAGAGCGTAAGCCTTGGCTTAGCGATGAGTGCGGTGTTGGTCTTTCTGCTCGGAACTGCCTTGAGCCTGTGGCAAGAGGGTGGGCCGATGCTGATTTTCGACGTCGACGATGCCGAAGCTGCGCGCCCTGCCGGCACCTACGGCAAGGATTGGGGCGATCCCCAGGGCCGGGAATGCGTGTTGTGCCATCGAAAGCATACGCCCGGGCTGTATCAGGAATGGAACAAGAGCCAGCATGGGCAACGAGGGGTGAATTGCCTGGATTGTCACAAGGCAAACGGCACGGATAAGGATGGGTTCAGGCACAAGGGGCAGCTGATCTCCGTCATCGTCACACCCAAAGACTGCGCCCGCTGTCATGTCACGGAATTCGAGGAGATGGACGGCTCCCACCATTCCAAAGGAGGCCAGATCCTCGCGTCATTGGATAATCTGCTTGGAGAAGTCGTGGGCGGGCCGGCTGCGGTGAATGCCGGATGTCAACAATGTCACGGCTCGGTCATTGAAATCGGTGACGACGGGAAACCTCTCCCGACGACCTGGCCCAATACCGGCATCGGCCGGATCAATCCTGATGGGTCGCTCGGTTCCTGCACCGCCTGTCATGGTCGCCATCGTTTCTCCAAGGCCCAGGCCCGGACCCCGGAGACCTGCGGAAAGTGTCACGTAGGCCCGGATCATCCGCAACTCGAGGTCTACAACGAGTCGAAACACGGCATCCTGTATCACGCCAAGACCCGGGAGATGAACCTCGAATCGGATAAATGGGAGGCCGGCGTTGATTATTCCGCGGCCCCCACCTGCGCGACGTGTCACATGAGTGCGGGAGGAGGCGAGTCCTCGACCCATAACGTCGGAGAGCGCATCTCCTGGACTCTACGGCCTCCCATCTCCGTGAAAAACCACCTCGTGAAATTGGCGAACGGGGATGAATTCGACGTGCCCGACGGCAAACCTCTCCCCAAGGTCGGCGCAAAGGTCAAAGGGTCGAACGTGGTCGAGGTGTTAACCTGGAAACAGCGCCGCCTGAAAATGCAGAACGTGTGTACCTCGTGTCACACGGATTCCGTCATTTTGGGGCATTACAATCAATTCGATGCGGTCGTGGACCTGTACAACGAGAAATTCGCCAGACCCCTGGCCGCGATCATGGGTGAGTTGAAGAAGTCCGGAACGATTACGAAGAGCCCGTTCGATGAAAAAATCGAATGGATCTGGTGGGAGATCTGGCATCATGAAGGTCGTCGGGCACGGCATGGGGCGTCCATGAGCGGACCGGATTATACGTGGTGGCATGGCATTTATGACGTTGCGAAGCATACCTATTTCGAGTTCATTCCGGAACTCAAGAAGGTGGCAGGGGAACAGGGCGCCCAGGAACTCCTGAACAAGTACTTCAAGCCGATCCCCGGCCATGCCTGGTATTTTGAAGGGATGAGTCCCGCTCAACTCGAGGCCGTGAAGAAAGGGTTTGAATCCCGTTACGGCAAGGGCGCCTTGAAATAGACGCAGCCCGACGAGTCCTGATTCGAGGTATCGAATGCTGTCGAAACTCCGGCAATGGTTTTGGCGTCCCTCCGGGTCCTATCCCTGGGGTGGCATTTTTATCGTCGGCGGTGTGGCGGGCATCATTTTCTGGGGCGGATTCAACACCGCAGTCGAGCAATCGAACCGGATTGAATTCTGTACCGCGTGCCACGCGATGGAGAACTTCGTGTTTCCGGAATATCGGGAATCCGTTCATTATCAAAATGCTTCGGGGGTCCGCGCGAGTTGTTCGGACTGTCACGTCCCCAAAGCATGGGGCCCCAAAATCATCCGCAAAATCAAGGCCACGGGCGAACTCTGGGGGTGGATCACCCAATCCATCCGCACGCGCCCTAAATTCGAAGCCATGCGCGAGAAGCTCGCGCTCAAGGTCTGGATGGAGATGAAAGCCAATGATTCCCAGGAATGCCGCAATTGCCATTCCTACGAGGCCATGGACTTTCATGCCCAGGGGCTTATTGCCCAACGCGACATGCAGCAGGCCATGAAGGAAGGCCGGACCTGCATCGACTGCCACAAAGGCGTGAGCCACCGACTGCCCGAAGGGTATGAACCGGACACTCCGGTCTACGAAGAAGATCTGGAGAAACTTTCGTAGCGAATTCGCGACACCTGACCGTGGCGCCCCCTGCGAGGCGGCGTCCTTGCCGAGCCACTCACGGCGAAGCGGGGGGGCTCAGGTTGCACCAGACTGGCGTATGGTCGGAGGGTTTCTCCTGCCCGCGTGGGCCCCGGTCCACGCCGGAATCCACGAACAGATCCGCCGCCTGCGGGGAGAGGAGCAGGTGGTCGATGCGTAAGCCGTGGTCTTTGTTCCAGGCTCCGGCCTGGTAATCCCAGAACGTATACACGCCCACGTGCGGATGCCTGGCGCGAAGCGCATCGGTGAGTCCCAGGTGGCACAGGGTCCGGAATCGCGCGCGGGTCTCGGGGTGACAGAGTGCGTCCCCGGCAAATCCCTCGGGGTCGTACACGTCGTCATCCGTGGGACAGACGTTGTAGTCGCCGCCCAGCACCAGCGGCTCTTCATGCGTCAGCAGGGTGTGAACGTGGGCAAGCAGGCGATCCATCCACGCCAACTTATAGGTGAATTTTTCCGTGTCGATCGGGTTGCCGTTCGGCAGATACATCGAAGCGACCCGGACGATGCCCCGCCCGTAACGAATCACGGCTTCAAGATACCGGGCCTGCGTATCGGTCGCATCACCGGGCAGGGCCCGCTGTTCCACCTCGATGGGGTGTTTCGCCAAAATCCCCACGCCATTGAAGGCTTTCTGCCCGACGAGCGCCACGTGATAGCCCGTGTCTTCGATCTCGGGTTTGGGAAAACCCTCTTCCGTCGATTTCAATTCCTGGAGCAACAGAACGTCCGGGCTCGTTTCTCTCAGATACGCCGTCACGTGCGGCAGCCGGACGTTAATGGAGTTCACGTTCCACGTGGCAATCTTCATGCCGGGTGATTCCAGCGCGTTCGGTGGATGCGTGGCCATCAATGGGCCTCGCCCCACGAAAGACCGTGGCCGATTTCGACGGTCAGGGGGACGGACAAGTCCAGCGCGGGCAGGGAGGCGGTTTCCATGACCTTCCGCACCACCTCGCCGGTCTGCTCCACGGCCGCGTCGTCCACTTCAAAGAGCAATTCATCGTGCACCGTCAGCAACATGTGGGCGCGGGTGCTCAGGCGATGTTGTTCCAGAGCTCCGGGCACGCGAATCATGGCACGTTTCAGCAGGTCGGCCGCGGTGCCCTGGATCGGAGCGTTGATCGCCGCGCGTTCGGCAACGTTGCGCCGCACGGCGTTCTTGTCGTGGATGCCCGGGACGTGGCACCGACGTCCGAAGAGCGTTTCCACGTATCCACGTTCGCGACAGAATTGTTTGGTGTGGTTCATGTAGTCCCGGATGCCCGGGTATCGTTCAAAATAGGCTTTCATATATGCCGCGGCGTCGTCGGTGGAAATGCCCAGTTGTCGGCTGAGCCCGAACGCGCTGATCCCGTAGATGATGCCGAAATTGATGGCCTTGGCCTGACGGCGCCTCGCCGGATCCAGCGCGTCGGCTTCGACTCCGAAGATTTGACAGGCCGTCAGGGCATGAATGTCCTGGCCTTCATGGAACGCGCGTTTCAACGCGTCGATATCGGCAACGTGGGCGAGGAGCCGGAGCTCGATTTGCGAGTAGTCCAATGATACCAGCATCCGTCCGGGTTGGGCCACGAAGGCGTGGCGAATCTTTCGGCCGTCTTCGGTGCGGATGGGAATGTTCTGAAGATTGGGGTTCGTGGAAGACAGGCGGCCGGTCGACGCGGCGGCCATGGCAAAGGAGGTGTGGACGCGCCCCGTTCGGGGGTTGATCCGTTCGATCAGGGCGTCGGTATACGTGCTTTTCAATTTGTCGAGCTGTCGCCATTCCAGCACCGTGGCCGGCAGGTCGTGGCCCTCGGCCGCCAGCGATTCCAGCACGTCGGCCCCGGTGGCATAAGCCCCGGATTTGCCTTTGTGTCCTCCCTTCAGTTGCATTTCGTCGAACAGGACCTCACCTAGTTGTTTCGGGGAGCCCACGTTGAATTCGTGTCCGGCGAGCCGGTAGATGTCCTTCTCCAGTTCACGTTGGCGCTCCGCGAATTCGCGGCTGAGCTGCTCCAGTTTCGTGCGGTCCACGTGGATGCCCTCGGTTTCCACGTCCACCAGGGTCGGCACGAGGGGTCGTTCCAGGGTTTCATAGGGCGTTACCATGCGCTCGGTCAGCAGCCTGGGTTTGAGGAGTCGGTACAGCCTCAGGGTCGCGTCCGCGTCTTCCGCGGCATAGGCCAGGGCTTGGTCCAGTGGGACCAGATCAAAGGTGACCTGGGCTTTTCCCCTTCCGGCCACCTCCTTGAACGTGATCATCCGATGGTCCAGATGCCGTTCGGCCAGTTCATCCAGGCCGTGGCCGTGGCGGCCTCCGTCCAGGACGTAGGACATCAGCATGGTGTCGTCGATCGGCGAGACCATGATGCCGTATCGTCGAAGCACCACCATGTCGTATTTCAGGTTGTGCCCGATCTTGAGTACCGAGGGGTCGGCGAAGAGCGGACGCAGGATCTCGATTGCCGCATCAAGCGGGATCTGTTCAGGTGGGTCCGGCGAGGGTGGTGGCTCATCCGAGGATGCCGAAGGACCAGGACGCCGGTGTGCGAGCGGCACGTAGCATGCGTGCCCGGGCTCCACGCAGAGGGAAATGCCGACCAGTTCCGCAAGGCTTTCATCCATGGACGTGGTTTCCGTATCGATCGCGATAGCGCCGGCGTAGCGCGCTCGGGTCACCCAGTCCTTCAGCACCGCGGTGGATTGAACCAGCTCATACTGGGTGGGCGGCGTCTTCCGGCTCTCGGGTGTGGCGTCACCGGGTGCCAGCCGGTGCTGGACCTTGGCGATGACCGACTTGAAGCCCTGTTCATGCAGGAAGGCGAGCAAATGTGGAGGGTCCGGATCCTGTCGCCGCAACTGGGACACCGGCACGTCGGTCGGCACGTCATCCCGCAACCGAACCAGTTCGCGTGACAGTCTGGCCTGCTCGGCAAAATCAATGAGGCTCTGGCGTCGTTTCGGTTGTTTGATTTCCGAGGCCTGCGTGAGCAGGGAATCCAGGTCGCCGTAAACTTGGATGAGTTGGGCCGCGGTTTTCACGCCGATGCCGGGCACCCCGGGCACGTTGTCCGTGGAATCGCCGGCCAGGGCTTGCACGTCCACCACTCGTTCAGGAGCCACGCCGAATTTTTCTTTCACCTCGGCCGGGCCGATCCTTCGGTTTTTGAGGGCATCGAACATGCTCACCCGGTCGGACACCAACTGCATCAGGTCCTTGTCCGAGGAGACGATCATGACGTCCATGTCTGCTGCCAGGGCATGTCGTGCATAGGTGGCGATCAGGTCATCCGCTTCGAACCCTGGTCGTTCGAGGCATTCCACCCTGAAGGCCCGGGTGGCGTCCCGAACCAGGGGAAACTGGGGGATCAATTCGTCTGGTGGATCGGGCCGGTTGGCTTTGTAAGCCGGAAAGATCTCATTGCGAAAGGATTTCCGAGCCGAATCGAAAACCACGGCCACGTGTGTCGCGAGCAAGTCATCCAGCAGTTTGAGGAGCATGTTGGTAAATCCGAGCACGGCGTTCACGGGCGTCCCATCCGGTCTGGTCAGCACCGGGAGCGCGTGAAACGCCCGGAACAGGAACCCGGACCCATCCACGAGACACAGATGCCCCTTGGAAGATTCAGGGTGTCGCGGTGTCATCATCAGAGCATGTCCTGTCGCTGTCTGTCCCATCCCTGTTCGGGTTCATCGGATTCCTCACGGCCGGCGCTGCAGAATCGCCATTCTACCAGATGAGGGCACACGTGGGCACGGGGCGAAGGAAGATCCAGCCGGCCCGTCGGCATTCTCCGTCATGCCGGACTCCGATCCGGCATCCAGGAAAAAAGAAGAAGCAACGGCCCTGGATCCCCGATTAAGAACGTCGGGGATGACGAATGGGCGCGTGCGTGGGAATGACGGAGGTGGACTACACCCGAATGACGGTGAGTGACCCTACGGGCATCACAAAGGGCCTGGGCAAGAGGTTAGAGCTTCGTGCTGATGTGTTGGCCCGGGGCCAGGGTGTGGGATTGGCCTTTGATGGAAACCTGAATCGGCGCTACGCGACCCGGGCGTGATCCGAGTTGAAACGTGTCCGGGGTCACGTTCAGGTCCAGGACGTGCCCGCGATACCGTAACCGGAGGTGCAAGGCTTTCAACGCCTTAGGGAGGCAGGGATTGAACAGGAGGGTCTGCTCCCGGACTTCCCACCCCGTATAAGCGCGCTGGATGAGATCCAGCGTTCCGGTCATGGCCCCGAGATGAATGCCCTCCGCGGTGGTCCCGGGCTGCAGATCCAGGACGTCCACGCCCAGGGCTTGTCTGAACAACTCCCAGGAGCGTTCGGGATCGGATCTCGCCATGACCCAGGCATGCACCACCCGGCTCAGGGAAGATCCGTGTGCCGTTCGTCTGGAGTAATATTCCACGTTCCGGGTGATGGTGTTCGGCTGGAACGGATATCCCAGCCGGTCAAACAGGCGCCCCAGTTCCTCGGCCGAAAACAGATAGAAGAGCATGAGCACGTCGGCCTGCTTGGAGAGTTTGTAGCGGTTCGTGGAGTCTCCTTCGGCTTCGAGAATCCGGTCCAACCGATGAATGTCCCCGTATTGTCGTCGATAGCGCTCCCAGTCGAATTCCGTCAGGGCTTCGTAGCCTTCGAATTGGCTGATGATCCCCTGGTCGTGAAAAGGAACAAACATCTTCCGGCTGATGTCTTGCCACAAGTCGACTTCGGTGGGGCTGATGTGCATGAGGTCCCGCACCTCGGGATGGCCCGCGTCCGAGAGCAGGTCCAGAAGTTCCAGGGCCCGGCACAGAATCCATACCACCATGAGGTTGGTATAGGCGTTGTTGTTCAGGCCCGGGGCGTCGGAGTCAGGGTACTGATCGTGGTATTCATCTGGGCCCATCACCTTCAGAATCTCATAGCGTTCCCTGTCGGGATTGTAGGAGGTGGCGCTGGTCCAGAACCTGGCGATCTCGAAGAACATTTCTGCGCCGGCGCCTGCGAGAAACTCCCGGTCGTCGGTGGCCTGGATGTAGTGCCAGACGTTGTAGGCAATGGCCGCATTCACGTGCCGCTGGAGCGTACTGTGGTCCGGGATCCATCGCCCGGACTTGGGATTCAAATGCAGAATCTGACTTTCTTCCCTGCCGTTGCTGCCGCTCTGCCAGGGATACAGCGCTCCGCTGAATCCGGCTTCTCCGGCGTTCCGTCTGGCCTGTTCGAGACGGCGATGCCGGTACAACAAGCCGGCCTTCGTCAGAGCTGGGAGGCGCAGGGTCAGCACGGGAAAGATAAACAGTTCATCCCAGAAGACGTGGCCCCGATAGGCCTCGCCGTGCCACCCCCGAGCCGGGACGCCCGCGTCCAGCTCGACCGTATGCGGTGAAACCGTTTGCAGCAGATGAAAAAGGTGCAACCGGAGCGTAAGCTGAGAGCCTTCTTCGTCCCGGAGGCCCAGGTCACAATGCTGCCAGATCCGATCCCATTGCCGAACGTGCGACCGGAGCAGGTCTTCGAACCGGCTGGCGTGCTGGAGGGCATGGCGGGCCTCCTCTCCGCATTCTGAAATGCCGTGATCCCGCGACGTGTACAGCGTCACGATTTTTTCGAGGGTCAGGGGCTGTCCTTCCGTCATGGGAACCGTCCATTCCTGGCCGATGTAGTCCGGGTGTTGCACCAGGGTTCTGGGCACTCCCGACCCATCGGGAAAGACACGGGTGCGTGCGGCTTCGGCGATGCGTATTTTCGACTGACGGGTTTCCATGCACAGGAAGATGCCGTCCTGACCGAAGGCCGAGGATTCCAGCGGGGACAGGTGAAGATTGTTCAGGGCCTGATAGCGCGCGACCCCGGCGTTGCGAACGCGGCCGTCCAAGCCGGCGTGAATCTCCAGTGGGCCTGACCAGTTGTCAGGGGTCATCACGACCTCCAGCCCGGCGAAGTGGGGGTCGCCCAGGTGGACAAACCGGCGGCTGTTCACCGTGGTCTTCCGGCCTTGGTGATCCTGCACTTGATACGAACGATGGAGGACGCCGGCCTTCAGGTCGAGAGTCTGTCGATACGAGAGCAATTCGACGGAGGAGAAAGCAAACCAGGAGTCGCCGGGATGCCGAAAGGTGAGGACCAGCCAGTTTGGCAGATTCACGAGATCTTCATTCTCAATCGTGCGGCCCTCGATCTCGGTCTGTAACCGGTTGTATCCGCCTGCCAGATACGTCCCGGGGTAATGCGTGGGATCGGCATGGGCTTCGGATGCCGCCCCTCGGGTGGCAAAGTACCCATTGCCCAGCGTACAGAGGGTTTCCCGCAGACGTTCCCGGGCAGGATCGAATCCTTCGTAGCTCCAGAGCCAGTCGCTCATCGTTGCTCCAGGTGACGCCCCAGTCGCAGGAGAAATTCTTTGACTTCATGGGGATGTTGCAAGGAATAGGAGGCCGAGGAAAAGCGGGCGCCCTGCTCCACCACGATGCCCACGCCCCGTACCACGAGTTCGCGAAACGCATGTTCGTCCGTGAGATCGTCGCCGATATACACGGGATGGCGGTCCTCCCATTGCATCTCCTTCAATAACCACAGCAAGGCTTTGCCCTTATCCCAGTCGAGCTGAGGTTGAATCTCGAAGACCTGCTTGCCTTCCAGGCGCTGGAGATCGGGATTGTCGTCCATGGCCCGGGAAACGGCTTCTCTGACCCATGACACGTCGTCGGGCGCCACCATGCGATAATGGACCGCGATGGAAAAGTTTTTCCGCTCGATCAGGACGCCGACAATGGACTGGAGTCGCGAGCGCAGTTTCGCTTCCGCTTGATCAAGCGCCGACGAAAATTGCATGCCAACTTCATGGGAAAAAGTGAGGTGGTTCGGACCGGCAATGTCGAACCCGTGGTTTCCGGCGTAGATCAGCGAGTGAAGTCCGACCAGGTCTGCGACGTCCTTTCGGTCTCGACCGCTGATGATCCCCACCGGACAGCGACGACTCAACGCCTCCAGGGCTTCGCGCACGTCCTGAGCCAGCACGGCCAACTCGGGCCGTTCCACAATCGGGGTCAGGGTGCCGTCGTAATCGAGAAACACGACCGGCTGCCCACAGCGGGTCGCGATGTCTTCAAACCGGTCGAGCGCGGACGGCAGGGCCGGGGTGCTGCGCCACACGATCCCTCCTTCGTCCCTGACCCCGAGTTCCGCCAGATCCGAGACGACCACGTCGCCCCCGTGGTCGTACAGGGCTTCTGCCTGCCCTACGCGGTCCAGGCCCACGACCAGGCCGAAGCGTCCGGCTCGTCCGGCTTCCACCCCGGCTAAGGCATCTTCGCACACGACGGCCCGTTCCGGGCGGACGTCCAAACATTCGGCGGCTTTCAAAAAGGTATCAGGGTGGGGTTTCCCCCGCAGTTGAAGGGCGCGGGCATCCCGGCCATCCACCATCACCTCGAACAGATCCGTCACGCCCGCGGTGTGCACAATGGCGCGACCGTTTTCGCTGGCCGTGACCACCGCGGTATGTTTGCCCAGGGACTGGAGCAGCCGCATGAGCGCAGTGGTTGACGGAAACACTTCCACCCCGTTGTCGCGAAGGGTCTTCAGAAACTGGGCGTTTTTGCGATTCCCCAATCCGCACACGGTCTCATGCTCCGGCGGGTCCGATGGTTCTCCAAGGGGCAGCGTGATGCCGCGGGACGCCAAAAATCCGGCCACGCCCTCATATCTGGGCTTGCCATCCACGTAGGCGCAATAGTCCTTGACAAGGTCGAAGGCCTGGAACGGCTCGCCCGTTTGATCGGCATGCATCCGGAGATAGGCGTCGAACAGGTGTTTCCAGGCCGCAGCATGCACGTGCGCCGTTTTGGTGATGACCCCGTCGAGGTCGAAGATCACGGCATCGAAGCCGCTCAACTCCAGGATTCGTTGATTCGTCACGTCGTGAAACCAGGGTGGGAACAGAAACAGGGAGTGTCTCGAACAACTCCCTTCCAACATGCAGGCCCTACAGCCTAGGCTTGAGCGTACTCTATTTTTCCGGTCATTTCCAGTTTCGAATTGCAGACGGGGTTTCGCCCTCGCGAACTCCGTCCCGGGCGCACAATTCTGTTTCATTCTCTCTCAAATGACTCCATGAGCAGCGTAACATGTTGCCCCAACCAGGCGTAACGGATGAATGACGCCACGCTGCCCATGCGCACGTCGGCCAAGACCCGGATCGGGTGGAGGACCTTTCTTGCAAAGATGGATGCGTCTGCGTATGCTCCGTCATACCTGACGGGTCATCCGGGCCTGGCAGTCCGGAACGACGGGCGAGACGCGTCGTCGTGGGGGACGATTCATCGGATGTCGGAACAGCACCAGATAGAGGACGCCCGCAAGGAGATTGATCGGCTGGACGATGAGATCCTCCGGCTCCTCAATGAGCGCTCCCATCAGGTCATCACGATCGGCAAGGCGAAGCGGAAAGCGGACCCTCAGGGCAATCTGCATACCGCGGGGCGAGAGGCCTTCATCGTGGAGCGTCTGGTCCGTCAGAACCCCGGTCCCTTCCCCAATGCCGCGATTCGCCCGGTGTATCGGGAAATCATGTCTGCGTCCCTGTCGTTGGAAGGCATGCAGACCGTGGCGTACCTGGGGCCACCCGCCACCTTTACCCATCTGGCGGCCCTCGTCAAATTCGGCGAGTCGGCCCAATACGTGCCGGTCAGCGGGCTCAAGGAAGTGTTTGATGAAGTGGAGCGCGAGCGTGCGTTCTACGGGGTCGTGCCGATCGAAAACTCCACGGAAGGCGTGGTGAATTACACGCTCGATCTGTTTGTGGACTCCAATCTGATGATCTATGGCGAAGTCATGCAGGAGGTTGCCCATCATCTCATGTCGAAGAGTGAGCGGATCGAGGACGTGGAGAAGATCTATTCACATTCTCATGCCCTGGCGCAGTGTCGGAATTGGCTGAACACCAACATGGCCGGGGTGCCGGTGGTGGAAGCCTCGAGCACCTCGCGTGCGGCCGAACGGTGTCAGGATGAGCCCCGCGCCGCGGCCATTGCCTCGGAGCTGGCGGCTCACATGTTCGGTCTGCACGTGTTGAAATCCAGAATCGAGGACAATATCAACAATTGCACCAGGTTCCTGGTGTTGTGCAAGCATGGAGCCGAGCCCACGGGGAAGGATAAAACGTCCGTCATGTTGTCGGTCAAGGACAAGGCCGGCGCGCTCTATGATCTGCTGAGGCCGTTTGCCTCCAATGGCATCAACCTGACGAAGATCGAGTCACGGCCTTCGCGTCGGAAGGCCTGGGAATACATTTTCTTCGTGGACATCGAGGGCCATCTTCAGGAAGACCGGGTCCGCCGAACCCTTGAAGAACTGAAGGCGCGGTGTTTGTTCTTGAAAATTCTCGGTTCGTATCCCGTCCATTCCTGACTTCGTGTCAAAGGACGAAGGGGACGAGAACCCACGCATGAGTCGCGAATGCCGATCCGGGTGCACCCCACGATAGCCAACCTCGTTCCTTACTCGCCGGGGAAACCCCTCGATGAATTGGAGCGGGAATTGGGCATCCGCGGAGCCGTCAAGCTCGCCTCCAATGAAAATCCGCTTGGTCCCTCGCCCATGGCCCTTGCGGCCATGGATGAAGCAACGGGCACCGTGCATCGCTATCCGGACGGTGGCGCGCATGGTCTCACCCGTGCGCTGGCTGATCGGTGGAACGTGTCCGGCAATCAGATCGTCGTCGGCAACGGGTCCGATGAAATCATCAGTTTGCTGGTCAAGACGTTCGTGAACCCCGGAGAGGAAGCCGTGATGGCGGATCACACCTTCATCATGTACAAGCTGGCCGTGACCGGTGGGCATGGACTCTGCACGGAAGTGCCCTTGAAAGACTGGCGTCACGATCTGCCGGCCATGGCCCGGGCCATCACCGGTCGAACGCGGCTGGTGTTCGTCTGCAATCCCAACAATCCCACGGGAACCATGGTGACCCACGAGGAAGTCCGGGAGTTCATGGCCGCCGTGCCGGATAACGTGATCGTCGTGTTTGATGAAGCCTATTATGAATACGTCCGGGCTCCGCAGTATCCTGATACCGTGGACTACGTTCGACAAAACCGGGCGGTGGTGGTGTTACGGACGTTTTCCAAGGTGTACGGGTTGGCAGGCTTGCGGGTCGGCTATGGGATCACGTCGCCGGAAATCGTGGAGCATCTCCATCGTGTACGAAACCCGTTCAACGTCAATACCCTGGCCCAGGTCGCGGCTTGTGCGGCCTTGGACGACGAACGGCACGTGGCCGAGAGTCGAGCGCTCAACGAAACGGAAATGGCGGCGGTGGACCACGGGCTTCGAGCCTTGGGCCTGGTGCCGCTTCCCAGTCAGGCCAACTTTCTCTATTTCGACGTGCAGCGAAACGGCCGCGAGGTGTTTGATCGGCTTCTTCGTGAAGGGGTCATCGTTCGGCATCTTGGGGGGGCGATGCTGCGGGTGACGATTGGGCGTCCGGAGGAGAACCGTCGATTCCTCACGGCCCTGAGCCACGTGCTGGGAGCCCTGCCTCCCGAGGGACAAACATGATCATCGTATTCAAGCCCACCGCCACGGAAGAGGACATGGATCACGTCACCGATCGACTCAGGGAACTGGGGTTGAAAGCCCAGATTTCCCGTGGCGAGGAGCGCACCATCATCGGGGTGATCGGCGACGAACGGCTGCTGCAGAACCAACCGCTCAACATCTTCTCCGGCGTGGAGAGCGTCACGCCCATTTTGACGCCGTGGAAGCTGGTGGGTCGTGAATTTCAACCGCAGGACTCGACCATTGAGGTGGAGCAGGTGACCGTCGGCGGGAAACGACTGGTCGTGATGGCCGGACCCTGTGCCGTCGAGAAGCTGGAGGTGACGGTCGGGATTGCGCATGAAGTCAACGCCGCCGGGGCTGCGATCCTTCGGGGCGGCGCGTACAAGCCACGGACCTCTCCCTATTCGTTTCAGGGCCTGGGCCGTGAAGGGCTCGATTTTCTGGTGGAAGCGAAAAAACAGACGGGTCTGCCCGTGATCAGCGAAATTCTGGATCCCCGCGATACGGACATGTTCCTGGAAAAGGCCGACGTGATTCAGGTCGGAGCCCGGAACATGCAGAACTTCGAGTTGCTCAAGGAAGTGGGGGCCTATGACAAGCCGGTTCTTCTGAAACGCGGGCTTTCCGCCACGATCAAGGAATTTCTCCTGTCGGCCGAATACATCGTCTCTCGCGGCAATCGAAACGTGATGTTGTGTGAACGCGGCATTCGCACCTTTGAAACCCACTATCGCAATACCTTGGATCTGTCCGCGGTCCCCACGTTGAAAGCCCTGTCTCATTTGCCGGTGATCGTGGATCCCAGTCACGCGACGGGTCAATGGGCCCTGGTGGCTCCCATGGCCAAGGCGGCCATCGCGGCAGGTGCCGATGGGCTCCTGATCGAGGTCCATTCGAATCCGGAATGCGCCCTCTGCGACGGAGAGGAATCGCTCAAGCCCAGTCGGTTCAAGGCATTGATGCACGACCTAAACCTCATCGCACAGGCCGTGGGAAGGGAGTTGTGAGCCGCCTTTCCGTCGCGCCCCCCCGATTCAACATCATCCACCGTCATGCCGGACCCCGATCCGGCATCCAGGGAAACAGGAAAGGCAAAGACTCTGGATTCCCGCTTTCGCGGGAATGACGAATGGGCGCGTGTGCGGGTGCGACGGACGGGGACGCGGAATGACGACTCAAGGCCCAACGTCATGTCGGACCTCGACCTGGCATCCCCTCACCGTCATGCCGGACTTCGATCCGGCATCCAGAAAAAAGGAAAAAGCGACAGCTCTGGATTCCCGCTTTCGCGGGAATGACGATTGGGGACGTGCGGGGATGACGAAGAGAGAAACGGGAATGATGGAAGACATCCGGCGTCAATGGGTTCCGTATTGCAGTCCCGTGAGCACGGGCTTTATACTGGCGCGGTGCGTGGAAGCGCATGGTGGCACCATGCCCATGACGTTCCTTTCTCCCTCCTATGAGCGTGCATTTTAAACAGGTGACGATCGTCGGCGTCGGGTTGATCGGGGGCTCCGTCGGCATGATCCTGAAGCGTGACGGTCTGGCCGATCGCGTCATCGGGATGGGCCGGAGTCTGAGCAATCTGGAATTAGCCGTGGAGCTCGGGGCCATCGATGCGTACGAACGCGATCCCCAGGCGGCTATCCCGGGCGCGGACCTGGTCATGCTCGCCACGCCCGTGGAACGTTACGCGACGCATCTCGAGGAATGGGGCCGCCTCCTGGCCCCCGGTACGATCGTGACCGACGTGGGGAGCGTCAAGGGTCCCCTGGTGGAACGGGCGGAGGCGTTGGTCCCATCCGGCGCGCATTTCGTGGGTGCTCATCCCATCGCCGGCAAGGAAACCTCGGGGGTCGGGGCGGGGTCCGTGGATTTGTTCACCGGTGCCCTGTGCCTGCTTACGCCCACGGCGAACACCGATGCTCACGCCCTCGGCACGGTTCGGCGAGTCTGGGAAGCCATGGGCTCCGTCGTCGTGTCCGTCGACCCGTTTCTGCACGATTGGATCCTGGGCGCGGTCAGTCACCTTCCCCACGTGGCCGCCTTCGCCCTCATGAACGCCTTGACGGAGCTTGAGCAACAGGGCACGGAGCTGCTGAAGTACTCCGGTGGTGGCTTGCGGGATACCACGCGCATCGCGGCCGCCTCTCCGGAACTCTGGCGCAGTATTTTTCTCGCGAATCATGAAAATCTTCCGGCCATGATTGAGGCGCTGGAACGGCACTTGCAGCGCTTCAAGGCCTTGATCGAAGCCCAGGACGGCCCGGGCCTGGAGCAGGAAATCGACAAGGCGCGCGAGGCTCGACAGCGGCTCAAATGAGTTCACTCACGATCACGCCGCACGGGCCTTTGCGGGGGACGATTCGGGTACTTGGAGACAAATCCATCACCCATCGGGCCCTGTTGGTCAGTGCCCTGGCCGAAGGCTCTTCCACGATCACGGGGTACTGTCCCGGAGAAGATTGCCTCAATACCCTCCGTGCGCTGCAAGAGCTGGGTGTGGCCATCGAGGTTGAAGCCGACGCGGTCCGGGTTTCGGGCAAGGGACTCGGGGGGCTGACCGAGCCCGTTCGCCCTCTGGATTGCGGCAATTCGGGCACGGGTCTTCGCCTGCTGGCCGGGGTGCTTGCCGGACAACCCTTTTTTTCGATCCTGACGGGTGATGACTCGCTGCGCCGACGCCCCATGGGGCGGATCGTCACTCCCCTGCGCATGCTGGGCGCGACCATTCAGGGGCGGGAAGGGGGCGAATTGGCGCCGTTGGCCATTCAAGGCGGCGCTCTCAAGGGAATCGAGTATCGCTCGCCGGTGTCCAGTGCCCAGATCAAATCCGCGGTCCTCTTTGCGGGTCTCCTGGCCGAAGGAGAGACGCGGTTTTCCGAACCCGCACAATCCCGGGATCATACCGAGCGGATGTTTCGATATCTCGGGATTCCACTCGAGGCCCATGGGCCGCACGTGGTCCTGAAGGGCCGTCCCGCCTATGCAGCCAGGGATCTGTTTGTGCCGGGCGATCTATCGGCCGCGGCCTTTTTTCTCGTCGGGGCCTCCCTGATTCCGGAATCGGACGTGCGGATCGTGAATATCGGGCTCAATCCGGCCAGAACGGGAATCCTGGACATCCTCGGCGACATGGGTGCCGACGTCCGGATCGTCAACCAGCGAGAACAGGCCGGGGAGCCGGTGGGTGACCTGGTGGTCCGCGCAGCCCCGCTGCACGGCATCACCGTGGACGCGGCACAGGTTCCCAGGATGATCGACGAATTTCCCATTTTTTGCGTGGCCGCGGCCCTGGCTCATGGCCGGACCGTCGTGACCGGAGCCGAAGAGTTGCGCGTCAAGGAATCCGACCGGATTCATGCCATGGCCACGGAACTGGCCAAACTCGGCGTTCCGGTTCAGGAAACCCCGGACGGATTTATTCTCGAGGGAGGGGCCTCGATCAGGAGCGCGACCTGCACGAGTCATGGCGACCATCGCGTGGCCATGGCGTTGGCGATCGCCGCCCTGGCCGGCGACGCGCCGCTGACTATTCTCGACACCGACTGCATTGCCACCTCCTTCCCGCGTTTTCATGACAACCTGTTGGAATTATTGACAGTTTCACGTTGAATTCGATAATAATGTCCTTTTCCGAGGACCGTGAAGACGTTTGCCCGAAGGCAAGGCCTGCTCATCACGATTGACGGCCCGTCCGGCGCGGGGAAGAGTACCGTGGCCCGGGCCTTGGCCTCGCGTTTGGGGTACGCTTATCTGGATACCGGGGCCCTCTATCGAGCGGTCGCATGGGTGGTGGACCGAACGGGAACGGATTATGCCGATGCCGGGGCCATGAACGCGCTGTTGTCCTCTATCGACGTTCGCGTGTCGCTTGAAGAGGGGGCGACGCGAACCTTTATCGACGACGAAGACGTCACCGCGTACCTGCGTACTCCTGCAATCAGCCGATTGGCGTCGGCTGTGGCGGCCCTGCCCCAGGTTCGGGAACGCCTGTTGCCGATTCAGGTCCAATACAGCCAGGTCGGCGGAGTCGTGGCCGAAGGCCGTGACATGGGAACCCGGGTGTTTCCTGACGCGGACGTGAAATTTTTTCTCGAGGCGGATCTCCAGACGCGAACGACTCGTCGGTATCAGGAGACAGTGCAAGCCGGTCATCCCGACACCCCGGGTGACGTGCAGCAGGCTATGCAGGAACGGGACGCCCATGATCGCTCGCGCACGACCGCGCCGTTGAAACCGGCCGCGGATGCGGTGGTGATCGACTCCTCGTCCATGACGGTTGACCAGGTGGTGGAAAACATGATGGAGTGGATTCTGGGGCATTCGTGAGTACCGTGGTCTATGGCATGTTGTGGATTCTCTTTCGGAGCGTGAGCCGTGCGTTCCTGGGCTATCGCACGAGGGACGTAGACCGCGTGCCGGAGGGGGGCGTGTTATTAGCGGCCAATCACGCGAGTTATGCGGATATTCCGTTATTGGGGTGCGGGATCAGACGCCGCCTCTTTTATCTCGGGCGGGCCAATCTGTTCCCCCTGTTGGGTCCCCTCTTTCGCTGGCTGGGGTGGATTCCCTTGAAGACCGGGCGATGGGATCGACAAGCATTCCGATCCGCGGTGGAGTTGCTCCGGGCTGGTCGGGCCGTGGTGATTTTTCCGGAAGGGGGCCGAACCCCGGACGGAGCCTTGCAGCCGGGAAAACCGGGAATCGGGATGCTCGTGGCCAAAGCCCAATGTCCCGTGGTGCCGGTCTACCTGAAGGGAACCTATCAGGTCCTCCCGAGAGGTTCGGTGTGGCTCAAGCGGCATCCGGTGGAAGTGTTGTTTGGCGAGTCCATGGATTTTCGTGATGAATGTCGCCGATACCAGGGGAAGGAACTGTACCAGCGTATCAGTCAGACGGTGATGGCTCGGATTGCCGAATTGCGCGGCGTGGATCATTCGGCAGTCCCGACAACGTGAACCCGAGAGATCGAGCCTTCCACGTGGTCCCGCTCGATCCCGTCACAACGATTGCAAGTTAGGAATGAGGAATGAGCACTGACGTTATCGAAGAAATGGACCGTGAAGCCTTGGCGGCCCTGTATGAAGAAACGTTCAAGAATTGCGAAGAAGGCACGATCACGGAAGGCCGGGTCGTGGTCATCCAGAAAGAGCGGGTGATCGTGGACATCGGCTATAAATCCGAAGGCATCATCTCGACGAACCAGTTTCTTCCGGACGAACTGAGTACGTTGACGGTGGGCGACTGCATTCAGGTGTACATCGAGCAGCGTGAAGACGCGGAAGGGAACCTGCTCCTCTCCAAGGAAAAAGCGGACAAGATGAAAATCTGGGATGAGCTGGAGGTGGCGCATCAGGAGGAGAAGGAAGTCCACGGCAAAGTGGTTTCGCGCATCAAAGGCGGGATGATGGTGGACATCGGGGTCAAAGCCTTTTTGCCCGGGTCGCAAATCGATCTGACGCCCGTCCGCGATCTGGACGCCCTGGTGGGCAAGACCTTTCCGTTCAAGATCATTAAAATCAATCATCGCCGGGGCAACGTGGTGATTTCCCGTCGCGCCTTGTTGGAGGAAACCCGAGACAAGCGTCGGCAAACCACGCTCTCGACCCTCGCCGAAGGGAAACTGCTCGAAGGGACCGTGAAAAACATCACCGACTACGGCGCGTTTCTGGATCTGGGCGGCATCGACGGCCTGCTGCACATCACCGACATTTCCTGGGGGCGAGTCGGCCATCCGTCCGACATGTTTGCCGTGGGAGATCGACTGGAGGTGCTGGTGCTCAAGTATGATCGCGAGTCCGGCCGCATTTCCCTGGGGCTGAAACAAAAGACGACCGACCCTTGGATGGACATCGCCTCCAAATATCCCGAAGGTTCGCGGGTAAGCGGCAAGGTGGTCAGCCTGACCGATTATGGCGCGTTCGTAGAACTGGAGCCGGGCGTGGAAGGACTCGTCCACGTCTCGGAAATGTCCTGGACGCATGAAGTGCGCCATCCTTCCCGCGTGGTCGCGGTGGGAGACGTCATCGACGCGCAGGTGCTGCACGTGGACCAGCAGGGCCGCAAGATTTCTCTCGGCATGAAACAGACGGCGCCCAATCCGTGGGACGTGATTCAGTCCCGCTATCCGGTGGGCACGCACATCGAGGGCAAGGTCAAGAGCGTCACGGATTTCGGAGCCTTTGTAGGTTTGGATGAAGGGATCGACGGGCTGATTCACATTTCGGACATGTCCTGGACGCGACACGTCAAGCATCCCTCGGAACTGTTCAAGAAGGGTCAACGGGTGGCCGCGGTCATCCTGCGCATCGACAAGGAAAAGGAGCGGTTGTCACTGGGCTACAAGCAGCTCACGACGGACCCGTGGGAATCGAGCATTCCTTCGCGGTATCAGGTGGGGAGCGTGGCGACCGGGACCGTGTCCAAGGTTGCGGATTTCGGCGTGTTTGTTGAACTCGATGGAGACGTGGAAGGGTTGATCCACGTCAGCGAAGTCGGTCCCGAAGGCGCGAATAAGCTGGAAGAGAGTTTTGCGATCGGTCAGACCGTGACCGCGAAGATCGTCAAGGTCGATTGTGAGGAACGGAAAATCGCCTTGAGCGTGAAGGACCGGATGCCGGACCCTGAGAATCCGGTCCCCGAGACCGAGCCGAGCGATCCGGCTGGCTGAGGCCACAACGATCGAAGACGGGTGTTTCATCGGGGGGCACGACGGGAAAGCCGGGTCGTGCCCGGCCTGACGCTGGAAGGCGGTAGGCGGTCTTGGGCGTCTGCATAGGCAGACGCCAGAATGCGTCAGCGAAGGACGGAACACCGACAAGCGGAGTTCAGAAAAAACGACGCAGCATTGGACAGGCGGTATGACGGACAATAAAAGGTCTTCTGTGTGGCGGCGGGTCATCTGGATCGTGGTGGCCTCGGTGGCGTTGACCATGGCAGGAAAAGCCCTGTTACCGGAACTCGACGTGCTGGGCAGGGAACGCATCGCGCTCGTCAGGATCGAAGGCCCCATTCTGGACCCCCGATCCACCGTGAACGAATTGGAATCGTATGCCCAGGATCCTCTCGTCAAGGCCATTGTCCTGCGGATCGATTCTCCGGGCGGTGGGGTGGCGGCCTCCCAGGAGATTTACAATGCGGTCAGACGGGTGCGGGACGAAGAGCAGAAAACCGTCGTGGCCTCCATGGGAACAGTGGCGGCCTCCGGCGGGTATTACATCGCGGTGGCCTCCGATCGGATTCTGGCCAACCCCGGGACCCTCACGGGCAGCATCGGCGTGATCATGCAGGTGGCCAATTATGAAGAACTCATGGACACAATCGGGGTGAAGAACGTCGTGATCAAAAGCGGACGGTACAAGGACGTGGGATCCCCGTTTCGCAAGATGAGTGAAGAAGACCAGAAGCTGTTGCAATCCGTGATGGATGATGCGCATCGTCAGTTTATCGAGGCCGTGGCCGAAGGGCGCGCCCTGGACGTCGCGGACGTCGAAACCTTGGCGGATGGACGGGTGTTGACCGGGCAACAGGCCAGAGACGTTCTGCTCGTCGATGATCTGGGAGACCTGAAGGATGCCGTCAAACTGGCCGCGGACATGAGTGGCTTGAAAGGGTCTCCGCCGGTCGTGGAGACGACCCCCGAATTTTCGATCCGGGACTGGTTGGTCAGATCCCTGTTCGGGGATGCGCCCACGTTTCCGCTTCACACGGGAACGCCCCTGATGTATCTGATGACGTTGTAGGGTCGGCGCAAGGAGAGCAGGCATGACCAAGGCACACCTGATTGACAAAGTCATGGAGAAAGCCAAGAGCCTCAGTCGCCGTGACGCGGAAAAGGTGGTGAACGGCATTTTCGATTCCATCCGGGACGCCTTGAAGCGGGGGGAGAAAACCGAGATCCGCGGATTTGGAAGTTTCCGGTTGCGGACCCGACGTACCAAGGACGGACGGAATCCGAAAACCGGCGAGGCCGTGTCCGTGCCTGAAAAACGGATGCCGTTTTTCAAGGCGGGCAAGGAAATCAAGGAACTGCTGAATGAAGAAAGGCCTGAGCCAAACGCATGAGTGATCCGGAATCCACGTTGACGACCCCGACCTGGACCCCTGAGGCCCTTGCCCGGCTTGAGCGCGCCCCGATCTTCTTGCGGGGAATGGTCAAACGCCTGGCGGAAAAGAAAGCGCGCGAACTGGGCGAGGGCCGGATCACCGGCGAGTTGCTGGACCGGTTCAAGCGGCAAATGATGGGAAGCATGGGCGGCGAGGCGGGGATGGCCGACGCGGCGAGTCAGATGGAGCAGGGGAACGTGCCGTGGACCGCTGAAGCCCGCAAGCGACTGGAACACGTGCCGGAGTTCATGCGAGCCATGATCAAACAGATTACCGAAGAGGTGGCGCGGGAACGGGGTCATCTGGAAGTCAACGTGGAACTGTTTGAAAAAGTCGAAGCCATGGGGGAACAGGCCGAAGCCGCAATGGCACCGATGGAGTGGACCGAGGGGGCGAAGGCCTTGTTGCAGGAAAAGGTCAGGGATTCTCCACCCATTGCTTTGGAGTTCGTCACGGATATGCTGAAGCGGGACGCAGAGGACCTGGCCCGTGAATCAGGAGTGAACAGGATCGATGAACCCACGCTGCTCAAGGTCTGGGAGGCGCCGCAGGAAAAAGTGGCCTGGACGGACGACGCCTGGAAACGGTTGCTCACGTCCCCGGATTTCGTGCGCAGCGGGATTCGCAAGGCCGCGGAGCGTCGGGCCAGGAAAATGGGGTTGCGGGAAATCGATTCCGAACACCTGACCAAGTTTCGGAATGAAGCCATGATGAAAGCTGTCAAGCGGATCAGAAGTTTCGGGTATCAGGAACTGACTTTCGATGCCTTCGACGACGCGCTCGTGAAAGTCAAACGCTTGAAAGGCAACAGTCAGGCCGAGCAGCGCCTGGAAGAAATTCGGGAATTCATGACCAAGGAGAAACCGGAAGTCGGCGTGCTCGGCGAGGAACTCATGGACCGGTTTCGCAAATACCTCAAAGGCGAAGGCAAGCTCTAGTCCGGATTCCTCACCCTGCGACTCACCCTCACCGTTCTGCCCACGTTTCCCTCCGTCCTGCCCGCGCCTCTCTTTCGTCCTTCCTGCGCTAGTCTCCGTCATTCCCGCGAAAGCCTGCTCTCGACACCCCGACGCGCCCCTCTCCGTCATTCCCGCAGTTTTAAGCGGGAATCCAGAGTCTTTGCCTTTTCCTTTTTCTGGATGCCGGATCAAGTCCGGCATGACGACTGGCGCCTGTGGTTTTTCTGGATGCCGGATCGGCTTCCCGAATGGAGGGAGGTCCCATTCCGCTGGCCGGACGTGAATCCCCTCTTACGCGTAGACCCGACCAAAGCGAGTGGAGAGAACCGCTGAAAGCGGAAAAGTTTCTTGTTGAATAAATCCCTGGTAGTGAGCCGGATCCGCGAGGACCAGCTCCACGACGCTGCACAGGCCGGCGGCCGTGGTCACTTGAATGGCCGACCATGAATTTCCCGCGATGGGTTGCGGATAAATCTTTTTGACGTAATTTTCTTCCATTAACTGGCCGCGTTTTCTCCCCACCACGGAAACATAAATCAACACGACGTCTTGCTCGGTCTTGGGAACTGCGTTCTCGAGCAGGCGTTTGAGCGTTTCCCGTTGCTGATTCAGTTTCAGATCGTTCATCAGGAAGTGAATTTTTTCGCAATGGCCGGGGTATCGGAGTGTTTTATAATTCATCGTCTGAACTTTCCCTGCATAGGTCTCCGCCAGCGTTCCCAATCCACCCGAGGTATTGAAGGCCTCGTAGAGCAATCCGTCGATTTCGATGGTCTCATAGCCTTCGAGCGGCCTGAGTGCCGTCTTGACCCCGTTTTCAATGCCGTAACACATGCTGCCGTATTCGTTGATCAGGCCGTCCGTTGACCAGGTCAGTGAATATTTCAACGCGTTACTGGGATGGACGGGCAACGCCCCGACCCGCATTTTGACGGTCTCCAGCACGTCGAAGCGTTTCATCACCTCATTGGTCACAATGCTGATGAACCCCGGGGCCAAACCGCATTGAGGCACAAAGGCCTTCCGGCTACTGCGACTGATTCGTTCAATGCGTTCGGTCACTTCGACGTCTTCCGTCAAGTCGAAATAATGGAGTTCGTGCTTTCTGGCCACTGCAGCGACGCTGGGGTTGGAAAAATACGGGAGACTGGAAATCACGGCCTCGGGCTGATGCGTGAGCACGTATCGTTCCAGGCTGCGAACGTCGTTGGCATCCAGGACCGCAGGCACGATCTTCGCCTTCGCTCCGGCCAAAGCCTCGGTCGGGGCCTGCGGGTCGATATCGGCAAGATGCACCGTATAGTCGTTGGCCTCCGCCAGCCAGGTGGCAATGAGCGAACCGATTTTTCCGGCGCCTAACAGGAGGACGGTTGGCATGGGACGTCCGCTCAGGTCACCGTGGATTGCATCAGGGCATCGGCCTGGGGCGGAGAGAATCCCTGGTAGCCGGCATGCCGTTCAATCAATTCAAGCACGGAAAAAGGCTTCCCCCCAACCTGCTCGGGCATGCTGAAAATTTGCCGGAGGTGCTCACCCTTTTCGCCTAGGATGGACCCGGCGAAGATCACGCCTTGTTGCTGCAACCGGTCCATGGCCGCTTCAATGTCTTCGACCAACAGGGCAATATGATGAAGGGTCTGGTCTCCGAATGCGTCTACCCAACCAGGAATGACACTGCTCTTGCCACGCCCATCCTCATAGGCTTGATCGACAAACAAAGCGGGAAATCCAGGGGCCCGATACACCTTGGCATACCAGTCGCCGTATTCCAGTGTCTCGGAATAGCCGTAGCCGAGCCGGACAAATTCCTGGACACGCCGGTCGATGTTTCTGGTTCGGATGGTGAGATGATCGACAAGGGGGGTGAGCCCGATGCCGACCGTCTCAAGCAGGCGTCTGGCGACCTGCGCCGCATGGTTGCGTGAGACGTACTCATGCCGGTAGGCGTCGAGCGCGCGTTCGAGTTGGGCGTTGTGCATCCTGTCTCTCCCTTCGATCAGGCGTCGATCTGGGCGCGTTGGAGTCGGCCGCTGTAATCGACGTAGATGGACTTCCATTCACTGAACGTCTCTAGGGCCGCCTGCCCGGCTTCACGGTGCCCATTGCCCGTGGCTTTCACGCCTCCGAACGGCAAATGCACTTCACTGCCGATGGTCCCGGCGTTGATGTACACGATCCCTGAGCGCAGCTCGCGCATGGCGTAGTGGGCCCGGTTGACGTCCTGCGTGTACAGGGCGCTCGAAAGCCCGTACTCCACGGCGTTGTTCAGTGCAATGGCCTCCTCAAGGTTCCGGACCTCCAGGACGCTCAAGACCGGCCCGAAAATCTCTTCGTTGGCAAGGCGCATGGAGCCGGTGACTTCGTCGAACAGGGTCGGCGTGAAAAAGTGTCCTGCGGCATGCTCTCCGTCGGTGAGCGGATATCCGCCCGCGCGCAGTCGTGCGCCTTCCTGTTGGCCGGCCTTGACGAGGTCATGGACGCGGTCGAGTTGGGGTTGATTGATCAAGGGCCCCACGTCGGTCTCGATGTCGAGGCCATTTCCCACTCGAAGCGTCTTCATGCGATCCAGCAGGAAGGTCACCAGCCGCTCTTTGACCGCGTGATGCACGATCAGCCGGCTGCAGGCCGTACAGCGTTGTCCACTGGTGCCAAAGGCGCTCCACACGATGCCTTCCACCGCCAGTTCCAGGTCCGCGTCCTCCATCACGAGGATGGCATTCTTTCCACCCATCTCAAGGGCGAACCTTTTGTGATGAATCGCCGCATCATGGGCAACGTGTTCGCCAGTGGCTTTCGAGCCCGTAAAGGAGATGAGCGCGACGTCGGGGTGTTTCACCAGGGCTTCCCCTACCTGCGGAGTCCTCCCCAGCACAAGGTTCACCACTCCGGGAGGAAGGCCTGCTTCTTCCAGGAGTTTCACAAACCGAACTGCGGTCAAGGGGGTATCGGGAGACGGTTTGAGCACCACTGTATTGCCCATGATCAAGGCCGGAAAACATTTCCACGCGGGGATGGCCACGGGAAAGTTCCAGGGGGTAATCAGACCGACCACCCCCAGCGGCTCTCGCATTGACCAGGCCGACTTGTTGGGCAATTCGGCCGGGGCCATATGCCCGAACTGTCGACGGCCTTCGCCTCCCATGTAATAGGCCATGTCAACTGCCTCCTGGACGTCACCTCGCGCCTCGACGAGAACTTTGCCCATCTCGCGCGTCAAGGTGTGGGCCAAGGCGTCTTTCTCATGCACCAATTTTTCGGCGACGCGGTATAACAAGTTCCCCCGTTGAGGTGCAGGCAGCCGACGCCAGGATTCAAACGCTTCCTTGGCAGCCGCGACGGCATTTCCGACGTCTGCGACGCCGGAGTCGGCACAATGGGCAAGCACTTGGCCGGTGGCAGGATTCCTGGTGTCAAAGGTCTGTCCGGATTGCGCCGGAACCCATTTTCCTCCGATAAAATTGCAGGCGTCCATGGCTTTCCTTTCCAGGCTCAATTTTGCCGGATGCATGCGACGGTTTCACCGATGAGACACGGCGTCCAAACAAGACGCATGAAGCCGGAGAATGACAGCGACTCTCCGGGCTGAACACCCGTACTACTAACAACGTACTCCTGAGCACGGGGGATAACAATGGTCGGGAACCGATGGTTCGAGGCGAACGCCTAGCAGCGGCAGTGCGGCTCGGAAAGGAGAAGGGAAGGCTTACGTGAAGGGCGTCCCTGACGAGGGAATCAGGATAACCGACGCAGGGAACTGGCGAGTCCCATGACGGAAAGACAGTAGATCAGCCATTTTGACGGGTCGAAATTATACCACTTGGGCCCATTCCGATAATCGCTTTGATACATGTGGTGATAATTATGGTAGCCCTCTCCGAAGGTGATGAGGGAGACCCACCAACTGTCACGACTGGAATCGGATTTTCCATGGGGTTGGGCGCCCCACAGGTGGCAAATGGAATTAATGCAAAACGTGGAATTCAGGACAAAAAATGTTCGTCCGACGCCGGCGAGCAGAAAACAGCCCAGGCCCCCGATCCAGCCGTTGTACAGGAACCCCACCACGAAGGGAAAGACCAGGCCGGAAAGGACAATCGGGACATAATAACGGTGTTGCCACATCACCACGGGGTCCTGTTTCAGCTTGGTGGCATATTTGTCGTCTTTATGGGGATCCTTCCAGAAGAGCCACCCACAATGGCTGTACCAGAATCCCAGTTGAGCATTATACGGGTCCTCTTCCTGGTCGCACCGGGAGTGATGGCGGATATGATCCGCTGCCCATTTGAGCCCTGAATTTTGTAACGCCAAGCCCCCCGCGATCAGAAAAGCGCCTTTCACCCAGTTGGGGCACGTAAAACTCCGATGAGCGAGGAGACGGTGATACCCCACGGTGATGCCCAGGCCCGTGATGATATAGAGCAGGACAAACATGGTCCAGTCGACCCAGGAATAGTCATAAAAATACGCGTAGGTCGGTAACCCGACGATGGCCCCGACCGTGACGCTGCAAAACAACAGGAAGGTCAAGCGATCAGGGTCGCGTGAGAGTGCCGGGTTCGAAAGCGTCATTGTCGCGTGATCATTCATTGTGCGAGAGCCGCCTGAGAAGAAAGCAAACATGTGAACGATGACAACGAAAGGAGCTGACCTTCACGGCTTCCATCTCTTCTTCTTGATCGTGTATCCACGCTGTTGAGGAAGCAGCACGTAGGCAAGCATCCTAACAATACCTTCACTCGGACCGATTGTAAAGGTTAAAAACTTGTTCTTCGTTGAAAGAGTCCGGATCAATCGCGAAGAATCGTCATCGAGAAAGGCATGGCGTTCGCGTGCCGCTATCCTCGATTTCGGTATGGGACGACCGCCTGACGCCGAGATGGTGGTCAGGCGTTACCTGCGTGGGCGGAAAGATTGTTCTTTGGGTCTCGCCTCATTCACCACGAGATTTCTCCCCTGGAAGTCTGAGCCATTGAGTGCCTCAATGGCTTGCTGCGCTTCCTGCTCGCTCCCCATTTCCACAAATCCGAACCCTCTGGACCGTCCGGTATATCGATCAGTGACCACGTTGGCGGATTGGACGGTTCCATGTTGGGCAAACAGATCCTGTAATTCCTGGTCCGTCGTGCTATAGGACAGGTTCCCCACGTATAACTTTTGATTCACTCATGCCTCCGTCTTCGTAAGAGGGTAAACAGGAAAGGACTCAAGGCCGACTCAGGATTCCGTTGATGGCATGAGCTTCCTTTTGTCGGGATGCTCCCGCTTCGCCAACCTTGCCGATGCCCTTGGCGATCAGGAGAGGTTGGCACGCACCACGAACATTGTTCATAGCACCCCCTGTATGATCGTGTCAAGAAGATGTAAGGAGCCATCGTTCCCGTAGGAGCGGTGTGCAGCATTCCTGGGATCGTCTGCTGCGCCCTGCCGTCCTGCCAGTGCCCCCCTCCGTCATCCCCGCATGTTGCCCCCTCCGTCATCCCCGACATTTTTAATCGGGGACCCAGAGTCTTTGCTTTTCCTTTCTTTTTCTGGATGCCGGTCTGGGCCCGGCATGACAGTTGATGTCTGTTTGAGTGGTTCCACCTGGGCGTACAGGTTCAGGGGTGCGCCGGGACGTCCCCTCGTTGGGGCTCTCCTTTCCACCAGGCGATGAAGGAGGAGCCCACGCGCCGAAGACCAGCGTCACTGAGCTGTTGCTTCAGGATTCCAAGGCTTTGCGCCGGATTTGTGCAAATTGGGCTTTTCGCGAAATTTTTTGATTTCAGTCGTCGCGGCCTTGAACGCGGAACGAATCGCTTCCTCGAAACTCTTGGCTTCTTTCCGAGCGGTCACGGTATGGCGTGGAGGAAGGTTCAAGACGACCAGCGCTTCGGCGTTGTCGTCTCCCTTTTTATGATGGAGGTTTTTGGTCAGGGTGATACGGGCATGGGTGATGCTGTCGTACTCTGTCTGGAGCGTGGCGATACGGTCTTCGATCTCCTGCTTCCACCTCGGCGTCATGCCGACGTTCCGACTGTCAATCTTCAGATCCATCGTTCTCCTCCTCGCTCGGGTCCTCACGAACCTGCATGTCGAGAGACTCCACCTGAAACTATTATCTCATGAATCGTCTCATCTTGCCATGAGTAGGCGCACAGGCAGAGCCTGCAGCATCCCCGAATTTCAGTCTTGTGCGCCACCCCACGCCTGATGTACCCTGAGCACAGGGGAGGGGGAGTCATGGATAAAACAGCAGGGTCTGCCAAAGAGAAAAGCAGTGCGCTCGATCAGCATATTGATCGATTTCGGCAACAGGTGGCGAGTTTGAAGACGTTTATTGTTGGAAGCTCACCCACGCATTCATCCATAGAAGAATTTGACCTGATTGCCGAAGAACTCATTACCGAGGTGCTGGGGAGTTCCTCAAGCATGCTGGAGGCCTATGAATATGCGCAGTTGGGGGAAGCCGGCGGTTTGGTGAATCTCTCGGATGAAGCTCCGGAAGGAGCCGGTCTGGATAATGAACGGGAAGCCCTGCGACAACGACAGCGGGTGCTGGAAAGTTGTATCGCGGATTTGGAGGCTCGCAGAGTTCAGGCCAATTCCGGTCAACGGTCCAGGACCATAGGCGGCCCCACGGTGAGCGAGTTCATGTCCCGGGTGATTCGATCGGTGCCGCATGATGCCACCCTTCGAGAAGCCGGAGAATTATTACAGACATGGGGAATTGGCTCGCTGTTGATCGATAGCGGTGAGGAATTCATCGGAAGTATCACCGAAACCGAATTGAGCCGAGAGGTGGTGGCCAATGGGGTCGATCCCACGACGACGACGGTCAAAACCTGCATGCGAGAACCTATTCTCACCATTGAAAGCAGTGAACCGGTGGTCATGGCCGTGCAGTTAATGAAAGAAAAAGCGACCCGCCACATCTGTGTGACCGAAAGCGGCAAGATCATGGGCCTGATTTCCGTGTCGGACATTCTGCGCTACTATTCCGGGGTCGTCTAAGCCACCCCGCCTGAGGTGGCCTCACCGTTTCGCGCGCCTTGATTCCAGCATTCCCAGCACGGCGGCCGGGTCAACCGTCGTGCCTGCGTGAATCGTCATGGCCCGTTCGTCCGGTTCGAGGGGGTCTTGGGCCTGCTCCTGTTGTTTGAGGACGGAGAGATCGGCTTCCGAGGCATCCGAAGACTCGCGGGCTCGGTCTGCGATTCGTTGACGAAGGGTCGTCGGCAATGCCTGCGTCGCCAGTATCAGGAAGGGGACGTGCATCGAGGCGGCCAGTTTTCTGAAAGTGTCCCGATGCTGCCGTTTCAAAAAGGTCGCATCCACGATGACCGGATATCCGGACAGCAGGAGTTGCTGGGCAAGGGCTTGCAGATGGTCATACGTTTTTCGCGTCGTCTCCCCTCCATACATCGCAGGTTTTAATTCCCGGGAACTCTGCTCGACGGGCGACAACCCGAACAGGCGTTTACGCTCGACGTCCGAACGGAGACGGACGGCCCCTGTCTGTTCCAGCAGAGTTTCCGAGACGGTCGATTTCCCCGTCCCGGAGAGTCCCTGCATGATGATGAGCCAGGGAGCGTTGGCTTCGGTCAAGGATTGAGCCGCCGAGAGATAGCGAACAAAGTCGGCCACGTGAGACGAAACACCACGACCCTGTCCTTGGGTGAAGGCAAGACCCGCGACTTTCACTCGGACGAGGGCTCGATAGACTTTGTAAAAAGGGAGCAGCCGCAGTCCTTCATAATCTCCCGTGAATTCGAGATAGCGATTCAGGAATCGCCGTGCCAGGGCCGGCTGTCCTCGAGCCTGGAAATCCATCACCGTAAATGCCACGTCGTTGATCACGTCGATCCAACGCAGATGTTCGCTGAACTCGATGCCGTCGAATGCGGTAATCCGGTCGTGAAGGAGCACGAGATTGGCCAAGTGAAGATCACCATGGCATTCTCGAACGAACCCCTTTCTTTTTCGCGTCTCGAACTCATCGGTATGGGCCAGGTGGAAGCGAAAGAGCCAGTGCCGAAGCTCCTGCAAGGCCCGTTGATGTTCGGCAAAGGGGCCATGAGACGGGATCCGTTCAAAGCTCTCCGAGATGACCCGGGCAATCAACGCCGACGTTCCAAACGAGGCGTCCTGGTCCGCTCTGGCCACGCCGTGGTGAAAGGCGGCCATATCCTGGGCCAGCCGATCAATCTGGTCCGGTCGAATCGAGGGTAGGAGTCGATCCAGGGTGGCGTCAGCCGTGAACTGGCGCATTTTCACGGCGAATTCAAAGGGGGATCCTCGGCCATCCAGCCGTGGATGCTCGGGTGTTCCGGAAATCGGAATCACATCCACGTAGAGATCCGGTGCCAGCCGCCGATTCAAGCGAATCTCTTCGGTACAAAAAAAATGGCGTTGAGCAAGGGAAGAAAAATCCACGAACCCCAAATCGACGGGTTTTTTGATCTTGTAGGCAAAGGGTCCGGTCAGGAGGACCCAGGAAATATGCGTTTCCCGAAGATCGAACCCGGCGACCGGATGAGGGTAGAGACGGGGATGTTGCAGGGCTTGGACAAGGGTACGCGAATCGTCGAGTTTCACGGTTCAACAAAAATGAACGGAAGACCCGCGGTCAAAAATCGGTGGTCCTCAACGCGCCTTTGCGCAGGCTGATCATAGCAAAATTTGAGCCACGACACCTTTCCCCAGAATCTGGGGATAACCTGGTGAAAAAGTTTTCTGCAGAACCATTCTGTCTCCATATAATCACAAGATGAGCAGATTGCACATTTTTTGTGCATTGTAGCAAATAAAAATTTTCTACTAGATATAGTGGGTTAAAAACATCTTCGTGTATTTGGAGTTATAATTCAAGAAGTTATGAAAATATCTCCGGAGCGGGAGAAACTTTTTCCCACGATGGGCTCGGGCTGACAAAGGGAACGAAGTTTATCCACAGAGGGTGTTGACAATTCCTTCTGCCGTCGGCGCATGAGGAAGCCCGCTGTTTTCGGAGGAATCGCGCTGCACGCATGCAGGGAATCTCTGTCCTGGCCACCATCCTTTCCGTTTCCAGTTTTACGTTGACGTGTATCGTGGTGCTGTACCCGAACCTGTCCCGGTTCAAGACTCGATGGAAGGGAGGTGCCTTCTATGGAGGCCTTTCGGTGGTCACGTTGCTCGTGGCGGTGCTCACGGCACCTGATCCTGCGGTTTCCGACCAGGCATGGTCCTGGGTCGATTGGACGGTGATTGGTCTGGGAGCCGGGAGCGGTCTTGTCGTGATGATCATGAAGCTGAAGCAGGGGCAGGCAGAAAAGGGTGGGAAGTCCGTCAAGGGACAGGTCGCGAAGAAAAGCCCGTGACGGAAACCGGCTTAAGTCGATTCAAATCCAACGTCATCGTCATGCTGGCCACGGCAGTGATGTTCGAAGGGGAACCCCCCGTCTCTCACCGATCATGAGCCAGGCAAGGCCCGTCGAAGTGGGCGAGCGGGTTCGATGCCTCCGAATGGCGTCTGACAGAAGGAAATTCTAGTGCAAATGCAGTATACTGCCGCCCGGAAGATAATCGGAGTCGTCTGTGATGAACTGTCTGAAAATCCGGATAATGACCATGCTGGCGGCCCTGTGGGTGGCGTCGCCCTGCGTGGCGTCGGAAGTGCCGCCTCCGAGCCAGTTTCTTCACCAGTCGATTCCTGTGCTCGGGATGACCCTTGACAAGGCTCGGCAACCCGTTGGCATCGTGACGTACGTGATGATCCACTTTCACCAGCGTGAGGATCATGATGGGCTCAAGGTCCACTTTCGAAAAATCCCCGGACGTTTCGGCCCCATTGCCCGCAAAGCGGTAGCGACGGCGATCGACCGCGTGGCCCGATCCGCGAATCTTCAGGATGACTCGTGGACCGTGGTCTTGACGTTTCCCTACTCGGGATTGACCCTGTATGGCGACAGTCTGTCGGCGATGGTGGCGTTGAGTGTTGCAGCCCTGGCCAAGAACGAGGCGATCATGTACGGCCGAACGCTGACCGGAAGGATTACGGAGGATGGCCACATCGGGAGAGTCGCCGGCATCCCGTACAAAATTTCTGCGGCCTATTCGGAACGCCTGGACCGGGTCCTGATTCCCGACGAGCACGACCCCAGTGACGGCGAATGGCGAAATCCTTTCCTCATGCACGTGTCGCACGTCGGGACCCTGGAAAAAGCCTATCGGGGCTTGACCGATCATTCTCTGTTTCTTGAACCATCGTCGCCATGAGATTCAGGGCATGGACAGATCCCGCGTGCAACAGCGTGCCACAACGGAACGTTCGTGATTCAAGACGTGGGTGAACGTGGATGGGTGGCAATCTGTTGTTTCGTGTTCACGGTCGCGACGCCGGCCCTGAGCATGGACTTCGAATCCCGCATGTCTTCCTCTCCTCGACAAAGTGAACGGGACCACATGGTGAGGGAACAACTCCTCGCGCGTGGGATCAGCGATCAAGCCGTCCTTCGAGCCATGCGGGACGTTCCTCGTCATGAATTCGTGCCGTCCGAACATGCAGACGACGCCTATGACGATCATCCGCTGCCCATCGGGTACGGACAAACCATTTCACAGCCCTACATCGTGGCCTATATGACCGAAGCGCTGCGCCTTGACGACCAGGACCGCGTCTTGGAAATCGGAACGGGCTCGGGGTATCAAGCCGCAGTGCTGGCCACGTTGGGGACACGGGTGTTCACGATCGAGATCGTCGAGGAATTAGCCGCGCGCGCGCGCGGCACGTTTCACAGGCTGGGCCTTCCCCCTATCACCAGTCGAGCGGGTGACGGGTATCAGGGATGGCCGGAGGAAGCCCCCTTTGATGCAATCATTCTCACCGCGGCCCCGGAGCACGTGCCCCAACCGTTGCTGGATCAGCTTGCACCGGGGGGACGCATGATCTTGCCCTTGGGCGACACCCGTCAACAATTGATCCTCCTCACCAACACGTCAACGGGGATACAACGCCGGGAGCTGTTGCCGGTGTCGTTCGTGCCGATGACGGGCAAGGCGCAGGATCAGTAAGGTTGGGGAAGGAAAGGAGGCATGCCCATGAAGAACGGATGCATCTCGTGCCGAACGCCCGGCTTCATGCTGATGGGGATCCTGGCGTTGGGGGTGATGGCCGGCGGGCTCGCGCAAGCCGAACCCTTGCTCAGAGAAGCGGTTCTGCCCCTGGCGTTGGCTCAACAAGCCGCAGCCGCAGGCCTGGCCAAATGTGAGGAAGGGGGGTACAAGGTCAGTGTCGCCATCGCCGATCGTGGCGGAAATCTGAAGGTCCTGTTGCGCGGCGACGGAGCAGGACCGCACACCACGGACAGCAGTTTTCGTAAAGCCTATACCGCGGCGAGTCTGCGACGGTCCACGCAGCACTTGGCCGAACTCATTGCCAAGGTTCCCAGTATCCAGGCCTTGCGGGACATGAACGACAGGATTTTGATCCTCGGGGGCGGCTTGCCGATCAAACTCGACGGCGAAGTCGTCGGTGGGATTGGGGTGGGCGGTGCTCCGGGTGGGCATCTGGATGAAGCCTGTGCCGCAGCCGGTCTCGCCAGTCTCGGGATATCCGAGCCGCCGGCTGACGGCAGACGGGACTGAGGCGTGGCCCAAGCGACTTCAGCGGATCCTCTTCAAGGAAACGTTGAAGCCACCGGAAATCCGGCTCTCAGAGAGCCGGAAGGCGCCCTGAGATGGACGAAACCTCAAGGCCAACGGGGTCGTGACCTCCGGGCCTCTCACCCGACGATCAGGACTCCCGCGCCATTCATCTTTCCGGCTTTGAGGACTTGAAGGGCCTGATTGGCCTCTTCCAGCCCGAAGGCTTGCGTCTGCGTGCGAATGGGAATTTCCGCCGCGAGGCTGAGCAGATCCAGCCCATCCTGCCGCGTGTTGGCCGTGACGCTTTGGAGCGACCGTTCCTGAAACAGGTCACGGTCATACACCAACGACGGCACGTCAGACGAATAAATGCCTGCCATGGCAACCGTCCCACCCCGTTCAATGGCCTGCAGCGCGTGAGGCACCAGGTGCCCAACCGGTGCAAAGACGATCGCGGCATGGAGTTTCACCGGCGGAGCTTCGGTGGAATCCCCTACCCACGTGGCACCGAATTGTTCCGCGAGACGTCGATGGGCGTGGGAAAAGACGTACACCGGGCAGCCCCAGTGGCGTGCGATCTGAATCGTGACGTGAGCAGAGGCGCCGAACCCGTACAGGCCCAGTCGTTGCCCGGGCTCGAGCCGACTCCGGCGTAACGCCCGATACCCGATAATCCCCGCGCACAGGAGCGGCGCGGCTTCCGCGTCGGAAAACATCGAAGGAATGGGATACGCAAAGCGTGCAGGCACCAGCGCGTATTCCGCAAACCCGCCGTGCACGTGATACCCGGAAAACGTCGCGCGTGCGCACAGGTTTTCCCGCTCCGTTGTACAGAACTCACAAGTCCGGCACGTATCCTGGAGCCAGGCGATGCCCACCCGGTCACCGGGGTTGAGGGTGGTCACGCCTGCCCCGAGTCGGTCCACGACTCCCACGGTTTGATGGCCGGGAATGATCGGTCTGGTGGAGGCCGGCAACTCGCCTTCCGCCACGTGCAGATCCGTCCGGCACACCCCACACGCATGCACGCGCACCCGCACGTGGCCGGGGCCGGGTTCAGGCACAGGCACCTCACGGAGTCGCAGGGGCGCCGTGCTGACGTCTGCGGCATGATCGAGCCTCATCGCTTTCACAACGGGTCTCCCTCCTCGGCCTTGGGGTCTCTCCCGACGCCACGACACATGGCTATCATAGGCACGGATGGACCTGCAAAAACAACAGACGGCTTTGCAAGAGACGTCCGGGACCGAACGCGACGTGGAATGCCTCCGGAGCCCGACTCCCGAGAAGAAGAGGAAGGATTACGTCCGCGCCAACAACCATATTGACATCCCGAACGAAAGAGGAATAAAATTTTCTCATCAGTCGTTCGGATATCAACGAATCACAAGAGGGGTCAACGATGAATGACCTCACCCCACCAAAAGCCTAAGGCCCGTAGCGAGCGAAGGAACAGACCTTCTTCGGAATACGGGCTGGCTGCCGAGAGGCAATTCTCCCGGACCGTGCTTAGAGGCACAGGGTCGGAACGACCAGAAAACAGCCGGAATACGAGGCATTCCCCAAGGGGATGCTCCCTCCGGCAACGGCTCATCCGGAAGAAGACGGTCCTCGCCACTAGCGGGTCAACGACAGCAGAAAAAAGAAAGCGCGTCATGCGCTCGACACCCATGAGCCTACGTTCTTCGGAACGTGGGCTCATGGTCGTTCAGGATGGCATGGAAGCTTCACGATCCGTCCCGATCACCATCCCCTCACGACAACCGCTTCGGCCCTGGATTCCGAAGTCGCCATCAGCGGCGACCTTTGACCGCGTGAGGACGTGCCGTGTACATTCGCGAACTACCACGTGATGACCAATTCCTTTTTCAAAGGCCACGGCTTGGGTAATGATTATCTTGCCCTCGATCCCAGGCAACTGACGTTCAAACTCACCCCTAAAACCATTCGAGCGATCTGTGATCGGAATTGGGGGGTGGGGAGTGATGGGATCCTGGCTCTGGTGTCCTCCAAGAAAGCCGACTTCGGGTTGCGGATATTCAACCCTGATGGCAGTGAAGCAGAAAAATCAGGAAACGGCCTGCGCATTTTCGGCTGCTTCCTGTATGCCACGAAAAAGACGAGACGTCGGTCGTTTTCCGTTGAAACCAAAGGGGGGCTGGTTCACGTGGCGCTGATGGTGGATCAGAACGGGCGGGTGACGGGCGCGACCGTGGACATGGGGCGAGCCTCGTTCCAGCCGAGTGATCTGCCCTGTACCATCAAGGCCCCGGAATTGGTCGAGCAGCCGATCACGGTCGCGGGGCAGGCCCTGCGCTTTACCGGAGTGAGTGTCGGCAATCCACACTGCATCGTGTTCAGGGACCGGAACGAGCCATGGACCCGGGAGGATTTATTGCGCATGGGGCCGGCCCTGGAAACCCATCCCATCTTTCCCAGGCGCACGAACGTTCAACTGGCCGTGCCCACGGGGCCTCATGCCATGTCCATCTTCATCTGGGAGCGGGGGGCTGGCGAGACGCAGGCGTCCGGCTCTTCTGCCTGCGCGGTGGCCAGTGCAGGGGTTCGCTTGGGGTTGGTGAAAAGCCCGGTCAGGGTACTCGCTCCGGGCGGCCGACTGGACATCACGGTGGATGCCCAGTACAACCTGACCCTGAAAGGTCCCGTTGCCGAAGTGTATCAAGGACGTTTCAGCGGGGCCGTTTGTGGACGGTAGCCGGTCGGCTCGTCAAGACTCGGCGCTTACTGGGGAAACCGGGTTGGTGGCGTGACGTTCCAGCCCTCCCCGTTCAAGGATTCCATAAACTCGACCAGATCCTCCTTTTCCTGCTCCGTTAAATGCAAGGGTTCGATCGCGGCGTAAGGGCAACGCTCTTCAGACTGAGCTGTCTTGTCCTGTTCCGTTGCATACTGCGCCTTCGCTCCTCCACCTCGATCATAGAACTCCACCACCTCACGCAAGGTCTGAAGACTGCCGTCGTGCATGTAGGGCGCCGTTCTGGCGATTTCACGAAGCGTCGGCGTTTTGAATGCCCCGCGATCTTTCGGGTCGTTCGTCACGGCCTGGCGGCCGCTGTCGTCTTCCGGTCCGGCCCCAAGGTTGTGATATTTTTCATCGGTGAAATTGGGCCCGAAATGGCACCGGAGACATTGTCCCTTTCCCACGAACACCCGAAACCCGTTTTGGGCATTGGCCGATAAGGCCTGCTCCTCGTTTCCCTGGGTGAAGCGGTCGTAGGCGCTGTTCCCGGAGAGCAGGGTGCGTTGAAAACTGGCAATGGCTTTCCCGATCAGGTCGACCGTCACGGCGGACGTCCCGAAGGCCTGTTCGAATAATGGGCCATAGCCGGCAATGCTCTTGACTTTGGCTACCAGTTCGTCGTGGTCCTTGAACCCGTGCTCCACCGGGTTGATGAACGGGCCAACGGATTGAGCTTCGAGCGTGGCGGCGCGGCCATCCCAGAATTGGGCCGAGCTGAAGGCCCGGTTGATGGCCGTGGGCGCATTTCGTCCCCCTTTTTGTCCATGAATGCCCGTGGAAACCGGCTGCCCATCGGTAAAGGCCATAGCCGGCAGGTGACAACTCGCACAGGCGACGGTCTCATTCGCTGACAATCGTTGATCGAAGAACAACAGCTTCCCCAGTTCCACTTTTTCCTTGGTCAGGGGATTATCCTCGGGGATCATGAGGCCGTCTTGCTCCAAGCCCAGGGGGAGGGGAAGTTGAAAGTCCGTTTCGGCCTGAAGCATGCCGACCGGCATGGTGAGGAAGAGCAGCAGAAGCCCCGCGATGAGCGTCCATTGAGAATCCTGAATGACGCGGGGAACGTCTTTGATGTTGCAGGTCATGTCGTGCCTCCTGTGTTGTCAAAGGGAGCCTAATCTCTCTGAACCCTTGTTATGAACGACGCGTTCCTTTCAGCAATACGTGAGTCTCTCCAATCCGGTATTTTCGTGTGAGGGCAGGATTCAATCGGATCGTCTTCGGGTCGAGGTCGATCAATTTCCCCGTGTTCTCATCGAAGAAGTGGTGATGCTCCTCGACGTTACAGTCGTAAATCACCTTGGAGGTATGGGGCAGTTTGAATTCTCTGACCAGGTTGGCCTTCACGAAGATTCGAAGGGTGTTGTAGACGGTCGCCAGACTCATTTTGGGAAAATGTTTGTCGATCCACGTTTTGACTTCCTGGGCCGTGGGGTGATCCCCTTCGCACGTTACGTATTGAAAGACGGCAATGCGCTGCGCCGTGGGCTGGATCCCTGCGGCTTCGAGCCGTCCGATCAGGTGTTTTCTTGTCGATCCCGTTTTCATATGGAATTGTTATAAAATTAGAATAATTCTAACTTAATCGGTTGTCAAACACCGGGTTGAGATCCGGCGCCGTAGTCCCGGTAAAACGTGTTGCAGGTTTCGAGGTAGCGGAGGAGATGCGAGGCCCTGAATGCCCGGGGGTCCCAGGGGATGGTCGTCAGACAGGCCCGATGCGACGGAGGAATCAGATAGGCATAGGCTTCCAGGGATCGACGGCCCGGAACGTCCGCTTCGATGCGTGTCCGGGTATAGACCTCGTCTTCAAAGGCGTCCAGGATTGCGAGGGTTCGGTCGTCGAGCTGATAATAGAGCCTGCCCGAACAGACGGCTCCGGGCGTCGTGATCAGGCCCGGGTAGATCCGATCCTTGAGCAGAAATCTGGCGAATCCCGTGACCCGGGCTTCGGCGGACGCCCATGATCGACCGGTCACTGCTTCCATCACTTCGGGGATTTCCAGCGTCCCATAGGCGAAGAGATGCGTCATGGTTCCCCGGCTATTGTGCGTCATGAAAGAGCAGGCCCAGCACGCACCGCTGACCGGCCTTGAGCGGACTGATCCCGTGTCGCATCGAAGCCCGGACAAATCCGCGCTTCCCCTGGACGGGTCGTTCATAAACCGGGAAGATGAGCAGGTCTCCCGGATCAGGATTGAACGCGATCACCCTGGCCTGCTGGCGTGGCCGGTTTTCGACCAGCACGAACTCTCCGCCTTGAAACTCGGTTCCGGGCGCGCTCAGCATGACCATGGCTTGAAGCGGAAAGAGCATCTCGCCGTAAATGTCCCGGTGCAGACAGTTGAAGTCTCCGCGGCGATATCGAAGCAGCAAGGGGGTTGGTTGCGTTTGTCCCTGCTCGCGGCATTCTCTTTGGAAGGCCGCAAGGGTCGGAGGGTATCGCCGGGCGCGGTTCAGCCGGTCCATCATACGGTTGGCAATGGGTGCCAGATGCGCGTACAAGTGGGTTCGTAAATGGGAAACCAGCGTTGGCAAGGGATAGGCAAAATACGAGTATTCCCCTCGTCCGAACCCATGGCGTGCCATGACGATCCTGGATCGAAAATAGCGGTCGTGGTCGTAGAGGGTTCGCAGGGTGCGACAGGCAGACAATCGGACAATCCGCGAGAGATGGGCATATCCGCTCGTGAGGATCGACTGTTCGACGGCCATCCAATCCAGGGCGTGAAGATTCGGAAGACGATCTGACGAGCGGGTTCGCTTCGTTCCTACCATGGCGGTCATACGGTCAATGCTCCTCTGGGGCGGCGCGGGGGCAGGAGTCCTGGCGTCGTTCGTGCTCGGGCTTGTTCTGCTCCTTCCCGACGTCGTCGCCCTGCTGGTGAAGCAACAATTTGAAGCCTTCGGCTATAAGCATGTCAACGTGGTGGTCGACTATCCGGGTCTGCGACGGACCGTGGTTCCGCTGCTTTCCCTTCAAAAAGACGTGGGAGGGCAAACGGCTCGGCTGACGATCAGAGGATTGACGCTCGACTATCGGCTTTCCCGATTATTGAAGGGATTTCTGCATGAGGCGCGGATCGAGGCCTTGCACCTGGACCTGACAGAGGGGTCAACCGGACGACCTTCACAACGCCGGGACGAACAGTCGCTCGCCACGGTTGCTGCGGCCCTGGACGCGGTATCGGCATTCCTGCTTGATCCACCGGTTGGGCGGCTCGCCGTGACGAACGCGACCATTGTTCGAGAGCAGGCGGCCGGTCCGTTCCGGCAGGTCACGGTCTCCGGAGCGCTTCGCCACGAAAACAGAACCCTGAACGGGTCGGTCGCGTTCCAGGGAATGGAAGGAGCCCCGTATGCCCTGCACCTGACGATGACGCCTCCCGACAGGGTCGAGGTGCGGCTGCACGAGGAGAGAGGCCGTGAAGAATCCCTGCTCGCGGCTGAGTCTGTCGTCCGGGTCTCCGGCCAGGGCCTGCGCTGGCACGGATCCCTGAAGGCGAATCTGAAACGATCGATCCCGTTTCTGGCCTTGCTGATGCCTTTGGGGTCTGATCTCGAACGGGCCGATGGGGTTGTGGAACTGGAATGGGATGGCTCCACACAGCGGATGGGATCGTTCGACCGTCTGCTCCGGGATCCCTCGACCCGGCTTCATGGCGTTTTTCAGGCCTCTGCGGAACTCCCGGCCTTGGGAAAACTCGGTGAAGCGATCGCCATGACGCTCTCCGGTGAAGTGGAGGCTCATGCCACGGACGTCGCGTTGACCCTGTTCCCCTCCTCTTCCGTGAAAGGCCTGTTTCGGGTTCCGGAGCACCTGGGAATTCCCAGCCGAGTCAAAGAGCCGATTCGCCTGCAAGTCCAGGATGACGTCAAGGCGTGGCTGGATCACGACGCTTTGCAGTGGAAGCTCGAGGGTCCCCTTCGCATTCACTACGGCGCAGAGCCTTCGCCGATGGAGTTCGATGCGGTCGTGACCAACGCCTCCGGTCCCTTCCGGGAACCTCTCGCCACGGAAGTCGAGGCGCACGGTCATTACCGGGGAGCGTGGCCCCTTCTCGAGACACCACTGCTGCGAGCCGAGGATCTCCGCTGGAACGTCACGGGCAAGCTGGCGTTCCACAAACGCGGCATCCACGCGGAGGTGGAACAGGGCTCCTGGATCACAACCGGGCCTCTTCGACTCGAGCCGGGCACGGCGAATCGTGCGGAACTGCACGTCAGCCACACCTTCCCGGTTTCCCTGGCGTGGCCACGGAAACAGTGGACGATTGGTCCGACCACGCTGCGAATCGCGCTTCCCCGGCTTCACTGGAATGGCCGAACCTTCGCCACCAAGAGAGTGGCCGTGCACCTTCAGGAAGCCGGGGGAACCGGATACGAATGGCGAGCCAGGGGGAGGACGATATTACGGGGACTGTCTTCTGCCCCGGCCGGGGTCGTCCCTGCCGGGACCAATCTCGCGATCGGCTTCGATGCCACCTCCGCCAGGGTGAAGGCCGGCATCGTGGCTGAAACCGCGGATCGGTTCGTGAGGGTGACCGGGTTGGTCACGCACGATGTGACGACGCATCATGGGGCGCTTCGGGCGACGGTCGCGCCCCGATCATTTTCTCCATCCGGCAAGACCCTGAGTCAATGGATCACTCCGTGGAACTATCCCTTCGATCTCACCGAGGGCCGGCTGGGCCTGTCCGCGGCTGTGGCTTGGGGCGTCGACAATGAGCAGACCTCCGGAGGCCTGGCGTTCAAAGGAGGCGAAGTCACCATCACGGCCGAGGACCTGGACGGATCCTATGAGAACGTGTTGCTGGAAGACGTCAGGACCACCATACAGATGCGCGCCACAAGCCTCGACGATTGGACCATGGTGGGCCCGGCCCGCGTGACCATGGGCCGAGTCGATGCCGGGATCGAAATCGACGACCTCGCCATGACCCTTCGACTCGGGCGTCTTGGCTTGGGGATGGGGCGGCCCGTCGTGGATCTGACGAACGTCTCAGGGCACATGCTGGGAGGGCTCGTCTCGAGTGCACGGATTTACGTGAGTCCAGCTCGACCGCAGAGCCGGTTGACGTTGGAACTTGACGGTCTTCAGCTCGATCGATTGTTGCAATTGGAACAGCAGGAAGGGTTGACAGGAACGGGCGTGCTTGACGGCAGCATCCCGATCACGTTGACCGGCAAGACGATCACGATTCGAGATGGTCGGATCGCGGTCCGGCCTCCGGGTGGGGTCATTCGGTTTCAGCCGCTCGAAGAAACCAGGCGGATGCTGATTGAGGCGAAACCGGAGATGGAACTGGTTTTGCGAGCCTTGGAGAATTTTCGTTATGATACGTTGCGAGCCGGGGTCAACTATCAGGAAGATGGAACGCTGGTGCTGGAGACTCGCCTGGAGGGCAGAAACCCGGACATGGATGCTTCCCCGCCCGTTCATTTCAATTTGAACGTGGAGGAAAATATCCCTGCGCTTCTGCAAAGCGTGCAGGTGGTGAAAGGCCTTGAAACGCAGTTGGAACACGCGTTTCGGAACTCATCATTCTAAGAAGGAGCCGGACGAGCGTATCCTGGCAGCACTCGACCCCGGACCGGCCATGAGGATAGAACGAAGATGAAACATACGTTTGGAACATGGTTGTTCCTGGGGTGTCTCCTGTCGAGTTGTACGACGCATACCGTTCAGGTGCAAGCCCCGGATAAACCCATTACCATCAATTTGAACGTCAAGATCGACCACGAAATACAGGTCAAGGTGGAGAAAGAACTGAATGAAGTCTTTGGCGAAAACAGCGAATTGTTCTGACGGCGAAGGAGTGAGGCAAATGAATGCTCTATCCACGCGATGGCTCACCTTCATGGTGCTGGTTCTGCTGCTTGCAGGACCCGGCAGTCTCTGGGCCTTAACCTTGGGTGAAGCGAAAGCCAGGGGATTGGTCGGGGAAACCCACACGGGCTACCTGGGAATCGTCTCGGGCAAAGAGTCTCGCGAAGTCCAGGCCCTGGTGAAGGACGTGAACCAGAAACGCAAGCAGAAATATCAAGGCATTGCCAAACGGAATGGCACCAGTCTTCAGGCAGTGGAAATCCTGGCCGGGAACACTGCCATCAAGAAAACCCAGTCGGGTCACTACATCCAACTTCGGTCCGGACAATGGACAAAGAAGTAACGTGGTGGCCCTTCCCGGTGGCTCGGTTCCCTCTTGCAGGAATCCGTCGCGGCTCCACCGTTCTCGAACGCGGATTGGGCGGGACGTCATGAGAGATCGATGATGATGGAATTTGGCAAACGGGTCGCCGAAGTGTGGCAAACGGGCGTGTTCGGGGTCAGCCTGGAGGACGTCGTCATGGCTGTGCTCGTAGTGTTGGCTTTTCTGGGGCTGCGCCGCGTCTTTTTCCGGTTCGTGGTGTCCTGGCTTCGGACCATGACCAGGAAGAGCAAATCGGAGATCGATGATCTGGTGCTCCGTGCCGTGGAAAAACCCTTGGAGTTCGGATTTGTGGTCGTGGGGTTCTACGTGGCCGGTCAGATGCTTCCCATGTCCGAGGCCGTCGGTGCCGTGTTCGACAGATTCATTCGATCCCTGATTTCTCTCACGTTGTTCTGGGTGCTGTTTCGAGCCATTGATCCCATCTCTTCGTTCATGGACCGCGGAATTGCCATGCTGGGGAGCTCCAGCATGCGCGATACGATGAAGAGTTTCTTCGTGAAACTCACCAAATTTGTCGTGATCTGCCTTGGGGTCGCGGCCGTGTTTCAGGAATGGGGATTTAACGTCGCCGCACTCCTTGGGAGCCTGGGACTGGTTGGCATGGCCGTGGCCCTGGGCGCCCGGGAGTTCATCGCGAATCTGTTCGCGGGATTGACCATTTTTTTGGATCGGATGTTCGAAAAGGGCAATTGGATTCGTACGCCGGACGTGGAAGGCATTGTCGAGGACATTGGATTTCGCGCCACGAAAATTCGACGATTCGACAAGGCCCTGGTGACCATTCCCAACGCGCGATTGGCCGGGGAAGCGCTGATCAATTTTTCTCGTATGACGAACCGGAGAATCTACTGGACCATCGGAGTCGAATATCGCACGACGCAGGATCAACTGCGATTGATCGTTCGCGACATTCAGGAATACCTGAACTCCCATCAGGACTTTGAAACGGATCCTTCGCGAACCCGGACGTTTGTCTTCCTGGATACCTTCGGGGCGTCCAGCATCAATATCATGCTCTACTGTTATACCAGGACCACGGAATGGGGAGAATGGTTGGCCTGTAAGGAGCGTCTCGCGTACAAGGTCAAAGACGTGGTCGAAGGCCACGGTGCCGCCTTTGCGTTCCCCTCGACCTCGCTCTACGTCGAAACGCTTCCCTTCGGAACCCCCGAGACGTTTCCGCTTCCAGGGCGACAGGTTTCCCCCTGAAAAATTTCACGAAAGTCTGGGAATCTTCCGGATAGGTTTGTACAATGGGACCGGTCGAAGGTCGTTTTGCCCAATTGCGTAAAGGAGCGATGCCATGTCCGTGCTGGAAATCGGGAAGGAAATGGTGAAGTTGTGTCAACAGGGGAAAAATCTTGAGGCCATTGAACGGTTCTATCACCCCGACGTGGTCAGCGTGGAAGCCTGCACCATGCCGGAAATGGAACAAACCCAACGGGGCCTGGAGGCGGTCAAGCAGAAGAACGCGTGGTGGATGGAGCATAACGAAGTTCACGGCGGGGAGGTCCGCGGGCCCTTTCCCCACGGCGACCGGTTTGCGCTCTGGTTCACATACGACGTCACCTGCAAACAGAACGGGCAGCGCAAGGCCGTGGAAGAGGTCGGCCTCTACACCGTCGAGAATCACAAAGTCATAAAAGAGGAATTCTTTTACAATCCTGAGGCATAGACGCGCATGTCGTCACCCCTGGGTCGGGCATGGGTCGGGCGGTCGTTCCAAGCCATCGTTGTTCTGGCAACGCTGGCTGCGCTTCTCGGCACGGCCTCAGCGGAGACGTTTGAAGAAGCCATGGCCGCGTATGGCCGCGGCGAATATTCTGCCGCAGGCAAGGCGTTTCGTGTGCTTGCCGATAAAGGCCATGCCGACGCGCAGAACAACCTCGGGCTCATGTACGCACAGGGTCAAGGCGTCCCACGGAACAACGTCGAGGCCGTGGCGTGGTATCGCCGGGCAGCCGAGCAGGGCTTGGCCGAGGCCCAGCACAACCTCGGGCTCATGTACGCACAGGGTCAAGGCGTCCCACGGAACGACGTCGAGGCCGTGGCGTGGTTTCGCCGGGCGGCCCAACAGGGCAAGGCCCATGCCCAGTACACCCTCGGGCTCATGTACGCCGACGGCAGGGGTGTCGCGCAGGACGACGTCGAGGCCGTGGCGCAATTTCGTCTGGCAGCCGAGCAGGGTTTGGCCGAGGCCCAGTACAACCTCGGAATTATGTACGTCGACGGCAGGGGCGTGCCTCAGGACGAGACCGAAGCCGTCATCTGGTTCCTTCGTTCGGCTGAACAGGGTTTGGCTGACGCCCAGTTCGCTCTCGGCCTCAAGTACGCCACGGGCAGGGGCATATCGCAGGACGACACCCAGGCTCTGGTCTGGTATCGTCGTGCAGCCGCGCAGGGTTTAGTCAACGCGCAGTTCACGCTCGGTCTCAGGTACGTTGAGGGCGTCGGCGTGCCACAAGATTACACCCAAGCCGTGGCGTGGTTTCGTCTGGCGGCCCAACAAGGTGACATCAATGCGCAGAACGTTCTCGGGCGCATGTACCACGAAGGTGAGGGAGTGGCGCAGGACGATGTCCAAGCCGTGCAGTGGTACCGTTTGGCCGCAGAGCAAAGCAATGCCGAAGCCGGGACATGGATTCGTCAAGCGGCTGAGCGAGGCTTGGCCGAGGCCCAATTCATCCTCGGACGCCTGTACGCGAAAGGCAAAGGAGTGGCGCAGGACGATACCGAAGCCGTGGCGTGGTATCGTCAAGCGGCTGAGCAAGGCTTGGCCGAGGCCCAGTTCACCTTGGGACGCCTGTACGCGAAAGGCAAAGGGGTAGCGGAGGACGATGCCGAAGCCATGGCGTGGTATCGTCGGGCGGCCGAGCAAGGCTTGGCCGAGGCCCAGTTCATCCTCGGACGCCTATACGCGAAAGGCAAAGGGGTGGCGGAGGACGATGCCGAAGCCGTGGTGTGGATTCGTCGGGCAGCCGAGCAAGGCTTGGCCGAGGCCCAGTTCATCCTGGGAGGCCTGTACGCGAAAGGCAAAGGGGTGGCGGAGGACGATGCCGAAGCCGTGGTGTGGATTCGTCGGGCAGCCGAGCAAGGCTTGGCCGAGGCCCAGTTCACCTTGGGACGCCTGTATGCCAAAGGCAAAGGGGTAACACGGGATTCCACCAAGGCAGCCACCTGGTTCCGGCGGGCAGCCCAACAGGGACATGCCAAGGCCCGGCAGATCTTCAGAAGCAGGTAACCCAGGGCAATCCGCGGTTGCGCCCGGACACCACCGGGCTATGGCGCTCTACTGATAGCCGTGGCGCTGGTAACATTCCAGTGCGTTGAGGAACGCTCGATTCGCCAGGTTAGCGGCCTTCGCCATATAGTACCGCTCCACGGTATTGCAGTATCCGCCTCGTTCTCCTGGTTTGCATGGGGTCAACGGACCGTCCGGGTTTTTCGAGACGTCACGGGCGATGAAGTCGGCACTTTTCTCCACGCGGACCTGGAATTGAATTTCTTTCTGAAGAAAGGCCATTTGTGCCTTGATCCCGTCGGCCTGCTTGATGGCTCGGGGGATAGATGCCTGCAGGGCAGAGCGAATCGTGCGTTTGAATTCCTTGACGTGCACGCCTTTGAGTAACGTGTCCATTTCTTCGCCGAGGTGAGCCAGGTTTTCCGGACAGATTTCCTCGGCCTGCGCAGAGCTCAGCGCCCCCAGGAGCATCATCACCAAGGAGAATCGTTTCATCCAGGCTCTCATGTGCTAGAGTATACAGGAAATTCATCCGGGTGCGCGCTATATGAACCTCAGCGAGATTCCGTGCAAGACGATTCTCAATCCCACCGGGGGATTTTTAGGGCAGGGGTTTACCCATACCATCAACCTGTATCGAGGGTGTGCGCTTGGGAACACGCTGTGTGGGGTGTACTGCTATGCCCAGTGGAATCCCTATCACGTGCGCGGGCGTCGATGGGGCCGTTTCCTGGACATCAAGGAAGGAGCCGTGCAAGCCTATTGTACGCAATATGACCGGCTGAAGGCTCCCGCCGATCCCAGGCCCATCAGGATTTTCATGTCCAGCGTCACCGAGCCGTATCCGCCACAGGAACGGACCCTGCGCCGAACGCGGGAACTGCTTCGAGCAATGATTGATCGACCTCCGGATCTTTTGGCCATTCAATCGCATACCCCGTTCGTCATTGAGGATCTTCCCCTCTTGCAGCAGTTGCAGCGACAATGCGACGTGCGCGTTCATATTACGGTGGAAACGGACAAGCCACGGCTCCCGGCTCCGTTTCCGAAGCAGGCCTATGCACCCCGGTCTCGGATTCAGGCGCTGTACGCGCTACGAGCCGCGGGTCTGGATTCGGTGGCCACGGTGAGTCCCCTGTTGCCGTTGGATGATCCCGAGCGCTTCGCCAGTGAGTTGGAACGGGCCTGCACGCGGGTCATCTTGGATCACTATCTGCTCGGGGACGGGAGCAAGGATGGTCAACGGACGAACCAGACGGCGTTCCCCGGGCTGTTACGGGAAGCCGGCTATGAGGAATGGACGACGTTGAAGAAATTTCATGAAATCGTGGACGTGTTCCGTCTCGTGTTCGGAGGCCATGAACGGGTCGGCGTGAGCCGGGAAGGGTTTAATGCATGACCCAAAACGTGTATGATGGAGGCAACCGATCCGCAGGTTGAAAGCCATGAGACAAAGAGCCGGGAAGCATCTTCACCAGCCCATACTGGCGTTACTGCTTGTCCTGATTCCTGTTCAGACGCTGGCTCAACATCAGACTGAACCCCACCCGCTGGATACGTTTCTGACGGAGATCCTGAACTTTACCCAGCCCACGGGGATCCGGGGCACCGTTCGCTACATTGACTTCGACGGACCGGTTCTCTGGTTGAATTGGAAGCAACGCTCCGACGACTCGCCCGCCTTTGCCACGGGATGGAAGGCGGTGCCCGGTGAGGCCATGCTGGCGGTGCATCCGCATGCCTCCGATCCCATCATCGATTTTCGAACCCTCGGAAGCGGGACTGCCGTGGAACTGGTCATTCAACTCGATTCCGAAGGCAAACGTCGGATTCTGTCGTTTCGATCCATGGCCACGCCACCCCAGGTTCCTTTGTAACGAAAGGGGAGCAACGCTGCACGAAGTGCAAGAACCCCGGGCGCCCGAGCGGCCAGGGCCCGCATGAGGAAAGAAGGGGGCATTTCGCTGGAGCCTTTCCGGAGAAGTCGTGTGGCCCTGAACACCGAGTGCGTCAGGACGCTTTGATGAAAGAGTGCATCAGAATCCACTCGATTCCGGCCCGTCGTACTGCCGGTTGAATCAACAAAGGAGGTGCCAGAATGTTCATGCAAGCGTACACGAACCAGACGTATGCCTTACTACGGATCTTTTCAGGATTGTTGTTCCTGTGGCACGGCACGCAGAAACTTTTTGACATTCCCGCGCCCATGCAGCATGAAGTGCCGTCGTTCGTGATCTATATCGCCGGGCCCATTGAATTAATCGGCGGCTTGCTGGTCATGATCGGCCTGTTCACGAGATGGGCCGCGTTCCTGTGCAGCGGGCTGATGGCCGCGGCGTATTGGATGGTGCATGGGACGCAGGCGTTTTTCCCGATCATGAACGGAGGAGACCTGGCCATCATGTATTGCTTTACCTTCCTGTTCATCTCGGCACAGGGATCGGGGATCTGGAGCGTGGATGAAGCGCGGGGATCCGCGTAACGGGAATCAGCCGGCTCGTTTATCGTCACCGGATGAAAGGTCGAGAACGGGGACCGGAGTTTGAGCCCCTTGATTCTTGATGCCAGTCCGTCATGTTCGGACGTCCCCAATCGTCATTCCCGCAGTTTTAAGCGGGAATCCAGAGTCTTTGCTTTTCTTTTATTCTCCGGATGCCGGGTCAAGCCCGGCATGACGGCGGGGAGTCCCAGTCTGTCATTTCCGCATGCCCCCTCTTCGTCATCCCCGACGTTTTTAATCAGGGATCCAGAGTTTTCGCTTTTCCTTTTTTCTGGATGCCGGATCGAAGTCCGGTAGACGGGTGAAGGGCCTTGCTGTCATTCTCGCGCCCCAGTCCGTCACTCCCGACGTGCCCCCGTCCGTCATTCCCGTGCTCCAGGCCGTCATTCCCGCCCGCACGCCCCAATCGTCATTCCCGCGAAAGCGGGAATCCAGGGGTTTCGCTTTTCCTTTTCTCCATGTCGTCCTGTCTGGGTCGTATAGCAGGAATTAAAACATGCATTTGAAATGTGCTTTTCAATTTGTTATTTTCAAAAGGTTATGAGAAGAAATACTCGAGCAAAACTTATTGAGGCGGCGCTGGAGGTCTTTGGAGAGCGGGGCTATCACCATGCCACGGTTCAGCAGATTGTCCGGCGTGCAGGTACCAACGTGGCGGCCATTCATTACCACTTTGGTGATAAAGCTCAATTCTACGGCGAGGTGGTGGCCCATGCGTTGAACCTGGATCGGGATGCGGAACGCGTGGATTTCGGCGATGATCAGACCCCGCCCGAAGAGCAACTCCGAACATTTGTGTTCTGGTTCGTTCATCACGTCGTGGGCATTCACAAGCCCTCTTCATCTCTGGAAAAAATCCACATCCAGGAAATGGTGAATCCCAGTCCGATATTGGAGACGCTCGTGGAAACGTTCATCCGTCCCAATCACGTGAAGCTGTGCGCCATCGTGTCTGCGTTACTCCCGGACGACGCGACCGAGCAGGACGTGCGTCATCATTGCTTTAGCGTGATTGGGCAATGTCTGCACTACAAATTCGCACGACCGGTGATGCACCGCCTGTATGCCGATATCGAGTTCACCGAAGACTACGTCAACGACTTGGCCGAGCACATTATCAACGTCAGCCTTGCCGGCATGCGTGCCGCATCCGGCCAACGGGCCGTGACGGTGGGTAGCGGGAGAAAACGTCGCTCGTGATGTTCCGGGTTCTCGTCATAAGCCTCTGGACGTTGACACTGGGCGGGTGCGTGCTGGGGCCGGAGTATGAGCGGCCGCTGGTCCTGGAGCCGGATCACTTTCGGATGCAGCAGGATGCGACCCTCGAAGAGGGCTCATTAGCCGATCTGGGGTGGTGGGAACTCTTTCAGGATGAGAACTTGCAGATCCTCATCCGAAAGGCATTGGTAGAGAATAAGGACGTGCGAATAGCGGTCGCCCGAGTGCGCGAAGCTCGGGCCCTGCTCAGCGCAACCGGTGCCGATCAATTCCCACGGATTGACGGCAATGGCAGCATTCAGCGCAATCAACCGGCTGGGGCCATGGTGCGGCAGTTCGGTTTTCCCGGAGACCTCCCCCAAATTCCCGCCACGAATCAATTCAGGGCCACGATGGATTTATCCTTTGAACTCGACCTGTGGGGAAGACTTCGTCGAGCCACGGAAGCGGCCCGAGCCGACCTGCTCGCCCGGGAGTCGGCGCGCCGGACGGTCGTCCTGACGCTGGTCAGCGATCTGGCCACGGCATATTTCGAGCTTCAGGAATTGGACGTAGAACTGGAGGCTGCCAAGCATACCCTCAAGACGCGACAGGAAGCCCTCGATCTGATCCGGTTACGAAAACTCGTGGGGCAGAGGTCCACCCGGGATATTCGTCGTGAGGAACAGGAAGTGGCCCGTGCCCAGGCCGTGATCCCCGATCTCGAACGGCAGATCGGACAGAAAGAGCATCAACTCAGCCTCCTCATGGGACGGAATACGGCCCGCATCGTTCGCGGGGCTTCGTTGCGTGATCAACCTCTGCCACCTGATGTGCCCGCGGGGCTGCCCTCGTCACTCCTTGAGCGGCGTCCGGATATTGTGGAAGCCGAACAACGGTTGGTTGCGGCCAATGCCAGAATCGGCGTAGCCAAAGCGGCGTTCTTCCCTCAGATCAGTTTGACGGGAAATTTCGGCGCACAGAGCCTGCAATTTTCCGATCTCTTCGTCGGTGCCTCGCGGGTCTGGGCATTTGGCCCCGGGCTCACCGTGCCTCTCTTCGACGCAGGGCGAAATCTGGCCAACTTGGAAGTGAGTCGAGCCCAGCAGGAACAGGCGGTCATTTCCTATGAACAAACCATTCAACGAGCCTTTCGAGAAGTGGAAGACGCGCTTCTTGCTCATCAAAAAATTCGAGAGGTCAGGACGGAACGGGAACGAGTCGTTGACCTCTCACGCGAGGCCTTGGAGTTGGTCCAACTCGAATCCCTGAACGGAAACGCCTCGTACCTGGATGTCCTGGCGGCGCAGCGCGACGTGTTGAAGGCGAAAACGTCCCTGGCTCAAACGCAGCGCAATCACCTCCTTGCCGTCGTGCAAGTGTATAAATCCCTCGGGGGTGGCTGGAGTCAGCAACCCGCGTCGCAAGACCTCGCCATGCAGGAGGTTCCCGAGTGACGGCTTTTCTCGATAAACAATCGAAAATCGTGAAGGTGGTCCTTCCTCTTCTCATCATCGGGTTGGCCCTCCTGGCGGCGCAGGCGTTAATGATCTTTCGTCCGACCGTGCCCAAAGCCTCGAGAGGCGTCAAACCGACCTTTGTCGAAGTCCTTCCTGCACGGGTCCAGGATGAGCGGGCGGTCATCATCGCGTACGGGACCGTCAACGTTCATCAACGGTTGATCGTAAAACCGGAAATCAGTGGTCGGGTGGTGAAACTCAATCCCCGTTTGGTGATCGGGGAAACCCTGAACAAGGGTGCCGCCTTGTTGCAGATCGATCCGCGCGATTATCGGGTCGCGGTGGATGATCGCCGAGCCTCCTTGGCGAAAGCAGAATTCGATTTGAAGGTAGAGCTGGGCAATCAAGCCGTGGCAAAGCGTGAATGGAGCCTGTTGACCCCGTCTGCAGGCGAAGTCAATGCGCTGAGCCGGCAATTGGCCCTTCGCCGCCCGCATCTCAAGGAAAAACGCATGGCGCTGGTTGCGGCGAAGAGTCGGTTGCGCAAGGCGCAGTTGGACTTGCAGCGGACGGTCCTGCGAGCTCCGTTCAATGCCTTGGTGCTCGATGAGTCCGTCGAGATGGGGCAACTCATCAATACGCAAAGTTCCGTGGCGACGCTGGTGGGGACGGATGAATTTCGGGTACAGGTGAGTGTGCCCATCCAGCAGTTGGATTGGATTGCTTTTCCCGATGCCGGTCACCCTCAAGGGGCACTGGTTCGGGTGATTCGCGAACGGGGCGGCAACGAACCGGTGGTGCGGCAAGGGACGGTCGTCGAATTGCTGGGTGACGTGACGCAGAATGGCCGGATGGCACGGGTTCTGGTCTCGATAGCGGATCCCCTGGAATTGGAAAACCCCACCCGCGTGCGGCGTCCTCTCCTCTTGGGCGAATACGTCCGCGTCGAAATCGAAGGTCCCGAGTTACACGACGTGATTGCCCTGCCTCGGCACACGATCCGCGAGGGCACTCGCGTCTGGGTCAAGAATGCCGAGAATCAATTGGAAATTCGTCCGGTGGAGGTCGTCCTTTCTCGAAAGGACACGGTCCTCATCGGCCAGGGACTCCGGGACGGAGAGGAAGTCATCACGAGTGAATTATCCGCAGCGATTCCCGGGCTTCGTGTGCAAACCCTTGATGAATCCGCGAGTCCTGCGGGAGACGATCCAGGACCCGCGTTGGACGATCCTACCGAGTAACCTCCGCCATGGCACCTCCTCACTCCTCCGGGCCGATCGCTTGGATGGCGCACCACACGGTAGCGGCCAATCTCGTTATGGTGCTCTTTATTGTTGGCGGATTGCTCATCATGACCAACATCAAGCAGGAAGTCTTTCCGGAGTTTGACGTCGATATTGTTCGGGTCTCCGTGAACTATCCCGGTGCCAGCCCGGAAGAGGTCGAGCAGGGAATTATCCTGGCCATCGAAGACGTGGTGCGAGGACTGGACGGCGTGAAAGAAGTCACGGCCACGGCCTCTGAGGGTCGGGCTATGGTGGAAGTTGAGTTGGTGGCCGGCGTCAACGCCAATAACGTTCTGCAAGATGCCACAAACGAAATCGATCGTATTCAGTCGTTTCCCGAATTGGCAGAAGAACCCGTGATCAGTCTGGTCGCAGTGCGGAATCAGGTCTTGACGGTATTGGTGCATGGTGACCTGGAAGAGCGGGTTCTGCGTGACGTGGCCGACCGCATTCGCGATGATCTGTTGCAGCGACCGGGGGTCACGCTCGTGGAATTGGGTGCGGCCCGTCCACGGGAAATTGCCATTGAAGTGCCCCAACGGCATCTTCGGACCCATGGCTTGACCCTGAACCGGATCGCCAGGGAGATCGGCGAAGCCGCCATTGAACTGCCTGGGGGAGGGATCAAAACCGCCACCGGCGAAATCCTGCTGCGGACGCAGGAGCGTCGCGACTTTGGCCGTGAATACATTGAAATTCCCGTAGCCTCGACGCCTGATGGGGCGACCATCACCGTGGGCAACCTGGCGACGATCAACGACGGGTTTGAAGAGACCGACGAAGAAGCCTACTACAATGGGCGGCGGGCGATGCAGGTGAAAGTCTTTCGAGTCGGCATGGAAACGCCACAGTCCGTCTCCGAGCACGTCCGCGCGTATCTGGATGAATTGAGACCGGAATTGCCGGATGGTATCGGTCTGGCTATCTGGAATGACCAATCCGAGATTTATCGGGATCGGATGCAGTTGTTACTGAAGAATTCACTGATCGGGTTGCTCCTGGTTCTGTTGCTTCTGGGCTTGTTCCTGGACCTCAAGCTGGCGTTTTGGGTCACGGTGGGCCTGCCCGTCTCCATCATCGGGTCGTTCTTGTTCATTCCTCTGACGCAAGCCTCCATCAACATGATCTCCCTCTTTGCCTTCATTATCACGCTGGGCATCATCGTGGACGACGCGGTGGTCGCAGGTGAAATCATTTATCAAAAGCGGGAGCAGGGGCTGCCGTTTCTTCAGGCGGCCGTGGCCGGGGCGCAGGAAATTGCCGGTCCCATTACGTTTGCCGTGCTGACCAACATCGCGGCGTTCCTGCCCCTGTTTTTCGTTCCCGGAGACCTCGGTAATCTCATGCTGCAGGTCCCTTCGGTGGTCGTCGCGGTGTTTGTGGTGTCGCTGATTGAATCCCTGTTCGTGTTACCGGCGCATCTGGCCCATACGCGAGAGCCATCGGAATTCTGGAAAACCCTGGATCGTCCCCGACGCTGGTTCAGCCAGGCCATGGACACGTTTATCCGGGAACGCTATCAACCGTTTCTCCGTACTGCCGTCGCCAATCGTGCGTTGACGGTCTCGGTGGGAGTGGCCTTGTTGATCCTGACCGCCGGCACGGTGGCCGGCGGTCATATCCCCTTTACCTTTCTTCCGTCGATCGACTCTGAAATGATCAGAGTGCAAGCGACCCTGCCCTATGGCGCACCCATGGAACGTTCACGGACAATATTGACTCGCCTTGTGGAATCGGGTTACGCCGCGGTTGCCCAACACGGGGGTGAGGCCGTGATGCGAGGAGTCTATGCCCAAATCGGTTCGCCGCTGCCGCAGATGGGCCCGGGAGGGGCGGGGATCGGTTTGACCGGCAGCCACCTGGTAGGGGTCCAGGTTTCTCTGGTGCCTGCGGATCAACGGGATTTCAGCGGAGCGGACTTTTCCAGGACCTGGCGATCTACCATCGGGACGATCCCGGGCTTGGAGTCTCTGACGTTTAAAGCAGAAATCGGCCCGACCGGGGGGGCGCAGATCGACATTCAGCTCTCGCATCGTTCCAGGGTGATTCTTGAAACCGCTGCGCAGGAATTGGCGGAGGCGTTATCACGTTACGTGGGGGTCACGGATATCGATGACGGCGTGTCGTTGGGAAAACCACAATTGAGTTTTCGAATCAAGCCCGAGGCTCGCAGTCTTGGCCTCAATGCCACGGATTTAGCCCAACAGGTGCGAGGGGCCTTTTATGGCGTAGAAGCGTTGCGTCAACAGCGAGGCCGTGATGAGGTGAAGGTGATCGTGCGGTTGCCCGAAGCCGAACGCCGGTCCTCGTTCACCATCGAACAATTGATCCTGCTCACCGAAGGCGGAGAAATTCCTTTAGCCGAGGCCGCGACAATTGAGTCGGGACGTGCCTATACGGAAATCAAACGGCGAGAAGGGCGTCGAATCGTGGCGGTCACGGCCGACGTCGATGATCAGGTCACCAATGCCAACTTCATCATCAGAGAGGTGACCGCCAACGAACTGGAAGCGTTGACGAAGAAATACCCGGGGCTTACGTATTCGCTGGAAGGCGAGCAAGCCTCGCAACAGGAATCGCTTTCTTCTCTGGCCGTGGGGTTTGCCCTGGCGCTGTTATTGATCTATGGGTTGCTGGCGATTCCCTTCAGAAGTTATGTGCAACCGCTGATTGTCATGCTCGGGATTCCCTTCAGTTTCATCGGCGCATTGGCCGGACACCTCCTCCTGGGCTATGGGCTCAGCATCATCAGCATGTTTGGCATCGTGGCCCTGGCCGGGGTGGTCGTGAATGATTCGTTGGTCCTGATCGTCTCGACGAATCGCATCTACGAGCAGGGTGTGCCGCTCTCCGAGGCGGTGATTCAAGGGGCGATGAACCGGTTTCGTCCCATTGTGCTCACGTCCTTGACCACGTTCTTCGGGTTGGCCCCGATGATTTTCGAGACGGCGTTGCAGGCCAGATTTCTCATTCCCATGGCCATCTCGCTGGGATTCGGCATCCTGTTCGGGACGGTGATTATTTTAATCATCGTCCCGGCCGTCTATCTGATTGTGGAAAATCTGTTGCGCAGAGGCCGCGTGACCGACTCCTCACTTCCGGAAGCAGAATCAGTCTAGCGCCTCGGCGTTGCCGAATCTCCGACTGGGAGTGATACTCCCGCGCAAGACACCGTATCCCGATCTCTCACCGCCCTGCCGGACTCTGATCCGGCATCCAGAAGACTGAAAGACAAGACCAAGAAAAAGCCTTGGATCCCCGATTAACAATGTCGGGGATAACGAAGAGGGGCGCCAGTCGTCATGCCGGACCCCGATCCGGCATCCAGAGAAAAGGAAAAGCAACGACTCTGGGTTCCCGCCCCCGATTAAAGATAGCCTGTCCCCGACTCGATCAGGGACAAGCTATCGGGGGAATGACGGATTGGGGCTACCTTCATGCCGAAGGTTAAAAGAACCACTGGGTGCGGAAGAAAATTGAGCGTGGCGTGTTGGCATGGGACACGCCGAGCCCGATGCTCTGTTCTCCGATGTTCACAAATTCCTGCTGATCCAGAAGATTGATCGCGTCCACGGCAAGCAACAGCTTGTATTTCCCGGCAAAGCGCAACACGTGGGTCAAGGAGAGATTATACGTCGTATGCGAATCCACGTGACTCGAATTGGTCTTGGCACCGGGTGGTGTTCTCCGTAGACCGGATCCGTACAGCATCTGCCCGGTGATCGTGGTTGCCGGGAAGGGACGATACGTGACCACCGCTGAACTCGTCATCATCTGCGTATGATCGCAGAACACGCCGCTGCTCGTTCTGATGTCGTCCAATTCATGTTCATGTAACAAGAAATGTCCTGATTGCAGGCCATACCCCTTGCATTGTCCCCAGGCCACGTTGCCACGGGCATCGAGCCTGTCCGTGAGCTTGGTTTTCACGGAGAAGTCGATCCCCCGTTGCCAGCCCCGCTCATACGCAAAATAATTCAGCATCGGCGTGGTATTGAACTGATGGGCGTCATGCTGGTTGGAATTGAATTTGTAATAGCCCGTGACTTGGAGCACGGTCCGGGTTCCCACCGCGTGCGTGGACCCGATTTCGACATAATGTGCCCGTTCGGGATTGGCCTTGGTATTGGTCGGATCCTCCGGTGCTGCCGTGGTGCCTTCAGTCGCGAGGGTCTGAAAAGGCAAGGCCTCCAGATTCGGGGGGGTAAACAGACGCCCGTAAAACGCGTGGAAGGCATGCCGGTCGTTGGGGGTATAGGTGACCCCAACCCTGGGACTGACCTGGAAGGCCTCCACGTAGCCGTGGATATTGTCCAGCCGCAGGCCCAGGTTCAGCGTCCATTGCGAATTGGGTGTGAATTGATCCTGGATCCAGAATTCTTCACGATACCCGATAATCCGCCGGTCGCCCCTGAGAGGCAGCACCTCGCCGATGGGTTCACCTCCATGTCCATGCCCTTCCTCTTCCTCAAGGCCTTCTTCTTCCTCCTCATCATGATCCTCTTCTTCCTCGCGGGCAAAGGCAAACAGGCGGGTCTTGTTCCTCGACATCGTTCGGTCGACCTGGAATCCGGCCTTGATCAGGTGTCGGGGATTGAGCACGTGCGTGTAATCGAGCCGTATGCCCCCGGCGTATCCCCACCGATCCTGATGGCCAGCGGAAAACGGTTCGGCGTCGTCCGACGTATAGGCCAGGACGTTGTAGGGATCGGTGGTGAACGTGGCCCGGCTGTGCCGGAAGTACCCGGCTACGCTCACGAACTGGTTGGCGTTCATATCGTGTCGCCACACCAGATGCGAGTACTGATTGTGCTCCTTCTGGTTTTCGTCGATTTCCGACGACGGCGCCGGCGAGAATCCCGGGTTGGTGTGCTCCCGGATCAACCCGACGATCTCCTCGTTCGGCGTCTGACCGGGTAGCGTGGGGACTTGCGAGGTCGCGACGCTGTTCAGGAGCAACCACGTTACGTTCGTGCGGTTGCTTACCTGGTAATCGCCACGCAGGAAGGTCTGGTTGAGTTCGCCGCGGCCGTGAAAGATCGACTGGCCCAGCGTGGGAGGGTCGATCGCCCGATTGGTCGTTCGATAATTGTTCATCACGTAGAACCTGAACCGGTCCCCGGCGGTCCCCCCGTATTCGAACGACGGCAGCACCGTTTCATTCGAGCCTCCGAACACGCCGATTGATCCGAACCCCGGCTTGGTGCCACTCTTGCTGGTGATGTCGATCACCGCGGTCGTCCGATTCCCGTACTGGGCTTCCATGCCGCCCAGAATAATGTCTGCGCGCTCCCAGGCGCGAGGGGAAAGCAGATCCGTAAACTGACTCGTGACGGTGTCCGGGATGGGCACGCCGTCAATCCGGAATTGCAGGTTCGCATGATCCTGACGGATGTGGACGTGGTTGAGGACGCCACCAGCTGCGCTGGGAATCGTCAACAGGAGGTCTGCCAGGTCCAGATTGTTGCCCTGCGGCAGGGCTTCGATATCCTTCCGGCTGACGGCATAGGTCTCACTGGAGGAGTTGGAATTGATGGGAGCAAGCGGGGCTACGATTTCCAGGGCCACTTCCTGGGTTTCCGTCAGGGTCAGCACGATGGGGGCGAGCGCCGCCTGCCCGACCTCAATCACCACGTGTTCGCTCCGATAGGTGTCCTGGATCGCCTGGATGGAAAAAACGCCATCGTGCGGGGCAATCAGGGTAAACTCGCCAGCGTCGTTCGTGGATTCCGACGTCACCAGGGTCCCTTCCTGGTCGCGTAATTCCACGTTCACCTGGGCCACGCGCCGCAAATCCGCACTCTGCACGCGCCCGTCAATCGTCTGACCGGCCGGGGTCGCAGCATGACTCTGTGGCGCCAGGCCAGGAAGCATCAAGGTGAGGCCGACGATGAGCCATGCCCACCTTCCTCGCTGAGAATTTCCCTGTATCATCGAACTGTTCTCCTTTCGTTACACGTCTCCGGGTCGAAGGATCCGGTGGCCGGTTGCATATCGGCGTTCGGTTTCCTCGACTCCCTCGCCAAGCCACCCAAGAAGTATCCGGTGGATTCGAGTCCCGTGACACGTCTGCGCCGTTCGTTGAACGGCCGCTCCGATGGCATCGTGGATCGTATTGGTCGGGTCCGTTTCGTTCTGAATGAATGAACCGGATTCATTATTGCGAACTATTTGCAAATACCATACGCAAACAGAAACGTCAAGGCGTGGAGGCGTCCGTGTCTACCTCAAGGAGAAACAGTCCTGGAGGCTCAGGTCAGGAAGAGGGAGGTGAAGCCCTGTGCAGGACTCGGCTGCTGGGGAGAATCATCGACGGCGTTTCGAGTGCAGGACCTCTGCGGCGTGCTCACTCGCTTCTTTCACCAGAATTCCCATCTTGGCATGGGAAGGTTCGAAGTCAACGGGGAACTGATGCTCACGGAGTCGCTGACTGGTCATCGGACCGATCGAAGCGACCATGGTTGTTCCCAGAGCGTCACGAAGGGTTGCAAGGGCATCGGCCGTGCCCAGCAGTTTCACGATCTGATCGACCTGCGCGGCGCTTGTGAACAACACGACGGACACGGTTCCATCCACGAGGTTGCGGAGTGTCCGTTCGAGCGCGGTGACGTCATCGGGAAGGGCCCATCGGTAGACGGACACGCTTCGGACGCTGGCGCCTCGTTCGGTCAGGCCCCGCGCAAGATCCGTGTTGGTCACACCGTATTCCTGAATGGCAATCCGGAGTCCGGAGAGCCCCTCGGGTTTGAAGGTATCCAGGGCGTGGAGGATATCCCGCCAGGTATTGGGTTCGGGAACGGTGACGTGGGGGGGGACTCCCAATTCCTTCAACGCAGCAATGGGTTTGGGCCCACGACAGACCAGGGTTGTCTTCGTCAGGGCCTGCCGGATCGCTTCGAGGGAGAACTGCGTCTCCCACACATTCACCAACGTCCTGGTCCCGACGCCCGTCAGCAAAATCAGCAGGTCAATGGTTCCGGCCATGAGGTCTTTCGCGAAGTCCAGGGCATCCGTGTTGTTTTCCAGCGGAATCTCCTGCAAGGAGGGTGCGACCATGGGCTTCCCTCCGTATCGGGTAATCAGCGTGGCCATGTGATCGGCCATCCGGCTTTCGAACGCCGCAACGGTCATGCCGGCGAATCCTCCGTCTTCTTCATTGTTGTTCTTGGCCTGGGGCATCGAACGCTCCAGCGTGATCGTAACACACGGCCTGCCCGTCGCCCAAGGCTCGTGAACAAGCGGGGTTGCTCCATTCCGTGAGCCCCGTTAAGATGACTTCCCTGAAGAGGGATCCGTATGTCTGAGGAAGGCCGACAGGAAATTCCCCTGGTGAAAGGCTTGCGTCACGTGGCCCTGAAGGTGACGAATCTGGAGGCCTCGAAAACGTTTTATCAGACTTGGTTCGGGATGCGGATCGTCTGGGAGCCCGATGCGGAGAACGTTTACATGAGTTCGGGGATCGATAACCTGGCGCTGCATCAAATTCCCAACGAGCAGATTCCCGCGTACCGGCAGGGACACGGGCAATTCCTTGACCACGTGGGGTTTATCATGGAGTCACCGGAAAGCGTGGACCGGTTGTATGAACGGGTCGTCGAGGAAGGGGTCGAGATTATCCATCACCCGAAGCGCCATCGAGACGGCAGTTATTCATTTTATCTGGCCGATCCCGACCGTATCGTCATCCAGATTTTATACGAACCCACCATCAGCGCAATTCACCTGTAGACGGAAGGGTGTTCCCGTTCGGGTGTGTCCTGCCCGGATGGCGTGACCCCTGGCAAAGCCTCTCCATGGCACTCTGGGATCGCATTGGCCTCAATCAGTTCGTCGGACTCCACCCGTGGGTCTGGGTGCAACTGGAAAGCGCCGAGCCTCCGGGCCCGTTCCCGTTTATGGGAGGCGTGGACCCCGAGGTCGTGGGGAGTCTCCATGAAGTTCATGGAATCCTGATGAGTGCGGTGGAAACCGCCATCAGTGACGTGTTTGCTCATCGAACGTCGGTCGATGATTCGGTCGTCGGTCGTCGGCTCGAGGACGCCTATGCAGAGGTCGTGCAGTCACGCCCACGACTCCAGCAACACATTCGGTGCGGGCGGAATCCCGACGGCACCTTTGTGTGGGAATTCCCCAGGGATCGGCATCGATCGGCGGTCATGCAGTACGCCGGTCTGCGCATTTTCAACGCAGCGAAGCGGCAGGCTCTGCCGATGGGCCTGGATCGTCCGCTCTCTCCTGGAGTGGGAATGCTGCTGGGCCAGTTGAATGGAACCCGCACCGCCTCGGAAATTCGCACCATGGTCATGACGGCCGGTCGTGACGTGGCGCCTCAGTTGCTGCACCTGCTCGACCAACTCGACTCGCACGACTGCCTGGCCGTCACGAACCGTTCCTCTGTTCGAACGCAATGGCTCGACGTCACCCGTGATCAGGATACGGTTCACCTCGGTCATGCGGCCCTGCTGTATCGACAACAAGACCGGTTCCTCTGGTTTGATCCCTGGCTGATGCCCTGGTTCGCCGAATCGCCGGTCCCCTCGCTGTGGACCTCGTTGTTGCCACAACCGGCTGCGGTGTTTCTGACGCATGATCATGATGACCACGTGGACCCTCGCACGTTGCTGCACGTGCCCAAGGACGTGCCCGTGATCGTCCCCAGCCGGAAAAACGGGCAGACGTGGTATTTCGATTATCTGTCCCTCATGCGGGAACTGGGCTTTACCCACGTCATTGAACTGGCCCATGGCGAATCCTGGAAATTTGAAGGGGGGGAGGTGATCTCGGTTCCGTTTTTCGGCGAGGATCCCTGCGACCTTGCGCTTCCGCGCAACTGTTATCTCATCAGCGATCGCGGGTACAATACCCTCGTTCATGCGGACAGCGGGCCGACGAACGATGGGCATTCGGCTGTCGAGGATAGGGTCATCGCCCGACTCGTGGAGCAGTATGGTCCGATTGCCACCGTCTATGCCTCACAACAGCAGTTAAAAGAAATTCGTTCCTACGCGGCCCATGCGAGTTTATCCCATCCCGGCAAGTGGTTGGAGGTGGGAGAAAACGGATTTCTCACCAATCAGTATCTCGCGGAATTGATGCAGCAGGCCCAGGCCAAATTGTTCGTCTCGTACGCCACGGGTGGCGCCGATTGGTATCCGGACCATTTGTCGTTCATGTTCAGCCAACGCAATCCGGCTCGGACGGCGTTACTCACCGCCCACTGGGATCCCCCGGAATCCCTGCGAGACGTGCTGGCCGCCTCCGGCAGTCAGTACCATTCTGGCCAGGCCCTGGACCTCGTGCGACAATCTGCCACGGGCCAGGTGCAGGTGCTCCGAAAGAACGAAGCCCTCGCGCCGCTCGCGCTGTATTCCCTCGATCATGAAGTCCCGGCGTTTCTTAAAAACGCGCCTCGCTAAGACCCGCCACGATGCACGCTTGTCTTGCCGCGTCGTCGTCGGATGTGATAGGACTAGGTGCTGCTGACGAACGGAGGACGTGTGGTGGCCGAACAATCCGTGCCCGTATCCAAGGTGGATCAGGAAGAGCCCTTTCCTGAAAGGGTCACGGTCGTGGGCGTGAAGATCCGCGACCATGGAGAGGTCAAAATCGCTCAGACGACCGACTCCACGTTGCAGGTCGGTGACCACGTGCTCCTGGAACTGGAGAACGATCTCACCTATGGCACCGTCGTTGATCCGCCTCACACGCAACCGTTCCTCCCGCCCATGCGGGTGATGCGGGGCGTGCTGCGGAAGGCGACGCAGGAAGACGAAGCCGCCATTGTCCGTCAACAAACCTTGTCGGCTTCCGGCCTGGAGTTTTGTCGGACCCGGGCCTTGGCCTTGGGGTTGCAGATGAAGTTGGTGGAGGTCTACGGATCGCTTCGTCGGCAGTCACTGATCTTCAGTTATACCGCGGAATCTCGCGTCGATTTTCGGCAGCTCGTCAAGGATTTGGCCCGTGAATTTAATTGCTGGATCGAAATGCGGCAAATTTCCACCAGAGACGAGGCGCGTCGGCTGAGCGGGGTGGATACGTGTGGGCTGGTCCTCTGCTGTGCGAGTTTTCTCACGGATTTCAAGCCGGTGAATCTCAAGTTGTCCCGTCGGGAAGCGGCCTGGTCCCATGATGCGCATCGCATCGGGGTCTGCGGTCGGTTGAAGTGTTGCCTGATGTTTGAAAACGAAGATGGGCCCGCCCCCAAAGCGAAGGAGCACCCACTCATTCACCCCAAGCGCTCCTGATCGTGTCCTGCCCGCACGGGCCATAGTCTCAAGAGGTGTTTCAGATGCCTGCGCCGCCTCGGTTCGTCATCTATGCCCATAATGCCACCTACGACAAATTGCACCAGGTGGCGACCCTGGCCCTCACGGCCGCGGCCATGGGCAAGGACGTGGTGGTCGTGCTGTTGTTCTGGACGATTAAAAAGCTCGCCGAAGGAAACCTCGATGCCGTCGAGTTTCCCCCGGAATATGCCCGCTATCAGGATGAAGTGGCCCGCTTGCTGGCCGAGCGCAACGTCCCCCTGATTTCGGAAATGCTGGCCGAAGCCAAGAAGGTCGGCCGGATGCGCCTCATCGCGTGCAGTGCCGGGTTGGAATACATGGGAGTCGACGCGGACGTCGTGGCCCAACGGGTGGATGAGGTGATGGGTCTGCCCGCGATCCTGGCATTGGCCGCCGAGGCCGAGACCACCCTGTTCATCTAATCAGCGCCCTCTTCGCCCGTCACGGTTCACAGCGTCGTGCCGGATCAGATGCGGAGCCGTCTCGCATGCCGGAACATCGCCGAGGCTTACCGGGACGTATGCACGCCGATGCGCTGGCAGTATTGGCTGATGGGGCACTGGCTGCAGAAGGGAGAAATCGGGCGACAGAGGTGTTGGCCAAAGGGGACCAACCAGTCGTTAAAGGTGATCCAATATTCGGCCGGCAGTTTCTTGCGAAGCGCCCATTCGGTTTCTTCCGGGGTCCGGGTTCGGACGTAGCCCCACCGATTACTGATACGGTGAACGTGGATGTCCACGCAAATTCCGGGCTTGCGATATCCGACGGTCACCACCAGATTCGCCGTCTTGCGTCCGACGCCCTTCAAGGTCAGGAGGGCGTCGATGGTATCCGGAACACGTCCCCCGAAGTCCCGGAGCAGGCTTTGGCAAATCGCATGAATCTGTCGGGCTTTGTTTTTATAAAACCCTACCGGATAGATGGCCTGCTCGATCGTGTGCAGGGAGAGTGCACTCATGTGCTCCGGCGTGTGGGCTAACCGGAATAACCGTTGGCTGGCCTGGGCCGTGGTTTGATCTTTGGTCCGCAGACTCAGAAGACAGGCAATCAGAATTCGGAAGGGATCGCGCGTGTCCCGGGCCACGACGCCGAGCACCGGTTCCTTCCAGCGTCGGATGGTTTTCTTGACGCTGGCAACCACCGCGTGAATCTGCGCATCACGCATCGGGGAAACGAGAAGGGCGTGACGGAGGGGCGTGAACTAACGAAAGGCACGTTTGGCCAACCATTTTTGTCGTCGCCTGGCCGCTTCACGTTCTTTCGCTTTCCGTTTGACACTGGGTTTTTCGTAGAACCGGCGGCGTTTCAACTCCCGGAATAACCCATCGGCTGCGAGTTTTTTCTTCGCCACACGCAGCGCTTTCTCGACGTTGTTATTGACGACCTTGATTTCCATTGTCCCTCGTGACGGATAGAAGTTCCTTGCCTCTCATTTCGGGAAAGCGCATAGCGTAGCATACTTTTTCCAACGGGGGCAAGGTTGATCCCAAGACCGTCATTTCCGTGCCCCCTCCGTCACCCCGCACGCCTCCTCCGTCATTCCCGCGGAAGCGGGAATCCAGAGTCTTTTGCTTTCCCTTTTGTTCTGGATGCCGGATCAGAGTCCGGCATGACGTTGGGAGTCTCTCTCCGTTATTCCTACGCTCCCTCCGCACCACGCGCCCCATTCGTCATTACCCACACGCCCTCAATCGTCATTCCCGCGGAAGCGGGAATCCAGGGTCTTTGCCTTTCTTTTCTTTGATGCCGGGTCAAGCCCGGCAGGACGACTGGCGCCTGTGGTTTTCCGGATGCCGGTCACCGGGACTCAGCAGACCTGCGATCAGGTTTCTTTGAGCGCGGCGATGATATCCAGGACCATCTTCTTGCCATCGCCAAACAACATGAGGGAGTTGTCCAAGGCAAACAGCGGATTCGGGATCCCGGCAAAGCCTGGGCTGAGGCTCCGTTTGATGATCACCACGGTTTTTGCCTTATCCACGTCGATGATCGGCATCCCGGCAATGGCGCTCGTGGGATCGGTTCTGGCCAACGGGTTGACCACGTCATTCGCCCCGATGATCAGGGCCACGTCGACCTGATCGATAGAGGGATTAATGTCATCCATGTCCTTGAGGGCCTCATAGGGCACGTCGGCTTCGGCCAACAGGACGTTCATGTGGCCCGGCATGCGACCGGCCACGGGATGAACGGCGTATTCGACCTCGATGCCGCGTTGAGTCAGGAGGGAAGCGAGGTTGGCCACGGGATGCTGCGCCTGGGAGACCGCCATGCCGTACCCGGGCACAATGGCCACCCGTCGCGCCGCATCGAAGAGGAGCGCGACTTCTTCCGGCGACGCGGATTTCACTCGTCCTCCATAGACTTCATCTGCCGTTGCCCCGCCGCCCGTCGGAGCCAGGACCCCAAAGAGGACGTTGGTCAAGGACCGATTCATGGCTTTGCACATGATTTCCGTCAGGATCAGGCCCGAGGCCCCGACCAGGGAGCCGGTAATGATCAGCACGTTGTTGGACAGGACAAAGCCCGTAGCCGCGGCTGCCAAGCCGGAGTAGGAATTCAGGAGTGCGACCACCACGGGCATGTCGGCGCCCCCGATCGGAATTACGAGCAGGACGCCCAAGAGGGATGCCACCGCGGCCAGCAGCCAGTAGAGGAGGATGTTCGCGGGATCCAGGATCAACCCTGCGCTTAACGCGAGGGCCAGCATGGCCAAGGCCGCGTTGATGACTTGCTGGCCGGAAAACAGCACGGCATTTTCATTGATGAGGCCGCGGAGCTTGCCAAAGGCTACGAGGCTTCCCCAGAACGTCACGGCACCGATCAGTCCGGAGGCGGCAATGGCCACGGATACCTGCACGAGCGGGGTTCCGCCGTTGAGGGTGCTTTCCATCAGGGCGGCGCCGGCCACCAGGACCGAGGCAATGCCTCCAAACCCGTTAAACAGCGCCACGAGTTCCGGCATGGCCGTCATTTCGATTTTGACGGCCAGGATGGCTCCTATGGCGGCGCCGATGACGATTCCGATGAGGATGACCTCAAAGCCGACGATGTGTTGATTCGTGAGGGTAATGACGACGGCGAGCAGCATGCCGCACGACCCGAGCAGGTTGCCGCGCACCGCGGTGCGCGGATGGGTCAACCCCTTCAGGCCGAAAATGAAGAGGACTGCGGCTACGAGGTATCCTCCGTTGATGAGTAGAGCGGTCATGATTTTTTCTTGAACATTTCCAGCATGCGGTTGGTGACCATGAAGCCACCCACCACGTTAATCGTGGCAAAGACCACGGCGAGCCCACCCAGCCAGGTCGTCAGCAGCGTCTGTTGGGTGCCGGCCGACAGAATGGCACCCACGAGCGTGATGCCGGAGATCGCATTGGCCCCGGACATGAGCGGCGTATGCAGCGTGGGCGGAATCTTGGTGATGATTTCAAAGCCCACGAAGATCGACAGGACGAAAATCGTGAGGCCGGATATCAACAGCTCCATGGCTTTACGACTCCTCTCCTCCGCCCAGGCCCAGGAGTTCACGGATCTGGGGATGCACCACGTCTCCGTCACAGGTCAGGAGCGTGCCGTTGGTGATTTCGTCGTCACGATCAATCGTGAGTTCGCCTTTTTTCACCAGGTGCAGCAGGAAGGCGGCAATGTTTTTGCTGTACATCTGACTGGCGTGATACGGCGCCAACGACGGAAGATTTTCCGTTCCGATAATGGTGACGCCATGAGCGACCACCGTCTGATTGGGCTGGGTGAGTTCACAGTTACCGCCTCGTTCGGCCACCAGATCGATCAGGACCGAGCCGGGTGCCATGCCGGCCACCATCTCGGCCGTGATCAGGCGGGGCGCCTTTTTCCCGGGGACCGTTGCAGTGGTCATCACCACGTCGCTCGAGGCAACCGCCTTGGTCAGCAGTTCCTGCTGACGTCGATAGAACGACTCATCCTGGGCCTTGGCATACCCCCCCGTGTCTTCGGCATCCTGTGTCTCCAGCGGCAGATCCAGGAACTTGGCTCCCAGACTGAGCACCTGTTCCTTGACCGCAGGACGGACGTCATAGGCTTCCACCGCGGCCCCAAGCCGTCGCGCCACCGAAATCGCCTGCAGGCCGGCCACGCCCGCCCCGATGATCAACACTTTGGCCGGGGTCACGGTTCCGGCTGCCGTCATCAGCATGGGAAACATTTTCGGCAAGGCAGTGGCCGCCAAGAGCACGGCCTTGTACCCGGCCACGGTGCCCATCGACGAGAGCACGTCCATGCTTTGGGCGCGGGTAATGCGCGGCATCAATTCCATGGCAAAAGCCCGAACCCGTCGTGTCGTCAATTCCCGAACGCCTTGGGGATTGGAAAGGGCATCGGCCATGCCCACGATGAGTTGATCGGGTTGCATCAGGGGCAGGTCGGTCCTGCCGTGTTCAGGATTTGCCCCCAACAGCCTGACTTGGGCGATGATTTGAGCGGTTTCAAAAAGTTGCGAGCGTGAGGAAGCGATGGTGGCCCCCTTCTCCGTGTAGGCAGAGTCGGGGTATCCGGCTTCGACGCCTGCCCCGGCCTCGATCTGCACCTCCACGCCATCCTTCTTCAGGGAAGCGAGGGTGGCGGGAATCACCGCGACCCGCTTTTCACCGGGATACGTCTCTTTGGGAACGCCAAGAATCATGCTGTCATCACAATAGGTCAAGTCAAACGAGAGACAGATAGCATAAATATTTCATGAGAAGCAAAGAATTTTTTCAAGGACCGGAAGAGGGGCTAGGTGCCGTAGAGCGTCTCCACGATGTGAGTGGTTTGAAAAAGCAATGCGTCGAGCCGCGTGTAGCAGGCATGGCCAAAGAGGTGTTCATGCGGGGCGTCCGAGGCATCGTGGTAGTCGATGAGCAGGCACTGCCCGTCGTTGGGGCAACGGGTCACGCGCCGGGCACATTCCAGCCATCGCTCGAATCCGTCATACGGCTCCAACGTTTCCCGCAGGGCCTGGTTCAGGTCCGTTTCCCATGGTGACGCCGGGATCGCGTCGGTTCCGGCCACGGCGAGTTGATGCACGTAATCTCCGCCGGACGCCATGGGCATTTCCATCACGATTTGGGGCAACTCCATCTTGGCCAGCCAGCGTTTCCCATCCTGTCGAATGGGGCGGTGATTGACCACGTGGAGGAGTTTGCCAATGCTCTGCGTGTCCCAGCCGTATCGGATGGGTGTGCCCAGCGTTACCACGTCCAGCGCAGGCCAGGCTGGAAACCGGTTCTCGGCTAACAACCGGTCCAGCTCCTGCAACTGGCCAACCGACGCAGAGACGTGCTCGTGTTGCTCATAACAAGCGGCCAGGATTTCAAACACGGTATCACGAACCGATGATTCGCCCGGAGCCATCAAATTGGACAGCAACGCCAGCAACTGGCCCGCATGGCCATGGGCCAGGACCAGGAGTCGATCTTCGGCTTGTAAGGCTTGTTGGGTCTTGAGGTGATGGAGCTCGTGGAGCAGGGCCAACGCCCCTTCCATGCGACCGGCGTGGTGGTGCAGGGAAGACCAGAGGTAGCGTTGGACGGCCGGGGCGTGGGCATGACACGAAAATCCGTCCCGAAGGGCTTGGACATAGCCGCCGGAGAAGTTTCCTTTGTCGTCCAGTAAAGAGTCCAGCCTGGTTTTGTTGGCTTCGTCATTGGCAAAGGGGGGTTGGCAGGAGGGATCTGACGACGCGCGTTGATAGTCATTGGGGCGAAGGGCCGCAAGGAGCGACTCCAGTCCAGGGATGCCGCGAGAATAGCCTCGTTTGAGCCCGCCGACTTCATCCAGGCGTCCGGCTCCGAAGAGATCGGCCCCCAAACAGGACCCATACACCAGAACGACGGCCCGGACTCCCGCGTTCCACAGGCGTTGACCCAGGCGCCCGAGCGCCTCCTGCCACGCCGGAGAACCTGCAGGCGCCCCCGGTTCAAGCGTCGGATATGTGACCCGGTCGCCAGGGTCCGCACGGGAATACCTGGCATGGAGAAAATTATTTTCCTTCGGCATAAACCAGCAGCGTTATCCTACGAGAACAATCAGTCTCCAACAGGCTCCATGCTTGACGCGGCATCCAGAAAAAGAAAAACAAAGGCTCTGGATTCCCGCGTGCGCAGGAATGACGGACTGGGTCGTGCGGAGCTGACGATTCAAGGTGTCTCAACTGTCATGCCGGACCCCGATCCGGCATCCAGAACTTCTGTCGGAAAATTGTAAAGGTTCCCCCATGCTCTGACAAATCCTTTTCCTGACCCAGGTAAAACGCCAGGCTTTTCACTCGTCATGCCGAGGTCAATAAGGAGGCCCCCTATGGTGGTTTGACGTCGGAAAAGTGGGCGTGTTAAGTTCTCCACATGCGGCCGTTGATGAGGTCGGACGCATGGAAACATCCGGCGTGGGCATGACCGTACTCCCACGTGAACGTCAACCATCATGAATGTCAGAGTGTCATTGTGAAAAATTGTATTCGCATCGCTGTGTTGTTTGTTCTGAGCCTCTCGTGTCTGGGATTGCCTGAGAAGAGTGATGCGTCCAACCGGACGGATCACGTGCTGCTGATCATCCTGGAGGGCGTGGGCAATGAGGTGATTCAAGACGGGACCATGCCGGGGCTCCAAAAACTCTCCCGGGAAGGGGCGGTCTCCTGGACCGCGCAATCGGTGTCTCCACCCTTGACGGTGCCGGCCATGGCCAGTCTGCTGACCGGGCTTCCCGTCACGAAGCACCGCGTGAATCAGGAATGGGAAATGTATGATTTTTCCCGATCGTTTCTTCGTTCTCCCACCCTGTTCGATTATCTCGATCTTGCCGGCGGCATTGATACGGCGTTCTTCATCATGGATGAACGGTTTTATCAATTGTCCAGACCGGAAATTTACGTGGACATGCAGACCTGTGGAAAAGCCAAACCCCAGTGCAATCCCTCCACGTTGGTGGCCTATATTAAAGATTACCTGAAAAAAGTAACCAGCAAAGGCGGCTATAATTTTCGTATCTTTGCCATCCCCGGGCTCCTGGTCGCCCACCTGCCCGAACCCGCGGACGTCGCTCGGAAACGGGGATGGGACTCCAAGCCCTATCAGGAGTCGCTTCAAGCGGTAGATGCCGCGATCACGGACCTGATGGCGCTCTATCACGACTATGGAGTCCTGGACCGCACCATGGTCATGGTGACGGGCTTGAGGGGACCGGACGCTCCTCAAGCTGCGCCCGCGAACATGAGCGACGGGGCTCGCCCCGTTCCCTGGCTGGCCTGGGGAGCGAACGTGAAGCCGGGGTATACGATTCCCGAGCGCGTGAGTATCCTGGACGTCGGGGCTACGGTGCTTGAAGCACTCGGGTTGGAAACCTATACCGAGTGGGAGAGTCGTGCGCTCGGGGACATTTTTCAAACGCGACCGGAACGAAGGACAACAGGCAATGAGACGTTCGAGCTTGGATCTTCCACGCTTCTTAAAAAATAGCCTTTCCATTGTCGCCGTCAGCCTCCTCGGAAGTGTGCTGGTCGGCGACATCGGGGAGGCGCAAGAGACCGTGAATCCCTTAACGCGGGAATATGCCATTACCATCGATCCCACGGCGCTCGATCCGCCGACGTGGTGGCACGTGCCGGGCATCACCCCGTTGATCTGGACCAATGACCCGATTACGTATGAGTCCTACAAGACGACCGATGCGCGGGTCATCAAATTGAAGCCCGGGGAGTATCGGTTCGGCACGTTTACGTTCGATTTTGCGTTTCGGGTTACGCTGGAAGGCACGTTGGAGTTCGATCAATCCTTGACGCAATGCGTCGATGGGCTGGGCACGGCCAGGCTTGTGATTCGGTGTACCCATACGCAGCCGTATCAACAGGAACGCGATTACGAGTATCCGTCCGCTCCTTAGTCCGCCTCCTCAAGGCCCGAACCATGTCACAAAGCGTAGAACATTGGGTCGAAGCGTTAGACGACGTTGATGACGCAACGCGGGAAGAAGCCGCGAAGGCCCTCGCGGATTTGGGGGACCCGACGACCCTTGAAGCCCTCTCCGTGGCTTTGGAGGATGACTACTGGGCCGTGCGCGTGCAGGTAGGCCGGGCGTTTGCGAAAATAGGCGGGGACGTCGCGATGCAGGCCCTCATCACGTTGTTCAACGACAACATGATGGAAGTGCAGGATGAGGCCGTGTCCGCCATGGCCTCCATGGGCAAAGGTACCGTCCCGAACCTCATTGGGTGTTTGAAGGATGACCGGTGGCGTGTTCGTCAGCAGGCCGGGAAGACCTTGGGTTTGCTCAAGGACCCTGAGGCCGTTCAACCGTTGATGATCGCCTGTCGAGACCGGGATGGCGCCGTGAAGAGTGCCGCGGCCGAAGCCCTGGGTCGAATCGGCGACCCGCGAGCCGTTCCGGCGCTGATCAAGCTGTTCAAGGATACCTCGAAAATTGTGCGGGAGACCGCGGGAACCGCGCTCGTGTATATTGGGGAGGCCTCCATTCCTGCCCTCCTGGACACGCTTACGGATCCGCATTTCGTGGTCCGCTGTCATGGCGTTCGGGCCTTGGGCGGTATGACGACCGACTATCAGATGGGACGAGCCTGGACCCGCGACCATCGTGTGGTCGAGGCGTTGATCCAGGCGTTAAAGGATGAGGACCGGGCGGTTCGCGAAGACGCCACGATTGCCCTGGGGATTATCGGGGACCCCCTGGCCGTTGACGGGCTCATTGATGCCATGCGGGATGGGGCCGTAAAGCGTCACGCGATTGCCTCTCTTGGCATGATCGGAGACGCCCGGGCCTTGCCACCCGTGTTGGACGCCCTGAAAGGCAAAGGCATTGCTCAACAGGGAAAGCCGACGCCCGGGTGTATTATCAGTGAAGATCAGCTCATCAAAGAAGCCGCGGCAACGGCGCTGGGGCATTTCCGTGACCCGAAGGTCATTCCGGATCTTATTCTGCTGTTAAAGGATATCGTGTTGCGGGAGTATGCCGCCTCTTCGTTGGTGCTGATCGGAGACGCCGCCATCGAGCCATTGGTGGCCTTTCTGCATGATCCGGATGCCTCCAAGGTGGAAAAAGAAAGCGAACGGGTGTTGGCATTTGCGTCGACCAGGCTGACGGCCTCGAGCGCGTTGAAGCGGACCGTGCTGGAAACCTTGGAGAAATTGGGCTGGGAACTGCCTAAAGACGACGCGCATGCGGATGTGAAGGATCTCGAGTATACCGACCCGGACAAGGTGCTTGGCGACGAAGGGCGTTTCGGCCCCTCCGGAGACTTTGCCAGGCCGGCCAAACCCTACCGCATTGAACGCTGAGCGTTTCTGAACCGGCAACGCAGAGGGGATGCCGGGAGCCGCGTATTAAGGCTTCTGGAAGTGGAGAATCCCCCAGGTGAGATGCCCGGCCTTACCGCCGTCTATCCAGTGTTGCAGGCCGGCTTTCATCCGTTCGATATAGTCTTCGCTACAGATTTTCAACAGATTCCATTGATTCGCGCGAACTTCTTCCAGGACCCGCTCATAATGAGCACTCAGGTGTTCGGAGAGGTCCAGGATGGCAACCTCCTTGAAGCCCAATCCCAAGAGGAGGTCCTTGTACTGTGGGATTGACCCCAACGAGTCCAGGTGAATGCGATCCAGGATGGGTTGCAGGGCTTCCTTGGGGCACGTGTCGCTCTGCATCGGGTCGGTAAAGATGAATTCGCCCCCAGGGGCCAGCACCCGATTGACTTCTTCAAAGACCTTCTCGCGATTCTCACTGTGCAGAATGGCATCCTGCGACCACACCACGTCCACGCTGTGATCTGGCAGGGGAACGTCTTCAAAACTTCCGTCAACCACGTTGATGCTCAAAGCGCATTTCGCCTGGGTGTTGAGTTCGCGGTTTCTGGCGTTTTGGGTTTCGCTCAAATTCAGACACCCCACCTGGCAGCCATGGTGTTTGACCAGGTACCTGGCCGACCCTCCATACCCGGAGCCAATGTCCAGGACCCGGGTTGCGGGCCCAAGGTTGGCGACCATAGAAGCCATTTTCTGGACCGTCTTGCGACTCGCGTCGAAAATGGTGTCCGTGTCGTGCTCATAAAGCCCGACGTGGATGTCCTCACCGCCCCACACGGTGGCATAGAACCGGTCGGCATCATGGCTGTTGTAGTAGGTCCTGGCGGTCTCGACGGTCGAAGAATACCCCATTGAAATTTTCAGGGGGCGTTCTTCGTTCTTATAGAGTTTCTCCGCCACGTGGATGAAGAAGTCAGGATCTTCGACGCGGTGGGTCTCCTGAAAGTCCGCAAAGGTCTTGACCTGCTGAAACCCCACCTCCCCCATGAGTCTTCTGACGTAATCCTTGCGCAGGGGAAACATGTTGAGATGATATTCCGAGTCGTCCGGGAACCGATACCGGAATCGGGCCAGGCCTTCGTCCACGTATTCAGGCTCGGCACTGACGTTGTCCCCACAATAGTAATAGACGTGTTTGGAGGTGAATCCATTGTCCAGGATGCCATCGTAATTCCGTTGATCCAGCACCAGGACGCCGTCGTGGTGCAGCACCGAATAAAATTCGGCCAGGGCCTTCCGGCGGTCCTGTTCTGAAAACAGATGGGTCAGCGAGTTGCCCAGGCAGATGACCGCATCGTATTGCGTGTGAATGTCGCGACTCAGCCACCGCCAATCGGCGTGGAGGGTCTTCATGATAAAGCCCGCGCGGTTGGCGTTCTCAAAGGCTTGGGCCAGCATTTCGGGGCTGCCGTCCGCGCTGGTCACGTCGAACCCGGCCTTCAGGAGCCGGATGGAGTGAAATCCCGTTCCCGTGGCCACGTCCAGGATACGTTGGACGCCCCGTTCTTTCAGAATATTGATGAAAAAATCCCCTTCGCTCCTGGCTCGGGCCTCCCAGTCGATCAGTTCGTCCCATTTTCTGACAAAGCTGTGGACATATTCCCGTTTGTATTGGTCGGTTTTTCTCTGGGCGATGGGATTATCCCCGTACAGTTGTTCTTCACCCATGATGCCTCCTTCCAGATTCCTCTGACGCAGATCAGCCAGAACGAACGATCACTTTAACAAGTTAACCCTCTTCGGGCAACCCCCGTAGGGGGCTACCGCTTTTCCCACCCGTTCAGCCGGACTCTGATCGCGGGCGAGAATCGTCATGCCGGGCTTGACCCGGCCTCCAGGGAAACCACAAGCGCTAGTCGTTATGCCGGACTCTAACTCGGCATCAAGAAAAAGAAAGGCAAAGACCCTGGATTCCCGCGTGCGCGGGAATGACGGAAGAGGGCGAGCATGACATATCAGACTTCATCCACCCTGCCAGGCCTTGCTTCGGCATCCAGGGGAGGATGCGCGGAGAGAGTCTCAAGCAAGCGTGTCCCTATCCGTCATGCCGGGCTCCGACCCGGCATCCAGAAAAAGAAAAAAGCGAAGACTCTGGATTCCCGCGTGCGCGGGAATGACGAGGGGGCACGGGGGTGACGGAGGTAGCACATGGGACGACAAAAGAGGCATAAAGGAGCATAAAAGATACAAAAAGGAGCATAAAAGATGCGAAATAGATGATAAAAGGTGCAAAAAAGGACTAAATGGCCACAATCGTCATGCCGGACTCCGATCCGGCATCCAGAAGACTGAAAGACAAAACCAAGAAAAATCCATGGATCCCCGATTACAAACGTCGGGGATGACGAAAGGGGGGCTTCGCGGGAATGCCGATTGGGGGTGTACGGGGTGACAGAGCGTGCGCGAGGATGACGAAAATGTGCCTCCAGCGTCATGCCGCTCCGCAGCTTGACATGTGGAAAACATGCAAGTAGGTTGATCACATGTCAACCATGATTCAGGTGCGGAATGTTCCCGATGCCCTGCATAAGATTCTCAAATCCAGGGCTGCCTTGGCGGGGAAGTCTCTGTCTGATTACCTGCTTGCGGAGCTTCAACGACATGCCGAATATCCGACCGCCGATGAGTTACGCCAGCGACTCCGTGCTCGGACCAGGGTTCGCCCGACCGTTCCGCCGGCCCAAATGATCCGGGCAGAACGGGAAGGCCGGTGATTGTGACGGACGCTTCGGCGGTCCTGGAGGTACTTTTGGGAACGACCGCTGCGTTGGATATTCAGCAGCGCCTGTTTGACAGCGGGGAGTCTCTGCATGCGCCGCATCTACTGGATCTGGAGATCGCGCAAGTCCTCCGGCGGTACGTGTTGGATGGTGACCTGAGCTCGCAACGCGGGACACAGGCCCTGGCCGACTTGGCTGCGTTGCCGATTCTTCGTTACCCGCACGATCTCTTTCTTCCACGCATTTGGGCCCTCCGTCACAACGTTACTGCCTATGATGCTGCGTACCTGGCTCTTGCAGAGTCGCTTCCAGCCTCCTTGATCACCTGTGACGCTCGATTGGCCGCGACAGCCGGGCATCGGGCGACCGTTGAAGTTATCCTGACCGGCCACGCATAACTCGATCATTTGTCACCATGGGCTGGGTATTCGCCCTCACCCATCCTGCCGGGCCTTGCTTCGGCATCCAGGAAAATCACAGGCATCAGTCGTCATGCCGGACCCCGATCCGGCATCCAGAAAAAAGGAAAGAGCAAAGACCCTGGATTCCCGCTTTCGCGGGAATGACGATTGGAGCGTGTAGGGATGACGAAGGGCGCGCGGGAGTGCGGGGGGCATGGGGGACGGACGCAAAGGGCATCAGTCGTCATGCCAGACCCCGATCCGGCATCCAGAAAAAAGGAAAGAGCAAAGACCCTGGATTCCCGCTTTCGCGGGAATGACGATTGGAGCGTGTAGGGATGACGAAGGGCGCGCGGGAGTGCGGGGGGCATGGGGGACGGACGCAAAGGGCATCAGTCGTCATGCCGGACCCCGATCCGGCATCCAGAAAAAAGAAAAGGGCAAAGACCCTGGATCCCCGCTTCCGATTAAGGACAGCCTCTCCCCGACTTGATCGGGGATCGAGGGCAGGGTTGCACGGTGCTGGCACCGTTCTCTTTATTATGATGAGCGGGATGCGATCAGGTCTTGCAAGTGGCGGTGTATGGTTGTGGCCGGCAGGTGCACGCGATGGCCATGGCCCGGGAGCACCCATTCGAAGGGAAACGGTAGCAACTTCGAGAGCGAACGCAGGAGTTGCCGCTTATCCCAGATGAGGACGGATGGGGTCCGGAGTTGCTGGTGCTCTTGATCCCACCACAGGTGATCGCCGGTAAAGAGAAACCGCTGCCGGTAGAGGAGGCTCATACTGCCTGCAGTATGCCCGGGAACGGGGATCAGCACACAGTCGGGCGTCGCGGCCACGGGCTCCTCCCCGTCCACGATCCATTCCGCGTCGGGCATGGCATGGGCGTCGGCACGATGAATGATCCGCACGGCGCCGAAGGCCTTGGCGTATCGCGCGGCTTCCGCCACGTCGTCTTCGTGACTCAGGAAGATATAGCGAATGCCCCCGTGCGCTTCGAAGGCCGTGACGAGCTGCTTGAGATACCGGGGTGAATCGATCAGCCAATTCCCGTCGGGATGATGCAGAAAATAGCTGTTGGCGCCGAAGGATTTTCCGGAATTGAAGCCGTTGTACAACACGCCGGGTTCTACTTCCTGCGGAAACGACGCCCGGGCCTGGGCAATCTGCCCGGTGTTCTGCTCCACCACGCCGATGGACCCTACGGGGCAAGCGAGCAGGGCTTGATACGCGGCCTGTTCTTCGGATGGGGACGTCGGCTGGTGAAACACGGTGGAATAGTCGCCGTTTTCCATGAATGTCTCGGGCGCCAATTGCCGACAGGTGTCGCAATCGATACACGTGGCATCCACGAAGAAATTTCCTTCGACGTTCGTGGACAGGCGTTTGGTCAGATTGGCCATGGATGGTCCCGAGGTTGGCTCGAGCACAGGATGCCTCAGGCAACATGATCCCGGCAAGGTAGCCGTGAGGCCTGTTCGAGGGAAAAACGGGGTATCCTGCTTGACACCAGGCCGGAGCGGGCATACGATTTTATTAGGTACTCTCGTTCAATGAATCGGAATCGATAAAGAGGCAGAGATGGGGTAGTTGCTGTTCAATCCAACGTGCGAGATCGAGGCAAAGCCCTTCGGATCGTGAAGATCCGCAGGGCTTTTTTCATGTTCGGGTCCATTCATCAAGGAGGGTCATCATGATGACAGAACCAAAAACCGCAGCAATGTTTGGTTCCAAACCGGGGTGTGGACGTGTGTTGCTCGTGGAGGATGAGCCTGCTCTTTGCGAAGCGATGCGCACGACGCTCGAGACTTCGGGGTTTGACGTGCTGGAGGCAGGAACAGAAGACCAGGCGGTCGACGTGGCCAATGCCGGTGAGAATCCCCTGCTGCTGGACGTCGTGATTGCGGATATCGACAAGAAGCTGGGGGTCGATTCCATGAATTATTTCAAGACTCAATTTCCGCGCGTCTCCCTGGTTGCCTTGACCGGGATGTCCGAAGCGACGGGGACCGGTCAACCGGACATTCGGATTGCCATTGTGGGCGCCGGCACAGGCGGGAAGGCACTGCTGGACGTGTTGCATCACCTGCCGACCGTTCAGGTGGTGGGCATCATGGACAAGGACCCTGACGCCGCGGGGTTACGGGTCGCGCAAGACTTCGGCATCCCGGTGGTGCCTGATGTGTTGAGCCTGATCAGCCGGGATGATCTGGATCTCATCATCGACGTGACCGGGGATCCCTCCATGGAAGCCGTGCTTGCTGCGGACAAGCATGAACGGACCGAGATGCTCGGCGGTGCCGCGTCCAAACTCCTGTGGCTGCTGATTCAGCGAGAACGGGACATGCAATCCCAACTGCTTCGGTCGGAAAAGCTGGCAGACATGATTCGCGACGGCGTGAAGGATTTTGTCATGAAACCCTTTGGCAAGGATCGGCTGATCAACGCCGTGTCTTTCGCCGTGGAACAACGAGAGTTGAATCGCTTGTAGTCCGAGGAGTAAGACAGGCGCTGCGCGTGGGAACGTCGACTCGGGCGAAACGCCGGGGGGCGCCTTCTGTCATTCCCGCGTGCCCCAGTCCGTCATTCCCACGCGCGCGCTGCGTCATCCTCGCCTGCCCCAATCGTCATTCTCGCGAAGGCGGGAATCCAGAGCCGTTGCCTTTTCCTTTTTCCTGGATGCCCGGTCAAGCCCGGCATGACGGTTGAGGTGCCTTGCTTTGTCATTCCTGCACCGCTTCATCATTCCCGCGCACGCCCCGTCCGTCATCCCCGACGTTTGTAATCGGGGATCCAGGGCTTTTTGCTTTATTCCCCTGGATGCCGGATCGGGGTCCGGTATGACGAATAAGGTGCCTGGCCTGACGGTGTGAGAGGCAGCGCCTCGTAGATGAATTTGTCAGCCAATGAGTGAACATTTACAATCCTGGACAAAGACCCTGCCCCGAGCCTGTCGAAGGATGCGGTCATGGAGTCGTCTGGCTTCGTGTTCCTGCGGCGTGGCCATGGCCCGCTTTGACGGCCATGCGGGGCTCTTTTCTTTCGCACGTTTCCCATGAACGCCACGACTCCTGTCTTTAAGATTTCTGTTTCCATGGCCGTGGCCTTTCTGGTATGGGGGGCCGTGGCTCCCACCCAGATGGCCATGGTCACCACCGCCATCCAGAGCTGGCTGCTCGCGGCCTTTGGGTGGTTCTATCTCTTATGCGCGGCAGGGCTTCTGATCCTGGCGGCTACGCTGATTGTCTCAAAGTACGGAGATATTCCCCTGGGCAAGGACGGGGAACAGCCGGAATTTCCGTTGGTCACGTGGTTTGCCATGTTATTTTGTGCCGGGATGGGCATCGGACTGGTGTTTTGGGGGGTGGCGGAACCCACCGCACATTATTACGACCCTCCCAACGGAGTCGGCGAAACCCCGGAAGCTGCGCGCTTGGCTCTTCGGTATGCGTTCTTTCATTGGGGGCTGCACCCCTGGGCGATTTACGCCATGGTGGCCATGGGTCTGGCCTATTTTCAATTTCGCAAGGGCAAACCCGGCTTGTTCAGTGCCAGTTGCGAGCCGCTTTTCGGTGAACGCATGCGGGGCGCCCTGGGACAAGGCATCGATGTTCTCGCCGTGTTTGCCACGATCTTTGGGGTGGCCACGTCCTTGGGCTTTGGAGCGATCCAGATCAGCGGGGGCGTGTCGCATCTGTTTGCCCTTCCCAATACCATCCTGCTTCAACTGTTGATGATTGCCGGGGTGACGGTGTTGTACATGGTGTCCGCACAAACCGGGCTGCACCGGGGGATCAAATATTTGAGCAACCTCAACCTGGTCCTGGCTGTCTCGTTTCTGGGCTTTCTGCTGTGCCTGGGGCCGACGCGATTCATCATGGAGGTCTTTACCTCGGCCTTGGGGGACTATCTGCAGAATCTGCCCAGGATGAGTCTGAATCTGGCCCCCTTCGATGATTCCCGGTGGATCCAGGAGTGGACCTTGTTTTACTGGGCCTGGTGGATCGCCTGGGCTCCATTCGTCGGGACCTTTATTGCCCGCATTTCTCGAGGCCGAACCGTCAGAGAGTTCGTCATGGGGGTGTTGTTGGCCCCCACGCTCTTTTGTGCGTTTTGGTTTTCGGTGTTTGGTGGAACGGCTATTTCCCTGGACATGTTCGAGCAGGTGGGCATGAAACAGGTGATCGAGTCGCAGGGGAAAGAAGTGGCCCTGTTTACGCTGCTGGAGCAGTTTCCCTTCGGAGGACTCACGTCACTCCTCGCGATGGGGTTGATCGCCACGTTTTTCATTACGTCGGCGGATTCCGCCACGTTTGTCCTGGGCACGTTTACGTCCAATGGCAATCTGAACCCTCCGAATGCCATCAAGTTGACGTGGGGCGTCATCCAGTCGGTCGTCGCCGCGGTGTTACTGTGGTCCGGTGGGCTGCAAGGCCTTCAAATGGGTTCCATCCTCGCCGCGTTTCCCTTTGCCGTCATCATTCTGTTCCTGATGGTGTCCCTCTTGCGATCCTTCAGGGAAGAGGTGGCGTCAGGCCCTCCGCCCCGCTGAGTGTTCACGGGGGGCGTGATGGATTGACCCTCAAAAAATCGCTGTGATAAGTTGCCGCAAGGACTGGCTCCCGGCTTTTTGGGGGCGCAAAGAACCCACACGTTCGGAAGGGGCTCGTGGTCATGGCCGATAGCGTGGCGGAACACATCGCCGCCTTGAAGGATGAGGATTGGGGCATTCGTGAGGAAGCGGCCGTGGCCCTTGGTGAATCCCGGGACCCCAGAGGGGTCTGTCCCCTGATCGAGGCGCTACGCGATTCCGATCGGGCCGTGAAAACCGCGGCGACTACTGCATTGACGGCTATCGGCGAACCGGCGGTCGTGGACTTGAGTTACTGTCTGCAAGACCCGGATTTGTCCGTGCAGGAGGCGGCGGCGTCCATTTTGTCTGCGATTGCCGATGAGCGAGTGATCGAGCCCTTGGAAACCGCCCTCCTGAATCAGGATTGGGTCGTCCGCATGCATGCCGCGCGTGCAATCGGCCGACTCGGCAACCCCGGATCGGTTGCGACCCTGGTGTTGCTGCTCCAGGATAAGGTGCCGGCGGTACGTGATGACGCCGTGGCGGCGCTGGTGTCGATTGGCGAGCCCGCGGTTGAGCCTCTGGTGGAAGCCCTGGCCAATCAGGATTGGCGGATACGCCTTCGAGCCACGGAAGCCCTGTGTGTGTTGAAATCTCCAACGGCCGTCAAGCCCTTGGTGGCTCTTCTGGAACGCGATCCCGATACGGCCGTGCGCCAGGAGGCCGCCCGAGCCCTCGGCCTGATCGGGGACCCGGCCGCGGTCGACGCCCTCCTGGGCGTGGTCGAGGATCCGCGCCTTCAGGTGCGCGTCATCGAAGCGCTCGGCAGAATCGGCGATCGACGGGTGCTCCCCTTGTTGTTTCGACTGATCGGCGAACTGAAGACGAGTGAATATGAAGATCGCACCCCGGCTTGTGAGGATCATCGGTATGAACAGGACTTGGCCAGCGTGGAAGAGGCCATTCGGGCGCTTGTCCGGATCCACGACGACGAGGCCATTCCCCTTTTGATGACGGCGTTGCAAAGCACCTTGATCCGGACCGAAGCCAGTGAAGCCCTGGTCGGGTTCGGCCAGAAAGCCGTGGCCCCCCTGGTCAGCCAACTGCAACGGGAACGCGATGAAAATATTCGCTACCACATCAAGGAAACGTTGACCCAACTGGGCTGGAACCCTAAGCGGGTGCGGTTGTAGCCCCGATGACGAATCAAGCAATGAGGTCCGATGCCGAAAGAATCCATTGAAGTCATCGTGTCCGAGCTGGCGCATGAAGAAGACTGGCGCCGCATGCGCGCCACGGCCACGTGTCTGAAGGGAGGCCCCAGCGTCGTGGCGTTGGTCATCCAGGCCATGCCAACCGGGTCCCCGGACTATCAGATCGAGGCGGCCCGTATGCTGGCGCGGATTCGTGATCCTCAGGCCGGTGTGCCGCTGGTCGAGTTGATGCAGGGTGAAGATGAACGCGTTCGGGAGGCCGTGGTGGAGTCGCTCGAACAAATGGCCGGCATTGTGAATGAAGAGACCGCGTCGGCCTTGGTCGAGCTGTTGAAGAATGACGCGTTGCGGCCCTCTGTCACCAAACTGTTGGGGGTCATTCCCACGTCGATCGGCCCTCTGACCGCCATGCTCAAGGATCCGGATGAAGAGGCGCGGGTCAACGCGGCCCACATCCTGGATCATCTCCTGGATCCGCGTGCCGCGGATGCGTTGGTCGATGCGATGGGCGATCCTGCGTTGTGTGACGTGGTGATTCAGACCCTGAAAAAACTCGGCGCGGTTCGAGATCGCATCGGCGAGATCATGGATGAATTGCGGGACGTGGAAGAATCCGAACTCCGTGAAGGGGCAAGGCAGGAAGCGGTGCAGAAACTCCATCCCATCGGCCGCCCGAGTGTCGAGATCTTAATCGAGTACCTCGAAGACGATGATTGGGTCGTGCGTGAAGCCGCGGCGGACGTGTTGGGGAAAATCGGCGACGTCCGGGCGGTGGAGCCGTTGATCGATCGCCTCAAACGCGATAAGGATACGGGCGTCAAGGAACTGGCGACCAAAGGCCTGGGCTTGATCGGGGACGCCAGACCGGTGGATCTTCTGATTGACATGATTCCCATCAAACCGTTACGGGTTTTGGCAGTGGAAGCCTTGGAAAAGATCAAGGACGTGGAGGCGCTGCGTCCCCATGCCGAAGTGTTCAAGAAGATGAAGAATGATCGTGACGGGTTGGTCTCGTACAACTCTGGAGTCATTATCGATAAATTGGAAGCAGCCGCGGCGCAGATGGATGAAGCGCAGTGGGCGGAGAAGGAGCAGGTGAATGGCTGAGGAGGCTCGCATTGAACAGTTGTTGTCCGCCCTGCGCGACGAGAACGAAGGTCTGCAAAATTATGCAGCCGCCGGGCTTGGGCAAATGGGTGACTCGGCCGTTCCTCGTCTGATCGAGATGTTCGAGGACGATGACCTCGTAATTCGTGAGGCCGCGGTGAATGCCATCGTGCAGATAGGGGAATCCGCGATTGAGCCCCTGATCGAAGCGCTGGACGATGATGAATGGACCGTTCGAGAGCAGGCGGCGTCTGCGCTTGGGAAACTGAAACACTCCCAGGCGGTGGCCCCCTTGGTGAAGGCGTTGAAAGACAAAGACGGCGGCGTCCGAACCGCTGCGGTGTGGGCCCTGGAACGGATTGGCGATCCCGAAGCCGTGCCGGCCCTGGTGGATTGCCTGATGGATGCGATGTTGCGGGAAGACGTGGCCCGCGTGTTGAAAAAGATCGGGGACACCAGAGCCACGGATGCCTTGATCGACGGGCTGAAGGGCTCCAATTGGATCGTCCGCCGGCATGCGGCCGAAGCCCTCGGAAAAATCGGGGATCCCAAGGGCTTCTCGCCTCTGGTCGAGGCCCTGACGGATGAGGACTGGCTGGTTCGTCGGAATGCGGCCGAATCCTTGGCCCGGTTGGGCGATTCCCGCGCCATTCAGCCGGTGGTCGCGTTGTTGGAAGATGAAAATGAAATGGTGCGTGATACCGCCGAAGGCGTGTTGACGAGTCTCGGCTGGACACCCAAGTCCTGATAACGAAGGAGAAGTAGCGATGGCAGATCCGGTTCCAACCCCGCTTGTTCAGATCAGTCCCAAGAGTGCCAAGAAAGACGGCTTCAATCTGGTGACCGAAAACGTCATCGCCGTCAACCCGGAGGCCAGGCAACTTGAAGTCGAGTTGTTGGCCTATGATGGAAAAACCGTATTGCTGGACGTGGCCGAGGAAGCCCTGGAGAACCTGCAAAAGATCAAGCCGGGTGATGGGGCGACGCTCCGGATCGTGGAAGAAGACGGCAAGCGGCTGGTCAAGCAGTTTCGGATTCGGGCGAAAGATCCCAACGTGGTCAAGGTCGATGCCGCGTTGATGGATTTGAAAGATTCCCATTGGCTCAATCGCAAATATGCCATCGAGACGTTGGGGGAACTCAAAGCCGCCAATGCCGTGGATGACCTCGTCGAATGTCTGGAAGATGAGGTGGGCGACGTTCGCCATCGGGCCTATGAGGCCCTGATTAAGATCGGGGCGCCCTCCGTGACCAAGGTCATCCCGCTCCTGGTTTCGGAAGAAGACGAACTCCGTCAGTCCGCCACCGAGATTCTTCGGAAAATCGGCAAGCCCGCGGTGGAGCCTCTGGCGCTGGCCATGGCCGATGCCGAAGGTCCGCTGAAGAAGCGGATTACCAAGGTGCTGGATCGCATGGGCTACAAGCCCAAGGAGGCGTAAGCCACGACCGGACAGCGGTCAGGAGGCGTGATAAGGATTCACGCCCACGCCCTGGCGGCCGACGGACACGTAATGAAATCCATGTTCCGCGACCCGTTCGGGGTCATAGACGTTCCGGAGATCGATAAACACCGGAACCCGCAGCAGCGATTTCATGTGCGCCCAATCCAGGTTCCGGAATTGGTTCCATTCGGTGGCCAGGACCACGGCATCGGCTCCCGTCATCGCGTCATAGGCGCTCTGACAGCCGATGAGACCGGGTAACGCCTCGAGCGCGCCTGCCAGGCCTTCCGGGTCATAGGCCCGAATCGTACAGCCTTCCTTCATCAGGTGTTCCGCAATCATCACCGCCGGCGAATCCCTGAGGTCGTCCGTATTGGGTTTGAAGGACAGCCCCAGCAAGGCAAGGGTTTTCCCTTGGACGCCATTCACAGTGTCCCGGATTTTATCGACCATGCGTGCCCGCTGTTGTTCATTCACCCGTTTGGTGGTCGCGGCCAACTGCATCGCATAGCCGGCGGCTTCCCCGATGTGCACCAGCGCGGCCGTGTCTTTCCCGAAACACGAGCCGCCATACCCGGGGCCGGCGTGCAGGAACTTGGCGCCGACCCGTTTGTCGAGCCCCATGGCCTTGGCCACGGTCTGCACGTTGGCGTTCACCAATTCACACAGATTGGCGATTTCGTTGATAAAGGAAATCTTGGTGGCCAGGAACACGTTCGACGCGTATTTGATCATTTCCGCAGTGGGAACCGTCGTCACCACGAACGGCGTTTCGATCAGATACAATGGTCGATAGAGATCCTTCATGATGGCGGCGGCGTGATCGCTCTCGACGCCGATGACCACGCGATCCGGACGCATGAAGTCCTCGATCGCCGAGCCTTCCCGTAAAAACTCCGGATTGGACGCCACGTCGAAGGTGATCGGCCTCGGTTGATGCGCCCTGATGATGTCCCGCACTCGCGTCGCCGTCCCCACGGGCACCGTCGATTTGGTGGCCACCACCTTGTACCCCGTCATGCGGCTCCCGATGTTCCGCGCCACGTCATCCACGTAGGAGAGATCGGCCGATCCATCCGGGTTTGAAGGCGTGCCGACCGCGATGAAGATCACCAGTGCCGTATCCACGGCCTGGTGCAGATCGGTCGTGAAGATGAGCCGTCCGGCCTTGTGGCCTTTTGTCACCAGTGCCGCCAATCCGGGTTCATAAAACGGCACGTCGCCCCGTTCCAGTTTTTGAATGCGCGTGGCATCCACGTCCATGCACGTGACCGTGAGTCCGAATTCTGCAAAACACGCACCGGTGACGAGTCCTACGTATCCCGTCCCGAGAACACTGATGTGCATCGCAACCTCGTGGATAAAAAACGTTCGTTGCGGACGAAGGATCATCCGTCGCTTACGTGGTACAGCGTAGCACAACTCACGTGAAGGACGGAACCACGACCTGCCGGGAATGACGCAGTGTTGCTCTCAACGTCATGCCGGACCCCGATCCGGCATCCAGAAAAAAAAGGAAAGGCAACGACCCTGGATCCCCGATTACAAACGTCGGGGATGACGAAGGGGGGCGTGCGCGGGCATGACGAATGGGGGCGCGTGGTGCGGAGTGGACGCGCAGGAATGACGAATCAAAGACCCTCAACGTCATGCCGGACTCCGATCCGGCATCCAGAAAAAAGGAAAAAGCAAGGACTCTGGATTCCCGCTTTCGCGGGAATGACGATTGGGGCGTGCGCGGGAATGCCGAAGCGTGGTGGACTCATCCAGTTTCTTGACAGGGTTGCAGCCGCGAACTAGAATCAAACTCTTATCTCTGGAGAGCGGGAATAGCTCAGTGGTAGAGCATCGCCTTGCCAAGGCGAGGGTCGGGGGTTCAAATCCCCTTTCCCGCTCCAAGTTTCCTTCCAACCCAGTCTGTGGCTTTCGTTTATTCCGGCACCCGTTCGGGAACGAGCACGAGATGCCAGGGGGGGACTTCCTCGCGCATGTGCTGAAAGTGTCGGGCGGTGCTTCCCGCAGGCAGTCCGGGGAAGAGGGCGCCACGGCGGATTTCCACGAAACGGAACCGGAAGGCCGGGAGGGTCTGTTTCCCCGATGCAGGAGGAAGCGTCCGTCGGAGCGTGGCAAGATCCGAGAGGTGACAGCCTGTCCCGATGGGAAGCGAAGACAGGGCTCGATGCATGTGCCCAAAGACCTCCGGAAGCCTGTCCGGTGTGAAGACGACGTCCGGAGGGCGCATGCCGGGTTCTTCGACCAGTTGAGCGAGTATTTCCCAAAACACCTCGTCGTCAACCGCGGCGAGGACACAGAGCATTCCGCGACGAGCCAGAAGGTTCAAAAGCGCCAGCGGACCCTGAATCACGAATTTCCAGGGAGGGAAGGTCAGGCCTTGTCCCCGATGCACGACTTCCAGGGCTTCTTCTCCGTGAACGCGAATCACCCGATATTCACCTTTGGCCTTCGTGAGGTGTGAGTGGATGGTGTCCGGCGATAACCGCGTGGGCTCATAGGCAAAGGTCGGCGTGGCCGGAGCGTGACAGGTCACCATGGTGTACTGAGCAAGCAGGTGGGGTTGCGTCGAAAGATCCATCATGTCGATGCCGCCCCGGAACTGGAAGCGAAGCCTGTCCCGCGGGTATTGGGCAAAGCGGTGCAGGCGGTCCGGGCTGGCGTGGTACGCGCCGCCCAACTGTGACCCGGGCCGCAGGCGATCCAGGGCATGCAGTGTCAGCACCTTCCCGCGTTGGTGCAGCGGAGGAAGATAGCGGTCCAGCAGGTCTTCTTCAAAGGATAAATCCCCTGCGCCCAGATCGAGTAAGGACGGTTGCTCCACCCGAAGCAGCAGATCATAGGGCGAGGGGTGCTGCTTCGCGAAGTCTTCGACTGCGTGAGGCGTGAACGCGGATTCTGCCCGGACGAGAGCGAAGTACACGCACAACGCTCGAATCGCCTTTGTACGCGGGAAGCCCGTTAATTCCCGGAGCCGGGCGTGGTCACTCGCGTGGCTGCCCGAGGCGTGGGTCAGGTCAGCCACCAACCCCTCTCGAAGCAGGTTCGGCAATTGGCTGTGTTGGATGCGTTCCACGAGTCGGGTCAGGGTCTGTGCCAGTTGGGAACGATGAACCAGCTTCCTGGCAGACTCCCAGGCCACGGGATTCGCGTCTTTGCTGGCCTTCAGGATCTGGCGAAGTTGAGCAGGATTTTGTGGCGGTTCCGGGGCCGGTATGGGCATGGCAGGCGTGCTCGACACGGAGGAAGCGTAGCCGTCGGTTTGAGCAGGCGTCAAGATCAACCGAGGGTTGCGGTCGGTCAACCCCTGTGTTACACCATGCCCATGTCGCAGCCCGTCGTGTGCCGTCTGGCGTTGGCGTTTTCGGCGCTTGCCTGTGGAGCCGTGCTGGCCACCACTGCCTTGGCGACCATCCAGTCCCCTGGCGACTATCGAGTCGGGCAGATCATCGAGCCAAAGACCAGGACCACTCTGCCAGACGCTGAATTCTACTCGATTCTCCGATCCGCGGACATCATCTACATCGGGGAAGCGCATTACACGCCTTCTCACGTCGCGGCGGCGCTTCGGGTGCTGGAAGGCGTACTCCGCGGAAGCCGGACCCCGATCCTGGGCATGGAAATGTTCGGTTGGGATGGGCAGGAGGGGCTCGATCGTTACCTGAAGGGAGAGGTGACCTCGACGGAGGAGTTCTTGACCGAATCCCACTGGAAGACCGATTGGGGCGGGCAATACGAGGATTACGCGCCCCTCGTCGATTTTGCCAGAACCCATGGCGTGACGTTGCTGGGCCTGAATCCGCCCCGGTCTCTGGTCAGGAACGTGGCGAAACAGGGGCTCACGGCCATTGCCCGGGATCCGGAAAGACAACGATGGAACATCCCCGTGCCGTTCCCCGAGGATGACCCCGAGTATCGAGGGGTCATTTACGAGCAGATCGAACAATGTCATCAAGGATTATCCGGGGAAGTCTATCAGAAGATCTACGAAGCGTCCGTCTTTCGGGACGAGGGCATGGCCTCCGTCATTGCGACGACAGTAAAGTCCGAGGCCCCCGAGGCAACGACCTTTGTCAGTTATACCGGGGCCGGACACATCCAATATGGGCTTCCCGTGCCCAAACGGGTGCAGCGGCAATTGGGTGTGCCGGTCAAGGACGTGACGGTCTATCTCCACGCGCTGGACCCCGAATACCCGGAAGACGTGGACCATTTGCTCGAGGAACGCATTGCGGATTACGTGTGGCTCACGGCCTTGGGCCCGCAAGGGAGACAACCCCGGTGCGGGGAGTAGGCATGAGCCGGATCGCAATCCGGGTTGTTTGACCTGTAATCAACGACAAGGAGGAAAAGAATGGGAGATCCCGTCATGATTCCCCAACGGATGCCGTACGTGCTGGAGATGGAGCCAGGCAAGTATTACTGGTGTCGGTGCGGTCGATCCAAGACGCAGCCATTTTGCGATGGGTCCCACACGGGCACGGAGCATTCGCCGGTGGAAGTCGAACTCACCGAGAACAAACGCGTAGCCTGGTGCGGATGTAAGCATACCAAGAATCCCCCGTTCTGTGATGGAACGCATTCACACCTCGAAGAGGCATAGGGTTGGCCTTGGGTCCTCTGGATGCCGGGTCAAGGCCCGGCATGACGAATGGTGCCTGTGGTTTTCCTGGATGCCGGATCAAGTCCGGCATGACGGTTGAGCGTCATACTGCGTCATTTCCGCGCCTCCCCTCCGTCATTCCCGCGAAGGCGGGAATCCACCATGTCTCCCCTCCGTCATCCCCGCGAAGGCGGGAATCCACCATGTCTCCCCTCCGTCATCCCCGACGTTTGTAATCGGGGATCCAGAGCCTTTGCTTTTCTTTATTCCTCTGGATGCCGGGTCAGGCCCGGCATGACTGGTGTGGCCTCCTACCCCGGCTTGCCTCTGTCATCAGAGTTTTTATATAATCCGAATCCATGACTTTGTATTTTGCTTTCCAAGGAGGATGAGACAATGAAAAAGACCATGCAAGGGATTCTTGGTGCGGCTGTCCTGGCTTTGTCAACCTCGCCTGCTTTCGCCAATGAACCGGGTGGCGGATATGAAGGGATCACCGCCATGTACTATGGGATGATTGCCCTGGTTCTTGTCTATGGGGCGTGGGATATTTTCTTCAAAAAGGACTGAGTCTTCCAACGCGGCCTCCTTTCCGATCCTACTGGGGGTGCGAAAGGAGGCGCTCCTTCTCGAGTAACGGTTCGAGTACGTCGAAAACCGTGTCGGCGACGATCCGATACCCTTCTGCGGTGGGATGGATGCCATCAGCCTGATTCAAGTCCTGCCGAGCCGCCACGCCTTCAAGGAAAAAGGGAATCAGGGCGACCGAATGGTCCTGGGCTAAACGCTCAAACATGGACGCAAAGCCCGTAGTATAGTCCGGGCCGTAATTCGGAGGAATCTGCATTCCTGCCAGAACGACCGTGACGTTCGCCTTCTGTAACCCTTCGATGATGGTTGAGAGATTCGAGGCCATGAGGGACAAGGGCTGTCCTCGCAGGGCGTCGTTTGCCCCCAATTCGACAATCGCAATCGAGGGCCGGCTCTTCAGAATCCAGGAGAGACGGCGCAACCCGCCTGTTGTGGTCTCTCCGCTGACACCTGCATTAATGACTTCATAGTGATACCCTGCCTCGTGCAGACGACGTTGGAGGTGAGCAGGGTAGGATTGGTCGGGCGAGACCCCGAGGCCGGCGGTGAGGCTGTTCCCGAACGCGACGATTCTAGGGGCTTCGGCTGCAACGCGGCGCGCATTGGAAGACGAGGGCTGCGTGTCCTCCGGCGGCCGTTCAGGAGACTCACAGCCCCCTGCGCCTGATGCGAGCAAGACCCCACAGGCGGCCAGTCGGAGCCAATGTCCCAATCGCCTGAAGCCTCGGGGTCGAACACGGGAGAGCCCATCAGGGGAGTCCGGAGCCATGGGGTATCATAGACTGCTTTGATGAAGGTTTGCGAGGAAACTTGTCAGCCATGATCAGGGTTGAGAATCTGACCATGCAACTCCGGGGTGGCGGTCACGTGGTCTCCATCCTCAAGGGGTTGAGCTTCGAGGTGCCGCGCAAGCAAATGGTGTCCATCGTCGGCCCCTCGGGGAGCGGAAAATCCACGTTGCTGGGGCTGCTGGCCGGGTTGGAGAAACCCACGGCCGGCTCCATCCGGTTGAATGGTCAGGAGATCACCGCGTGGACGGAGTCTCAACTGGCTCACTTTCGACGGCAAAACATCGGGTATCTGTTTCAGTCGTTTCATCTCATCCCGACCCTGACGGCCCTGGAAAACGTCAGGCTTCCCCTGGAACTGAGTCACGAATGGTCGGCCGGGGCGCGTGCCCGGGACCTGTTGGAAGCCGTGGGGCTCCGAGATCGTCAGGATCACTATCCCACGCAACTCTCCGGTGGCGAGCAGCAGCGCGTGGCACTGGCGCGTGCCTTTTCCTGCTCTCCGCCCATTCTGCTCGCGGACGAGCCGACGGGAAATCTGGACAGTGCGACCGGGCAGCTCGTGATCGATCTGTTGCTCAGGCTCCATCGGGATCAGGGGACCACCTTGGTGTTCGTCACGCATGATCTCTCTCTCGCCGAACGAACGGAGAGAATCATGACGCTTCACGACGGCACGATTGCGTCGGACAAACTGATGTAGCTCATGCCGTACGCACGATTTCCGATTTCCTTCCTGATGGCCTGGAGAGAAATCCGCGGCAGTTGGCGGCAGTTCGTCTTCTTCATGGCGTGCCTGGCCGTTGGCGTCGGCGCCGTGGTGGGTATTGAATTGTTCGCGAGGAATGCGGAAGCCCTCATTCTCCGCGATGCCAGAAGTCTCCTGGGTGGGGATTTGGAGATTCGCATGTCCCATCAGTTGAGTGCCTCCGGCCAGGAGACGGTGGAGACGCTCCGAGCGCGCCACGTCGACGTCACCCACGTGAGTGAACTCGCGGCCATGGCCGCGGCGCCTTTGGCAGAGCCTTCCCGAACCCCGGACGAACAAGCCACGCAGTTGGTTGAACTCAAAGCCGTAGAAACAGGGTACCCGTTGTACGGGCAGGTGGACATGACCCCTGCTCAGCCGCTCCCTGCTTCCGTGGCTCCCGTCGAATCATCCTGTCCTGCGAGTCCCTGTTTCGGCGCCGTGGTTCAGGAATCCCTGCTGATCAGTCTTGGACTTCAACTGCATGAGCCCCTCAAGATCGGACAGGCCTGGTTTGTTGTGACGGGGATTCTTGTCAAGGAGCCGGATCGCGTGGTCAACGCCTTCAGCTTGGGACCACGGGTCCTGATTTCCCGGCAGGCGTTACGAGCCACGGATCTGGTGAAGCAGGGAAGCCGCATTCGAGAGCGCTACCTGCTGCGCGTTCCGGAAGCACTCGCCCTTGGTCCGCTCAGAGGAGAGTTGCAGGGACGACTGGGCTCTGAAGGGGCCAGGGTTTCCTCGTATCAGGATGCCCAGCCGCGCATTCGGAGGTTCCTGGATCAGTTGTCCGTGTACTTGGGCCTCATCGGCCTGACCGCCCTGTTTGTGGGAGGGATCGGGATCGCCTGTACCATTCATGGATTCATGAGACGCAAACTCACGACCGTGGCGATTTTGAAGACCCTGGGGGCCGATGCCGGTTTGCTCATGCGGACGTATCTCTTCCAGAACGTGTTCATGGGGTGCCTGGGCAGCCTGGCCGGTGTGGTGCTGGGGATGGGGCTGCACCTGCTGTTGCCCGTGTTCCTGAGTGACCTCATTCCCCTTCCCGTCAGCAGTCGGATCACCGTTCTGCCCTTGGGGAAAGGGCTGCTTGTGGGGGTGCTGACCACGTGCTGTTTTACGATCTGGCCGCTGCTGGCGATTCGGGAGATCCCCCCGGCGCTGGTCTTTCGGCGTGAAGTAGAGCAGCATCACGTCCTGACCGGTTCATGGGTGAGCCAGACGTGGGACGCGGTGCGCGGAGTCCTGCGGGACCGCCATCGGCTTGGCGCCGCCGTGCTGATGGGAAGCGGTCTGATGGTCCTGGCCACGTGGCAGGCGCGATCGCTCACGTTGGGAGCTCTCTTTGTCCTGGCGTTCGGAGCCGCCGTGGTCCTGCTGCAGGTGGGGGTGTGGGCGTTGCTGCGCGGGCTGCGCAACGTTCCCCGGCCCCGTTCGTTTGTGCTCAGGCAGGCGCTGGGCAACGTCCAGCGGCCGGGCAACTACACGCGGGGCATGACCGTGGCGATTGGCATCGGCGTCATGATCATCGTGACCGTGGCGCTGGTGAAATCGTCGTTGCTCGTCGCCATCGAAGAACGCATTCCCAAAGACGCCCCGACGTTTTTCTTCATCGACATTCAACCGGATCAAAAGGAGCCATTCGAACGGATCGTGCAACGGGACGCTCCGGATGCTCCGTATCGCCTCACCCCCGTGGTGCGGGCCCGGTTGCGAGCGCTTGATGGACGGGTGATCGATCCCGAGGCCCACAAAGGCAAACAGAATGGATGGTACTTCACCCGGGAATACGTGCTCACGGCCCTGTCGACGCTTCCCGAAGACAATACCCTGGTGAAGGGAACGTGGTGGCCGACTGATGCGGACGCCGCGCAGGCCGACGCGCCTCGGGCGGGCGTGTCGGTGGAGCAGGAGGCCGCGGACAAGCTGGGTGTGCACGTGGGGTCCACGCTCGAATTCGCAGTGCAGGGGACCCCCCTGTCCGCGGTCGTCCGGAGTACGAGAAAGGTGGACTGGGAAAGTTTCTCCATGAACTTTTTCATGATTCTCTCCCCGGACGCACTGGACGGAGCCCCGATGACCTACATTGCCACGGCCACGGTCGAAGCCGAAGAAGAAATCCCGCTCCAGCGCGCCCTCGTGCGCGCCCTGCCCAACGTGACCGCGATCAAGGTCGGTGACGTGCTGGCCAACGTGGCGCGGTTGCTGGAACAGTTGGCCTGGGCCGTCCAGGGCATTGCACTGTTGAGCATGGTGAGCGGAGCCGTCGTCATGACCGCGGCCGTATCTTCCACCCGGTACCGTCGGCTGTATGAGTCGGCCATTCTCAAGGCCGTTGGCGGGACGCGGCGGCTCATCGTGGAATCATTGGCCGTGGAGTTTGCCCTGATTGGGGCCTTGGCGGGGCTGATCGGCGTGGGATTGGCCAGTGCGCTGTCCTGGGCCATTCTGTATTTTTTCCTGGATCTCGCCTGGACCGTTCAACCCGTGGTGCTTGGCGTGGCGTTGCTGGCGACCGTGGCCCTGGCCGTGGCCGTGGGCTTTCTGAGCACCTTCAGGATTCTCGGCGAATCGCCGCTGGCCGTGTTGAGGCAGGAATAGGGCAGGTTAGCAGTGGTCTGGTTTCTTTTTCCAGGACGGCGCTATTCCCCCAACCGAATAAAGACGGCGTTCTCGATTCGTTCGAAGGCGTTGGTGTAGATCTGGACGTCCAGAATCGGGGTGTCTCTCTGGCTGTTCTGGCCATAGGCGGATGAGGATTGTTGCTGCGTCACGAAGTTCAGGCGCACCCGCGACAGGTCTCCGATCTCTTCGACGAACGCGGTGGCCGCCGTCTGTTCAATTCGCTGCGTGTGTGGGAGGCGTTGCCCTCCCAGGACACCGACCACGTCGATGAGGATGTCCGCGCCGCTTCCTGTTGCGCTTTGAGTCGCACTCTCTGCATTGATGAATCCGGTCTCAAGATCTGCGGCCTTGATCGTGTACCCCAAATCCTGGAAGACCGAGATGACGCTCGCGAATACGATCTTCTTGGGAGATTCGTATTCTCGAGTCTGGAGGCTCTGAATTTCCAGGGGAGTCATGGGCGCCGACTGCTGTTGCTGGAGGGGCGCGCAGCCGCTCAGGGTGAGGGGCACGGCGATGAACGTTGCCAACAACGCGGCCACGGGTCCCTTGTGCAGGCGGGACCGGCGTGGTCGGGAGCGACGGGAATCAAAACTTGGACGTTCGGCTTCGGAAATCATTCACCACGTCGTCTTGATCGAATTTGATGATCAGGGTAATCATGCTCGAACTGCTTTCGAACCCGGATGAACGTGAACTTTGTCCGGCGAGAATAATGGTCCAATAGCCCGATTGGCTCGATGATTGAGAGATCTGCGCCGCGCGCTGGTACGTCCAGACTTCGCGGCCTTCGCCGTCACGGGTGGTGATATTGGGTCCTCCGAAGGTTTCCAGCACCTCGGCTTTCGTCGTCTGACCAACGATCAGGTTCATCTGGACGTTGCCCTGCGTGAGCTGGGAATTGCGCTTGGTTAACGGTTGCGGTGGGTTCACGCAGGCACTCAGGGACATGACGACGCCGAGGATAATCGGCAGAGTACGAAGCTGTAACATGATGTTCTCCCCAGTCGTTAAACCGATCACTTTCAACCGTTCGAGTTCCGCCGTGGCCTGGCCTCCGATGGAGTATCCTTGTATCATCGTACCACCATCTCGCGACGAGTCGGGGCACCCTCTCGCAAATGGTGCCGAAGCCGGGTGACTCGAAGTCGCCTGACCCGAAATCGGTTCAGGCTCCCACTAGGGGGCCAGCCCCCTCGTGTCTCCGCTACGCTCCGGTCACCCCGTGAAGGGGGCCTACCCCCTTCAGAACCCCCGTTCGAGTCCCGCCGTGGCCTGGCCTTCGATGGAGTATCTTGTGTCATCGTACCACCATCTCGCGACTGGTGCCGAAGCCGGGACTCGAACCCGGATGGGTTGCCCCACACGCCCCTCAAACGTGCGTGTCTACCAGTTCCACCACTTCGGCATGGCGGAATTATAGGAAGGGGTTCGAATGGTTGTCAATCAACGGACCCTTCGGTACAATTGACGAACCCGATCATCCAAGAACGTTTCATGCCTGATTCTTCTCTCCCCACGCCGTCCGATCATGTCCCTCCCAGCAACGTTGCTGCATTTTTCGACGTCGATAACACTTTGATTCCGGGTCAATCCATTGAAATCCATTTCGTACGATATTTGTGGAAAATCGGCCTGTTGTCCAACCGGGTGTTGATCGACAGCGCGCTCTATTTACTCCTCAACGTCCTCGAGCTGTCCCTGAGGCCTCTACGGGAACGAAAGATTTACCTGACCAATAAGCGACCGGAAGGCGTCGAGCCCCTGGCGAAATGGTTCGTGCGCTCGGAGATCTGTCCTCGACTGTCCTTGCAAGGAACCGCAGCCTTGACGCAACACCAGCAGGCCGGCCATCAGGTGGCCCTGGTCAGCGGCACCCCGGAGTTCCTGATCAAACCCCTGGCCCATTACCTGGATGTGCCGAACGTCCTCGCGGCCCGATTGGAAACCGGTGAGGACGGCTATACGTGTCGGGTCCTTTCGCCCTATCCTTACGGGGAAGGCAAGCGGCGCCTGCTCCAGACGTTTGCGGACGCCCATGGCGTGGATCTTGCTCAAAGCTACGCGTATGGCGATAGTCCCGGCGACATTCAGGCCTTGGAGTCCGTGGGACATCCACTCGTGGTCAATCCCATTCGCGGGATGGCGCGGATTGCGCGTCGGCATCGGTGGCCCACGACCGTGTGGGCGTAACGACCGAGGCGAAGACATGGAGTCCGTGCCGAAGCCCCCGTTGCGGTCCCGCCTGCACCCACGTGGCCCGGTAATGGAGCGAAACGTCGGCCCATGAAGGCGGCATCAGGAGTCCTGGTCCGCGCGAACGCCCGTTCTCTGCGAGTCACGGAAATTTTTCACAGTATTCAGGGGGAATCCACCCGTGCGGGGGAACCGTGCGTCTTTGTTCGTTTGACGGGCTGTCCCCTCCGCTGCACCTGGTGTGATACGGCCTATGCGTTTGAGGGGGGCACCGACATGAGCGTGGAGGCCGTGGTGGAGCAGGTCAGGGGGTACGGGTGTTCATTGGTGGAAGTCACGGGAGGGGAGCCGCTTGCCCAATCCGCGGCGATTGACCTGATCACGCGCTTGTGCGAGGAACGCTTTGAGGTGTTAATTGAAACGAGCGGGGCCATCGACGTCTCTCCGGTCGATCCCCGGGCAATCATCATCCTGGACGTGAAATGTCCCGGCAGTGAGATGGACGACCGGATGTGCTGGGAGAATCTCCGCGCGATCCGTCAACAGGATCAGATCAAATTTGTCATCGGCGACCGACGCGATTACGAGTGGGCCGTGGCCGTGGTCAAGCAGTATCGACTCACGGAGAAATGTCCCGTGCTGTTCAGTCCGGTCTTTGGCGTCCAGGAACTGCAACCGTTGGCAGAATGGATTCTCCGGGATCGCTTGCCCGTGCGCTTGCAGGTTCAATTGCACAAGTTGATCTGGGATCCGGACAGGCGAGGTGTCTAGTAGGCCGTTGTACAATGGGCTCAAGTCCTTAACGTCATGCTGGACCCCGATCCGGCATCCAGAAGAGTAAAGAAAAACCCTGGATCCCCGATTACAAACGTCGGGGATGACGGATGGGAGAGATGGTGGATTCACGCTTTCGCGGGAATGACGATTGGGGCGGGTCGAGGTGTCGAGGGCAGGCCTTTGCGGGAATGACGATTGGGGGCGTGCAGGAATGACGGAGGGACGACAGGCAGGCAATGACGAACAGGGGCGGGCGGCTTGGAGCGTGTTCGCCCTGATGACAGGTCGGATCGGAATACAGTCTCAAAAGAGGAGAGGGGTATGAAGTGTCAGGTAAAGGAAGGTCACGTGGCCCGGGAGGCCACGGACGTGCTGGTGGTCAGTGGCTATGAAGACGAGAACGCGTTGCCCGAGTCTCATCAGGCTCTGGATCGCGCCTTGGGCGGGCAACTTCAGGAGTTGAGACGGAGCGGAGAATTTTCGGGCAAGAATCAGGAGTCGGTGTTGATTCATACGCGAGGGGCCCTTCCTGCCAAACGAGTGCTTTGGCTGGGTCTGGGCAAGAAAAACGACGTGACCTTGGACCGGGTTCGACAAGCCATGGGCACGGCGTTCAAAAAGGTTCGACAAACCGGCGCGCAAACGTTTTCCGTGCCAATATTCGGAACCGATGCCGTCAAGGCGTCCGTGTCTGATCTTGCCCAAGCGATGGTGGAAGGCGCCGTGCTGGGCGGGTACCGGTTCACGCAGTATCGGTCCGACAAGCAGGATAACAAAGACATTCGGGCCATGACCCTGTTGACGAACCGTGCGAATCAGGTCAGTGCCATGAAAACGGGAGTTCAGCGGGGAGAAGCCAGCGCCAAGGCCACTTCTTTTGCCCGTGATCTTTGCAATCACCCGGCCAACGTCATGACGCCCTCCCGCGTGGTGAAGGAAGCGCAACGTATTGCCAAGGCCGGCAACGTGAAGTTGACCGTGCTGGAGCGCAAGGACCAGCAGAAGCTGGGAATGGGTGGCCTGCTGGGCGTCGCGCATGGAAGCCAGGAGCCGCCCAAATTCATCATCCTGGAATATTCGGGCGGAAAGAAAAAAGAACGGCCTGTGGTCCTCGTCGGGAAAACCGTGACGTTCGATTCCGGCGGGATTTCCCTGAAGCCTTCGGAAAACATGGAACAGATGAAGGCGGACATGACCGGAGGGGCGGAAGTGCTGGCCGTCATACAGGCCGTGGCGCAACTGCGTCTCCCCCTGAACGTCGTGGGGCTCCTGCCGGCCACGGAAAACATGCCGGGCGGTCGCGCCACGAAGCCGGGAGACATCCTGCGCATGCTCAATGGCAAAACCGTGGAGGTGCAGAATACCGATGCCGAAGGACGGCTGATTCTGGCGGATGGGTTGGCCTATGCCGACCGGTTCCATCCACAATGCGTCGTGGACGTGGCCACGTTGACGGGTGCCTGCATCATCGCCCTCGGTCAGTTTGCCATCGGGATGCTCGGGAATGACGATGCGCTCAAGGCCGACTTGCGAGCAGCCGGGGAACAGGCCGGCGAACGCGTGTGGGAGATGCCGCTCTGGGAAGAGTATTTTGAACAACTCCAAAGTGACGTGGCCGACATGCGCAATATCGGGGGCCGTGGTGCCGGCATGATTACGGCTGGCATGTTCTTGAGCAAATTCGTCGGCGATTGTCCCTGGGTGCATCTCGACATTGCCAGCACCGATTGGAGCGCGTCCGAGCGGCCGTATCTCGCAAAAGGGCCGACGGCCATTGGCACGCGATTGTTGGTGCAGTGGTTGATCAATCGCTCGGGGCAGCGGAGACCATGAGGCCTGCATGACCGATCAGGATGTCGTCGGGCAACTCTTGATGGTGGGGTTTCAGGGGACCGAACCCTCTAAGGCCTTTCTGGATTGGCTGGAGGAGTCTCGAGCCGGTGGCGTCATTCTCTTTTCCCGCAACCTGGCGGATCCCGAGCAGGTGGCGTGCCTGACCAAGACCCTGCAGGCGCATGCTCCCGGGGCGCCCCTGTTGCTGGCCATCGATGAAGAGGGGGGGCGCGTGTCCCGGTTGCCAAGTGGCTTCACGACGTTTCCGGCCGCATCCGTGATTGCGGCGCGTCAGGATCCGGACGTGGCCTATGCCGTGGCAGAGGTGACGGCGCGGGAACTGCGGGCGGTCGGGATCACCATGAACCTGGCCCCGGTCCTGGACGTGCACAGCAATCCCGCCAATCCCGTTATCGGCGATCGTGCCTATGGAACGCGGCCCGAGCAGGTCTGCACCTATGGCGTGGCCGTGATGCAAGGGCTTTGGGACCAGGGGGTCATTCCGTGCGGCAAACATTTTCCCGGGCATGGCGACACCACGACGGATTCACACCACGTCCTGCCCGTGGTGGATGCCGACCGCACTCGACTCGATGACGTGGAACTGGAGCCCTTTCGGCAGGCGATCCGCCGGGGGCTGCCGGCGATCATGAGTGCGCACGTCCGCTATCCCGCCCTGGATGCCGACGCTCCTGCGACGCTATCCCGCCCCATCCTCACCGATCTGTTGCGGAACGAGCTGGGCTTCCAAGGCGTCACGCTCACCGATGACCTGGAAATGCGCGCCATTCTTGACCATCAGCCCATCGGCGACGCATCGGTTCGCGCGTTGCAGGCCGGGGCCGACGTGCTGGTGATGTGTCATCGGCAGGATCGGCAACGGGAGGCCGTGGCCGCCATTCTGCAGGCACTCGAACGGGGAGAGCTTTCCCGGGAGAAGCTCGCAGCCAGCGTAGCGCGGATTCAGGCCTTGAAAAAACCGGTCCAACCCATCGAGCCGTCACGGGTCGCTCAAACCGTGGGCCATCATCGGCATAAAGCCGTGTTGGCCGGGCTTCACACCGTGCCCGTCGCATCCGCTCCGCGCGACTCGGGGCGGGTGCCCTCGGAGCAGGGAGCATAGCACGTGCAAGCGAAGTAACGTCACCGCGTGGTATGGCCCACGGTGGCTTCTTCGGAGGAGAACATGGGAGTCAAAAAAGGAGACATCATCGACGAGCATAAACGTCACCCGGACAGTTGTGGCCTGATAATCAAGGTCATGGCCGGGGGAGAGGGCTTTGAAAAAGTCCTGTGCTGTGGGCATGTCTTGACGGAAGACGACGTGACCCCGGTGTTTACCCGCGGCCGAGGACGGAAACGCGGGAAACTCCCGCCGGCCATTCTGCTGGATGAAAAAAAGCTGTATCCCGATTCCTGCGGGCTCCGCGTCATGGTCATCGACGGGGGGGAAGGGTTTCAGGAAATCAGGTGTTGCGGGCATTCTCTGAAGCTCAATTCGATGAAAGAATTCAAATACGGCGAAGAACAACGGGGCTCCTTGCCCGAAACCGGGCGCGAGGGGCATTGCTGAAGGCCCGGGCGACCACCGGGTCGATCTTGCCTCATCACACCGCGTCTGGCATGATGGTGCCGTTGGCCAGCCATGAAACCACTTCCTGAATTCGTCGGTACGATTCACATCTACTTTGGACCGTATCGTGGCAACCCCATTGGCTTGTACCTCCGAAAAGAGGGCGATACCTGTTCCATCTCTCCGACTATTTATCCGTGGAACCGGGTCGTGGGCGTGGGCGAAACCGTGAACAAGGCGGCCGCGGATTTTGATGCCAAATGGAAGGAAGGCGATTTGACCGCGGAGATGTACTCCGGGCCGCACTGGGAAGGCGGGATCAAGCCGGAAAAACCCAAGCCTCCGCCGAAACCGCCGGCTGCGGCCAAGCCCGAAGCACCGGAATCGCCGGAAACCGTAACGCCCAAGCAGCCGGATGCCGCGTCAGACGGATCCCCCCAAATGACCGGCGATACCGCGTCTCCAAGTTCGAATCCGCCCCCCGAGACAGCCTAACCCTTCCACGCTGTCACGCCGGGCTTGACCCGGCATCCAGAAAACCAAAGGCACCATTCGTCATGTCGGACCCCGATCCGGCATCCAGAAGAATAAAGGAAAGAGAAAAACCCCTGGATTCCCGCTTTCGCGGGAATGACGATTGGAGCGTCGGGGATGACGAAGAGGGCGTGTACAGGAATGACGACTGGGACGCTCAACCGTCATGCCGGACCCCTGGCCTACAGAAAACCAAAGGCACCATTCGTCATGCCGGACTCCGATCCGGCATCCAGAGGAATAAAGGAAAGAGAAAAACCCCTGGATCCCCGATTACAAACGTCGGGGATGACGGATGGGAGACATGGTGGACTCCCACGTGCGCGGGAATGACGATTGGAGCGTCGGGGATGACAAAAGGGGGCATACGGGAATGACGAGCGAGCGTGTGCAGGAATGACGAAGGGCGCGTGTGGGCATGCCGAAGAGAGGGCGTGCGTGGGGACGACAACGCACGAAGGTGTTTCAGTGCCGGGCCAGTTGTCTTCCTGCTCTTACCAGGGCTTGAAAAAGGCGTTTCTGCAAGGGATCCCGGTCATAGAGAAACTCCGGATGCCATTGGACCCCCAACAGGAACGCGCGGTCCGGCGCCTCAATGGCTTCGATGACGCCGTCCGGGGCCACGGCAGTCTGAAGAAGTTTCGGAGCCACCTTCTTGATCGATTGATGGTGAGAGCTGTTCACCTCCATTCGAGCTTTTCCGACGAGGCGGCGCAACAGGGAACGCGGAGCAATATGCACGGCATGCGCTGTCTTAGTCGCCGACCAGGAAGGAAGGTGGTCGAGCGCGGTGTCGAATTGGGCTGGAATGTCCTGATACAGCGTGCCGCCCAGGGCGACGTTGATGGATTGCATGCCGCCGCAAATGCCCAACATGGGAACGTCGGCCTGGTACGCCACGTTGGCGACACCCAGTTCCATGGTCGCCCGCTCGCGACTCATGCGTGAAAATTTGTAGCGTTGTGTTTCTCCGTATAAGTCGGGTGCCAGGTCGGACCCGCTTCCCGTGATGAGCAGACCCTGCACGTGGGCCACCATCTGACGCCATTCGGCCCTGGTCGACAACAGGGGCAGGAGAACGGGGATGCCACCGGCCGCTTCGATGGCCTTCATGTATCTGGCGCGAAGAAAATAGGTCGGCTCCTTGCCGCCCATGTCCTTGCGGTTGCCCGCATTGAAGTCGGGCGTGACGCCAATGATCGGTTTCTTCATCGAAGGCCCGGGAGCGCGCGGGCTACTCTGCCGGAGCCGAGTCGCCGAAAAATTCGACGGCTTCTTCCCCTCGCAGGTGTTCGGGCGTGATCACGTAGGTTCCGTAAAAACTGGGTTCCCAAACGGTTTGGGCCGCCTCCGTATCGCCGCCGCTGAACAGCCAGGTAACGCCGCCAATGACACCGCCGACTCCGGCATAGACCATTTTGGCAGGAGCATAAGGAATGGTCAGAAGCGCACTGGCCACCCCGAGGCCTGCCTCTTCGACAGGGTCATGGTCCCCTTGGTCCGCCAGAACCGGTCCGCCCATCAGTGCCACCAGACAGGCAATGAGGAGGACCCGCGCCGTTCGCCGACCGGGGAAGAATCGAGTTGGGGGAGCACTTCGTTTCATGTGGTTTCCTCCTTGCGCAGCAGGCAGCCGTGACGGTGGCCACGGATGCCGCAATTCTCGAATATGTACTTCATCGCGTCGTTCTTTGCAAATGGCTATTCCATCACGGGCGGAACGTCCAATTCGGCGAACAGGTTGGCTTTGAGATCGTCGCCGTTCTGCAGGATGGCCTGTTCCAATTCCTGAGCCAGCACGTCCTGCGATAACAGGGTCGTCTCCTGGCGCAGGCCTTCATCGAGTGCGAGCTGCAATTTTGCCTGACACAGATACTGGAGAAACAAGTCCTGGCCGCGCTGAAAATATTCGGCATAATCCTCTTTCGGAAGATGGCGAAGGGTGGTCTGCAACCAGGATTCGAATCGCAGGATCCGTCCGCAACGGGAGACGTGGGCCTGTGCGATCTCCACCACGAGTTGAATGCCGCCTTTCCAACTCCGCTTTTTGACGTTGAACACGCAATAGAAAACATCGGGATGGATGTCATGAACGTCAGGTCCGAAAAACAGCGTCGTTCGATACAGGGGCGCCTTTGGAGAAGACGAGGTGAACATCAGGATGATTCTACCATGGGTTGCCTGCAATACAAGGATTGTCTGTGTTCGGTTATTCGTTGACCAATCCTCCTGCCTGCGCCTTCTACGGCATTCCCGGGAACGCGGGAATCCAGAGTCTTTGCTTTCCCTTTTTTTCTGGATGCCGGATCGGAGCCCGGCATGACGGATGAGCGTCCCAATCGTCATTCCCGCACACCCCACTCTTCGTCATCCCCGACGTTTTTAATCGGGGATCCAGGGGTTTTTCTCTTTCCTTTATTCTCCTGGATGCCAGGTCAGAGCCCGGCATGACGAACAGGGGGCATGACGTGCGGTGGCCCCATCCAGCGTCTTGTCCGTCGCCGGTCCCGCACGTATAATGTGCCTTCGTGGGTCTCCCGCGGTCGGGTAGCCCGTCAATCCATCGTCCCCGGTTCGGGAAAGGAAGCAGGCGACGCGTGAAAGGCCACGCAATCGACGTCGAACACTATCGCATTACCGAGGAACCGTTTTACGAAGAGGTCAACGGGGAAATCGGGCTCGCCAACGTGGCGGCGCACCAGCACCTGCCGGTGATGCTGAAAGGGCCGACGGGGTGTGGCAAGACCCGGTTCGTGCAACATCTGGCATACCGGTTGAAGCGTCCGTTGATTACAGTCGCTTGCCACGAGGATCTGACCGCGTCGGATCTGGTGGGTCGCTATCTGCTCAAAGGCGAAGAAACCGTGTGGGTGGACGGCCCCCTGACCCTCGGGGTGAAACACGGGGCCATCGTCTACCTGGATGAAATCGTCGAAGCCAGAAAAGATACCGCGGTGGTCATCCATCCGCTCGGGGACGACCGCCGGTTTCTGCCGATCGAAAAACGCGGACAGGTCATTGAAGCGGTGGATGACTTCATGCTCGTGCTTTCCTACAACCCCGGGTACCAGAGCGTGCTCAAGGAATTAAAACAGAGCACGAAGCAGCGGTTCATGGCCATTGAATTCACGTATCCTCCGCCCGAGATCGAAACGACCATCATCGAACGTGAAGCCGGCGTATCCAGGGACGTGGCCCACCAGCTCGTCAAACTGGGCGGCAAAGTGAGAACCCTGCGCACCCACGGGCTCGAAGAAGGCGTCAGCACCCGACTGCTTATTTACGCCGGAACCCTGATCCGGCAAGGCGTGGACCCGGCGCGCGCGTGCGACGCCGCGGTGATCCAGCCCATCACGGACGACCTCGATATGCAGCGCAGCATGCAAGAACTGGTGAAAGCGATGTTTTGAATCCCGGGTCCCCTGACCGGACCCGTCGTCGTGCTTCCACCTCACGACTCTGGCCACGCTCCGCATGTCCGAACCACACAACATTATCGCCGTGGTCTATGATTTCGATCACACCTTGAGCCCGCATTACATGCAGGATCAGACGATCCTGCGTCACGCCGGGCTCGAGCCACGCCCATTCTGGGAGAGCTGTACCGCGCTCATCAAGGAAAAAGGCTATGACCAGGAACTCGCGTATATGAAGCGGATGCTGGAGCATGAGGCGATCCGGTCCCTATCCAATCAGGACCTGCGCCGAATGGGCAAAGACCTCACGTTTTTCCCCGGGGTGCCGGCGTGTTTCGGCGAATTGAATAGCGTGGTGCAGCAACCCCGCTATCAGGCGTGGGACATTCACCTGGAGCATTACGTGGTCAGCTCGGGGCTGGAGGCGATCCTGGCGGGCAGTGAGATTGCCAAGTGGACCAAAGCCATGTGGGGGTGTCAGTTCGATGAAACGGAAGGGCACATCAGTTTTCCGAAACGCACGATCAGCCATACGCAAAAAACGCAATACCTGTTTCGGGTAAACAAAAATCTTCTGAACACGGAGCAGGACGTGAACGACCACGTGCCCGAACCTGCGCGGCGCGTGCCGTTTGCGCAGATGATCTACGTCGGCGACGGCCCCACCGACGTGCCGTGTTTTACCGTCATCAAAAAACACGGCGGCCTCGCCGTGGCGGTGTACAATCCCGAGGATACCACGCGGCAATCATTCAAAAAATGTTACACTCTCACGCGGCATGCCGAGCGCGTGCATTTCATGGCCCCTGCCGACTATCGAACGGGGAGCCCGCTGCGCCTGATTCTGGAACAGCATCTGACCGAACTCGCCGATAGCATCGTCGAACGTCGCCGCCGAGCCGGTGACGCCACCCGAGTCGCCGCGCCCCTGCCGTGAAGGCGTGCAGGCATGACGAAACAGGCTTGCGAAAATGCCATAAGCGGGGTAAAACTGGAAGAAGAGGCCTCATGCACGCAAAAACCTTCTCAGGCCGAGTGAGGTGTCGCATGACAGAAAAATCATCTTCCCCCCATCTTCTGCACGCATATTCTGCCACCCTCTGCCTCTGTCTCCTTTTCCTCGCCATGCCTGCGATCGTCGCGGGGGAAGAAAAGGCGTTTGCCCCCAAGTCGGCGGTCAAGGAGAGTGAAGGAAACGTGAGGACGTCGACCGACCTCATGGCCCTGGACCAGGAAGATTGGCAGCGCCCGCAATCAGCCTTCAAATGGATCACCATGGCCCGGGATATCAAGACGCCGTGGGATTCGTTTGGCCGGCCGGGGTGGATGACCGATGATGCCTACGTGGAGCCGGTAGATCCTGGAGTGTCGAAATTTTCTCCGGAGACGGAGATCTTTTATCTCGTGTTTGAAGTCTCGGCCCTCGATGCGCCGTCGCAATATCGAGCCGCGTGGTATCACATGCCGGACGGCCAAACGCCTTCCAAGGAACTGACTGGAACCGATGCGCTGTTCCTGGAGATGAACGAAAAGGCCGGCTACCTTGAAATCTTCAGGCCCCAGGATGGCTGGCAAAAGGGGAAGTACCTCGTCAAGCTCTATTTCGAAAGTCCCGGCCAAGAGCTGTATGAACCCAACGTAATCGGCACCATGGAATTTACGATTACGGACTGATCGGGTTGCTGTCCATACAGGCGTCGTCCGTTCGCCTGCACCACGTTCCACCCGCCACGCCGGACCCCCGGCCTCCAGAAAAACCTAAAGGCTTCATTCGTCATGCCGGACTCCGATCCGGCATCCAGACGTCTTCCTGCTGATTCCACTGGGCTCCGCAACCGGTCGGAGGCCTTCGTACTCATTTCATGTTCCTGTTGCCAGTTGTATACTTTCTTGAAGGACGTCTCGCAGCATGCCTAAACAACCCGTCGTCTACATCATGGCCAACAAACGCAATGGAACGCTCTACACCGGCGTGACCAGCAATTTGTCCGCCCGCGTGGGGCACCACCAACACAATCTCGTGGAAGGATTCACCCAAAAGTACGATGTCCACAAATTGGTCTATGTTGAACAATACGACGAGATGGAGACGGCGATCGCCCGGGAAAAGCAACTGAAAAAATGGCGTCGGGAATGGAAACTGCAACTCATAGAGACGCAGAATCCAGACTGGCAAGATTTGTCGAACGACTGGCTTTGATGGGCTTCTTGCCCTTTTACTTCCTTATCCGATTTAGCCTACAGAAAAAACCAAAGGCTTCATTCGTCATGCCGGACCCCGATCCAGCATCCAGGAAAAAAGGAAAGAGAAAAACCCCTGGATCCCCGATTAAAAACGTCGGGGATGACGAAGAGGGGCATTCGGGAATGACGAGCGAGCGCGTGCAGGAATGGCGATTGGCAGCCGGGTTGCGCGTTTCACGTTGGGCTCTGGAGGGGACGGGGAGTAGCCGTTGTCTTGACAAAGGTTCCGGGCCGGTGCTAACTGCCACCATGGGACCATCCTTGCACAAGGCCGTCGGCACGGGCACGGGCAAGACCGTATCGCAATGGTCCGGCACGGCCCGGGAACAGGCGGTGCAGCGGATGTTTACCGCGATTGCCACCCGGTACGACCTGAACAATTCCCTGCTCAGTTTCGGGCTCCATCATCGCTGGAAAGCCATGGCCGCAAGCCGGATCCCCAGCCATACGCACGGCCGCGGCTTGGACCTGGGCGCGGGCACCGGGGATCTGGCACTGCTGCTGGCTCGCCGGATGGGTGCGCACGGCCGGGTGGTGGCGATGGATCTGAATCAGGCCATGCTCAAGGTGGGCGCGGCAAAGATCGAACGCCGGGGCCTGGCTGGCCGCATCGCCTGTCTTCGTGGAAACACCGAATCCATTGCGTTTCAGGACGGCACGTTCGACGCGGTGACCCTGGGGTTTTGCCTTCGCAACGTGGGCGACCGGATCCGGGCCATTCGTGAAATGTATCGTGTGCTGAAACCCGGAGGCCACCTCGTGTGTCTGGAATTTTCCCGACCGGTCTCAGCCTGGCTTCGGTGCCTGTATGACTGGTATTCCTTTCGTCTCCTGCCCGCCATCGGCACCTGGGTGGCCGGAGACCATACGGACGTGTACCGGTACCTGCCCGAATCCATTCGCACCTTTCCCGACCAGGACCACCTAGCGGCCCTGCTGCGGGACGCCGGATTCGCTCGGGTGGAGTATCACAATCTCAGCGGCGGGATCGTGGCCATTCACGTGGCCGCGAAGTGAGACGCGATGAAGACCCTCCTCTACGTGTTCCTGCCGTGTAAGAAGGTCTACCCCACCGGCATTACGTACCTGGCCGATTTCATTCACCGGCGCCGGCCGGAGGTGCGTCAGCACATTCTGGATTTATCGCTGATTCCGCGCGCGGCGCGATCCCGCACGCTGCGGGAGACCGCGCAGTGGTTCCAGCCCGACCTCGTGTGCTTTTCATGGCGCGACGTTCAGATTTTTTCGCCGCATGAAGGCGATGCGTCGCTGGAGCAGGCGTTCAATTTCTACTATGCCGGCAATCCCCTGAAGCGCGTCGTGGCCTCGGTCCAGGGGCTCAAAAACCTGTATCGATACTACCAGGACATCCGCCGGAACCTGTCCTATCCGTGGCTCATGCACCGGGAATTTCCAGGGGCCCGGCTCATGATCGGCGGCGGGGCCTTTACCGCGTTTGCCGATCAACTGATCGAACAACTGCCCGAGGGCACGCTCGGCATTCTCGGCGAGGGCGAAGATGCCATTCTCAAGGTCCTGAACGACGAGCCCCTGACGGAGGAACGGTTCATCGTCAAGGAGCACGGGCGCGTGACCAAAGGCTCGAAGCAGACCCCGGCCATGCTGGATGCGTTGACCGTGGACCTTCCGTACCTGACGTCGATCTTTCCCCAGTACCCGGCCTACGTGGACGAATGTATCGGCGTGCAGACGAAACGGGGTTGTCCGTATGACTGCGCGTTTTGTCTGTACCCGTACATCGAGGGGAAACGCGTGCGCTATCGACCGGCCCAAAACGTGGTGCGCGACATTGCGCAGTACTACCATCAATGGGGCGCACGCCGCTTCTGGTTTACCGATGCGCAGTTCATTACCGGGAAGGAGGCCTACCCGCAATGCACGGAAATTCTGGAACGAATCATTCGCGAGGGGCTGGAGATTGAATGGTCGGGCTACGTGCGCACGTCGCTCATCTCCGCGGAACTCGCCAAGCTGATGGTCCGATCCGGCGTGGGCGACCTGGAAGTCGCGATCACCGCGGGCTCGCAAAAGGTGCTGAACAGCCTGCACATGGGCTTCAAGCTGGAACACCTGTATGACGGTTGCCGGTATTTGAAAGAAGCGGGCTTTACCGGGCGCGTGATTCTCAACTATTCACTCAACTCGCCGGAAGAGACCGAGGAGACGCTGCTGCAAAGCATCGAATCCTACAAGGTGGTGGCATCGATTCTCGGTGAAGATCGCGTGTTCCCCCTGATGTTTTTTCTGGGCATTCAACCGAATACGGACCTGGAACAGCGGTTGTTGACCGAAGGCTACCTGTCGGCAGGCTACAACCCGCTCAGCCTTGCGCCCTGGAACATCAAAAAATTGCTCTATAATCCCGCGCCGCTGAACACCCTCATTGCCAAGGCGTGCCTCGCGGCCTGGGGCCGCAAACACGGCAGTCGGGATCCGCGTCCCTGGTCCGGCAGCCTCAGCCAAAGCGCCACGCAGGACCACGGCCATGCCTACGCGGACCAGAGCCTCTCCAGGAATCTCGACGCTAATTCCGGCCGGGATGCGCTGCTGACCCTGGAAGACCTGTTGCGTTCCCGCCCGGCCCCGCGCCGCAATGCGTAAAAGAGCAGGAAAGGCTGCCGGATCAGAGTCCAGCCTCCAACTCCGTCATTCCCGCGAAAAGCCTGCCCTCGACATTCTTAATCGTGGGCGGGAATCCAGGGCCTTTTCTTCCAGTCTTTCTGGATGCCGGATCGGAGTCCAGCATGACGAATGGAGCCGTTGCTTTTTCTTTCATTTTCCTGTATCCATGGGCAGAGGCTGGGACATGACCGAGACTTGACTGGCAAAAAAAAACAACGTTAAAGGCTTGACGCGTTTCCCTTCCATGTGTAGAATTCCGACAACTTCATTGATTTGGTCTTTTCACGCTGCAACCGATTCTCCTAGTACACTATAAAAATGTTTTTAATAAACAAGAAGGAGACTTTAAGCATGGACATGAAACGCATTGTATGGGTTGGAGGATTAATCACGGTCCTGGCGTTGGCCGGGTGTAATGGAAATGGAAACGGCGGGGGCATGGCGCCGGTGGATCCAGTACCGCAAGATGTCACGTTAGATGTCACTGGGTCATTCCTGCAAGACAACTCTGGCAATGAATATAATACTGTGACTGCGGGCGACTATGCCATCGACCCAGGACAGAGCAGTGATGCCGGGGATGTGACCTTTTCCTGTCCAGCCGGGGGAGCGGCTTGTGCAGTAACCGTGGCCGCTGATGGTACGGTTACGTATAAAGACGATGGCGGTGTGCCAACGGTGGCGCCATCTCAAGCGGCCACGACCTCACAGGTCGCAGCAGCTTTCCTGCAAGACAACTCTGGCATGGAATATAATACTGTGACCGCGGGCAGCTATGAAATCCAGGCGGGAGAGAGCAGTGATGCCGGGGATGTGACCTTTTCCTGTCCAGCCGGGGGAGCGGCTTGTGCGGTAACCGTGGCCGACGATGGTACGGTTATGTACGATGGCGGTTTGCCGACGGTGGCGGCATCTCAAGCAGCCACGACTGCGCAGGTCTCAGCGGCTTTCCTGGCGGCAGACAAAGCTGGCAATGAATATAATACTGTGACCGCGGGCAGCTATGAAATCCAGGCGGGAGAGAGCAGTGATGCCGGGGATGTGACCTTTTCCTGTCCAGCCGGGGGAGCGGCTTGTAAGGTAACCGTGGCTGATGATGGCACGGTCACGTATGAAGCCGGTGTGCCGACGGTGGCGGCATCTCAAGCGGCCGTGGACGCGCGGATGGCGGCGAATGACGCTTTTGACGCAGCCGTCTTAGCAGCCCGCTTAGCCTTGGCCAAGGGGATCGACGCGGCCATCACCGCGGCGGCTGATGATAGACCGCAGACTCTCTCCTCCCAAAATGACCTGAACGAAGGCAAGCTCGCGGTAACAACAGGATCCGGTAACGACGCAAAGATTGACAATATAAGAGAGACTGACAATCTTGGTGATGACTTCAATCAATTTACGAAGTCTGCTGATGCTGCCATGCTGACTAAATTCGACGGCTTGGGCACCGGCGTGTATGAACGCGAGAACGGTGCTGTCAAAGATACTATCACGCTCTATACCAACGAAGAGGAAAGCAAAAACCAGGCCTTCGAGACATACTATGGGGAAAACGGTGCGGGCTTGGGAGCAGACGCACAAGGCAGTGTCCTAGGAACCAATCCTTATAGTACAGAGAATAAAGACTTGACCTTTACTTTCACTAGAGGTGTTGACCTGACGGCTGGCCAGGCTTCGTGGTTTCAGTCGACTTCCTTCCCGGGTCTTCCGTCTACCACGGATGGTGAGGCTACACGTACCTATTCGGCTGATAATAATGGGGCGGCGAGAACCTTTGCAGGCCAGTTTAACGGCATTAACGGTAATTATACATGCTCCGCCACCGGCACTGCTGTTTGTAGTGTAACGACTAAGGGGAATGGGGCTATGTCGTTCGCGGGGACTTGGAAGTTCAAACCTGATAGTGAAAAGGCCGAATTAACGGGTGTCATCAAAGACACTGACTATCTGCAGTTTGGCTATTGGCTGCAAGCGACCACGGACGCAGAAGACGGGACGGTCACCTATGGATTAAGAACCTTTGCAGGCGGTGCGCAGGACTTCGATGTATCTGCAATGTCGGCTGTTGAGGGCACGGCGACCTATACGGGTTCGGCGGTTGGCCAGTATGTGCGCAGGGAATTCTCCTCGGATGGCGTGCCAACCCCTGTCCAGTCCGGGCCGTTTATCGCGGATGCCAAACTGGACGCCTATTTCGGCGGGGGTAATGTTGCCCCCAATCTAAAATACTCAATCAAAGGAACCGTGAATAATTTCCGGCATGAAGGGGGGGCTTCTATCATTCCCGCGGATGCGGATTATCAGTGGGAGGTAACACTGGGTAGCGCCGGCTTCGTCGATAAGAATGATAGTTTTAATCAGGATGATTACACAAATTACAAAAATACGGTTGCCGGCACAACGATGACGGGTGGGAATGACAATGCTGGTGACTGGACAGCCACCTTTTTCGGTCCATCGGCGAACAGTGCACAACCCTCTGGTGTAGCCGGCACCTTTGATGCCAATTTCCAGAACGGGTCGGTTAACGGCGCGTTCGGCGCGGAGAAGGACTAGACGGATTAGTTAGAGAGGCTGGAGAGCGGCCTGGATGAAGGGAATCTCCAGTCTGCTTTTGGTACAAGCCTTACGAAGAGGGCAATTCTTTCAGGAATTGCCCTCTTTTTTTGCGAGCTGGTACCAAGAAGAAGAGTCGAAAGATGAAGGTGCGGAATCTCGACAGTCAAGAACGTGAATGAGAGAACCTATCGAGCGCTGCCCCTGAGCCGGTGCCTGCGAAATGCATACGAGGGGGCTCAGGCACAGGGGCACTCCATGGCTGATTCCCTCTTGACGAAAATGTAAGACGTGGTCTCTTCCTGCAACACTCCTTCGAGTGCACTGCGCAGGGCACCCTCTTCCGGCAACGTGACGATGCGACTGCTGCGGATGCTTGGGGTCATGGTGGTGCTCCTCAGCATCACGCCAACGCTGTATGCGGCCGATGTTTCGGAGAAGGCGTCGCTTGAACGTGGTCAGATTGCTGCGCGGATGCTGATCAAGGTTGGCCGCTTTGCCGAGGCCCTGGCCGTGTTGCGCCCGCTGGCCAAGGCTCATCCGAAACATACGAATGTGCTGTTTCTCTTGGGCCTGGCGGCGATCCAGCATTCGCAGGGCCGGGAAACCCTCGAAGCCGAACGGGAAGGGCTGCTGGACGAGGCCATCGCGGCGTTGTTCACGATTCTGGTCGATCACCCCGCCCTGGTGCGGGTTCGTCTCGAGTTGGCACGGGCTTTTTTTTACAAGCAGGAGGATGGGCTAGCCCAGGATCAGTTCGATCTGGTTTTGTCGACGCCGCAGCCAGGGCCCGTGGTGGACAATATCAACCAGTTTTTGAGCATCATGCGCGCCCGGCGTCGTTGGAACGGGTACTTCGGCTTCTCCCTTGCGCCCGATACCAACATCAACGCTGCGTCGGATGCCCAGATCATCTATATCAACAACCTGCCGTTTCGCCGGAGTGCTTCCAGCCAAGCCAGTTCCGATATCGGCGTGGTGGGCTGGGGCGGGGCTGAATACCAGTATCCCCTGGGAAACCGCCTGCGGCTGCGCACGGGGTTCGACGTCAACCATCGGGAGTATAAGGGGCAAACCTTCGACCAGACGTTCGTGGGTCTGTACGCGGGGCCGCGCTGGTTCGTGAGCCGGAGCACCGAAGCCAGCCTCCTGGCGACGGCCAATCAACGCTGGTTCGGGGGCTACAGCTTCAATTACGATTTGGGCCTGCGCCTGGAGGTGTTGGACCAGTTCTCGCCTCGGCTCCGGCTGAACGGGCAAGTGACCTGGCAGGATCGTACGTACCAGCAGAACAAGTTACTGGAAGGGCCAGTCACGGTGCTTTCCTTGGGGGCTTCTTATGCCTTTTTGCCCAACGTGCAATTCAACGGATTGGCCGGCTATTCGCAGCAGTTGGCTCAGGCGCATTGGAGCAGTACCGGGTACTGGACCCGGGTAGGCACGAACGTGGCGTTGCCGTTCGGCTTTACCGTGGGTGCCAGTGCCGAATTTCGGTGGGATGATTACAATAGCGGGTGGGAGCCCTTTATCACGGATGGTTCTCCGCGCGAAGACCAAACCCGGATCTTGCAGGCGTCGCTGCTCAATCGCGCGGTGACCGTGTACGGTTTCAGCCCCCAGGTCTTGTTTTCAAACGAAGTGCGTACGACCAATGCGAAAACATTGGATTTCAAGCGCAACCGCGTGGAAATGCGATTTGTCAGGCAGTTTTGAGACCCGCCCCTGCACCCTATTCGTCCTGCCGGGCTTGACCAGGCACCCAGAAAAAAGGAAAAAGCGAAGACCCTGGATTCCCGCTTTCGCGGGAATGACGGACGGGGGCGTGTGCGAAGGGGGCTCTCAACGTCATGCCGGACCCCTGGCCTACAGAAAAACCTCAGGCTCCATTCGTCATGCCGGACCCCTGATCAAAGTCAGGGGCAGGCTTTGATTCGGCACCCAGAAAAAAGGAAAAAGCGAAGACCCTGGATTCCCGATTAAAGACGTCGGGGCTGACGAAGAGGGCGTTCGCGGAATGACGGACTGGACGTTTTCGGGGATGACGGACTGTGACCCGTGTCCTTTTTCTTACCCCGTCTGGGCGTCGAACAGGTCGTTGTGTTTGCCAAAGTGTTGGAAGGCTTTGGCCGTGAGCTGCCGGCCACGGGCGGTACGGTCCAGGTAGCCGGCCTGGAGGAGAAAGGGTTCGTACACGTCTTCGAGCGTGGCCTTTTCTTCCCTGACCGCGGTGGCCAGGGCGTCGGCTCCCACCGGGCCGCCGTTGAATTTCTCCAGGATGGTCAACAGGATTTTTCGGTCCATTTCGTCGAATCCCGCTTCGTCCACTCCCAGCCAGTCCAGGGCCTCCCGGGCCACGGTTCTGGTAATGACGCCTTCGGCTTTGACTTCGGCAAAGTCCCTGACCCGTCTGATCAGTCGGTTGGCGATTCGTGGCGTCCCGCGCGCCCGTGCACTGATTTCCGCGGCTCCTTCTGGTTCGATGGCCACGTTCAACAGGCCCGCCGACCGGTTGACGATGAGTTCCAATTCTTCTGCGGTATAGAAGTCGAGCCGGTACACCAAGCCGAAGCGCTCGCGCAGTGGGGAGGTCAAGGCCCCGGCCTTGGTCGTGGCTCCCACCAGGGTGAAGGGGGGCAGGTCCAACTTCATGGTGCGGGTGGCCGGGCCCTGGCCGATGACGAGGTCCATCTGGCAGTCTTCCATGGCCGGATAGAGGGCTTCTTCCACGGACGCGGGCAGGCGGTGAATTTCGTCGATGAACAGGACGTCATAGGGCTTCAGATTGGCCAGGATGGCGGCGAGATCGCCGGCGTGGGTGAGGGCGAGGCCGGAGGTGGAGCGGATGCCGCCCCCCATTTCTTTGGCGATGATGTGCGCGATGGTGGTTTTGCCCAGGCCGGGGGGGCCGTAGAAGATGGCGTGGTCCAGGGGCTCGCTCCGGCGTTGTGCCGCTTGAATGCAGACCCGCAACGATTCTTTCATGCGCGCCTGCCCGATGTAGTCGTCCAGGGTCTGGGGCCGCAGTGCGCCTTCGCTGCGTTGTTCTTCTTCCAGGAGGTGGTTGGTGACGATGCGATCTTCCATGATGGGGAAGGCCGGTTCGGCACGGGAGCGGTGCGCCACCCTCGATTCGTGAGAGCGGTTAGGGAAGTTGGAATTCGACGTTGATGTCCCGCCCCAGGTAGTTCACGAGAAATCCCTGATTCTGGTAGTGCAGCATGGCTCCCATGACGTTTTCATCCCCGAATTCTTCGGGGCCTAACAGTTCCCGGATTTCCTGTGCGCTCTGGGCCGTGAGGACCCGGCGGAAAATGCCTCGGGTTTTATGAACGAAGCGGTTGTTGATGAAAATCAGATCGACGCGGCCGTCCATGATCCGGATGCCGGCCATGGCCCCTGTCGGATTCGCTTGATCCCACAACAATATGAAGACGCCTTCCTGCTCGGCGCGAACTCCGGAAATTTTTTCGTTGATCAGCATTTCTACCGCGTCGATTTCAGAGTCCCCCAAGCGTACGCCGTAGAGGGAGACGGTGGTGCTGTCGATCTCCGCGGGTTTTTGTATGTTGTTTCTCGTGAGTTCGTATTTCTTGGCCGCCGCGTCGGTGGCTGGCGCCCCGATCCCTGCCATGACGGCCAATCCGATCATTGCCAGTATGCGCATGGAATTCTCCCTCCCGGTCTGGTAAAAGACTCGCCTGGTGAACGGGAATGCAGATCATGGCTCTGCTCCATTGTGGCGGAGTTCCCGTGTCCCGTCTTCCTCTGTGATTGTAACGGACGGTCTGCGCATAATCAAATGAACGCACCCGTTTCAGCCATGAACGCAGCAAAAAGACGGCTGGATGCCGGATCGGAGTCCGGCATGACGGCTGGTGCTCTGTGGTCTTCTGGGGGCCGGCATGACGGTTGGGAGTCTCTCTTCGTTATGCCCACGCGCTCCAATCGTCATTCCCGCGAAAGCGGGAATCCAGAGTCTTTTCTTTCAGTCTTCTGGATGCCGGCTCAAGTCTGGTATGACGAATGGAGCCTTTGGTTTTCCGAGGGCCGGTATGACGAATGACGCCTGTGGTCTTCTGGGGGCCGGCATGACGGGAAGGAGTCAGTTCCGGCCCGACGGGTGGGGCTCGGCTGTGGCAGGTGTGGTATACTCAAGATTCTGTGCCGTGTTCTGACCAGGGATTCGGGTGATGAGCCAGTACATTCACGTCAAAGGGGCGCGTGAGCATAATCTGAAAAATCTCGACGTGGTGATCCCTCGCGATCGCCTGGTCGTGGTGACCGGGTTGAGTGGGTCCGGCAAGTCCTCGTTGGCCTTCGATACGATTTATGCCGAAGGTCAGCGGCGGTACGTCGAGTCGTTGTCGGCCTACGCGCGCCAATTTCTGGAACAAATGGGCAAGCCCGACGTGGATTCGATCGAAGGCCTCTCGCCCGCCATTTCCATCGAACAAAAAACCACCAGCCATAATCCCCGGTCTACGGTGGGGACCGTCACGGAAATTTATGATTATTTGCGCCTGCTCTTTGCCAGAGTGGGCCAACCGTTTTGCGTCCGGTGCGGGCAGCCGATTACGGTCCAGACCGTGCAGCAGATGGTCGATGCCATCGGGGCGTTGCCCGTGGGCTCGCGGTTTCAGATCGTCGCGCCGATCGTGCGCGGGCGTAAAGGGGAGTATCGCAAGGAGTTGGCCGAGGCCAGGCGTGCAGGCTACGTGCGGGCCAGAATCGATGGCCGGATCGTCGGGTTGGACGAACCGATCGCCTTGGATAAAAAACGGAAGCATACGATCGAGATTGTCGTGGATCGCCTGGTCATGAAGGACGAGGAGGCCCTGCTGCGGCGGCTGGCGGATTCGGTGGAGACGGCCTTGAAATTGGCTCAGGGCCTGGTCGGGGTTCTGACGGGCAACGACGAGATGGTGCTCTACAGCGAACGGCTGGCCTGTATTACGTGTGGCGTGAGTTATCCGGAAATGGCGCCACGGGTCTTTTCGTTCAACAGCCCGCATGGCGCCTGTCCCGCATGTGATGGGATCGGCTATGAAGTCGCCGCGTGTCCGGAGGGGCAGGAGTATTCCGCCGCCCACGTCTGCCCGGTCTGTCACGGGACGCGACTGCGCGCGGAAAGTCTGGCCGTCCGGGTCGGTGGGCACTCCATCGCCGACGTCACGGGCCTGTCGATCCGCGAGGCCGAGGCGTTCTTCTCAGGGTTGGCCCTGAACGAACGCGAGCGCGTGATCAGCCGTCGCATCCTGAAGGAGATCCGGGAGCGGTTGGAGTTTTTGCTCCACGTCGGGTTGGAGTATCTCACGTTGGATCGAGCGGCGGCGACGCTGTCGGGAGGGGAAGGGCAGCGCATTCGACTGGCCACGCAGATCGGGTCGGGGCTGGTAGGGGTGTTATACATCCTGGATGAGCCGAGTATCGGCCTGCATCAACGTGATCACCACCGGTTGCTGCAAACCTTGCTCCGGCTCCGCGATCTGGGCAATACCGTGTTGGTGGTGGAGCATGATGCCGCGACCATGCGCGTGGCCGACCATATCCTCGATCTGGGACCCGGGGCCGGCGTGTACGGCGGATCCGTCGTGGCCCAGGGTTCGCCCGCGGAGGTGATGCGGCATCCCGACTCACTGACCGGGCAGTATTTGCGCGGGGAGGCACGGGTCGCGCTGCCGGCCCGCACCCGCCAGGCTCATACGTTTCTCACCGTGATCGGCGCCCATAAGCATAATCTGCAATCGGTGACGGCCAAAATCCCCCTTGGGCTGCTGACCTGTGTCACCGGCGTCTCCGGGTCCGGCAAGAGTACCCTCATGCTGGAAGTCCTGTTTCCTTCGCTGTCCCAGGTGCTGTTGCAGCCGCGACCCAGGCTGGAAGGCTGCAAGGCGTTGAAGGGCGTCGAGGCCTTGGATAAGGTGATCGATATCGATCAGTCGCCAATCGGCCGGACGCCGCGCTCCAATCCCGCGACGTACACGGGGCTCTTTACCTTTATCCGTGATCTGTTCGCCGGGCTGCCGGAGTCGCGTGTGCGGGGGTATCGGCCCGGACGCTACAGCTTTAACGTCAAGGGCGGCCGGTGCGAGGCCTGCGAGGGCGGGGGGCTGCTCAAAATCGAGATGCATTTTTTGCCGGACGTGTACGTGACCTGCGAGGCGTGTAAAGGACGTCGGTATAATCGTGAAACCCTGGACGTCCAGTACAAGGGCAAGAGCATTGCGGACGTCCTGGATATGAGCGTGGCGGAGGCGTTGGAATTTTTCTCGCACATCCCGGCGATTGCCGGAAAACTGCGCACGTTGGTGGACGTGGGCTTGCACTACGTCAAGCTCGGGCAGTCCGCCACGACGTTGTCCGGCGGCGAGGCGCAGCGCGTGAAACTCAGTCGTGAGCTGTCCAAGCGGGCCACGGGCCGGACCCTGTATCTGTTGGATGAGCCGACGACCGGGTTGCATTTTGCGGACGTTCAACGCCTGCTCGACGTGTTGAACCGGTTGGTCGAACACGGGAATACTGTGCTCGTGATCGAGCATAATCTGGACGTGATCCGAAACGCGGACTGGATCGTGGACTTGGGCCCAGAGGGTGGCAACGCGGGCGGGAAGATCGTGGAAGAAGGCCCGCCGGCCGAGTTGATTCGATCCGGCACGTCCTGGACGGCCCAAGTGTTGCGGGAGGAGCAAGCCTCCTGATCACCAGCCGGTGCCTGACCCGGTATCTGTGAAAGACCACAGGCACCAGTCGTCATGCCGGACTCGATTCGGCACCTCCCTCCGTCATGCCGGACTCCCGGCCTCCAGAAAAAGGAAAAGGCAAAGGCCCTGGATTCCCGCTTTCGCGGGAATGACGATTGGGGCACGGGGATGACGGAGGTAACACATGGAACGACAAAAGAGGCATAAAGGAGCATAAAAGATTCGAAAATGAGCATAAAAGATGCGAAAAGGAGCACAAAAGATGCGAAATGGATGATAAAAGGGGCAAAAAAGGACTGAATGGACACAATCGTCATGCCGGGCTCCGACCCGGCATCCAGAAAAAGGAAAAAGCAACGACTCTGGATTCCCGCGTGCGCGGGAATGACGGACGGGGACGTGTGCGGGTGTGACGGATGGGGCGCGTCAGGAATAACGATTCAAGGCCCTCACCGTCATGCCGGGCTTGATCCGGCCTCCAGAAAAACCCAAAGGCTTCAATCGTCATGCCGGGCTTGACCCGGCATCCAGAAAAAGGAAAAAGCAACGACCCTGGATTCCCGCTTTCGCGGGAATGACGATTGGGGCACGGGGATGACGGAGGTAGCACATGGGACGACAAAAGAGGCATAAAGGAGCATAAAAGATTCAAAAATGAGCACAAAAGATGCGAAAAGGAGCACAAAAGATGCGAAATGGATGATAAAAGGTGCAAAAAAGGACTGAATGGACACAATCGTCATGCCGGACTCCGATCCGGCATCCAGAAAAAGGAAAAAGCAACGACTCTGGATTCCCGCTTTCGCGGGAATGACGGACGGGGACGTGTGCGGGTGTGACGGATGGGGCGCGTCAGGAATAACGATTCAAGGCCCTCACCGTCATGCCGGGCTTGATCCGGCCTCCAGAAAAACCCAAAGGCTCCATTCGTCATGCCGGACCCCGATCCGGCATCCAGAAGAAGGAAAAGCAAAGGCTCTGGATTCCCGCTTTCGCGGGAATGACGATTGGTGGTCTTCGCAGTGATGACGGACTGGGGCATCTGGGAATGACGCACAGGCCCCCAACCGTCATGCCGGGCTTGACCCGGCATCCAGAAAAAGGAAAAAGCAACGACTCTGGATTCCCGCTTTCGCGGGAATGACGATTGGGGTCGCGTGGTGATGACAAAGAGGAATCAGTGCTTGTCGTAGACGACGTCGTGTTCGATGGATGTACGGGTCGGGGTGCCATCCCACAGCGCGACGGGGCCATCTGCGGTCGGCCGCAGCCACACGCGACGAATCGCCTCTCGAACAAGGTCGGCTATGCTGCGACCCGATCGCTTCGCCGTTCGCTGGAGGGCTTCCAAGTCTTCTTGCGGGAGATAAATTTGTGTCTTAATCATGGCTATCATCATGCCGAGGTTAACGACACATGTCAATGTGTTACATAGGCCGTTGCGACTCCTTTCCCATTTGTCCCGGTTTCTCATTCTTGGGGCGTATGCAAGAATGACGATTCAAGGGCCTCCATTCGTCATGCCGGTCCCTGACCCGGCAGACAGAAAGACTGAAAGACAAGACCAAGAAAAATCCCTGGATCCCCGATTAAAAATGTCGGGGATGACGAAAGGGCAGGCTTTTCGCGGGAATGATGATTGGGGCATGCGCGGGTATAACGAAGAGGACGTGCGCAGGAATGACGGAGAGGGCGCGGGGAAGGACGCCTTGTATGAAGGGTTTGTCTTTTGCTCTTCAGCCGAGGTTCATCAGGGCCAACAGGGCCAGCGTGCCCAGCATGTAGGGAAGCATGCACGTGTACACGACGACTTTCAGCGGCGGGATGCCCGTCATCGCGGCGTGCCGGGCCTGATGCTCTTTGTAGATGAATTCATAGACCAGGATGACGACTGCACCGGAGAGGGTCACGACGCGACTCGAACGCGGCCAGGTGTAGATCCCGCTGAGCAGGAAGTCCATCGTGAAAAAGCCGCTCCACGCCGAGAGGATGACGGCCAGCACGAGGTAGACGAGCGCGGAGAGGGGTAATTTCCAGAGTCCCGTTGCGTCCGGAATCGCGTTCACGGGCCTACGGCTGTTTTACGGATGGTGCGAGTGTATGCGCGCAGTTGAGACACACGCGGGGACGGCGCTTGAGGAATTGCACCTTGCCGCTCACGAGACACGCATAATGCACGAATCGATGGCACACCGAACAGCGTTCCCATCCTCCTTTGAGCATGGTGGTGTTTCGATATAAAACCTGCTGGCAGACTCCGCAGGTCTCGGGCTCGATGCCCAGGAGGAGCGGTTCCCATTCACCTGCGCCTTTCCGAATACTCATGGGTATGAAGTATAGCCAGAAGATCGAGGGCCTGACAAATGTTTCGTCATGCCCCTTTCCCCCGGCCTGGGTTTGACACGTTTCCGGGCCTTTGTTAGGTTCTCACGGCTCGAATCTTTTCGGAAAGGCGCTTCGTGGATATTGGGCACTATCTCGACGAAAAGCGGAACCTCGTTGATCACTATCTGGAAACGCATCTTCCCGACCCGCGAACGCCACCGGCCATCCTGCACGAGGCCATCCGCTATAGCCTGTTGGCCGGAGGGAAACGGATCCGGCCCGTCCTGACGATTGCCACGGCTGAGGCGATTGGCCATGCCCCGGCGTCCTTGCTCCCCGTGGCCTGCGCGTTTGAGTTTATTCATACGTATTCGCTGATTCATGATGATTTGCCGTCGATGGACAACGATGATTTTCGCCGCGGGCGACCCACGAATCACAAAGTCTATGGTGAAGCCCTCGCCATTTTGGCCGGAGACGGGTTGCATGCCATGGCTTTTGAGTGGTGCAGCCGGGCCGATCTGGTGACGGATCTGGATCCGTTGCGTCAGGTCCGGATTATCGAGGAGCTTGCGCTGGGAGCCGGGAACACGGGCATGGTGGGTGGACAGGTGCTGGATATTCAATCCGAGAATCAGCCGGTGGACCTGGCGGGCTTGCAGACGATTCACGTGCATAAGACCGGCAAGTTGATCCGTGCCGCGGTGCGGGTCGGGGCCCTTCTCTCCGGGGCCGGCGTGACGCAGTTCGAGCACCTGACCGGCTATGCCGAAGATATCGGCCTGGCTTTTCAAATTACGGATGACGTGTTGAACGTGACGGGGACGCGGGAGGAGTTGGGCAAGGACGCCAGGACGGATGATGCACGGGGGAAGCAGACGTATCCGTCGATCTATGGACTTGAGGCTTCGGCTCGGCTCGCGCAGGAATGCGCCGACCGCGCGATCGGGCGACTCGATGGGTTTGATGCGAAGGCCGATCCGTTGCGAGCGATTGCCCGCTATATCGTCGATCGCAACCATTAACGAGCAGGCGACGAGTTCTTCCCGCAGCCGGTGTGCCCGTCCTGGCTTCCAGCATTCCCGATTTTCTCTTCATCATGAAAGTCTTGGTCACAGGGGTGACGGGTTTTATCGGGTCCGCGGTCGCGCGGGCGTTGATGCAGGCCGGCACGGAGGTCAGGGGATTGGTCCGGCCTGGAGCGGATCGCCGGGCGTTGGATGGGCTGGCGATCGAGACCGTGCCCGGGGACCTGACCGATGCGGCTTCTCTCAAGTCGGCTCTTCGCGGCTGTCGGCAGGTGTACCACGTGGCGGCGTATTATGCGCTGTGGAGCCAAGACCCTTCCGTTTTCTACAAAGTGAACGTCGAAGGGACCAAGGCGTTACTGGCTGCGGTGCAGGAGTCGGGCGTCGAACGCATGGTGTATACGAGTACGATCGGCGCGATCGGGTTGCCCCAAGGCGGAGGCCCGGGCACCGAAGAGACGCCGGTTCCTCCGACCCAGATGGCGGGCGATTATAAACGCTCCAAGTATCTGGCCGAGCAGGAGGTTGTGAAGTCGGCAAAGGCGGGATTGCCCGTGGTGATTGTGAATCCCTCGGCTCCCGTGGGGGTATGCGACGTGAAGCCGACTCCGACGGGACAGATCGTCGTCGATTTTATGAAAGGGCACATGGTGGCCTATCTTGAAACCGGTCTGAATCTCATCGACGTGGATGACGTGGCCATAGGGCACCTCCGGGCCATGGAGCACGGGCACGTCGGGGAGCGGTACATCCTCGGGTGTCGCAACCTGATGCTGAAGGAGGTGTTCGAGATCCTGAGCCGCTTGACGGGCGTCAGAATGCCGAGGCTGAAGCTCCCCCGGGCGTTGGTCCTGCCCCTGGCCCATCTCAACAAGTGGATGGCGGATCACGTGACGCATCGAACCCCGCGCATTCCGCTTGACGGCGTCCGCATGGCCAAGTACGTGATGCATTATGATTGCTCCAAGGCCGTTCGGGTCCTGGGGTTGCCCCAGACCCCGGTGGAAGTGGCTCTGGAAAAGGCGGTCAAATGGTTTCGAGATCATCGGTATGCCTGATGTCCCATCGTAGGCGCCCATCATGGCGGATTCAATTCGGCATCCAGGAAAACCAAAGGCACCATTCGTCATGCCGGGTTTGATCCGGCATCCAGAGGAATAAAGGAAAAAGCAAAGGCCCTGGATTCCCGCCCCCGATTAAGGATGTCGAGGGCAGGCTTTTCGCGGGAATGACGGTAAGGGGAGCTGGACACCTTCTTCCTTCGTCATGCCGGACTTGATCCGGCATCCAGAAAAAGGAAAAAGAAAAGACCCTGGATCCCCGCTTAAAAATGTCGGGGATGACGAATGGAGGGGCTTCTCGGGAATGACGATTGGGGGCGTGTGGGTATGACGGATGGGGCGTGTGGGGTGCAGAAGGGGCATGCAGGAATGACGGAGTTGGAGGCAGGAGTGCTCTCTGACGTGACGTGGTTCCCCGTTGATTCTGTGAGCGAAGTCGTGAACCGTCCTCGGGAATCCCGAATCCGGTGACGTTCGTGGATGTTCCTCTTCTGTTGTGGAAGACTCTCCTGCTCCGGCCCTACGTCTTTTTCTTTTTGGGCGTGGCACTGGTGGCGGCCTCCCGGTTGTTGGGATGGAAACGTACCGGGGCGCTGTTCGCCGTGACGTGGCTCACGGCTTTTGTCTGCGAATTTTCCTCGACCCGTATCGGGTTCCCCTTCGGCGACTATTATTATACGGCTTCCACCGTAGGCGACGAGTTGTACCTTGCCAATGTTCCGTTCATGGATTCGCTGTCGTTCACGTTTTTGTTGTATGCGAGTTATTGTCTGGCCCTCTGGTTCGTCCTGCCTGTGTCGTCGTCGGCATCCGGCCGGCGGTTGCTGGCGCACGAGTCGCTCTCCTGGCCGGTGATTGGCCTGACGTGTCTGTTTTTTATGTTTATCGACATCGTGATCGATCCTGTGGCTCTTCGAGGGGACCGATGGTTCTTGGGGAAAATTTACGGGTACCCCGATCCCGGCGTGTATTTTGGCGTTCCCTTGGCCAATTTCGTCGGGTGGTTCGTGGTGGGATTGATCTCGATGGGAGGATACTGGTTGGTGGATCGGTGGAGCGGGGCGCTGCCTGCGTTGCCTCGCACGATTCCGGCCGGGGAGGTATGGCTTGGGTGTGGACTGTATTATGGGGTGTTGCTGTTTAATCTGGTGATGACGTTCTGGATCGGTGAACGGCTGTTGGGTCTGGTGGGGTGCTTGATCTATGTTCCCGTGACGGCCTTGGCCCTCCTGAAACTTCGACGCTTGCGTGCTTCCGCTTTCAATGGCCAAGCCGCCGGATCGAGCCCGGCATGACGAATGGAAGAGTTCCAGCTTTCAATTACGTCATTCCCGCGAAAGCGGGAATCCAGGGTCTTTCCCCTTTCTTTCCCTGGATGCCGGGTCAAAGCCCGGCATGACGACTGACACCGGTGGTTTTTCTGGATGCCGGATCAGGCCCGGCATGACGGAGAGTCAGGCCAGGGTGGGTCCGGAACGGCGGAAACGACTGAATCAGTGCTTGTATCCAGTCTCCGGCCCAGATAAGATAGGAGAAGCAGGAAAGCCCCAGCATGCTCCGGGCAGGCTTGTGCCTGTTTTCGAAAACACGTTCCCGCTGTTAAGAGGAGAGGCGTGCGGACATGAAAAAAATCGGTGTGGCAGCCGTGTTGGCCCTGGTCGCCTGGTTCGGGAGCGGAGCCCTGGGGTTTCCCCACGTGTTTCAAGCGATGTTTGTGGCCTACGTGGGGTTGGGGCTTGCGGTGTTTCTGCTGCTGGATGCCCCGTCCATGCCCAGGCTTTCGGGGTGGCCCGCGGTGGCGGCGCTGATTGGGTTCTATCTCGTGCTCTCTGCGATTTATATCGGTGGGGCGTCATCCTGGCCCCAATATGATCCGGACGTGGAAAAGGGGAAAATCCAGAAACTGCTGAAACGCAAGCATGCAATGGTGATGGCCGAGCGGGACAAGGTGGAGACGTTGCTCCAGCGAGTCCGATCGCTTCATGATGATTCGCAAGCGGTGGTCGCGCGGCTCAGTCGGTTCGCCCCGGCGGTCGCCGCGGTGGAATCCCCTCAGGCGTCGGACGGACTTACGGTCGTGGAGCGTGGGGCCGAGGTCTATGATCTGTACGAGTGTTACAACTGTCACAAGATCGGGGGCAAGGGAAGCGTGAAAAAACGTGGGCCGATCCTGGACAACATCGGCAGCTTTTTGACGGTCAAGGATATCAGGCAGAAAGTGTTCGATTCCACGTACCTGTATGCGGAAGGGTTCGAGGAAGAGCACAAGAAGGGCAGGATGCCGGATAAATACAAGGAGTTGATGACGGAGGAAGAGGTGCTGGCGCTCGCGACGTATCTCTCCACGCTCAAGGATCCCACGGCGAAGACGCCGAAACCCATCTTTGTGAAATCCAACGTCCAGCACGGATTTACGGTGTTCGGGTACGTGCGCGATGCGTCGGGACAGGGGGTGCCCCAGGTCAAGGTTCGTGCCATGCCCCAGGTCAAGGGTGGGCATGGCGCTTCCGGCCAGACGAACGATGCCGGGTATTATGAAATTTTCCTGCACATGCATAATGAAGATGCCGGCGCAACGGTCGAAGTTTCGGCACAAAACGCCAAGAAAACGTTTGTGGCTGCTTATGATCCCAACGATAAAGTCACCAGGCGACAACAGTCTCTGGATCTGACGCTCGCCGCTCCCTAGAAAGCAAGGAATGGAGATCCCTATATGAGCGGGTTTGTCTTTCGCTGCCTGGTCACGGGCGTGGCGGTGCTCGTTGCGTCCCAGATCATTCCTGGCCTGACCATCGATTCCTTGGCCGCGGGCGTGGTCGGTGTGCTGGTCCTGGCGATCCTGAATGCCGTGGTCCGGCCGTTCCTGTATCTGCTCTCGGCTCCCTTCATCGTCGTGACGCTGGGCCTGTTCATGGTCGTGATCAATGCCTTCCTGCTTGAGCTGGTCTCCATGCTGGTCAAGGGGTTTCACGTGCATGGTTTCTGGTCCGCGGTCGGTGGGGCCGTGTTGATCAGCTTCGTCAGCGGGATCGTGAACTTCTTTGAGCACGGGCACGTGCAGATGGTCGTCTCTCCTTCGCGGCCACGAAACATTCGGCACATCAATTGAACGTACCTGCTTGGTCTGTTTCCCACGATTATGAATAAAAAGAAAGCCGCGGACCCTGTTTTGCCTGCGAAGCAGACGACGCTTCAGCGGATTGTAACCACGACGGTCAATGGGCTGGACATGGATGCGACCGTTGCCGTCATGACCCAACTCAAGGGTCCTTTGGTCCCGCAGGCGTCCAAGGGGTTTTCAGATCGGGAAGTGCGCGCCGTGCTCAGAACCCTGTCGGGAGGCGAGGGGAAGAGTCTCCCCTGGCATGATGATCAGGAGGATGGGGCCATCCGGTTTCGCATGGTGACGCCCGGGTCCAAGCATCTTTTGGCGATGCGTCTCCGCGACGGGAAAACGGTCTATGGCGTGCTGGTCGTGGGCAAACAGGAGGGCCGGCCGTTCACGAAGCGTGAAAAAACCACGATCGCCTCGGTCAGTCGTCGGCTGACCGAACAATTGCAGGAAGCCAATCTTTTCGATCATGCCGTGCTCCTGGCCCGCCCGTGGGTCCTCGATGAGCCATTGACGGATACCCCCAGTTCAGACGCCGCCGATTCGACGACGCGCACCTATACCTCGCCCCACGTCCAGGAACGAATCGGCGAGAGTCTGACCGAGGCGCAGTCCCTGGTGCCGTTCGATCGGGGTTGGGTCACCTTGTATGATCCGGTGGCCGCCTCCCTGGAGGTTCTGGGCTGTCTGGCCGGACATAAGAAAGAACTGCTGCCGGGTCAACGCCTGTCCGTGAATGAATCCGCGTCGGGGTGGGCCGTGCGGCATCGCAAGCCCCGCGTCGATCAGAACCTGGCCTCCACGCAAGGACGGTTTCAGGATTATAAACAGTTGTACCGTGACCGGTTCCGGTGCACGTTCGTGACGCCCTTCTTGGTGAGGGGCCGCGTGGCCGGCACGCTCACCCTGGCCTCCAGGACGGATGGCCAGTATGACTCCGCGGAAGCCGGATCCGGCAAACTCGAACCGATCACGACGCAATTGGCCCGACTGTTCGAAGACCCTGCCCTGAAGCTCTCGGTGTTTTCTGCGTCCGATGCGTCCATCCAGCCCACGCCGGAGTCGCCTGACGTCTCGGAACCGGATATCCGGCGTCAGGAACGGCAAGCGGCTCTGAATGAAGTCAGTTCCATTCTCGCCACCGAGATTCGTGAACCCATGGGCCATGTTCGTGCCCAATTGGAAGAGGCGACGGGTGCAGGTTCGCTCGACCCGGAGACCCGAACCTCCCTTGAGGAGGCGATGTCGTATCTGATGCGGATGGAAGTCCTGCTCAATGACATCCTGGATTTTGCCAAGCCTCTCGAATTGGACCGGCGCACGTGCCGCGTCACCGTCCTGATCGACGAGGCTCTGGATGCGATGGCCGCGGACCTGAAAATGAGCCGTATCGAGGTGGTGAAGGAATTTCCAGCCCGTCTGGGTCAGGTGCGATGGGATCAGGAGAAGATCCGCCATGCGTTTCTCAGTATTTTTACGAATGCGCTCGAGGCGATGGCATCTGGCGGGAATTTGCGCATCTCCGTGTCTCAGAAACGCGGGCGCCAGCCTGAAATGGTTATCCGCATTCATAACGATGGGATCCCGATTCCCGAGGAATTGAGCGAAAAGATTTTTGAACCCTATTTCACAACGAAACGGTCTGGTACGGGGTTGGGCCTGGCGATGGTGAAAAAAATCGTGGAGGAACATGGCGGGCGTATTGCCATCGACAGTCGCCCGCAGGAAGGGACGCTGGTCACCATTGCGTTGCCGGCCATGCGTCCTCGGAGACCCTATCGGGGGCGGGGCCGACCGCCACGCCGGCGATAAAACGAACGCAGACGGGCCCGGGAAGCCAATCAATGGACTCGTGCTTGACACCTCCTAGTGAAAATGAATAAGATTCACCTTCCTGTGTGACCATGAACTTGTCGATCGGAAATTCATTCGTCCATAACCTGTCTTAACAAAGGAGCGGAATTATGAAAAGTATTCGCCTTCTTCTTCTCGCTGGCGCGGGTACTGCCTTGATGGTTTCAGTGGCGTTTGCGAATCCAGGTCTGTTGCCCTCTCATCCTGGGTATCCTTCGGCAAAAACCTCTTCTCCTGCCGATGGAACCCGGACGAGTTATGATGCTGGTCAAGCGAATGCCGTGGGGTCCAAAGCCTCGGTCGCTGCCTCGTCTACTGCCGATACCTCTTCCATGAATAAGGTGAACGATCCCAACCGCGAGCGGATTAAAGCCTCTCAGGGTGCCGGACGTTTGCCGGAAGTCGAAGGAGCCTTGAATCGGGTGAACGTGAATCCGGCTGGGGCCAAGTCGACGGTCATTCAGTAAACGTTTTTTGAATCATCAGAGGGGAGTCCTCTCGTAGAGAGGCCTCCCCTTTTTTGTTCAGCCGCCAACTCCGTCATTCCCGCGAAAGCGGGAATCCAGGGTTTTTCCTTTATTCTTCTGGATGCCGGATCAAAGTCCGGCATGACGATGGGAGTCTCTCTTCGTCATGCCCGCGCGCCCCAATCGTCATTCCCGCGAAGGCGAGAATCCAGGGTCGTTGCTTTTCCTTTTCTGGATGCCAGGTCAGGCCCGGCATGACGAATGGTACCTGTGGTTTTCCTGGATGCCGGATCGGGGTCCGGCATGACGGTTGGGAGTCTCTCTTCGTCATGTCCGCGCGCCCCAATCGTCATTCCCGCGAAAGCGGGAATCCAGGGTCTTTGCTTTTCCTTTTCTGGATACCGGATCGGAGTCCGGCATGAAGGATAAGGGCCGTTGCGTCAGTCCCGCACACGCCCCAATCGTCATTCCCGCGAAAGCGGGAATCCAGGGTCTTTGCTTTTTCCTTTTCTGGATGCCGGATCAAGTCCGGCATGACGAATGGTACCTGTGGTTTTTCTGGATGCCGGATCGGGGTCCGGCATGAGGGTTGGGAGTCTCTCTTTGTCATGCCCGCGCGCCCCAATCGTCATTCCCGCGGAAGCGGGAATCCAGGGTCGTTGCCTTTTCCTTTTCTGGATGCCGGGTCAGTGCCCGGCATGACGACTGGTACCTGTGGTTTTCCTGGATGCCGGATCGGGGTCCGGCATGACGGTTGGGAGTCTCTCTTCGTCATGCCCACGCGCCCCAATCGTCATTCCCGCGAAAGCGGGAATCCAGGGTTTTTCCTTTACTCTTCTGGATGCCAGGTCAGGCCCGGCATGACGACTGGCGCCTGTGGTTTCCCTGTATGCCGGGTCGGTGCCCGGCATGACGAATGAGGCGTGACTGGTAGGAGCGCTGAGAGAGCCGGGCTCCCGGATTGTAACGTCCTGTAAAAACTACTCTTCGGTCTGAAAAGCCTTTTCCAGGAGAGGCTTCAGTTCGCCTTTTGATTGCATGGGGCCCAGGACGTCGGTGTCGCCGTAGAACTGACCGTTGATGAACACTTTGGGCAGGGTTGGCCAGTTGGTCATTTTCGTCAGAGCTTCGCGTTTTTCCGGATTTTCCAGCACGTTGATAATTTCGTAGGGATAGCCGAATTGCTCGAAAAACTCCAGGGTTTCGATGGTGAAGCCGCATTGAGGCGCGGCTTTGGTCCCTTTTCCATAAATGAGGATTCGGTGTTCTTTCAATTCCCGTTGAATCTCTTCTTCGATTGGATGTGGCATGTTGTTTTTCCTCCTATGAGCCATCCGTCGTTTCCGCCGTCAACTCCAGCGCATGGATCCTTCCGTCTTTCAGTGGCTCGTCCAGGGCTTGATAGATGAGACGGTGACGATCTAATAAGTTTTTCTCTTTGAACGTATCCGACACCACCCGGACGTGTAAGTGATCCATGGTTCCCTTACGATCCGTGACGGTGACCATGGCATCGGTTAAGACTCGCCGGATGTATTCCGTTAAGGTTTGCGGGGTAATCATGTTGGACCTGACCTCGGGGTTGGGAGATGAATAAGGTTGATCCCCATGATACTGAAGACAACGCCTCTCTGCAATGCTGCCGGATCGTGGGTCTGCCTTCGGGGGGCTGACTGACGGGCGGTGGGGTGAGTCGTGCCCACAGACAAGGCTGCCCGAAGTGGTATCGTCAGCCTCTTTGACGGATGGGCGGGATCATTCCTTCGGGTTCTGTAACGTCATGGTGATCCCGCGACGGAAATTCGGATAACTGAACAACGGTCTGAACGTTCGGCTGAGGATCGATTTGGAGGAATCATGTGAATGGTAGTTCGATAACGTGACGGTAACGATTTCAAATCCCGCGGCCTTCACCAATGTCCGGAGTTCCTGGCTTGTATATTCCCGAAAATGGCCCGGGTTGTCTCTGTCTTCTCTGATCATTTCAAAAGGGTTGGCGCCCCACAGTAACTTCATTCGCTTTTTCAGGGTCGCGGCATTGGGCGTTTGCAGAAACAGATGTCCACCGGGTGCCATGAGTGACCGGACGAAGCGCAACACGTGTTGGGGGCTTGTATACAAATGTTCGAGGACTTCGGCCAGGATCACCAGGTCGGCCTCGGGACCCTGAATCCAACGTTTCCGGTCCAACGAGTCATTCAGGTCGAAGGTGAAGTGGGTCGTGGGCTCGTGACGGATGCCGAGCGGGAAATGGCCTCCCCGACTTTGTTCAGAGTCGAAGCCCAACGTGATGACGGCATCTCGTGGAAATGCCTGACGCAGCAGTTCGGTAAAGAATGAAGGACCGATGTCCAGAATCGTGACGGCCGGCTGAGTCAGTGCCGCACGAACCCTGGCAACGTGCTCGAATAAAAACGCATATCTCTTGGCGTGAGACCCGATGTAACTTTGGGCGCTTTCCTGGAGTCCCCGGTTCCGAAAGAAGTCAACGATCTCTCCGGACGTGGCGAACATGCAGACTCCTATGAAGTGCGACCAAGCCGTGGCGGGGCTTGTGGCTGCCGGTGATGATAACGTTTTCCCTCAGTTTGCACCGTGACAGAGAAACGGGCCGAGCCGGTCCAGCACCGACTGGGGAATTTCATGGCCCCCCGGAAATTCATGCCAGTTTACGGCAAGCCCATGCCGGATGCAGGCGTCCTTGAGTTGGATGGCCGTTTCGTAAGGAAGGATGGGGTCATCCGTTCCATGACTCTGAAACACGGGCAGGCCTTGCCGGGCAGGCCATCGTTGCTCCCATTCGTGTTTTGCAATCAGACTGCCCGACAGCATGATGAGCCCTGCAAATGGGCGAGAACTGTGCAGAACCGTATCGCAGGCCAGCATGGCACCTTGAGAAAACCCGCCAAGAAACACGCGATCCGGAGGAAGCCCCTCGTGCCGCTCGAGATCATCCAGCATGGCGCACAGCCGGTCACGGGCAGGGGCCAGCCCTTCGGGCACGACGTGGGGATCGCGTTTTCGTCCGCGCGGGTCCAGGTCGAGCATCCACCATCCTCTGCTCTCGGGAAACCAGTCGAACAGCCGTAACGGGCCAACGGGAAACGCGAATCGTACGTCCTCCGGGACCCGTAGCATCGGCCACAGGGGAACCAGATCATCACCGGGGGCTCCGAACCCGTGCAGGAGAATGACCATGGGGCCGTTTCCACCGCCTTCACGGTCCGGTCCGCCCACCATTCTGACGTCCAGCCCACCGTACGTTGGGACGCGCATCGGCTCTGCGGCAGTCGCGGCTTAATGCCCCATTTTGGGGGCCCCGGCATTGGCGCCTTGGGTCACGAGCGGAATGCGCAGCACTTGCCGGCAATGGGTACAGGTGACCCGTAGGGTATCCTGGTCCGAATAGTCGATGTCCTGTTCGTTGATCCAGAAGAGTTTTTCGCATTTCGGACATTTTCTGACGAGCATGGGCATGATGGGTTCCCGACTGGCTATGATGACACGTTCATAATGTACAGGAGGGTGGCCTCCTGCTGGTAATTAGACTGGATTTAGTGTAATACAAACGAACACCCGTTCTCCAGATGCTCTATGATCACCTATGCCGACCACAAGGATTTTGACCCCGCCGTGCTGTTGCCCCTGTTTGACCGGGTGCCCTGGGCTCGTGGGCGGACCGTTGCCGAGACCACCCACATGGTTCTTCAGACGGATCTGTTCATCACGGCGTGGGACGGGCCTCAGTTGATCGGCTGTGGCCGGGTCCTGACCGATTACGTGTATCGTGCCTCCATCTGGGACGTCATTGTGGATTCGGCTTACCAGGGGCAGGACGTCGGCACGGACATCATTCAACGGATCCTGACCCATCCGACCCTCCGCCGCGTCGAACTCTTCTGGCTCTGTACTCGTGATAAACAGCGATTCTATGAAACGCTTGGCTTTAGTGCCAAGGAACAGACCGGCATGGTGTGGGATCGCCGGACACGTTCCTCTCACGCAGACGAATAACGCGGTCTCTGGCGGAGCCGTTGGCTGTCGCGTGCGGTCCCTCCTCGTCAAGCCGGGCTTGCTCTTTGTTCCGTCAGGCCAAGTGTGCGCACTCCCTCCTGTCAGGCCTCCTACTCATCAGACGGTTTCTTCGCCTGCATGTCTGGCACGACGGTCTTCGATGTTCTCGTCGTGACGATGCCCTGGTCTCTTTCTGCGAGCGCGTGCCGTTCGATGTCCGCAGATATTCTGTGAGGAGCCACCGCTACCCGCCATGGCCATGGATGGCACTGGGTTCGATATAGTGCAGGACGTAGGCCAGGCCGATCCCCGAGAAGAAGGACAGCGTGAGCTTCAAGCGATCATGGCGGTGGAAGTGCACTTCCGGCAGCAGGTCGCTCAGCGCAATACAGAGTAACGCGCCGGCCGCGAACGCCAGGGCACATCCAACGACGTAGTCTTCCCCCTGACCGAAGAGTCCCACGCCCCAGAACGTCAACAGAGCCCCTACCGGGCAGATGAGGGCAAAGACGACGTTGACCCACCTGCGCTGGCTCGAACTGAGGCCTGCTGCCCGCATCGTTCCTGTAATGGAGAGGGCGTCGAGGGGCTTGTGGCACACAATCGCCAGGAACACGCTGAGGCCCAGGACGCCGACCGTGCCGTCGGAGGCCCCGGCCCGGATGCTGGTGCCCAAGGCCACTCCGTCCGTCAACGTGTGCAGGCTCAGGCCCAGCGCGATCCCTGCCCAACTCATCGGATGCACCACGGGATTCTCCTGGTGGGACTTGTGGGGAGCATGCTCGCGGTTCTGGTCATCTGCCTCACCGAATTCATGCTGGTGAAACGGGGAGAGGCGCAGCAACAAGAGCATCAGGGCGACGCCCGCCATCATCCACCTCGCGGCCGTTTCTATGGTGTGCTCACCTGAAAGTTCCATGATGGCGTGGGGCATGAGATAGTATAGGGCGACACAGAGAATCAATCCCGACACAAAACACATCGCAATCTGGATGCGGGTATGCGTCATCCTGACGATGGACGGCAGCCAACCGCCAACCAGGGACGCGGCCATGATAACAAGAGCGTACCCCGTGAGCAGCAACAGCGAGTCGGAATAATCCATCATGGCGAACGAGATTCCTGGGCTCTCGGTCGAATTCTTTGCAAGGCACCGGAGCGCCGCTGACGCGGAACAACGGTTCTCAGGCTCTCAGCCCCTGGCCCCGGCCCCGGTCGATAACCTCCCATGGTCGTCGCAATGGTTCTCGTGCTGATGATGCAGGTGATTGCCGACAAGATAGTCCGTATGATCGCCATGGGGAACGGCTTCATGGCCACAATCGGGACCATGTCGATGCTCGGCATCGTGTCCGTCGCATTGATGATTCGGCGTACAGGCATCGGGATTCTGACTCGTGACGCCAACTGAGTGCTCGTCACAATGCCCTTCATGTACGTGGTGCATGTGACCCTCGTGCAAATAATCGGTGTGCCCTTCGTGTTGAACCGCGGTATGTCCGCAATCGGGACCATGGGTATGGTCGCCGTGGACATGTGTTTTGTGATCACTCATTGGTGCGTCCTCCCCTCTTGGCCTGTGCCGGCGTCTGCACTCCCCGGCGTGTTGATAACATGAGCCCCACGAGACGTAAGACTCCGATGGAATCTCCCTGGTCGCCCTCTCCATGGTGCGTCCATTCATCACCGGCCTCAAGCCCGTAATTCCAGGGCACAAGGGGCAATGCACTTGGTTCAGGTCGTCGGACGTGCATGGGCGAGCAAATGGTCAACGTGGTGATTTTCGGTACATTCTTTCATCGATCGTTCCAACTGGATCGTCATGTGGGCGATGCCAAAGTCATGAGAGACAATCTTCCTCAGGCGTTGGCGCAGGTCGTCGAAGTTGCCCCGGTACTCGGGATCGACGAGCACGTGCGCGGTAAAGGCTTCGTAATTTGGCGCAATGGTCCAGACGTGCACGTCGTGGATCAGCGTGACACCTTCCACCTCTTCGATTTTGCTGCACAGGCGGTAGACGTCAATATGTTTGGGTGTGCCCTCGAGCAGCACGTTGACGATCTTGGCGAGGAGCCGCCAAGTGCTTGCCAGGATAAGGATCCCGATCCCCACGCTGATGATGGGATCGGCCAGCGTCCACCCGAAGGCCCAAATGAGGCTGCCTGAAATGACGACGCCGACGGACCCCATCAGATCGGCCATGACGTGCTGAAAGGCTCCCTCCACGTTGACGCTGTGCTCCGCCGGACGGTGGAGGATCCAGGCTGCCGCGATATTAACCACAAGGCCGATCGTCCCTACGGTCAGCATCAGCCCGCCTTCCACCTCGGGTACTTCCCGGAAGCGTTCGTAGGCTTCGAAGGCAATCCAGATGGCGATCGCCCAGAGCGTGAGCGCATTCGTCAGGGCTGCCAGGATTTCGAAACGGTGATAGCCAAAGGTGTGTTCCGTGCTCGCACGTCGCGCGGCGACCTGCATGGCGACCAGGGCAAGGCCGATGGAAGCTGCATCGGTCAGCATGTGGCCCGCGTCGGCAAGCAACGCCAGACTGCCGGACAGGATGCCGCCGATGACCTCGGCGAACATATACCCGACGATCAGGACGAGAGCAGCGATCAGGCTGTTCTTGCTGGCATTGCGCAACTCTTCGGAATGATCATGCCCGCCCAAGCCATGATGATGGGTATGGTCATGATGGTCGTGATCGTGACTGGTGTGATCATGGTGGGCATGGTCATGGGCGGCATGGTCGTGGTGGGCGTGATCGTGTATCGGAGTATGAGATCGGGAATTCATAAAAAAAATATATCTTTTGAAATGTTGTAAAGCAAGGACGTTTGCCGCGTTCAATGGTCGTTGCTTTTTCTTTTTTCTGGATGCCGGATCGAGTCCGGCATGACGTTGAGGCACTTTGAATCGTCATTCCTGCTCCACTCCGTCATTCCCGCGAAGACCCCCATTCGTCATCCCCGACGTTTGTAATCGGGGATCCAGTATTTTTGCTTTTTCCTTTATTCATCTGGATGCCGGGTTGGAGCCCGTTATGACGAGACCTGAAAACGTTGCCGCATCGTCTTCAGCCTGGCCTTCGACTGCGTTGGACGACCCATCGTCTCAAGGTACCATTCACCTCCCAACTGCGGTATGATTCAATCCGTTGTCTCGCGTGCGCCTGGGTTTCTCCGGAAGGAAGGGGAGTGAACGTTCATGAAATGCCTTGGGTTGATGTCGGGGACTTCCATGGATGGCGTGGATTGTGCCATCGTCGACGTCAGGCCCGGCCGTTACAAATTACGCATCACGCTTCTCGCCTACCGGACTCGCCCGTATCCGCAAACGATTCGAGAGCAAATCCTGTCGCTCATTCGGAACGGTACGGTGGCCGCGGTGTGCCGGCTTCACGTGGCCGTGGGTGAGGTGTTTGCCCGCATGGCAACCCAGACGATCAGGCAGGCAAACCTGTCGGCCAGGGATATCGCCGTCATTGGCTCTCATGGACAAACCGTGTGGCACAGTCCCCAGAAGACGTCGATGTCCGGGATCGGATCGTTCCGCTCTTCGCTGCAGATCGGGGATCCTTCGGTCATTGCCGAGCGAACGGGCATCACCACGGTCGCTGATTTTCGCGCCCGTGATCTGGCGGCAGGTGGGGAAGGGGCTCCGTTGACGCCGTACGTTCATCATCACCTGTTTGCCTCTCGGACCACGTCGCGGCTGATCGTCAATCTCGGCGGGATTGCGAACGTGACCTATTTGCCGCGCGGAGGCAGCCTGGCAGACGTAGTCGCTTTTGACGTGGGCCCCTGTAATCTTCTGCTGGATGGGCTGATTACACGGGCTACGCAGGGACAACGCCGGATGGATCGGAATGGGAGTCTGGCCGCTCGCGGGCATGCACAGGACGTGCTCGTGCATGCACTCCTGCGCCATCCGTTCTTTGCTCGGCGCCCTCCGAAATCCACCGGACGCGAAGAATTCGGCGAACGCTATATCCGGCACGTCTGGCAGGCCGCCGCGCGTCATCACCTCTCGTTGGAGGACATCCTGGCGTCGAGTTGTGCGGGTATTGCGCGAACGCTTCGTCAGTCCGGGCCATGGACCATTGACGAGGTAATGGTCGGGGGTGGCGGCGTGCGGAATCGAGGGCTGATGCAAGCCTTGAAACGGGAATTCGTCTCGAGTCACGTCAGGCCCATGGAGCAAGCCGGCGTCAATGGCAAGGCTTTGGAAGCCATGGCCTTTGCGGTGTTTGCCCATGAGACCATCAGGGGCGTACCCGCCAACCTGCCGTCGGTTACCGGCGCAACGTCTCCGGTTGTGCTGGGCACGGTGACCCCGGGGCGGAATCCATTCGCTTCCGGAAGAACGCGCGTTCGGAGCAAGCATGGATTTTTTCAAGACTGATTGGCTTGCCCTGGCCTCCCATTCTCTGGCCTTTCAGATACTCCTGGCGGGGCTGATTCTGGTGACGGGGCTTGCGCTGGTCATGCTGGTGCGTTTCCGGAGAGCCAAAGGCGTGCCTGTGTGGACCGACGGGCTTGCTGATCGGGTCTCGGTGAAGCCTCGCCCGCTCATGAATGGCTCGGATGCCTCGATGTTCAACCTCCTGCTCCTGGCCGTTCGCGACCACTTTCTGTTGCTGGCGAAAATTCCTTTGAAAAGCCTCGTGCGTCTGCGCATTGAAGACGAAGCGCTCAGGCGTTTTGTGGCGCGCACCCTTCGAAACGTGACGGTGGATTTTGTCGTGGTTCATCCGGGAACCCAACTGCCCGTCAAAGCCATTTTCGTCGGACGACCGGACGGCACGGCATCGAGTTTGCCGGAACGACTGACGGACGCGCTGTTTCAGCAGGCCGGGATCGATGTGATCCGACTCGATCAGGATGCCGGGTACAGCGTGGAACGGTTAACCCGGTTGTTGGGACTCGAAGAAGAGACGTGAAACGTGTCCTATTCGATGATCACCGGCAGCATGGCGCAAAGGGCTTCCTGGGCCAGCCGATGAGCCTCGCCGGCCAGAACCGCGGGATCATCGAACGACACGAATCGAGCCAACTTGAAAAAAGGCCGATGGGCCAACACGGCCGCCACTTCCGGCTGTCGGCCCTGGGTGAGTGCCAGCGTGTAGCCGGGCCCCTGTTTCCATTCCCATAGCGAAGGGCTCAAACAGAGGCAGATCTCACGATCCGCGACGGAGGGAAAGCGGTTGATGAGGTTTTCCTTGTAGCGCCGGAGCTGGCCGCCTTCGAGAATCAGGGCAAAGGCCAGGTGATGGCCCCACCAGACGAGTGAACGAAAGGCAAATTTGACGTCTCTGGTAAAAAATCTGGGGTAGTCCAGATATTGGTAGGGGAAGTCTTCCAGGTGTTCGCCTTTGACGAATTGACAGGCATCCGGGTCGAAGCCATCCGGAACCAGCAGTCGATGGGCCTTGAGTTCATGCCGAAAGGCTTCATGGACCCGTTCCAACAGATGCCGGATTTTGGGGGAGATGTGTGCCTTGGCTGAGAAGAACTCGGTGTCGGCCAGAAAGGCAATGTCTTTGGTGGTCAAATCCATGAGAGCCTCAGTGTAGGCGTTCATGCATTCGTTGACAAATCCGTTCTCAGGTCTTTGCGCGGGCCCGTGATGGCCCGTCATGCCTTCGATCCGGCATCCAGGAAAAAAGGAAAAAGCAACGACTCTGGATTCCCGCGTTCGCGGGAATGACGATTGGGGGCGTGCGCGGGGATGACGAAGGGGTGCAGGAATGACAAAGCAAGGCCCTCCAACCGTCATGCCGGACCCCGATCCGGCATCCAGACCTTCCTGGCCGCGGCTGTGCCCAGACCCGGCCTGAGAAACCCTGGCTGCTCACACCGGACCGCGGACATCGTGAACATCGACTTCCGCGATCTTCCCGTGATACGGTCCTGCTGGGGAACCCGTCTGATCCGATCCAAGCCCGTGCATTGAGCATAACGTTTTGGAAAGGAGCATGGAGATGGTTCATGAAAGTCGCGACGTTTAACGTGAATTCGATTCGGAAGCGGTTGTCCGTGGTGAAACGGTGGTTGAAAAACCATGCGCCGGACGTCCTGTGTCTTCAGGAAACGAAGGTGCAGGATTCCGAGTTTCCGATCCGGGAACTTGCCGCCACGGGCTATCATGTGCGGTTTTGTGGGATGAAGGGATACAACGGGGTGGCCCTCTGTACCAGGAGCGAGCCTGAATGGATTTCGTATGGATTGGGCAAGGACGAGGGGCCACGCCTGATTCACGCCCTGGTGGATGGCATTGCCATCGTCAACACGTATGTTCCTCAGGGCTTCAGGATCGACCATCCGAAATATCAATACAAATTGGAGTGGTTCAAACGGCTGCGCCGGTATTTCGCCCGTCACCTGTCTCCGGATGAGCCTGCGCTCTGGTGCGGGGACATGAACGTGGCTCCGGCCCCGCTCGACGTGCATCATCCGGAAAAACACCTGAATCACGTCTGTTTTCATTATGAGGTCCGGCAAGCCTATCGGCACGCCGTAGCCTGGGGCTTTGAGGATCTGTTCCGGCGTCTCCACCCGGATCGGCAACAGTTTACGTTTTGGGATTATCGGCAACCCGATGCCCTCAAGGCCAATCGGGGTTGGCGGGTCGATCACATCCTCGCGACCGAGTCGTTGGCTCGTCGGTGTACGACCGTTGAAGTCGATATCAGGCCCAGGAAGGGGAAAACTCCGTCAGACCATACCGTACTCTGGGCGGAGTTTTCCGTATAGGAAAGCCGTGAAGGCCGGAAGCGCGTTTTCCGCTACTTGCGGATGCGTCGTTTCTTCGTGGTCTTGGGAATGTTTTCCAGTGGGATGAACACCGCGAGGGCCACGACGGTGCTCCACAGCCCGGGTTTGCCGATAGCCGACTGGGTAATGTTTTGCGTCCGAACGATCTTCCCGCCCATCTTGAACACTTGTTCGCGTTCCTTCCACGCGATGTCCGGATCAAAATCAATGCCCAACGTCGTGGCCAGCATCTGGGCCGCCAGATCTTCCGTGTATTCGCCGGCTTCTTCATCGGTTTCCCCATAGGCGTGATGTTCGGAGAGGTACCCGTAGGTCTTGTGTCGGCCTTCGGGGATCGCCACGCCGATGGAAGCGGAGACCAACCGGTTGCGTTCGTTCGTTTCACTTCTGGCCATGACGCAGTAGGTGATCTCACCGGGATTCAAAAGACTTTCTCCACGTTTCCGTGAAATAATTTTGCAGTTGGGCGGCAGGATGGACGACACACTGACCAGATTGCAGTAGGCCACCCCGGCACTTCGCAGGGCTTCTTCAAACGAGGCAAGCTTTTCTCGATGAACGCCAACCCCTCGGGTGAGAAAAATATGGGTCGGAACCATGTCTCCTCCCAAAGATAGCACGTGGCCCTGGAGGCGTCACGCCGCCTGGATTTTCAAGCTCCTCCTGCTCGCTCACCATGGATGATCGCGCTCTCTTCGTGAGAGGTGTGCCGGAGGATAAAAAACTATAGTGACAAATTGCCGCCGGACCCCGCAAGTCGTTGTCACCACGGTATTCCGGACTTCTCCGTTGTTGTTGCAGCCGCTTTTCTTGTGATCCCTGATCGCTCCCTCTCCTCTTGAGGGAGAGGGCTGGGGGTGAGGGGGTCAGATCGTATCCGTTACCGCTCTCTCTTCTTCTGATGCGGTCTGCCCTGCTTACCCTCACCCCAGCGCGGCTCTCTTGGACTTGCCACGGGCATGTCCCTGCCTCTGCCCCGGAATGCCGTGGGGATGAAGGGGCAACGGTCAATCCGAGCCACGGGCACGGTCCGTCGGGATATGGGTTATTGAGCGAGGTGCAAGACCAGGAGTTTTTGTTCCGAGAGTTCTTGGATCGCGTATTTGACGCCTTCGCGGCCCAGTCCGGAATCCTTGACTCCGCCATAGGGCATGTGATCGGCCCGAAACGTCGGGATTTCATTGGCCAGCACCGTGCCGACGTCAAGGGCATGATAGGCGCGAAAAATCGAATCGACGTTGCGGGTGAAGATACCGGCCTGGAGTCCATAAGGGGAGTCATTGACCAGTTCGAAGGCCTGATCGAGATGCTGATACCGAGAGAGGGTGATGACCGGACCAAAGACTTCTTCGCAGGAAAGTTTCATGCCCGGGTCAACGTCGGTCAGGATCGCCGGAGGCACCAGAGACCGGTCACGAGTTCCCCCGGTGAGGAGCCTGGCGCCCTGATCCACGGCTTCCCTGATCCAGGTTTCCACCCTGATGGCTGCGCGTTCGTCGATCAGGGGGCCGATGACCGTGGAATCATCGACAGGGTCGCCGGTCGGCAGGGATTCGACCAAAGGGAGGACCCGGGCCAGAAACGCGTCATACACTTCGTCGTGGATGTAAATGCGCTGGACGGAAATGCAGGTCTGTCCGGAATACGAAAATCCCCCTGTCACGCAGCGTTGGGCAGCCAGAGAAAGGTCGGCATCGGGTTCGATGATGACGGCAGCATTGCCGCCCAGTTCGAGCAGGGCGCGTTTTTTCCCGGCTTTGGCTTTCAGGCTCCAGCCGACCGTGGCGCTGCCCGTAAAACTCAAGGCGTGAATTCGTGGATCGCGGACCATGGATTCGGCCAGGGAGTTTTCGCACGGCAGGACGCTCAGGGTTCCTTCCGGGAGATCGAGCTCCTGCACGAGCCGTCCCAACCGTAGTGCGGTCAATGGGGTCTGCGGCGCAGGCTTGAGCAGAATGGGGTTGCCGACTGCAAGGCACGGTGCGACCTTATGGGCGACCAGATTCAGGGGGAAATTGAACGGCGTAATCCCCAGGACCGGCCCGATCGGCACGCGCTGCCCGAGTCCCAGATGATGGTCCATGCCCGGGCTGATGTCCATCGGGATGACTTCTCCCGGTATCCGCTTGGCTTCCTCGCACGCGATCGAAAAGGTTTGAATCGCCCGGTCCACTTCACGTCGGGCATCGGTGATGGGTTTGCCTGCTTCCAGGCAGATCGTTTGGGCGAAGTCTTCCTTCTGTTCCTTGAGCCTGGTGGCGAGCCGGTGGAGTGCCGTGGCCCGGGTATGGGAAGCAGAACGGGCGAGACGGGAAAAGGCGTTCAGACTGAGGCTCACGGCCTCCTCGACGTCCGTGGCTTGGGCGAGGCAGACGTCGGCAATCGGATTTTCGGTGAACGGGTTGTTCACCGCTCGACGTATGGGGGTTTCACGCCATTCGGAACCGACCAGGATGGGAGCGATGGTTTCCACGGACACGTCGTGGCGACAGGATTCCCCGCTCCTTACAGGGGCTCGGAAGAACGTTGAGGGGCAGATGCCTTTTGGAGCAGCTTGTCGATTTCTTCTTTGAAGACTTCGTAGGGGAAGGCCCCGGGAATCACCACGGCTTCCTGCGGATGATCCGTAAGATACAGGATGAAATGAGGGGTGCCTCGGATCCCCAGTTCGCCTGCCTCCATCCGATCGGCAAAAATGTCCTGGGTGTATCGTGACGCCTCAAAGCACGAGGCAAATTGCCCTGCATCGAGTCGAAGGGCTTCGGCCTGCTGCTGGAGGTGTGTCGGGGAAAATTTGCGGTTGCTCGAAAAGAGACGATCGTGCATTGCCCAATACTGTCCCTGTTCCCCCGCGCATCGTGCGGCCAACGCGGTGTCGACACTCGGACCACTGAGGGCGCGCGGGAAATCACGATACACGAGGCGGACCTTGCCGGTGTCAATGTATTCGGAAAACAGAATCGGCCAGGTTTCCTGGAAAAATTTTTCGCAGAATCCACAGGTAAAATCCGAATATTCCAAAAGAGTGACCAGGGCCTCGGGACGGCCTCGCACCCGGTCGTCTTCTTCGGTAAAGGCCTGGGTCGCCTGTGCAAGGGCGATAGACACGAGCCCGAGGCTCAATATGGTGATCGCCAGCCCGCCTATGATTTTTGTCCGAGACATCCGCGGTCCCCTCCATGGTGGAAACGTCTTCATAGTCTTTCCTTTTTCATGCAGCAACTCATTTCTTACAGTGTGAAATGCCTGAGACTGTCTGTCAAGTCGCTCTTGCCGAACTCCAAGTCCTGGTCGAAAGAGCCACGACGTCCGATCCGTCACGCCAGCAGACGCTTCCTTCCGTCATGCCCGAATCATGCCAGAAAATCCCGGTCCGTCCTTCCCGCATGTCCCCAGTCGCCATTCCCGCACACGCCCTTTTCGTCATCCCCAACGTTTTTAATCGGGGATCCAGGGTTTTCCCTTTTGTTCTGGATGCCGGATCGGAGTCCGGCATGACGGATGGGGGTCTTTGCGTCATCCTCGCACGCGCCAGTCCGTCATTCCCGCGAAGGCGTGGGTCCAGGGTCGTTGTCTTTTCATTCTGGATGCCGGATCGGGGTCCGGCATGACGAACAGGGGCCTTTGGTCTTTGCCTTCAGCCCTCCGGATGTCGGGCATCGCGTTATGTGCGAGCCGAGTCTGATGGCGAGGAGGGGCCTTCGAGTAAGGCCATGAGCAACAGCGGCCAGACGACGGTGGCGTCGCTCAAGACCTCTGCGAATCGGCCTCCTTCTTCGGGGGGAACAAATTTCCCCCAGGAGATGCCTTCCTGATAGGTGCAGCCACTGAGCCCACCCCAATAATCGGGCTCCGGGCAAATGCGGACGCCATAGTGGAATCGGGGAGGAGTGATGTTGGTGCCCAACCGCATGTTCAGGATTTCGATGTAGGGAGGCACCTGTTGCGCCCAATTGCGGGGCACGCCGCCGCCGATGGTAAAGATGCCCAGTCGCTTGGCGCCGAGCAGGTTGCGGGTATAGCTGTTGAGATCCAGAAACGGATTGAATGCAGGACGATGGCGTTGCAAGCGGTCCCACGTCGTCTGGTCATCGTTGGGTGCCGCGCTCGATTGCGCCGGGCCATGATCTTTCATGGCCCAAATGGACGTATCGAGACCCAACTCGGAATCCGTAAATGCGGGAATGTACACCGGTACGCTTTGCAGGAAGGCACTTTTGAGGATGCCCGGACCGGGAAATTGTTCGGTCAGCGTCCGGCCCAGTTCCCGATTCAGCAGTTCCGAAGAAAGCGGTTCCTCGGGCTGGAGGCGGTTCAAGGTGGCCGCCGCCACTTCCTCGACGTGGTTCAGATTCAATTCCATTTCGAGCGTGTCATAGACCCGATTGTACCCTTTTTCGAACAGCTCGACGTCATCCATGACCGGTTGATATTTATAATGGGTTTGTCCGACGGCTTCGCTCATGCCATGGGCCATCAATGCACCGGTCGAAACGATGGCCTGAACCATCCCTCGATCAAGCATGGTACAGATGACTTTTCCCATTTTGGCAATGGTCATGGCTCCTGAAAGCGTCATGACCACAAAACAGTCGGGATCTTCGATCATGGCTTTGAGCACTTCGAAGGCTTCCCCGAGCCGCCGCCCCCCGAAGGCGGTTTTTTTCATCGCGATGAGCAGGTCGGAAAAGGAATGAATGCGTGCGGGATCGAGGGCTTCCAGGGCCTCGAGTCCATCATCGGCCCCGTCATGAAAGGCTCGCGTCATCAGACTTCTCGATGGCGACATTGCCGGACACAAGGGTGGGGGCTTGGGCAAGACGATTGGGCAGGATCAACGAAGGTCTTGTTCATCCCAGAAACTCGTCCCGGCTCAAAGCCGATCCTTTGTCAGGAGGAATGGCCTGGAGATGGTGGTCCCAACGGGATTTGAACCCGTGTCTGCACCTTGAGAGGGTGCCGTCCTGGGCCAAGCTAGACGATGGGACCAGTTTCATGCAGTTGTGTGTTCTGAAAAACAGCCCCGCTGCGCCGAAGCGGAAGAATGTTACCACTCCTGCCTCTCGCCGTGCAATCGATTGGCTCACTCCCCGTTCTTTTCTCTGCCGGAAACGGGCAGCAGGGAGGAAGGCGTTTCAGGAATCCTGTCCGGCTGAAGACGTTGAGGAGGAAGTGTTGTCTTGAATGCGAACGCCGTTGGGTGAGCCGATGATCAACGTCGAGGTCCGGTTGACAAAAAGCCCGTTTTCCACGACTCCCGGTATGCGATTGAGTCGCGCTTCGAGTTGAACGGGGTCTTCGATCTCATCCACCAGAAAATCGAGAATATAATGGCCCCCGTCAGTCTCGAATACCGCTCCCTGTTTTTTTCTGAGCGTCGGGATGCCGCCCAACGCCCGAAGTTGTCGGGCGGACTGCGGCCATCCGAACGGAGTCACTTCTACGGGAACGGGCATGGGCTTACCCAGCATGGGCACGCATTTCGTGTGATCGATCAGGACAATGAACCTGCGCGCGGCAGCCGCCACGATTTTTTCTCGCAGCAAGGCGCCCCCGCCGCCCTTGATCAACTGAAAGTGGGGATCGACTTGATCCGCCCCATCGACTGCCACGTCCAGGTCCCATTCTTCTTCCTCCGGGAGAAGAGGAATCTGCAATTGCCTGGCCAAGGCCGCGGTTTCGTGAGACGTGGGCACGCCGTGAATCCGTAGGCCGGCCTGCACGCGTTTGCCTAAGGCCAGAAGAAAATATTTCACGGTCGACCCGCTTCCCAAGCCCACGAGGGCTCCATCCCGAATGAAGTCCAGGGCCGCCTCCCCGGCCGCCTGCTTGCCGGTTTCCTGGGGATCGGGAGATTCTGGGGAAGGCGTCATGGATGGGTCGACGAATCCGGGGTCATGCCCGCGGCGACGGATGCCGCACCGAGCAGCGCGGCTTTCTCGTTCAGGATGACGTGGATGGGAATCGATGAGAGCAACCGTTTATACCGGCCTTTGCTGATAAAGGCCTGCGCAAAGCGCGGATCGCGCAGCTTGTCGAGAATTTGCGGAACGATCCCCCCGCCAAGATAGACGCCGCCCCGTGCCAGCGTCTTCAGGGCGCAGTTGCCGGCTTCCCCGGCCAGGACCGAGACGAACAGGTCCAACGCCTGGACGCAAATCTCAGGTTTGCCGGTGAGTCCGGCCTGGGCGATCAGGGCCGGCGGGTCTCCGGTAGGAAGGCGTTCGGCGAACCAGGTCGGCTCATTCTTCTTGGTATCGCGAAGAAACTGATAGATTCCGTGCAGCCCGGTTCCGGAGATCACCCGTTCGAAACTGACGTGCAGAAAACTCGTGCGCAAATACCGAAGCAGGTCGATCTCGAGATCACTCGTCGGGGCAAAGCTGGCATGGCCGCCTTCGGACGGCAAGGCATGATAGCGGTTCCCGTCCCAATACAGAATGGCTTCTCCCAGTCCGGTTCCCGGAGCGATCAGGACTTTGGTGCCGTCTTCCTGTCGTTCGCCGTGGACGATTTCGGTTTCTTCCGTCTCGAGAACCAGGATGCCGTAGGCCATGGCTTCGACGTCATTGAGCAAACGCACGCCACTGGTGTTGAGGGTATTCGTCAAGGCATGTCCATCGATCGTCCACGGGAGGTTCGTGGCCCTGCAACGGTTGTCCACGACTGGGCCGGCTACGCCGAAACAGGCCGCTCGGAGTGGCATGGTCGGGGAAATCTCGGGGAGATCCTTCTCCGTGTCGTCGGATTCGTCTTCATCGCTCTCGTCGACCCGAGGTTGCAAGAATTCTTCGAGGATGTCTTCAAAGGACTCGAAGTCCGCATTCCAGAACTTCTCTTCCCGAATGGGCGCGACTCGTGTTTCCTGCCAGTCGAACAAGCCAAGATAGGTTTTGGTTCCCCCAATGTCTCCTGCGACAATCATGGTCCTCCCTTCAGTCAGATCCGGTAAGCATGCGTACATCCTCTTCTTTCAGGGGAAGAGGATGGAATCACCATAAAAGAAGCCGATGACTCTTTGCAACGAACGCCGGCCGAGGCACGAGTGTTTGCCGCCCTGCGGACCCCTGATTACAAACAGCCGGACTTGATCCGGCATCCAGGAAAAAAGGAAAAAGAAAAACCCTGGATCCCCGATTAAAAACGTCGGGGATGACGAAGAGGGCGTGTGCGGGAATGACAGATGGGGCGCGTGGGATGACGAAGAGAGACTCCCAATCCGTCACGCCGGACCCCGATCCGGCATCCAGAAAGAAAGGCAACGGCCCTGGATTCCCGCCCCCGATTAAAGATGTATTGTATGGCGCCAACGTGTCCAGGCGATCAGAGTCGTTGCCACCGTGAAAACGTCGCGGCTTGCCCTTGGGTGGTTCCCTCGTCGTCCAGGATGTTCCAGACCGTGGCCCGTTGCACGAGAAACCGCCGTCCCGTTCGTGAAATGCGTACGCCCTGGTACTCGGTGATGAAGCCATGCGCCGCGGCTTCCTCGAGCATCCGGGTTCGCTCGGTTTGATTCAGGGGCTCCGCGGTCAAGCGCGAAGGGGTCGCGGTAAATTCCTGCCAGGTCATTTCCCACAAATCGAGGGCCAGTCGATTCCCGTAATTCAGGATGGGATCTTCTGCATTCGTGTGGGATGCCACGACAAAAGGCGAGACATAGAGGCGTACCCCTTGCTCCTCAAGCGTGCCCGTCCGGTCGATGAGTTCGTGTTTCAACCAGAACGCATAGCTGTTCAGAAGCCAGCGAATCCACGTGAGATCGAAAGGCGGAAACGTTGCTTGCACGTCGATCTTCACGTGTCTTGCTTCTCGCCGCGACGCGTTGAAATGCGGCCTGGGGCTTCACGCCAGTCTTCACTCGATTCTTGGGCCATGCCTCCCGTCGTTATCACATATCGACCATGCCGAACTCAATGAGTGGAACAGGGCGCCTCACACGTTCTTTGCCGCTCACGGCGTGGTCGGCTTGAGCGGAAGCGAGCGCCATTTTCCTCGCGGCGGTCCGGTGAATCGCGTTGAAGGCCTGCCGTGGGGTATGCTAAAAAATTTCTCATGTTTCGCGTGAACATGAAAGAACAAACGGAGGCAATGATGAAGGGAAGAGGTTGCGTGACCTGGTTCCTCGCTGGTGCGCTGGGTCTCTGGATGCTTGCGGGTACGGCAAAGGCCGAACCCGTTCGGCAGGGCTTCTATGCCGGTGTCGAATTGGGCTTTACGAATGCCGCGGATATTGAGAGTACGGTGTCCGGAGTCAACCATCCGACCCAGTGCGATCAACTTCTCAAGAACGTGGACCCCACGAACGTGGTTGACCTCAGCGACCCGGCCTGCAACGTCGGAGACGTGCCGCAACCATTGTCCAATACCTCGCTGGACCTGGGTGTTGGGTTCATGGGCGGCTTCAGTGTCGGCTATGCGCTGGATAGCGTTCGCCTCGAATTCGAATACATGAACCGGTCTCAAGGCGGGGACTCTGTGCCCTGGAATATCGCCGCGGGGAACGCGCCGCTGCAGAGCAAAAATTCCGAGTTGAGTGCCCTCGACCCGCCATCGGAACGGATCTCGAATTTCAACGCCCACCAGTTCTTCGTGAACGCCTACTATGACTTTCGGAATGCCTCACGCTGGACGCCCTATCTGGGCGCAGGCGTCGGGTGGGCTCGCACCAGTTTTGATCATGGTATCCGCTACGTGCGCAGGACGCTCGCCCAGGGCTATCCGGCCGATACCAAACCGCCTGCCGCGGCCGGCACAATCAGTTTGTTGGAGACCGAGATGGCCGAGACGCTCTTCGGGTTTCAGGTGCTGGGTGGCCTGGATTACGCGCTCACGGAACACGTGGCCCTTGGAATGAAAGCGCGCTGGGCCTCGTTCCAGGATATGCAGGGTGACGCGCGGTGGACCCTCATCCGGGGCCACGAACCCGTCCGTGCGGATGGGACGACTCCGTTTACCACCAGGCAGGTGTTCGATAATCTCCACTATTGGGGCATGACGTTCGGGCTGAAGTACTACTTCTGATCTTGTGCCGGACTGCGCAGGCGGTCGTTGACGCGGCCCTGCTGCGCCGGGGTTGCCTCGATTCTGTTCCCACGTCCATCCGATAAGACAATACGGCCGGCGCGTAAAGGCAGATGTCGGTGATTCCCGAAGAAAACCCGATTGCCCGTGCTTGCCGCGTTGCTGGTGATTGCCCTGTTCGCGTTAATTCCGGCTACCGCCGTTCCGAAGGTCATGGCTCGCCTGCACGGAGGCTACGAGTTGGGCAGCGGTCAGGATTCGGGAGGCGACCTCCTCCGGTGAGCGGTCGTCGGTGGCGATGACGTGGTCGGCCGCCGCCTGGTATTTCGGGCTGCGCTCGGTCAGGACTTCCTGAATTTCCTCGAGAAACGTCTTGCCGGCGGTGAGTGCCGGGCGTTGCGTGTCATCCGAGATCCGCCGGGTAATCGTCGCCACCGTGGCGGTCAGCCAGAACACCAGGCCATTGGGCTTGAGTGCTTCCATATTGGCAGGTCGCAGGATAATGCCTCCGCCGGTGTCGATGACCAACCGGTCTTGAGCCTTGAGCATCAGGCATACCTCCGTTTCGAGAGATCGGAAGTGGTCCCATCCGTTGTTGGCGACGATGTCCGGGATCGTCTGTCCTGTATTTTCGACAATCTGTGCATCCGTGGATACGGTCTTCCAGCCGAGTTGCGTTGCGAGGAGTTGCGCAACGGTGCTTTTTCCGGTTCCTCGATACCCGATGAGCACCAGGTTCATGAAAATCGTGACTCCAGAACCTGACGCATGACGGGGATCGGCGCAGGTTGGCCCGTCCACAACTCGAATTGCGCCACGGCCTGATGCAGGAACATATCCACTCCGCGGATGGTCGCGCATCCGGCAGCGTGGGCTTCCTTCAGTAATCGCGTGTCCAACGGGTTGTAGACGATATCCATGACCGTCAGGTCGGGATGGAAAACGCGTTGGGGCACGCAGGTTTCTCCGGTGTGGGGGTCCATCCCAACTGGGGTACAGTGGATCAGGAGTTGGGTCTGGGCCAGGGTCGATTCCAGTATGCCGACTTCGAGCGGGTGGTCGTCGATGGGCAGGGTGGTGCCTTCGCGAAGATTGCGGGCCAGGATTTCGCGCTCGTCTTCTTCGATCGCAAGAATCGTCAGCTTGCTGATGGGAGTGTCAAGCGCGAGCCCGAAGGCAATGGCCCGGGCAGCACCTCCGGAACCGATCAGTGCCACCCGTTTCCCTGCGAGGTCGATTCCTGCGTGCCGTAGAGCCAGAAGGGCTCCGGACGCGTCCGTATTGTATCCGGCAAGGGTATGGTCCGATTTCGCGATGGTATTGACGGCCCCGATGTGCCGGGCCGTTGGGTCGATCGTGTCCAGGTGGGCCATGACCGAAACCTTATGGGGAATCGTGACGCTGAATCCTCTGAGGTTGCCCAAGGCGCGGATGCCCTGGAGGGCATGGGGCACGTCTTCGACGGGAAACGCCAGGTAGATGTAATTCAGCCCCAAGTGCTGAAACGCGGCATTGTGAATGGCCGGAGAGAGGGAGTGCTGCACCGGATAGCCAAGGACTCCACACAATTGCGTGTCGGTATTGATTTCCATGAAGGCTTCTTTTGTCGGACGACATCCCTCGTCAGCCATGGGCTCCGTGCAGACGGGAACGTGTCTCATGTTATCACATAACGGCCGTCACGAACTCAACGACCATGGGGAAACCGGGACCATGTTGAGCGCAGGCAGGAAAATAACCAACGATACGCCACCCCGCGATTTCCGGTCTCCGCCCCGGCATCCAGGAGAATAAAGGAAAGAGAAAAAGCACTGGATCCCCGATTAAAAACGTCGGGGATGACGGATGGGAGACATGGTGGATTTCCGCCCCCGATTAAAGATAGCCTGTCCCCGACTCGATCGGGGATTGAGGGCAGGCGTTCGCGGGCATGACGAACGGGGGCGCGTGGGGTGCGGAGGGGCGTGCCGTGATTGTTGGAAGCCGTGAGGTTCAGTACAATAGTCAATCGTGGCAGGTTTCTCCCTTCGGGGAAGCTGCCTGCAGTTGCGGGATCCGACGCCGAAGGAAGTCGCGAATGCATGCCGGCCGGCACGGAGGGAAGGACGATGATCGTTAAAAAATTGCTGCATACCCGAATGCGCGTCAGTGACATGGAGGCGACCATCGCGTTTTATCGGGACGTGCTGGGCTTGGAAGTCCTGGAGCGCAAGGTGTCGCCGCGTGGCTCGCAGTTGGCCTTTCTGGCGGTTCCCAATAGTGAGGAACTCATCGAACTGTGCAGTTTCCCCGAGAGTGGCCCCGTCAAGGTCCAGGAAGATCTGGTCCATCTCGCGTTTGAGGTCGATGATCTTGACCGGACGATCGATCAATTGAAGGCCCAGAACGTTCCCATCACGGATGGCCCGACTCGAACGTCTTCGGGAAGCCGGTTTCTTTTTATCGATGCGCCGGACGGCTATGAAGTGGAGTTGATCGAACGACCGCCGGGAATCGTGACCGCGTAGCAGGCTTCACACGTGACCAGCCCCGTCTCTTCTCTCGAATCGACCCTGGCGCACCTGCCCCATCAGCCCGGTGTCTACCTCATGAAAGGCCGGGACGGTGAAACGCTCTACATCGGAAAGGCCCGGGTGCTGGCGGATCGGGTGCGCTCGTATTTCCAGAAGGGCCGCGACCCGAGTCCCAAGACTCGCGTGCTGACGTCCCTGATTCATGCTATCGAAACGATCGTGACGCGATCCGAATTGGAAGCCCTCCTGCTCGAAAGCAACCTGGTCAAACGCCATCGTCCCCGGTTCAACGTGGTGCTGCGCGACGACAAGCACTATCCGTATCTGCGCCTGCCGGTCAAGGAAAATTTTCCCAGACTCTCGATTGTACGCCGCGTGAAGAACGATGGAGCCCTGTATTTCGGTCCCTATGTGCCTGCGGGCGCGCTTCGGGAAACCCTCAAACTCATCAAGAAGGTGTTCCCGCTCGCGACGTGCACGATCGACATCGACGGGACGGCGGCCCGGGCCTGTCTGGAATTTGAAATCAAGCGGTGCATGGCACCCTGTACCGGTCATCAGTCGCAGGAGGACTACCGCCGTATCGTCGAACAGGTTCGATGTTTTCTGGAAGGACAGGACAAGAAATTACTGGACGGGCTGCGAAGGGACATGGACGCGGCCGCGGAGCGCGAGGAATTTGAAGAGGCGGCGCGATTGCGGGATCGCATGGCGAGTCTTGCCAAGACGTTGGAAAAACAGCGCGTGGCTCAAATAGGTCTCGTGGATCAGGATATCGTCGGCTTGGCCAGAATGGGCCGGGCCGCGGATTTGCAACTGTTGTTTGTGCGCGGCGGGTTGTTGATTGGCCGCAAGGACTTTTTCTGGAGCGATACGAAGGAGGCGGCGGACGAAGAACTGATTCGATCGGCCATCGAACAGTTCTACAATAAGGATACCCTGCCTCCCAAGGAACTGCTGGTGCCCGAAGTGCCGTCCGACCGGGAATTGATTCAACACTGGCTCAGCCAGAAGAAAGGCCGCCGAGTCCGCATCCTGATCCCCGAACGGGGAGCGAAGCGCCAACTGCTTCGGTTAGCCGAGGAAAATGCCGCTGCGGCCATTCGTGAGCATTTGCGCAAAACGGTGGTGGAACACGAGGAAGCCCGGGACTTGCAGCGCGTCCTGGGGTTGCCGAAAACCCCGAGTCGGGTGGAAGGATTCGATATTTCCAATACCATGGGCACCCATTCCGTGGCTTCGATGGTGGTCTGGGAAGATGGGACAATGAAGAAATCGGATTACCGGCGGTTTCGTATCAGGACGGTGGAGGGGGCGAATGACTTTGCGAGCATGCAGGAAGTGGTCACGCGCCGGTACGGCGGCACCCTCGGCGCCCGGAACAAGACGGCGTTGCCTCTGCCCGATCTCATACTGATCGATGGGGGACTCGGCCAATTGGCCGCGGCCGTGGACGCCTTGCGAGCCCTCGGTCTTGGCTACTTGCCCGTTATCGGATTAGCTAAAGCCAAGGGGGAGAAAGAAGAGCGGATCTATACACGGGGAAGCCACGACCCACTCATCCTGTCTCCCACGTCGCACGTCTCCCGATTGCTCCAGCGCATCCGGGACGAAGCGCATCGTTTTGCCATTGCCTATCATCGAAAGCTCCGCGGCCAGGCTTTCGTGATGCCTGGGTCGAAATCGGTGCCCTCCTCTGGCGGAACGTCCTCCATCCCTTTGCGAAAGGCGGCCACGCGTCGTGGCGAGACAACAAAGAATCGCTTTTCCTCAGGAAGACGGACGCCTCGAGAAATTTCTTGAGCCCGCGAGCCGCTGGCTCGGTCTACGTGACGCCGCGTAAGACGGGGTGGGGGTTGTGTTCAGGGGGGCTTCTCTCACAAATCTTGGGATGCTTAGAGAAATTCCCGTCGAATCTCGACGTCGGAAGACGCCCGCATGGCTTTCTGGAAGGCTTCGAGGGCTCGCTGTTTCTTCTGCATCAGGAGCTGAAGCCTGGTGCGGGTCTTGATCCTTTCGATTTCTTCTTCGTCTTCCATGCCCACGGTGAGCCGCGCGGTGAGTTCCTTGACCTCTTCCTCCTCTATCGGATTGAAGGTCGCCACGTCCTGAACCAGGAGCTGAACTTTCTGCACACGAAGGTTTTTGGCCAGGCCCTCTTCGAACTTCGCCGGGGACAATCGGTTCTGCGCCAGGATGCGGTGATAGGTCTCCGGGTCAAAGGCTCCATCCTTTTGAAATTCTTCGCGCTTCATGATGGTCTCGCGCAGTTCGTCCGGATGCACGTCCAGACCGAGGTCGTCGGCAGCCACGAGCCACAAGTTTTCCCCGATGAGCGAGTCGATGACGGTCTGTTTGAGCTCTTCGCGGTCGATGTCTTCTTGTTTGGGCTGATTTCTATAAAAATCCTCAGCTCTTCTATACGCCAGACGGAATTTCTCCAATTCCACCCTGTATGGCCCGACGACGGCCACGACGTTGGGTTGTTGGGTGGTTTCATACCCGAACCAGCCCATCCCGATGATAAAGGTGACGGCAATCACCAACATGATGATCTTCAGCAACCAGGGGTATTTCGCCGAGCCTTCGCGAATCAGCTTAATCATTGGAGCAACGTCCTTCTCGGAGCAACGGCTTTGTGGAGGCGGTTCCTGTGTTCCTCACTCCACGGCCCATCCGCCCAGCGGTTTTCGACCGTCGCGTCAACGGTTTCATCCACGTCGAGGCGCCAATCCTTCGGGAGATTATAAGTGGATCCGGAGACCGAAGCAAACTCTTCGGACACGCGGTCGAGCAGGGGAATCGGATGCCTCATGCGTTTGGCCGGAGCTTACTGTCGTCTGCCTCCGAACGCCCCGATGATCATGTTCCGTTCGAAGACTCCGCCGACTTCTTCATGATTCGGGCCGTAAAATTGCCCCTTAATAGAATCCCAGGCTGATTCGGTTTCAAACCTTCCATTCGTGACCGGCACATTATACCACATCATAGGGAGCCGCCCGCCCACACCATCTACATCTCGTATATTCGTAAAGGCAATATCCAGATCCATATTTGCCATATCAAAGGTCAGGCGTGCATCGCCCCTGAGCCGGTTTCCCGTGTTGACGATATTGTTGAGATCGATGCCAGTCATCACACCGGTCCACGTTGCATTCCCCGAAACCGGAGTGGTGCCTGTGATATCACCAATCGACCAACTATAGGTGAAATCGAAGGAGTTGTCCGATGTGTTCTGCCTCTCTGCTCCGAAGAAGGTATGATCCAGCCAGCCACCCAGGGACGAAAACGAGGTTGTGATGCCCGCCTCCGTGGTCTGATATTGTCCTTCAATCAGCGTGACCCTTCGCTGATACCCTACTATGGCGAAGCGGTAATCCAGAGGCAGGGCTTGAAAGTCGTATAAAGAGACTTCCACCGGATGCCCAAAAATCGAGAAGAAGCACGAGGTGGGGACCAAACACGTGGGTTCCACCCGCGTTGTGGGCGTGCCTGTCATCACAAGATCACTGACCAGCAATGAATCTGCCAGCACCGCGCGGCTTTGAATCGTTGCTCGAGCGGCGGCCGAATCCGAGGACGTCGGCTGCGAGGACGCCGTGAGACTCGTGCCGCCACCACCACACCCTGAAAAGAGGCTGATCGCCAAAACCCCCAAGAGAAGTTTTCTGTCCATCACGCCCTCCTCCCGTTAGATCGCACAAACGATGAAGACACGGGCCGACTCGATATGCCCGGACCGACCACGTTCCTTCTTCTCGAGGAGAGAGAATAGCGCCGTGTCCTTTCTGTTGCAAGAACGATCACGTGCTCCTGAGTCGCTCCCCGGAGCACGTCCGAATGGATTCGGCCAATGGCCCGACAACGGGTAACGTGAAAAATAGAACAGGGGAGGTTGACTGGAGTGACGACCGGTGCGAGACGGCAGGGTGCTGAGGCCGTCAATGTATTTGTGCAGATTTCAGAGACTCTGTTAGACTAAATTCTTACTTTTGTTGGGAGCCATGAGGAACGTTTGGAATCTGTTCATGGTTGGGGCCCTCTTGTGCGTCATGTGTGGCGGAAGCCCGGAAATCGGCGACGCTGCGCCCGGCACCCCGGGGCAGGAAGAGATCGTCGTGACGGTTCACATCGAGAGTCGTCGGTTTCTTCCGCACGTGGTGAACCTGGTCGTCGGGCAACGAGTCCGTCTTATCCTGAAGAACGACGATGCCGAACTCCATGCGTTTGTTCCAGGCAATCTTCTGATGCGGACGAACGTTCAGGTGAGTGGCAACGGGGCGCCCCAATTCGGCCAAGAGGGGTTCCACCGGGTCCTGATTCCTTCGGACGGCCAGGTCGAGTTGGTGTTTACCTCGAAAACAGCAGGCTCCTTCCCGTTCTTCTGTGACTTGCTCGGGCATATCATGAACGGGACGATTGTGGTTGATGGGTAAATGGATGTGCTGGAGATTCATGCGTTGATTTGAAAAGGAGAAGTGCTCATGACGTACCGCATGGTTACGATTCTGTCCGGGACTCCTGCCGCCCGATTCCGGGTCCTGAGAAGTCTCGGCCTCGGAGTGTTTCTTGTCGGGCTGTTCGGGGTTGGGGTGCCTTCACGTGCCGAGGAGCCTGCTCAGGCCGTACAGCATCAGGCCGCCGTGCAGGCCGTCCAACACTACGTCCGCGCAGTGTCGGACCGCCATGCCGCTCTGGTGGCCCAGAATGATTTTGTGTGTCTCCTGAAGATGGTGGAGGCCGGAGCCACCGGTCAGTTTCTGCCTGAATCCGATCCGGTGTATGCCTGGTGTTGGGATCGGCTCGCTCAAGCCCATGCGGACGTGATCGAAGGTCGGGACCGGGCGCTAGATGCGTTATGGCCGGGGGTTGGGCAGTTGGTGAACTTTCGGGATTTCAAGCGATTCGAAATCGCGGAAACCAGTGCCCATCAGCGCGCGCCTTCCTTTTTTGTGATGCCCGAGATCGGTGACGTGTCCGGCTCCCCCGGGTTTACGCTGGAGGTGCTCGACACGGCGCCGCTCCCCCATGCGTCCTTTCAGGTTCCGGGATCTGATGAGATGGTTGCCGTGCCCACGACGTTGGTCCGGGTCCGCGTGGCGTATCCTGATCCGATCACTTCCCCCGCGGCCTATGGGCCGGGCCAACAGGATTGGGTCGTGCCGTATAAAAAACCGATCCACCCGGTCAAGGCCGTGACCGTGAGGTGGGTCGTGTTGTCGGGGTTGTTGGCGCATGGATTTCCCGTGGATACGGCCGTGCTCAACCTTCCCCTGACGTCTTCCATGGGCACGCCGATTCCCTTCGTCGTCGACGCCGGGGGATTCGAGCAGCATTCCACGGAGTTCTGGAGTCCGCGTGAAGCGCAGGCGGCTCTGGAAGCCGGGCTGAAACGGGCGAAGACCTTGCCGACGAGTCGTGAGCGGATCTCCATGCTCAACCGGGTGCTGGTCGTGAATCCCTCGTCCGTGGGAGGGTTGCAAGCCATTACTGAGGAACTGTATGCCGGGCTGCTGGATTTTGGCGCACGGACGCACCGCGTCCGGGTGGAGAACGATCGGCTGTATCGGGAATTCAATGAACTCTATTGGACCATCCTGTCGCAATCCGATCGGATCGATATCTCCATGCACATGGAAATGGGTGGGAAACTCGAACCGACCCCGGCCGATTACCTGTACCGCCTGATTCCCGCGATGGAAGCCCTGGTCGATTTGCAACCCGGGGATTTTGAAATGCGATTGAAACTGACGAAGGCCTACCGGTGGACGAACGATCAGGTCACGTCCATCCTGGTGCCCCAGGAATTGCTCTCGACGTTGACCACGGATCAACCCGAGAGGCGTGCCAGGGTGCTGCTGGCCCTTGCCTGGTCACGCATCAGTAAAGTCGCGTGGAATCGTTTTTTTGATGACCCTGACATCATGCGAGGGTATGACGAGGCGGACAAGGCCTTTACGTTGTCCTCCGATCCCATGATCAAATTCTCCGCGGCCTATGCCAAGGCCTACAGTTTGGTCTTTCGCCCCCAACGCGATAATCAGGCGATGTTCGAACTGTTGCAGGACGCACGACGCTGGTATCGGGAAATTCCGGGCGCCACCGACCAGTCCTGGGCCTTTTTCCTGCAGAACGATACGTTGAAGGGGCTGGTGGAAAACGACCCGCTGTTTCAGCCGCTGATGACGGTGAATTCATAGACCGACCGGATTTCCTTCGTCGACCCATGAGGACAGGCGCGGCGTTCGGAGCGCGAGCCGGACTCGGTTCAGGCCTGGGAGCATGAGCGTGTCAAGAAAGGCCGTGGAACTCGATTTTCGCAAAAATCCACAGGTGCTCGGCTCCATGATCGATGTCCTTGCCGATGGGGTCTTTACCGTGGATGCCGAAGCCAGGATCGTCGCTTGGAACGTGGGCGCCGCGCGCATTACCGGGTATTCCAGCGACGAAATGGTTGGCAAATCCTGCCATATTCTCGAAGGGCAGACCTGTAAAGGGTTTCACAAGCTCACGGAGTTTCTGGAGAATCCGACGCCCTATCCCTGGGGGTTCTGCAATCAGGAATGTCGGGTGTTGTCGAAGGACGGGCGAGAGCTCTACCTCTATGGGAACATCTCGGTCTTACGGGATGACACCGGCGCGGTAGTGGGTGCCGTGGGGACGTTTACGGATCTCACCTCTTTCATCCTGGCCAAGGAAAAGATTCAGACGTTGGAAGAACAAACCCACTCAAGGAATTCGTTTCAGCAAATGGTCGGGAACAGCCCGGTGATGCAGGAAGTCTTTCGGCGGTTGCGCTTGGCGGCGCAAGGAGACGTGTCCGTGTTGCTCACCGGGGAATCGGGGACGGGCAAAGAGTTGGCGGCCCGGGCCATTCATGCTCTCAGTGCCAGGAAGGACCGACCGTTCCTGGCGCTCAATTGTTCGGCCATTCCGGAAACTCTGTTGGAAAGCGAATTGTTCGGGCACGTGAAGGGGGCCTTTACCGGTGCGATTCGAGACAAGGTGGGGGTCTTCCAGTCGGCTGAAGGGGGAACCCTGTTTCTCGATGAAATCGGGGATACCAGTCCCGTCCTTCAACTCAAACTGCTCCGGGTGTTGCAGGAAGGCGAGATTCGGCGCGTCGGCGATGAAAAAGGGATCAAGGTGGACGTGCGATTGATTACGGCCACGAACAAGAACGTCAAACGGCTGTTGGCCACGGGAGACATGCGGGAAGACTTTTTTTATCGGATTCGCGTGTTTGAAATCGGCCTCCCTGCGCTCCGAGAACGGCGTGAAGACTTGCCCCTGCTGATTCACCACTTTCTTGCCGAAGGGTCCAAGGTCAACCTCCATCCCATCAAGGATATTGCTCAGGACGCGATGCAGCAGATGCTGAAGTATGCATGGCCGGGAAACGTCCGGGAATTACGCAATGCGATCGAGCATGCCTTCGTGATGGCGGAAGGGGACTGTTTGAGCATCCTGGACCTGCCCCCAGAGATCCGCACGTTTCACCCTCCTGACGCCCTGGCCACGGCAGAGCCCCTGACCCCTGAGCAACAAGCCGAACGGACCAGGATTATCGAGGCGCTTCGACAAGCCGGCGGAAGTAAAACCAAGGCCGCGGAATTATTGGGGTATAGCCGCGTGACGCTATGGAAAAAACTGCAGAAGTTGCAATACAGCCAGCTCCAAGTTTCATCTGACGCTAACTTAACGCGTTAACGTTTCTTGTTAACGTCTCCCCCTGTTCTTCTCTTTTCAAACGTCACAACTTCTTGAAATCCCTCGCGATCTGCCTGTTTCAAAAACTGGCATCCGCTTTGCTTTATTGTTCGAGTAAGGATGCAGTATCAACTGCGCACACGTCGGACAAGGTGAGGGCAAGGCCCCGGCACGTCTGGCCTTGTGCAGACTCATGACGCAGCCTGGAGCTTCCGTGAAAGATTCGTGACGTTTCAGCACCGGAGGCATACAATCAAAGGAAGCGGGTTTCATTCCCATGAGTCATTCAAACCAACAAGGAGGTTGCCAATGTTTCGTTCCATGTACAGTTTCGTACTTGTCGGGATCTTTCTCGTCAGCATGCTGGTCACAGTCGGCATTCTGGTCACACCGGCCATGAGTGCTGGCGATGGTCCGGCCGATGGCTTCGGCCTTCACGTCCAGGCGCCTCACATGATGGCTGACGGACAAATCGGTGGGCCCTTCCATCATTATTGCAAAGGCATTTCCGATGAGATCATCCAATGCCTGCTCTTTTCGTCCACTGATTCCAAGGCCCCGTTGGTCGGGGTGGAATATTTCGTGGCCAAGGATCTGGCCCGCAAGGAAGTTCCCTTGATTCAGTGGAACCGGAATTTCCACGATCATGAAGTGGAAATCGCCACCGGGCGTGTACAGATTCTGGATATCCCGGATGAAAACAAGGTGCAGGAAATCGCCGCGGCCGCAGCGAAAACCGACGGCGTGATTTACCATCTCTGGCAACCGGGCCAGAAAGTTCCTGACGGAACGGTGACGATTCCGAATTCGATCGGTCATCAATTCCGAACCGAGTAGAGGAAGTGCCGATGCGGGAATGCCTTGCTTCCCGCATCGGTCCGTTTGGGGACGACACGATCATGAAGCCACTCATGTCATTCGCCGGCAATCCAGCCGCGAGCCTGGTGCTGTTCCTGATGGGCGGGTCGATGGCCCTGGGTGCCGATCCGGCTGTGCTCGCGCCGCGTGTCCCGCCTGCTCAGAGGGAAGAAGCCAAAACGTGGCAGAATCCTTTTCCCGATACCCCTGCACACCTGAAACAGGGGAAAGCCCTTTTTCACGGCAAGGGGTTTTGCGTGACGTGCCATGGAAAGGATGGAAAAGGCCTGGGCAAGATTCCGGGACTGCGAGGGAAATTGCCCAGAGATTTTACGGATCAGGCCTGGCAGGCCGCACGAACGGATGGCGAACTGTTTTGGATCTTGAAAAATGGAAGCCCGGGCACGGATATGGCCTCGTTTATTCCGCTTGTGCTGACGGAAGACGAAGCTTGGCAGATTATCCTGTACGTGCGTTCTTTTGAACAACGATAATTCCGTGGAATGAAAGAAGGAGTCATCATGAAGACAGCATTCCGGTCAACCGTGGTGAAAACGATGATGGTCGGTCTGCTGATTGCCTCACCCCTGTGGGCGGCAGATGAACGGCAGGCTGAAACCATGGTGCAGAACGTCTGCTCGACCTGTCACAAATTTCAGGGTGAACCGGAAAGCCGGTTCAATCTGAAAGCGCCGGATCTGATGTGGGCCGGGAGCAAGTACCAGCACGAATGGCTGGTCGGGTTCCTGGCCGGCAAGGAAAACCGGTTGTACGCCAAAAGTTATCGGTGGGATCAGGGGTGGGAACCGGATTCGCATGTGACTCTTCCTGAAGAGCAAGCCGAGGAGATCGCGACGTACCTGGAACAACGGTACATCGACCCGCGCGTGACGGTCGGCGCGTTTGACGTCTCAAAGGTGACCAAAAAGGAAGCGGAGTTCGGCGGCGTCGCGTACAAGCAGCATGCCTGTATCGGCTGCCATACCATAGAGGAAAATGGACAACTGGTCGGTGGACCGCAAAGCGTCGACCTGGTGGAGGCCGGCAGACGCTACAACCCGGATTGGCTCTACCGGTTTGCGCTCAATCCGCAGGACTTCACCCCTCACAGCGGAGAATTTCTGGCTGACGCCACGGATTTCGGCGTGAGGGCGATCGTGGGGTATCTCATGACCTTGGGTGTTCCGGATTTCACATATCACGAGCCATGGACCGGCCCGGAATTTGCCCAGGCAAGCGAGGAACGCGGAGCCGTCGTGTACAAGGAATATTGTTCGCAATGTCACGGCGCGACGGGACAAGGCGATGGTCCGGCTGCTTCGGGGTTGAGTCCGAAGCCTGCGGCGCATGCCCGGATGGCTTTCGACAAGTTGCCGATGGAATATCTCTACAACGTGATCAATCATGGTGGGTCAAGCGTTGGGAAGTCTCCGACCATGCCCTATTGGGGGCTCACGATCGGCCAACAGGGCGTGGCGGACGTCATCGCCTACTTGAAAGCCACGTTCAAGGGGGCCCCAGAGGCTGCGGCTGCCTCGGGGGTCTGTCCGCAACCGCGAAACACCAAGCGGGCTCCGGGGAATTTCCGAAACCTGAAGAACCCACTCCCGGCGAATGCGGCCAACGTGAAAGCCGGTGAGGCCTTGTTCCAGCGAACGGCTCAACCCCTGGCGTGTATGAACTGTCATGGCCCCAAAGGCGACGGACAGGGGGTGATGGGGGCGGCCCTGAATCCGCCTCCACGGAACTTCACGTGCGGGGAGACCATGCAGGACATTTCCGATGGCCAGATGTTCTGGATCACGAAGAACGGTTCCAAAGGCACGGGCATGATGGCCTTTTCCATGCTGTCTGACGAGCAGATCTGGCAATTGATTCACTACATCAGGACCCTGGCCAAGTAATGGCATAAGGGCGTCCCTGTTCTTTTGACGCGGCCCCGGCCACCGGTTCAGGGTGGACGGGGCCTGCTTTGTCATTCCCGCGGAGGCGGGAATCCAGACCGCGGAGGCGGGAATCCAGAGTCTTTGCTTTTCCTTTTTCTGGATGCCGGATCGGAGTCCGGCGTGACGAAAGAGGCGATTGGGTCGAGCCCGGCATGACGGCGGAGTGCGGCAGACGGTCACAGGCGTCTGTGCAGACGGGACCGAAGCATTCGTCAACGAATGAACTGAAGACCACCGGGCTTGACAAATGAGTCCATTAGGAGTGTATTAGCCCATCGTCCTCGTGCAAAAACCCCGTTGGAATTTCAGGAGCCATGAAAGTTCCAATCCCGTCCCACGATTCTTGCGACCGGGATTGTGTACGGCGATCAGGGATCGTCGTCCTGAGTATGCTTTTGACCTTCACGGTCAGTTGCACGGTGGTTCCCGAGTCTCCTCCCGAGTCTCCTCCCGCGTCTCCCGCCCCCCTTCGGAGTGAGTCCTCCCTGCCCGATCGGCCGGATTCCCGTACTTCAGGAGGAGTGAACCGGCCCCATTCCGAAGCCACCCCTGTTCCGTTTTCGCTCCAGGATCGAATGGCGCTCCCTTCGGGGGTTCCCCTCGACGAGCCCGTGTTCAGTTTTCGGGCGAGGGATATGCCGTTGATCGATGCCTTGCGTCTGTTCTCGCGTGCGAATGGGCTCAATCTCGTCGTGGAGCCAGGAATCGAAGGCGTGGTGACGATCGATTTTCAGGGCCTCGCTCTGGAAAACGCCATGGCCGCGTTGTTGGATACGCAAGGCTACTACTGGGAAAAAGACGGCGAACTGATTGTCGTGCGACGGCTGAAAACCCGAGTCTTCACGCTGGATTACCTTCGTCTGGAACGCTCCGGTGAAGGCCGCAATAAAGCACAGGTCACGTCCGGATCCGGGCGAAGCGGTGGCCAGGACGCGGGCGAAGTCATTCTGAGCCAGCAGGATGACATCAAGTTCTGGGAAGAGATTGAAGCGCAGATTGGCTCGATCCTTTCACCCGAAGGGCGCTTCGTGGTGAATCGTTTGTCCGGCACCATTCAAGTCACGGACCTGTCCCGACGAGTCGAGGACGTGGCATCGTTTCTGGTCAACGTTCGCAATTCACTCTATCGACAGGTCGAGATCCAGGCCAGGATTTATGAAATCGTGCTCCGGGACGATTTTAGCCTGGGGGTGGACTGGAGTCGGATTGATCTGAAAACGCCGAGGGGCCGTTTCAATCTTGCCAACATCATCACGGCGCCGGCCGGTGGCGTGGTCGCCCAGGCGGCGACCGCGACCTTCAGTTTCAACGACGGCGATTTTGAAGGCGTGATCACAGCCCTCCGGGAGCAGGGGGACGTGCAGGTGGTATCTCAACCACGGATTCTGACGCTGAATAACCAACCGGCGCTGATCAAGGTCGGGACGGATCAATCCTTTTTTACTTCAACGACCACGCAAGGGACGGCGGGAGCCGGAAACATTATTACGGAACAGGTGCGGACCGTGACGTCGGGGCTCGTCCTGTCGGTCACTCCGCAGATTTCCCAGGACGGGTGGATCGTGATGGACGTGTCGCCCATTATCACCCGGTTGACCGATATCGTGGAGTCACAGAACGGGTCCACTGCCCCCGTGTTGGAGGTGAAACAATCCGGAGGGCTGGTCCGCATCCGTGACGGACAACTGGTGATTATCGGCGGGCTTATCCAGGAACAACTCGCAACGACCGAACGGAAGGTGCCGCTGCTGGGCGATATTCCCGTGCTGGGTTCGTTGTTTCGCGGCACCTATCAGGCCGAGAGAAACACCGAACTCGTCATCTTCCTCATGCCACGTATTCTCAGGGTGACGTGATGGTTGATCTGCTCCCGTGCTACGTACGAATGGGCTTCACGGAAGCCCCGTTTCGGATGACGCCGGATACCGACTATTTTTTCCATGGGCAGCAGCACCAACAAGCTTTGCAGCATTTGCAATTCGGGATCGCCAGCGGTGAGCTGACGATGTTGACTGGTGAAGTCGGGGTTGGGAAAACGCTCGTGTGCCGATACCTGTTGCGGCATCCTCCGAAAGGCGTGCGCTTTGCCTACCTCCTGAATCCCGATCAGTCGTACGCGGATCTTCTGCGTTCAATTTGCCGAGACCTCACCGGCCGCGTTTCCCAGGACCGCGACATTGGGGCGTTGCAACGGACGTTGTCCCACGTGATTCTGCAATTGGCCGGGAAGGGTGAACGGGCGGCCGTCTTGATTGACGAGGCGCATCGGTTAAGCAGGAATGCGTTGGAAGGACTCAGGCTGTTATCGAACCTGGATACGGAAAAAGAAAAACTCATGTGCCTGTTGTTTGTGGGGCAGCCCGAACTTGAACAGACGTTGTCCCATCGCCTGTTGCGTCCCCTGTCACAACGCATCAGCATTCGATTCAGGTTGAAGCCGTTCGATTGTCGAGAAACCATGTACTATATCCGACACCGCCTCCGGGTCGCGGGTCCACGGCCCCGATTCCAATTTCCGTCCGGCGCCATGATGCTCACGCACTACCTGAGCGGAGGCGTCCCGCGGCGGATTAATCAGTTGTGCGATCGTTCCCTTCTTGCGGCCTATGCCAGCCGTCGATTCGAGGTCAACCTCCGCATGGTCCTGCGTGCGAAACGGGAAATTACCGGCTAAGGTCTGAATTTCTCGAACCGGAGAAGACCCGCGGGCAAGGACGACTCGACGACGAGAGGTGGGTCATGAGTATTATCACGGAGGCACTGAATCGGTTGCAGGCCGAACGGGCGCGACGCTCGGGACGGACTCCGGCTTGGGCGACGACGGAGCCGGCGGAAGACCCCGAATTCCGAGACCCCGATGGGACTTCTCCGAGTCTCCGGTTTCGTGGGAAGAGGTCTCGTCCGCTCTTGATTGTGCTGGGAAGCGTGGGGATTGCTTCGGTCCTCTGGAGCCTGTTCCTTCTTGCAGATCCGGACGGGGTGTCACCGGGCCGGGAGACGGAGAGGGAATCGGAGCCCGTACAACCTGCTGAGCTCGTCGAGGTCATTTCCGAACAACGGGAAATCCCGTTCGCCGAGCCGAACGACGATGTTCACCAGATGGAGTCAGGGGCTGCCTCGGTGCACGATTTGTCGGCAAAGCCTCCCTCGGCGGTGGCCCAGGAGACGCCGGCCCGTCAAGTACGTGCCTCTCCCCCCCTCTCATCCTCACCGGAACCACGGCCTGGTCCCCGCGTCGTTGCAGCGCCGTCCGGGCAACGGCCGACTCGGGTTCCCCCACGCCTTCGTCATGCCACTCCCGTTCAACGCAAACTGGCTCGGGCACAATCGTTCATTAAGGAACGGCAATACGCACGGGCCGTGGCCGTCCTGGAACCCCTGCTCGTGGAACCGCCTCACGGGTGGGAACCCTGGTTTTGGTTGGGAACGGCCCAATTGGGGTTAGGCCAATGGGAGAAGGCGCAAGCCTCGTTGGTAGAAGGGCTCGCTCGTGATGCAACGGTGCCGTACTTGTGGGTGCAACGTGCGCTGGCGAGTCAGCAGCAGGGTCGATTCGGCGAAGCCGTGGATTTCCTCAGACAAGCGGAGCTGTTGGCTCCGATGCTTCCCGAGGTTCACCTCAATCTGGCGTACTCCCTCGAAATGCTCGGAGAACGGCGGGTCGCCATCGAGCATTACCGGACCTTTCTGACCCTGAGCGAACGCCATCCCGCTTACCACGATGTTCGCAAGAAGGTGCTGGCCCACGTCGGTCAGTTGAAGCATCCCTGAGGCCTCGGAACGAGAATCGCTCCGGGAAGCCCGCCTGCTTCGATGACACGATCCTTTCCGTCGTTCAGGAGTGACAAAACGGGCGCATGAGACGGCATTCATGCCGGGCTCGACCCGGCATCCAGAAAAAGGAAAAAGCACCGGCCCTGGATTCCTACCCCCGATTGAGTCACGGCGGCCCAATGCTGCTGCATGCCCCTTCGTTCAGGAACGGGCAAACACCGCGCGTCGGATCGTATGAATGAGGCGTGTGAAGATTCCCCCCGGGGGCGGGTCCTGATGTTCTTCCCACGTTTCCTGATTCCCCAGATACGTCGTGCCTCGAAATTGCAGGCGGCTGCGGAGTTGCGTGTACCCTCGATTCTGCAACTGGGCGATCAGCATGGTGACGGCGTCCCGTTCGGTGACGTGGGGTTCGGTTTCCAGCAGGACCCGCTCATACCGGAAGATGGCCTGAATCGTTCCGTGCGAGCCCTTCATTTCGATCTGTCGATTAAAGCCTCGGCCCCGGTCATCCAGTCCGGCAAGTTGATAGGTGCTGGTCGGGGATTCCACGTGGTTGACCGGGATGGGGGCGAGGTTGCGGGTTTTTCTGAACGGCTACTCCAACTCGTCGGCAATCTTTTTCAATCGCCGGTCCAGCGCGAACCGCGTGAGGCCTAATTTTTGAGCGGCCAAACTTTTATTCCGTCCGCAGAGTTTCATCACTTCTTCGATGATCGCGAATTCAATCTCCCCGAGCGTTTGCTGTCCCAACGCCATCTCCACCCTGAGAACGGCTTCGTCGGCTTGCGTCGTGGATGATACCATTTTGGGGGTCGTCTCATGGAGTTCCCGAGGCAGGTCCCCGGGCGTTAACGTTTGCCCACGACAAAAGATCACGGCTCGTTCGATGATGTTCTCCAGTTCGCGAATGTTCCCTGGATACGCGTAGCGCTCAAGCAGTTCTCGGGCCCCTGGGTCGATCTCGCCAATGTCCTTGTTGACGTCCCGGCTGTGGTGCAACAAGCAGCGAAGGCTCAGGGGATAAATGTCTTCAACGCGTTTTCGGAGAGGCGGGAGTTCAAACGATACGACGTTGAGCCGAAAAAACAGATCCTCCCGAAACGTCCCCTGACTCACTTCCTTTTTCAAATCTCGATTCGTCGCGGCAATCAGCCTGAAATCCACGGAAATCTCTTCCTGCCCCCCCAGCCGCTTGAAGGAGCGTTCCTGGAGCACGCGAAGCAGTTTGGCTTGCATGGCAGGATTCAGGTCGCCAATTTCATCTAAAAACAGCGTGCCTCCTTCAGCCTGTTCACAGAGTCCCGGTTTCCGCTGCGTGGCTCCGGTAAACGCGCCGCGTTCGTACCCAAACAGTTCGCTTTCAAATAATTCCTGGGGAATGGCCGTGCAATTCACGCCGACAAAGGGCGCCTCCCGTCGTGGACCATTATGATGAAGGACCCGGGCGATGAATTCCTTCCCCGTTCCGGTTTCCCCCTGGAGCAGCACGGTGGTTTTTGCGTTCTGGCTCAATTCCTGAATCTGGGCAGATAATTCCCGCATGCCGGGACCGTTGGCGATGAGGTTCTCGAGTGCATAGCGACCGGCGCTGTCCTGGTTTTCAAAGCTGACCCGGCGACGGAGGGTTAAATAGTCAAGGGCTCGTTCGACAACCGGGCCGACGCCGGACAGATCAACGCTTTTGATCAAAAAGTCGTACGCCCCCAATCGCATGGCTTCGACGGCGTCTTCTATCGTCCCATAGGCGGTCAACAGGATGACCAGGGTGTGGGGGGCTTTGGGGCGAATGTGTTTCAGGGTTTCGAGACCGGTCATGCCTGACATTTTCAGATCGAGCAGGATGATGTCGGGCACGTCGTGGTCCAATCCTTCAAGCAGCGCTTCGCCGGAGTCAAAACTTCGCACGTCATGCCGTCCGCGAGTCAAGCGACGGGTAATCGACGAGCGAACGACTTCATCATCATCTGTGACAAAAATTGATGCGCGCATGTTAGGCCAACGTTGCAGGTTGTTGTTGAAGGGTTAACGGAAGCCAGATGGCCATGACGGTGCCAACCCCTACGTGACTGTCGGCTCGGATGTTCCCGCCATGGGCCTCAATGATATTTCGACAGATGGCCAAGCCCAACCCGGTTCCTCGTCTTTTCCCCATCGTGAAGAAGGGATCGAAGATCTTCGGGAGATCTTCCGGCGTGATGCCTTTTCCATTGTCGCGAATGGTGGTGAGCAGCCCTCTGTGTCCGTCCCGGAGTTCTTCCTTCGCCTCGACCTGAATTTCCCCATTCTCTTCCAATGCCTCGACGGAATTTTGGATCACGTTGAGCACTACTTGCTTGATCTGATCACGATCGGCTTCGAGTACGGGAAGCGTCGCGGGCAAGGTCGTGGTGACGTTGAAACGTTTCTGCGCGCTAGCGTGATGCAAAAGGTCCACGGTTTCTTCCACGAGTGCGGCCATCTCGAAGGCCCCAGGAACGAGGTCACGAGGCCTGGCGTATTCGACAATCTGCGTCACGATCCGGTCCAGACGGCGGGTTTCGTTGAGAATCGTTTGCAGGTCCTGTCGTTTGAGGTCTTCAGGCGGAAAGTCTTCCATGAGCAACGACGTCGTGGCGCCGATGCCCACGAGAGGATTTCGGATTTCATGCGCGATGCCTGCCGCCACCTGTCCCAGGGTGGCGAGCCGTTCCGACCGACTGAGTCGTTCTTTCATTTGTTCAAACGCGGTGATGTCGACGTTAAAGCCCTGATAGCGCGAACTGCCTCCTTGTCCGTCTTGAATCGGAATCGCGCGGCTCAGGACCTTATGCGTGGTTCCATCAGGATGAACGAAACGAAAGACACTTTCAAAGGGAATGTGTTCCGCCGTCGCCTTGGCAAACGCCTCAGCCACTTGGGCACGGTCACCGGGGTGAATGGCATCCCAGATCGTTTCCGGGTCCAGAGAATTCTCCGGATCCTGTCCGGCCAGCATCCAGTTGTGGCGATTGCAAAAGATAATCCGGCCATCCTTGGCGGCAAAAATCCCAAATGGGGCGTGGTCGACAATGCCGCGATATTTGGATTCGGAATTCGACAAGTCGACGTTCAAGTTGCGTAACGCGGCCTCCGATTTTTGGATTTGGCCGATGAATTCCCGAATCTGCTGCCCCATCTCATGCATCACCCTGGTCAAGTCCCCAATTTCATCTCCTCGATCCAGGACCTGGACGTCCGGAACGGTCCCTCCTTGCCGATTTTCAACGGATTTGGCCAGGGTGAGCAAGGGGCCGGCAATCGATTGCGCCAACAGACGCAGCACAAACACCATGGGGATGAGCGCCAGCGATCCTCCGCCCACGATCACGCTCAACAGAAAGCCCCGATCGTTTGACGTCCGTTCCAGGGTCTGCCGCAGGACTTCTCCTTCCCGCTTATCGAACCGGGCAATTTGTTCTCGAATGTTCAACATCAGCCTCCGACCCGTTCCGGATTCGATGTAGTGAAGCGCCTGCTCCGAATTCCCCTGCTTGGCTTGCTCGATCAGACGATCCTTGTCTTCCAGTAACGTCTGAACCAGGGATTGGGCGTTCACGATCTCGGCATGTTGCTCCTGGTCATGTTCGACCATCTGGGCGAGGGTCCGTCCAACCTGCAACACGCGTTGTTTGGCGGCATGATAGGGATTCAGAAATTTGGGTTGGAGAGTCAGGACGAATCCACGAAAGCCCGTCTCCAAATCGACGATCAGTCGCAGGTAATCGGCAGCCGTGGTTTGAACGTGATAGACTTGATTGAGCCGGTCTTCATCTCGAGAAAAGGTTTGCACGCTGTTAAAGGTGACGATGCTGAGGACGGCGAGGGTCAGGATGGGAATGACCGAGACAAGAAGGAGTTTTTTTTCAATCGGAAGGTTGTTAAATCTTCGAAAAATTCGCATCATGGACTCCTGGCCGTATCTTAGAATTGGCTCGATGAGGTGTCAAACCACGGGTGAGCGTTTCTCATGATTGATTCGTTCGTGAAGGGGTCGTCAGCGGTCTCTGGTGCGTCGGACCCGGTTCAGGTATGATGAGGCCTCGGCTCCGTCGCATCCGGGGCAGGGACAAGCGGGCGGGCATGGTCGGAGCACGTTGAAACGCAGGGATCTGCCTCGCCCGTCCACCGCGTGCGGCGACGCGAAATTCTGGGAGGTTCGAGGGGAGGGCACGCGCTCTTGTGGCGCGTGAGATGCACAACATGAATGGACGAACCGTCGGGGTGGGAGTGGTGCTCCTTTTGCTGGGGCTGGTGTCCGGATGGCTCCTTAGTCCGCAACGCCTTCCCGTTCAAGGCATTCCCGCCAGAACCGTTGCCGATTATCTCCACGGCGTGATCGAGGCCGACCGAACGTTTTATACGCAGCACGTGGTCGAGCGCATGGAAGCCATGCTGATCGTGAATGCGTCGGAAGATTGGGTGAATGAGAAAACCCTGCCGTTGCCCGCTCAATTTTTGCGAGAAGCGTCTCGGAGCCTTCGCTTGCGCGACGCCCCCTTTCGCTATCGGTTGGTCAGCCTCTGGCCGTTGAATGCCCGCAATGCCCCGGCTTCCGACCAGGAACGGCAGATGTTGGAACAGGTCGTCAAATTCGGCGAGGTCGTGGAAGGAGAAGTGACGCTGAATCGCCACCGCTATTTTCAAGCGATCTACCCGGACCGGGCCGTGAGTCGAGCCTGCGTGTCCTGCCACAATGCGCATACCGAGTCTCCGAAGCGTGATTTCAAACTCAATGACGTCATGGGGGGGCTGGTCATCGAAGTGCCGCTGGATTAGGTGCCCGGATGGAAAAAGTCCCCGTCGTTGAGATGAACGTGCCCGTGATCGTTCAGCCACGCGAATGTCTGTCCTTGGTCCCCTATCGAGCCGAGGACAGGACCTGATCGCGGTGGGGTGGGCGTGGGCAGGACGCCTGCTCCGGAAGATTCCCGCCTCCTCGATAGGCGTTGAAGTGCTTCGTGGGTCTTTGCTACGTTCCCAGCCAATTGGTTCGCACAAACGATCATGATACAACCCCGCTTACTCCCCTCGTTGTCCCTTGCCACCGTCGTCCTGCTGCTTGGGTTCCCCATCCTCGGCTGGGCGTCGGAACGCGCAGGCACGTCCTTGAATCTGACCCAGTCACCCGTCGGGTATTTCGCATTGGGCCTTTTTGTGCTGGCCTATGCGTTGGTCATGGCCGAGGAATTTACCCACCTCAGGAAATCCAAACCCGTGATGCTGGCCGCGGGAGTCATCTGGGCGCTGGTGGCGTGGGCGTATCCCGGTGACGACCCCCACGTGGTGGCCCAGGCCCTCCGTCACAATATTCTGGAATATGCGGAATTGATGTTGTTTCTGCTTGTGGCCATGACGTACATCAACGCCCTGGAAGACCGGCTGGTCTTTGAAAGCCTGCGATCCTGGCTGGTGCGCAAGGGGTTTACCTATCGTCAACTGTTCTGGATCACGGGCATCCTGGCGTTCTTTATCTCGCCGGTCGCCGACAATCTGACGACGGCCTTGCTGATGTGCGCCGTGGTTTTGGCCGTGGGGGCCGATAATCCCCGGTTCGTCAGTTTGTCGTGTATCAACATCGTGGTTGCGGCCAATGCCGGCGGGGCCTTCAGTCCCTTTGGCGACATCACGACGCTGATGGTCTGGCAAAGGGGGGTCGTGGAGTTCTTCACGTTTTTCCTCTTGTTTGTGCCCTCGGTGGTCAACTACGTCGTGCCGGCTGGGTTGATGCACTTTGCCGTTCCTCGGGTGTCGCCGGCGCCGTCGGACCAAGTCGTGGTCATGAAGCAAGGCGCGCATGTGATCATGCTCTTATTCTTTTTCACGATCTGTACCGCCGTGAGTTTTCACAACTTCCTGCACCTCCCCCCCATGGTGGGCATGATGACCGGGTTGGCTTACCTGCAGTTTTTCGGGTATTACCTGACGAAGACGCACAATAAACAGACGAACGCGGGAACGGCACTGGCAACCCATCGCGACGTGGTCCCGTTCGATATCTTTCAAAAAGTGGCCCGGGCGGAATGGGATACCCTGCTGTTTTTCTATGGCGTCATCCTCTGTGTGGGCGGCTTGGGCTTTCTCGGCTACCTTGCGGTGGTGGCGCAGGTGATGTACGTCGACTGGGGCCCCACGGCTGCGAATACGATGGTGGGGATCCTGTCCGCCATCGTCGATAACATTCCGGTGATGTTTGCCGTGCTGACGATGAATCCCGACATGTCTCAGGGGCAATGGCTATTGGTGACCTTAACGGCCGGGGTCGGAGGGAGCATGCTCTCCATCGGGTCGGCCGCCGGCGTGGCGTTGATGGGGCAGGCGCGAGGCCAATATACGTTTTTCAGCCATCTCAGGTGGGCACCGGCTATCGCGCTTGGGTATGCTGCGAGCATCCTCGTTCATATGTGGATAAACGCGAGTCGATTTTAATCCGCGTGCCTGGGTTCAATCGGTGTTACGCCTTGTGCCGGCAGGAAAAACCTGTTGTTTTCTCGAAAGATCGCACGCTAAAATTCCTTGACGACGATTATGCCGGACAGGAAAGCGTCAGGACGGTTTGTCATTCAGCAAGGCGGTTGCAACCCACGGTTTCGCGTATTTTCTCAGTAGTTCCACAGGTGTCTTGGGCGTGTAGGGTCGCTGGCTATCTGAGGCCAACGACAGGATGAGCCCGTTATCATTCGGAGATCACGTTTCTGAATGGGAACGGGCTTTTTTTCTGGCCGTGTTCTGCCGGAGAGAGGAAAGACGATGAACACTGATGAAGCAGAAATACCGAGAGGAACGCTTGCCGGGCTTCAGCAAAACTGGAAAGCCGACCTGTTGTCCGGGTTCCTGGTTTTTCTGATTGCGCTTCCCCTGTGTCTTGGTATTGCCCTGGCCTGTGGGTATCCCGCGATTGCAGGCATCTTTACCGCCATCATCGGCGGGATCCTGTCCGCGTTGTTCAGTAATTCGGAACTCACGATCAAAGGGCCGGCCGCAGGGCTCATCGTCATCGCCATCGGCTGCGTGACGGAGTTCGGGTTTACCGGCGGGGAAGATCCCGCGGCCGATTATCAGGCCTACCGTCTGGCGCTTGGCGTCGGGGTCGCCGCGGGGATCATTCAAATCCTGTTCGGAGTCTTCCGGGCCGGCATCCTCGGAGAATTTTTTCCGACCACGGCCATTCATGGGTTGTTGGCGTCCATCGGGGTCATCATCATCGCCAAACAGTTTCCGGTCGTGATGGGGCTCAGCCCGGAGGGATCGCCGCTGCAACTGCTGGCCGGGATTCCAACCTTTGTCATGGAGATGAATCCAAAAATTGGCTTGATCGGGATCGTGAGTCTTCTCATCATGTTCGGGTATCCCTTCATCAAAAATCCCAAATTGAAAGTGATTCCAGCCCCGATGATCGTGTTGTTCGTTGCGGTGCCGATGGGCTTGTATTTCAACGTTGGTCAGGAAGGAACTTATACCTTTAACGAACAGACGTATGCGTTGGGGACGAAGTTTTTGGTGGACGTGCCGACCAGCATGTTCAGCGCGCTCACGTTCCCTGATTTTTCGGGATTACCGACCTTTATCGGTATCAAGTACGTGATCATGTTTGCCTTGATTGGGAGCCTGGAGTCGTTACTCAGTGCGAAGGCGGTCGATCAGATCGACCCGTGGAAGCGAAAGACCAATCAGGATCGAGACCTGCTGGCCGTCGGGGTCGGCAATACCGTCGCGGCGTTCGTGGGAGGGCTCCCGATGATTTCAGAAATCGTTCGGAGCAAAGCCAACATCGATAATGGGGCCAGAACGCGATTTGCCAACATGTTTCATGGACTGTTTCTTCTGGTCTTCGTCGCCTTGATTCCAGGGCTGATCAACCAGATCCCCCTCGCGGCCTTGGGGGCGTTGTTGGTGTTTACGGGGTTTCGGTTGGCGTCCCCCCAGGAGTTTCTCCACATGTATCATTTGGGAAAGGACCAGTTCATCGTGTTTATGTCCACGATCATCGGCGTCCTGGCCACGGATCTCCTGATGGGCATTGCCATCGGCATCGGAGTCAAAGTCGTCATTCACGTCATCAATGGCGCTCCGCTCACCTCGTTTTTCAGGTTAAACGCCGAGATCACGCATGAAGATGACGCCGCCGCGACCATTGTCGTGCGAGGCGCCGCAATCTTCAGCACCTGGATCCCCTTGCGCAAACATCTTGATCGGTTGCTTCAGGAAAGGAAGACGGTCACCCTGAACCTGGCCGAGACGCGGCTCGTGGATCACACCGTGATGTCGAAACTCTATGAATGGGTCGGTGAATTCGAAGAAAAGGATTGTGACCTGTTCATTCGGGGGTTGCCCGAACACCAGCCGATGTCCGATTCCATCGTGGCGGCGCACGTCAAACGAAAGAAGTAGAGACGAGCCGTCCGTCTCATCGATGCGAAAATAGCCTTTTCTCGAACTCTCGCCCCACTTTGGAAGAGGGTAGGGTGAGTGGCGGTCTGGTTCGCGTCGCGCAAACCGATAATCTCGACTCGAAATTTCCCTCCATCACGTGGTCTTGGTGCGATTTCGCTCTTCTGAGCCTGTGCGGTTTCGCTTGTTGCCTCCCCATTGCCAGAGGGTCCGGCATTGCCCATTCATAATACATTGTTTTTTTGATGGTTTCGCCAAAGACATCCAACAATAAATCTGGCACATCCTTTGCTATTTATAGAAGATAGGTCTTGCTCAAACCTTTGGAGGACATCATGAGTGAATTCAACATCCTGTACAGAAGTCTTCATTGTGAACAAGGAGCAGCGAAGAAAGCCGACAAGAACGAGTCGTCCTCCCAGGTAAAGAGTGAGACTCAATCCTGGTCGATCATCAACCCGCTTCGGGCGTTGATCGCCAAGATTTTCTAACCCGGTCGTTTTTCTCCAAAAGCCGACAACATCCTCAAGCCCTTCCCAATGGGAAGGGCTTTTTTTGTGAACCTGTCACCCTCGCTCCAGTTTGTCGCTGTCCCCGCGCCATCTCATGGTGCTCGTCGTTTCCTTTTTCCCCTTCAGTTAGTCCACGCTCCTACGGCATTCCCGCGAGACCCATTTCGTCATGCCTGCCTGCGTGCCCTCTTCGTCATTCCCGCGAAGGCGGGAATCCAGGGTCTTTGCTTTTTCCTTTTTCTGGATGCTGGATCGGGGTCCGGCATGACGTTGAGAGTCTCTCGTTTTTCTCGTTGCGGGAAAGAGTGGAGGGGGGCAGAGTCTTTGCCTGATCGCGCGAGGTCCGTTTCCAAGTTCCTGCTGAAACAGGGCTATAAGCAAATTTCCTTGTCGAGATCAGGGAGAGGCCCCCGTTGCCTTGAAACGTGTTCCCGCTGAAGGCAGGGTGGAAGCCCCGGAACTTCACCTGAACCCGAAGGGTCGTGTGGCAACAGGGTTCTTGCCAACGCGATCGGTTACCGTACAAGCCATGCCCGTTGCGATTTCCGAATTTGCTGCAGAAAGAGTTTTGGATCAATCGAATCGTCAGAGGCGCAATTTCTTGGTTCGTAAACCCCAATCTTCAGGATTCCGTCGATTCGAAATGATCCCTTCTGAGAACCCCGACGTCCAACACAAAGAGACTTCCGGAATGGCGCTCCAAGAATGGCTTGAGTCCTGAAAGAATGGGCTCGACCTTTTCTTCGGGAACAACCGTCAGGACCATTTGCAGGCTGCACTCGTCATTAAACATGAGGTGCCCTTCGTGGAACCCACTATGGCCTTTGCCCGAGAGATTGGTGAAGATGGTATAGCCACTGGCTTTGATCCGGTCGAGGACTTCGGTGATGAAGTTTAGGTGCTCACCATTAACAATGATTTTGATTTCCTTCATGGGGTGAAGCGTAATGGTACTCATGGTCTTCTGCTCCTTCTCAACCTGATGAATTACTGAAAACGCTGCCAGTCTCCCAACGCACGTTGGCAAAAAAATTCCATTGTCGTCGGATCCAATGCCACAAGATTGATCCATTGATTGCCGACGAGTTGTTTTAACACATCATGTCGGGAGATAATCGTGCTGATTCTTTCCATGGGGGCTTCAATCACTACAAAGAGTCGCATGGGTTCGTGATAGGGCGTTTCAACGTCCAGAACCGTTTGAACCGGCAGCCCGATGCAAAGATCGCTTTGGGACCCATACATGACCCCCACCCGTCCGACCACGTTGTGATAGACCTTGCTCCCGCTGCCGTACACCGAGGGGTCCACCGTGGAAAAGTAGTGTTCCATGTTGATCCAATTTGCGACGATCATGGGGGCGGTCATGATGATTTCCAGATATTTTCCCGTCGGATCCTGCCGATGATCATATGAGTGCAAAAACGTGCGGCCTTCAAGATTGAGGCCTTTTGTCAAGGAACGTTGGCCGACGATAAAAGCCGTATGCCGGGAGAGTCCCCATTCCGGTCGAACCTGAGACCAATCCAGGCTGCGCGCTTTCGTTCGTGCATGCGCATGGTCCAAGGATTGCCCACCGGTTTCCTCGGGGAAACGACCTAACCGCTCAAGGCTGTTGCGCATGCCGGCCTCGTCCAAGTCCTGGATCAGTCTGCCCAAATCTTTCCGGTGCGTAGCGGGAACGTCTTCCAGGTCAAAGAGCTGAACGCGGTCCGTCGTGGTATCGTGCTGCCCCGGGAGAAAATGCGTGTCGAGGGGAATGACAATCCCTTTTTGGGCCAGCAATTGCCGAACGTGGCCCTTGTTGGCCATGGCGGCAAAGGCCCGGGCGTTGGACACGCCGTGGTTGCCCCCGCAGGCCCCGCAGTCCAAGGCCGCTTCATAGGGATTGTTGTCCGAGGTGCTAGCATGACCACAAATGAGCACCAACCTGGAAAACGTTTTCGTGAATCCGAGAATCCGAAGCGCCGTTTCGACAAAATGCGCTTGTTCGGTTGTCGTAAACCCCGTCTGTGTGATTCGGTGCATTCGATGCGCAACGGCTCGTTGATGGACCCCGTAATCCTGCATGAGCTGTTGAAGGAATCTTGCATGGTCTGCTTCGGTCCAATGCAACAGTTCACGGAGTTCTTGGTCTTCAGGACCGTCTGTTGGCGTTTCATTCAGCGCTTGCTTGCGAAGCCGTTCGACCTGGTCGTGGGAAACCTCGTGGCCCGGATGCCCAAAGCGTTCAATGAGCATCCGATAGATGATGGCCCGATGTTCAGAGGCGACCATCTCCTCGGCCTCTGCATTGGTTAGCTTTTCAACCGTCAAGGTTGTTCCAATAGGAATGGTAAAACGCTCCTTCACCCAGGACGTGAGCCGTTGATACCACGACGGGGCCAACGTCTGACCGAATAATCTGAGTCCAAAAAACCATCCAATGGCTTCCACCATGACGTAAGGCGTGACGACATTTTCTTTCAAATTATGGAGCAGCGTGTGACCGGTTTTGGCGAGCTGTTGTCGTTCCAGATGGGTTTCTGCCGCCTTGGCCTGGTACGCGCGAGGCACTTCTTTGACGACATGTTTCGGTTTCAGCAGGACCGGACATTGGTCCGTCTCATGTTCGCTTCCGAATTCCCCGAAGCACAGGGGGACTCCAAAAAATCCCGCAAACCCGAATGTCTCATTTCCCCCCACTTCTTCAAGCTGTCTTCGAAAGGCTTCCGAACGAACATCGATACAGAAGATGGCTTGCGTCGATGGACGTGATGCAGGCTGTGGTTTTTCCCCCTCATCACTCTGACGTAGTTTTTGAAGGTTGCGGGAAAAGTGTCGGGCAAAGTCGTTGAGATAGCTGTGCTCAAGGGCTTTCAGCCAAAACGGACCGTGCTGTGACTCCGGAAAACGTTCAACCCAGTCGAGCAGGATTTCCAGGGATTCGGAAGGACTGTCGATGATGTCCCGTACGGAGCAGTCAAAGTATCGCGTCAGGTGCAAAAGGATGAGGATCTCACGGTCCCGTTCCTGCCGAAGACGGATGGTTTGCCACGTGTGATGCACCGCGTCTCCCTCTCGGTCCAGTTTATCGATCGGGAGGGGTTCCCGGATGAACAGAGAAAGATCAAGGTCGGCCGCCACGTCCTCGGCGAGTCCCCTGGTGCGCCATTCTTTGTAGAGCCCGTAGCCGTTCGGATGGTTGCGCATGAAGGACTGGATCGACGCATACGTTCCGGGGATGCCGAGCGTGGCCTGGCATGCCTGGGCAACGAGTTCCTTTTCATAGAAGAGACGAATGGCGACGTACTTGACCAAGTCTATGGGGAAGGCTTGTTGCCATTCGTGGTCCGATTGTTCGGACCGCCATTTGATGAATCCCGTCCATCCCGGCAACTGAGCCAAGTGCAGGGTAAAATAGCCAATCCACAGATCCTGAGGAATGGCCATGGCTCCCAAGCTTTCGCCAATGGCGTCTTCCGGATGATCCGGAAGGGCTTGGATCTTGGATTTCCAGTCCTGAATGCCGAACAACGAACCGGACCGGTCATCCATGACCAGCTTTTTCCACCCGCCGTAAAACGTTTGTTCGCGAATCGGCATCGACCATGGCGCATGGCCTTCGTCGAGAAAGCCACCACACCATTTTATCAGTTCCTGGTTGATCTGGTCCTGGATGACCGTGCCGAGCGTGGTATCGCACCAGTGGGCAAGGGCGTACTCTGACCCAAGCTCGTCCCGCTCCCGGTCGACGTGGAGGTTCAGGACAAATTGCCGTTCCTTTGACCTGGAGAGCGCCTGGAGTTTTTCACGCAGCTCGGTTACGTCGTTCTCGCCCAACGAACGTTCTAACACCGCTGAAGCCACGTCAGGCTCGATGGCGCCGGTCCCATTGATGAGCATGGTTTGCAAGGCGTCCGGATGGGAAATCTTGTGATTTCCAATAACCAGGCTCTCATTCTGTATCCTGGGTTGGATGGCGGCATGAATGGCTGCATCGGAGATGCGGCCCTGGTGGTAATACGTTCGGTATTCACGGTTGGGCAGATAGCCGTTCCCGCCAAGAAATTTTTTGCCTTGTTCGACGGCTTCTTCGAACGGTAAATGTTCCAGACCATGAAGGGGATTGTGGTGGATAAACGTCTGCATGGGCCAGAAATGGGAAATGGTCTCGCTCGCAAGTTTGACGAGTGAGCGCAATTCCATCCGCTGGGCATCCTGATAGGCAATCGATTGTTTGACGTTCGTCATGGTCGGTCCTTCCTAATGGACGAATGCAGGCAAACTTGCGCCGACAATGATCAGCGCCAGGGAACAGATTTCAGCAACCTTCAGGTCGGTATAGGGAACATTTGATCGCGCTTTTCCAAAGAGGGTGTGGTGAAGTAAATGTGAGAAATGCCAACTTCCGAACATCCAGACCCCGAGAAAGAGCAACGAGACGATGAGCAAAAGCCCCTCCTCTACTTGCGTCGCCGCCATGGTCGTCAGGCCACCAAGGACTGGAATGATCGGAAGCAGCACGGCAATGCTGAGCAAAAGCCCCACGAATGCTCCGAGACGCGGCATGGGAGCGGCCAATCCCGGAAGGTTTCCAATGCCGTGCGGTCCATACCGTTGCTGGACAAAGGCATAGGCGAGAAACAGTCCGTTCATGACGAGCCCAATCGTGATCCCGAATGAGATTCCCCATTCGGAAAAAGAAGAGAAGACCGTGGTCAGTCCCCACAAAAGCGAGACTTGAACGATGGTGGCATAGGTAAGCAACAGACGGATCTGATGCTGTCCCAAACACTTCAGGGCCCCGTACAACCCGCCCAGCAAGGCGAGTAATGAGATCGCCACGTCCATTTCCGTTTCTCGGGGAATCGCCACGTCAAGGTGGTGGATCTCGGCTAAACCGAGGGAGAAGAAAACCATGGCCCAGAACCCGGGTAGGAGGCCCTGGGTCGAGCCGACAAGGGCGACAAAAGGAACGTGAAATGGAGGGATCGGCACGAGCGTGACCGCCAGAAACAGTCCGGCCAATCCGTACATGGCCTCTCCCCTCAATAAAGAAATCCCTACGAGCACCATCGCGAGTGCCAACTGCCCAAGACCGATGCCCCTGAAGGTGGCGGGGAGATTGGCACGGAAGAGAAAAACGGCCGCAATCCCGAGTATCCCCAGGAGGAAATATCCGTTGATCGGTGCGGGCCCACTCAACGCAGCAAGACAGAGTCCTGACACCACGAGGGAGACGTCGAGACTGGTTGAAGGCCGGGGTTGCCCCAGGACGGCACAAAACGTCGAGAGGATGACGGCTGCTGACAGATACAGCAGGATTGGAGCGGTCTCGAATGCGGCGTACATGTAGAGGATCGTCCCAGCTTCCCATCCGACACACAGCATGGCGGCAAATTGAAAGATCGAAGGCGACACGTGGCAGGTTCGGTTGAGCGCCCAGAGCCCAAGGGGGACGAGAACGGCAAGCAACGTGATGGAAAACTCTGAGATCATTGAAGATCGGCCTTCTTTTAATACCGATGTCCGAATTTTTGTGCCAATTGAAAGAGCTTGTGGCCCCACCGCACGTAGACCAGATCGACGTATAACCGATTGATCAGAAGCATGTAGAGTCGTTGTCGAACGGTCCGAATCCAGTCCGGGTTCAGAAATTTTTGTCCTTTGGCATTGGCCTGGGCGTAGAACCATCCCAAGAGAATAAAGATCGTGGACAGCAAAATGAGTGTATCGAACACCGTAGGATTCAAGGCTGCGGCGACGAAGAACGCATCCGCCACCCCGGGTTCGGGATACAGAAAGTGCGTGAATTGCTCGCCGGCCCAGAGATAGGTGAACCCGATGAAAAACAACGTGCCGATCATGGCAAAGGACACCTTCCAGGAAGCCACGTCATGCAGTCGATACAAACTGAAGATGGCTTGGGAGGCCGTGGCCCAACTGAAAAAAAGGAAAATGACCGTTCCATGGGTGTCTTGTAGCGGAACTTCCAACAGGCCGTGCGCGATCATCAAAATTAACAGTGGCATGATTAAGGTGATGATCAACCCCGTCACCCAGCTTGCCTGAGTGGGAAGTCGCACGGGTTTGTGGCTCGAGGAAGACGGGACTTTCGGTTCCTGTCGGGCAATATGAATCACGCTTCCGGCACTTAAAAAGAGTGAAGCCTTGAACAGTCCGTGGGCAATCAGATGAAAGATGGCCAAGGCAAAGGCCCCGAGCCCGCATTCCATGATCATGTAGCCCATTTGTCCCATGGTGGAAAATCCCAAGGTTTTCTTGATGTCATTCTGGACCAGCATCATGGAGGCTCCCAGCAGCACCGTGGTGGCACCGACGATGAACACGATGTGCAGGACGTTCGGTGAGAGGGCATACAACGGAGCGAGTCGATTCAGCAGAAACCCGCCCGCGTTCACAATGCCTGCGTGCATGAGCGCCGAGACCGGGGTCGGAGAGTCCATGGTATCCGGCAACCAGACGTGGAGAGGAAACTGCGCGGATTTGGCCATGGCTCCAATGAAAATGAGCCCCGTAATGACGGACGTGGCCGTGACGTCGAGCAGATTGCCGGGCAGCAGGGAAAGCACGTGGGTTTGTTCGGAGGCGCGCTGGAAGAGTTCGGTAAATGCCAGCGTTCCGAAATAGTGATACGTCAAGACAATGCCGCACAGAAACGCGACGTCTCCGACCCGATGCACCATCAACGTCTTGAACGCATTCTGATAGGCCGGGACGTGTGAAAAATTAAAAGCAAGCAAGAGATACAGGAACCAACTCAACAACTGCCAGAAGACAAACAGCATCAGCAGGTTCGGACTGGCAACAAGAGAGAGGATGACAAACGTCATGAAGCTGAGTAACGAGAAAAATCGGGCATAGCCGGGATCGCCCTGGAGATACCGAACGGAATACACGTGAATGACGGTGCTGACGCCGGTGATCAGGACCATCATCACGGCCGTGAGTCGGTCAACCAGGATGCCGACCGTGAAAAACGTGGAACCATCGTCCTGGAGCGGCCAGAGGGTCACCTGAAACGGTGCTCCCGTACTCACGGAGTACAACGTGACAATGGAGAGGAACCCGGCAGCGACCGTGGCACTGATGCCGATGGTGGCCACGTGAGAAGAGGCAAGCCGTTTGCCGAAAATCCCAATCAGAGATCCGCCGAACAGTGGAAGAAGGGGAATAAGGATCGCCAGGGTCGTCACGGGGATATCCGAATGCTAAGCCGAGATCAGTCGACTGCTCATGGTGGTCCAGGAATTGCCACCCGGAGGTTCAGTCATCCTTTTGGGTATACGTCGAATCAAGTTTTGCGTGATTCTGCCTCGTCCTTTATAACTTTTTGTGACAAAGCGGCTAATTTTTCATGAAATCATCTACTTTTTTCAACAGGTATTTTTCAAGCCATAAAAGGTGGGGTGAGAAGTTCGAACACGTGAGTCCCACCAAAGAGGACGAGGGCGGGGGGATTCCGACGTCTTGATGAGGGATCCACGATGAGGACCCGATGGCGATTCAGTGGGGAGTTCACGGCGACGGTCAAGGCGTGTTCCCCGTGCCAGGGTCTGGCAATCCATGGATCCCTTCTCGAAGCGTCACGAGCCGTTGGACGTAGGTCTCGATTAAGGGGTCGGTCGTGAGAATCACCAACGTCCAGGGAGCCTCGGGCGCACAGAGCCGTCCAAGAATGGCTTCCCGAATGGAAGGTTGAATTTCGCGCAAGGCTCCGTCGAGAATCAGGAGGCGCGGACGGGTAATAATCGTCCGGGCCAATAAGATCCGCAGTCGCTGACTGGGCGTGAATTCCCTGCCGCCGTCCTCGACGGTCGTGTACAGTCCGTCGGCGAATTCTTCGAGTTCCGTATCCAACTGCACGGTCTTGAGCGCCCACAACAGATCTTTGGGCCCGATGCCCGGCCGATCCATGGTGACGTTGTCGGTCACCGTGCCTTGAAACAGCGTCAAGTCCCAACTAAACACGATGCCCCGCTGACTGTTCAGTTCGTCCGTCGTCAAGTTTCGGACGTCGACTCCATTGTATCGCACGATTCCAGCCGGTGCAGGGTCCAACCCCGCCAACACCAGCGATACACGATAACGCATGGATTCCGTCGGGCAGATGATGGCCCATTTTTCGCTGGGCAGGGCCTCGACGTTCACTTCCCAGGACATTGACGAGGCGGCATCACTCCAACTCAACCGGCTGCACGTCAGATGCAAGCCGGTTTCCCCTGAAGAAGGAATGGACAGCATCGTTTCCTTCGGGGTTCTGTCCTGAGGCAGTGAGAATAAATGATCCAGTTCGGCCAAGGAGGTAAAGAAGTAAAAGACGACGTAGGCGCGTTTCACCACGGAATCCATGTTGAGGAGGAGACCCGTGACGATGACTTCGGCCGCCACGAGTTGCCCCAGGGTTAATTCGCCGTTGCTCAGCAGCCACCCCGCGGTCCCCAGCAGGCCCGTGTGCAACAACACTTGCAGGATCAGGGACCCGATGTATTGACGGCACAGGACCCGAAAACGGGATCGACGCGTCTTCACGTAGGCCAGGGCCAGGGCATCCGTTTCCTTCAAGATGAGGTTCGACGAATTCGTGGCTTTGAAATGCAGCAGATTATCGGCCACTTCCTGAAACCAATGGAACGTGTCATATTTGGTCTGGGACATCTCGATCGTCCGGTGTAACCCTCCACGCCCCAAGAGGACGATCAGGAGGACGGACCCGAGGAGGACGAGATCGAAGAAGAGAAAATAGGGATGATAGAGAGCCAGCAAGGTCATGCCGATCAATCCTCCCACCAGCACGTTGATGAGATCGACAAACAGATTCGATAAGGCGCGCTGCATGAATACCGTTTCCAGGAACCAGCTGATCGAGTCGGATCGAAAACTCTCTTTCTTGAACTGCGGCAATTTCCGTCCGAGGTTCAACGCAGTATGAACGAACACCCGTCGCTCGAGAATATCCGTGGCATAGAATTGCAGGACGCGAAAGATGCCAACGAGGAGCAGAATCATCGCCATGATTCCGATGAGCGTCGCGAGCATCACGGGGGAAACGGTGAAGGCAAAGGAGTTGACCAGTTCCTGAACCGTCAGGGGAATAATCAGGGAAAACGCGCTCACGGCGATGGCATAGGTGAAAATTGCCAGGATGAGCGTGCGTTCGCGGCTGATGAACAGGCCGAGACGACTTAGATTTTCCGCGAAGAGCGGAAGCGTTTTACTCATGGCGCGTGCTTCGGCGTCTCATGCAGGCCGTTGACCCGGCCTCCTGGGCTGAGGGGACGAATGGGAAGCAGGACCCTTCGTTGTTTGACCGACCATCGTCACGGTTCCCTTCAGGTGGGGGCCTGGCCGCGGGTCCAGGCTCCAATGGCCCATTGATAGAACGCGAGGGCTTTCTGGTAGTCGGCCACCGCCGTCATCCATTCCTCCGCGGCCTGGATCACGTTCCGTTCCCGAAGATTGACAAAGACCAAATTCGTTGCCCCGAGCTTGAATCGGGTACGCTCTCCCTTTTCGAGGGCTTTCGCCAGATGCAAGGCCCGTCGTGAAACCTGGATGCGTTCTCGTGCCCGGGTGATGGCTGATCGGGCGTTGTCCACGTCCAAGGCGACCTGTTGCAGTCGGTATTGCAGCAGGAATTTCAGGCGTTCGGCCTTGCCTACGATCTGGAGACGGTCACCCCGCGCTCCGCGTTGAAGAAAGGGAACGCTCATGGTCACGCCGAATCGATGCCCGAGACCCAGGACAAATTCCCCGGGCTTCCGGGATGGCTGAGCCTCAGCAGTCAGGTTGGGAAGAAAGTTGTTGTCCGCCACTTCCAGGTCGATGTGATTGAATTCGGCTTCCAGGTTGACGAGTTGCACTTCCGGACGGAGCGTCACCGCCTGTTTCTTGTCCCGTTCATGCTGATGCGACACCTGGGCTGGTGAAAGTGATGGAAATGCCGGAGCCTTGAAACGGGTGGCGACCATCGGACGATCCTCTTCCCAGATGAACAGGGCGAGTTTCAGTTGTTCCTGTTCGACCCGGCGTCTGGCCTTGATGAGCGTTTCCCGTCGGCGTTGGACTTCCTGGTTGGCTTCGATGACGTCGAACCGTGCTCGGGACCCGGCTTTGGCTTGTTTGGTCAACTGCCGGGAACGGATCTCGGCGACGGCGACGGCTTTCTCCTGCAACTTCATCCAGTTTCGCGCGGCGGCCCAGTTCCAGTACTGCATCGCGGCTCCATGATATAAATCCTGTCGCGTCCGTTGGATTTCGAGTTCGGCCTGCTTGGCGGCCAGTTCGGATTTCTTCAATTCTGCCCGTTCGGGGTTTGTCAGCCACCCGCGCAAGAGGGGGAACACGATACCCAACAAGGGTTGGTTGGACTTTTTAATGGCCAGATCCGCGACGACCACGTCTCCTATTCCTGCTCGAAATCCGGCAAAGCCTCTGATGCCCCAGGGATGGCGGAACTCCACAAACGTATCATTGAATCCGACGTTTTGGGTGCCCTCATGGCTGATCAGTCGCTCCAATTCCCAATCGTTGACGAGTTTGGGTTCAAAGGTCCCCAGCGCCTTCAGCAATTTTCCGGTTGCCATGGTCTTTTGTGTCTGACTGCCCTGGAGAAGGGGATGATCCTGCTCGACCCGGGTGAGCACGTCCTGTAAGGTGAGAATGGGTCGCTGCGATTCCGATGGGGGGTCCGATTCTTTGGCCCCCAGCGCGGTCGCGTTGAGACTCATCACTATGATCATCAGGATTCCTGTACGAGACATCATGATTCCTCCAAGTCTCCGTCCTGCATGCGTGGCGCCACGTTCCCTACTTGACCCCTCGTCCGGCTTGTGGCAGAAACACGTCGGTCAGGGTCGTCACTCCGGTCTCATAATCGGCCGGGAACAAATTGAATCGACGCCACATTTCATACCACAAGGGCACACGATTCAGGATGACCCATCCCATCACTCGCGTTCCCTGTCGTACCTGTTCCTGAGGAGGCCAGATTCGACGTTCCGTTTCGGGCGTCACCCATAAACGGAATTTGCCGTTTGCCGAGGCCGACTGATCCACCACCAGAATCCGACCGTCGTAGGTTCCGGCCATCAGTTCCGGCCATGCCGGGATCGGAATGGCCGGGATCCCATGGAGGAGCAATCTCACCGGTCGGCCTGGTTTCAGGAGAGGCGCATCAATCGCATCGGCCCACATTTCAGCGGCTTGCGTGGCATTCACCGGTACGATTGTGCATAGCAGATCGCCAGGATGTACGATTTCCCCGTGCCCAATCGGGCTCAGATTGACCACGATGCCGTCGAGAGGGGCGAGCACGCGGCCGGCTGCACGTCTTTGTAAGGCATTGGATCGTTTCAATTCCAGGTCAGCCAAGGCTTCCGATGCCTTGGCGGCGTCGGCCAACGCGGAAGCCCTCTGAGATCGGGCGTCCAGTTCTCGTTGCACCAGTTCCGCCTGAATCCGTTCGCGACCGTGGGCCAAGGCCCGTCGTGCCTGTTGGGCTTCACGCAATGCGGCCTTTGCGGCTTTGACTTCCGCTCGGGCGGCAATCTGCGCTTGAATCGCCAGTTCCAGGTCCCGCCGGGAGAGCAACCCTTCAGACTCCAGCACGCGCGAACGTTCCAGGTTCAACCTGGCCGTTTCTTCGGTCACTTCTGCGCCGGCCACGAGTTGTTCGGCCCGTTGCGCTTTATGGTTGGCCTCCGACACGCGAGCCGATGCCGACGTGGTGGCGGCTCGCGTCAACTCCGTCATTTCTTCGAGCCGTTGGGCCAGGACGTCCGCGCGATCCATGGCGGCGTGGCGTCGTTGCTTCAGGGCGTCACGAGATTGCTCCAAGCGTTGCAGGAGATCCGGCGCCATGAAATCAGGATTCACGTCTTCCAGCTCGAGGACCAGGGCTCCTTGCTTGACGGTCATGCCCTCATTCACGTGCCACGTTCGAATGCGCCCGTTAATCTGCGCATGAATTTCCTGAGGGCGTTCAGAAGGAGAATACGCGGACAGTCGCCCCTGGATGGCCACGGTCTGAGTCCACGGCACAAAACTTACGGTCATGCCGAAGGCCAGAAACAGAACAATCGCGAAGCGCGCCCACGCGTGCAGACGCCGAGGAATCCTCACGGCCGAGAGTGAGGTCAGCCGCTTGGTCGAAGGAAGAAGATTGGCGTCGAAGGGTTCCATTGTGTGATGGGGGTATCATCCTCCGGGCACGGGAGTTTGTCCTGAAGCCTCCATGGCCCGTCACGTCACTGACTTCAGGCCAGTCGCCCTTGGCCATGGGCTGTTCTGGTTCCGCAGTTCGCTGGTCGCAGATGGCCATATTCCGAGCATGTTCTCCATCCGCAGCATCGCGTTGTGGCGAAAAAGGAACTGTCTGCAGATGGGCTGGAGAGAAGGTCCCACCATGGTTTTGGAGGCAGTCCTGGACCGGTGAGAAGGCCAGGGCTGCCTCCAGGAAAGGATGGTTCGGGCTGATTCCGTTGTCGACGCGGGCTTCACCTGGGCCCCTCCGTTTTGATGACCGCGACTCAGCCCTCTGTCTTGGAGGATTGGACTCCCCTCAGTTCATTTTCGTGCCAGACGATGAGCGCCCGAAGGTCCTTCAGCTCTTCGCGCCACGTCCCAACCAGTCTTGTCCAACCGGCGAGTCGAAATCCCTTGGGATTTCGATACGGTTTCTGCTTCATCGTCTCGATTCGTTGTTCCAACCTCTGAATGTTCTGTTCCAGCATGGCCGCCTGTTCCGTATGATGCTGAATGGCGGCCCTATGATCCTCCATGGAATGTGCCGCGGTCCCTTTCGAGACGTCGCCGTGATGAATTTTGCCAATCGAGGCACATCCAGTCAACAAGAGACTTGTCACAAGCAGGAAACCCGTCAAGGTGTGAGCCAGTGTTTTCATGATGTCCTCCTTTCTTGCTTTGACGACCGTTGAATCGTCAGCTTCTTCCCTCTTTTTTGTTATCTAGACAACAAGATAACACTGTAAATTCATAAATCAAACATATAATTGTGAATTGCCACATTCAAAATTTGGATCTATGATTCTAGGCCCATGGATTGGCTCAATTATCATCACCTGTTCTATTTCTGGGTCATTGCGCGCGAAGGATCCATTAAACGGGCGTGTGAGGTTCTTTCACTCTCGCAGCCTGCGCTTAGCGCCCAGCTTCGGGCGCTTGAAAACGCGATCGGCGAGAAACTGTTCTCGCGTACGGGTCGCGGATTGATCCTGACGGATACCGGAACCCTGGCTTACCGTTATGCGGGGGAAATTTTTTCGCTCGGCAAGGAATTGACCCATACGTTGAAAGGGCAGGAAATTCACCATCCCGTTCGCCGTTGGGCCAGGATGTCCGCGCGATCCATGGCGGCGTGGCGTCGTTGCTTCAGGGCGTCACGAGACTGCTCCAAGCGTTGCAGGAGATCCGGTGCCGTGAAATCGGGATTCACGTCTTCCAGCTCGAGCACCAGGGCTCTTTACTTGACGGTCATGCCCTCGTTCACGTGCCACGTTCGAATGCGCCCGTTAATCTGCGCATGAATTTCCTGATGGCGTTCGGAAGGAGAATACGCGGTCAGTCGCCCTTGGAGTGTGATAGGGGTGCCATCTTCCGGGCACGGGAGTTTGTCCTGAAGCCTCCATGGCCTGTCACGTTACTGACTTCAGGCCGGTAGCCGTTGGCCATGGGCTATCCCGGTTCCGCAGTTCGCTGGCTGCAGATGGCCATATTTTGAGCATGTTCTCCATTCGCAGCGCTGCGTTGTGGCGAAGAAGAAACGGTCTACGGATGGGCCGGAGAGAAGGTTCTCCCACGGTTTGGGAGGCAGTCCTGGACCGGGGAGAAGGTCAGGGCTGCCTCCCGGAAAGCTGGTTCGGGCTGATTCCGTTGTCGAAGTGGGCTTCACCTGGGCCCCTCCGTTTTGATGACCACGACTCAGCCCTCTGTCTTGGAGGATTGGACTCCCCTCAGTTCATTTTCGAGCCGGACGATGTCCGTCCGAAGGTCCTTCAGCTCTTCGCGCCACGTCCCAACCAGTCTTGTCCAACCGGCGAGTCGAAATCCCTTGGGGTTTCGATACGGTTTCTGCTTCATCGTCTCGATTCGTTGTTCCAGTCTTTGAATGTTCTGTTCCAGCGTGGCCGCCTGTTCCGTATGATGCTGAATGGCGGCCCTATGATCCTCCATGGAATGTGCCGCGGTCCCTTTCGAGACGTCGCCGCGATGAGTCATGCCGCTCAAGGCACATCCAGTCAACAAGAGGCTTGTCACAAGCAGGAAACCCGTCAAGGTGTGAGCCAGTGTTTTCATGATGTCCTCCTTTCTTACTTTGACGACCGTTGAATCGTTGGTTTCTTCTCTCTTTTTTTGTTGTCCATATAAGAAGATTATAAACCCTTAAATGCATAAGACAAATAGATAATTATAAATTGACACATTCAAAATTTAGATCTATGATTCTAGGCCCATGGATTGGCTCAATTATCATCACCTGTTCTATTTCTGGGTCATTGCGCGCGAAGGATCCATTAAACGGGCGTGTGAGGTTCTTTCACTCTCGCAGCCTGCGCTTAGCGCCCAGCTTCGGGCGCTTGAAAACGCGATCGGCGAGAAACTGTTCTCGCGTACGGGTCGCGGATTGATCCTGACGGATACCGGAACCCTGGCTTACCGTTATGCGGGGGAAATTTTTTCGCTCGGCAAGGAATTGACCCATACGTTGAAAAGGCGGGAAATTCAACATCCCGTTCGCTTGGTGGTCGGCATCGCGGAAGTCGTTCCCAAGATGGTGGCCTACAAATTGCTGAAAGTCGCGTATGAACGGTTCGAGCAAATCAAAATCGTTTGCTGGGAAGGGCGCCTGGAACGTCTATTGGGCGAACTTGCCCTTCACGAGCTCGACATCGTGTTAGCCGACACGCCCGTCCCTCCCACCGTCAGTATCGACGCGTACAGCCATTTACTCGGAGAATCAGGCGTCACGCTCTTCGGGTCCGAACGCCTGGCGACTCACTATCGCCGGAGGTTTCCGGAGTCATTGGATGGGGCCCCCTTTCTGTTGCCCACCTCCAATTCCATACTCAGACGGGGCATGGATGATTGGTTTCGAAGAAAGAAGATCGAGCCGGTGATCGCGGGGGAATTTGAGGATAGTGCCACGATGAAAGCCTTTGCACGGGAAGGCCAAGGATTGTTTCCCGGCTCTTCGGTCGTGGAGTCGGAAATCGCCCGGCAGTATCGGGTTCACAAAGTGGGTCAACTCACGGGACTCAGGGAGCGTTTCTACGGCATTACGGTTGAACGTCGGTTCAAGCATCCGGCCGTGGTGGCGCTTTCCGAATCCGCAAGAGAAACGGTCTTCAGGTAATCATGGCATCCGCAATCGGCTGTTTCGGTTTCGCCTCTTGACCGGTCCAACCCCGAAGGAAATGCGAAAAGGCCCCCCACGGGTTGGGAGGCAGTCCTGGACCGGAGAGAAGGCCAGGGCTGCCTCCCGGAAAGCTGGTTCGGGCTGATTCCGTTGTCGAAGCGGGCTTCACCTGGGCCCCTCCGTTTTGATGACCACGACTCAGCCCTCTGTCTTGGAGGATTGGACTCCCCTCAGTTCATTTTCGAGCTGGACGATGTCCGTCCGAAGGTCCTTCAGCTCTTCGCGCCACGTCCCAACCAGTCTTGTCCAACCGGCGAGTCGAAATCCCTTGGGGTTTCGATACGGTTTCTGCTTCATCGTCTCGATTCGTTGTTCCAGTCTTTGAATGTTCTGTTCCAGCGTGGCCGCCTGTTCCATATGATGCTGAATGGCGGCCCTATGATTCTCCATGGAACGTGCCGCGGTCCCTTTCGAGACGTCGCCGCGATGAGTCATGCCGCTCGAGGCACATCCAGTCAACAAGAGGCTTGTCACAAGCAGGAAACCCGTCAAGGTGTGAGCCAGTGTTTTCATGATGTCCTCCTTTCTTGCTTTGACGACCGTTGAATCGTTGGTTTCTTCTCTCTTTTTTTGTTGTCCATATAAGAAGATTATAAACCCTTAAATGCATAAGACAAATAGATAATTATAAATTGACACATTCAAAATTTAGATCTATGGTTCTAGGCCCATGATTGGCTCAATTATCATCACCTGTTCTATTTCTGGATCTTTGCGCGGGAAGGCCAAGGATTGTTTCCCGGCTCTTCGGTCGTGGAGTCGTAAATCGGCCGGCAGTATCAGGTTCGCAAAGTGGGTCAACTCACGGGACTCAGGAGCCGTAGTTCGTGGGGAGGGAATAATCCTGTCGTTGGCAGGGCTCACGTGGGGTTTGGTTGCAGGAACCCGTTCCGATCAAGACGAGTGAACGGGCAAAGGGGCCAGGCCAAGCGGGAGTCGTTGAAAAATTTTCGCTCCGAGTCTTGCCTTTCCTCCGGACGGATTTATCTCATGTTTCATGGCCTGATGAGAAGTCGTGATTCACATCAACCACAGGAGGTGACGTGATGAGAACCAACATTTTGACTCCATTCGAGACACAGATTGATCGCTTGTTCGACGATGCCGTGCATGCTCTCGGCCATCGAGGCAGAGAATACGTTCCTTCGTGTAACGTGTGGGAAGACGCCGATCAAGTGGGCGTTGAACTGGCCTTGCCCGGCTGGCAATCGAATGAGGTGACGATCCAGGCGGAAAACGGCGTCGTGACCGTGGCAGGTGCCCGGACGGAACAGAGAGGCGAAGAAAAGGCGAACGGAACGTTCTACCACGTTCGGGAAATAGGGAAGGACTCGTTCGCTCGATCCTTCAGATTGCCCAACAACCTGGAGTGGAATCGAGCCAACGCCACCTTTGCCCATGGCATCCTGACCATTGCCTTTCCCAAACGGGAAGATGCCAAGTCTCGCCACATTCCCATTCAATGAGTCAGACCCCGGTGCGTGGAACCCCTGCGCGCCGGGGTCGTCTCCCCTTGGAATGTTTTTGGAACATTCACCCTTGCGTCATCAAAGAGCGGTTGTGTCGGATGTTCCACGCTGGTATAAAACTGAGCGGAAAAAAGGACGCTCGGTGTGCTTGGGACCCCCATGGCAACCCGAATGTCCATACTCGTGGCGTTAGGGTGGCTCCTGATGCGGATCAGCCACAGTACGAGCCAACTGCGTTTCTTCTGAGACGGGTTGGCTTTTTTTCTGTCGGGCGATGAAGACGTTGCAGGCGATTCCCCAAGAAGAACGCGAGTGGCTCAGGCAGGTCCTTGCCAAGGCGACGGAACCGTTTCCGGGCTGGTCGCCTACTGACGGGCGCGTCCGGAAGAATACGAGAGACGGATTCTTCTGCCGACGGCATGGTATAATGTCATCGCCGATCATGATTATCAGAAAAGGAACGTCAGATGCGATCACTGAGTAACGTCTTGAAACACCCCGTGCTTCTGGGAGTCGGGAGCTTTCTCTGTGTGTGCCTGGCCTTGGCCGCGAGTGCGACGTTCTTCCAGCCGTCCACGGTCACCCAGGCGTCGGAGGAGTCCGTTGTAGGAACGTCCCCGGTTCAACAGGCCGGGTTTGTCCCGGCCTCCACGACGAGCGAAGATCTCCTCCGGTTCAACCGGCATCTCATCGCGATTGCCAAGAAAGTCAAGCCCGCGGTGGTCAACATCTCCATCGTGAAGACGGCGGCTCCACCGAGTTCGCCTTTTCCGCATTCCCCGTTCTTTGATGACCCCTTCTTTCGGAGATTTTTCGGGGATCGGTTCAAAGAAGAGCGCCGCCGTGCGCCCAAGCGCCGACAAGAGGGCATGGGGTCGGGGGTCATTGTCAGTTCCGACGGCTATATCGTCACCAACAATCACGTGGTGGCCGAAGGCGATGAAATTCAGGTGGTGTTGGGGGATCAAAGAAAATTCGAGGCGGAACTGATCGGCACCGATCCCAAAACCGATCTGGCCATTGTCAAAATTGCGGCCGCGGATTTGCCGTATCTGTCGTGGGGTGATTCGAGTGCGTTGGAAGTCGGCGAAATGGTCGTGGCCGTAGGCAATCCCTTCGGGCTGAGCCAGACCGTGACCATGGGCATCATCAGTGCCGTAGGACGGGCCAACGTCGGGATCGTCGATTACGAGGATTTTATCCAGACCGATGCAGCCATCAACCCGGGGAACTCCGGTGGGGCGCTGGTGAACGTCCAAGGCGAACTCATTGGCATCAACACGGCCATCTTCAGCCGAAGCGGTGGGTACATGGGAATCGGCTTTGCCATCCCCAGCAACATGGCCAAAGGCGTGGCGCAGAGCCTGAAAGTCTATGGAAAAATGGTGCGAGGATGGCTCGGGGTTTCCATTCAGGACCTGTCTCCGGATCTTGCCAAACAATTCGAGACAACGGAGACCAAAGGCGCCCTGGTGACCGACGTGGTGAAGGACAGCCCTGCACACGACGCCCGGTTCCAGCGGGGGGACATCATTCGGGACTATGATGGACGTCCGGTTGAGAATTCAACCAAATTGCGCACCTACGTGGCCGAAACGCCTCCCGAGACCAGGGTGGACGTGCGGGTTCTTCGGGGAGGCAAGGAAGAGCGCCTCACCGTCGTCATCGGACAGATGCCCGGGGAACTGGCCGGGCTGGGCGAGACGGGCACCATGGGGGCCCGTCATGTCCTGTCGGGATTGACGGTCGAATCGGCTTCTTCCGAGTCTTCTGCGGATGAAAAGGGCGTGCGCGTCATGAGCGTCGATCCCGACAGTCGCGCGGCCCGGGCCGGCATCCGAAAGGACGACGTCATCCTGGAAATCAACCGAATCACCATCCAGGACGTGGGTGACTTTGATCGTGTCACCGGTGGACTCGATGCCGATGATTCGGTGCTGGTGCTCCTGCGGCGAGGCCGCTCGATGCTCTTCCTGTCACTCAGCGGACAATAAAGGCGGTGTCGGCAACTGGGAACCACGCGGCAAGTCCCCCCACGGGCCCATGGCCCACGACATCCCCGTTCATTCATGGGTGTGGTCACTCATTCGCTGGCGATTCTTTCTTCCGGTCATGTCCACGCCTCCCTTCCGTCATTCCCGCGCCTCCTTCGTCATTCCTGCGAAGGCGGGAATCCAGAGTCGTTGTTTTTTCCTGGATGCCGGATCGGTTCAACTTGGCCCCTGACGATGGGCAGGGGAAATGCTTCGGCCCCCTTGACTTGGTCGGGTCTGAGACTTATTCATTAGGATATGAGCACCTCTCGTCCCTTGACGCATGATGAGAAGAAGGCTGCGGAAGCCGCCTTCATGGGCCGGCCCTTCGACGCCTCTTGGTCCGGGTCTGCCCGAAAGGTCTATGACGGGATTCTCCGGGCCCGAGGGGATGAGGCAGAACCTGCGGTCGAGAGCGTCGTGCCCGGAGAGCCCCTGGATCCCCCGGCATGGCCGGAGGAAGCCCGTGAGATCACGTGCCGTCGGGACGCCATCGAGGCGGGGATCCTTGTGGACGTGACGCACAATGCCCGGAGTCTCGGACTGAATCTGACCGTGGGAATCAGCAAGTCGTTATGGGATCGAAGCATCGGCGAGCCCGTGGAGCCTGATCCGGGCGCCTGCGATCTGCACGTTCGGGACATGCTGCTGGCCGTTCGCCTGAAACTCGCCGGTCTGGATGTCCCCAGGCCGTGGCTTGAAGTGCCGGTTCTGTTTCCTGCTGCCCATGGTGACGCCTCGCCCCGTTTGTTCCCCATCTATGCGTTGTTTCATCATGATCCCGTTGACGCGGCATGTTTGACGCTGATTCATCCTGAGGAATTGTCTGCTCTCCGCCCTTCTGCCCGTCCTCCTGAATCGGACCGGGAGCCCCCCTTCCCAGAGACGCCCTGAAGGGTTTCAGGTCGCCGTTGTTGTTCGGCAACCAGAAAAACCACAGGCGACATTCGTCATGCCAGACCCTGATCCGGCATCCAGGGTCTGTCGAGGCGGGAGCCCTATGGTTCTCGCGACGTCGTGCGTCACTCAGAAGAAACATGCTAAGGTAGCGTTCATGGCATACGACCCCAAACTGTTGCTGAATGCCGTGCTTGGCGCCATGACTGTGGCGGGAGGCCTGTGGTTTCTTCAAGGAGAGCTTTCCCTGGCCGTGACGGTGATGGTGGTGGTAGGGCTTACGGTGGTGCTGGCGAAGATTTGCCTGAGGGTGGCCCAGGTCTGGATGTGGTCCACCCTGTTGTTGGGCCTTGAAAGTCTGGCATGGCCTTTTCTCATGTTGGGCGAACTCCGGCAATTCGGCCCTGAACCGCCCATCGACGAGATGAGCAAGGTCTTTACCGCGGTTTTGTTCGGGGTGTTTTCCGGAATTTTCTGGCTGACTTTCGCCTACGGCCTGTACCGTCGGACCCAAGGCGGAACGGAAGACCCGGCGACTCCTCTCACGCCCAATCAGGCCAAAGCCAAACGGAGAAAGCAGCGGTAAAAAAGGGAAATGATAGCCTTCACGTGACGGTCAACCAACTTATGAAAAGGAAGCTTGTCCCCATAGTCGCACAGCTCCTTATGCCGTCGAGCTGTTAGAGGGTATCGTGTTGCCAAGTTGACCACATGATTCCCCTCTCTTTGTTCTGCTACCCCGCACGCCGTGAGAGGAGCTAGGGTCTTTCCCAATCCGCGACCCCGCCGGCTCGTATCCGAAACAGGGGGTGCGGGAGTGGAGAAGCCACCGTCATCAGTGCCTCGTGCCAATCGGGTGCGCGGGTTTCCAGTTTCTTCATCAGATGGCGCCATTCGAAGTCGATCTGGCCACGCGGGACGTCGATTCGACCGGATGGACGACCACGCGCGATCTTCCCTGCCTCGAACGTGTAGCCACGCGCGACCGATTCCGCGTGGATGGCTCGCAAATATTCGGCGATGAAGGCGACCGGGGCTGTTTGCGCCCGAAACCGGATCAATTGGGGATGGTGCCTGTAGCCAGCCGTTTTACCCCTGAGTACGGCCTGGGCCAGCAGACTTTCCCGCCACAGGGCTACCAGTCCACGGGGATCAAGGTATTGGGGATGAAGGGTCCAGAGTCGCATGGCGATCCTTCGGCTACACGTCGAGCGGGTCCACGTTCACCCCGAATTTCATACGTCGATGGTTCTGCGTCATCGCTTCGAGCGTCTGTCGAACGAGGGCTCTCCCCGCGGCCCCGTCTGCGACTTTGACCAGAAGATGGTACCGGGTAAGCCCTCGTGGTTTGCCCCCATGCGAGGCCAAGGGCCCCAGAATGGCGTCATGCTCATGTGGTGGCCCGTTGCCTTGTGCGATCATCCGTGCGAGTCGGCTCAGGAGATGCTGCCCCCAGAGTTTTGCGGTTTCCTCGGTTTCCAGGGCCTTCTGGCCTGAGACGTGCAAGTGAATGAGATGTCCAAAAGGAGGATACCCTGCCAGTCGGCGAAAGGCCAGTTCATGCTCGTAGAAGAGACTGGGACGTTGTTGGCCGATGGCCTGCATCACCGGGTGGGCAGGCAGGCACGTTTGAATGATCGCGGATCCGGCCAGGCCGGGCGTTAACAGATCGACGGCCTGTTGCAAATGGTGAAACACGCGTTCCGAGGAGCGGAAATCCGGAACGTGCAGCCCGGCGTCCGCGTAGGGAACGCCGACGAATCTCACGGGCGTGGGGGGTGAGGACTGAAAGAGCAACTGTGTCCCTACGATGATCCGGATCTTCCCCTGGGCAAACTGCTCCCGGATGCGGCGGGCAGCGGATTCGTTCCGGATCGCGTTGCCGTCGTAGCGTTCGATGCGCACGGAGGGGTACAGGCGTTGCAATTCTTCTTCGAGGCGTTCGGTGCCGAATCCGACCGGTTCCAAACGAATGCCGGAACAGGAGGGACAGGCGGTTGGGATGGGCTCGGTCTGCCCGCAATAGGAGCACCGCAATTCCGAGTCCCGGAGACTCAGGGCAATCCGGCAGCGCGGGCATTGTGGCGTGGTGCCGCAATCTCGACAGGTCAAGGAGGAGGAGAATCCTTTCCGGTTGTGATAGACGATGACCCCACCATCTTTGGCCAGGGCTTGGTCGATGCCGTCCCTGAGTGCATCGGAGAAGATCGTGCCGAATGCGGTGTCCTGAAGGTTGACCATCCGAATCGCATTCGTCGTGCTGCGGCTCGGGAAGGCCCGTGCCGCTTCGTCGTGGAAGTGATGGAGGGTCTCAAGCGTGGGATAGGGCGCATGAAACACGAGCACGGCGTTGGCCAGTTCGGCTCTTTTTCGTGCGACGTCCCGGGCATGATAATGTGGGCTGGGATCTTCCTTGTAGGCGCTGTCCCCTTCATGCTCGATCCACAGGCAGCCCAGAGAAGGAAGAGGAAGGAACAGCGCGGACCTCGTCCCCACGATCACGGGATAGAGTCCCTGCTTGATGGCTTGCCATTGTTGCAGACGCTGTTTTTCCGAAAGGCCGCTGTGAAACTCGGCGATCGGATGGTTCACTGAATGCCGAAGTTGAGCGATGATGCGGGCGGCCAGGTTGATGTTCGGCGTCATGACCAGCACCGTGCGTGCCTGAGCCGTAGTTTCTCGTATGACGCGGCTCAGCAGGGCATACGGCACTTCCGATTCGGTGGTCAGCATCTCACCGAATCGGTTGGTGTGAAGGTCTGCCTGAAAACGGTCCCACCATGAAGCAAGGCCGTGATGGTCATCCGGGAATTCGAGAGACCGGGGTGCAGGGGGCAGGGGCCCATGCTGAAACGGCAGTTCGGTCCATTCTTGCCGGCCCTGAATCCATTTGTGTCGTGTGAGCCGTTGCACGACCGCTGAGGGGTTGTCCAGAAGCGCGTCGATGGTTGATTGCGCCAGGCCCTTGGGCCGTTTGGCCAGAGCAGAAAGGAGTGTGTGCGTGGCGGTGCCGGTCCGAATGGTGCCCAGACGTTGCTGCCCCTGCGGGGTCATGGTCCAGCGGGTGTGGCTGCGAAAGGGGGGGCAGGGTGGTTGGATGAGGGCCAGGCAGGTTCCCATGGGGGCCAGATAATAGTCCGCCATCCATTGCGCCAGCGCGATGAGCGTGGGGTCAGGGGTCCAATGTGCGGACGCGAGGAGACGCAGTTCGCGAATGCGGTTCGGATCGACGTCGGGGTTCGCCTGTTCGGCAAGCGAGACAACCATCCCCGGTTTCACCCGCGTCCCGAACGGCGCCAGGACCCATTGTCCTATTTGGAGGCCGGAACCCCACGACTCGGGTACACGGTAGCTGAACGACTGAGAGAGTCTGGAAGGAAAGACGACGTCGGCATAGGGCATAGGGGTTATTGTGCCAAAGGACGCGTGCCCTCACAACGAGGAGGGTACTGCAAAATGAGTGTCTCTCGTCCGAAGCCCCGGGGAGCCGAGGGCGTGATGCCGGGTTGAGGTTATCATCTCAATATGGAATCATGAAGTCCTGACTCGGGAGACCGATTATGAAGCAACCATGGAAAGCGGCGTTCCTGCTCTGGGCTCTCGTCGCGGGCATGTTGACCGTGCCGGTGCCTGGAGATTCAGTCCCTCCGAGTCCTTTGCCTTCTTCCGAGGAGACACATTTGCGTGATTTCTCTCCTTTGCCCGAGGAGCCCGAAGAATTCGACGATCGTGAGGTCAAGGCGTATTATGACTGGCGCAATGATCTGTTTTTTCGGGAATTCGATATGAACGGGGACGGCGTGGTGAATTATATGACCGCCCGACGAACCTACAAGGTCTGGCTGGATGAATTCGGCTCCCCGGTCGTCGTGACGGTCGGGGCGCCGTTGTTCTATTGGCTGGATCGCAACGGCAACGGAGAATTTGAAACAGGCAAAGGCGAGATGTGGTCGGACCCGGACGAGGATGGCATCACCGGCAATGAACGGATCTATGATACCAGTTACTTGGAAAAGCAGCCGTCGCGCGTTCCACGGTGGTCCGCACCGTCTCCATAATTCGCTTGCGGGTTTTGCGATCGTCTGGGAGGAGCATGCCGTTGAAAAAGCCGCGCAAGCTTTCCTGGGAGCCCCATGAGTAGACGGATACCTCTCGCGGACTGCCGATGGGGAGGATGGCAACCGCGTGTCTCATGAACGAATCCTCGCAAGCCGCCATGAATTCCATTCAGCCGAATCAGGATAAGCCATCCAAGGAGTCATCGCCACGGCGCATTGACACGCAGATCCATCGCCGCAAGAAGGCCAAGCCGGTTTCTCCGTTGACGAATGAATGGGAGAATTCGCAATCCGCGCCTCCCCAGGGCTTGAAGCGCCGGCCGCAGGATATGCGGAAGTCGTAGCGCGTTCTTCTTCGTGCCGCCCGGAACATCGTCGCCGCAGACGGGGGCCGGTCGCCATCTCCACGGTCGTTCGCCGCCGCCAAGACGTGCTGCTCGCTCGGCTGAGCACTCGTGCCTTCGAGCCCGTGGCGATGTTCCGATCCCATCATGCCGATTCGTCATCCGCCGTCATGCCTGACCCGCGATGGACAATCTCCGATTCGGCGGTGGACAGGCTTCTGAGGAAAGATGCAAGGCTTGGGGCTTTTGATAGCGGGATCCTAGGTCTTTTGTTCTCTTGATTCGTCAGAAAATTGGGTGCTACGATACCAACCTATGCGAAAAAATTGAGGTTTTTCGGGCCACTGCCGTATGATCACCGGATTCGATCTGTTTGTAGAGTATCTCGCGAAATATTCGCCGATTGGCGTGTTTATTCTCCTGGCGTCGGGATTCGGTGTCGTGACCCTCATCCTGAGTTACCTCGTCCAGCCCAAGTATCCGGAAGCCGAAAAACTGAGCGTCTATGAATGCGGCAGCGAGCCGTTTTCCGATTCCCGCATGCCGTTTCCCGTCCGGTATTACGTCATTGCCATGCTGTTTGTCATTTTCGACATCGAAGTCATTTTCCTCTATCCTTGGGCCGTCACCTTCGACCAGCTTGGCGTGATCGGCCTGATTGAAATGATGATTTTCATCGGTCTTTTTGTCGTGGCCTACGTGTATGCGTGGAGAAAGGGCGCATTGGAGTGGGACTAGCCTCCGGTTCCGGAGGATGGTCGGTCCCGTTGACGGGAGGCGTGGCGTGACCCTGAACGGGAGCGTTGCCGTGATTCGGCGCCGTCAGAGGTAAACGAGCAATCGGGTACGAGGATCCATGGGTCTGATCCAAATAGGGAAAAAACACGAGAAGGACGGCGACATCGGCATCATAACGCTGTCTCTGGAAAAAGCCGCGAATTGGGCCAGGAAGGGCTCTCTTTGGCCGATGACGTTCGGGCTGGCCTGCTGTGCGATCGAGATGATTGCCGCGGTCTCCTCGCGGTATGACGTGGATCGGTACGGAGCCGGCGTGTTTCGCGGCTCGCCACGCCAGTCGGATCTGATGATCGTGGCGGGCACGGTGTGTCGGCGCATGGCCCCGGTCATTCGCAAGATCTACGACCAGATGCCTGAACCCAAATACGTCATTTCCATGGGGTCCTGCGCCACGTCCGGGAACATTTACGACAGCTACAGCGTGGTGCAGGGCGTGGATCGATTCGTTCCGGTGGATATTTACGTGCCCGGGTGTCCGCCAACGCCCGAAGCCCTGTTTGACGGGATTTTGACGCTGCAGGATCAGATCATGCAGAAGCGGGTCTTTACCAAACAACCCGAGCAGGTCAGGCCACGGGACGGGACAGGCGTGTAATGCATCCTCTTGCTGAAACCCTCCAAGCCCGATTTCCCGATGGGTTCCTGTGTGCCCAGGAATGGCGTGGCGATCTGGCCGTCACGGTGAAACGCGAGGCCTTGCACGAGGTCGGCCGGTTCCTGAAGGACGATCCGGCCATGGCTTGTGATTACATCGTGCACGTCAGTTCGGTGGATTGGCCGGATGAGGAGGAGCGCTTTGAAGTGGTCTATGAAGTCTATTCCATCCGCCATCGCCATCGTCTCCGCGTGAAGGCCCGGGTTCCTGAACACGATTGTTACGTGGATTCGCTGACGGACGTTTGGCCGGGCGCGGAGTTCATGGAGCGGGAAGTGTTCGACATGATGGGGATTCGTTTCAACAACCACCCGGACATGCGGCGGATTCTGATGCCGGATGACTTTCCCGAAGGCTATCCGCTCCGAAAGGATTTCCCGCTGCAAGGAAAGGGGTGGCGCGATACCTTCGACTTTTTGAATGAGGGGGCGGCCTCCTGACGGCAGGTGACCCTTTTTCAGCGTAACCACCATGGCGCATGTAGAAGACCAACGCGAAACCGTCTATAAGGTCGATCCGGCCCATCCGGAGACCAAGGATCTTCCGATCCTGCGGACCGAGGAACTGTTGTTGAACATGGGGCCGCAGCATCCGGCCACGCATGGCGTGCTGAAGGTGATCCTCGACCTCGAAGGCGAACGGATTACGAAATCCACGGTGGTCATGGGCTTTCTCCACCGGGGCGTGGAAAAACTCGCGGAACATGGGACGTATCATCAGTTTATTCCTCATACGGATCGCCTGGACTACGTCTGCGCGATGTACAACAACTTCGCATATTGTCGGGCCGTTGAAAAACTGATGAACGTGACCGTGCCCGAGCGGGCGGAATATCTGCGCACCATCGTGGCGGAGATTCAGCGGATTATCGGGCATTTGTTCTGGTTGGGGACGCAGGCGCTCGATATCGGGGCGATGACCGTGTTTTTCTACACGTTCCGTGACCGGGAGATTCTGCTCGACTGGTTCGATGAACTGTGCGGGGCGAGGCTGACGACCAGTTGGTATCGTATCGGGGGCGTGGAACGGGACTTGACCGACTCGCTGGAGACCAAGATTCTGGACTTTCTCGCGTACTTTCCTCCCAAGATCGATGAATACGTGGTGTTTCTGGAAAAAAATCGTATCTGGCTGGCGCGGACCGTGGGCGTGGCGGTGATCTCGGCTGAGGATGCGTTGGGGTTCGGGCTGAGCGGGCCGACGCTCAGGGGGTCGGGCGTGGATTATGACTTGCGTAAATACGAGTCGTATGGGGCCTATCCCAAGTGCGAGTTCAGCGTGCCGGTCGGCAAAAACGGCGACACGTACGATCGTTATTGGATCCGTATCGAAGAAATGCGTGAGAGCATCAAGATCATTCGGCAATGCATGGAGCAGATGCCCAAGGAAGGGCCGGTCATGGCTGAAGTCCCCAGCGTGACCCTGCCGCCCAAGAATCGGGTGTTTACCAATCTCGAATCCATGATCCAGCAGTTCAAGCTGTTTTCACAGGGGTTCGACGCGCCGCCGGGTGAAATTTATTGTGGAACCGAAGCGCATAAGGGTGAGCTGGGGTTCTATATCGTGAGCACGGGCGGAGGAAACCCCTATCGCCTGAAAATTCGATCCCCGTCCTTCATCCACATGGGGGCGTTTGATTATATGGCCAAAGGCTACATGATTGCGGATGCGGTTACGATTTTCGGATCGTACGATATTGTGATGGGAGAATGCGATCGATAACAGACGGTTCCTCCGGCAGCGTTCTCCTTGCGCGAGGGATCAACGTCCCTGTTCCGTACGCTCAGGCCTGCTGGCGGCGTCCGTGCCGGCGGATTGTTTGAAGAGCCCGTGACGCTGGAGGAACCGATGAACAACATGAGCTCCTGGAGGGAGGGGCGGGAGAGATAGATGGCACTCAAACCGGTCACGACACCCGATACGGAAGCCGCGACAATTACCCTGAGCATTGACGGCGAAACCGTTACCGCGAAGGAAGGCGTTTCGCTGTATGACGTGATTTCCAGCACGGGCAAGATCGTCCCGGCCATGTGTTATCACTATACGTTCGATCCCTTCGGCTCCTGCGGCATGTGTCTGGTTCTGCAGGAGGGCAAGAAATCGCCGGTACGTTCCTGCACCGCCAAGGCGACCGAAGGGATGGTGATTCAGACGGAAGGGGAGGATCTGTTCGCGGCCCGGAAGAAAGCCGTTGAAAAGCATCTCTCCGTGCATCCCTTGGATTGTCCGGTCTGCGACGCGGATGGGCATTGCGAACTCCAGGACATGGCCTTCCAGCACGAGGTCACCAATCTAGCCAACGCCAAGCAGAAAAACATCCCCGAGGATACGCGCAGCCTGGTGCTCGATTTCAACATGAATCGCTGTATTGCGTGTGGGGAATGCATCAACATCTGCAAGGACGTTCAGCGCATCGACGCCTTGCAGTTCATGAAAAAAGGCGGGTTTACGCAGGTCGTGGCCAAGGGGGACCACGCCCTGGACTGTGAATTCTGCGGGGATTGTCTGGCCGTCTGCCCCGTGGGCGCGATTACCAACAAATTTTCAAAATACGTGTACAAACCCTGGCAGCTCCGAAAGACCCTGACCACCTGCAACTACTGTGGAGACGGCTGTCAGATGTACGTGGAAACCAAGGACACGGAAGTCGTGCGGGTGACCTCTCCGCTGTCCTGGAAAAACAAATGGGGTGATCGAGGGGATACGGTCAACGGGCATGGCGGCCTCTGTGTGCGGGGGCGGTTCGGTTTCCAGTTTATCGACAGCAAGGAGCGACTGAAGGCGCCGCTCATCAGGAAAGACACGGCTCTGGCTCCGGCCACGTGGATCGAGGCCTTGGAGACGACGGCCGAACGGCTGATGCACGTCAAGCGTCAGCACGGGGCTGAGGCCATTGCAGGCCTGATCACGGCGCGATGCACGAATGAAGAACTCTACGTCTTCCAGAAATTCATGCGGACCGTGGTGGGGACGAACAACCTGGACAGCAGCGCGCGATACGGGCACGTGAATTTTGTGCGCGCGGTGTCCCATGCCCTCGGGATCAACCGCATGATGAATACCTCCGCGGAGATCACGAAGGCCAAGGCCATTCTGGTGGTGGGGGCCAACGTGACGGAAACGAATCCCGTGGCCAGCCTGCGGGTGAAAGCCGCGCTGGGGACCTACAAGGCGTCGGTCATCGTGGTGGATTCCATGCAGACCAACCTGGCCAAGCTGGCGTCACATCCGGCAATGGTCAACCCGGGGACCGAGGGAACGTTCGTGCAAGGATTGGTCAAATCGGTGCTGGATCAGGATCTCATCGATCCCGATTCGACCGCGCAGGCTCCGGACGCCCTGGCTGCCCTGAAAGCCGCGGCCGGTCGCGTTTCCCTCGAAACCGTGGCCCAGGAAACCGGAGTCCCGGTCCAGACGATGCAGGAAATGGCCAGAGTGTTTGCGGAGGCGCCGCGTGCCATCATTCTGTGCGGAGAAGGGATCCTGCGCCAGCAGCAGGGTTACGAGAATACGCTGTCGCTGATCGATCTGGCCTGGGTGACGGGAAAATTGCACAAGCCCGGGTGCGGAATCAACACGTTCGCCGAAGAGGGGAATGAACAGGGCGCGGTGGACATGGGGGTCGCACCGGAATTCCTCCCGGGCCCGGTGCCCTATGCACAGGCCCACCGGAAATTTTCCGAAGCATGGGATGCGACGCTGCCGGACCCGCCGTCAGGCAGAACTCTCATCGACGTTCTGGAGGCCTGTCGAGCTGGAACCATCAAGGCCCTCTACCTGGTGGGAGAAAATCCCCTGGCCACGCTGCCGAAATCCTTTGGCGTGGAAGACGCCTTGAGCCGGTTGGACCTGTTGATCTGTCAGGATCCCTTCCTGACGGAGACGGCGCAACGCGCGCACGTGGTCTTTCCGGCCTGTACGTTTGCGGAAAAGGACGGTACCGTGACCAATCAGGAGGGGATGGTGCAGTTCGTCAGGCCGGCGCTCGACCCCTTGGGCGAAAGTGCGCTGGATTGGCACATCATGGTGGGCCTGGCCGAGGCCATGGGCCGTTCGCTGCCCTATGAAACGACGCAGGATATTCAGACGGAAATTCGCAAGCTGCTCCCCGGCTATTATAATCTCGGCCAGCCCAAACGCATCGTGGCCGATCCCACCGCGTACCTTCGGAACGGCTATCCGGATTCGGTGGGCGCCCGGTATGCCAATGGCCGGATCCGGGAATCGGATCGGACCCACGGGCTCAGGTTGATTCAACTCATCTATCATTCGGGCAAACTCTCCACGAAGGCTTCCGGGTTGGTGGATATTTCGCCGAATACCGGCGCGTTACGCCTGGCTCCGGAAGAATGTGAACGACTGGGCCTGGTCGAGGGCGGACGCGTTCGCGTGACCTCGGATCAGGGCAGCCTGGAGCTGAGGGTGCAGGCCGACGTCAATCTGTTGCCTGGCACCTGTGTGTTCCCCGAGCATTTCAATGATCCTCCGATCAAGGATTTGGTCCGGGTCGAAGTGGACCCCGTGACGCGCGTGCCCTATTTCAAGACGACGCGGGTCACGATCGAAACGTTGTAGGAGAACGATGGAAACTCAAACGCAGACGAAACGATTTCTGGATGCGGTCCTGTTTCGCGAAATCTGGAAGGCGATGAAGGTCACGTTCAAGCACATGTTTCATCGCCCGATGACCTTCCAGTATCCTCGTGAAAAGCGAACGATCCCCGATGCGCATCGCGGGGCCCTGGGCCTGTTGCGGTACGACAACGGGCAGGAACGGTGCGTCGGCTGTGACCTCTGCGAGGCCGCCTGTCCGTCCCGGTGCATCAAGGTCATCAGTGAAGAAGACAAGTCTCTGCCGCTGCAACGCTATGCCACCGAATTTTACATTGATATTACCAAATGCGTGTTTTGCGGGTATTGCGTGGAGGCCTGTCCGGTCAATGCCTTGGCCATGACGAAGATGTACGAGTATTCGACTCCCGACAAACGGACCCTTCTGTTCGACAAGGCGCGACTCTACGAGATCGGCGAACAACATCTGGCGGACGCCAAAAAGTATCTCTACGCGCATAATCAGGAGCGAGACGATGAGGAGAGTCGCACCTACCGTTACCACTTTCCGCAACCCAATACCGAGTAGTCTCTCACGATGATCTATCTCTTGTTCGGGTACTTTGCGACCGTGAGTATCCTGTCGGGTATTTTCACGATCGCCCTGAGAAATCCCGTGCATTGCGGCCTGAGCCTGCTTTCGTTGCTCCTGCACGTGGCCGGGCTCTTCGTGTTGCTCAATGCCGAGTTCCTGTTTGCCGTGCAGATCATTGTGTATGCCGGGGCCATCCTCGTGCTCTATCTCTTTGTTCTGATGCTGCTCAACCTGAAAACCGAAGAGCAGTATCTGCACCGGAAATATCCGTTTTTCCTGTTCGCCGGCGTCGTGATTCTCGGAGAATTGCTCATCCTGGTGCTTCAGACCCCCTACGGCGGAACCAAGGGAACCGTGACCCCGGACGTCATGTTGCAGGCCGGGCCGAGTCACGCCGTGGGCCTCACCATGTTCAGCGATTATCTGCTGTTGTTCGAGATCGTGGGGGTGTTTCTCCTGGGCGCCATCATCGGCGCGATTGTCCTGGCCAAGACCCCGCCGGCCGGGGCGGATGGGCCAACGTAGGCGACGCGGCATGATTCCTCTTTCCGCATACGTGGCATTGAGCGCCATCCTGTTCATGACGGGCTTGCTGGGAGTCCTGATTCGTCGGAATTTCATCATCGTCCTGATGTCGGTCGAGATCATGTTGAACGCGGCGAACATCAATCTGGTTGCATTTTCCCATTATCTTGCGTCGATGGCCGGGCAATTGGCCGCGCTGTTCGTGATTGCGATCGCAGCCGGTGAGGCCGCGGTGGGCCTGGCGATCATCATCGTGGTATTCCGTGGGAAAATTGCGACGAACGTGGACCAGATCAACCTGTTGAAGTGGTAACGTGTCCGATCTCCTCGTCATTCTGATCCCGGTCTTCCCGCTTGTCGCGGTGCTGGTGAACGGCCTGTTTGGGCATCGGTATGCCGCGGCCCTGGCCGGCCGTGTGGCGGTCGGCTCCGTGGGGCTCTCTTTTCTGTGTGCCGCCGTGGTGGGGATCGGCGTGCTCTCCGATCCCACGCCTCGTGAAGTCATGGCCTATGCATGGATTTTCGGCGGCGACCTGCATGTGGATTTCGGATTTCTGATCGATCCGCTGACGGTCGTGATGTTGATGGTGGTAACGGGAGTCGGGTTGCTGATTCACGTCTATTCCATCGGGTACATGCACGGAGAAGACGGGTTTACCCGATTCTTCGTGTACATGAATCTGTTCATGGTCTCCATGTTGCTGCTGGTCATGGGGAACAATTTCCTGGTGCTCTTCATCGGATGGGAAGGAGTCGGCCTCTGTTCCTATCTCCTGATCGGGTACTACTTCAACAAGGTCTCCGCGGCCAAGGCCGCCACCAAGGCGTTCGTGGTCAATCGCATCGGGGATGCGGGATTCCTGCTGGCGATTTTTCTGGTCTTCGCCAATTTCAGGACCTTGGATTACCTGAAAGTCTTCGAACAGGCGAACCAGCTCTCGGTCGAAATGGCCACGGCCATTACGTTGTGCCTGCTGGTGGGCGCGGTGGGGAAATCCGCGCAGATTCCGTTGTATACCTGGCTGCCGGACGCCATGGAGGGCCCGACGCCGGTGAGCGCGCTGATTCACGCCGCGACCATGGTCACGGCCGGGGTCTACATGGTGGTGCGGACACACGTGTTGTACGACATGGCTCCCGTGTCCATGGCCACGGTGGGCATTATCGGCGGCCTGACTGCGTTGTTTGCCGCCACGATCGGGCTGGTGCAACACGACATCAAGCGGGTGCTGGCCTATTCGACCGTCAGTCAACTGGGATACATGTTTTTGGCCTGTGGGGTTGGAGCCTATATGGCCGCGATTTTCCACCTCGTGACCCACGCGTTTTTCAAGGCCCTCCTGTTTCTTTCCGCGGGTGCGGTCATCCATTCTCTCGAGGGGGAACAGGACATTCGCAGGATGGGAGGGCTGTCCAACAAGATTCCGGTGACGCATGCCGTGTTTCTCATCGGCACACTGGCCATTGCCGGCATTCCTCCCCTGGCCGGGTTCTGGAGCAAGGACGAAATCATGGCCCATGCCTTTGTCCATCACCATTACGTGTTGTATGGCTTCGCGGCGGCCGGTGCGTTCCTGACGTCCTTTTACATGTTCCGTCTCACCTACGTGACGTTTTACGGGCCGTCCCGGGTCGATCCGAAGGTGGCGCATCATATTCATGAATCGCCACCGGTCATGACCGTGCCACTCATGATCCTGGCGGGGCTTTCCGTGCTGGGCGGGTTTCTGGGGGTCCCGCCGGAACACGGCTGGTTCCATGGATTCCTGGGGCCCGTGGCCACTCCCCAGGCCGCGGTGACGCATGACCTGGCCATGGGCACCCTCGTCGGTTTGATGGCGGTGGCCATCGGCATCGCGCTGGGTGGATGGGGCCTGGCGCATTATCTGTACGTGATCAAGCCCGGGACCGCGGAGAACTGGTCGGCACGGTACGCCGGAGCCTATCGGACTCTCTTGAACAAATACTACGTGGATGAACTCTACGATGCCGTGTTCGTCGAGCCCTGCAAGCGTCTCGCCCTTCTGTGGGATTGGATCGATCAACACGTGATCGACCGCTTCGTCCGAGGGATCGGTCGTGGCACCGACATGGGCGCGGCCGGCGCGACCTGGGCCGAGAAACACGTGATTTACGCGGGGCTCAACGTGATCGGGTACGCCAACCATCTGGCGGCCTGGTCGTGGAGAAAATTGCAGACCGGGCTGGTCAATCACTACGCCGCGGTGATCATCATCGGCCTCTTTCTGCTCACGCATGTTCTGTTGGTGTGGTTGACCGGAACGTCCATTCTGTAGGATCGATGATGCTCGAAGAACTGCAATTCGGATTCCCGATTCTGTCGCTGCTGCTCTTTCTTCCGCTCCTCGGAGCGATCGGGTTGTGGACGCTACGCGACGTCGATCTGATCAGGAAAACCGCGCTGGGCCTCGCGGTGGTCGAACTGGCCCTCGCCGTCTTCCTGCTGCTCCGGTTCGTCCCGGAATCCGCGGCCATGCAATTCAGCGAGCGGCTGAATTGGATTCCGGCGCTGGGGATTTCCTATCACCTCGCGGTGGACGGCATCAGCGTGCTGTTCGTCGGCCTGTCGGCTTTTATCACGGTTCTGATCATTCTCTATTCCTGGGACGTGGTGCACCACAACGTCAAACCGTACTTCATGAGTCTCCTGGCGTTGGAAACCACGATCATGGGAATTTTCGTTTCCATCGACCTGATTCTCTTCTTCGTGTTCTGGGAACTCATGCTCGTGCCCAGCTATTTCCTGATCAAGCTCTGGGGCATCGGTGAGGATAAGGAATACGCCGCGCTCAAGTACGTCTTGTACACTCTGCTGGGCAGCGTGTTCATGTTGGTCGGATTCGCGTTGTTGAGTCTGAATGCCCACGAGGTCACGAATGCCTACAGTTTCGACCTGTTGGACCTGTTACAAGTGCCCATTCCGGTCGGGGATCAGCTTGTGATCTTCTGGCTCATCTTCATGGGGCTGGCCTTCAAGGCTCCGGTCTTTCCCTTCCACACGTGGCTGCCGGATGCCCTTGTGCAAGGGCCAATCGGGATGTCCGTGGTGTTGGCGGGCGTGAAATTGGGAACCTACGGGTTCCTGCGGTTTACCTTCCCGTTGCTGCCGGATGCCTCGACCAATGGAACCGTGGTGGTGATCGTCATGAGCCTGGCCCTGGCCGCCATCGTCTGGGGTGCGATCATCGCCATCATGCAATCCGACTTCCGACGCCTGCTCGTCTTCAGCAGCATCAGCCACTTGGGATTCGTCGTGCTGGGCCTGTTCGCCCTGAATTTCCAGGGTCTGCAGGGCAGCCTGCTGCAGATGATCAATTTGGGGTTTACCACCGCGGGACTCTTTTTCCTGGCGGGGTTTCTCCATGACCGGCTCGGCAACACGCTGCTCCGGAGTTGCGGAGGCCTTGCGTCGAAGATGCCCGTCCTGGCCACGTGTTTTCTGATCATCGGGATGGCCTCGATCGGCCTGCCCGGCACAAACGGATTTGTCGGAGAATTCCTGATCCTGCTCGGGGCCTTTCACGCGCATTGGGTGTACGGGGTCGTGGCAGTCTCGGGCGTGATCTTTGCGGCAGCCTATTTCCTGTGGTATTACGAGCGCGCGATATTCGGCCCCATCGGCGAGAACGTGCCTCAAGTGCTCAGGGACCTGACCCGACGCGAATCGATGATTGCCGTGTCGCTGTGCGTGATGATTTTCTGGATCGGCCTCTACCCCTCGCCGTTTTTGCGAATGGTCAATGGGTCGGTGCAGGCCGTGGTGGATCGGCTGGAGCGCGGCTCCCTTGCGGGCGTCGAACGCCCCACGACATTGCTGTCTCGCGCCGTGGCGCATGACCCCGGAGGGAAGGACTGAGTCATGGGAGCATGGGCCTTACTCGCAACCCTGTTTGCGCCGTTCCTGGGCGCGGTCGCGTTGCTGTTTGTTCCCAATCGCGAGCCGCTTCTGGTCCGCGCCGTGGCCGCGACGTCGGCCGGCGCGTCACTGCTCGCCTCGCTGTACGTGTTTCTGGCCTATGATCCCGACCTGGGCGGCTTCCAGTTCATAACCAAGTGGGCGTGGTCCGAGGAACTGGGCATCGCGTTTCACATCGGCGTGGATGGCATCGGGGCCCCCCTGGTCTTTGCCTCGGCCATTCTGCTGTTTGCGGGGATCTTCATTTCCTGGCACATCAAGGATCGTACCAAGGAATTCTACATCTTCCTGTTGATCCTGGCCGCGGCGACCATCGGGGTCTTCATGTCGCTGGACCTGTTCTTCCTCTACTTCTTTTATGAAATGTCGGTGTTGCCCATGTACGTGCTGCTGGGCGTGTGGGGGAGCCATACCAAGGGGTATTTGAGCATGACCGATGCCGAGGGTCGGACCCTTCGGGATTCGGTCGGGTTCATTCTGAACTTCGGGGCGAACAGCAAGGAATACGCCGCGATGAAGCTCACGCTGTTTTTGTCGGCCGGTGCGGTGTTCGCGTTGATGGGCATTCTGCTGATCTACCATTTCTCCCCCGTCCACACGTTCGATATTCTGGTGCTGCGGGAAGTGGCCCATTTTGACGGCACGCTGGCGACGATCATCTGGTTGTTGGTCTTTTTCGGGTTTGCCTCCATCGCGCCGATCTGGCCTTTGCATTCGTGGTCTCCGGTCGGTCACGCCGCGGCCCCGGCCGCGACAAGCATGTTGCACGCCGGCGTGCTGATGAAGCTCGGACATTTCTCCATTATTCGCGTGGCGTATGAAATCCTTCCCGACGCCACGCGGGAACTCATGCCCATCGCCGCGGTGCTGTGCGTGTTCAGCATTATCTACGGCGGGTTCGTGGCGTATTTCGCCAAAGACACGAAGTACGTGATCGGCTATTCCAGTTCCAGCCACATGGGCTACGTGTTTCTGGGCATGGCTGCGCTGGATTACATCAGCCTGACCGGTGCGGTGATTTACATGTTTGCGCATGCCCTGGCCACGGGCATGCTCTTCGCCATGGCAGGCTGGGTGTATGACCAGACCCATACGCGGGACATTCCGTCCCTGGGAGGACTGGTCAAGACCATGCCGTTCCTGGCCGGGGCCTTTATCATCGCCTGTATGGCATCGGTCGGCATGCCGGGCACCGTGAACTTCATCGCCGAAATCATGATTATCGTCGGCTCGTGGGAGCGCTACCCGTTCCAGGTGGTGGTGGCCGTGCTGGGGATCGTGTTGACCATGGCCTATCTCTTTAAAATGATGCGCGGGTTGTTTTATGGATCCATGTCCCCCGAGTACGTGCAGACCCGTGACGTGGCGCACTGGGTGGATCGTCTCCCGCTCCTCGTGATGATCGGGTGCAGCATCTTCTTCGGCATCTTCCCCATGCACTTCTACAACGTCGTGCGCTCCACGGTCGTGCCGATGCTGGACCGCATCCATCAGGTGGCTCCGCTGATTACCCACAATGCCACGGGGCTGTTGCCGTAACGCGTCATGACGTTTGACCTCATCCTATCGGGCTCGGACCTCCTTCTGCTGGCGCCGGAGATTTTTCTCACCCTCTGGTTGTGCGGGGTGTTGGCCGTGGACTTTACCTGTCCGCGCGTCGACCACGAAACCCTGGCCTACCTGAGCGTGGGCGGCGTCATCGTCGCGCTCCTCAATCTGCTCTGGTTTGATTACGCCGGGGTTCAGGGTGCGTTGCTCAAGGACACGTTTGTTCTGGATGGAGTGGCGATCTTCTTCAAGATTTTCGTGTTGATCGCTACGGCCATGGTCCTGCTGGCTTCGATCGATTACGTCAAAGCGTTCAGGTTTTTCAGAGGCGAATATTATTTCCTGGTCATGATGTCGGCCCTGGGCATGATGTTCATGGCTTCGGCGCAAGACCTGCTCTCCGTGTTCGTCACGCTGGAATTTTCCACCTTCGGGTTTTACGTCCTCGTGGCCTACCTGCGGGAGGATCAGAAATCCAGCGAAGCCGGGCTGAAGTTCTTCATCCTGGGCGTGTTCGCCGCGGGGCTGCTTGCGTATGGAATCAGTCTCGTCTATGGAGAGACGGGAACGCTGGTGTTCTCCGAGATGGCGTCGACGCCCGGCAGCTACGGGTTGACCATTGGCTTCATCATGATCTTCGCTGCACTGGGCTTCAAGATCGGCGCCGTTCCCTTTCACTCCTGGATTCCTGATACCTATCAGGGGGCCCCGACGCCCGTCACCGCGTTTCTGTCGATCGCGCCCAAGGGGGCGGCGTTAGCCATTCTCATTCGCATGTTCTACGTCGCGCTCGCGACGTTTAAACCCACGTGGGTCCTCCTGTTCGTCGTGGCGTCCATCCTGTCCATGACCTATGGCAACGTCGTGGCCATTGCCCAGAAAAACATCAAACGGTTGCTGGCCTATTCGGGCATTGCGCAGATCGGCAACGTCATGATCGGCCTGGCGGCAGGAACCAAACGGGGGAGTGACGCGATGCTCTTTTATCTGCTCACCTACCTGTTTGCCAATCTGGGCGCCTTTGCCGTGGTCATCGGCGTTGGCAATCTGATCAAGAGCGATGAGATCGAAGATTACAACGGATTGAATCGACGCTCGCCGTTCCTCGCGGCGGCGATGCTGCTGTTTCTGTTGTCACTGGCCGGGGTGCCTCCGCTCGCAGGCTTCATCGGGAAACTCTACATCTTTGTCGCGGCGATCGAACAGGAACTCTATACGCTGTTGATCGTGGGGCTGATTAACATCGTGATCTCCATGTACTACTACCTGGTCGTGGTCAAGAAGATGTACATCAACGAACCCCATGATCCCACGCCGCTCGCGGTCTCGGCTCCGTTGAAAACCGTGATCTTCGTTGGCATCGCCGGTACTCTGCTTCTCGGCATCTACCCCAAACCCTTCATCGACTGGGCCGTGGCCGCCACGCTGATGTTTTCGAATCTGACGGCGACCGCGACCCCCGCCGTCTTGACGGGCGGATGATCTCCTGTTTGTTGACGGTATAAGGGTTGCTTCTTCCTTGATGGAAAAAGGCTCTGGCTGCCGGATCGGGTCCCCTGATACCATGCGATCAATCAGGAGATTCGGATCTGCAGGAACGAAAGCTCAGGCCTAACGCCCAGGGAAAGGAGACGGGGCGATGGACTCTTCCAGACTGAAGCGACCGCAATACCCGATGCCCGACTTTGTCAGAGGGGCTCTGGAGGAAAGGGGTTTGATGGAGGCCTATCGAAAGCGTCCCGCCTATCAGCAGAATGACTATATCGGTTGGATACACCGCGCCAAACGCCAGGAGACCAAGGAGAAACGGCTATGCCAGATGCTTGAAGAGCTCGAAAGAGGCGGCGTCTACATGAAGATGAAACATCCGGCATCGGCATAGTTGGACAGGTGCTTCACGGCATACCAGCCTGATCGTTCTTCACTGGTTGTCCGGAGGGCTGTGCCGTTGGCTTGCTTCTCGATCGAGGGTGATGCGGCAGACGCTATCTGGCCTTTTTCACGTAGACCTTGTAAACCGGTTTGGGATCCATTTCTTCTTCGAGCCCGATCCATTCGTGACCGGTGGTCTGGCACCAGGCGGGCATGTCCTTTTTGATCCCTTCGTCGTCCGAGAGAACTTCGAGAACCTGTCCCGTGGTGAGTTCCTTGATTTTCTTGGACGTGAGAATAATGGGCATGGGGCAGAAGTACCCCAGCGTATCGAGTGTGATGTCGGATTCGATCATGATTTTCCTCACCTGGCTCTCTCCCAGGGGGAGAGGGCGATACAGGCGTCCCCGCTACTGTTATATAAACAAATTCACCGAACCGTCTTTGGCTTCCGCGAGGTAGGTCGAAACCCCGGCGAGCTGGTCCACCCCGTCGATCAGGGTCTCCTTTGAAATGCCCAGCAAGCCCAAAGTGGTCGTACAGGCGATCATCTTGACGCCGAGATCCTGCGCGGTTTCGATCAGTTCGGGCACCCCGGGCATGTGATGGTCCCGCATGACCTTTTTCATCATCGTGGTCCCCAGCCCGCCGAAGTTGAATTTTGAAAGGGGAAGGCTTGCCGCGCCTCCCTTGTTGAGCCAGCCGAAGGCCTTCCGAAGCAGGTCTTTGGCTGCACTCGTCGCCCCGGGCCTGCGAATGACGTTCAACCCCCAGAAGGTGAAGAACATGGTCACCTGCATGCCCATGGCCGCGGCACCGGTGGCAATGATGAAGGCGGCCATGGCTTTATCCATGTCTCCGCTCAGGAGCACGATGGTTACCCGTTCCGGTTTGGATTCCTGAAGCTCGGCGAGGGTCGTGGCTGATTGGATTTGGGTCATCGTCATGGGATCACCTGTCCTGTAGAGGGTTGGGTTCGACCTTTTCAACGTTGTATCTCACCTTTTTGAGGTTGTCAACAAGGCCTGATTGCAGTAAACAGAGACATGCCCGGCATGGTCGAGAGCATTCCCAATTTCAGTGAAGGCCGTGATCCGGGCGTCATCGAAGAACTCGTCAACGCGCTGGCTTCGATGCAGGGCGTGGCCCTGCTTGATCAGCACCGGGATTCGGATCACCACCGATGCGTCCTGACCCTTGCCGGGTCCATCGAGTCGATGGAAGAGGCAGCCTTTGCCGTGGTGGCCAGGGCCGCAGCATTGATCAACCTCGACCGGCACGCGGGTCAGCACCCTCGTCTCGGGGCCTGTGACGTCTTGCCGTTTGTTCCGTTGTCAGGCTCGACGATGGAGGAATGCGTCCGACTCTCGTCTCGGGTGGGCGCTCGAATCGGGCAGGAACTGCGGATACCGGTGTTTCTCTATGAGGAGGCATGCGAACGGCCTTTTCGAAAGCGCCTGGAACAGATCCGGAAAGGGGGACCGGAGGCCCTGAGAACGCGTATGGCCACCGATCAGGCCTGGGCCCCGGATTTCGGTCCGCTCGAGCCGCATCCTACGGCCGGCGTCATCGTCGTGGGGGCTCGTGCTCCGCTCATTGCCTTCAACGTGGTGTTGCAGAGCCAGGACGTGTCCCTTGCACGGAACATCGCCAGGAGCCTACGCGCGTCCAATGGCGGTCTGCCGGCAGTCAAGGCCATCGGGCTGACACTGAAGAGCCGGGGCTGCGTCCAGGTGTCCATGAATCTCACCGACTATCACCGGACGCCCATTCACGTGGCGTTCGACGCCGTAAAACGAGCCGCGGCCCAACGCGGCGTGGCCGTGGCGGAAAGCGAGCTGGTGGGATTGATTCCCGAGGAGGCCTTGACGCAGATCGAGGGGCACGATCTTGGGGGCAATGTCCTGACGCGGGCCCGGACGCTGGAGCATCGACTCGGCCGACTGGAGATGAGGTGAGGCCAGGATTCCCAGGGGTGGTTTCATTGCATTGCCAACCTGAAAGGCACGGATGATGAAACGGTTTGCAGCACGCTTGGTCAGTGCTTCTGGGTTTGAATACGTGATTATCGCGCTCATCGTGGGGAACGGAGCGTTATTGGGCATGGAGACGTCTCCGGCCCTGGTTCATCGATACGGAGAATGGATGCAGCTGGGGAATCAACTGGTGTTGGCCGTGTTCATTCTCGAAGCCCTGCTCAAGATGGTAGCCGTGGCCCCGTGGATCGATCGGTATTTCCGGGATGGGTGGAACGTCTTCGATTTTTCGGTGATCGTGTTTTCGCTGATTCCGGCAACCGGGGAATATGCCATGATCGCCCGGCTCGCCCGGTTGTTGCGAGTCCTGCGCCTGATTTCCACGATTCAGGAATTGCGCCTGATCGTCTCGACCCTCGTGCGTTCGATCCCAAGCATGGGCCACGTCATGCTCCTGATGAGCATCATCTTTTATATCTATGCGATTACCGGCTACCAGCTCTTTCATGAACACGATCCCGTCCATTGGGGAAGCCTGGGGATCTCCCTGTTGTCGTTGTTTCGGATCGTGACGCTGGAAGACTGGACGGACATCATGTATACGGCCATGGAACGGTATCCCCTGGCCTGGATGTATTTTGTCAGCTTCGTGGTGGTGGGGACGTTCGTGGTCATCAATCTGTTTATCGCGGTGGTGCTCAACAATCTTGAAGAAGCCAAAGCCGAGCGCCTTCGAGAACTGGAACAACCTGCTTCCCGGGAGGAAATTCTGCGCGACCTTCGTTCGACTCAGAAGGCCTTGCAGCGCCTGGAAGAACGTCTGGAACGCCATCATGAGCCCTGACGACGTTCGGGAATCCGGGCACAAGGCGTGGCGCAGACATTTTTCATCGGTGGCAGGCGTGTGCGGGAATGACGGAGAGGGCGCGGAGATGGCGAAGCAAGGCCCCATTGTCATGCCGGACCCCGATCCGGCATCCAGAGGACTGAAGGCACAGGGTAACCCCTGGATGCCTGGGCCCGTGGAGGGTCTTAGGTACCCTACGATTCAAGCCGTCGGGCCATCGTCGCCACGCCGTTCTGAAAATCCTGTTGATTCATGGTAGGAGACCATGACAGCCGAATTGCCGGCGCGTCATCTTCAGGGTAGGTCGTGAAGGATTTCACGATAATCCCCGATTCGGATTCCAGCCGGTCGGCAAATTCTCCATGATCCAGGCCATCCGGCCCTTTGAACGTGAGGATACCTGGCGCCTGGGGTCCCTCCCATTCCAGGAATCGACAATGCCTGCCCAGTCGAGCCTTGGCCGTTTCTCGAAAGGCCCATTGGGGTTTCGTGTCGATCCCCTGTCGATGCCGTTGTTCGCAGGCCTTGGCCAATCCTGCAATGAGCCCGACGTTGTGCGTCCCGATCTCGAATCGTGCTCCTTCGATCGCGCGGGAGCGGGGAGGCGTCAATGTCCCGTCGCGCACCACCAGGGCTCCGGTCCCGAGCGGGCCTGCACACCACTTGTGCCCGGCGAAGAAATAGACGTCGTAATCGAGTGCTTGCAGATCGACGGGGATGTGTCCAACGGCCTGTGCGCCGTCGATGATGACCAGACAATGTCGCGCCCTGGCCAATGCAGCCGCTTCACGGACCGGGAATACGCGTCCGTCCACGTGTGACACGTGGCTCATCACCAGGGCTTTGACCCCGGGCCTGCCGAATCCTTTTTCCAGCTCCTCCAGAAACGCCCGAGGGGACGTGGGCCGAACCGTCTGCACGTGGATGCCCTCGTGTTCGAGCGTGCGAAGCTGTGTCGCGATGGAAGGATTTTCATGGGTGGTGGTGAGAATGGCGTCACCCGGGTTCCACGTCAAGGAAGAGAGCGTCAGATAATGTGCGGTGGAGGCATTCGTGGTAAACGCGACGTTCGAGGGATCATTCACGTGTAACAGGGTGGCGACCGTTTGCCGACATTCACGAATCTTACGGAGATACCATTCGAGGCCGGTCTTCGAATACAGATGGCGTTTGAACGCGGTCAGCGTCCGCGCCACCTCCTCTTCGGCTTCGGAAAGCGTCGGGCACAGGGCTGCGTAATTCAGATAGATCATGTTCGGGCCAGGAGGAATGCCCTCCCCCCGCTCTCCATGGTACCGCGAATCAGCCGGAAGGTTTTTTGGCCAGGGCGAGCCCATGCAGGTGGGCCGGATCGGTATGCCAGGCTACGTTGTCGAATCCCGCGCAGGTCAACTGGGCTTCCACCTGCCGGCGCGTGTATTTCGTGCTGATTTCCGTGAGGATTTCTTCTCCTTCTTCAAGGCGCAGGGTGAAGGCCAATTCGGGAATGGGGATCGCTTGCTCACGGATTGATCGAAGGCGCATCTCGATTCGATGTTCGGATTCATTGAATCGGGCCACGTGTTCAAAGGCGTCGGGGTCGAATTCGGCGCCGATCACGGTCTTCAGAACGGACAACATGTTTTTGTTGAAAGCGGCCGAAAGCCCGGCCGAATCATTGTAGGCGGTTTCCAGGCGTTCCACGTTTGTGATGAGCTGAACCCCCAGAAGAAAGAAATCGTTGCGATCCATGGCCTGAAAGACCGACGTCAGAAATGCCGAAGCCGCGTCGGGTCTCAGGTTGCCGATGGTGCCACCCAGGAGCATGACCAGACGTCTGCCACCGGGGGGAATGTGTTCCAGATGGGCCAGGAAGTCTCCTACGACTCCATGAACCCGCAGCCCTTCATATTCCTCGACCAGTTCCTGCGCCACCCGGCGCACAATGCCTTCGCTGACATCAAATGGCACGTAGAACCGGAGTTGGTGTGCGCGGGCCATGGCGTCCAGCACGACCCGTGTCTTGGTGGCCGCGCCCGAGCCTAACTCGACCAGTTCCTCGGCACCGGTTTGGGTGACCACGTCATCGGCCACGGTTTTCAGCAATTCGTGCTCGGTACGGGTCTGGTAGTATTCCGGCAATTCGCAGATCCGTTCAAACAGTGCCGATCCTCGATCATCGTAAAAATATTTCGTCGGCAACGTTCGTGGGTTCGCAAGCAGTCCCGAACGAAGTTCTTCCTTGATGGCATCAGGATCCTGGTTATTCAGGTGTACGTCGATGACTATGTTGGATCGATCAAGCATGCACGCGCATCATGATGAAAATTGACAGAGACCGTTGCTGGGGAGGCGATGATCGTGGAGTCTGCACTGTAACGGGTCGCTTTGATTTGTGCAAGGCGCGAGTCCAGATCCCGGCCTCGGCTATGCAGTCTCGGCATCAGGCCCCGAAGGCTTGTGCGTCGTATCCACCCGGAGCCCACGCGGTCTGATCCACGTTTCCACTCTGCCGAGCAACCCGTCGATCACCAACGCCAGTGCCGCAGCGGGCAAGGCTCCGGAAAGGATAACGGTCGTGTCGGCCATTTGTAATCCTGCGACGATCGGGACGCCCAAGCCCCCCGCTCCGATGAACGCGGCCAGCGTGGTCGTGCCGACGGTGATGACCCCGGCCGTTCGGATGCCGGCCATGATCATCGGTGCCGACAACGGCAATCGGACCCAATGGAGGATTTGCCATTCCGTCATGCCGAGCGCACGAGCCGCGTCCACGGCCTGGGGCGCGGCATCGCGGAGGCCTGAATAGGTATTTCTGAGAATCGGGAACAGGGAATAGAGCCACAAGGCGATCACGGCCGGCAGCATGCCGATCCCGAACACGGGGATCATGAAGGCGAGGAGTGCGATGGACGGAATCGTTTGCGTGAGGCCGATGCCGCGAATGACGGGTTCGGCCAGCGTTCGGTGCCGTTCGAGAACCAATCCCAGTGGGACAGCCACCAGAATTCCTAACCCCAAGGCCAGCCCGGCCAGGGTAAGGTGCTCCACGGTTCGACTCATCAGCGTCGTTCGCTTTGCCCACATGTGGGGCAGGAGCCCTTCCTGCCGGGAAATCGTGTCCGGGACATCGGGGCTGTTGAAAAGGTCTAGCGATGACAAGGCATCGCGGGCCACGCTCTCCAGCGACTCTCCGCCTTCCTGCAGGCGATAATTCAACTGCCGCATGGTCTCGGCGTCGAACGCGTTGGTGAGTAAGCCCAGGATCGCTCCCAACTCAGGGTGCCGGGCAAGCGTGGCCCCTCGAATCAGTCCGGATGCTTCATAGGGTGGGAAAAATTCCCGATCATCTTCAAGAACCACGAAATCATAGACGGCCAGCCGCCCATCGGTGGTATACACGTCCAGCACGTCGATTTCCCCGGCCCCGGCTGCCTGGTATTTCAGGGACTGCTGCATGGCCCGCACGCGTTGGAAGGCGAGGCCGTACTCTGCCCGAAGACCGGGTAATCCATCGTCCCGGTTCATGAATTCATACCCGAACCCTGCCGTCAGGGAAGGCGCCACCTCGGCGAGGTCGGAAATGGTGCGCAGCGGAACGTCGGGCGTTGCAGCGCGAGGGACCGCGAGGGCATAGGAATTTTCAAACCCCAACGGATTCAGCCACCACAGATCCCAACGTTTCAGGAATTCGGCCCGCACGACGTTGAGCGCCGTTCGTGAATCTCCCGTGGGCGGCTGTCGAAGAATGCTGACGAGCCCGGTGCCCGTGTATTCGGGATAGAGGTCGATGGCTCCGGTACGGAGAGCTTCGAAGCAGACCTGTGTGCCTGCCAGGCCCAGCCGCCGTTCCACGGACAAGTCCGTGCGGGCTTCGATGAGTTGGGCAAAGATTTCCGCCAGGAGTTTGTTCTCCAGGAAATTCTTCGAGCCCACGACGACGTGGGGTTTCTGGGAAGGGGCCGGGGAAGGCAGCAGCATGAGGAAGATCAGCACCACCCACGACGCCGGACGAAAAAGTCTGGTCATGGGGGCTCGCCATGGGATCGATGGTGCAGCAATTGCAGAACGTAGTCGTGAGCCGGAGCCTGGCGAAGCTCGGCCGGGGTTCCGACCTGCAGGAGGCGTCCTTCCTTCAACACCGCGATGCGATCGCCGAGTTGCAACGCCTCATCCACGTCGTGGGTGACCATGACCATGGTTTTGTTGAGACGCTGCTTGAGCCCCAGGAATTGCCGCTGGAGTTCATGACGCGTAATCGCGTCGAGGGCGCCAAACGGTTCATCCAGCAACACGATTTCGGGGTCGGCCGCGAGGGCTCTCGCGAAAGCCACACGTTGTCGTTGTCCACCGGAGAGTTCAATGGGATAACGCGTCCGAAACCGTTCCGGGTCGAGATGGACGAGTTCCAGGAGCGCGCGCGTCCGGCTCGTCCTTCGTTCCGGCTCCCATCCGAGCAGCAACGGCACGAGGCCGACGTTCGCTTCGACGGTCCAATGCGGCAGCAGCCCGGCATCCTGCTGCACGTACCCGACGTGACGACGGAGATCGATGGGGTCCTTGTCCTGGAGCAGTTCGCCATGAATGCGAACCGCCCCTGAACTGGGATGAATCAACCCGTTCAACATCCGGAGCAAGGTGGTTTTGCCGGACCCGCTTTCTCCGATCAGGATCAGGGTTTCCCCGTGCACCACGTCCAGAGCGACGTGATCAAGTACGCGAACGTCGTTCTCGAACTCCTTGCTTACGTCGTGGAGACTCAGAACGGACGGATTCATCGTTCAAGGATAGCCGAATACCACAACCATTGCCTGATCGTCGACGGTCGCTTCATGTTCTGTGCCGCCGGCATTTTGGTATGTGTTCGCTCATGCGTTGAGGATCCCTGCCGCGTCCTTCCTTCGCCCCATTCGTCGCACCCGCACACGCGCCCAATCGTCATTCCCGCGAAAGCGGGGATCCAGAATTTTTTCTTGACAAGGCCGACCATGGATATATTACAAAAGAAAAAATTCACCGACCCTCTGAAAACGGGGTCGGCGTGCCATTGGAACGTTACCTCAGAGATTCGACTCCTCATCACATCGGAGATTATGCCGCGTTTAGTCGAAATACGAAAGGAATTATCCGCGGCCAGGGCCTGCACTGATCGCATCTTTTCCCTGTTTCAACCGGAGACGCTCTACGAGCGCCCCATTCCGGAACGCCATCGCGTCATTTTTTACGTTGGCCACTTGGAGGCGTTTGACTGGAATCAGATTTGTCGTTGGACGTTGGGCCAATCCTCCTTTCATGCCACGTTCGATTCCCTGTTCGAGGCCGGCATTGATCCCAAAGTGGGTTCAGCGCAAGCGGACGTTCCAGCGGACTGGCCTTCGCTCGAAGAAATCCAACGCTATAACGTCGAGGCTCGGGTGGCGGTTGATCGTGCCCTGGACGATGCACCAGAAGCCGTCCTGCGCATGGCGGTCGAGCATCGCTGGATGCACGCGGAAACCACGGCCTACCTGCTGCATCACGTGGCCCGCAAAGGGAAAATTTCGCCGGCGTTGTCTCCGTTGTCTGATGGTCCGCCTCCGCAGCACGCCATGGTCGACGTTCCCCCAGGCGTGGCGACGCTCGGGCGTTGTGACGGGTTTGGATGGGATAATGAATTCGGCCAACAGCAGGAAGACGTACCGGCCTTCGCGATCAGCAAATATAAAATCACCAATCAACAATATAAAGAGTTCGTCGAACAGGGCGGTCCCATTCCTCCGTTCTGGGTCAAACGAGGAGACGGCTGGTTTCTGTTGACGATGTTCGAGGAAATTCCGCTTCCCCTGCACTGGCCCGTCTATGTCTCCTTGCGAGACGCGCAGGCCTATGCACAATGGGCCGGCCTCTCGCTTCCGACCGAGGCACAATTTCATCGGGCGGCCTACGGCACGCCAGGCGGCGAAGAATGGGCCTATCCTTGGGGCAATCGGGCCGCCAACGGCGTACACGGGAATTTCGATTTCCGGTTTTGGGATCCCATCCCGGTCACGGCCAATCCGCAAGGTGACAGTGCCTTTGGAGTTTCCCAACTGGTCGGAAACGGATGGGAATGGACCGCGACCCGTTTCCATCCCTTTGAAGGCTTTAAGCCCTATTCCACCTACCCGGGGTATTCCGCTCGCTTCTTCGACGACGATCATTTCATCGTCAAGGGCGGAGCCCCGACCACGGCCTCCTGCCTGCTGCGTCGCTCATTCAGGAACTGGTTCCGCCAGGACTATCCCCATGCGCATGCCGGCTTCCGGTGCGTCCAAAACGCCTGACGGATCATTGCCTTCTATTTTTGACAATTGAATTGGTGAGTTCGTGCATCGAATGCAATACGGTCTTTTTATTCGCGGTGCTGAATCTGGAACCTTCCCCAGATTTCGGATGAACTACCAGTAATTTTGTTTAATCGGATTAATAGCTACAAATTGGTAGGCAGAACGGCTATTATCGATTAGAGGACGAATTCTGAGTTTGCCTCATATTTGGTACGGGTGATAGTCGACGAAACCAACCTTCGTTCCCGATTCCTCAATTGTTTCCTGAATTGAGGCCCAGTGCAGTCGGAATTGATGAAACTGGCTAGTAAGGGAGGTCAGTCAAGAAAATATCAGCGTCGGCAAACTCCGTGGCTTCCCAGTTCCCAAGCCTTCTTTGGTTGAACAAGACGAAGTCGTCGCCATCCGGTATGCTATCAAACGGAAAATCGACTCGCACAGACGGATTCGCGTCGTACTCGATGAACGGTTTAAGGCCTTGCTACACATGCTGATGACGGGAGAGGTTGGGGTTGGGGAACTAAATCTATCGGCACTCAAGGAGAATTAGATGGAATTTGTTATCCCCAACCCTTCGGGCGAATCACTTTCAATACCTATTGAACAAGGTACGCAACTGTTCGTCGTTGGTGCCAATGGTTCGGGAAAATCTGCATTGATCCAGCATTTTGTTACATCGTCTCCCGATGATTGCAAAATCAAGCGTATTTCTGCACACAGACAAACGTGGTTGCCCTCTGGAAGCCTAGCTTTGACTCCACAAGAGCGCAGAGAATTTGCAGATTATAGTATGCGCTCGGAAAAAAAATTTCAGAATCGATGGAAGGATACTGTTGAGCCTTCAAAGAGGCTATCGGCTGCCCTTTTTGACTTGGTTGCAGCAGAGAACTCACGCGCTCGGAAGATTGCTAGCCACATTGACGAAAAGAGGTTCGACGAAGCTACTGCGTACGCCCAAGAAGTTGTGTCGCCCTTTAACCAACTCAACGAATTGCTTGCTCTGGGAGCGCTAAAAATTTCACTCGAAAACTCTAACGATGAAGAGATTATCGCAAAGCACCGGAGTAGCGATACCAGCTTCAGTATTGCACAAATGTCAGACGGTGAGCGGAACGCAGCAATTATTGCAGCCGATGTGCTTACGGTTCAACCGGAAACCGTCTTGCTGATTGATGAGCCGGAGCGGCATCTCCATCGCTCCATCATCGTGCCATTTCTGTCGGCACTGTTCGCACAGCGCAACGATTGTGCCTTTGTAATCTCGACGCATGAAATCGCCTTGCCGGTTGCCAATCCAGAGGCTCGAGTCCTAATGCTTAGATCTTGTGCATGGGCGGGCGAGACACCCAAAGCATGGGATGTCGAGGTTCTCGAACTGAATGCAGAGATACCAGAAGATCTCAAGCGAGACATTCTGGGGTCTAGGCGGAAAATTCTTTTCGTGGAGGGTACAGCCAACAGCCTTGATCAGCCATTGTACAGCGTTTTGTTTCCGGAAATCTCGGTGATTGCAAAAGGAAGTTGTAGTGATGTCGAGAGAGCAGTAATCGGTTTGCAGAATTCAAAGGATCAGCATCATGTTGAAGCATTTGGATTAATCGATAGGGATGATCGCTCTGAGGACGAAATCAGAAAACTCGCTGAGAAAAAAATCTTTGCTTTGAATGTGTGTGCAGTCGAATCACTCTATTATTGTTCGGATGCCATTGCAGCCGTTGCACAAGGCCAGGCGGAACTTAGGAACGACGATCCTGGCGAGATGATTAGGAAAGCAATGCAGAGTGCAATGGAGGTTATAAATGAAAAGGGCCTTCCCGAGAGAATGTCCGCGAAACGATGCGAAAGACGAGTACGTAATAAATTGCAATCACGTGCTCCGGATTGGAAGGAAATTCAAAGGTCTGGAGAACAACGGCATATCTGCTTGACGGTCGATAATCCCTACGTTGATGAGCTGAAACGCTTTCAGGATTTCACCAACGATAAAAGACTGGATGATCTAGTCGCCCGCTATCCGCTAAAGGAAAGTCGTGTCTTTCATGAAATCGCCAAATCTCTTAAGTGCGAAGGCAGGAACGCCTACGAACGGATAGTCGTATCGTGCGTAAAAAAGAATGGGGATCTTGCCTTCAAGCTCAAACAGCGCATCGAATCACTGTCTAAGGCACTCGATGCGATGCAGCCGCCTGTCCCTTAACGGGGGTAGCCTGCAAGAGGTAAAGCGAGCCTGAAATCAGGTGCTCATCCGCTTTTTCGATGAAGAAGGACTGAGCATGGAGTTTACTGCTCGCCCGACCTTCATCGTCCATGTTCCTATACTCCCCGAGCCGCCCCGGGAATTCCGGAGACCCGTTGGGTTGAGTCATGCGGCTGTGCATGACCGGGGACTTTCCTCATCGTACCGCTGTTCATATTCCGCCGGTGGCACATGGCCGATCGACCCCAGCAACCGACGATGATTGAACCAATCCACCCAGGCCAGGGGTCGCATATTCCACATCATCCATGGTCTTCCAGGGCCTCCAGGCCCGGATCACTTCCGTCTTATACAAGCCGATGATCGTCTCTGCCAGCGTATGGTCATAGGAATCCCCCACGCAGTCCGCTTCATCATGCCCCCTGAAATGGCACATGATAAAACCGGACAGATGATGTGTTGCGGATGCGGACAGTTTATGTGTTCCTAACGGGAAGAGTTGTACATAACAAAATAAAATGTTATGTTTGAATTTATTTATATCAAACATGACAGAAATGAATGAATTCAAATCAACACTCAGAGCCATTCGCGCCAAACTGGACATCACCCAGGAGCAACTCGCTGAGCGGCTTGGCGTCTCCTTTGCCACGGTGAACCGCTGGGAGGGCGGTGTCACCAAACCGCAAAAAGCAGCACGGGAAGTCATTGCTGCGCTCGCTGCTGAGGCAGAAATCGATGAAGTAGAGGCCGAGCCAACAGAGGCAGTCACGCGCGTCACGCGACGCAGAGCACGAACAGCCAAACGCACGGCTCCGCCATCCACCAAGCCTATGGAGCAGATGCTGTGGGATGCGGCCTGCTCCATCCGGGGTGAGAAGGATGCGCCGAAGTTCAAGGACTACCTGCTGCCGCTCCTGTTCCTCAAGCGGCTATCCGATGTCTTCGACGACGAAATCGAGCGTTTGGTCGAGGAGTACGGCGACCGCGAGACCGCTAGAGAGATCGCCGAAAACGACCACGAACTGCTGCGCTTCTACCTGCCACCGGAAGCACGCTGGAGCGTCATCAGTGGCCGCGAAAACTATGAGTGGCCATCTGACGATCAGGGACGCAGCACGTACCCCAAGGATATAGGCGAACATCTCACCAAGGCAGTGCGGGCGGTGGTTCGGCATAACCCCTCGCTCTCAGGCGTTATTGACCTCGTCGATTTCGCCTCCGAGCGTAACGGCGAGCGTGACGTCAACCCGGCCAGACTTGCTGCGGTGGTCGAGACTTTTTCCGATTCACGCTACCGACTCGGCCTTGCCGACGTGCAACCGGATTTCCTCGGTCGCGCCTATGAATATCTGCTGCGCAAGTTCGCCGAAGGTTCAGGCCAAAGTGCGGGTGAGTTTTTTACCCCGACCGAAGTCGGGTTCCTGATGGCGCATATCCTGCGACCGAGGCCGGGTGAAAGTTGCCATGACTACGCCTGCGGATCGGCCGGTCTGCTCGTCAAACTCCAACTCGTGGCCCGTGAACTCGATCCCACGAGCCGTGTGCCGCTCAAGCTTTGCGGACAGGAACGGCAAGCCGAGAGCTACGCCGTGGCCTACATGAACGCGATCATCCACGACATGGAAGTCGAGATCGCTCGCGGCGATACCATGATCAATCCCAAGTTCAAGACCCCGTCAGGCCAGATCAACACCCACGACGTCGTGATCGCCAATCCCATGTGGAACCAGCCGTTCGACACGGATTTTTTCGCCAACGACCCCTTCGATCGCTTCCGTGCCCGTGGCGGCATTACCACCGGCAAGGGCGACTGGGCATGGCTCCAGCACACCGTCGCCTGCCTGAACGACCGGGGACGCGCTGCCGTGGTGCTCGATACCGGCGCGGTAACGCGCGGCTCTGGCGCCAAGCATGAGGACAAAGAGCGCAACATCAGAAAGTGGTTCGTGGATCACGACTTCATCGACGGCGTCATTCTGCTGCCGGACAACCTGTTCTACAACACCACCGCGGCCGGTGTGATCGTGGTGCTGTCCAAGCGCAAGCCTGCGAAACGAACAAACAGGATCGTTCTGCTCAACGCCAACCGGCGCGTCGGTAAGGGCCGTCCCAAGAACTACATCCCGGAAAAAGATATCCGCCCGCTTGCTGCGGCCTTTCTCAAGGGGGAACCGGTAGACGGTGAAGTTGCCGTCATCACGCGAGAGCAGGCGGCTGAAACGGATTATAATTTGAGCCCCAACCGGTGGGTGGGGCAGTCTGACGCCGTGATTCAACGTCCGATCAAAGACGTCGTTGATGAAATGCAACGTCTCGATGATGAAGCGCGCGAGATCGATGCGTCGCTGGCGAAAATGTTTGTGCATCTATTATGAATGAATTTTGGTCATGGCGTCCGCTGGGGGAACTGTTTGAGATCGGGGCAGGGAAAACCATGTCCACTGCGGCTCGCAACGGTCCTGACAAGACTCCATTCCTTCGGACCTCGAATGTCCTATGGGATGGAATTGACCTGTCGTCTGTAGATGAGATGGCGATTCCAGACCGAGAACTGCCTGCGAAGCTGTTGAGAAAAGGGGACTTGCTTGTGTGCGAAGGCGGCGAGATCGGGCGGGCCGCTATTTGGAATGGTGAGGTCGAAACCATGTCGTTTCAGAACCACTTGCATAGGCTACGGCCCATTGTCGAGGAGGTTGAGCCGCGCTTTTACGTGTATTTCCTGCAATGTGCCTTTACCCAACTTGGCCTATTCGAGGGCGCAGGCAATAAGACTACGATACCCAATATGTCGCGTAGCAGATTGGCAGCGCTTGAAGTTCCACAGCCAAATATCGAAGATCAACGTTCTATAGTCGCCGCGCTTGCACGGATTCGGGAAGCCATCAAGATTCATGATAAAAGTGCCGCACTTGCACAGGATTTGAAACGCGCCGCAATGCAGATCCTCTTTACTCGCGGACTCAGGGGCGAAGCGCAGAAAGATACGGAGATTGGACCAATGCCGGAAGGGTGGGTGCAGATGCCTATATCGGCACTCGGAAAGATCGTGACTGGGAATACACCACCAACTAAAGACTCGGAAAATTACATCGCTGGAGAAATCCCATTCATAGCGCCAGGAGATTTTGAGCATGGCTTCAGAATTGAGACTACCGAGAAACTTATTACACCTTTGGGGTTGGAGAAATCTCGGCCGGTAAAGGCGCGTACTACATGCTTTGTCTGCATTGGTTCGACTATCGGTAAGGTTGGCTATACGACGTCCGAAGTTTGCGCGACCAACCAGCAAATTAACTCCATCACACCCAATAGTAGATTTGATCCGCTGTTCACTTTCTACCTGATGGTGCATTGGGCTGAACATATACGCAAACAGGCCTCACCGAGTCCAGTACCAATTCTAAGCAAAGGTTCGTTCGTCCAGATTGAAGTTGTGAGTACTACGGACATCGACGAACAACGCGAGATCGCGGCCATTCTCGACGCCATAGACCGCAAAATCGACCTGCAACGGCGGAAACACGCCGTGCTCGACGAACTGTTCAAGACCCTGCTGCACAAGCTGATGACGGGGAAGATACGGGTGAAAGATCTCGATCTTTCTATGCTATCCGATAACATAACTTCAGGTATGGAAAAGCCTGAACTAGTAGAGGACTTGCATGAGACTTAAAAGTGTTACCATCAAGGATTTTAAGCGGTTCACAGATCTGACAGTTGAGGGCATACCGGAAACAGCACGTCTTATCGTACTTGCCGGGCCGAATGGATGCGGGAAATCGTCGTTCTTCGATGCTCTCAACACATGGCATGGGTGGTGTACGTGGGAAAAGCCAATTTGGCAGCCAGATTATCACGGCAAAACAGGTTCACCTCAGCGAGAAGAGTGGGCGCCAGAATTAGTTGATGTCCAGTGGCACAATTTTAGGCCTGAAAAGATAATTAGGCCTGAAAAGATAAAGAAAGCCTTATATTTTAGATCGGCCTATAGAAATGATCCTCAGCCCTACGTGGAAAGTCTGGGTCGCCAAGAACATTCATTAGAGTACTTACGAATGATCGACAACGATGCCGCCGTCAGTCGCAACTATCAAAGATTGGTTAGTAAGGGTCTCGAAGATTTGTATGAAAAAAAAGATGGACAGACGACGTTCGAGAATTACCGAAAAGAAAGCATCGGAGACATACGAGAAGCGTTACTCCGTTTGTTCCCTGGCCTAGAGCTGAACACTCTTGGGAGTCCTTTGGAAGATGGTACTTTCCGATTCACAAAAGGGACCAGCAATGGGTTCGCCTTCAAAAATCTCTCAGGCGGGGAGAAAGCCGTCTTCGACTTGACTCTCGATCTTGTAGTTGCTCGACGCAATTACGATGACACGGTCTTCTGCATTGACGAACCTGAGGCACACATGAACGCACGTCTTCAAGCAGAATTTCTATCCGTTCTCTATGGATTGATCCCTCAAGGTTGCCAGATGATGCTGGCCACACATTCCATTGGCATGATGCGCCGAGCGCGGGATATTGAAAAGGATAATCCTGGCAGCGTCGTATTTCTCGATTTTGGAGATTATAATTTCGATGAGAAGCAGAAAATCAGCCCAATGCTGCCTGATCGGGCTTTCTGGGATAAAGCCTATAGGGTAGCACTTGACGATATCGCAGCTTTGGTCGCGCCCGAAAGAGTAATTATCTGTGAAGGTGAACCGAAGAATGGGAATACCAGGAATCACTCCCATGATGCGCGTTGCTACGAAAAAATTTTCGAAACCGAATTCCCGGACACAAAATTTGTTCCGGGAGGCAGCAATTCGGAAGTCATCGACGATCGTCGTGGAATAGCATATGCACTTGGTTTGCTAATCAAGGGGTTGAAGGTGGTAAGGCTTATTGATCGTGACGACCGATCTCCTCAAGAGGTTAAAGAGGTTACCGATGGGAGGCAAGGACCTATTAGGATCTTGTCCAGGCGTAATATCGAGTCTTACTTGTTTGATAATGAAGTGCTCGTTAGCCTCGCTAAATCAGTTGGGAAGGACGAAAAAGTCGGTGACCTTTTAGCCAAGAAAAAAAGTATCTTGCAATCCCAAACCAATAACCTTCCAGATGATTTGAAGCCGGCCAGTGGGAAGATTTATTGCTCATGTAAAGAGATTCTAGGCCTTACCCAATCCGGCAACGATGTACGGGCCTTCATGCGCGACACGCTAGCGCCGCTCGTCAATCCAGAGATGGACGTGTACAAGGCATTGAAACAGGATATTTTCGGTCAGTAGGTAGAGGCTGCCGGCAATGAAAAACGCAAACAAATTATATGCCCAATGACTCTCTCCCCGTAACCTGATCCATCGGTGGTGAGCGGGTTGCCCGCTATCTGGATGCCTTGATGGCCTCACACGGGAAGCCGGCCAACATACTGTCCGATAACGGCACCGAGGTCACGTCAAGGGCGATGTGTTCCTGGGCCCAAGAACAAGGCGTTCACCTGCATTGTTTTGAACCGGGCAAACCGGTGCAGCATGCGTTTCATGAAAGCTTCAATGGCCGGCTACGGGATGAATGCTTGAATGCGTCCGTGTTCCACAACATTCGTCATGCCCGGGTCGTCATTGAATCCTGGCGGCAGCATGACAACCAGGCGCGACGACACAGCAGTCTGGGATATCTCACCCCGGATGAATATTGGCAACAACTGGAGCAGGTGGCCTAGCCCTGATGTGCTAGATTTTCCTAAACCGTTCGTGGCACAAGATCGGGGAGAGGGTCATGATGATGAACAAAATTCCTTTCGCAGAAATCGTTCTTTCGAAACTGCCGAGTTGGTTCCGGTAATACCACTAACCATGATGAAAACTTGAATCAATGTATTTCTTTTACTTTGACGAATCGGGCTCTCGTGATCCTTCCATTGGGACGAAGAAGAAGTTGAAGGATCATCTCTATGTCCTGCTTGCAGTCGGCATGTACGAGCGCCAGTGGCATCGTTTCGATTCAGCACTGTCGAGATTGAAGCTCGAACTTATCAACTCCCTAAAGCAGGAAAGCAAAGGTTATTTCGAACTCGCGGATTGTGAGGTTAAATCGAACTGGGTTCGGAACGACCGTGAACGCAAGAGACGAAGTCCGTTCCTGTATGCCTTACATGCCGATGATCTAAAGCGTCTCACGGATGCATATTTCGAGCAGGTTGTTGAACGCAATATGGTAGTCGTGGTGACGGTTATAGACAAGCGGCAATTGCATGATTACATGAACGATGAAATGCTTCACAAAAAGGCCTATGAGTTAGTGCTGGAACGAATTCAACACTATATGCGTGAGTATCATCCGAAGCATCAGGCGTTGATCGTAATGGACGATACGAGCAAGCAACTTAATCGTGCCGTTGCAATGAAGCACGCATTTTTCCAGCGATCTGGAAATCAAAACATGACGTTTCCGGATATTGTCGAGTACCCATTCTTCACGCGGAGCGAACTGTCGAACGGCGTTCAACTTGCAGATCTGTTGGCGTATAACGTGTATCGTGCTTTCAAGAACGAGGATCCTACCTATTCTTACTTCGACATGTTACTTCCAAGCATCTACCGGGGACGCAACGCAGAATCCCTCCACGGGCTGAAGATATGGCCCGAATCTTCTCCGCTCGTGGAGTTAGCGCGAAGAACGTGGAATGTCTATAAACGCGAGAATTTACTGGCGGGGAATTAGGTGATGTCGGGCTGGGCAAAATCGCCATATCGAGCCTCTCAGAGGCACCCGACATTTAATATATACAATATATTTGCTCAATTCTACAACATCAAGCTATCTCCGTTGCCGGAGAAAGCCCCCTTGGGCTCTTGTCATCAAGGAGGGACGTGTAAGTTAGAATCATCTGACAGTCGTCACACAAGTCTCAAACAGTTCATTGACCAAGGCCCTATCCCGAAACCTCCGTCGTCCGGTTTTCGATGGTCTGCCATCCGGCGGAGGTGATGGCTGGGTTGGATTACCAGAGGCGCCGGATACCATATTGATCGAAGAGTGCTTCAATCGAGATGAGAACGAGGTTGCGCGGAAGTGCCTGGGCTATCAGCATCCGGTCGAAGGGGGCGCGAAGCCAACTCCTCTTGCGGCAGCGGGTCGAAGAGGAAGCTGTCGTTGAAAGTCGCATCGTCCGGGTTGACTCGGCCTTTCCAGAAACCGAATCGCCGCTTGACACGTTCACGGAATTTTTCGGCGCTCGTTGCTTCCCCGATCATTCGATCTTTCTCAGAAGTGACATCAGAGGCTCCCGACGTGCCAAGATCGAAGACAATGGAACGGTCAATATTTTGTGGAGATTCGGCCAAGTCCCGGTCAATCAGTCGGCGCATATATTCGGCGAGTGATATGCCAAGCGCTGCCGCGCGTGCATGCGCTCGTACGTGCAATTCGGAATTGAGCGTTATCTGTGTTTTCATCGTCATGATGGCGCTATTATGCTGTTACCCTAATGGTGCGTCAATGGATTTTCGGATGTTCATGCAGGACACGGTATGAGTAATTTCAGGATTAGCGAGGCCGACTCGGTTCAGTTCCCCATGGTTCGCCATGCGGCTGAAATCGGCTGGATCCCCCTTTCGCCGGTGGACGCTGTGACGAAGCGAGGCGGGCAGGCGGGGGTGCTGTTCCACGACGAACTCGTGGGTGCCCTCGGACGGTTCAATCCGTGGATGACTGACGACGCAATTCGTGCTGTCGTGGAAAAACTCGAAGCCCTTCCATCCACGATCGAGGGCAATCGCGAGACGCTGAGTTGGCTGCGTGGGGAACGTCAATCGTATGATGAGGCCGAGCAGCGTCACAGGCCCGTCCGGCTCATCGATTTTGAGCAGCCTGACGCCAACGTGTTGCACGTCTCCTGGGAGTGGACACTCAAGCCTCCGGCCCGCAAGGGCAACCGGGCGGACGTGATGTTCATCCTGAACGGTGTGCCGGTGGCCATCGTCGAGCACAAGAATCCCACCGATGCCGATGCCCTTGAACGCGGCATCATGCAATTGCGGCGCTATGAAAGAGAAACACCGGAATTGTTGGCAGCCCCGCAGCTTTTCAACGTCACTCACCTTCTCGACTACTGGTACGGCGTGACCTGGAACGCGTCGCGCCGGTACGTGGCGCGCTGGAAGGAATCCCCGGAAGAGCGTTATCGGTTTGCTGTTCAGTCTTTCTTCGAGCCAACGGATTTTCTGCGCACACTGCGGGATTGGATCCTTTTCTACGTCGAGGACGGTGAGACCCGGAAGTCCGTGCTGCGCCAGCATCAGCGTCGCGCAGTCGAACGCATCGTCGAACGTTGTGTGGCATCGGTCAGTCGGCGCGGGCTCGTCTGGCATACCCAGGGCTCCGGCAAAACCTTCACGTTGCTGACTGCCGCGCGCCTGATTCTAGAGCGTAAGAACGAATTTGGCATGCCAACGGTGGTCGTGGTAGTGGACCGGACGGAGCTTGAGGGGCAACTCAAGGGCTGGGTCGAACGCCTGATCGGGGAGATGCAGCAGCAGTCTATTGCGGTGTGGCGCGCCAACTCCAAGGCCGAACTTCGGGATCTGTTCCAAACCGACAAACGTGGCCTGATCCTTTCCATGATCCACAAATTCGAAGGGCTTGAGAAGGACGCCAATACCCGCGACAACGTCTACGTGTTCATCGACGAGGCGCACCGGTCGGTGGCCAAGGATCTGGGCACGTACCTGATGGCGGCCTTGCCCAACGCGACAATCATCGGGTTTACCGGGACGCCCATCGACAGGACGAACCAGGGTGAAGGTACGTTCAAGATCTTCGGTGCCGACGACGAGTTGGGGTATCTCGACAAGTACACCATCGCTGAGTCGATCCAGGACGAAACGACGCTACCGATCCGCCACACGATGGCCCCGAGCGAGATGACGTTACCGGCGGAACGACTCGACAAGGAGTTTTTCGCCTTGGCTGAAATGGAGGGCGTTACCGACGTTGATGAACTCAATAAGGTCCTTGATCGGGCCGTTGGCCTGCGCACGTTCTTCACCGCTGATGATCGGATTGAGAAGGTTGCGGCGTTTGTGGCCAGGCACTTCAAGGAGAACGTGGAACAGCTTGGCTATAAAGCGTTTCTCGTTGGCGTGAACAGGGAAGCCTGCGCCAAGTACAAGCGTGCGCTCGACCGACTGCTGCCCTCCGACTGGACCGAACCGGTCTATACGGAAAACCTCAATGACGTGTTGGATCGTCCATTGGTCGCTGAATGCCAGCTTTCCTCTGAACGTGAGGCAGACGTGCGATTCAAGTTCAAGAAAGCTGACGAGAATCCCAGGATTCTCATTGTCACCGACAAGCTGCTGACGGGTTATGACGCACCGCTGCTGTATTGCTTGTATCTCGACAAGCCCATGCGCGATCACGTGCTGCTTCAGGCGATTGCCCGTGTGAACCGTCCGTATGTGGAGGCAAACGGCGTCCGCAAACGTATCGGTCTCGTCGTGGACTTCGTGGGGGTGCTCCGGGACCTGAAGAAGGCGTTGCAGTTCGATTCCTCGGACGTGAGCGGGGCGATAGAAGATCTTGATCTGCTGATGCAGGACTTCCGCGATAAGATCGCAGAGGCTGAGAGAAACTACCTGCAGTTCGAAGGGGTCGGTGGGGACGATGAACGCTTGGAGCATACCGTCTATGGGCGTTTTCTCGATCAAGCGGAGCGCAAGGCGTTTTTTGAGACATACAAGGAAATTGAGGCACTCTGGGAAATTCTCTCCCCTTCGTCTGAGCTTCGGGATCATATCGTGACGTACAAGCAGCTTGCGCAACTCTACACGACCGTTCGGAACGCCTACACAACCAGAGTCAACTACGTGATAGACCTCGCCAACAAGACTCGCTCGCTGATACAGGATAGTGCTGTTCAGCAAGGTCTTGGTTACCGGACGAAAACCGTGACGTTCGACGTGAACACGCTTGAAGCGCTTCGAGGAGAATCCGGCTCCGATGAGGCCAAGGTGTTCAACCTCGTGCGTAGTCTGCATGAGGAAATTGCAGACGGCAATGATTTGGCGTCCGTGCTTCGACCGCTCGGAGATCGTGCCGAGCGGGTCCTGAAGGACCTGGAAGAGCGCAAGACGACCGGGCTTGCGGCCATGGACCGGCTGGCCGACATTGCCAGGGAAAAGGAGATGGCTGCCAAGGCAGAAAAGAAGAGCGGGCTCTCACCCCGTGCGTTCGGCGTGTATTGGACGTTGAAAGACGACGCTGGCCTCAGGACGGCCGGCATCGAGGCCATGGAGTTGGCGCAACAAGCGGAGAGGTTTCTCAACCGCTTCCCCAATGCGAAGGTCAATGCCAACGAGACAAAGCGACTGCGGGCGTCTCTCTATACACCGCTTCTGCAATTGGACAAGGGGGAACGGACCTCCATGGTGGAACGCATCCTTACCATTCTTCTGGACACAGGCACCAATGCCGACGCGTGACGAACGACACGAGGGCATACGCGAAAAAGTCGAACACTGGGCGAAACGTTTGAACGTCCAGCCGCGGCTGCTTCGCGTTCAGCGTATGACGCGCAAGTGGGGTTCGTGTTCGACGCGTGGAATTCTGACTCTGGCGTCCGATCTCGATAAGCAGCCGCTGAATTTCCAGAACTTCGTCATCGCGCATGAGCTGCTGCATTTGCGCGTGCCCAACCACGGCAAGCTTTTCAAGGCGTTGCTGACGGCTCACGTACCCGGTTGGAAACGACACGAGGTAAGGAGGCGATGATCTTCGTCAGCGGATTTCTTCACCACGTGCCCTGGAAGGCAGGACGCCTTCCCGATGGTCTAGGTGCATCAACAGGAGGTGCCGATCCGACTCGTTTTTAAGCGGAATATCTCCATGAACTTCCAATTGGAGGGAACGATGAAGGTGAACTATGACCAGGAAATTGACGTGCTGACCATTCAATTGAGCAATGCTTCCATTGAGGAAAGCGACCAGGGCAAACCCGGGGTGATTTTCGATTATGACAAGGAGGGCAACATCGTGGAGCTTGAAATCCTGAATGCCTCCAAACAGATGGAAAATCCTCGGGCAGTGGACTATGCGGTGACGTAGTCCCCCTCTGGTGTGCGACAAGCCCTCAGTCGGGCCATGATGATGACCAGCTTGGAGTCTGCGGTCGCCCTGGACGGCCCTCAATGGACGGATCGCCTTCACGTTGGACTCCGGGTCGGAGTCCTCCCCTGGCCAAGGCGTCTTCTCGGATTTTCCAGGCCCACCGCATGGCTGTCTCCGGGTTGATCTTCTGAAATCGATTCTCACGTCTCGGGCAGACGGATCCGTTCGACCAGTTCCCGGATCTTTGGAGGTGGTGGCGCGGTGCAGTACGAGACCGTCAGGGCGACGATCAGGTTCAACCCCATGCCGACCGTGCCGATCCCCTCGGGCGAAATCCCGAGAAACCAGTTGGTTGGGATGTTTTCTGCCATAGGTTCGAGAAACACGCCTTTGAAGTAGAGAATATAGCCCATGGTAAAGAGCAGGCCCGTGAGCATTCCGGCAATGGCGCCCCATTTGTTCATACGTGTGCTGAAGATGCCGAGCAGGATGACCGGGAACAGGGAGGACGCGGCGAGTCCGAAGGCAAAGGCCACGACCTGGGCCACGAAAGCCGGGGGATTGGCCCCGAGATACCCCGCGATGGCAATCGAAACCGCGGCAGCAAGACGGCCGGCGGTCAATTCCTGTTTGTCCGAAAGGTTTTTCGCAAAGGTGCTTTTCAGGACGTCGTGGGAGACGGCAACGGAAATGACGAGCAGCAAGCCTGCAGCGGTGGAAAGCGCGGCCGCGATGCCACCGGCGGCGATCAGGGCAATGACCCAATCGGGGAGGCGTGCAATTTCCGGATTCGCCAGTACCATGATGTCCCGATCGAAATAGACTTCATTGGCAAAGGGCGCACCCTCGGCTACGTCGCCGTGGCTGGGGTTCGTGACCAGACGCTGACCCGATTCCCCACGGGCCTCGCCGTTGAAGACGGGTTTCCCTCCGGCAAAGGCATCACCTGCGGCATGTTGGATTTTGCCGTCCTGATTGTGATCGTACCAGGCGATCAGCCCGGAGTTTTCCCAGGTGCGGAACCAGCTCGGCACGGCCTCATAGGGAATCCCGGTCCCGTCGGTGCCATTGACCGTCGTCATGAGGTTCAGTCGGGCCAGGCCGCCGATGGCCGGGGCCACGGTATAGAGCAGCGCGATAAAGACCAGGGCCCAGGCCGCGGAACGTCGCGCATCGTCCACGCGGGGCACGGTAAAGAAGCGTACGATCACGTGGGGGAGGCCGGCGGTTCCCGCCATCAGGGCAAACGTAATGGCGAGGACGTTTATCATGGAGCTGTCGTTGAAGGGCTGAGTATAGGCGTTGAACCCCAGATCCATGAGGGTTTGATCCAGCTTCCACAGGAGAAAACCGGATCCGTCCGCCATGGTGGATCCCAAGGCCAACTGGGGAATAGGGTTGCCGGTCAATTGCAGGGCAATAAACACGGCGGGCACGGTGTAGGCGAAGATCAACACGCAGTATTGTGCGACCTGTGTATAGGTAATGCCTTTCATGCCGCCGAGTACGGCGTAGATAAACACCATACACATGCCGACGGCCAACCCTGCATCCACGTTCACTTCGAGGAAGCGGGAAAAGACGATGCCGACGCCGCGCATTTGTCCCGCCACGTAGGTAAAGGAGATGAAGATGAGACAGACGGCGGCCACGACGCGGGCCACGTCCGAGTCGTAGCGTTCTCCGATAAATTCCGGGACGGTAAATTTGCCGAACTTGCGCAGGTACGGTGCAAGCAGCATCGCCAGCAACACGTACCCGCCGGTCCAGCCCATGAGGTACATGCTGCCTTCATACCCCAGAAAGGCAATCAGCCCGGCCATGCTGATGAAGGAAGCCGCCGACATCCAGTCGGCTGCCGTGGCCATGCCGTTCGCCACGGGCGGGACGTGTTTGCCGGCGATATAAAACTCGCTGGTGCTGTTGGCACGGGCCCAGACGGCAATACCGATATACACCACAAACGTGAAGCCCACGACGAGAGCCGTCAGAATCTGTAGACTCATTCGCCGGTCGACTCCCGTTGGGCAGGCTCGGTCAGATAGCGTTGCTCCAACTTGCCAATCCGCCAATTGTAGAAGAAGATCAGAACGATAAAACAATAGATGGAGCCCTGTTGCGCAAACCAGAAGCCCAGTTGATACCCACCGAGAGAAACGAGATTGAGTCGTTCGACAAAAAGGATGCCGCAGCCATAGGACACTGCGCCCCAGATGGCGAGGCAGAGGGCGATCAGCCGCAGATTCGCCTTCCAATATGCGTTGGTCCGAACGCTCACGGGTTCTGGTGACAGTTTGGATGCCGTGGAGGAACGGGGCGAGAACGTCTTTCGCGAGCGTTCCGTCCCCTTCGTCCGGTTCTCCGAATCATGGAACAGGGGGTCAATCTGACGTATAATGCAGATCTTATCAACGACATGTCACGAGAAAAAGGCTCCATGAAGAAGGTCATCAAACCAAGATGGAAATAGGTTCTCTTGGTCAATAGCCGTCTTTTCCCCTGGCGTCCTTTCACCCGACCTGACACTTGTTAAGCCCTCTCGATCCGGTGAAGACCGTTCTCCCATGCTGGAACCCGCGGCGATGGTATGCGGAACTCCGGCACGTCTGGCAGGACACCCGTCTGTTGGTCCTGTCCGCGCAGATTGCGGCTATTTACGCGGCCGTGCTCATTCCGTTCAAGGTGGGAATTCCGATCATCCCCGGCTTCGTGGAACTGAGACCGGCTAACGTCATTCCCGTCGTCAGTGGGCTGCTCTTTGGTCCGGCCGCGGCGTGGGGCTCGGGGCTCGGCAACGTGATCGGGGATTGTTTCGGAACCCTGGGCCCGGCGAGTCTCTTTGGATTTCTGGGAAATTTTCTTTATGGATACGTGCCGTATCTGTTGTGGGGAAACCTGGGATGGGTGTCATCCGGTCGCGAACCCGTGGTCCGTTCGTGGAGGCAGGGCGTGGAATATGGGATCGTTTGCGTGGTGGCGTCCCTGGTCTGTGCCGTCACGATCGGATGGGGCGTAGAAGTTCTGGGCCTCCTTCCGTTTTGGCTGTTGTCGCCGGCGATCTTTCTGAACAATCTGGTGATGGCGACGTTGCTCGGCCCGCCGCTTCTCTTGTTCCTCTATCCACGGGTCAAGCAATGGAACCTGTATTACCGTGATCTGGCGTTCGTCGGTGCAGCGGACGCGCAACGGAACTCTGTCGATGCTCGTCTGCCTTCGGGTTCAGCCGCGTCCCGGCAATCGACCCAATCCGGCACCATTGTCGTCTCCATTCAGGATCTCACGTTTTGTCCGGTTCACGCGGAGCAGCCCGTGCTCACACGCGTGTCCCTGGACGTTCGGCGCGGAGAAGTGGTCGTGCTGATGGGGCGGGCCGGCTCCGGAAAATCCTCGTTGTGTTATGCCTTGAATGGCCTGATTCCGCAATTTATCCAGGGCGAATTCGTCGGCACGGTGTTGGTCGACGGACAACGGACGACGCAATCTCCGGTGTGGAAACAGGCGAATTGCGTAGGAATGGTGTTTCAGGATTTTGAAACGCAATTGGTCTCGACCAACGTGGAGGCAGAGCTTCGCTGCGCCCTCGAAGCGCAGGGAGGAACGCAGCATTTTGCCGATGAAGCCTCCTTTCTCGAGCACGTCAGACGCCTCCTCGATCTGGTGGGGCTGTCGGGCTTGGAACGGCGTGACCCCTTTTCCTTGTCGGGAGGGCAACGGCAGCGTTTGGTGGTGGCCTCCGTCCTGGTCCGGGAACCGCAGGTGATCGTCATGGATCAACCCCTGACCGATCTCGACCCAGAAGGCAGACGGCAGTTTTTCCTGCTCCTGGAACAGTTGAAGGCAAAGGGGCTCACGATCATCATGGCCGGGCATGGAATCGAAGACGTGCTGAAGGCGGACCGGGTCTGTGTGCTGGATGATGGGGCGCTGGTTTGGCAAGGGCCGCCTCGTGAAATCCTCAGGCAGCCCGATCTGGCGGAACGCTACGGAGTGCCCCCGTACCCGCTGGCAGCCTGTTTCAGGAGGCAGGGGCAGCAATCCTTGCCAACGAGCGTTGAAGAAGCCTGGCAATTGGCCGAGACCCTTGGCCTGACCCTCGTCGCGCCACCGGTTCCTGAGGATTCGGGCGTTGTTCGATCCGATTCTTCCGCACCCGTGCTTGAACTCAGGAACGTGTCGGCTCAGTATCAGCACGGCGTTCCTGCAATCTCTCGGGTTTCCGTGTCGTTTCAGGCCGGGGAATTCACCGCGCTTCTTGGGCAGAATGGCTCGGGGAAAAGCACGCTTGCAAAGCTCTGCAATGGTCTCCTGTTGCCGTCGGAAGGCCGCGTCCTGGTCCTCGGACGCGATACGCAACGTGCCGGCGTCGGTCGGTTGTCGTCGATGGTCGGATACGTCTTTCAAAACCCCGATCATCAGATTTTTGCGGAAACCGTGCGCAAGGAAGTCGCCTTTGGTGCGCGGAACGCCGGATGCTCACCCGATGAATGCGCCGCACGAGTCACCGACGCGCTGCAAGCCGTCGGCTTGACCGGGGCCGAAGAGCGGGATCCCTTTTCCCTGACGAAAGGCGAACGGCAGCGAGTGGCGGTGGCGTCGATCCTCGCCGCCCGCCCCGGAATTCTGATCGTCGATGAACCCACCACCGGGCTCGACGCGGAGGAATCGGTTCGCATGATGAACATGATGCGCCTGCTGCATCAACGAGGCCATACCATTATCGTGATCACCCACGACATGGAGATCGTGGCGAACTATGCAACGCGATGCGTGCTGATGCGACGCGGCAGGATATTGGCGGACGGACCGACTCGAGAAATTTTTTCAGACCCTGACCTGCTCCGGTCTGCAGCCTTGACGTTGCCGTCGCTGACCCGGTTCGCCCAACGGTGGGGCATGACGCTGCTGACGGTCGATGAAGTGCGAAAGGCCTGGCGCGTCCCATGAGCCGTTCCTTGTACGTCGATGCACGGACGTGGCTGCATCGGCTCGACGGCCGGACAAAAATCCTCTGCCTGCTGGGGCTCTTTTCTTTGAGCCTGATTTTTTCGGATCCGGTGTATCTGTTGGGGCTGTGCGTGGGGGTTCTAGGGTTGGTCGTCTGGGCGAAAAGTTTCCGGAACGTGAGAAAGATCTGGATCCTGTTGGCGTTGTTGTTTGTCTATAGCGTGCTGCTCTGGCCTTTTTTCGTGGAGGGAACCACTCCGTTGTTCTCGATCGGAGGGATGATCGTCATGCAGGAAGGCGTGCGGCACGGCATAGGAATGGGCCTGCGGCTGAACGCCATGCTCATCAGTGGCATCGTGCTGTTATCGACCACGACCATTGAAGAGCTGACCGAGGCCTCCAATCGATTGGGTGTTCCCCGTCCCTTGGGATTTTCATTGTCACTCGCCTTTCGATGGGTTCCCAATTTGCTCGGCTCGATCGGGGCCGTGATTCAGGCGCAGCGGTCCAGAGGACTGGACGTGCAGTCGAAAGGCACGTTCGGGAAAATTCGTCGTTATCCTCCCCTGATCGTACCCCTCATCGGCCATGCCCTGCGCCAGACCAACCTGCTCGCCATGGCGCTGGAATCAAAGGGATTCGGGGCCGGACACGTTCGGCACCCCTTGTTTGTGACGAAAATGAACGGATCCGATTTCTCGGTGCTTGCGGCAATGGCCGTCCTGGTGCTGGGAAGCCTATGGATGAGATTCAACGGGTATGGTACTATTTAAGCAAAATGAGTAAATTTCGTCAGGAAAGGATGGCGTGCTGCGGATTGTCCGGGGTTCGTCCAACCCGTTTAGCAGGAAAGGCGGTGGCGGAATGAGAGTCGCTGTTCTGATGTTGTGTGTTGTCCTCTTGACCCAGGTTCAGGCTGCCTTCGCGCAGGATGGGGCATCGACCGAACCCACCAGGACGATCGTGGGGGATCTGCTGGACGTGGATCGGGACTTCTACATCGTGCGGGGGGAGCGAGGCGAGATTCAGATTGAAGCCACGCACAAGACCGAGGTGACGGAAGAATTTGTCTTCGGCGATCGGATCAAGGCCGTGGTGCTCATGAACAACAAGGCCTTGAAGATCGAGCGTGCAAGCTCCGATGACGTGCCGGGGGTGGTGGAACATGAGGTGGTAGCAGCCAAGACTCCGGCGACATCGGAAGAAGAAAAGAACGAAGCCGCTGATTCGCGCCCCATGCAGCAGCCTGACCGAAAGATGATCGTAGGAGATCTACTGGACGTGGATCGGGACTTCTACATCGTGCGGGGCGAGCGAGGCGAGATTCAAATTGAGGCCACGCACAAGACCGAAGTGACGGAAGAATTTGTCTTCGGTGATCGGATCAAGGCCGTGGTGCTCATGAACAACAAGGCCTTGAAGATCGAGCGTGCGGGCCCCGATGACGTGCCGGGGGTGGTGGTTCACGAGGCCTCTTCATCCGGAAGTGCCGAGCAGTCCGAGGCAAAAGCCCCGCCCGCGACCGGGGATGGCGGGCCCCAGGCGGCTGACGCACCAGCCGTGTCCCAGAATGACGCCCCCAGAACCATCGAAGGCCAGATTTTGATGATCGATGGCAATTTTTACGTGCTGCGTGGCGAACGTGGAGAAATCCGCGTGGAACGAACTCCCCAGACCGAGATGGCGGAAGAATTCAAATTCGGCGATTTTATCAAAGCCACCGTCAAACCGAACGATCAGGCCTTGACCATCGAGCGCCTGGCCCCGTGAGAAGCCTCTCTGCCTCGCACTCCCGTCATGCCGGACCCCGATCCGGTATCCAGAAGAGGATGAGCGGAGAGAGGCTCAAGCAAGCGTGTCCCTGTTCGTCATGCCGGACTTGATCCGGCATCCAGAAAAAAAGGAAAAGGCAAAGACCTGGATTCCCGCGTGCGCGGGAATGACGATTGAGGGCGCGTCGGAATGACGAGGCGCGCGCGCGATAATGACGGCAGTCCCTCAACCGTCATACCGTGCTCCGATCCGGCATCCAGAAGACTGGAAGACAAGACCAAGAAAAGTCCCTGGATCCCCGATTGAAAACGTCGGGAATGACGATTGGGGGCGCGTCGGAATGACGAAGAGAGGTGCGGGAATGACGGCGAGGAGCAGAAGACGCTCTTGGTTTGTGCCTGGGCCTGCAAGAAAATCGAAGGATACATGCGGCAGGATGCCCCGGATGTTGTCGTGAGTGCCGCCGGGAGTTTCCCTAGGCTTCCAGGTTGGCAATAGGGAAGGCCTCAACGGGATCGGCAGGGACAAAGCCAAAAATTTTGGAATAAAAATACAGCTCGTGATCCAGGACTTGCTTAACGTGCTCGGGGCGTCGAAACCCGTGTTGTTCCCCTTCAAAAGCAAGGTAGGCGACTGGCAACCCTTTCGATTTCACCGCGTTGAACATGTTCTCCGCCTGGTTCGGCGGGACGACCGTGTCCTCCAATCCCTGAAAGAGAATAAGAGGAGTGGAAAGCCGGTCAGTGAAATGAATGGGTGACCGCTGATCATAGAGGTCCTGCCGTTCGGGCAGCGGACCGATGAGTCGATCCAGGTAGCGCGATTCGAACTTGTGCGTGTCCCGCGCGAGTGCCTTGAGGTCCGAGACGCCGTAGTAACTGGAGCCGGCCGCAAAGCAATCGCGAAACGTCAAGGCGCATAACGTGGTAAAGCCTCCTGCACTGCCTCCTGTAATGGTGACGCGAGCCGGGTCCACGGCATCCCGCTCAATGAGCGCCATGACTGCACTGACGCAATCGTCAACGTCCACAATGCCCCATTGACCGTTGAGTCGTTCTCGATAGGCGCGGCCATATCCCGTACTGCCGCCGTAGTTCACGTCCAGCACGGCCAATCCTCGGCTGGTCCAGTATTGAATCATCAGGTTGAACGCAGGGGACGACGCGCCGGTCGGGCCTCCGTGGATTTTGACAACGAGCGGAGGACGATCCGAAGGTGGGGCTTGAAATTCTGCATTCTGTGGAGGGTAATAAAACGCATGGCCGGTGGCTCCGTCCCGGGTCGGATAGGTCATGGCGGCAGGCCTGGAAAGATAACGGAGGTCCATGCAGAACTCCACCGATCGGCGCAGCACCGTCACGGCTTGCGAATCCGCGTTGATTTGAATGAGGGCTCTGGGGTCGGAAGGAGAGCTGGCCGTGCACATGATTCGGGATCGATGAACGTGGACGTCGTCGAAGGTCGTGTAAGGCAGCTCGAATCGTTCGAGCACGCGTTTGGTCACGTCCAAGCGTCCCAGGTGCCAGAAGCCGTGGTGGGTATAGGCGCAGATGACGTGGCGGGACGACTCGAACCCATAGAGCCTCTGGCCGAACACCCATTGCGGTGCGCCGAATTCCGCATCCATGGGATAGAGCGCGGTGACGGTCTCGTTTTCCAATCGATACAGGTTCCACCAGCCGGATTCGTCTGACACGAAGTGCAATCGGCCGTCCGGTGACCATTCGGGTTGAACAATGGAGACGTCGTTCCCACCTGCCACGCATCGTGGCGCCTGGATCGAGCCGTCTTTCCTGAGCTCGGCGACCCAGAGTTCCGTGCCGTCCCATGGCATGTTGGGATGGTTCCACGTGAGCCACGCCAACCGTTGCCCGTCCGGGCTCAGTCGAGGCGAAGCATAAAAATCATTGCCGGACACCAGCAGGTGTTCTTGCTCCGAGCCGTTGTCGAGAGAAATCCCGACGATGGAGTTTCGAGGTTCCTTGATGGAATGATCTTCGCGAACGCAGATAAGCCGTCGGCGTTCATGGTCCGTGATCCCATCGGCATAGCGCATGGAGGCGTCTGCGGTGAGGGGTTCGGGGCTTCCGCCCGTGGGGCATCTATACAGCCGTTGATCGGAAAAATTGGAGAAATACACGATCCCGTCGGATACCCAGTAGGCCCCACCTCCGTATTCATGGACCCGAGTGCGCACGTTCCATGGGGCCGGGAGCAGGGTGCTGTGAGTTCCATCGGCATCCCTTCGGACAATCGTATTTCTTCCGCCTTCACCGGGTCGGCTTTCGACCCAGAATACCTGTTCACCGTCCGGAGCGATTTGTCCCAGTTTGATGGATTCTGCGACAATCCGCTCTGAAGTGAGCGGGGACTTCCATGATCCGTAAGGAGCGATACGCGGATTCGGCATGACGTGGTGGCTGACGAACAGGGACCAGAAGGGGAGCTTGCGGGAAGGTCAAACGGACGCGCAGCGACGATCGCATTCTCGTGAGGCAATGGTGACGAGGTCGGCCATGTTGTCGAGGCATCGCCCACAACAATTATCTTCATCCTCGAGTCCCAACGCAGCAGCCAGTTTCTTCGGGCACGTCATACCGCTGCGGCCGAGAGCCTCGACGTCGGATTCCGTAATGCCTTTACAAATACACAGATACATGATGCCTTAAGAATACGATATTGAATTCCGTTATCATTTAAACAAATTCTAATTGAATCGCAGATGGTTGTCAAGCCCGAAAAGCGAGAAAATTTTTCAGGCCGGTTATTTACGAGTCTTGAATGATCGAACCTGTCGCAGATGGCGTTGTCCTGACCGTGCACGTTCAGCCCCGGGCTACCCAAACCGAATTCGTGGGAGTCCATGGCGACGCCTTGAAATTTCGAATCGCGGCGCCTCCGGTGGCAGGAGAAGCCAATGTAGCCCTGTGTGCGTACCTTGCCGAATTGTTTGTTGTCTCGAAGTCGTCGATCTTCGTATTAGCCGGGCACCACGGAAAGAAAAAGCGAATCAGGGTCACGGGAATCGATCGTTCGCGAGTCTGCGAGATCCTGAGCGTCTGAGGTTTGCAACCACCTTGCCTGCTTTTTATAATCCGTCGTCTCCTTTCTGCAGCCCGGTTCCTTCGAGAGACCTTTCGAAGCACTCAGGGTGACAAGAAGGAGATTCATGGTGTGACCGATGGACCAATCCGCTTTTCCAGGGGCTTTCCAGGCTCGACTCGCCGGTCGGCTGAATGCCGACCAGGCACAAAAAGTCGCCACGGCCCTCCTTGATGCCGGCCGGGCCGACCACGTCTCCGAATTGTTGCACGAGCTTCAGGCGTGTTCTGACAAACTCGCCGGGCAGGCCATCGAAACGCTCCCCGAGCTGTTGGACCGGTGTGGTTCCGAGCCCATCGTCTCATGGCTGGACTTGGCCGTGACGCTGGCCGGACTGTCGGGGGCCATAACCTTGAAATACATGAAAGAGAGTCCGCGTTTGTTGGGAATCCTGGATTCCGCCGCGCTTCGTCAGGCGGTGATCGAGACGACGCTGGAAATCGCAGACGGCGATTCGGAATTTGCGGCCAACTGCGCGTTTGAGTTCTTTCGAAAGGCTCCGGAATTGCTGCTCGTGGATTCGCAGACCGATCTGGCTCGTTGGGCAGCCATTGGGCAGGAATTGACGGAATGGGATCACGTGTTGGGCATCGAGTTTCTCCGGGAATGCCCCAGAGTCGCGGAGGTTCTGGCCTTGGAAGAGGTTCGTTCCTGGGTGGCTTTCGGCATGAAACTGATCACCCGCAACAGTTTGGGAAAGCCCGATTACGTGGGAATTCTCGAATTCTTTCGCACGAGTCCGGGCCTGCTCGGAGAAGTCCCGGATGCGGACTTGCGTCCCCTCCTCGTAAGCATGGGCTCGACCCTCGCCGATCAATCTCCTGAAGCAGCCCTGACCTTTTTGGCCGAAGCCCCGGCGCTCATGATGCTTCTGCCATCCGTGGAACGACGCCGGAAAGTCCTCCAGTACGGGGGGCTGCTCGCCGAACGGGATGCCGACGTGACGATGGCCTATGTTCGTCGAGCCCCGGAGGTGCTCCGTCTGTGCGATGAGGGTCGGGATGAGGCTTTTGACGCGTGGTTCCAGGGCGGCATGGAAACGTTGGCCTACAGTCTGGAGGCGGCGCGTGCGTATTTTGCGCTTGAGACCTCGAAGGCGTTGAGTTCGATCGAACAGGCGACCCATCACGTGCCGCTCCGGCTGGTGGCACGTTCGCTGAAACTGCTGGCCCACATGATCTGCGGCCAACCCGTGCAGATTGAATCCCTGGTCGCTTCGACGGAGCGGCCTCGGCTGGAGATGAAGTCCACCGGACCTCACGTCTATTTGCCCGCGATCATGAATCGGTTTTCGGTGAAGGAGCAGAACGTTCGAGCCTATACCGTCACGTTGGCGCATGAGGTCGGACACGTGGAATTCGGGACATATCGAATCGAGCGGTCGTTTCTGCAGACCCTGGCGCAACGGGTGGCGGATCGCTATGGACTCGATCCGAACGTTCAGGACGTCGATAGCCTGACGGACGTCTTTGCCCTCTATCCTCAGAAAGGAGTCATCCGGGATCTGTGGACCATTCTCGAAGATGCGCGCGTGGAGTTTCTGTTGCAACGGGAATATCCGGGCCTTCGCCATGATTTGGCCTCCGTGGCGCAGGCATCGGTGCAGACGCGGTCCTTGCTCCACGGCCTGACGGCCAGGGAGATGGTCCTGGATCAGTTGCTGCTTCTTTTTGTGCAAGGACCGGAGGGGCCCCGGGTTCCAGATCATCTGCAGCGAGTCGTGGATCGGTGTTGGGGGTTGGCGCAGAAGATTCGGCATGCGCAGGCCACCCACGAGCAGGCCATCGACCTGGCCGACGGAATCTATCAAGTCCTGGATGAGATGATCGGCAGCCTGCAGGCCGTTGTTCCGGATGAACCGGATTCGACTCCCGAACAGGAGGAATTGGGCGCCGGTCCTCGTGCGGCAGAAGAAACCGGGGGAAGCTATCGAGGCCTGACGAACTGGGCCTATCGCGGGGAAATGAATCCGGATCTGATCCATGGAGACTCAATGGAGTCGGATGATGGGGCTCCCGAACAGGCAAGGCCCGATCTGGAAAGCCCCGATCCCCCGACGCGTCTCAACGAAGCGACGCCGACAGGAGACCTCCATCAGGACGACAACGGCGAGCGGGCCTCCGTCCTTGAGGAGTACTTCCACGTGAAAGGCGCAGGCGAGGGGGCGTGGCCTGTTCCGTCCGGTCAAGAACGGGCGTACGTGTATCCGGAATGGGACGCCGGGATCCAGGATTATCGGCTCAAGTGGTGTCGGGTGATCGAGCGTCCCGGCGAAGAAGGCAGTCAGGATTTTGTTCAACGTGTCCTGGACCAACATGCTCCGGTCATACGGATCCTGCGTCGCTATTTTGAAACCATGCGGCCGATGGCCTTGCGATGGGTTCACGGCTATGACCATGGTGAACAAGTGGATCTGGATGCCGCGATTCGTCGCGTGACGGAACGACGGGCGGGAGCCGACCCCTCCGATCGAATCTATGATCGGCGGGATAAACGGGAACGCCAGGTGGCCGTGGCGTTCCTGGTTGACATGAGTGGCTCGACGGGACGGCAATTGGAAGCGGGACAACGTCGCGTGATCGACGTCGAAAAGGAAGGCCTCATCCTGCTCACCGAAGCCTTGGAGGCCCTTGGGGACCAATATGCGCTATACGGGTTTTCCGGCCAGGGCCGTCACCGGGTTGATTTCATGGTGCTGAAGGATTTCAGCGAGACCCGACGGTATCGAATCGGCCAGCGTATTGCGGCCATGACGCCGCTTCAGCAAAATCGTGACGGCGCGGCGATTCGCCATGCCGTGCAAAAGCTGCTACGCTGCTCGGCCCGGCACCGGTTGCTCGTTCTGCTGAGTGACGGGCGCCCCCTTGACGGAGACTATGGAGAGGAATATGCCTTGGAGGATACCCGAATGGCGCTTCGAGAGGCCAGGCGGGAGGGGATCAGCCCCTTCTGTTTGACCATTGACCAGCAGGCAAGCGGCTATGTCAAACGCATGTATGGCGACGTTCACTCCCTCGTCCTGGATGACGTCCTGAGCTTGCCCGAACGGTTGCCTCGGGTGTATCAACGATTGACCACGTGATGCCGGGCCCTGTTCCAGCCAAGCGAAGAAAAGGATGAGACCACGTGATGCGCGATGAATCCCGAACGGTTCCTCCCTGGCTGTATAAGCTGTTTACCGGGCACCAGTATCCGTACGTCCGTCGCTTGGCCAAATTTGAAAAAAAGGGCCGGAGGGAATTGAGTGCCGAGCCGTCTCCCGAGGAAATTGATGCCAAATTCTGGGAAGTGTATCCTCGGTCATCCGCCAGAATCTTGCAGGAAGTGAAACAGGGGATGATCGTGAGTTTCACGGAATTGGGGTCCTATCCGCCCGGGGGCTATCAGGAATTGGTGGAGGCCCCGGAAGAATTTCTGGCCCGGGAATACGGAAGGAAAAAAATCAAGGTGAATTTTTATGATGGAGAAAATTTCGTCTGCACCATCAACTTCAAAGTCGGAGGATGGGAGAGTCACGATGATGACTAGGGCCGAAGGCCCCCAGGGGGCTCACGGGGGCTTCGCGGTTCGAGGCACAACCACATTCTAACGTCGGGTGGGTCATGAGTCGACAGAAAATTACCATCGTCGGGGCAGGAAACGTCGGAGGCTCCGTGGCGCAGAGGTTGGCTGAAAAGAGCGGATACGACATCGTGCTGGTGGATATTGTGGCGGGTCTGCCGCAGGGCAAGGCCTTGGACCTGGCGCAGGCGGGCGCGGTGTGCGGGTATGACTCGATGATTCAAGGGACCGATCGCTATGAGGATACCGTGGGTTCTGACGTGGTAGTGGTGACCTCCGGAATTGCCCGCAAACCCGGCATGAGCCGCTCCGAACTTCTGGAGACCAACACCAACATCGTTCGATCCGTGGTGCAGGCCGTGGCCACCCATTCTCCCACGGCCATCCTGGTCATCGTGGCCAATCCGTTGGACGCCATGACGTACGTCGCCTACCGCGTGAGCGGATTTCCGAAACAACGGGTCGTGGGCATGGCCGGGATTCTGGACTCTGCCCGGTTCAGTACGTTTATCGCCCAGGAACTGAACGTCTCGGTCCGCAACGTCCAGGCCATGGTGCTGGGTGGGCATGGAGATGCGATGGTGCCCCTGATTCGCTATACCACGGTTGGCGGGCGGCCCGTGGAGCAATGGATGTCACAAGAGCGGCTCGATGCCCTGGTGAAGCGAACGCGCGCCGGAGGCGGGGAAATCGTGAGTCTCCTCAAGACCGGAAGTGCCTACTACGCCCCGGCTGCCTCCGCCGTTGAAATGGTCGAGGCCATTGTTCGCGATGAAAACAAGGTCCTCCCCTGTGCTGCACTGTGCGAAGGCGAGTACGGACTAGAAGGGACGTATATGGGGGTACCGGTCCGTTTGGGCAAGAATGGCGTCGAAGAGATTCTCGAATACGAACTGACGCCAGAAGAAAAAACCGCGTTTGAGACTTCGGCTCAGGGGGTCAGGGACTTATGCGAAGAGGTCGATAAGATCCTCGGGTTGTAATCGCCTGCCCCGGTAGTAATAGACGATGGATGCCGGATCGGTGCCTGCCCCTGACTCTGATCAGGAGTCCGGCATGGTGCCCTTCCGTTTTCGTGGCGGTATCCGTTCCACGCATTGTTACCGAATCAGTCCATCGACCATCGGCTACGGCAATTTTTCGGCCAGGACCTTTTCCGTTTGTTTTCTGCGGTAGTCTTCCAATCGCTCCTTGATCGCGGAATCCGAGAGTGCCAGGATTGCGGCGGCAAATAACGCGGCATTCGCAGCCCCGGCTTCGCCGATGGCCAGGGTGGCCACGGGAATGCCCTTGGGCATCTGGACGATGGAGAGCAAGGAATCGAGGCCTTGCAGCGCTTTGGATTGCATGGGGACGCCGAGAACCGGCAGGGTCGTCTTGGCGGCAATCACCCCCGGCAGGTGAGCCGCGCCACCGGCACCCGCGATCATGACGCGAAGCCCTCGTGACTCGGCGTGGCTGACGTATTCGAATAAGGCATCGGGTGCCCTATGTGCGGAAATCACACGACATTCATTGGCAATGCCAAGCTGAGTCAGCGTCTCACTGGCCAGCCGCATGACCTCCCAGTCGCTTTTACTCCCCATGAGAATGCCGACCAACGGCGTATCATTTGATGAAGTCACAGGCGTTCCTCCTGAATTGAAGCGTTCCCGGTCAACGAGTTTTCCTTCAGCAACAGGATAGGAGTGTACTCATTCCATCGACCATCTTGCAATTGGCGCGGACGAGGGGTCCCTCGCAGGGGAGCTTGCCGGGGTTCCCGATTCGAATGGGTTGGCGAGACGCCATCGACGCTCGTGGGGGCGGGAGTTGACGGGATAAGGCGGAGCCTGTCAATGTTCACCGATTCTTTGATAGAATAAGCGCTCTGAACAGGTTGACGGGCGTTGACCGGATTTCATTCATGAAACAAGAGTTTCCACTTCGGTTACTGACTCCGCTGGATGGTGAGCCTTGGGATATTGACGGCTACATCAGGGGAGGGGGCTATGAGGCGTGGCGGCAGGTGGTGCGGGAGTCCAATCCCGATCGGGTGATTGCCGAGTTGAAGCAGGCGTCTCTCCGGGGGCGTGGCGGGGCCGGATTCCCGACTGGGGTGAAATGGGAAAAGGTCGTTCACCATCGGGTGAAGGAACGATATTTCGTGTGCAACGCCGGCGAGCACGAACCAGGCACCTTCAAGGACCGCTATCTGATTCAGCACCATCCGCACCAGTTACTTGAAGGGTGTCTGATCGCCGCCTTTACCATCGGTGCGCGGGAATCGTACATTTACCTGAATGCCGAATTTCTGGAGGCTCGGGCGAGTCTGGACAAGGCCCTGGCACAAGCCCGAAGTCGAGGGTTCCTTGGGCAGAACGTGATGGGTTCCGGCCTTGACCTCGATCTGGAGATTTTCGACGGACATGGCAGTTACGTGGCCGGAGAAGAAACCGCGATGCTGGAGTCCATGCAAGGCCGCCCCGCGCAGCCCAAGGAAAAACCGCCGTTTTATCCGACCGATTTCGGGCTCCATGGCAAACCAACTCTGGTCAACAACGTCGAAACCCTGTCGCACGTTCCGCACCTGCTTCGCAACGGAGCCTCTTGGTTTACGGCAGTGGGCATGGAAAAGAGTCCGGGAACGATGCTGTTTTCCTTGAGCGGGGCCGTGAATCGCCCGGGCGTCTATGAGTTGCCCCTGGGCACGCCGCTTCGCCATTTGATCGAAGAATGCGGAGGAGGCGTGCCTCATGGCCGTGGGATCAAGGCCATCTTTCCGGGTGGGCCGTCCTTTGCCATGGTCGGGCCTGAAGCGCTCGATCTTCCCATGGACTTCGATGCCTTGAAAAAGGCCGGGACCGGCTTGGGGTCGGCAGGGGTGATCGTCGTGGATGACGCAACCTGCATGGTGGCGCAAACGCTCCAGCTCTCGACGTTTTTCCGGAAGGAAAGTTGCGGACAATGTCCGCCTTGTCGGATCGGGACGGAGCATCTTGAAGAGCTCGTGGCAAAAATCGAAAATGGGAACGGCACGCGGGAAGATCTGGACAAGCTCTTGCAGATTTGCGGGTTCGTCAAGGGCACGGGATATTGCACGCTGGTGACGGGAGCCGCGGTCCTGGTTCAGAACAGTCTCCGTCTGTTCCGGCATGAATTCGAGGAACACGTGGCCATACAGGGGTGTCCTTTTCGTCAGACCGCCACGGAACCGGCGGTTTCCGTGGGGTGACGTCTGATGCCACGAGTCACCTTTATCCATCCGGAAGGCACGAGTGGCGACGTACCCGAAAACGTTTCCCTGCTCGATGCCGCGGATCGGTTGGGCTTTCCGCTTCATCATGATTGCGGCGGGAGTGCCTCGTGTTCGACGTGCCGCGTCGAAGTGATCATGGGGGGAGAGCATTTATCCGAAATCGATTTTGAAGAGCAGGACTTGCTGGATCGCGAAGCGTTGACCGAACCCTATCATCGGCTCGGGTGTCAGGCCATGATCCTCGGCGACGTGGTGGTCCAGGTGCCTGAGGAAAAATGGTCCTCCGCGGAGGCTGATCAGCAAGATGCCTCGAATGCTACCAAGAGCTGACACGTAAGATGGCTCGGCCCCGGGCGATTCCAATGAAGGAAAAAATCTGCCTGACCCGCCAATATCGTTTCTGCGCGGCGCATCGGTTGCACACGAATGCCTTGCCCGATGACGTCAATCGGAAAGTCTTCGGCAAGTGCAACAACCCGAATGGCCATGGCCACAACTATACCGTGTTCGTCACGGTGACCGGCGAACCGGATCCTCAAACCGGTGAGGTGACGAACGTCGAGGATCTGGACAGCCTGGTGAACCGAAAAATCGTGGAACGCTTCAATCACCGTCACCTGAATCATGATCCGGCGTTTCGGAATCTCGTGACCACCGGAGAAAATCTCGTCAAGTTTATTTGGGATGAACTGGTGCACGACGTCCCGGTCGGACGATTGGAAAAAATCGGGCTCGTAGAAACGCGCGATAATTATTTCGAATATCAGACGTCCGTCCTTTCGGGACCCCCGTCGACTTGAGAAAATTCGTTCTCTTTCCCTCATGAGCCAGCGTCGTTCTTCCAAGAAACCAGCGCGACAACGCCCGCGCACCACGAAGGCGGTTCAGGGCTCCGGCCAATCGTTACAGCCGCTGATTGAGCAACTGTTGAAACTGCTCGGAGAAGATCCGACCCGCTCTGGTCTGGAGAAGACCCCTGAACGGGTCGCTCAAGCGCTCGCGTTTTTGACGAAGGGGTATGGGCAGGACATTGGGCCCGTCATCAATGGGGCCTTGTTTCCTCTCGAGTATGACGAGATGGTGATCGTCCGGGATATCGATTTCTACAGTTTGTGCGAACATCACATGCTTCCGTTTTTCGGGAAATGTCACATCGGGTATATTCCGGACAAACGAGTCGTTGGCCTCAGCAAAATGCCGAGGATCGTCGAAGTGCTGAGCCGTCGGCTTCAGATCCAGGAACGCCTGACGGTTCAAATCGCCGAGGCCCTCCATGAGGCGCTGAAGCCGTTAGGCGTCGGGGTGGTCATTGAGGCCCAGCATTTGTGCATGATGATGCGCGGCGTGGAAAAGCAGAACACCGCCGCGGTCACGAGTCACATGCTGGGTGCGTTTCGCAAGCAACAGCAAACCCGGGATGAGTTCTTGAAGCTCATTGGTCGTTCTGCCTGAGCCCGGATGGCTCACGTCGGAGTCACCCTGCGGATCGGGTGAGCCGTTGCCCTCATCAGGGCCGCGAGTGCTTCGGCAAGGGGAGGATGGGCCTGAGGCTATCGGGATCTGTCCGGCTGTCTGAAACGCGGAAGCTATCTACCAACATTCGAGTTCAGAAACGACAGGATGGCCTCGTTGAAGGCGCCGGGGTTCTCCATGTTCGAGAGATGCCCGGCCCGAGGGATACGTCTAAAGGTCGAGCCGGGGATCTGTTGGGCCATGCCCTCGACCTCTTGCGGTGGCGAGGCGACGTCCTCTTCGCCGACGAGCACCAGGGTCGGAACAGAAAGGGTGGGCAGCAGCGGCGTGGAATCCGGTCGGTCTTCCATGGCCATGAGATCGCCCACGATCCCGGAGACTTGATTGCCGGTGATGATCTCGCGCAATCGATCCCGCAAGTCGGGTCGGTCCGTGAGTGAAGCCGGACTGATCAATTTGGGCACCATGAGATCGGCGATGGCCGATGCGCCCCGGCGATACGCGATTTGGGCCATGGACAATCGGGTGGCTTTGGCTTCCGGCGTATCGGCCGTAGCCCGGGTATCGGCCAACACGAGTGACTGGAACAGCGCAGGCTTTTGTCGATAGAGCGCAAAAAGGATATACCCACCCATGGAGAGTCCCACGAACGTGGCCTGGGCTAGGCCCAGGTGTTCCAGCAAGCCGTTGACGTCCTCCGCGAACTGATCCACCGTATAGCGCCACATCGGGGCCTCGGATTCGCCGTGCCCGCGCAAGTCGATCGTTACGACTCGATACCGATCCTTGAGTCCGGCTACCTGTTCCGCCCACATCGTCCGATTGAGTGGAAACGCGTGGAGAAACACGATGGGCGTTCCCCGTCCTTCGTCCGAATAGGCCAGGTCGATGCCGTTGATGTGTGCTTTCATCAGCAATGCCCCACGTGCGCGTTCATGAACCTTCACTACCCCAAGAAGCCGAGAAAAATCAAATCCCCCTCCGTCATTCCCGCGAAAAACCTGCCCTCGATCCCTGATCGAGTCGGGGACAGGCTATTTTAATCGGAGGCGGGAATCCAGGGCCGTTGTCTTTTTCTTTTATTCCCTCTGGATGCCGGATCGAGTCCGGCATGACGGAGAGAGGCCTCGTCCGTCCTTCCCATGCCTCTCCGTCATCCCGACGCGCCCCCAATCGTCATTCCCGCGAACGCGGGAATCCAGGGTCTTTGCTTATTCGTCAATTGCCTTCAAGGGATCTGGTCCAAGACGGTCCCATTTCATTTGCACCGGTTTCCCATGACGGTATAGCATTTGCCACGACGGTGATTACCGGTACCACGTGATGTCGCTGATCGAAGACAATCCGCCTGACCTGTTCGCTTCCCAATCCAAGCCTGGGTCCTCGTCGCACGTGGCGTCCACTCCTCTGGCCGAGCGACTTCGGCCGCAAACGTTTGAGGAGTTTGTGGGCCAGGATCACGTGCTCACCGAGCATCAATCGCTTCGGCAGGCTATTGAAGCCGATCGGATCCCCTCCCTCATTCTGTGGGGGCCGCCCGGCTCGGGGAAAACCACGTTGGCGCACGTCATCGCCAGGAAAACCACGGCGGCCTTCGTGGCGTTTTCCGCGGTCGTGAGCGGAGTGCCCGAGCTTCGCGCAATCATCAAGGAGGCCGTGCAGCGTCGTCGCCTGCACGGGCAGGCCACCATTTTGTTCGTCGATGAGATTCACCGGTTCAACAAGGCGCAGCAGGATGCCTTTCTGCCATACGTCGAACAGGGGGACATCATTCTCATTGGCGCGACCACCCAAAATCCTTCCTTCGAGGTCATCGCTCCGCTCCTGTCCCGTTCCCTGGTCGTGACCCTCAAGGAGCTGGATGACGACGCGATGGGAACGATCCTGGCGCGAGCGTTGCGTGACGTCGAGCGCGGACTCGGAAAATCCGGAGCGTCCCTCACCGACGACGCGCGGCACTATTTGATTCGGTACGGGAACGGAGACGCCCGGTCAATGCTCACGGCCCTGGAATACGTGGTTCGGCAGGCGGCGTCCTCCGGCACGCCATTCACGCTGGATCGTCCGCAACTGGAGGAGATTCTTCAGCAGCGCGTGCGATACGACAAGGATGGCGAAGAGCATTACAACCTGATTTCGGCCTATATCAAGAGCATGCGGGACTCCGACGCCGATGGCGCGCTCTATTGGTTGGCCAGGATGCTGGAAGGCGGGGAAGATCCCAGATTCATTGCCCGACGCATGGTCGTCTTTGCCTCCGAAGACGTCGGCAACGCCGAGCCGATGGCGGTGGTTCTGGCGATTTCCATTTTTCACGCCGTGGACATGGTGGGGCTCCCCGAGGCGCAGATCAACCTGGCGCAGGGGACCACGTATCTGGCTTCATGTCCCAAGAGCAACGCCTCCTATGCCGGACTGATCGAAGCCAAGAAGGACGCCAAGACCTTCGGCAACCTGCCGGTTCCCCTGCATTTGCGGAACGCCGTGACGTCGCTGATGAAGGATCTGGGCTATGGAAAAGGGTATCGCTACGTGCATCATGATCGGGGTGCCCGCACCGAACAGGTTCATCTGCCGAAGGAACTGGAGAAGAAAAAATATTATCGCCCCTGACCGGGTCGTTATCCGACCCTGGTCAGTTGCTGTTTGAGTTCCGAGAGTTCGGTGGACAGGGCCGACCACCGGTCCGTGAGGAGTTCCAGGTCCCGTTTCCAGCGTTCATGTTCCTGATGCAACTCGTTCCACTGAGGAAAATTCTGGTAGAGTTCCGGCGTCGAGAGTTCTTCGGCCCGGGCTTTGACCCGTTCTTCCAGAGCCGTAATGTCTTCTTCCGAGCGTGCTACCTGTTTTTCCAGTCGATTGATCTTTTTGGTCACGTCCCGGCGGGTGGGGGGGCTCGACTGGCGTGGAGGGCGTTGTTTCTTGGGCGTCGCGGTCGCGGCGGCCTCCGGGGCTTTCAGGGCTTCGAGTTCCTGCGCGCGTTTCCACAGATAATAGGCATAGTCTCCCAGGTAATCTCTGGCACGGCCTTCTTCGATTTCCACCACCCGGGTCGCGATTCGACTTAAGAAAGTCGGATCATGAGAGATGAACACGATCGTACCCTGAAAATCGAGGAGGGCATCGGTAAGGACGTCGACGGAGGCGGGATCCAGGTGATTGGTGGGCTCGTCCAGCAGAAGCGTATTGGCTGGTTCTACGAGCATGCGAGCCAGGGCGACTCGATTGCGTTCACCCCCGCTCAGGGCTTTGACGGGCTTGTGCTGATCTTTTCCCGAAAAGAGAAAGACCCCGGCGGTGCCACGCAGAAAATTGGTGTCGGCGTGAGGCGCGGCTTCGGTCAATGATTCCAGAATCGAATGCTCGGGGTTCAGGACGTCGGCCTGATGCTGTGCAAAATAATGCAGGGTCACGCCGTGGCCTTCGCGTCGCGTCCCGGCTTCAAAGGGTAAGACCCCTGCCAGCATTTTCAACAGGGTGCTTTTCCCCGCGCCGTTTTCGCCGACCAGGGCGACCCGTTGCCCGCATTCCACGGCAAAGTCAAGCCGTTCATAGACGACGTGGTCACCATAGTGTTTTCTGACGTCCTTCAGCTCCAGCACCTGGATCCCGCTCCTGGTCGGTTGCGGAAACCGGAAACGAAGGCGTTTGGGGTCACGTCGGGTTTCGAGGAGCTTGATTTTCTCCAACTGTTTGATGCGCGCCTGGACCTGTTTGGCTTTGGTCGCCTTGTAGCGGAATCGATCCACGAATTTTTGCACGCGCCTGACTTCCTTGGCCTGACGTTCGGCCGCGGTCGCCTGTTGCATGTCGAGTTGTGCGCGTAAGCCCTGAAACGTCTGGTAGTTCCCACGATATTCTTGAATCTGATGCGTGCGGATTTCCCAGATGTGCGTGGTCAGCCGGTCCAGAAACTTCGTGTCATGGCTGATGATGAGCATGGTCGTATTCGAGGCGAGCAGAAAGGATTCGAACCAGGCCTGTGTGGGTTTGTCCAGGTGGTTCGTTGGCTCGTCGAGCAGCAACACGTCGGGGTTGGTGAGCAGGAGGTGGCCGAGCGCCACCCGCATGCGGTATCCTCCGGAGTAGGTTTGGAGCGATCGGTTCCAGTCCGTTTCTCCAAACCCGAGCCCCGACAAAATTCGTTTGGCTTCATGTTCGGGGTACTGCTCCCGATGGGCCGCCTGAAGCACGGTGAGGTCCGTGGGCACATCGAGTGCTTGAGGGAGATACCCGATACGGAGCCACGGTCGTTTTCGGATCGATCCCTCGTCAGGAGCCTCTTCTCCGGTGATCATCCGGAGCAGGGTCGTTTTGCCCGTGCCGTTTCGACCGACGAGGCCTACCCGGGTTTCCGGCCGAAGGTGGGCCGAGGCCTCGGAAAAGAGAACTTTCGTCGGATATTGTTTAGTCAGGGATTCGATGTGGATCATCGTTCGATCCGCACAGATGGCGTTGGCACGGGACTCTCAAAACAGAAGAAGTCGAGGGGGGATCCGACCACGACGAGGATTGGTGGAGCTGGCCGGGATTGAACCGGCGACCTCGTGAATGCCATTCACGCGCGCTCCCAACTGCGCCACAGCCCCACTCAGCGGTGTTGTCGAAACTCAATCTACCATGCAGGTCAGGTTCGGTCAAGGCTCGGATCGGCCGTGGAATCCTGCCGATGCTCCGTTGCCCCGAGGAAGAAGAGGCGTCGCGGCACGGGGCAGGGAAGAACGGCTCGTCCGGAGAGCCGATGAAAATAGAGTGGCAACCGGAGGCTCTACTTTGATATGAAGAGAGACATGTCCGACGTTCGAGTTCGATTTGCCCCGAGTCCTACGGGGTCGCTCCACATCGGCGGCCTTCGCACGGCTCTGTTCAACTGGTTGTTCGCCCGGCATCATCGCGGCACGTTCATTCTGCGCATCGAAGATACGGACCGCGACCGCTCCACCGAGGCCGCGATCGAGGCGATCCTGGAGGGCCTGGCCTGGGCCGGTCTGGATTGGGACGAAGGGCCCTATCGTCAAAGCGATCGGCTGGAGCTGTACAGGCAGAAGGCCTTGGAATTGTTCGAACGGGGGGCTGCCTATTGGTGCGTGTGTACCCCGGAGGAACTCGAAGCGCGGAGGAAAGAAGCCCAGGCCAAGGGCGAATTTTTTAAATACGATGACCGGTGTCGGGAACGGGGCCTGACCACGCCCGCGGAACCTGCAGCACTTCGGTTCAAGTCTCCTCGGGAAGGACAGACCGTGGTCGAGGATTTGATCAAGGGCCCCATCGTATTCGACAACGCCATCCTGGATGATCTCATCATTCTTCGCTCCAACGGCTATCCCACGTACAATTTGTCCGTGGTGATCGATGATGCGCTCATGGAGATCACGCACGTGATCCGGGGGGACGATCACGTCAACAATACGCCCCGCCAGGTGGCGCTGCTCAACGCGTTGGCGTATCCGGTGCCCCAGTTTGCCCACGTGCCGATGATCCTGGGCGCGGACAAATCCAGGCTGTCCAAGCGACACGGCGCGACGTCGGTGCTGGCGTATCAGGAACTGGGATATTTGCCGGAAGCCCTGGTGAATTATCTGGTCAGGCTGGGGTGGTCGCATGGTGATCAGGAAATCTTTTCGCTTCAGGACATGATCGACAAATTTTCCTTTGATGCCGTGCAGTCATCCGCAGCGGTGTTCAACCCGGATAAACTGCAATGGCTGAATGCCGAATACATCAAACGAAGCGAGCCGCGGCGTCTTGTGGAACGGTTGGAGCCCTTTCTGGAACAGCGGGGGTATGACCGGGACGGACCCGTGCAACCCGAGGGTGGCCTCGATGCGGTGGTCCCTCACCTGTCCGAGCGCGCCAAGACGCTGGCCGAGATGGTGGAATGGACTCTACCCTATATCACGGAACCCGTGGAGATGGATGAAGCCGCGGCCACAAAGTTTCTCACCCCGGCGATTGCCCCGAGTCTCAACAAATTCGCCGAACGCGTGAAGACAGTCGATCCCTTTTCCAAAGAGACGCTCGAACCCGTGTTGCACGCGATCATCGAGGAAGACCACCTGAAGATGGGCAAATTCGCCCAACCCCTTCGTGTCGCCCTTACCGGACGAACCTTCAGTCCGGGGATCTATGAAGTCATGGCCTTGCTGGGCAGGGAACGGACCGTTCGGCGCATCGAGCAGGCCCTCCATGGAATCCCTGCGTCGTGAGGAAGTCCTGAGCCGTTCGTTCTTCCTTGTCCATGTTCAGGAATTCGTTGAGAAGGGGAGAAGTGTCGCCTTCCTGTCAGCCCCGCGTCATCCTGCGAGACACCATGGATTCCTGCCTTCAATCGGGCTCGAGCGCAGGCTTTCACAGAAATGACGGAAGGGAGCATCGGCAGGAATGACGCTGTGTGGCTCCCAACCCGTCATGCCGATCCTTCCTTGACGGCTTGTCCTGGCTCGATTAAGCTTTTTCACACACTGGGGGATCGTCTAAGGGTAGGACATCAGATTCTGGCTCTGAGAGTGAGGGTTCGAATCCTTCTCCCCCAGCCAACCCCCTTCCCCTGCTATTTTCACTGAACCGCCCCGGATTTGCCGGAGACTCCATTTCTTGAGAGGATGGAGCCATGAAGACCTACAAACGTTATCCCCCGGAGATCCGGGAACGTGCCGTACGCCTGGTCCTGGAGCACCAGGCAGACTATCGCTCTGAATGGGCAGCCATGACCGCCATTGCCGAGAAGATGGGCTGTCCCGCAGAAACCTTGCGGAAATGGGTGAGACGCGCCGAGGTGGACCAGGGCAACCGCGCCGGGCTCCCCAGTGCCGACCGGGCCCGTTTGCGGGAATTGGAACGCGAGAATCGGGAATTGAAGCGGGCCAATGAGATTCTGCGGAAGGCCTCGGCGTTTTTCGCCCAGGCGGAGCTCGCCCGCTGACCGGCGAACTGGTGGCCTTCATCGATCACCACCGGGCGGGCCTGGGGGTCGAGCCGATCTGCCAGCAATTGCCGATCGCCCCGTCGACGTATTACGAGCAGAAGGCCCGGGCAGCAGACCCAGAGCGGGTGCCGGCACGGGCGAAACGGGACCGTGTGCTCTGTGGGGAGATCCGGCGTGTCTGGGAGGAGCAGTACCGCGTGTACGGGGCCCGGAAGGTCTGGCGGCAACTTCAACGAGAAGGCCACGCGGTGGCGCGGTGCACGGTGGAACGGTTGATGCAGCAGCTTGAGCTCCAGGGCGTGCGACGGGGCGCCAAGCGCCGGACGACGGTCAGTGCTGGAGCCTTACCGCACCCGGCTGACCGAGTGAATCGGCAGTTTACCGCCACCCGGCCGAACCAATTATGGGTGGCAGACATCACGTATGTGGCGACCTGGTCGGGGGTGGATGGGTTCAATCATCGTCGGTTGCTGGGGCCGATCGGCCATGTGCCACCGGCGGAATATGAACAGCGGTGTGATGAGGGGCAGAACCGGTCATGCACAGCCGCATGACTCAAACTAATGGGTCTCTGGAATTCCCGGGGCGGTTCATGTGTTGGCACTTTTAGAGGGACATCATAGATGTGATGATTGGGAAATTGATTCTTATAACAGTGCAGTAAGAGAATATACTGCTTCAGTAGAAGAATATATCAGACTATTAAAAAATTACGGTATAGACGCAGAAATTTTTGCGAACGAGGTGCTTGACTACGCCAAATGTGAAATAAGGAGTTTAGGCTGAAGCTGCCCTATGCAAAGTCTGGTAGGTCAGTCAGAGATTTTCTTCTCGAACACATCAGGTCGATCAGTTAAAGCTTAACGTATCAAGGAATTTAACTAAGGAACGTACTTCTTTCTCAGTAAGATATCCTATATGAAGAATATTTTGTGAGCTTATAGCTAGTCTTTTGTAGTATTCATGCCGAGCAAGTTGGTCCATGGTTTTTACACTCAAAATTTTAAGTGGATCAAAGTGGTAGATAATAGCTTCATAAAGGTTTTTTACTGATCCAGAATGACCGTACGGTGCGGTCTTTGTAACATTCAATAGCGGTGGCGTTCTAAATTTGTATAGGTCGTTAGGATTTAGAGTAACATTAAAACGCCCATAATCCACCCCAAAACCGTTTTTTCCAAATCCGAGTTGAGGGAAGGGAATCGCGTGGAATTCAAAATCTGCAAAATAAGGTCCACTGTGACAATTTGAGCATTTTCCTTTTCCATAAAATATTAGACCACCCTGCACCTCGTCTTCAGAAAGCTTGCCGCCTTTAAATAGGAAGTTGTGAAATTTGGTATTTTTAATGTGGAATTTAGCTCTTATGAAAGCTGCGATGGAACGAGCTATGTCAAGGAACTGGATTTGGGAAAACTTCTTTTTTAGAAGTTTCGCTAGTTGTACGATAGCCTCTTTTTCGTGCCTTTGGCTTATATCTGTGATTAGGCCGTAAATCTCGTTGGCACTTTCTGTTGTTTCATTTTTTAGCTCAGCTACCATAGAATCTTCGAAAAGCATTTCTCTTATCTCAACAGCAGGAAGGTGGACTGCAACGATTAAGGGGTCTATAGAAGGTGCTTTATTTCCAAACTGACTTATTTTTTGTCCCTTTGAAAAGTCTACTTTCCCGTCCCAGAAAAATGTTTTAAAACCAGATCCACCTCGACCCCACAAAGGGAGCGTATTCCTAGGTACAATCTTTCCCTCTCCTGAAAGTCGTTCGCTCCCATGTCCATCACTGCCAACACCTACTGCATTTGGAATGCCATCAGCTGACCCCAGTTTTATTAGGTGGCAGGTTTTACAAGATATGTTTCCATTTAAGCTTAACCGTTTCGATTCAAAAAAGGTTTTCCCCAATTCGACGAGTGTTTCATCTGGATTGTGGTAAAGCCTTTCGGCTGGTAAGATTCCATTTTCCAGAGCAGCTTTTTTGAGGATTTCCTCAAAAGAATTCGCGTTTAAGGTAGAAGGCAGTAAAAGGATGAAGAGGGGAAGAAAGAGTTTATTAATAGCGAATTTCATGGATTTCTACAAAGCGACGTACCTCGTTGGTTTTTTCTTCAATGGCTTCCAATCCTATTAGACTTAGTCGGTTTTCTGATACACCATAAGACAATAATCTTTTTCTCAGTTTGTCATATTCATGGCAGTTTAAAAGTCCAACTTCACTTGCATCTAAGTTTTTAACAGCCTTTTCTGACGGTTCGGCTAGCACAAGTTGTTTGGCGATAAAATGTTCCCGCATGACTTGATCACATTGAAACATTAGAGACTTGTAATCTTCTTGCCAAATATTAAGAGCAGCTTTAGGGACAACATACTCAATCATACCGTAAGTAATAACTAATAAAATCGCCACAATGTTGACTGCTAGGCCAATATGCTTTTTCATTTGGCTACTATTCCTAAAGAGTCTAATACTTCTTGGGTAATCTTACCCGAAGGAACCAAGTTTTTCTTTTTTTGATATTTATACAAAGCAGAAACTGTTGTTGCATTTAATTCGCCGTTTATTGGTCCGACATCGTATCCTAAATCATCCAAGGCCAACTGTATCCGTAATACTATCTTTCTAAATTTATGACTATTGCCGGGCAGAACTTTGCCCTTTTCCAAAGTACCATGGCTTTGAGGTAGAACAGAGGAAGGAGGAGTGCTTGTTTCGTTCCTAGATCCTGTGATGCCTGATGGTTCTGTGGCCTCACGCGGTGTTGTCCCAGGATTAGAATATGAACGGGAACTGCTAGAGCGATGGCTGCGATGTGAACCATGGCTACTATGAGATCGATGTCCTGCGAGAATGTATTCGTGTTCATCAGATATTGATAAAATAATTTTTGATATGTCATCAGTTTTTTCAATTTGTGTAACAGTTGATTCCTCTGCCGAACTCAATGCAGGAACTAGTCCTGCAGCCAGCAAAGACGGAATAGTAAACTTTTTCCATTTCATTATGAATTCCTCCTAACTAAGTGGATGAATTCCTGTCAATTCCCAATCAGGCGTGTACCACTCAAAAAATCCAGCACAGCTATTCTTTTTAGTACAAGGCTTACAAGTTGGTATAAATTTTTTCTTCCAATCGGAAATAGAATCAGTACAGTAATCTCGGTATTCAACTGGAACCGTACAAAGCGGAAAATTATAGAGTGATACTGGAATGTTGTAAGATTTAGTGATCTCGATTGCGTTTGCTACGGGGACAAAAAATTGTGAGTAGTCAAAAAATAACTCTTCCTTAAATAGCTTCGCGTATCCGATTTGTTCTAGATTCATTATCGCCCAAAAGGCAATGAAATTAAGGTTTTTGGCAATAAATTTGGCTAGGTGAGGTAGTTCTAGAATATTTTTCTTTATCAAAACTGTTCTTAACTCAATTGCCCCACCACATGAAGCTAAAAAGAATAAATTTTTATTAAGAAGATTATAAGCTCCAGGTTTTTGCACAATCTCATCATGTTCCTTTGCACTTGATGAATAAAGAGGGATTCCCCAGAGCAGATTTAAAGATTGCTGAATGCCTTGTAGTCGGCTCCGATCTTCTAAGTTAAAATGTTGAGCATTTGTCAAAATATGAAAAGAAAGATCAGGCCGTTTAATTGATATGTTTTCCAGTAAGGAAAATAGTTCCACTTTGTGGATCGTAGGTTCTCCCCCAGAAATTCCAATTGTTGCTCCTTGATCGGCTAAGCAGATTGCCTTTTCATAAAAAGGAAACAGCCACTTGTCATTTATTGCACGGGGTGGTTGGCTGCACATCATACATAGTTGGTCACATTGTTCAGTAAAAAGAATTGTATTGTGGTTGCTTTTTCTCCTGATGAGTCTTTGCGCTTCTTTTCTCTCAGGAATCAATAGAAAAACATCACCATCAAGCTCATATTGTGGCTCGCAAGAAATAAAAGCATCGCCTTCGGTGGAATGGCAGGAATAGCCGACCATTTGTTCATCATACATTGCAAGAAGTTCTCCATCCTTTGGCGTATTTGTTTTGTCTCGCAATGCTTCACAAACGCGGATTTTTCCAACAAATGGGGCATGAATTTTTTTGGTCTCACATTTAAATTTCAGCTTTATCATAGAATATCTCGTAGGAATGAGGAGGAGCAGCTCTCCCGTATATCCACTTTAAGAAAATATTTAGCCATCCAAGATCACGTGTAGCAATCTTGTCGAAAATGAAATCGAATATCATCATATGGCGACGGCAAAACCAACTGTCGAGTTTTGGATTATCAATTCTGTTATAACGAGATAGGTCATCAATGATATCAACTCCACAGTAGGGCATGTATGCACAATGAACGCAATCTGGTTCGACTTGGTTCATAGAATGCCAGTTTAGATTTCTCACTTTTTCAGTATCTATAGAAGATCCTAGTTCTCCGAGAGAAAGGTCTATATGTTTTGTCCGGGAAAGCATTCTGGCTTCATCTGACGGATAAATCTTTCCATCAAAATCGATCACGCAGTAATCTTTCATAAAAACATTTGGAGAACGAAAATCTACGAATCCATCATCTGTGAGGTGAAATATTTTTCTGAGCAAAAGCGAGAAATAAAATTCCTCAAAAAATGTATGTTCATTAATTTTGGCAATATATTCTATCGCTCTTCTGTAGAAAACGATCCAACCTTTAATGTCATTTGCTAATTCCTTATATGTTTTCCTTGCGAAGCCCATATAATTAACGGGCCGTAGAAAAATAGAGTCGAGCCCTAGGGATATATAGAAATCTATCAATTTTTCTGGATTTTTAAGCATATTGACTGACACGGTTGGCAATGCAGATATTTTGTTTGGACCATATCTTTTTAAGATATAGTAGAAGTTCTCAAAAAACTGATTCGTTAAGTCGCGGTTCTTAGTTCGATTCAAATCCATTATATCTTCAGGTCCATCAATCGAAGTGCTAATTGATACGTTTGGTTTTTCATAGATGTCTTCCGTTGCTTTCGAAATCGATTGTAGATTTGTGCAAATTACAAATTCGGATTTGGAGCACCTTTTTTCAACTATTCTGATAACTTGTCTTATCAGGTCTGGTCTAAGTGTTGGCTCACCACCCTGAAACTCAATTTTTACGTCTTCCACCTTGCGGCTAACCAAAAAATCTTCAAAAGCTGAAAGTTTTCTAGTATCCCAATCAAACCCCTTTTCATGTAATGGAGCCCTGGAAACTTGACAATAAGAACAGGAAAGATCGCAGCGAAGAGTAGGAATCAGGATAATATATGACAGTTTTGACTCAACAGCTTTCTGGTTTTTTACCCTTCTTGCTAATGAAATAAGTCTCCAATCTTGGTCCTCATCAAAATGAATAAATAAATCACTTAGACGGGTCTCCTCTTCTTCCACCAAGGTATGGTTGAGTATTCTCTCAACTACGCCTTCTTCAAACATTCCGAAGTCTCCCACCTCATTTGTCAGGAGAGTTTTTGAGCCAATTTCGCGAAATCGAAAAGGCGTAGTGACTTTATTATTCATTTGATCCGTAGATAGCTTTTCTAATAGATAAGGTTTCGGAATAAATGCGCTCTCTATACAAAATGCATAGGAAATCTTTTTTGAAATTTTCAAAATCAAAGCTTTTTTCAGAAGAAACGATTACAGATTCCCCAGAATCTTGTGAGAATTCCAGATTTAAATTAGGATACAAATAGGAAGCCCGCACAATAGCTGAATTAAGGTAAGCTCTAAACGATCTAGGTATCGAAACTGAAAAAACGTTCATGACGGTTATTGAGATTAGAACTTCTAATCCTTTAATGAAGTATAGAAATATAGAAAAGTTAGCCGAGAAAAACAATGGAGTTTCTCCGTTTGGCTCATTTAGATGGAATGGGATGAGATGTACGATGTGGAGTAAAGAACAGTTGAAAGTTTTTTAAGATGTTGCATTGCAAAGCCGATTATTATGCTAGGACATCAGATTCTGGCTCTGAGAGTGAGGGTTCGAATCCTTCTCCCCCAGCCAACCCTTGGGTCCGCTCTCATCATTTTGCTCAGGTGATGCCATAACAGCGCCCCCCACGTACTCGAGTATCTGCTCGAACAGTACGGACCGCACGTGTCCGAATGACAGCCCGCTTGTCATTGAACATCCCACCTTCCGCGCCGTCGTCCGGAGAAGGAGCGAGGATGGATGACCAATATGGATATGGCCTGCTGTTGCTGATCGTCGGCGTGATCGGCCTGCTGGTCCTGTTCAAAGGGAAGAAGCCGTATTAGGGCGGTCCGACGATCTGGGCACGAGGAACAGGGAGTCATGTCCAATCCGCATCAGGTTTCCAAGGACTTTATTCGTACGCTTGTGGCCCAGGACCGTGAGGCCGGACGGTTTGGGGGCGTCGTGCATACGCGGTTCCCTCCGGAACCCAACGGCTATCTCCACATCGGCCATGCCAAATCCATTTGTCTGAACTTCGGTATTGCGCGGGAATTCTCCGGGCTGTGCAATCTGCGATTCGACGACACCAATCCCACCAAAGAAAACGTGGAATACGTCGAGTCCATTCAGGAGGACGTGCGGTGGCTGGGCTTCGATTGGGCGGATCGCTGTTTCTTTGCCTCGGATTACTTTGAACGGTTGTACGAGTATGCGGTGCTGCTGATCAGAAAAGGCAAGGCCTACGTGGACAGCCTGACCGCAGACGAGATCCGCCTGTACCGGGGGACTCTGACGGAACCGGGCCAGGAGAGCCCCTATCGAACGCGGTCGGTGGAGGAGAACCTGTCCCTGTTCTCACGGATGCGGGCCGGCGACTGTGAAGAAGGGACGCACGTGCTCCGGGCGAAGATCGACATGGCCTCGCCCAACGTCAACATGCGCGATCCCACACTCTACCGAATTCGTCGGGTGCCTCATCATCGGACGGGGACCGCCTGGAACATCTATCCGACGTATGATTTCGCGCATCCTTTGTCCGATTCCCTCGAAGGCATTACGCATTCCCTCTGTACCCTGGAGTTTGAGGATCATCGGCCCTTGTATGATTGGGTGCTCGACGAATGTGACGTCGCTTGCCATTCTCAGCAGATCGAATTTGCCCGCTTGAACCTGACGCATACGGTGATGAGCAAACGGAAGCTGCTGGAACTCATCGAAGAAGGGCACGTGTCGGGATGGGATGATCCGCGCCTGCCCACGTTGATGGGCTTGCGGCGCCGCGGGTATCCCCCGGAAGCGATTCGACGGTTTTGCGAGCACATCGGGGTGGCAAAACGGGACAGCGTGGTGGAGGTGAATCTGTTGGAGCATTTCGTCAGGGAAACCCTGAACGCGAGTGCGCAACGGATCATGGCGGTGCTCCGGCCTCTTCGCGTCGTCGTGACCAATTACCCGGAAGGCCGCGTGGAAGAATTACAGGCAGTCAACAATCCGGAAGATCCCACGATGGGGAGTCGAGCGGTTCCGTTTTCCCGCGTCATCTACATCGAGCGGGAAGATTTTCATGAAGATCCTCCGAAAAAATACTTTCGTCTCGCCCCCGGTCGGGAGGTGCGGTTGCGCTACGCCTATATCATTCGATGCGAGGACGTGATCAAGGATGAGCAGGGCGAGATCGTTGAAATTCGCTGTACGTATGATCCCGAAACGAAAAGCGGATCCGAGAAGTCCGGCCGGAAGGTGAAGGGCACTATCCATTGGGTGTCCGTGGCGCATGCGCTTGAAGCCGAAGTCCGGTTGTTCGATCATCTGTTTTCCGTTCCGGATCCTGACGGGGACGGCCGGGATTACCGGAACGTGCTGAATCCGAACTCGGTGGAGCGGTTACGGGATTGCCGGGTCGAACGGGCATTGCAGGGAGTCGCCGTAGGCCAACGATTTCAGTTCGAACGGCAAGGCTATTTTTGTGTCGATTCCGACTCGACCGACCAACGGCTCGTGTTGAATCGGACCGTCGCGCTGCGGGATTCCTGGGCGAAGATCGAACAGGGGCGGCCGCAATAATTCGTGGAGCCCCGGTCGTGTGGGGGGCTAGCGAACGAGCAAGTCGAAACTCTGGCTGCCCAGGGCTTCATGGATGCACAAGGCCGCTTTGGATTTGTTCATGGTGTAGAGATGCACCCCGAGCACCTTGTGGTCCAGCAGGTCCAGGACCTGTTCCGTGGCCCAGTCGGTCCCGATTTTTTCGGCTTCTTCATCGTTCCGTGCGTCCGTGACGGCTCTCAGCAGCTTTCCAGGAAAACGCGCTCCCAATGCGAGTTCCGCCATCCGCTTGACCGTTTTGAGTGAGGCAATGGGCATGATGCCCGCGACGATGGGCACGCGAATTCCGGCCACATGGCAGCGCTCGCAAAAATCATAGAAATCGCGATTATCCAAAAAAAGTTGCGTGCAGATGTAATCGGCGCCGGCATCGACTTTGGCCTTCAGATGCTCGATTTCCTTGAGTCGATTGGGGGTGTCCGGATGGCCTTCGGGGAACCCGGCCACTCCGATCCCCATGTGGGGAAAATGTTCTTTGATAAAGGCGACCAATTCCCCGGCGTAGCGAAAATCCTGCGGAGGTTCCGAGTGTTGCCCCGGAAGGTCCCCTCGCAGGGCCATGATGTTGTGGATGTCGTGCGCATCGTATTGTTGGAGAATCCGGAGGATGTTCTCCCGGCTCGATCCCACGCAGGTGAGATGCGCCACGATCGTCACGTTCGTTTCATGACGCAATTTGACGGCCAGCTCATGCGTCAACTCACGCGTCGATCCGCCTGCGCCGTAGGTCACGCTGATGTAGGCGGGTTTCAGGGGAATCAGCCGTTCAATGGTCTGCGACAACGTCCGGGACGCCGCCTCGGTTTTGGCGGGAAAGAACTCAAAACTGATGGCAGGCTGGTTTTGTCGCAACACTTCTGCTATATGCATGCAGGAACCTTTTCGTGACGATCCGGTCGATTTGCATCTAACAGTACTAAACCGGAGACGATGAGGCAAGACGGCCACGGCCATCGCACGGCTCTGGTGGCGGTCATGCGTTGATAGAACAAGGGGCTGACTTTGGGAAAAGGCCGGACTGCAGACAGGATCGGAATCCCGTCACCGTTTCACCCGCGGGAACGTGCCGTCCCGAAAACGTGCCCGTTCACACGGATGTCGTTGATCGACGAATGAACGTCACGCTTCTTCAAGGCAGCCTTCTCGACGTCGAGGCTCAGGCGATCGTGAATGCCGCGAACAGTCATGGCCTCATGGGCGGAGGCGTGGCCGGGGTCATCCGGCGCGTCGCAGGCTCACGCGTGGAAGATGAGGCGCGCCGACAGGCGCCGATCCCCGTGGGCCGTGCCGTGCTGACTTCGGGTGGACGTACACGGTTCGAGGGGATTATTCATGCGCCGACCATGTCCGAACCGGCCATGCGCATTTCCGTGGAAAACGTGCAATTGGCCACCCGAGCCGCCCTCCGTCTTGCCGACGAACGCGGGTTTACCTCCCTGGCGATTCCCGGCATGGGAACGGGCGTCGGCAGAGTCGATCCCGAAGAAGCCGCACGGGGCATGATCGAAGAGATTCGCCGGTTTCCTCCTCAATCCCTGCAATCGATCATTCTGGTTGACGTTGATCCCGCGATGGTCCGAGCCTGGCAGGCTGCATTGCCCCGCCCTCCGGCGCTGGAAGACGAATTTTCCGACATCGTGAAAAAGGCCAGACTGGGCAGCGGAGCATCGATCGCTCACGTGGCCGAGGCCGCCCGTCTTCAGCAGGACGAATGGGCCTGCCTGGAACAGGGTGACCGGCCCCCCTCGGAAGATGAGGCCCGCGTCATGGCCCGGGCCCTTGGCCTCAAAGGGGAGGCGCTTGCCGCGGTGTCCGTCCGGAGCTGGGTCCCCCAGCCTTCTCCGGAGTGGGTCTCTTCTCTCGTGGTCACGGTTCCGGGTGACATCGGAGGCTACAAGGTCAAGGGATACGTGCTGATCGATCCTGACACCAGACGGGCCGTGTTTATCGATACGGCGTACAATGCCGCCGGTATGTTGGCGGTGCTCGACGAACGCAACGCCACGTTGGTCGGCATGTGCCTGACGCATGGCCACGCGGATCACGCCGACGGCTTGGATCGCATTTTGTCCGAATGGTCCGTTCCGGTGTATCTTGGAGAAGGGGATTTCCCGCTGTTGCCCTGGAAGCCTCCGCAGGCCTCGATCATCGTGCCCGGTGATTCCCAGGTCCTTGTCGTAGGGAATCTGCAGGTCGAATGTCTGGCCACGCCCGGCCATACCCCGGGAGGTGTGTGTTATCGGGTCCGATCCGATGGGCAGGCGCTCTGCTTTGTCGGGGATACGCTGTTTGCCGGATCCGTAGGCCGTGCCAATCCGCTTTCTTTGTATGCGGACCATCTGGTGTCGGTTCGCCGGCGCGTCTTGCAGTTGGATCCGGACACGGTGTTGCTCCCGGGGCACGGACCACCTACGACGGTACGAGAAGAACGAGTCACGAACCCCTTTGGATGAATCGACAAGCGCATGCTGGATCAACAACCCTCTCCGCCTGAATGGCGATTTCAGAATGACCCGTCAAACGAGGAGCCATGGGAGCCGGATTGGAAACGTTCTGCACCCGACAGTGCGGTGTCGGTTCTCTACCTTCCGCTCGGCCTGTTTCTCGTGACCGTCTTCACCACGCTGTGGGCAGGGGCGTATCAGGTCAATACCGAGCCCGTGTCGGGCGCATGGGATTTCCTCGTTCGCCATCCCGGCCGCCTGCTGGATGGTTGGCCGTTTGCCTGCACGCTCTTGGGGATCCTCGTGACTCACGAATTCGGGCATTTCTATCTGTCGCGCCTGCATCGCGTCCCGGCTTCTCTCCCGCTCTTCATCCCGGGGCCGCCCCAATTCATCGGGACGTTCGGGGCCGTCATTCGCATGCGGTCGCCCATTATGAATCGCCGTGCCCTGTTCGACATCGGCGTGGCCGGCCCGATCGCAGGATTTCTCGTCGCCGTCCTGGCCCTGATCATCGGGCTGTCCTATTCGAGAGTGGAACCCAGGCTGGGCCTCTACGGGTTGCAATTGGGGGAACCGCTGCTGCTACAATTTTTCGCGTGGCTCATGTTCGGCCCGATCCCCGAGGCGTACGACATCGTGCTGCATCCGATTGCCTTTGCAGCATGGTTCGGGTTTTTTATTACCGCGTTGAATCTGATCCCGATCGGCCAACTCGACGGCGGGCACGTGGCCTATGCCTTGTTCGGACACCGTCAACGCACCCTGGCGCTCCTGATGATTCCCATCCTGCTGGTGTTGGGGCTCTGGGGATGGCCGGGGTGGATCATATGGGTGGCCCTGGCGGGACTGGTCGGAGTCGGCCATCCGCCGGTGATCGATCCCGGAACGGAACTGGGTCGTGGCCGTCTATGGGTGGGATGGGGCGCCCTGGTCATTTTTCTCGTCAGCTTTTCTCCCGTCCCCTTTTATTTCGGCTGACGCGTTGATTCAAGAAAGAGAGACCATTGCATGAAGCATCTGGAATCCTATATCCGGTCAATTCGGCCGCAGTTCGAGGACATGCTCGGCCATGCGGTGGAGATTCCGTCGGTGAGTTCCGATCCTGCACGCGGGAAAGATCTGCTCCGCATGGCAAACGTCGCGGCGCAGTATTTACGGAGTCTGGGGGCACGGGCGCACATTGTCACGACCAGGGGCGCTCCCGTGGTATCGGGGGGCTGGCAGGTTGGAAAACAGTATCCCACGTTGACGATATACAACCATCTGGACGTGCAACCCGCGCAGGAACCGGAGTGGAAGCAGGATCCGTTCGTGTTTCGCAAACAGGGGCGTTGCTATCGGGGCCGCGGCACCACCGACGATAAAGGTCCGGCGCTGACGGCGCTCCTGGCTGGCAAATACGCCGTAGAGCAGGGCATAAGGCTGAATATCCGGTTCCTCTGGGAATTGGAAGAAGAAATCGGCAGTCCGAATTTTCAGGATGCCCTGGCGCAAGGGGCCGTGGTTCCGCGACCCGAGTCGGTCCTGGTTTCGGATACCATTTGGGTCTCGCGAGAGCGCCCGGCGATTTCCACGGGGTTGCGCGGGTTATTGGCCGTTCGGCTGACGTTGCGCACGGGCACGACCGACGTGCATTCCGGGTTGACCGGAGGCGGAGCCAGAAACCCGCTGGTTGAACTCTGTGAAGCCGTGCACGCCTGCGTAGACGCCCGAACCGGCCGGGTGACCATTCCCGGGTTTTACGATGAAGTCGTTCCTCCCACAACCGAGGAAATGAAGCAATTTCTTTCCTCGGGCTTTCGGGTGGACCGGTTCAAAAAGGCCTATGGGTTCCGGTCGATTCGGACCAAGACCCGGTCGGAGTTGCTTCAACGGATCTGGGCTTCACCAACCTTTGAGGTGCATGGATTGGTGGGCGGGCACATGGGAGCCGGCGTGAAAACCGTGGTTCCGCCCTTCGGCGAATTGAAGGTGAGTATGCGGCTGGTCCCGAATCAGCAGCCCGCGGTGATTCTGTCTCGCTTGAAAGCCTATCTGAAGAAACAGAATCCCGATATTCGCGTCGAAGCCGATGGGCAACTCGAACCGTTTCGCGGCGTGACCCAGGGCCCCTATGCCGAGGCGCTTCGCCAGGCAGTGCGGTCGGGATTCGGGAAGAACCCTGCCATGGTCCGGGAAGGAGGATCGATCGGTGCCGTTTCGTTGATGGAGCGGGCGTGGCAGGCTCCCATTCTCTTCTTCGGGTTGAGTCTTCCCGAACATGGCTACCATGCCCCGAACGAACATTTCGACTGGGGACAGGCTTCGGCCGGGATGCGCACGTTTGTCGACTACTTCTCCCGGGTCGCAGCCCTGAATCAGTCCCCCTGACACCGGTTCGTCACGCTTTCTTTCTGACCAGGATGCGCAAGGGCGTGCCTTCGAACCCGAACGTCGCCCTGAGCTGGTTTTCCAAATAGCGAAGATACCCGGGCGTGATCACGACCGATTTGCCCACAAAGAGCGCGAACGTGGGTGGTTTGATCGCCACCTGGGTGATAAAGAGCGATTTCGGGGGATTCTTTCTCTTGACGGGAATGGGGTTCTCCTCAAGCACTTTTTGCAGGAATTGATTGAGGCGACTGGTCGGCACTCGATACGAAAAGGCTTCCATGACCCGGGTGATGGCCCTGAACAGGTGATCGACGGTTTTGGGTACCAGTGCCGACCCGAAGACAATGGGCACAAAGGTGAAAAAAGGGAACCGTCGTTGCAACTCCAGGGAAAACTTCGCCTTGGCCTCGGGGTGGTTCTGACGCAAATCCCATTTGTTGACCAGCATGACGCAACCTCGTCCTTGCTTCTGGATGAGTCCTGCAATCTTGGTGTCCTGCTCCGTGACGCCCTCGACTCCGTCAAGTAACAAGACGCCGATATCCGACCGCCCCAAGGCCTTCATGGTTCTGGCCACGCTGTAGCCTTCCACGGCCGGATCCACGCGGCCTCGACGTCGCAGTCCCGCGGTATCCGTCAACAGAAATGATTGGCCCTCGCGTTCCAGGTGCGTGTCAACGGGGTCTCGCGTGGTCCCGGGCTCGTCGCTGACGATGGCCCGTTCTGCTCCCAGGATGGTGTTCACCAGGGTCGATTTCCCCACGTTGGGCCGTCCGACCACGGCCACGCGGGTCGTGGCGGTTTCTGAGAGGTCCTCCTCCGACATCGGGAGGAGATGGAGAAATGCCTCAAGCAGGTCATCCACTCCGGTGCCGTGTTCCGCGGAAACAGGAAACAGCGCCTCTTTTCCAAGACGATAAAAGTCCGCGAGCAGAGGTTCCAGGGTCGGAGCGTCGATCTTATTGATCACCCAGAACGTGGGTTTCTCCACGCCGTGCAACCCGTTCACGATCTCCTGATCCAGGGGCGTCAGTCCGGCCCGACCGTCCATGATCACGAGCAGAATATCCGCAGAGGCGAGAGCGGCCTGTGATTGTTGCCGGATGAGCCCGAGCATGCCGTCGGTGGAAGTCGGATCGAGTCCACCGGTATCGACCAACTGAAAGCGGCGTCCCTGGTACGTGCATTCCGCGTATATCCGATCACGGGTGACACCCGGCCGGTCGTCCACGATGGCGGTTCTGCCCCCCAGGATTCGGTTGAACAGGGTCGATTTGCCCACGTTCGGTCGCCCGATCACGGCCACCAGGGGCACACCGGATGATCGCAAACCGGGCAGGAACGTCTGAGGCCTTGATCGCGCTGGGGAGGAGCGTTTCATGGCAAGAGGGATTTTCTCTTTCTGTTGTCTGTCATCCTCGACGCGTGGCCCTGGCCTGACCGGGGATATCATCGAGGATCCAGCTTTGTCCCTATGTAGTTGCGCCATCCTATGGCGCTATCCTCCAAGGCAACATAAGGCATATCCCGAGCCTTCCCCCGGGATGCTGTTGCTACAACGTGCAAAAGAACGGTCTCCGGTGGCAGAGGAAATAAAGAACCAAAAATTCAGTCTATAGACTCGCTACCCCAGCGTTGCAGCCGGTTGGACGCCGTCGGTCAGCCGGTGTTTCTCGCCGGCCAGCTTGCGAAAGTCGCACTCGACCTGGATGCCGTGCCAGAACTGGTCTGACTGGCCGAAGAAGGCGCCGAAGCGAATCGACATGGCTGGCGTAATCGACCGGCGGCCATGCACGATCTCATTGATCGCTCGCGGGGCGACACCGATGGCACGGGCCATGGCGTTCTGCGAAATCCCCATAGGCTTGAGGTACTCCTCAAGCAAGATCTCGCCTGGTGTGACAGGCGTGTCCATGTTCATATCCTATAACGTCATAAGGATATTTTTCAATGATAATCCGTGATCGCCACCTGTTTTAATCATGGCCGCGCCATCGCATGGCACTGTCCTTCAAGCAGCATAGGGCGTGTCCAGAGCGTTGCCCCGGGATGCTGTTGCTACAATGTGAAAACGAACGGTCTCTGGTAGGTAAAGGAAGAAAGGAAAAAGCAAAGCCTCTGGATTCCCGCCTTCGCGGGAATGACGAAGAGCGCTTGTGCAGGAATGACGGGGGACTGGATGGCAGTATTACATGTGGAGGTGTTTCTGGGACCGCGGTCCCAGATCAGAAAATTTATAGGTGTCTCTGGTCATTGTCGAAACCTCCCTGGCGGCGGTTAATCTTGGTGCTTCGTCAAATATTCTTTCACTCGCTGACGGTCTTCGTTGGCTTTATCTCCTTTGAAATAGAGCTCGATAAATTCGATTCGTTGTTTGTCTTCCCAAAAAGAGTAGATGATGCGCAGTGAAGATCCTTTCAAATATCGGCAAAATAAGCGGGCTTTGACTATATGCAGATAGTCGTTCTTTGCGATGACGGCAAAATGTTTCTGGTTCCCAAGTGGGATAACGGAAACAATGTTCCGAAATTCCTCAAGATCTTGGGCAAGTGATCGATATTTCCTGGCCAGGCGTTTACGTTCTTTTTGAAATTCCAGCAGTTCCTCAAAGGTCATCGTCATAGTTTCGTACGGAGTATCTCTCGTCACGATAGAAGACGCTCTCATATGAAAGCGCCTGGCCGTCTTGCGCGGACTTCCAGGGAATATCTTCGTGCGAATACTGCTCTATCTCTTTTGCGGTTTTATCGGAGAGACGGGCCAGCACCCCATCAATATGTTCAACATCGCGCGCAGACAGTATGGCAAGATTCGGTCGCTTGAGCGGGAGGTACTTCTTCTGGGGGTATTGAAAATATTGACTGTTGGCGACTTCGATCTCTTCATCCTTTTGCATGCTTTGCAGAATCTTGCCCAATTCAACCGAGGTGGGGCCGTGATGGTTTTTGATATACGTCGCACCCATTAAGTTTTCCTCGAATTTTTCATAATAATCAAAGTCGATGAAATACAACAGTTTATGAAGTACGGTCTCACCCACATTCGGTTTGCCACCGACTTTATTCAAGACATAGAGAAGCACCTGCTTGAATATATCGAGACTTTTTTTCTCGACGCGAATGGAAAGGTCTTTTGTTTTTCGTGCGGACTGTCTTGGAAGGGTCACCGTACGTCTGGGCTCGCGGCCCGCCAGAAAGTCTTCAAGCGACATATCGAAGATCCCTGCAAGCGTACGAGCTTCGGCGACCAAAAGCTCCCGCTCATCCCGCTCGATGTGCATATAGGTAGGACGCGACATCCCAAGCTCTGAGGCAAGATATGCTTGCGTCAGGTTTCGCTTGGTGCGTTGGCGTTGAATGAATTTTCCAAGCACGGCTCTATCTCGCCTTGTCTTTTCTGTTCATATGCCTGCGTGTACGATTGTCTTTCTTGATGCCGCGAGGTATTTCTAGCATAAAGGACGTAGAAATTCTTTTCAATGTAAATGTAAACTTTTTCTTCATGCCTTTGGGGTTCAGTCAAAACGTGCTGGATTTCAATCCGGGAATGAGGCGCCCCCTCAACGTCATGTCGGGCTCTGACCCGGCATCCAGAAGAGGATGAGCGGAGAGAGGCTCAAGCAAGTGTGTTCCCATTCGTCATGCCGGACTCCGATCCGGCATCCAGAAAAAGAAAAACAAAGACACTGGATTCCCGATCAGGTCGGGGACATGCGTCGAGTGTGACAGAAAAGAAAAAGCGGATTTCTCGCGATGCGCGGGATGTTAGAAGGAGAGCCGAGATGGTCAATGCCCCATTTCTTCCAAGAACGTGCGGGCCGAGACAATTCGCACCCCCTTGTATCTCTCAAGGGCCAACAAGTCATGATCGCCCGTGACAATCCACGACGCCCCGACGCCGTACGCGCAGGCGATCACATGCTCATCATCCGGATCACGACAAACCGGCTCCACGTCCGGCAACGCCTTTTTCCACACCTTTGCGATTTGTTTCAACGTGTGACACCAGTCCCGCACGTCGGTATCGACATATCCATAGGCTTTTTTCAGGCGAGGATGATGCAGTGACCGCGTCACTTCTTCCAGCAGGATCGGAGACAGATACAGGGTGTACTCTTGCCGCTCGGCAAGGGCAACGACCTGTCCCGGCACACTCTCCTGAAACAGAAAGGCAATCACCAACACGGAGGCATCAACGACGGCGCTCTTTCGCATACTTCCGGCGCTCTTGGTTCACGACGTCCAAAATCTCCGCTTCCTGCGCCGCCGACGGTTCCCGAGGGCGTACACTCACGGGCCGCAGGAGCACGCCGTCTTTTGTGAACCGGGGTTCCAAATAGTCTCCCTCCCCCAGATTCATGGCGTCCCGAACCTCACGGGGCAACGTAATCTGACCGGCCCGTCTGATCCGCACAAGATCGAATCCGCCTTTCCCGGATGCGAGGTCTTTATTTCTTCTCATATCAAAATCCTATTTTCGTATTTTATTATGCCACAAATGAGTCGCAACGCAAATGGTCTTCTACGTGTTCAACGGTGCCATGAGACGGGGCAGCTCTATAGGCAAAAGGCAAAAATACTGGATCCCCGATCGGGTCGGGGATGACGGAGGGCCCTCTCAAGGTCATGCCGGACTTGATCCGGCATCCAGAAAGACCGGAAGACAAGACCAAGAAAAATTCCTGGATCCCCGATTAAAAACGTCGGGGATGACGAAAAGAGCGTGCGCGGGAATGACGCAGAGTGGGCATGCGGGAATGACGATTGGGGCGAGTGGGAATGCCGAAGAGGGCGCGTACAGGAATGACGGGAGGCAGGATGGCAAGCGTTACATGTGGAGGTGCTTCATGGCCGCGGCGCAGAGGATGATGAAGACGCCGATCCAGAGGCCGGCTTTCTGGAAGGGGATGGGTTCGACGATCTGCTCTTCTTTTTCCTGTTCATCTTCTTCGCCCGTGGGTTCGATGCGAAAGATGACGGTGTAGAGATACAGGGTCAGGATTCCGAGCACGAGCGTCAGTTTGATGAAAAAGACCGTCAGATATTTGGCATTGTTGGATAAGCCGTAGCCGGTCTGCATTTCCATGGCCTCTCCCACGTAATGCAGATTGATGCCGCCCGTGAAGAGGATCACGGCGAGCAGAATGCCGACGACTTTGCGATACTGCTTATAGAAGGTGTCACAAATGGGTTTGATGAATTCCCTGGGCACGGACGATTGGAGACCCGGGGTGACCGCCATGACCAGAAAGGCGAGTCCGCCAATCCACACGATGGCCGAGAGCAGATGCAGCCAGTGGTTGAGAATGGGAATGATGTTGTTGATATCGGAAAGCGTTGCCAGGAGAGCATTCATCAGAATTTGAACACCGGTTTCTCATTGCCGAAGCGCTTTTGGCGAAGCTCTTCCATCAACTCAACGGTGATGACGGCGACCTTGTGCTCGCGGGCATGCCGTTCCACGCCTTTTTTCACCATGGCCCGCAGGAAATACGGGATTCGGCTGAGCCGTGTCTGCGCGGCTTCATCCCATTCCACGTCAACCTCTTCGGGCACGTTGAATGCAACCTGCACCTTTTCCCCGCCTTTGGGCGTATACAGGCACCACTGATCTTCATCCATCCAGTCGCCGTGATCCACGTAGGGGCGCGCCCGGCAGCCTCCGCAGATGTCGCTGTATTCGCAGTCCCCGCATTTGCCCTTCAGGTGGGGGTAACGGAACGAGTCGAAAATGTCCGATTTTTCCCACAGATCCACGAAACTGGTGGTTCTGATGTTTCCGGCCGAGAGGGGCATGTAGGGACAGGGCGTCAGGTCGCCGTTAGGCGTGACCCGTGCGTAGTTCGTCCCTGCCAGGCAGCCTCCGCCCATGTACCCTTGGGCTTTGGTGATAGGGGAATGGGGATCTTTTTCATAGGCGAGGCGTTTGAAATGCGGGGCACACCGCGCACGGACGAGCATGTCCGAGTACCGATCCTGGACGTCGATCAGGAACCCCAGCACTTCTTCATATTGTTCAGGCGTGATATCGGTCAGTTCTTCCCCACGTCCCGTGCAGACCATGAAAAAGACGTTCAACACCCGCGCTCCCAGGCCATGGGCCCATTCGACCACGTCCGGCAATTCCTGGTAGTTCATCGGCTGGGCGCTGAAATGCACTTGAAACTGCAGGCCGTTCCGCTTGCAGGCTTCGATCCCTTTGACCGCAGCCTCCCACGCGCCGGGAATGCCCCGAAACGCGTCGTGTTTGCCGGAGTCGAGGGAGTCGATGCTGATGCCCACGCCCATGACGCCGATGTCCACGAGCTCGCGGGCGAGACGATCATTGATCAGCATGCCATTCGTGCCGAACACGACCATGAACCCCTGGCTCACGGCGTGGCGGGCAATGTCCAGAATGTCCGGCCTGACGAGGGGTTCCCCTCCGGTGATGACCAGCAGGCAGCCTTTGTTGACTTCGGCAATCTGGTCGATCAACCGATAACATTCTTCCGTCGAGAGCTCGTCCGATCCCCCGCCGGCCTTGGTGGTGGCATCCAGATAACAGTGGTCGCATTTCAGGTTGCAGCGTTTGGTGAGATTCAGGGCGACGAGATACGGCTTGAAATCATCGACGGTTCGGCCGTCGTAGGGATTGGACGCGGGAGAGGGAGAGGAAAACCCCTGGATTGGCAATGCTTCCCCACGGGGAGAGTTGATGACAGGGAGTGATTTGCCCATGGCGCTCTATTGCTGAGCCCCGGCGCCAGTCAGTTTGGCAATGATGTCTTTGACGTTGCCGGACTTCATGGCCTCTTCCATGGTGTGTTTAGCCTGCTCAATCCCTTCGTTCGCCACTTCCAGAGTAATATGGGTCGTCCCCAGCTTTTCGGCATGCTTGAGAATCAGCGCCTTGGTGCAATCGCGCATGAACCCTTCGGGCGCGCGCTCCAGCCGTTTCAGGGCCTCAGGCTCCCAACGATAGGGAGAGCCGGGTTCCGTTTCCTGGCTCACGGGCTGCTCCTGCGTTTCCTTGTTGGCAAAAATCGGGGTGTAATCTTCGTTGGCGGCTTCTTCAATCATGGGAGAGGCATACTCCAGCGTGATGGTGGTCATACCGAGTTTTCTCGCGGACTTTTCGATTTTGGCTTTTGCGCGACGGCGTTGGAACCCCGCGGGGACCGCCCGAATGGCTTCTTTGGCGTCTTTGGTCCATTGCATGGGCACGTCGTCATAGGCCAGTTGCGTTTCCACGACCCCTTCCTGCTTCGCCGCTGCGTCAAACACGCTTTTGTCGACGGTTTTGAAGCCGTCGCCCGTTCCTCCGCAAATCGGACATTTCACGGGCTGAGCACCCTTTCCGATGTAGCCGCATCCCTGACACACGTAATACGGCTGGGCCATGCGATCCAGATAGGATTGGGTGGAGGGGCTCATGGCCGGACTCGGATCCGTTTCTTGAACCACTTGGTTGACCATGCCGCTGAGGGTCGAGCCCATCAGGTCCTGGGCCACTGCGTCATCGGCCTCCATCTTGTTGCGGTCGATGCCCGATTCGTCGAGTTGGCTGCCCAGGGCCTTCATCGCATCCATCGCCCCTTTCGGCAGGATATCCCCGACCGCGTCGTCGATCACCGAATTGCTGATAATGGTATGGCCTTTTTCAATGGCATAGCGGTGAATCGCGGTCTTGGCGACGCCCCGTGCAAATACCGGAACCTTTTCCATCCGAAGCAGGGCTTCCTCGGTCCAGGCAATGGTGTATTCCGCCTGCGTGTCGATGGGCGGCACGAATTTTTTGTTGGAAATCAGGACGTTACAGTGAGCAGCCCGGAGCAGGTTCTCGGTGTTGCTGCCGATGTCCATGTCATCGTCGCTGTGCACGCCGATGCGTCCGACGATCAGCAACCAGGGTTGCTCCTTCCGCACGTATTGAAGGACTTTTTCAAACACCTTCCCATCCAGAAGCGTGGTGCGAATATCCGATCCTTCTTCCTGGGCCACTTCCCGGGAAATATCCAGATGGGATTGGTAGATTTTGGCCAACCCGCTGTCGATCACTTCCTCATGGAGCTTTTCCTGCTCCTTGAAGCGAAAGACCTTGCCGGCCTCTTCATTCAGGACCCCGGAAATGCTGTGAAACGCGGCATAGTGAAAGTAAGGATCGAAGGCGGAAATGGCCTCCACCGGCTTGTTCAAGGCTTTCCCCAGGGCCAGACCGGTTTTGAGGCCGCCGAAACTGTACGGACTGCCGTCCACGGCCACCACGATTTTCCCCCCGTTCATGGGCTTCAGGTCCTTCACAATAAACATGTCCGAATTGCGAACCCGACGCAGGACCCGCTCGGTATTGCTCCCGATGACGGAATCCTTCACCGCGCCCACTCCCAATGAGCCCATAATGGTCAAATCGTAGGCATTGGCATTGATATCCTCGGCCAGGACCTTCCAGTTCCGCCCTTCCAGGGAGCGTCGTTCCAGAGGAAGATTGGATTCGGTACATTTCTGATCCACGTAATCGAGGTAGGAATCGGTGATGATCTGAAGGCCTCGCGTGATAAGGGAATCGTGAATCTTGCGTTGTCGGTCGAGCTCTTTTTCGTCGTGATATTCCTCCGGAAGCCCCGCCTCCATCTGCTTGAACCGCTTGTCGTGCATTTTGGCGGCATAGACGTGGCTGCCGACGATTTTCGATCCGAATTCCTGTGCCAACCGCACACCCAGATCGACGGCCATATTCGAATGGTCCGAATTATCGACCGGGATGTAGATGGTTTTATACATGAGCAGCCTCCCTAGGAAACTTCATCCCTTCTCGATTTGCACCTGAGAAGTCACACCAAAAGCGCCAAAAATTTGGAAGCGGATCTTATCACCTGCTGTTTGAGCAATGCAAGCTGCCGATGAGTCCGGAGTCGTCGCGTGCAGGTTTCTGGATGCCGGGTCCGAGCCCGGCATGACGAGTAGGGGGGACCAGCATCCAACGGCGTCATTCCCGCGTGCCCCGTCCGTCCTTCGCGGATACCCCTCCGTCATTCCCGCGTACGCCCCCATTCGTCATCCCCGACGTTTCTAATCGGGGATCCAGTACTTTTTCTTGAGCTTGCCTTTCCCTTTTTCGCTGGATGCCGGATCGGGACCCGGCATGACGTTGGGGGCTCTCTCCTGTCATCTCCGACGTTGCCCCCCCCCGCCTCCCCTCCGTCATTCCCGCGAAGGCGGGAATCCAGGGTCTTGGCTTTTGCCTTGCAGTCTCCTGAAGACCGATCAGAGGCCGGAGAGACGGTAAGCCTGAAGAGCAGTGCAACTGCTTGAAAATCAATTGATTTTTCAGCGAACAGAAAATTTTGTTTGACAACCCCACCCGTTTTTTTTGTATGGTAGTACATCTTCAGGCCATTCGTCTGAAAGTTTGGCGTCTTCCAAAACTTCAACACATCGCCAAGGCACTCCTCTCCGACTGGATGGGCAGGAGCTGCCTTTTTGTTTTTTTATAGGAAGGGTAACCGTAATGAGTCAACAGAACTTCTTATTTACCTCCGAATCCGTGACCGAAGGGCATCCGGACAAGATTGCCGACCAGATATCCGATGGCATCCTGGATGCCATCATGGCCAAGGATAAACACTGTCGGGTGGCGTGTGAGACGATTCTCACGACCGGCTTGGCGTTTGTGGCAGGCGAAATTTCCACCAAGGCCTACGTTGAAATCCCCGATATCATTCGAGAAACCATCCGTGACGTGGGCTATACCGATGCCACCTGGGGGTTTGACTACCGTACCTGCTCGGTCTTGACGGCGGTCGATGCCCAGTCCGGCGATATTGCCATGGGCGTGGACACCGGGGGGGCAGGAGATCAAGGGCTGATGTTCGGCTACGCCACGCATGAAACGACCGAATTGATGCCGATGCCGATCGTGTTGGCCCATCGCCTGACGAAACGATTGGCCGAGGTCAGAAAGAAGAACCAGTTGCCTTGGGTGCGCCCGGACGGGAAGGCGCAGGTGACCGTCGAATATAAGAACGGCAAACCGCTCAGAATCGATACAATCGTGGTGTCCACCCAGCATAGTGACAAGGTGACGTCCAGGAAAATCGAGCGGGACATCAAAGAACACGTCATCAAACCCGTGATGCCCAAAGGGATCTTCGATCCGGCCAGGGTCACGTTTCACATCAACCCGACGGGTCGATTCGTGACGGGTGGGCCCATGGGCGATACCGGGTTGACCGGTCGCAAGATCATCGTCGACACCTATGGAGGAGTGGGGAGCCATGGGGGCGGGGCCTTTTCCGGAAAGGATCCCAGCAAGGTGGACCGGTCGGCGTCATACATGGCCAGATACATTGCGAAAAATATCGTGGCCGCGAAACTGGCCGACAAGTGCGAAGTTCAGTTGGCCTACGCGATCGGGGTGCCGGAGCCCGTCTCCGTGCTGGTGGATGCCAAGGGGACGGAACACGTCACGATCGAGACGATCGATCGATTGGTAAAAAAACATTTTCCCATGACCCCTCGCGGGATTATCGACTATCTGAAACTGCGTCGGCCCATTTACAAGGAGACGGCCGCCTATGGGCATTTCGGGCGGAGCGGCCCAGGCTTTACATGGGAAAAAACGGACAAGGCCGCCACGTTGAGGCGTGAAGCCGGACGGTAACGCCTCGGGGCTGATTGGAAGAAGGGAGTAACCGATGACGACGATAGCCATGGAAAAAGAAGAAACGCTGTGTGACTACAAGGTTGCGGATATCGGCCTGGCCGACTGGGGGCGCAAGGAAATCCGGATTGCCGAAACGGAGATGCCGTCCCTCATGGCGTTGCGGGAACAATATCGGGCCTCGCGGCCGCTCAAGGGGGCACGCATTCTCGGGTGCATTCACATGACCATTCAGACGGCCGTGCTGATCGAAACCCTGATGGAGCTGGGGGCCGAGGTGCGGTGGTCCTCCTGCAACATCTTTTCGACCCAGGATCACGCGGCCGCGGCCATTGCCGCGCGCGGCGTCGCCGTGTATGCCTGGAAAGGCGAAACGCTGGAAGAATACGAATGGTGCATCGAGCAAACCATCCTCAAGGATGGAAAGCCGTGGAATGCCAACATGATCCTGGATGACGGGGGCGACCTGACCAACATGCTGCATGACAAATATCCGGAGATGCTGGATCGGGTCCACGGGGTGACGGAAGAAACCACGACCGGGGTCCATCGGCTGCAGGAACGGTTGGCAGAGGGGACCCTGAAGGTTCCGGCCATTAACGTGAACGATTCGGTGACGAAATCGAAAAACGACAACAAGTACGGGTGTCGGCACAGCCTGAATGACGCCGTCAAGCGCGGGACGGATCATTTGTTGGCCGGGAAGAAGGCCCTGGTGATCGGGTATGGGGACGTGGGAAAGGGGTCGGCGCAATCCCTGCGGCAGGAAGGCATGATCGTGACGGTTTCGGAGATCGACCCCATCTGCGCGATGCAGGCCTGCATGGATGGCTTTGAAGTCGCGTCGCCCTACAAGAACGGCGTCAATACGGGGAACGTCGAGGACGTCAACCAGGTGCTCCTGAGCAAGACGGATCTGGTCGTGACGGCCACCGGCAATTACAACGTCTGTGATGCCGCCATACTGCAAGCCCTCAAATCGGGAGCCGTGGTCTGCAACATCGGGCACTTCGACAATGAAATCGATACGGCCTACATGCGGAAGCAGTGGGAATGGGAGGAAGTCAAGCCGCAGGTTCATAAAGTCTATCGGCATACTCCCACCAACGATCATCTGATTCTGTTGTCCGAAGGCCGTCTGGTGAATCTGGGCAACGCGACCGGGCATCCCTCCCGGGTCATGGACGGGTCCTTTTCCAACCAGGTGCTCGCGCAAATGTATTTGTTTGAAAAGAAATTCGCCGACGTTCCCGGGACTCCCATTACCATCGAGGTCCTGCCGAAGAAACTGGACGAGGAAGTGGCCAGCCACATGGTGCGAGGGTTTGGCGGCGTGCTGACCAGACTTACGAAGGAACAGGCCGACTACATCAAGGTTTCGGTGGAAGGCCCGTACAAACCCGAAACGTACAAGTACTGAATCGTCGGAGAGGACGGAAGCCGTGAAGACCGCTCCAAACCCGGAATGGACTGGCGTGAGAATTTGACAGAATCTGTCGGGGGTTCCTGGAGTCATCTCTCCGGGCAATGCTGGGGGGAGGCTGGGGCAAAAGCCTCATGCGGTTGGTCTGAAAAATAGCCTAAAGAGCAGTCCCGGTGGGGCTTTTTTCGTGTTGCGAAATTCCGTGGAGCGGCATAAAGTATTCTCGCAAGCGAGTCAGCGGGAACCCTTCACGTTTTGTTTGGAGTTGAGGACGTAACTTATGTCGACAATTTATAAGGTGTTGCCAGGTCCGGAGCATTTTCTCCCCCCGGCGGCCGCCAGCATGGGCATTCGTCTGCCCGATCCGGGGCAGGCGCATATTCATGGGAAAATCGTCAATGAAGAAGAGGCCATGGAAGCCGCGGCCCGTCAGTTTCTCTCCGCCAAAGTGCCCACGATTTTCCCTGGTCCGCTCGTCCTGTGGGCCTGGAATGAAAAAGCGGCCAGAAAGGCCAAGGCGATCAGGCATCTCTATGAGACGCTCAAGGAATGCGTCACCCCGTCCCAGCAGGCGATGCTCATTCCCATGCCTGACTACCGCCCCAAATATCCGAAAATCAACCCTGAAATCGAAATCAATCCCAATCATCCCAATCTCACCATCTGGCACAATAAGATCGACGCCTGCATGTTCGTCGGCGTGCACTGTCATCAGGCGAATCTGTCCCTCAAAATCATTCGGGGCGGCACCGATTGTTATACCATCGCCATGTGCGCCCAGGCAGGGCATGAAGATGCCATGCTGTCGTTCAGGGATGCCACGGACGAAAAGATCGCAAGATTGGCCGATTGGGTGAAGAAGCTGAAAGGGTCGGTCGAGCCGCCCAGGGATTGAGGGGGTGAAAAATTTCATTTATTTATATTCCTCAAGACGTTACAATGGTAGGAGGAAACGTCTTGTGAGAAAAAGCCGGCAGCCTTAAGACAGAAGGAGGCGTGATCATGGCAACGCAATCGTTAGTCGGGACCAAAAACAGAGCCGGACAGGTGGTGGCCGATCCCTGGAAGTTGTTGCATGAAGCCGAGCGGACTCCCTGCTTTTTTACGGGCAGCGAGGTCATCAAGGAAGCGATTCGTCGGGCGAACTGCGACGTCATGATCGCCTATCCGATTACCCCGCAGAGTGAAGCCGCGGCGTTGATCGGAGAATTGTTTGCCGAAGGGTTCATCGGAGACTACTTTCGCGGAGAAAGTGAATTTGCGGTCATGTCCCAATGTGCCGGTGCGGCCTTCGGCGGGGCGCGCGTCTTCACGACCACCGCGGGGCCGGGGACCATGCGCGCCATGGAGAACTTTCCGATGTGGGCCGGAGCCCGCCTGCCCATTCAAATGATCGTGACCTGCCGGGGCATCAACTCTCCCCTTTCCATCCAGCCGGACACCCTGGAAATTTCGTACCTGTTGAACACGGGGATGCTGGTCTGGCATGCCGAAACGGCGCAGGATTTTTATGACTGGATTTTAAAAGGGTACATGGTGTCGGAAGAGCCGGACGTTCATTTGCCGTTGGCGCTGTGTTGTGACGGGTTTTTCGTGACGCATACCAAGGACGTCGTAAACCTGACGCCGGCGGACATGTGTCTGCCGCCCTATGATCCGTATCGTTCGCCCGTGCCATGCATGGACATGGAATGTCCGCCGGTCAGAATGATGCGTGACCCGTTCGTCATGAAGAGCAATTACATCAGTTATGCCACCCATGCGAGCTGGCAGCAGGAGGTGTGGGCCGCGGTGGAGCGATCCCGGAAGCATGCCATTCGGTGGTTGGACGGCCTGATTGAAGTGGACCGGCCCGAAGCCGAGATTCTGATCGTCTCATCCGGGACCGCGGTGTCTCAGGGTCGTGAGGCCCAGGCGCTTCTGGAAGAGGACGGCATCAACGTGGGGATCGTCAAAATCAAAACATTGCGCCCGTGGCCGGAGGAAGAAATTCGGGAAGCCACCAAGCATGCCACGCACATTATCGTGCCGGAGTTCAACGTGACGGGCTGGCTGGCCCAAGAAATTCGTGCCACGATTCCGAACTCGGATCGGGTGTTTGCCGGGCCCCACGTGTGCGGAGGCATGACCATGCCGCCGGAAATCATTGCGGCCGACATCAAAAAGCGATTGGGCATCAAATCCGAAAGCTTGGCCGGACGCGGGAGTTGACCGCGTTCACGGCACCACTGACTGAATTTTTGTGCATATGCGTTAGGAGGCGATCATGAGCAAGGAACGAATAAAAATAGCTCCGGAAATGTTCGATATCATGCCGTCGGAGTATCAGGATCTGGTCGAGCGCGCCACCTACGGGAAAGAGGGGCGCGGATGGAAGGATATCGGGACGTCCAAGGAATTGATTGAAGAGCATTCGTTGTGTGCCGGGTGTCCCGAGTCCATGGCGTTCCGGTATATCCTGGCCTCTTTGCCGGCCCCGGAAGATACCGTCATGGTGGGGTCCACCGGCTGCACCAGCCTGGTGTTTCCGCACGTGGGCGTCCACAACATTCATTCCCTCTTCGGCAACCAGAACGCCATTGCCTCCGGACTCAAACGCGCCCTCACGGTGCGGTTCCCCGGACAGGTCAAGGACGTGGTGGTGTTGGCGGGTGACGGAGCCACGGTCGATATCGGCCTCGATATGACGCTGCAAGCCTGGTTCCGGCAGGAAAAATTCACGACCATTTGTTTTGATAATGAGCTCTATGCCAATACGGGCGGACAGGAAAGCGGATTGATGCAGAAAGGGTTCGTGGCCAAGATGGCGCCCGTGGGCAAAACCTTTGAAAAGGTCAAATTGCCGGAAATTGCGCGGGAATCCGGCTGCCACTACGTGGTGAATTGTACGGTCAGCAAACCCAACCTCGTCGAGAAGGTCATCAAGAACGCGATCCACGTGGCTCGTGAAATCGGCCCGACGTATTTGCAGCTCTATACCCCCTGCATCCTGGAAATCGGCAAGAACAGCATGGAAGGCCTGCAGGAAATGCGGGATTCGGAAAAGCCGGCGGAACGGTTTGCCTATAAAGAATACGTCAGTGATCAGGCCAAGGAGCTGTTGACCGAACTGGCGGCCAAGGAAAAAGAGAGAAAAGCCGAAGCGAAAAAGCAACTGGCGGGAAAGGCCTGAGCCCTCCCTGCGGAACGACAAAGGGGAACGCATCATGATCAAGCGGAGATTGAATATTCGCATGTCGGGTCTTGGCGGACAGGGGGCCGTGACGGCTGCGCACGTGTTGGCCATGGCCGCGTCTCGGGATGGAAAATTTGCGATCTCGAATCCCTTTTTCGGCGCGGAAAAGCGGATGGCGCCGGCCGAGAGTTATTGCCGGATCGGAGTGAGTCGGATCTATGATCGGGGTGAGTTGGTGTTTCCCGACGTGATCGAAGTCTTTCATCCGCAGGTCGTGACGATGGGCAAGAGTTACACCATGCCGTTTTACTCGGGGATCAAGGAAAGCGGCGTCGTCGTCATCAATTCCGACGTGCCGCTCCTGTCGAAAGAGGACGTCCAGCGGTTGAAGGATCTGAACGTGGCGGTGTTTTACATCAAGGGCACCCAACTCGCGTTGGAAGTGGCGGGCACGGAGCTGTCCACGAACATGACCATGATCGGGTCGGTGGCCGGCATTACCAAATGCGTTTCGCTGGAGGCGCTCGATGGCGCCTTGCAGGAGCGGTTCGGGAAGAAGTTCGTGGCTTCCGGCGGAACGGCTACGCTGGATGAAGCTATCAAGAAAAAATTTGCCAAGAAAGAGATGCTGTTGAAGAAGAACCTGGAAACGGTCATCCGGTCATACGAGATAGCCTCCGAATGGGCCGAAAAGAACAACATCGAACTGGCCGTGGCCGCGGCATAAGCGGGAAACAGGAGAACAATCAGTGTATAACGTAGCGCAAGTGACCGATGAGAAATGTGTCGCCAAAAAAGGGTGTCGGTTGTGTATCATGTACTGCCCCGAGGCCAATTGCCTGGATCTGAACGTCGACAAACTGGTGGCGGAAGTGTTCATCGATCGATGCAAGGGCTGTGAGTTGTGTAAAGTGGTGTGCGACGCGGCCAAACATGAAGCCATCCAGATGGTGGCGGTAAGTGCCAACGGCCAACTGATGGAAAAGGCCGGCGAATCCGCTGGGTTGGGACAGGCCTATCAGGGGTAGGTTCACTTTTCAGCGTTCAGCATAAGGGCCCTGCGGCAGACTCCTTTCTTGCTTGTGTCGCGGGGCTTCATTTTTTCCGACAAAGGGCGATGTGTCTGAAACGGAGCGAGTGGACGTGAGCGATGAACTCAGACGACTCATGGGCGAGATCAACGAGACCATGAGCCAATTCCACGACCGGATGGAGAGTCGTGCCAAGGAAATGGAACTCATGGGTGGAGACCCGGACGTCATCAAAAAGCTGGCCATCGGCGCCGGTGCCATGAAAGACAGCGCCAACATCTATTTGTCGTGGGCCAAGCATTACGTCGCCCTGTCCGAAGGTGGGGCCGCGGAAGCCGAAGAAGGCGAAGAGGATTCCGACGATTTTCAGTTTTAGCGCCTGGTCGGAAAGGACGGGTCGAGGCCTCTTTCGAAGTTGCTCCCTCCACGTGTCCGGTATATGATGACGAGAGTGACCGTCCGCGTGGTCGGTCCGCGAGTGTTTGTCACCATCGGCCTCACATAGAGAGACGTTCCTCGGTAGCTCAGTTGGTAGAGCGGTCGGCTGTTAACCGATTGGTCGCAGGTTCGAGTCCTGCCCGGGGAGCCAATTTTCGATCCGCCGATTCAGGCGGTTCTGCAAGTGCACACACGACCCCGGCGGGGAGCCTCGCCGGGGTCGTGTCGTCTCCGGTGATTTTCAGGGAGTTGCGCTCTGGCCAGGCCGTGTCAATGGGGCATGAAAGAACTCGTCGTCCGGGTTCTCGATACGCACCTCAGAAGCGGCGGCCATGGCCTGTGCGACGGCGACGATGCGGCCAGTAGTGGTATTGGCGTGCAATTCCTTCAGGGCCTTAGGGACGTGCTACGGATCCTCGAAAACAATCCATGCTTCGTTAAGCGACAGGAACGGTTCTTCATCAATCCCCACGAACGTCGCCGTCGTATCGGTTGAACCTGCGCCGCATCAAGCAAGGCGCCACGAAAAACCGCGACGTTACAGATCGGCGAAAGGCAGTGCCGTGACACCGTCGCCAAGGGGCAGACGGACCTCACCGGGATGCACCACGTAGCCGGGCATCGCCGCGCCTTTCAGATCTCTTCGGAACGTCCTGATCGCCGTGGCCATCGCCGGGCGCGGCGTCGCCGAAAGCTTCACCTCGATGGGGATGAGGCTCCCAGCGGACTCGACCACGAAGTCGACTTCCGTCCCAGCCATCGTGCGCCAAAAGTAGACCTGCACGTCCATTCCCCGATGCGTCAACGTTCTGACGATTTCGGACAGGACCGCTGTTTCCATGATGGCGCCGCCCATGGGACCCGAGGCGGCATGGGCGGGGTCTCTGAGCCCCGACAGGTAACAAAGCATGCCGACGTCGGTAAAGTACACTTTCGGGGTCTTGACGAGTCGTTTCCCGATATTGGCGAAATAGGGGCGCAGGACGATCACCTGGTACGTGGCCTCGAGCACGGAGAGCCACGCCTTGATCGTGTTGAGCGCAACCCCGAGATCCCGGGCGATGTCGGTCAGATTCAAGAGCTGCGCGCTCCTGGCGGCCAGCATCCGAAGGAAATTCTGATACTGGGTCAGGTCGCCGACCTGCCGGAGTGTACGCACGTCCCGTTCGAGATAGGTCTGGAGGTAGCTCGAATGCCAACGGGACGCATCCCGGTCAGGCTGAATCGCCAGTTCCGGGTATCCGCCTCGAAGGAAGCTCTTCCACAGAGCCTCAAAAGCCTGCGGCGATGGTGAGGATGGCCGGCGCCGGCATTCCCAGGTAAGCGACGCCTGCGGCCGTCCCTCCGCTTCCCGTCTGGACAGCGGCAACAGGCGGAGCATGGCCGCACGGCCCGCCAGCGATTCGGTCACCTTCTCGGCGAGCAACAGATTCTGCGATCCGGTCAGCAGATATTGACCCTTGCTGGTGCGGTTGGCATCGATCAGTTCCTTGATGTAGGGAAGCAGGTCGGGGGCGTATTGCACCTCATCGAAGATGACCGGGGGAGGGTACAGCTTGAGGAACCCGCGAGGGTCTTCCGCCGCAGCCGCGCGAACGTCCGGCGGTTCCAGAGAGACGTAGCGGTAACGACGCCCGAAGAGACGTTGCAGCAGGGTTGTCTTGCCGGACTGGCGCGGCCCGGTCAGGACGACGGCGGGGAATTCGGTTGCCGCTTTCCTGAGGACTGGTTCCAGCGAGCGCTTGAGATACGGAAATTTCATATATCGATATTATGCATTTATAATGCAGAATATCAAGTTAACTCTGTTGGCCATCCTCAGCCCGATGCGGTTCCAGGCCTCGGATCAGGGTCATCCACCAATGGGTCCACGGGGGCACCGTCGGGGTCGGTTCTGTGCCGACGCGCGCGGGGCGACCTTAAGTGCCGAGAGACCTCGACGTCCGCTGCCTTGAGTATGGAGACGATGCCTGGCCTTCGAATACCTGTGCAGGAGTTGGTTGCTTTTGAAGAGGCTCTCCAAGGTGCGTTGAGGCTTCGCACGCCCCTCTCTGTGACTGCCGTACGCGGGGCCACTGTGGGGATGAAAGATTGACAGAGGCATGAATATGGCCATATACTTTATATATGGCCGTAATGACCATCAAATCAACCTATTCGTTGGACGTCGAATCTATTCGTATGCTGGAGAAACTGGCGCAACACTGGAACGTCTCGAAGTCCGAGGTGTTGCGGCGGGCGATTCGGATTGCGGCGGCGGGCGGGGGAGGCAGCGATGATGCAACGTTGAGCATGCTTGACCGGCTGCAAGCCGCAGTACGGTCGCGCAAGGTCAACCTCGCACAGTGGGAACGGGCCTTGAAGGCTGAGCGGCGAGCGACGGCTCGGTGGCGGGCTCCCAGGACCCCATGATTCATCTGGACACGAGTTTTCTGATCCGGGCGCTGAACGCGGGGACTCCCGAGGACCGAAAGTTACGAGAGTGGATCGGGGCCGGCGAAACGCTCAGCATGAGCACGGTCGCCTGGACGGAATTTCTCTGCGGGCCACTTGACGAAGTCGAGATAACGCTGGCCACGCAAATCGTCGAACGGCAGAGCGCCTTCACGCCGAATCATGCGGACGTGGCCGCGCGTTTATTCAATGAGTCGGGGCGACGGCGTGGTTCATTGATCGACTGCATGATTGCAGCGGCGGCGCTCGCCGACGGCGCGCCCATTGCGACCCGAAACGTGGCGGACTTTCGACGTTTTGAAGCTTCCGGCCTGACGGTGGTCTAGCCTGTCCTGCCGATGGCAGGCATTTCCCATCTCTATTGACTTTTTGTTTTCTCTGGACCAGTCTGATGTCTGGTTACGACGAGGACTTTAACCGGACTGGAGGATGACATGTCCAGGACATGGCAGGTGCAGGATGCCGAAGCGCGCTTTAGCGAGTTGCTTGAGGCGAGTCTCGCCGAAGGCCCACAGGTTGTGACCAGGCGGGGAGTGGAAGCCGCCGTGCTCGTCCCCATAGACCAGTGGCGGCGATTGGAGAAGATGGCCAGACCTGAACTCAGGGAACTGCTGCTTGCACCGGAAGCACGCACGGATGCGCTAACCCCACCGCGTAAAAAGCATCGTCATCGGGTGTCACAGGCGTTCGAATAAATCCGTGTATCTTCTCGACACCAACGTCGTTTCGGAATTGTGCCGTCCCAATCCGCATAAGGGCGTCCTGAATAGGAGTGCGAACGTACCTGCGGATCAGTTTTTTCTATCCGCGGTGACGGCTGGAGGGATTCAGGCGGGTATCGAGATTGCCCGAGAGCAGGATGTTGAGAAGGCGAATGAGTTGGAAGCTTGGCTCGGCAGGGTGCTCGCCTCGAGTTCCTTGGTTGCTTAGCAACTTCGCTTTTCGTAATGTATACACACAAGGCCGTTACTCAACCACAACAAAGAAGGGTCGGATCATCCCGGGGCCACCAGCCGGAAGCTGCTGGCGTGTCAGTAAAGCAAAGTTCGAAGAATTGGATAGAGACAACAGGATCTCTTGGGGTGAATCAGAGGACAATCAACCGGGGAGCAAACGCTTCTTAAGTGAGGTGCAACAAGACGTTGTGCCACAGACATACTGGCCGGGGAAAGACGTTGGAAGTACGAGGAATGCAAAGCCGAGCTCACCAAGGAACGTCTTCGCTTCGTCGCCGCCAAGCTCAAGGATGAGTCTCCAACGTCCAGCGGCGACCGCGTCTTCAAGCTCGACACGTCCAACATTCGCGCTGGGGGCGCGACGACGTGGAACAATCCCTGCTGGACAGTGTCAACCATATCAAGCTCAACCGCAGTGAAAATGACATTCTCTATGAGCTACTGTTGAAGCCGGGCTCGACCTTGAAAAGATTCGAGTTGCACGACCCCTAAGACCAGTTCTAATTAGAAACTTGTCAGGCAGAGAATATAATGGCACCACGTCGTCAATATAAAAATCCACCTATTGAGGAAGCACTCTGTGAGTTTCATTTTCTATCTGAACAGGATTGGGATCCCACTATTCCTGGCAAGCTCCAAACCAAATTCGGCGATAAATATACCGGCAAGCCACGAGAACAAAGAGTCTTCGAAGTTGGCCTAGAAGTCCAAAGAGGCAAGTCTTCCAACCTGAGGTACGGTGAAGGCTTAGCAAGAGTTCAGCTTGTCACGAAGGATGGCAAGAGGTTGGTAGGGGTAGGGCTGAATGTACTCAGTATTCACATGCTGCGCCCCTATCAGGACCATCAAGATAACAGTGCCAGAGGTTGGGATGAGTTCCTGCCTAGGATCTCAGAGGCACTCGATGCCTATTGGAAAGTGGCAGAGCCGAAAGGTGTATGTAGGATTGGTATTCGGTACATAAATAAGATTGTGCCTCCGCAGGAGGCAGTGAAGGTTGGGAGCTATCTTAGGTGTGCCTTGCCGGAGGTCAGTGGATTGCCTGATTGTCTGCGCAACTTTGTAAGCCGGGCTGAATATACCTACCCAGACGGGATACGTCTTATCTTGTCTCAGAGATCAGTCAATGAACCGAAAGATCACAGGGGTTTTCTGCTTGATCTCGACGTCATTTGGGAAAGCACTGAGCCGGTTACACAAGACGAAGCATTGACAAAGGCTGGCGATTTGCGTGATCGCGAAAGAAAAGCATTTGAAACCGTCATTACGGATGACGCAAGGGAACTCTTCGATGTCGGAGGTAATTGAGACAATGGATCAATCGGGGGCGCTTTTCGATGTCCTGCATCAACACAGAGATTGGAAGGAGTCGCTTGCGGCTTCCGACCAGACTTTGTCACGACCATACAACCCATCCGTTAAAAGAAGGTACATTTTTTTTCAGGGATCCTTCCCTATTTTCAATGAAGCTCAGGCACTTCAGAAAGAGGTGCTAGAAATTGTGGCCGGACGGGTCAACGAGGTTTCAGGTAGTGCTAACTCTGAAACTTTGTTGGCTATGTACAGGGATGAGACCTACTTTATAGCAGCAATTGGGGGTATCAATGATCAAGAAAAAACGCGATTTGCAGACAAATTGCACGCGTCCTTTGAATCCGAACCACTTGAGGACGGTATGCTCCATCAGGCTGAGGACATTATCAAACAGGAATTGCAATCTGGTAAAAATCCTCGCATTCTAGAATGGCTAAGAGAGTTTTCCTTGGATGCTGCACACCCGGTTTTCGCAGCATCGGCTTTGCGTTGTCTCGGACGCTACCCGCACGTTGGGACAAATGTATGGCGGGCCGACCTCGTAAGGAGCGCATTGGGTATGGACGATGCGGAGATCAGAGAGGCAGCAGTACAGGCGGCGGAATTTTGGGGTGGTGAGGACATCAGGGACGTGCTTGAGGCCCACAATGAACCGTTGCCCTGGCTTCGAGACTATGTTCGGGCCGTTGTTGAGGATCTCGGAGATGAGGAATGTTTGTCGCGCGGATGATTACACGGTCCAAGTGGGAACCGAAGCCAGGGATATGTGTGGGAGAGATTGCGGCGGATGCGGTGACTGGTGACCTTAGGACCAAGGACAACACACTGTCCTTTTGGCGATGTCCTTCGGGTACCAACGGTGACTTTAAAGATGCGGCGTTAGCGATAGCCGCCGGTCGCGATGATGTCGCCAAGATGGAAATCGTCTGGCTTGACGATGGGGACTTGAAGGCTGACGGTCAAACATTGTTAGACACTGATGGCCGGACACCTGTTCACGAGTTGGTTGATCGGCATTTAGACGTGCGTCAACTTGATTACGGACGTCTTGGGAAAATCGCACACCTCATTGTTTCCGCACTTAGCAAGGGACAACACCTTCTTCTAACTAGGGCACGCGTCAAAAAGCTCATTACATCGGCGGTTGCTGAAAGACGGGTCAGCTTAGACGATCTACAAGACAAGGTCCGCGCCGAAATACAGAAGTCGCTCGCTGCAGAGTCATGAAACTCCACTGCGCCCACGACCTCGATGACCAACCCTAAGCCGTCGAAGCCGTCGGCGACCTGTTTCGCGGCCGAGAGTCTACCGCCCCTTCTTCACAGTCGCGCATCATTCGCTACTCGGCCGGGAGCCTAATGCCCTTCCTTGACCAGGTTTTTATTCCATTCGGGGATTTCGACGACGAGATTGGTTGAGCCGTCCGGGACGCATTGGCAGGCCAGGCGTGATTGCAGGGTAATCGCCGGGGCTTCATCCAATTGGTCCAATTCATCGTCCGTGGCTTCACTGCACGAATCCAACCCCTCCTTCACGACGACGTGACAGGTCGAACAGGCGCAGACTCCACCGCAGCTATGTTCAACGTCGATACCCGCTCCCATTGCAATGTCCAGGAGGCTTCCGGGTTGCCCGGTTTCTCCGTACGGGACCCTTGCCGGATCAACCTGAACCTCGTGCGTGGCGTCGGGCAGGTGAAAGGTCACGGTGAAGGTTTTCGTGGCGGCTTTGATTTGGACTTGTTCGATATATGGATTGCTGCCTCCCATCTCGTCTCCTTTTTTCCTGAAAAAATAAATTATCCAGTTATTTCAATAAGATGTATTGATCGTCAAATCTCCGACTTTTTTAATCTCCGACTAAAATACTCTTGACTAAAAACAAAAGTCAATGGTAGTATTTGCTCCGACGATTTTGATCGGAGACTTATTCGCTCCGCGTTTTCTGTGGTGAGTCATGCTGAAGCTTTCGAAAAAAGCCGATTACGCCCTGCTGGCCCTTCAGTACATGGCAACGGTGCAAAGTGGACTCGATGCCCCCCCACGGGTGGTGAATACCAAGGAAATTGCCGAAGAACATCGTATGCCCGTGGAATTATTGGCAAAAGTCCTTCAAACCCTGGCCAAGCATCAGTTGATCGAAAGTCATCATAATGGCCCCAAGGGGGGCTACGTGTTGGGACGGGAGCCCAAGGACATTACCCTGGCGCAGGTGCTCGAAGCGATAGAAGGTCCCTTGGGCTTGACGGATTGTTCTCATGAAAAAAACGGTCATTCCACATGCGAACAAATGGATCGCTGCAACATTCGAAATCCCCTGTTCAAGATTCAGGAAAGTATCTTCCAATTGCTGAACAGCATGTCCATCGAAGATTTGCTGGTTGAGGAACCACCCCTGATTATCGTCGAATCTTTAAAGCCACAAGGAGTGCCATCATGAAGTTACCCATTTATATGGACAACCATTCGACCACGCCCTGCGATCCTCGCGTGGTGGAGGCCATGCTGCCGTATTTCACCGACAAATTCGGCAATGCCGCGAGTCGGAATCATGCCTTCGGCTGGGAAGCCGAGGAGGGCGTGGATCAAGCGCGTCAACACCTTGCCAGCCTCATTCACGCCGACGCCAAGGAGATCGTGTTCACCAGCGGCGCCACCGAATCCGATAATCTGGCGCTGAAGGGCGTGGTCGAAATGTACAAGGAGAAGGGCGACCACATCATCACCACTTCGACCGAACACCGCGCGGTGATCGATACGGCGAAGTCGTTGGAGAAGAAAGGCATCAGGGTCACGTATCTGCCCGTGGATAAAACCGGCAGAGTCGATCCTGACGACGTGCGGAACGCCATCACGGACAAAACGATTCTGATTTCGATCATGCTGGCGAACAATGAAATCGGCACGATTCATCCGATCGGGGCCATCGGCAAGATCGCCAAGGAAAAGGGCGTCCTCTTTCATTGCGACGCCACGCAAGGAGTCGGGAAAATTCCGGTGGACGTCCAGGACCTGGGCGTGGACCTGATGTCGTTTACCTCCCACAAGATGTACGGGCCCAAGGGCATTGGGGCCTTGTACGTGCGACGGAAGGGGCCTCGCGTCCGATTGGTGCCGATGATCGACGGGGGCGGGCATGAGCGAGGCATGCGATCGGGCACCCTGCCGGTTCCGCTTATTGTCGGATTTGGCAAGGCCGTCGAACTCTGTGCCCAGGAGATGCCGACGGAGTCCGTTCGCACGCGGGCCCTGCGAGATCGTCTGCAGGAGGGGATCACGAATGCCATGGAGGAAGTCTATCTCAATGGCCACCCGTCTGAGCGGCTCCCGGGGAACCTGAACCTCAGTTTTGCGTACGTCGAAGGAGAAGCGCTCCTGATGGGAGTCAAAGAAATCGCCTTGTCATCCGGATCGGCTTGCACTTCGGCGACGCTTGAGCCATCATACGTCCTTCGGGCCCTGGGGGTCGGCTCCGATTTGGCGCATTCCTCCATTCGCTTTGGAGTCGGTCGGTTTACGACGGAGGAAGAAGTGGAATATACCATCGTTCGAATGATCGAGGCGGTCAATCATCTTCGTGAAATGTCGCCCCTTTATGAAATGGCCAAGGAAGGGATTGACCTCAAGTCGGTCCAATGGGCCGCGCACTGACGCCGCCCAGTTTTTATAACTGTCCGGAGAGAAGGAGGAGGGCATCATGGCATACAGTGAGAAAGTGATCGATCACTATAACAATCCGCGCAACATGGGATCGTTCAGCAAAGACGACGACGACGTGGGGACGGGAATCGTCGGGGCTCCGGAATGCGGCGACGTGATGAAACTCCAGATCAAAGTGGAAAACGACACGATCGTCGACGCGAAATTCAAAACCTTCGGGTGCGGGTCGGCGATTGCCAGTTCCAGCTTGGCCACGGAGTGGTTGAAAGGCAAAAGCGTGGATGAAGCGGGGCAGATCAAGAACACCCAGATCGTGGAGGAATTGAACCTCCCGCCGGTCAAAATCCACTGTTCCGTCCTGGCGGAAGACGCGATCAAAGCTGCGTTGAATGATTACAAGAAGAAAACGGAGACCGAAGAACAGGAAGCCACCACCTCCGCCTGATCCGGGGCGGTGCAAGGAGCGAAGTCATGGAAACGACCCAAACGGCTGAATCCTCGCCAACCACTCAGACGCCCCTCGTCACGTTGACGGACGCGGCGGTTGAGGAAGTGAAACGGCTCATGAACGTTCAGGATCTGACCGAAGGCGGCCTTCGCCTGGGCGTCAAGGGCGGTGGATGCTCCGGGCTGAGTTATACGATCAATTTCGACGACAGGATCGGCGAGTTCGATACGGTGTGCGAGCAGGGCGGCGTGAAAGTCATTATCGACGCAAAGAGCGCCATTTATCTCGAAGGCATGGAGCTCGACTATCAAAAGGATATGGTCAGCGGAGGGTTCAAGTTTCTGAATCCCAACGCGACCAAGACCTGTGGGTGCGGAGAATCGTTTTCAGCGTAAGACCGTGAACCGGCATGCGTGAAGCATGCGTGAAGGGAGCGCGGGCATGGGGCAGTCCTCCCATGCCCGTTGTGCAAGGGGATGAACCAGGAGACACCACAGCGAACCCGTGATCTGCAGATGGCTCGCAGCATGTGCTGGCATTGTCAATCTGAAATGTCCGGGGAGTATTTCTGTGATCGCTGCGTCAAGGTGCAGCCCCTGTCCAGGGAACTCGACTATTTTACCTGTCTGAACGTGCCCCGCAAATTGAACCTGGACGAACAAGCCCTGGAAGAGACCTTCTACGCCATGAGCCGGAGTTTTCATCCCGACTATTTCGCGACAAAAGACGAGGGAGAAAAGACGATCAGCCTCGGGAACACCGCGTTGTTGAACGCCGCGTATCGAACGTTGAAAGATCCCCTGCAACGAGCCGAGTACCTTATTCGCCTTGAGGCCGGGTCGGCCAAAGACATTCGGTCCTCCCCGCCGGCCGAGCTGTTCGATGAAATCCTGGAGTTGCAAGAGGATTTGGACGAGTTCCGGGCGTCCGTCGGAGTCTCTGCCGAACGTCGGAAGGCCCTGCTCACGAAACTGCAAACCGCCCGCCGAATGCTCGAAGCCAGAAAAGCGGACATGGAACAAGGCCTGCGGGAGCAGTTTGCCCGATGGGACGCCCTGCAAGATGATCCTTCCGGATCGGCGCAAAAGCACGAGATCCTCTCACGCATGCAGGAAATTTTATCGAACCGCACGTACGTGAAGAACATCGTGAATGATCTGATCGCGGCGACGGACGAAACCCTGGAAGACGCGTATGGCACCGATAGTCGGCATTGATCTCGGCACGACGAATTCATTGGTCGCGTATATGGCCGAAGACGGCCCGCGAGTCATACTCGGAAAACGTGGCCAGTCCCAGGTCCCCTCGATCGTCGGCCTGACGGATAACGGGCTCCTGGTCGGCGACCCGGCCAAGGAACATCTTGTCCGTGATCCGTCCCGAACGATTTATTCCGTGAAACGATTCATGGGAAAAGCCGTGGCCGACGTGGCGGAAGAATTGAAATATTTCCCGTATGCCTTACAGGAAAAGGGCGGCGTGATTCGCATTCAGGTGGGCGAGAAAACCTATTCGCCCCCGCAAATCTCCGCCATGATTCTCAAGGAACTCAAGCTGAGAGCGGAAGCGCACCTGGGTGAAGACATCACCAAGGCCGTCATCACGGTCCCCGCGTATTTTAACGACAGCCAGCGACAGGCGACGAAGGACGCCGGCCTCATCGCCGGCCTGGACGTGCTGCGTATCCTCAATGAACCGACCGCGGCGTCGTTGGCCTATGGACTGCAAAAGCACACGCAGGGGTCCGTGGCCGTCTATGATCTCGGCGGCGGAACCTTTGACATCTCCATCCTGAAACTCAAGGATGGCATCTTCGAGGTGCTGGCGACCAATGGGAACACGCATCTCGGCGGAGACGATTTCGACAGACGGCTGGTCGATGCGGTCATCCGGGACCTCTCCGCTCGGCACGGCGTGAAAGCGGAAGATTCGCCGGAACTGATGCAGATCATCCGTCTTGAAGCCGAGAAAACCAAAATCCGCTTGTCGGACGAACAGCAGGCGCACATGGCCATCCCCCTGCCCGATGACCACGGGACCTATGAACGAACGTGGTCACGTGATGAATTCGAAGCCCTGATCCTGGATTTGGTCGAGCAGACCATGCTTCCCTGTCGCCGCGCGTTGAGCGACGCCGGGCTGGAGCCCCATCAGATCGATGAAGTGGTCCTGGTCGGCGGCAGCACCAGGATACCGTTGCTCCGCTCCCGCGTGGGCGCACTGTTTGGGAAGACGCCCCACTGCGACCTGAATCCCGATGAGGTCGTGGCGCTGGGGGCCGCGGTCCAGGCCGGCATTCTGGCCGGCGAGAACAAGGACCTGCTCCTGCTCGACGTGACGCCCTTGTCCCTGGGCATCGAAACCATGGGCAACGTCATGAGTCCCCTGATCCGTCGGAATACGACCGTCCCCACAAGTGCCAAGGAAATGTTTACCACCTACGCGGATGGCCAGACCGCGGTGGACATTCACATCCTGCAAGGGGAGCGCGAACTCGTGAAGGACAACCGAAGCCTGGCCCGATTTCAGCTCAGGGTCCCGCCGTTGCCGGCAGGGGTTCCGCGCATCGAAGTCACGTTTCTGATCGATGCAAACGGGATTCTCAACGTCACGGCCTCCGATGTTCGGACCGGGGAATCCCAATCCGTTCGCGTCAAACCCTCCCATGGCCTGACGGACGACGAAGTCGAAACCATGATCCGGGAATCGTTCCAATTTGCCGCGGAGGACATTAAGGCTCGTCAGGTGATCGAGGCCAGGACCGAGGCCGAGGCGATTATCGTGGCCACCGAGAAGGCGCTGAAACGGGGAACGGATCTGATTACGAAGGAGGAAGATCAGACCATTCGTCAGGGCATCGAAGCCCTGCGCGTGGCCAAGGCTCAGGAAGACCACCGCCTCATTCGGGCCAGGATTGCAGACGTGGAACAAGTCACCCATCATCTGGCCGAAGTCCTGATGGACGCCACGCTCAAGGAAGCCCTCGAAAGCAAAAAACTGTCCGAAGTGACGGATTGAACGTCTCGCACCCGGGAGCACTACATGTCGCAAGAATTAACGTGGGAGATGGCCGAAGACATTGCCCTGCGACTTCACGAAGAACATCCGGACCTCGATCCGCTGACCGTTCGCTTTACCGATCTGCATGCGTGGATTGTGGCTTGGCCGGAATTCACGGACGACCCCGCGGGTTCCAACGAAAAAAAACTCGAAGCCATTCAGATGGCCTGGCACGAAGAATACCAGGACGCGCAGTAGAGGACGGGGCTCCCGTCCCGAGCGACGTGCACGGCATGCGCAACCCGGTCGGTCCACCACGTCACGGCTGGGGTGCCATCGAGGTCTCCGGAAAGCCCCGTTAGTCGGGTACGCGGATGGTGCCCCGGAACACGTCGCGTTCCACTCCCCGTACGGCGTCGTTCAGATGCGGTGCGAAGACCCTTCGTTAGCTCTTCAGGTTTCCGCTGGCATACTCTACCAGTGCCGAACGGCCGATGATCCCGATGATGCGCACCAGTCGTTCCTTGCCGTTGGCATCGGTCAAACGCAGCGCTTCGCCGGGAACAACCGCCACCGGCTGTTGCAGGCCTTCGTTGATGACGATCGTGTCCGCGTACAGGTAGGTTCGGTCATGAGGATCACGGATGGGATGCAATCGGCCCTTGAGTCCCGGAAGGGTGCCTGTGCCGTCGCGGAAGACAACGGCGCCACCGTTGGGGAGTGGGCGCAGTTCGATAGGCAGTGCCCGTTCGGCCGGGACCCAGTCATGTTCCACGTGGGCGGCAAACCCTTCGGCGGCCACGAATACGGTCATTGGCAGGTGAACGGAAGGCAGGTCGAGGCCCGGTGAGCGAAATAGGCTATTTAAAACTCAAACTTTATTTCAGCCTAGTTTTAAGGGGCAGGTGAATGACGGCCGTGGTCGTATGAGCGAGGCGTTTGATCGTTGCTGGCCCGTTCTCTAGCGGGTTTTGTCGAGCTGATCGAATTCATAGAAATCCAGGGGCTCGACCGGGTTGACGGACGGGTCAGGAATCGTTCCCTTTGCAAAAGCCTCGGTCGTGGTCCCGAGTGAGGGCCCGTCCACCGGGGTGCCGGTTGCTCGATCCACCTCGACGAACTGAATGCCTTCCGGAGGCGAGAAGGTGAGGACCGGGAGCCCGTTGAGGGCACCGGTCATGAAGTCCTTCCAGATGGGCAGGGCGGCACGGGCGCCGGATTCCACTTTCCCGAGTGTGCCCACGCTGTCGAAGCCTACCCAGACCCCGGCGACCAGATTCGGCGCATATCCGACAAACCACGCGTCGCGGTAACTGTTGGTCGTGCCGGTTTTGCCGGCCAGGGGGCGTCCGATCGAGCGGGCGCGTTTGCCGGTTCCGCTTCGAATGACGTCCATCATCATGTGTGTAATCAAATAGGCCGTTTCTCTGGAGACCACGCGCTGAGGTTCGAACACGTGTTGTTCCAGGATGCGGTCATGCTGATCCTTGACCAGAGAAATGGTATAGGGTTTCAGCACCAGTCCCTGGTTGGCAAAAACCCCATAGGCCGCGGTGAGTTCTTCGAGCGTCGTGCCGGAAGAGCCGAGCGCCAAGGACAGATCCGGGCTCAATGGGCTTTGGACCCCGAGTGAGCGGGAAAAATCGATCACGCGGTGAATGCCGATCTGTTCGAGCAGGCGGACCGTTGCCGCGTTTCTGGAGTGACGTAAGGCTTCTCGCAAGGTGATGGGGCCGAAAAAACGTTTTTCATAGTTTTCCGGTTTCCAGGTTTTTCCGGGCTCTTCCTCCTCGTAGACCACGGGCGCATCCAGAATGAGCGTGGCAGGCGTCAGTCCTTGATCGAGGGCCGTGGCATAAATGATCGGCTTGAACGCAGATCCGGGTTGCCGGATCGCCAACAGGGCGCGGTTGAATTGGCTCCGTTCGAACCGATAGCCGCCGACCATGGCTCGAATCGCGCCGGTTCGGGGATCGATCGCAATGAGCGCGCCTTCGACCAGGGGCGTCTGATCCAGACGGAATCGGACCTCGTCGGAGGAAGTCGATCGCAACGAGACTTCGATCACGTCTCCCGGTTTGACCAATTGCCGGGCCGAGGTAACGGGAACCACCGTCGCGTCGGTGACGGACGCTTCCTGGGAGAGTCGGCGTTCAGCCCAGCGCATATCCGCCAAGCCGATGGTCCCGAGCAGGTTGTGCGCCAGGACCGTCACGTCTTTGTCAGAGACGGCCACGACCTGGCCTTCCAGGATGTCCCCGAATTCGGGAAAGACCGGGGGCGGTTCTTCGGGAAGCGTGGCCGGTTGTTCCTCATGACGGAGCGGCCCGCGCCAGCCCTGTCGTTTATCGAGTGCACGCAATCCCTTCCGGATGGCCTGCTCGGCCAGGCGTTGCATCTCGATATTCAGGGTCGTGGAAACCTGCAACCCGCCTTTGTACGCCATGGTCTCACCGTATTCATTGACCAGATATTGCCGGACGTCTTCAAGAAAGTACGGAGCCACGCGTTCAACGGATTGGCGGGTAAAGGCGAGAGCGGTCCCGCTCGCCTCCCGAGCCTGGACCTCCGTGAGAAAGCCGGCCTGGACCATGCGTCCCAGCACGTGTTCCTGGCGTTTCTTCGCGAGGGCGTAGTTTTTATAGGGGGAATAGGTATTGGGAGCCTTGAGTAACCCGGCGAGCAGGGCCGACTCGGGCAATTGCAATTCGGACAATGCTTTCCCGAAATACGTCAAGGACGCGGTGCCAATCCCGTAGGCCCCATGGCCGAAGTAGATCTGGTTGAGATACATCTCGAGAATTTGCGCTTTCGTCAGAATGAATTCCATCTTGAGCGCCAGAAAGAGTTCCCGTATTTTTCGCTGGAAGGTCCGTTCCGGGGTTAAAAACAGGGTCCTCGCCAATTGCTGCGTAATCGTACTGGCCCCCTCGATGGTTCCCCCGCGCTTGAAATTCGTCCACGCGGCTCGAAGGATCCCCCAGACGTCCAGGCCCGGGTGCTCAAAAAACCTGGCATCTTCCACTGCAATGACGGCGTCAATCAGATGCTGGGGCACGTCACGAAGGGGCGTCAGAATTCTGCGTTCCACGTAGAATTGTCCTATGAGCTGGCGGTCGTCCGCCTGCACTTTGGTGATCAGGCTCGGCTGGTAATCCCGGAGCCCTCTGAGCGAGGGCAGTCCGGTGGCAAGATGCCAGGCGACCGTTGCCGTTCCCACGGCCGCCAGCCCGCTGAAAATCAGGACGCCCCACACCAGGTGTTTGGTCAGAAGACGGGTCTTCAGGACGTGGAGACGAGACAGCAACGTGCGTATGGTCAAGGTGAGATGATTCATCTAGTGGATAGGGCTTACAGTGACGATACCCTTGGTTGTTCCAAAAGACAAGCGGTCAATGTCCAATGGAGGGCTGCCACGGCATCGACGTGGGCCGAGCATGCCTCGATGGCTGTCCAGTTGACAAATCCTCAAACGGCATGCTACGAAAAAACCCTGCAAATGAAACGCGTTTACCCATTGTATCACACATTCAAGAAGGAGGCGGTTGCATGTCTGATGTTGCGCCAGAAATAAAAGTAGGCGACGTGGCCCCTGATTTCACTCTGAAGAATCAGGATGGCAACGAAGTCACGTTGAGTAGTTTTAAGGGCCAAAAGAACGTGGTGCTGGCCTTTTATCCCCTCGATTGGAGTCCGGTCTGTACGGGTGAGAACAAATGCTTGACGGACGATTTTCCGAACTTCTCCGATGCCAACGCCGAAGTGTTCGGTGTGAGCACGGACAGCTTTTTTTCTCACAAGGCCTGGGCCGACTCACTCGAACTCAAACACACCCTGTTGGCCGATATGCATCGTACGGTCTGCAAGGCGTACGGATTGTATTTTGCGGACCTCAATTGCTCCAAACGAGCCACGGTGATTGTGAATAAGGAAGGCAAGGTCGCCTACGTCAAGGTGCAGGAAATCAAAACGGCTCGGGATGACCAGGAAATTCTGGAAGCCTTGAAACAGTTGAACTGACCGCAGAGTCGAGCCATGGGCGAGGGGGGCTCCCTGAACGGGGAATCCCCCTTGATGGCTCACGAAGGACTTTCAGAATGGCCGGAACCGTCGAAAACGTCACCGACGAAAATTACGAAGAATTCAAGGCTGCGCAAGCAACGGTGATCGCCTATGGCATTGCCTCCTGCGAACCCTGCGCGGCCTATGATCCCATCCTGGCAGAGGTGGCCGGAAAGCTTCCCGACGTTCGGATTGGAAAAGCCAGGATGCACGTACCGGGCAAGTGTCGGGAAATTAAAAAACAGCACCAGTTTGCAACGTATCCCACCACGCATCTCTATTCCCAGGGGACTCTCCTGCTGACCCGCGAAGGCAAAGTCGAAGAAGACGAATTGCTGACCCTCATCCGGCAATACCTGCTCGATACCTGACCCTTTTCTTCCGAAATCAGAACTAACCTGCGCGCCTTTCCTCGATACCGGGTGGTCCATTCCGACGGAACCCCATCCGTCATTCCTGCGAAGACCCCATTCGTCATCCTTGCCCCCCCCCTCTCCGTCATTCCTGCACCGCTTCGACATTCCTCACGCGCCCTCCGTTATTCCTGAAACGCCCCCAATCGTCATCCCCGACATTTTTAATCGGGGATCCAGGGGTTTTTTCTTGGTCTTGTCTTCCAGTCTTCTGGATGCTGGATCGGGGTCCGGCATGACGAATGGCGCCTTTGGTTTTTCTGTAGACCGGAGATCCGGCATGACGGTTGAGAGGCACTTTGCGTCATTCCTGCACCGCTTCGACATTCCTCACGCGCCCTCCGTTATTCCTGAAACGCCTCCATTCGTCATCCCCGACATTTTTAATCGGGGATCCAGGGATTTTTCTTGGTCTTGTCCTTCAGTCTTCTGGATGCCGGATCGGAGTCCGGCATGACGGTTGAACGCCTCCATTCGTCATCCCCGACATTTTTAATCGGGGATCCAGGGATTTTTCTTGGTCTTGTCCTTCAGTCTTCTGGATGCCGGATCGGGGTCCGGCATGACGGTTGAACGCCCCAGTCGTCATTCCCGCGGAAGCGGGAATCCAGGGTTTTGTTGCTTTTTCCTTTCTTCCTCTGGATACCGGATCGCGCCCGGCATGACGAATGCAGGTGACTGGCCGGCTATGGACGGGTTGACTGCTCGTTGTGGGGTACGTTACGAAGCCGCAGACGTGCCTACTCGACGCATCCATCGAGTCGAGGCAAGGAAAATGGAGATGCGACACGTGTTATGGAGGACGACAAGGTTCCTGGCCGCCTTCTTCCTTTTCACCGCGCTGCTCCCTCCGGTTGGCAAGGGGGAAGCTCCCGATCTTCTGCTTGCCAAAAAATACCAACAGGATATCGACCTTTCCGTCTACTGGGTGAGTGAAAAACTGGATGGAGTGCGGGCATTTTGGGACGGCGAGCACCTGATTTCACGAGGTGGCAACGTGTTTTCCGCCCCGTCATGGTTTACCGCCGGATTTCCAGGGATTGCGCTGGATGGAGAATTGTGGGCTGGCCGTGGACGATTTGAGGAGACGGTCTCCATCGTCACGCGCAAGATTCCGCATGACGGGTGGCGGCAGGTGCGTTACATGGTCTTTGACTTGCCGGACGACCCCGACGTGTTTGACGTGCGCCTGCAACATCTGCGAGCCGTCGTTGCGAGGGCACCAAGCGAATTTCTTGACGTCGTCGTCCAGGAAAAAATCGCCGATCACACGTTGCTGCTGAACAGACTGGACGACGTCACGTTGGCCGGTGGCGAAGGGCTGATGTTGCACCACGGCGACTCGCGCTATCGTGGTGGACGCAGCATGGATTTGTTGAAGCTGAAACGATTCGATGATGCCGAAGGAATCGTCATTGCGCACAATCCCGGTAAGGGAAAATTCGCCGGGATGATGGGCAGCGTGACCGTGCGCACCGCGGACGGGGGCACCGTGAGGATCGGCGTTGGCTTTTCCGATGACGAGCGAAAAGCTCCGCCGCCTATTGGTGCGACGATAACCTTCAAATACCAGGGATTCACCGATGCGGGCAAACCCCGCTTCCCCGTCTTCTGGCGAATCCGCGACGACGAACCCGGGTGAAAAAAACAGAAGACGGCAGGAGCCCAAAGGCACCGTCTGTTTATGCCGAATAGTCCAGGCTCAGGTCGTGTTGATCGTTGAGCCTGAGTCGTGCGAGGCGTCCATCGGCCACGTCGGCCAATCGGGCCCAGAGGACGGTGGCCAGGGTGGCCAGGGTCATTGGTTGGGAGGCCCATTGGGGAGGGGACGACGGATTCGTCAGGTCGTCGAGGACCCTGGTGCGTACCCGTTCGTCCAATGCCGTGACGTCCGTGACGCGACCCGTGATGGGGTCGATCGGGCCTTCCACCGTGACGTCCAAGGAACGGAGCCACGTGTCCACGTGGGAAGACGCCGCGTGGAGGGGGACCGGCAGAACATACCGGCGGGTCAGCAGGGCTTCGGTCGGTTCCTCATCGTCCCATGACGTCGGGTGGTTCGGCGAATGAAGTTCGGCCCACAGGTCGTCACCTTCGCAAATCCGGATCGATTTGACTTCCCGGGTCTCGGGGCGCGCGCGGAATTTCCTCCACAGCACCAGGGCAAGATTTTCAGTGGTGGGGACCAGCCGGTCAAAGTAGGGGGTATCGAGGTTGAGGTGTTTATGGTCGAACTCTTCGAGCACGTCCGTGACGATGTGTTTCAGGTCGTACAAATTGATGATCATGCCCGTGACGGGATCGACTCGGCCGTCCAGGGTCACTTCGAGGAGATAATTGTGCCCATGTTCCTGGCTACAAGGGCCAAAAACCCGCTGATTGTGCGCCTCGTCCCATTCCGTTCGGAAGTACCGATGGGACGCGGAAAACTCGATTCGCTTCGTGAGGGTGGATCGCGTCATGCTCGATGATCGGCGCTGTAACGAAAAAGGCCAGGGTTCTTGCCCTTACGGGTGGAACGCCTGGCCTTTTCGAGGTCGAATGCGCGGGGATCAAGTGCTGAAAGAACTACCGCATCCGCACGTGCTTTTGGCTTGCGGGTTCTTGATCGCAAACCCGGAGCCTTGCAGGCTGTCGACGTAATCGACTTCCGCGCCGTTCAGCATGGGAGCGCTTTGCGAATCGACGATGACTTTGACGTTGCCTTTTTCAATCACCGTGTCATCATCATCCATCTTGGATTCAAAGGACATCCCGTATTGATAGCCGCTGCACCCGCCGCCTTTGACGTAGATCCGCAATCCGATCACGTCTTCTTCTTCATCGTGGATCAGCTCTTTGATCTTTTCTTCGGCCATTGGGGTGATCGTAACCATAAATCCCTCCGCTCACATATAAGATGAATAGGTTAGACGCCTCCGGACGATCCAGAACGTTGCTGAAGATTAATCATAACCACCCTCCCGGTGGTTGTCAATTTGTCGAAGAAAAAATTCTGAAAAAATACTCAGGCGTCCAGGTCCTTCAGCCATTCTTCCCGCAGGGCCGATGGGACGTTCGCCTCAGCCCGGTAGTGCTCATGGGTAATCCGAATGCCGGCTGGTGCGCCGTCCTCTCCAAGCGCGTGCCGAAAAGATGCAGGAACCGGAAAGCGGACAAAATGGACCGCACTGATTTTGTCCTCCTTGCTGTGGCCGGCCTCGAAGTCGGCAAACGCGACCTGGTCCCGGACGGTGAGCGCCAACGTGTCTGATCGATCGAAATGCTGAAAGGAATCCAGAATCTCCCGGATGCGTTCCTGTGTTGTAATTTCAATCATCACGGTAGCACTGAGTTCGCTCGTTCGGGGAAGCAGAGCATTGTACACGTCGAGTTCATCCTGGATTTTCACCGGGTCGAAGATGCGTTCGACCCGAAGCATTTCCTGAATCTGAAAGAGAATCGTCCGTCGATTCTCGAAGATCAGCGTGACCAGGGGCCCCACGGCAATCCGGCGTCGTTTCTTGAGGGCGATAATCTCCTGCCGCAACGTCTGACGTTGCGCCTCATAGTCGGCGTGAGAGAGGAGATCGGCTTGAGTCAAAGGGGTCATGAGGGCAGGTTGTACGCGTCGCGAATGATCTGTATGGGATGTCGGGTCCTGTTGGTCGAATGCGTGGCCCCGGCCTGATCGAGTTGCAGCGCCGAAAGCGGACAATCCGACGCCACCAGGTCGGGTTCGCAATCGGAAACGGCGCGGACGGCCTTTTGAGCGATCTTCATGGAACGTTCGAAAAATTCGACCTTGGCGCCCCAGGACCCATCGTGGCCGGAACATTTTTCAATCACCTCGACCCGGGCGCCCGTGAGTTCCAGGAGCTCCTTGGATTTGAAGCCGATGTTCTGATCACGCAGATGACAGGGCACCTGATACGCAATGCGTTGCGGCACGGACCTGAAATCCGTTGACAAGGCCCCCTCTTTGTTGAGCCGCATCAGGTATTCACAGACGTCGAACGTGCGTTCGGCCAGCCTCGTCACCTCGGGCGTTGGCAGCAGATACGGATATTCCCGTTTGAACATGAGGCTGCAACTGGGGGTCGGGACGACCAGGTCATACCCCTGGTCCAGATACGGCAGAAACAGGCGGACGTGGTGCATGGCGGTCTGCACCATGGTCTCGGTATCCCCGAGATCGAAGGACGGCATGCTGCAACAGCGTTGCCCCTCGGGTACGACGACCTCCACGTGGTTCTTGGCCAGCACCTGCACCGTGGCTTTCCCGACGTCGGTGGCCTGATAGTTCACCATGCAACTCGGGAACAGCACGACCTTGTGTGTGGCACCCGCGGGGTGCAGGGCAGGGCCGCGTTTGTGCCACCACGCGGGAAAGCTTTCCCGGGAAAAGGCGAGCACGTGCCGATCCCGGTGCAGGCCGATCATCGTTTCCAGCAGGGTCCGGATCCACGGCGTCGAGAGTGCCCAATTGGTCAGCGAGGCGGTCAGGCCTCCCATTCTTCCGATCAGGTCCGTTTTGATCAGCAGGCGATCGCGCCAGGATGCCCCCTGTTCCCGGACCCGTTGCTTTTTCCACGCGGCCATGAGACGCGGGAAATCGATTTGGTAGTCATGGGGCGGCGTGTACGGGCAGTGGTTGTAACAGAGCTTGCAGTAGTAGCATTCCCGTTCGACCCGTTCATAATCCGCGGCGGCCATGCGGGAGACGTCGCTCTCGTACTCGTCGATCCGGTCCAGCAGCGTGTTGAAGGAAGGACAGAGGTTGAAGCATCGACGACAGCCGTCGCAGACGTCGAACACGCGATTCGTCTCCTGGACGAGATCGTCCCGCGTCCAGTCAGGGGAAATGAGGTGAAGGTTTTTCAACGAAGCTCTGGGAACCCACGCGAGGCGGAGTCGTGGAACACGGCGACTCCGCTCCATGGGGTGTAGCAGGGATTACGCGTTGCTGAGAGACTCCAGCCCTTTGGTGAAGCGGTTGGCGTGGGAGCGTTCCGCCTTGGCCAGGGTCTCGAACCATTCCGCCAGCTCTTCGAAGCCTTCTTCCCGAGCGGTTTTGGCCATACCCGGATACATTTGCGTGTACTCGTAGGTTTCGCCTTCGATGGCGGCCTTGAGATTCGATTCGGTGTTCCCGATGGGCTCGCCCGTGGCGGGGTCCCCGACTTCCTTCAGAAAATCCAGATGACCGAAGGCATGGCCGGTTTCGGCTTCGGACGTGTCGCGGAACAGGCCGCCGATGTCCGTGTACCCTTCGATATCGGCCCGGCGTGCAAAATACAGATACCGGCGATTGGCCTGGGATTCCCCGGCGAACGCGGCCTTGAGATTATCATGGCTCTGGGTGCCCTTGAGAGTCTTGCTCATGGTCTCCTCTTTCGTGAAAATTATGACGGAATGAACCGGCGCCCACAATCACGGCCCGGCTCGGCTCATCGTTGCTCAACCTCGATGCGACGCCGCGGGTTCTGCGGATGGCCGAAGTCTGCCCCGCGTCTCTTGGGGCAGGATCGGCGTAGACGCGACCTTACAGGCCGAGGGTAAACGATCTGGTATATCCCAATGAGACGCCGACTTCGTCGACTTCAAAATCATACGGCACATAGGCACTCTGTTCCGTGGCCCCGGATCCGCTGGCGTAGTCCATGCTCCAATTCGAATAGTGGATACGCACGTCGAAGCGATTGGTGCTGCTCCCGAACTCCAGGCCGCCTCCGATGAGCCAGGGAACCGCATCCCGTGTCTTGCGGGTTACGCCGCGAATGGCGGCAGCCCCATCGCCAAAATTATCATAGGCGGATTCAAACGTCGCATCCAGCCACTTCACCCCGGAAATCAGGTAGATGGAGCGGCCTGCGCCCAGAAAGGCAAAGCCCTGAGGCACGTACCCCAAGCGGGCGTTGAACCCGAGGCTGTGGTTCTTTTCCACTTTCCAGGCGCCGGGCAGGACGTTCTGGGAGGGAATGGGGTGTGCGTCTCCTCTGTACGTGCCCCGAAGAAAGCCCTGCACCGCATTGGAGTAGATCGCCCCTTCGACCTCGCCGGAAAGGTAGACCCGGTCGGACAAGAACAGGCGATAGCCCAGGTTCGCCGAGAACGAATTGAATCCATCGCCTTCGCTATTCGTGGTCGCCAAGGCACTGCCATTCGGATGGGAGGGGAGCACCCCGGCGTTGTAAAAGACGCTTTTGGTCTTTTCCACGTCGGCGAGTTCATGGCCGAACCGAATCCCGGCGAAGAAGCCTTCAGTGTCGTTTGCCCATGCCCCCGTCGTGAAAATCCACGACGCCGCCATCAGCAGGAGAAGGAGACGGGTGGCATGACGCCCCGTCATTGCAACGGATGACTGCACCATAACGCTTCTCCTCCGTTTAAAACAGCCCGGCGGATGGATGCCCGGACGAGGCCATGAAGAACAACATGGGAATCGAAAGCATCGTATTGGTCCGCGAAGCCAACAGGGCCATGCGGGCGGATTGTTTCTTCTCGTCCGCGGTGGCCTCCTTGAGCCCCAGGACCTTTTTCTGATTGGGCCAGATAATGCCCCAGACGTTCAAAAGCATAATGGTTCCGAGCCAAGCCCCCATTCCGATGATGGCATCTTGCCCCTGCAGGGCGAATGCCGAGGCGAATCGCGCTTGGTTCATCAGGAGCAGGGCCCCGAACAGCCACGTGGCGAGCGCGCCCCAGCGGAACCACCAGAGGGCGTTCGGGACTAAATGTTTGAAGGCTTCAGCCTTGGTTTCAGGAGTGACCTTTCCCAAAAAGGGCACTTGAATGAAATTGAAATAATACAAAATACCGATCCAGGTGATACCCGCCAGAAAATGTCCCCAAGCTAATAAGGTTTCCATTTGTATATCCTCTTTCGGTTGATTGCAGGGAAGTACAGGAAACGTTCAAGAAGTGCTAGACAAGCAGTTTCACGAAAAAATATAGAACGACGGTCAGTACGAATCCTGCGGCTATCGTGCCGGGGATCGAGTCGAGTGGATTCATGACGTCCTCCTTGATCGTGGATGATGCTCGGTGTCGCTGAAGGAAACGATCTCGCGAGTCGAGCCGGATTGAATAGTCATAACCCTATCCTATTCCATGGGCAGACTGCAAGAGAACGGGCTCCCACCTTCCATGCGTCCTGCCTCCCTCTCCGCCCTGCCGTCCTGCCGGATACCTACAATCCGTCATGCCGGACTCCGACCTGGCATCCAGAAGACCACAGGCGAGCAGTCGTCATGCCGGACTCCGATCCGGTATCCCCCACCGTCATGCCGGACTTGATCCGGCATCCAGAAAAAAGAAAAAGCAAAGGTTGAGGCCCGCCAGATGCCTTCCTGTTCACGGCGTCCCTCTCCGTTTGCCATAGGGAGGCAGGGTGGTGAGGCGATGATCCTCCACGGCTCCACCCACGGTGAAGTGATACAGGGACTGAAAGCGCGTCTCGGGATACCAGCCGAGGACGCGATGCACGGGATCATCGAAAAAACACCCGATGCCCGTTGCACGAACACCGGCCGCTTCCGCCTCCAGGTACAGCACCTGCCCGATGAGGCCGGTTTCCCAGAACAGGCGCTTGTAGAACCACGGGCCATGGTTCTCCAACGACGCCTCGAATTCCGCAATCATCCCCAGGGAAAACGCCCCGGCTCCTGCGATTTCCTGGTGGCAACTCAACTGCATGGCCAGGCGTTGCGCGTTCCCATCCTCCAACAGGTACAGGGGAAGCGTTTCCGGACATTGTGCGGGAACGGTCCAGACGAATTGTTGATGCATGGATTGTTGCAAGGTGGCCTTGAGCGCAGGGTCCGAACGTCGCAGGAGCATGTAGAGCCCGGGCAGGAGGCCGTCGACCCGATGAACGAAGAGAGCCAGGTGAATGGTGGGCTCCCACGGGAGCGAATCCCACGGCATCGGTCGTTGGGCAACGGGTCGGGTGGCGTGAGGCATGACGCGCGCCAGCATCGCGAAGAATCGTTCCGCGGCAATCGACGTGTGCCCGTCAAACGCCACGGCACTTCGGCGTTGATGAATGACGTGGTGGGCCGAGAGCACGTTCGGTCCGGGATCGGGAGGGGAGGCCGGTTCGATCCCGCCCTGTTCCGGGCACGGCGCAGGGACTATTCCAAACGCTTCAGTGGCGGGTTTCCAGGACGCCTTGGTCACGGCGTCGATAATGTCCCAGGAAACGGGATCGTCCCGGCTTAGTCGATTGGCCTGGCCTCGCCAGTCGCCGTGTTCCCAATGCTCGAGAACGGCCTGCTCGACGGTGAGCGGCAGGGCTTCCGTCCGGGAGTCGTCTGCGGGACAGACGACGCACATGAGTTCGGGACATTCGGGCTCGGCGTGTTCAAATTCATGCAACCGGTTCAAGCCGAGAAGAAGGCTCATCGTGTGATCGGCAAGCCCGGCGAGCAGGAACACGCGCCAACCCAGGGCGGCTCCGGCAATCCGAAGCGTGCCCAGCGCATGGCCAACGTCGTGCTGGCAGTAGCGAAACGCCCGCTCCCCGTATTTCCAGGCCTCCCGCCAATGAACCGAACTCAGCCCGACGAAAAAGGATTGCGCAGGAAAGGGGCGAAGGAGGGCTTCGAGGAACTCGTTCGAGCCCTGCCACCGGTGCTCCAGCCCATGTTCGTTGGGAGCATAATGGTAGAGCCCGGGTTGCAGCGGAAGCCCGGGAGTTTCCCTGATCAGCAGATAGCCTTCGGTGGGGTGCAGGTTGCCGCTGGACGGATTGCTGCGCAACGCCCAGCGATTCCCCCCGTACTCCTTCCACGCGGTGATGGAGAGGCCGTATTCGAAAAATCGGGAAAGCCCGTTCAGATTCAGGGGTTGCGGCGGAATCGGTGGTGAGGAAAACAACGAGGCATACGCAGGCGCCACCGGATCATCCCCAGCCTCGATCAGCGGCAATTCATAGAGCATCGTTCCTTCATAACGCCGAAAGGGATCGGGCTGGTTGGCCCAGTCCATGTACCCGAGGGCGCGGGCATAACGGTTGAAATCATGCTTGGTTTGGGCATGATAATGTTTCACGAATTCGAGGGGTTCCATCTGACGTGGATTCTACCGCCCTCCGCGTCTCAGGACAAAGCCCCGTCTGTGCAGACCCTGGGCCATGACAGAGCATTGGGTGTATCTCGTCATCCCCGCCAATGCCCCGATCCGTCATTCCCGCGCACGCCCCCATTCGTCATCCCCGACGTTTGTAATCGGGGATCCAGGGCTTTTTCTTGGTCTTGTCTTTCAGTCTTTCTGGCGCCGGACCGCGTCCGACATGACGACTGGAGGAGTCCGGCCTCCAAATACGTCATTCCCGCGAAAGCGGGAATCCAGGTCCTTTGCCTTTTCTTTTTTCTGGCGCCGAATCAAGTCCGGCATGACGGATGGGAGCAAGGGCGCGGCCTACACGTCCAGATGATCGGCGAGGGCGGCATTGGCCATCAGAAACTCATACCGGGCTTCGGTGCGTTTGCCCATGAGATCCCGGAAGGTGCGGTCGGTATCGAGTTCATCCTGCAGTTCGACTTTCAGGAGCCGGCGCGTCCCGGGATCCATTGTCGTCTCCTTGAGCTGTTGAGGAAACATTTCGCCGAGCCCCTTGAATCGGCTGATGACCGGCTTGGTATTGCCCGGGGCCTTGGCCAGAACGTGTTCCTTCTCTTCATCCGAGCCTGCCCAATGGACGGTCTTCCCCACGTCGATGCGGTAGAGGGGCGGTTGAGCAAGATACACGTATCCCTGCCTGATCAATTCCGGGACGTGCCGGAAAAAGAAGGTAAGCAGCAACGTGCTGATGTGGTAGCCATCGACGTCCGCGTCCATGAGCAGGATGATCTTGTGGTATCGCAACTTCTTGAGATCGAAATCCCGCCCGATCCCGCAGCCCAGGACTTTGACCAGGTCCGACAGTTCCTTGTTCTCCACCACCTTGCCGAGGGTCAGTTCCTCCGTGTTCAGCACCTTGCCCCGGATGGGGAAGATGGCCTGGGTGTTCAGATCGCGGCCCTGCTTGGCTGTCCCTCCTGCGGAATCCCCTTCCACCACGAACAGCTCGCTGCATGCAGGATCCGTGCTTTGGCAGTCCGTCAGCTTGCCCGGCAGATTCAGGCGATGACTCACGGCAGATTGGCGGATGACGGCCTTTGACGCCTCACGGGACGCTTCCCGCGCGCGCGCCGCCAGGATCATGCGGCCGACCAGGGTTTCGGCAATGGTTTGATTTTCGTGAAGAAAATTTTCCAGGGGTGGTCGCAGGGCGTTGTCCACAAGCCCCTGGACCTCGGGATTATTGAGCCGTTCCTTGGTCTGGCCCTGAAATTGCGGAGACAGAATGAGAACGCTCAGGACGCAGGCCATGCCTTCGCGAATATCATCGGCCTGGATACTGAGCCCTTTCGGCGTGAGGTTGTGCGTCTCCATGTAATGACGCATGGCCTTCACGATGCCGCTGCGCAGACCCGATTCATGCGTGCCGCCGCTCGACGTGGCCACGCCGTTCACGTAACTCCGGATGAATTCCGCGGGTTCATCGGTCCATTGCAGGGCGACTTCCATGGCAAAGCCGTCCGCAGCGGTGTTGTCCAGGCGACGCTCCAGATAAAACACGAAGTCCGCAGTGGGGTTCGAGCCACGATCCTTCACGAGCTTGACGAGGTATTCTTCGATACCCTGCTCATGGACGAACTCGTGCGTGTGCCCGTCCTTGAACGAGAGCCGGAGTCCTTTGTGCAGATAGGATTTGGCTTCCAGCGTGTTCCGTAACAGGGTCGAATCGAAGGTCGTCTGCTTCCCGAAAATGATCGGGTCCGGGCGAAAATACACCGACGTGCCCGTGCCCCGCGCCGCGTTCCCCTGTTTGACCGGCCCCAGGGGCTTGCCGGCCCGATACCGTTGTTGCCATTCATGCCCGTGCCGTTTCACGGTGACTTCCATGTAATCGGAGAGGGCATTGACCACCGAGGCCCCGACCCCGTGCAATCCGCCGGAATGGATGTAGCTGCCGGTTTCGAATTTGCCGCCGGCGTGGAGCGTCGTCATGATGATTTCCAGTGCCGACTTTTTGTATTGCTTGTGCTGATCGACCGGAATCCCGCGACCGTTGTCGGTGATGCGAATGCCGTCACCCGTCTTATCGAGTTCCACCGTGATCATCGTGGCATACCCATTGATGACTTCGTCGATGGCATTGTCCAGAATTTCCCACACGAGATGATGCAGGCCGGTCTTGTCGGTCCCGCCGATGTACATCGCCGGTCTTCGGCGAACCGGGTCAATCCCTTCCAGCACAAGAATTTCGCTCGCATCGTATTTAGCAGTCATGGAAGTCCTTTCGATGATCCCCGTCGTTTCCCCCCTGGCATCCCGATCCCCCGTCCGTCATTCCTGCAAGGCCTTGTCCCTTTCGCACGCCCCTTCAGTCATTCCCGGCGCCCAGTCTGTCATTCCCGCGCATGCCCCTCCACACCTCACGCGTCCCAATTGTCATTCCCGCGAAAAGCCTGCCCTCGACTTTTTTAATCGGGGGCGGGGATCCAGGGCTTTTACTTTTTCTTTTTTCCCCTGGATGCCGAATCAGGGTCCGGCATGACGAATGGAGGAGTCCGGCCTCCAAACACGTCTCCGCAACGAGCTGTCGAGCCTGTTCGTCGAACACCTTGATGGATTCCGCCGACGCCGTCAGGCACGGGCAGGCCGCACCTGTTCGGCTATTTCTGTGCCGCGGTCACGTTCGACCAGGGCAACATCGTATTGGCTCTGGAGCTCGAGCCAGAAACGGGGACTGTTGCCGAAATAGCGGCCAAGCCGCACTGCGGTCTCAGCCGTGATGGATCGGCGGCCGTTCAAGATATCCGTGATACGGCCAGAAGGAACGCCGAGAGCTAAGGCCAACCGATTGGCGCTCAAGTTGCGCGCCTCAATCTCGCGCTTCAACAATCTGCCAGGGTGTGCAATAGGGTGCATGGTTTTATCCTCTGTGGCAATCGACAATCTCGACATTGAATGCGTCACCTTTACGAAACCCGAAGCAAATCCGCCAAGGTCCGTTTACGGTCATCGCCCATTGTCCTTTTCGCTCCCCCTTGAGTTTGTGCAGCCCAACGCTCTTGAGTGGACTCACGTCTCGAATCGTTTCAGCGGCATTCAGCGCCAGCAACAAATCGATAGCCATATCAAAATCCAGACCACGGAATCTGTTGAGCCGTTTTCCTTCCCAGATTTGGCGGCTCGCCGTGTTGCGCCATGACCGGAGCATGGCAAAAACATACTATGCAAAGCGGTAAGGTGCAAACGTCAAACGATTTTTGAGTCAACGCCAACACCTGTCCTTACCGCCGCCCCGGTCACCTCTTCCAATAACCGAGACGATGGCCTGTGCAGGTTCTCGTTCTCTATCCACAGCACGCCCCATTCGTCATCCCCGCGCATGCCCCTCCACACCTCACGCGTCCCAATCGTCATTCCCGCGAAAAGCCTGCCCTCGACGTTTTTAATCGGGGGCGGGAATCCAGGGTCTTTGCTTTTCCCTTTTTTCTGGATGCCGGATCGGGGTCCGGCATGACGACTGGTGCCTTTCCGTCATTCCCGCATGCCCCCATGTTTGAAACGCGACCGTTTCAGCCAGCCACTTGAATCCGAATTTGTCCTCCCCGGGCGATGTAACCAACGCGCGCTCTACGACTTCACCGGCCGTTTGGCGGGTGGGAGGCGCTTACGGAAGGCGCGAGGGGTGAGAATCGAAATGGGAAAGCCTTGAGCCATATCAAGCAGATCCTTGTCATCGGTGACTAAGGCATCGGCCTGAGCCACGCGCGCAAGTTCAAGGAAAGGGAGATCGAATGGATCACGGCACGGTGGAATCCCTGACGGTTTCGATACGTGGACGGTTTCGCACCAGGGCAGATAATCCGCCAGCAGCTCCTCCCGCTCGTCGTTGGTCAGGGCGAACTTCGGATAGCCCAGCGCTCGAAGCAATTCGTTCATCGTTTCGCGGCTTACCAGTGGACAGATGCGGCGGGCCTGCCAAGCCGTGCGTAGCCAGGAGAGCGTCCCGGCCTGAAACAGGAGTGCCGAAAGCAGCACGTTGGTATCGATGACAACTCGGGGTGGGCTCATTCCGCTTGACGCGCCCAAGCCACAGCGTCGGCCACGTCTGCGTCGGACAGGCCCAATGCGGCCAACTTGGCGCGCACGGTGCCCACGCGACTGATCTGCACGGGCGTCAGAACGATGGAGCCATTCGCTCCGGTTACCTCAAAATACTCCACCCCTTCGAAAGCGGCCAATATCGCTTTCGGGAGAGTCAACTGGTTTTTTGATGTCAGTTTGGCAAGCATGACATTCAGGATTGTAAGGATGTAAGAAATTATTACATTAAGGAATGAGTCGTTTCAAGGCCTCCACAAGGCAGGCTGTAGGGCGTGGACCATAGAGTGGCAGAACGAATCGAGTGCACCACATCGATGGAATCGATCGACTTTTGAGTCCCCCCAGCCCGTCATTCCCGCACGCCCAGTTCGTCATTCCCGCGAAGACCACCATTCGTCATCCCCGCCAATGCCCCGATCCGTCATTCCCGCGAAAAGCCTGCCCTCGACGTTTTTAATCGGGGGCGGGAATCCAGGGTCTTTGCTTTTCCCTTTTTTCTGGATGCCGGATCGGGGTCCGGCATGACGACTGGTGCCTTTGCTTTTCTGGCCACCAGGTCAGGGCCGGCATGACGAATGGAGGAGTCCGGCGTCCAAATACGTCATTCCCGCGAACGCGGGAATCCAGGGCTTTTTCTTTGTCTTGTCTTTCAGTCTTTCTGGTGCCGGATCGGAGTCCGACATGACGGATGAGGCTCTTGAATCGTCATCCCCGCGCCCTCTTCCAGCAACCGAGGCCGCGCATGGCAGCGCAAAGGACTTCATCATGGGTCAACCAGTTCAGATTTGGCATGGGTTGAGCGGTCTTTGTCCTTCGCCATAGCCTTTTCGTATTCGGCGATCCATTGTTCGGCATCTTCTGAGGAATAGGTTCCGGTATTGGCCTCGCTGTTTTCCGGTAGTTGATTGCTGGCTGGCCTGTTGATATGGGGGTTGAGTATCCGACGTAACAAGTTTGCCTGTTGGTCGTCCAATCCTTGGACGCTGGAGTCTACGTCTTCTTGGTTCAATCCGCCCGCGAAGGTCGCATTGATAAACTCAGAGGGCTTGCCGATCTGCTTTCTTATGCGCTCAGGGAAAGACATGTCATTATAAGACCCATGAGTCGTGGTTCCTCCCAGATGAGCGCCTCTGAGTGTAGCTCCTTGCAGGGAGGCACCAACAAGGTTCGCTCCTTGTAGGGAGGCCTTCGAAAGAGCAGCTCCTTCTAAGTGCGTATGATCAAGAATACTTCCTCGAAGGAATGCGCTAGAAAGACGTGCTCCTTGCAGCTTCGCGCCCGCAAGATTAGCTCCATACAAGTGCGCTCTCTGGAGATTAGAATAAAAGCCTTTCGCTTCTGCTTCTTCGAGATCAGCCCCATGCAGGTGTGCATCTGCAAGGAAGGCTCCATTCAGGCACGCGACATGAAGAATAGAACCTTGGAGTTGTGCCTTTGCGAGATTAACCTTATGTAGGCGTGCAGCTACAAGGTAGGCTCCTTGCAGGTGTGCATCTGTAAGGTTGGCTTCCTGCAGGCGCGCTTTCCAGAGCCGGGCCCCATTCAGCCAGCTTCCTTGCAAATTGATCCGCCGGCCCTCGAAGACTGTATGTTCCTCTACGAACATCAGGGTCAGCAGGCTTTGAACTTCTTCTGAAGGCTTGTTAGGGTATTGCTCCCGATAGTCCGTTTTGCCCGTAGTTTGGCGGAGATGAGCACAGAGAATGTCCAGAACCGTCTGGCGCAGTTCTTCTGTATCCTGAGCAAGGTGGAACAGTTCATAAGCCCCGCCCAGCCGCACGGAGTATGAGCCGTGTCCCAGGTGTTCAATGCCGAGTTTCAGGCGTTCCTGCCGCTGCCCTCTCTCGGTTTGTCGGTTGGCCTCTGCCTGATTTTCCGTGGCCGTGACTTGCGCTTTCGCTTGCTCTTCCATCGCTTTAGCGCGCCTGTTCGCGATCACGGCTTGTATGGTCAGCAGGATGCCACCCATGCCGATTCCCAGAAAGGAGAGAATTTCGTTTTTTTCGGATAACCCCAAACGTTGGCCGATCCATGCTTCACAATCCTCGGAGAACATGACGAACAGGAAAGTCGCGAAAATCAGAACGAATATGAAAAGCAGAGCCCACAGAACAGCCAACCCAGGGTTCGCTTTAACCCATGACATCGGGCGCTCGCATAAGTGGGTTGAAGTGGCGACACGACGGCTCATCGGGGATTGTCCTGGAGGCTCATTGCTATCGTAGCTCGGCGTCGGCAAGGGCTGGAATCTGTCTGCATCCATTGGCAGACTCTGGTCGCTTGCGTGAAAGGCTTTGGCCAGGGTCATGCCCCGCTTGCCGTGTTCTGCGGTTGTATTTTCCGGCAATCCGCAACGTGTGACGTCAGTTGTTACTCATCATTGGCTCTCTTGTGGGAACCAGGCTCTCAGAATGTCTCTGAATTCCTGAAACGAATGATCCTTGCATCGACGTAAGGAAACTTTTTCCGCAATCTGCTGATACAGGGATGCACTGCGCTGCGTGCGAGCCTCGCGCAAGGTTGCCAGGAACGCCTCTTTTGGTTGATTGGGTTTGACGGCATCTTTTTCGAGCCAGCCTTGCTCAATCAGCCATTGTCGAAGTGACGGCTGCCGACGCTTCCATCCTGCCACGTCGGGAACGTGGGGAGAATCACTCCAGATCCACGCCTCAATCTCCGGCAACAACACGATTGTCTTGGCTCGCCCATGCCATCCCGAACCGTCCAATTCATGGTTCAGCAGCTCCTGTAACTCCTTGGGCTGTTGCTTTCGCTCTTTCCCACTTCCTGCATAATCAAACATGAGCAGACCGTAGTCATATTGCTCCGAGAAGTTGGACAGAAATGCAACGCCGTCTTGCACGCACCCGGGGTCACGGCGGGGATGAATGAAAATCTCCGTCTCAATTCGACGGATTCCGAGTGCTTCGGGTCTGCTGAACAGTCCTTTCAGAGCATATTCGATGTTTTTATCGGCTGCGAGAACAATGAGGTTTTTTCTGGTCATCCCAGGACCCCGGAGGCGAGCAAGGTCCCAAGGTCAGTGGTACCCTGCCATTGTTGAAGCAAGGGATGTTCAGAGCCAAGAACGACGTCGGTTGAGCCGTCGTCATTCTTGGCAAAGCACAGCACGTCTTTCATGTCGACTTTGCTCAGGACGACCGGAGAATGGGTCGCCAACAACACCTGGGCCTCATAGACCGAGGAGAGGGAATCATACGCGGTGGCCACGGCTTTCGGATGAATCCCGTTTTCAGGCTCCTCTATCAGATAGATGCCTCGATGATCGTTCAGATATGCAGGTAAGGTGAGGGCCGTCAGTCTGAGCGTGCCATCGGAAACCAGCCATGAAGGCACTTTCAGCCTGCCTTCATATTCGTAGAACATATAGCAGTGACTGTCGTTTCTCCGTAAAGAGGTTGCAACGTCCACCAGATCGGGAAGGGCCGTCCGAAGATGAGCGATCCAAGCACGGTGCCGTTCCGGATCGTCCTTCCGGAGACGTCGCACAACCCAGGGAAGATTTGAGCCGTCCGACAAAAACCCCGAAAACTTCATGGGAGGACTGGGGTGCTTGATCGCATGGCTGTTGAGCACGAACCGCTGAACTCCAGTGGTTAAGTATGCTCGAAACCATGCAGCCACGGGAAATTGATTTCCGTCGAAAGGGAAATGGCCGAGGACAGATTTCCCCGGTCCCAATCTGATCGAGGGTGCCCAACCCTTGCCAGCACGAGAATCTTTCTCACTATAAAAATTGTCGTTTCCTCCCGGCATCTTTTTCATCACGATCTTGTTGCCCCGTTGACGGGACTTGGTCAGCAGGGAATCCGGTGTACTGGGAGGCATGGGAAATAATGAGCGTTGGGGCAGGTTCAAGGCCTTGGCTTTCTTCAATAACAGGGTTTCGGCCTTCAACTCGAATTGGTGCCGCGTTTCATCAAAGCCGATTGCCACTTCATATCTTATTGTGTCCAGTTCAGGTTTCGACGTCTGCTGACGAAGCTCCTCGGGAATGCGCGCCTCGATCAACAATTCCAGCCCATCACCTTGGCGCCGAAAGAGGAGTTCTTGGGGATTCGAGGTGCGATCGGACAGAGCGGCGTCCAACCCGTTGGATACGAGATCACTCAGCAGACCAATGACGTCCAAGAAAGTGGTCTTTCCCGATGCGTTCGGCCCGACCAGGACGTGAAACGGCTTCAGGGGTCTCTGCACGTACCGCAAGCAACGGTAGTTCAGTGCTTCAATCAGCGTGATCATCAGCTTTCTCCATTAGCATTCCTCATCTGCCGCGTCGGGTTCATCATGCGATGCATCGACAGTCAAGACCCGTTCCGGTCGACGTCTATGCCGATTTTCAGAAAGGTCGGGGTGCCGGATAAGTTGAACTGTAGACCTCTTCTCTGCTTGGTCTCAATCCTGAATATGGCAGGACTCCGTATTTGCCGCGGCGATCCGAGTCGGCAAGGGATTACTGAATGGGCAGCGGGCCGCTTTTCCGTAATCGCTCCTGCACCGCAGTTCGGACGTTTTCAGTCGTGGGGGTGCCGGGGCCGCATTTCTCGTCTTCGATCAGCGCAAGGCGAATGGCCTCGACGCCCGCGTCCCGGTTTTGTCGGTCCCGGATAAGATCGCTGATGACTTCACTTTCCGAGCGATATTGTCCGCTCGCAACTTGGGCTTTCAGCCATTCATTATGTGTTTCTGTGATAGAAATGCTTCTTCTTGGCATCTTTTGTCTCCAAATAGAATCAATTTGTCATCAATATAGCGCCTTTTAGCTCTTATTTGTATCTATTATGCACCATTATTGCGCAACATTCAACGGATCAGGCAGGCGGGTAGATCATTTTGCAACGCTTCAGAGGTACCCTTTCCACGAGTTGTCTCTGAATCCCTCTCCGTCATGCCGGACCCCGATCCGGCATCCAGAAGAAGGAAAAGGCAAAGACCCTGGATTCCCGCTTTCGCGGGAATGACGATTGGAGGCGGGTGCGACGGATTGGGCGCGTCGGGGGATGACGATTCAAGGCCTTCAGTCGTCATGCCGGGCTCGACCTGGCATCCCTCTCCGTCATGCCGGGCTCGACCTGGCATCCCTCTCCGTCATGCCGGACCCCGATCCGGCATCCAGAAAAAGGAAAAAGCAAAGGCCCTGGATCCCCGATTAAAAATGTCGGGGATGACGAATGGTGGTCTTCATAGCAATGACGGACCACAGGCCTTCAGTCGTCATGCCGGACTCCGATCCGGCATCCAGAAGAAGGAAAAGGCAAAGGCCCTGGATTCCCGCCCCCGATTAAAGATGTCGAGGGCAGGCTTTTCGCGGGAATGACGATTGGGGGCGTGTGCGGGTGCGACGGACGGGGACGCGGAATGACGACTCAAGGGCCTCAACGTCATGCCGGACTCGACCTGGCATCCCTCTCCGTCATGCCGGACTCCGATCCGGCATCCAGAAAAAAGGAAGAAGCAAAAGCCCTGGATCCCCGATTACAAACGTCGGGGATGACGGAAGGGGCATTGGCGGGGATGACGATTGGGGGTCTTCGCAGGAATGACGACGAGAGCCGCAGGGATGACGATTGGGGGTCTTCGCAGGAATGACGACGAGAGCCGCAGGGATGACGAATGGGGGGCTTCTCGCGAATGACGGAGCAGGGGTTACGCGTCGTGACGTTCCGAATCGAGGACCGGCAGTTCGACGGGCAACGGTTCGGCTCCTTTCAGGGTTCCGCGTTTGAACAGCACGTGACCCTTGCCCCCGCGGCTGACGGGCTGGTATTTCCTCGCCGAAATCGGGAGCTTGCCGCCGTCCTGTTTCAGGACGATCAACTGGTCCTGTTTCCGCGACAACATGCGCACGGCCATGACGTGGTCCCCGCTCTCGAGTTTGATGACCGTGACCCCTCGTCCCGCACCGGAGAGCACGCTGATTTCTTCGGCTTGGCACAGGAGCGCGCGCCCGCGTCGGGAGGCGACCGCGAGGATGGACGTGGCCGCGGGGTCCAGGGTTTCGACGCCCACGACTTCTTCCCGGTCCCGGAGTTTCATGAATTTTCGACCGAGTCGGGTCGAGGGCTCCTTGAAGGGGGCCACGTCAAAGCGCACGCCCATGCCGGCCGATGAGACGGCGAGCCCTTGCCGAAGGGCGGGTGACGGTGCTCCGTCGAAAAGCGGAAGGGCCGACGTCGCGGGGCGTTCAGCTGACGAGGCCGCGCATCTGGGATCGGCACTGAGCGCGGCAATGATGCGTTCCCCGTCTTTGAATTTGAACAACTTTTGCGCGGGATCGCCATACCCGCTTCGAGCCGGGGCCAGATCGCCAATGCGAATGGTGTACGCGCTACCGAAATTCGAAAAGCACACCATGGTATCCACCGTGCTGCCGATCAAGGCCGTCAGGAGGGTATCCCCTTCCCGGAGCCGGGCTTTCGACAGGTCTTTGATCATCCCGACGCGGCGAATCCATCCGTCCGTGGAAATCGTCACCACGGCGTCTTCCTTGACGATGTAGGCCTCGGGGTCGAATTCGACGGGGTCCCCTTGGCGTCGTCCGACCCTGGTCCGCCGTTTGTCGCCATACGTCTTGGCGAGGGCCCGGAGCTCTTGCTTGACGACGTTCCACATCCTGCTCTTCGAGGCGAGCAGGGTCTTGAGGTCATGGGCCTGCTTCGTCTTGTCGGCCAGCTCATCCAACATGGTTTGGATTTCCGTCCGGGAGAGCTTGTAGATCGGCGTCTCCAGGATCGCGTGGGTCTGGGCGTCGTCGAGTCGGAATCGACGTTTCAGCTTTTTCGCGGAATCGGCTTTGCCGTCACTCTGACGGATGATGGTCAGCACCTCGTCCAGGGCATCGAAGATGACGCGAAACCCCGACAGGATGTGAAGCCGTTGCTCCAGGATGCGCAGGTCATGAGACAACCGGCGCGTGACCGTTTCAAAGCGAAAATCGATGAACTGTTCGAGGATCTCCTTGAGGGGCAGGCATTGCGGACGGACGGTCGTGGTTCCCGGAACCGGAATCAGACTCGTCAGATTCACGGACACATTACCCTGGAGTGGAGTATGTTTGAACAGATAGGCCATGGCCACGTCGGCATCGGCGTCCTTCTGAAGTTCCAGCACGATCTGGACGTCGGTCGTGGACTCGTCGCGAACGTCCACCAACTGCGGCACTTTTTTGCCGGCGATGAGTTCGCCGATGCGTTCGAGGATCGTGGCTTTATCCACGGCAAAGGGGATCGAGGTGACGACGATCCGGGATTTGCCATGCGAGCCCGGCACCACGGTGAACTCCCCGCGCAGGCGCACCATCCCCTGGCCGGTCTCATAGATCTCGCGAAGCTCGGTTCGGGAGTTCAGGATTTCCCCGCCGGTGGGAAAATCGGGACCCTTGATCGACTTCATGAGGTCGGACGTCGTGCACGTTCGGTCGTCGATCAGGGCCACGGCTCCGTTGATGACTTCTTCGAGGTTATGGGGGGGCACGTTGGTGGTCATCCCCACGGCAATGCCGGTGGACCCATTGACCAGCAGGTTCGGAAACGGAGCGGGCAGGATCAGCGGTTCTTCGTCCTTGCCGTCGTAATTCGGCTGGAAGTCAACCGTGTCCTTGTTCAGTTCGGTCAGCAGTTCGACGGCGATCGGGGTGAGCCTGGCTTCGGTATACCGGTACGCCGCCGGCGGGTCCCCGTCCAGGCTGCCGAAGTTGCCATGACCGTCCACGAGGGGCGCGCGAAGGGACCACCATTGGGCCATGCGGGCCATGGCGTCATAGACCGCGGAATCACCGTGGGGATGCCATTCGCCGATCACCGACCCCACGACCTTGGCGCTCTTGATGGGCGGACGGTCGGGGGATAACCGGTGGTTGTGAAACATGGAAAACAGAATGCGGCGCTGCACCGGCTTCAGCCCGTCTCGCACGTCGGGCAGGGCACGGGCGGTAATCACGGACAGGGCGTAGTTCAGGTACCGCTGGCGCGTGGTCTGATCCAGCGGCACCGTAGTGATAGGGGCTCGGGCGACATCGCCTCTGGGTGACGTGCGGGCCCGTGCCATGTGCTAGAAGGCCGGTTGGGGCTCGGGGGAGGGAGGCGAAGAAGCGTTCCCGTTGGGCGGTGAGGGGACCATGGGGGGGCGAGGCCCGGAAGAGGAACCCGCGGCGTCGTTCATGAGAAGGGGCTCGGTGAGATGGGATTGCACCCAGCGGTGGTCCCACCATTCCATGGGATTGATCTGGACTCCGTGAAGAAGCAGGCTGAAATGCAGATGATCGCCCGCAGCCAGACCCGTCATGCCGGATCGTCCGATGACCTGGCCTTTGCGCACGGCCTCTCCTTGCTCCACCACGAACGAGGATAAATGCGCGTACAGCGACTGAAGGCCATAGCCGTGATCGATCACCACGGTGTTGCCATAAATCCCGAAATATTCTGCCAGTACGACGCGTCCGTCATTCGCGGCTTCCACGGGGTAGTGTTTGGTGACGGCCAGATCGAACCCCAGATGAGACTGCCGGTCCACGACCTTTCCGCGGTAGCGATATTCGCGATGATCGGCGAAGACCGCTTCCACCTGGGAGTTGGACAACTGGACGAAGGCCCCGTGCCACAGGAACTCGGGGTGGCTTTCCGAGGCCATGGCCGTGAGTTGGTCGGCCGTTCGTTGTCGCAACACCTTGTTGACCTGTAGAAAATTGCCGAGCGGATCGTCCAGATCCTCGATCCCGGGGGTCTGGGCAATGATGGGACGAATAGTCTGTTCGATGAAGCGATCGGAAATCGTCAGGGTTCGGGTTCGCCATTGTCTGGAGAGGACGCTCACGTGGAGCCGTTGTTCGGCATGATTGCCCAAGCCGTCATCCGCCACGAGCACCACCGGCGTCGAGGCCGGGGCGTCATGAGGAAAGGCAATGAGTGAAAACATGCTGAAGGCCTGATTGGGGTTCGGGTATCCCGGAAACACGGTCTTGCCGATTCGGACGCCGTGTTGCTGCGCATCGTCGGAGACGCGATACACCACAACGCCCGCTCCTCCCTGGGAAATGGACAGGGGAGACGACAGGACTTCCAGCCGCGGGGGCGTAAATTTCGCGTCGACGTCCTGTTCCATGCGCGCCCAGTTTCCTTCGAAGAAGCCTCGCCAGGAATGATCCCGGGCCTCGATCACCAGTTTGATCAGGCCTCGGCGTTTGGGGATCGCGTCGTCACCAAAGGGAATGACGTTGAGGTCGAACGCAGGATGGCCCTCGCCTCCCATGGCACGGAACGCCTGCGAGGGGAACTGCTCCTGGGCCAGGGGGTACTGCTCGAGGTTCTGGACAATGCTGACGTGGACGTCCCGGAGTCCCGTTTCGGCATCTTCGACGTGGAGAACCAGGGGAGTCACCGGCCCGGCCTGGGTAAACGGCTCGACCAGCGTGATGCGAGGCGGCGTTCCGTCTCCCCATCGATACAGGCCCACCATGACCAGGTAGAAGGCAATGACGACGAACGCAATGACGGAGAAGAGGGTTGTTTTATTCACGGTTGCTACGTGGAGAGACGATAGAAGGTGAATAACAGGATCCGATGATTCCGTCAACTGGACCCCGTCCGTTCCCGGGGCAGGGCAGAAGGCTACGGGGTGTGACCGGTGATCCTGTAGATTCCGCCCCCGTGATCCACGACGTAGAGTTCGCCTTCCCGATCCTCCCCGAAGGAAGAAATTCTCAACCCCGAAGCCAGCAGGACGTGGGGCTGTCCGTCGATCAGGCCCATGATCCGGCCACTGCAGTAATCGCCGAACACGTAGGTGCCCCGCAAGAACGCCACGCGGCGTCCACGATACACGTAGCCGCCCGTGATGGCACAGGAAGGCGATTGATTCCGGTATTCCGCCACGGGGAGCGTGAGCCCGGTCGTGTCGCAGCCTTGAGGCGGGTCGAAACAATGGCTCCCTTCCATGATGCGCCAACCGTAGTTGCGCCCGGCTTCCACCACGTTGATTTCTTCCCAGTGGTTCTGTCCTACGTCGGCGACCCACAAGTGACCGGTCTCCCGGTCGAAGGAAAATCTCCAGGGATTCCGGAAGCCCAGGGCAAAGATTTCCCCTCCGCTTCGTTGCCCGACGAACGGATTATCGGGCGGGAGGTCATAAGGATCTCCGCCGTCAACGTCGATGCGCAACAGCTTGCCGAGCAGGGTCTCCGGGTTCTGTCCTCGATTCCCCGGGTCACCGCCGGCTCCGCCGTCTCCCGTGGCAATATACAGATAGCCGTCAGGCCCGAACGCCAGCATGCCTCCGTTGTGATTGCCATAGGGCTGGGGAATCGCGAGCAGCGGGGTGGCGGCCTGGAGGGCGCGGTTCGGGTCTTCCGAAACCCGGAACTCCGCAACGATGGTGGCGCCGTCCGGCTTTCTTGTATAATTGACGAAAAAACGGCCGTTTTGCGAAAAGCGGGGATGAAACGCCAAGCCCAGGAGCCCCATTTCCCCACCGAAGTCGACGCGGTCGGAGACGTCCAGAAATGCCGAAGGCTCCAGGGCCCCGTCCCGAAGGATCTGGATTCTTCCCGGCTGTTCGAGGATGAAGAGCCGGGCGTCACCCGCGTGCCCGATGAAGACCGGTTGGGTGAGTCCCTGCGTGAGAATGGGCGTCAGGGCGATTCGTGGAGTCGAAGGCTGCTGCGCGGCAGGCCGTTGAGACAGGGCCCCTGCAGGATGGGCTGACAACAGCAGGAAGACCGTGATACAACCCCCAAGCAAGTTGAGGATTGCACGCCGTTTCGAGTCCTTGTTATAACGGAGGCGGAGAGAGTAGGGCATGATTCTCAAGTATGAAAATGAGCCATTGGATTCCGAACATTCCGGTGGACATTTTTATCACGTTTGCCAGGGCCGTATCCAGGAAAAGGCATTGTCCATTCCGCCGCCCGATCAACCATACGAATGTCCGGAATGCGGTATTGACCTTGAAACGGAAGATTTTTTTCTGGCCCAGCAACGCGGCTGGTCATGACCGCGGTTGAGCGCTCGGGAAAGACGGAGACCATGGTCGGGACGGGTGTTCCATGCTATCGGGTTCTGAAAGGCGGTGCCGTATGATCGGGAGCCATGGCCGAAAAACCGTGTCGGTGATGCGTGGGGTCATGATGTTGTGTGATCCCTGTTATCAGGACGTGGTCGATGAACAATTGGTCGATGCCCGCAACTACGTCGAGAACTACGAGGCCCTGTTCGATCTTCTGTGCCCGGGCTGTGAAGATATCAACCGTCCGCTGATCGATGATATGTTAGGCAGTTCCGAGTAACGAGTCCCCTATGGTGAGGAGCCGTCAGGGCTTGAAATCTCGTGCGAGGCGCATTTTTGAGGAGAAAGGCATGAGGAGACGGGTTTGCGTGTCCCTGATAGGCATGTGGTGCGTGCTGGGTCTTCCCGCCTTGGCCAGCCCTGCGAATCCACCTGCAATACAAGCTTCCGAGACGACGTCTTTCATCGTGACGCCTACCCTGTTGCATTTTCAGGCGGAGCTGCTGGCGTATTCTCCACCAGAACCGGCGGATGGGGCCGACCGATCGAGCCGTGATGCCGGGGAATCCGATGAGGAAGAAGTCCCCCTGATAGAAGAAACGTTCGTCGAAGACACCTTTCAGGATCCGTTTAGTACCGAGAGCGAACCGGTCCGGGACCCCTGGGAACCGTTCAATTCGACCACCTTTGCCTTCAATTATAATCTGGACCGCTATGCCCTGAAACCCTTAGCCAAGGTGTACTCCGGCATCCTGCCACCCGACGTTCAGAATTCCTTGGGAAACGCTTTCAACAACATGGGGTTTCCCTCGCGATTTCTTAACGGGGTCTTGCAGGGGAAAGGTGATCGGGCCGTCACCGAACTGCAACGGTTCCTTTTGAATTCGACCCTTGGCGTGGCCGGTCTGTTCGACGTGGCCACGTACATGTTCGATCTCGAAGCCCCGCCAAAGGAAGATATCGGTCAAACCCTTGCGTCCTATGGAGTGGATTCCGGACCCTATCTGGTTCTGCCGCTGTTTCCTCCGGTGACGGTTCGAGACGCAGTGGGATTTGTCGGCGATATCTTCATGAACCCCTTCAATTATTTTATTCCGGTTGTCCCGAATGCAGGCCTCAACGCGGCGGATCGCTTGAATAGCCGTGCGCTCAACATCGAGAGGTTCGAGGGAATCGAAGCGTCCATGATCGATCTGTACGGGTCCGCCCGGTCGGAGTATTTCGATCGTCGGGCCCGGGATATTCGGGAATGAAGTTGGCTTCCTGCCGCCGCGCTCACCCGTGAGGCTGTCGTTCGACGGAGAGAGCCGCCGTGCAACGCTGAAGGCCTTGGGCGGACTCGAGACGCTGAACGTGGCGCAGGAACGTGCGAGCGACAAGAACGGGTTCAGCCGGATGGCACGCGCATGAGCAAAGGCCCGGAGATGTTCGAAGAAGAAAAAACGTTTACCCTTCGGGTGAATCTCGTCGCCGGGTTTCCGGAAGACTACGATGGCGACGAAGACGGGTATGCCTGGCTGCATGATTGGGAGACCCGGATCAAACCCGAATTGCTCAAAACCGTGATCGCTGCGCTGCGCGGCCATCCTTCCTGGTCCGTGCATGTTCGCAACAGGGGGATGGCGGCGATGGATGAAGTGGAAATTGCCCTGGAAAAAACGTTTTCAACGGAATCATCGTCGGAATTCTGAATGGTTCCCGACCCGGCACCCAGGGAAACCACGGGCGCCATTCGTCATGCCGGGCACTGACCACACGTCATACCGGATCCGTACAATTCATCATGCCGGATTTGATCCGGCATTCCAGAGAAAAGAAAAAGCACCAACCGTCATGCCGGACCCCGATCCGGCATCCAGGAAAAGAGAAGGGAATCAAGTAGTTAACTTGACGGCATGCTTTTCACGCAAGGAAGGTTTTGACTACAAGACTCACGACCCCGGTAAGGACAATAGTTATCAGAACTTCAAGACGTATAAGTCGGTTTTCGATGCTGGCCAACCGAATTTCAAACGCAGCGATCTCTTCGGCTGCTTCACACGCCTTGTCATCTGGAGCGCCTGCCGCCCGAAATGCTTCGTACGTCTTGGAAAGCATCACTGCCATGTTTGCCCTAACTCCTCGATAATAAATAACAATAATTGACGTGAGTATCAAACGTTCGTCAAGTTAGCAACATGAAAACGTCAGGGATGACGAATGGGGCTTTTCGCGGGAATGACGGAAAGGGCATTGGCAGGAATAACGAACAGGGGCCTTCACGGGAATGACAGACGAGGGCGCGCGGGAATAACGAACAGGGGCCTTCATGGAAATGACGGAGCGCGTGCGATAATGACGGCAGGCTTCCAACCGTCATGCCGGACCCCGATCCGGCATCCAGGAAAAAAGGAAAAAGCAAAGACCTGGATTCCCGCTTTCGCGGGAATGACGAACTCGGGCGCGTCGGGAATGACGGAGCGAGACGCGAGAATGGCGGACGAGGACACGTGGGGTGTGGAGCAGGCGTCCGGGAATGACGGAAGAGGCATTGACATGAAAGGAGCCGCGACGCGTCGAATCGGTCACGCCCGTCCAGGGGCCTGGCGGCCGATGCTCGCGCAATGGATCGGCTGCGGTGCGTTGGTGCTGATCGGGGCCGGTTCCGTCCTTGCCCAGAACCTCGTCCTGACCCCGGTGCTATCCGCGCCCGTTGGCAGGCATCCGGAAGGACTGACGGTTGGAGATTTCAATCAGGATGGCTATTCGGACGTTGCGACGGCCAACAGCGAATCGGACGACGTCTCGGTGCTACTGGGCAACGGAAACGGCACGTTTCGCGCGAGCTATTCCTTCGGCGTGGGGAAAAGTCCCATGTTTGTGACGACCGGCGATCTCGACGTGGATGGGAAACCGGACCTGGTCGTGGCCGAGACCGGCGCCGATCGCATCGCCGTCCTGTTGGGCAAGGGGAATGGCACCTTCCACGAACCCGTGACGTATCCCTCGGGGAAAGGCCCGACGTTTCTCGCAGTGGGTGACGTGGACGGGGATGAAGCTCCGGATCTGGTCGTGGTCAACAGCGGACGATTCGGTCATTATCCACCATTCAGTTGGTCGGTGCTGGTGAACGAAGGACAGGGAACGTTTGCGTTGACGCAACGCGAGGAAGAGCCGGACCACAACGGCTTGTTCCCCACCGGCGCCTCCCTGGCGGATCTCGACGACGACGGGCTGCCGGAGATCACGTTGACGTGGAGTCAGCCGAGTTGGCGGACACCGAATGGCTACGTGTCCGTGTTTCGGAACCAGGGAGGGGGTGCCTTTGCCTTCTGGAAAACGATTCAAGCGGGGTTGACGTTGAGCGCCGTGACCCAAACGGACGTGGACGCGGATGGAACCCTGGATCTCATGGTGGCCAGCCTGTTCACCGACAGCATCAAGCTGCTTCTTCAACTCCATCCGGACCGGTATACGAAGCCCGCGAACCTGGAGGTGGGATTCGGTCCCGTGGCGGTGGCCTACGAGGATCTGGATGGTGACGGCTCCCGCGACCTGATCTCCACGAATCGCGCCTCCAACAGCACCTCCATCCTTCTGGGGCGGGGGGACGGGTCGTTTCAGCCCGCGGGGCACTATGCCGTCGGGGCCATGCCGACCGCGATGGGGATCGAGGATTTTGACAATGACGGGTTGCCGGACGTCGTGACGGCCAACAGTGGCTCCGATGACGTGTCGATTCTGCTGAACGGCAAGGCCGTGATTCCGTCCATCAGTTTGAGCGCCGAGACCATCCGGTTTGACGAAGCCGTCGCCGTGCCGGCTCCCAGGACCATTCAATTGACCGTCTCCAACGTGGGGCTCGGCTCCTTGAGCATCGACGATATCGTGCTGGAGGGATCGCGAGCCTTTTCCGTTGACCAGGAATCCTGTGCCGGGGCCACCCTGGACACGGGAGAACTCTGTGCCGTGCCCATTCATTTCAAGAGTGTGGAGCCCGGAGAACATCAGGCGTTGCTGCGTATTTTTGACAATGCGCCGGGTGGACCAAGAATCGTGACCCTGAGCGGAACCGTCAAGGGCTGACGCGCCCTCCCGCCCGCTTCGATCTTCCGCGTTCAGGGAAGCCTGCGTGATGAATCAGGACAGCGAACGTTCATCCCTTTCGGTCGGCATCGACATCGGCGGGACCTTCACGGATTTCGTGGTCTATGACCACGACGCCAAATACGAGAAGACCTTCAAAATCCTTTCGACCCCCGATGACCCTGCACAAGCGGTGCTGGAGGGCTTCCGGAGGCTGTCGCCGTCCGCGGATCCGACCGTCGTCCATGGTTCGACCGTGGCCACCAACGCACTGCTCGAACGAAAAGGGGCCTGTACGGCGTTCATCACCACGCAGGGGTTTCGGGACGTGTTGCAGATTGGCCGACAGACTCGTCGGCGTCTCTATGACTGGTTCAGTGGCGGAGTGCCGGCACTCGTGCCGCCGGACCGGTGCCTGGAAGTTCGGGAACGGCTCGATCATCGCGGGCGCGTGTTGCGGCCCCTGGCCCCCAAAACGCTGGCCCCTCTTATCGAAACCTTGCGGAAACAACGGGTCGAGGCCGTGGCGCTTTCCCTGCTGTTTGCCTTTGTGAATCCCGAGCATGAACGCCGGATCGCGCAAGGCCTCCGGGACGCGGGCTTCTTCGTCACGGCCTCGCATGAGCTGATCCCGGAGTTTCGGGAATTTGAACGAGCCTCCACCACGGTGGTGAACGCCTACGTCTCCCCGGTGCTCAGCCGGTATCTGGAAACCCTCGCCCGTTCGTTCGGGTCCTTCCACGTCATGCAATCGAATGGCGGACGCATGCAGGCGACCCGGGCACGGCAGGAGGGGGTCCGTTCCATCCTGTCCGGACCCGCGGGAGGGGTGGTCGGGGCCGAGTCCCTGGCCCGCCTGGCGGGCTTTTCCCGAATCATCACGTTTGACATGGGCGGCACGTCGACGGACGTCTCCGTGGTCGACGGCGCGATTCACGTGACCGCGGAAGCGGAAATCGCGGGCCTGCCCATTCGGGTGCCGGTGATTGATCTGCACACGGTAGGGGCCGGAGGCGGGTCGTTGGCGCGAGTCGATGCAGGCGGCGCCCTGCGCGTCGGGCCGGAGAGCGCCGGCGCCGACCCGGGTCCGGCGTGCTACGGACGAGGCGGACGGACGGCCACGGTCACGGATGCCAATGCCCTGTTGGGGCGGTTGCCCGCAACGGGCTTGCTGGGCGGCACGCTGCCCTTGGACCCGGAGGCCGGACGGCAGGCGCTCACCGTGCTCTCGCGGGAGTTGGCCCGGCATGCCGGGGTGCCCCGCGTGGACCTCGAGGAGACGGCCCTGGGCGTGGTCTCCGTGGTCAATGCCGAGATGGAGCGGGCGATTCGCGTGATCTCGGTCGAGCGCGGGCATGATCCCAGGGATTACGTGCTGCTCTCCTTCGGTGGGGCCGGAGGCGTCCACGCCTGTGAACTCGCACGGTCGCTCAACGTCGGACGGGTCCTGATTCCCCTGGCCGCCTCGACGTTGTCCGCGCGGGGCATGTTGACGGCGAACGTGTTTCTGGATTACGTCCAAACGGTGATGTGTCCGGGCGAGACGTCGTTCGAGGAATTGGAAGGTCGTTTTGTGCCCGTGATCGAACGGGCTCAGGAAGATCTGGCGACGCAGAAGGTCCCGCTTCCCGCTCGACGCGTGCATTGTGAAGTGGCTCTCCGCTATGAAGGCCAGTCCTTTGAATTGACCGTGCCGTTCTCTCCTGATTTTCGAGCGGCCTTTCATGAGCGGCACGCCCAACGCTATGGGTACCGGAACGAGGCCGCGGAGCTCGAAATCGTCAATCTTCGGGTGCGGGCGATTGGAGCCGTCACCCCTCCGAGCATCGAGCCACGGGAAATAGGGCCGCCCGATGCCTCCGAAGCCCTGTGCCACGAACGCCGAGTCGTGTTCGCTTCAGGGGCCCGGACCGTTCCATTCTATGATCGCCGACGATTCCATCCGGGGCATTGCATCGCCGGGCCCGCGGTTATCTTCCAGGACGATACCACCATTCTCCTGTCGGAAACCGATCACGCGCAGGTTGACGCCTGGCAGAACCTGCTGGTCACCATCGGAGGCGTTCGTGCAGAAGGCCGTTGATCGGGAAATCTTCAAGCATCTGTACGGCTCGATTGCCGAGGAAATGGGCGTGCGCCTGCAACGCTCGGCCTTTTCCCCCAATATCAAGGAGCGCCGCGATTTCTCCTGCGCCGTCTTCGATCACGCGGGACGGCTGGTAGCGCAAGCGGCCCATATCCCGATCCATCTCGGGGCCATGCCGCTCTCCGTAGAAGCCTGTTGCCGGCACCTGACCGTTGGGCCGGGTGACGTGGTCATGCTGAACGACCCGTTTCAGGGTGGGACGCACCTGCCGGATATCACGGTCGTGTCCCCGGTCTTCGTCGAAGACGGCAGCCTCTTGGGCTTCGTCGCGAATCGTGCGCATCACGCCGACGTTGGAGGCATGTCGCCGGGCTCCATGCCGTTGTCACGGGAACTGTATCAGGAAGGGATGATCATTCCACCGGTCAAGCTCATGGAAGCGGGCCGGATGAACCAGGCCCTGTGGGAGTTCTTTCTGGCGAACGTGCGGACCCCGCGGGAACGCGCCGGTGACGTACAGGCGCAATTGGCAGCCAACCGCATAGGGGCAGAGCGGCTTCAGGAACTGGTGGCACGATACGGAGCGGAGCGCGTTCGGGACAACATGGCCGAGTTGTTGCGCTACAGTGAAACGCTGACCCGGCACGGCATCCGGACGTTGCCGAATGGCACCTATCGGTATGAAGACGTGCTCGACGACGACGGCTTCGATCCCCACCCGATCACGATTGCCGTCACCGTGACGATCCGCGATGAAGAGGTGGTGGTCGATTTTGAAGGAAGCGCGCCGCAGTGCACGGGAAGCGTCAACGCGGTCTACGCGATCACGGTCTCGGCCACGGCGTACGTGTTTCGCTGTCTGCTGGGCCTGGATATTCCCGGAAACAGTGGGTGTATGGTGCCCATCCACGTTCGGGCCCCCGAAGGGTCGGTGGTCAACGCCCGGTTTCCCGCGGCCGTGGCCGCAGGAAACGTGGAAACCGCTCAGCGAATCGTCGACGTCCTGCTGGGGGCCCTGGCGCAGGCCTGTCCCGACCGGGTGCCTGCCGCGAGTCAGGGCACCATGAATAACCTCACGATCGGGGGCTGGGATCACCAAAAGCAGCGGCCGTTTGCCTATTATGAAACCCTGGGTGGCGGCATGGGGGCCGGGAGAGAACAGCAGGGGGCGAGCGGCATTCATTCCCACATGACGAATACGCTGAACACGCCGGTCGAGGCCCTGGAATATGCCTATCCCTTTCGGATAGCCCGTTACGTGCTTCGCGAAGGCACGGGTGGAGCGGGAATCCATGAAGGCGGAAACGGAGTCACGCGCGAAATCGAATTCCTGGAGGAAGCCAGTGTGACGATTGTTTCCGATCGACGGAAAACCAGGCCCTTCGGGCTGGCCGGAGGCGGAGCCGGGCAATCCGGTCGAAACGTGTTGATTCGGAAAGGACGGGAAAAGAAGCTTCCCGGTAAAACCACGCTGACCGTCATGAAGGGAGACCGGTTGCGGATCGAAACACCGGGCGGTGGTGGCTATGGGGAGTCGATGGGTGAATCAGACAGGAGGCCTGAAGCATGAAAGAAACGGATCCCGAACGGATGGAGATGTTGTACGAACGGTTTTGCGACGTCTGTCTCGTCGAAAAGGAAGTGTGGACGGAAATTTTCCTGCCCCGGCAGGTTGAAAAGGGGGTGATCCTCACGAACGTGCAGGAGAAATACGAAGTGGTCATCGACGATGCCACGATCGAAGAAACCCTCGAAGCCAACATCCCTCTCGGCAAAGCCGCGTTACGCGCGGCCATACAGGAATACAGAGAGCACATTGCTTTTCACAAAGCCTAGATGTCCGTCCGTGTCACGCCCAGTCGTCATGCCGTGACTGACCCGGCATCCCTCTCCGTCATGCCGGGCTCCGACCCGGCATCCCTCTCTCCGTCATGCCGGACTCCGATCCGGCATCCAGAAAAAGGAAAAGGCACAGGCCTCATTCGTCATGCCGGACCCCGATCCGGCATCCAGAGAAAAAGGAAAAAGCAACTGCCCTGGATCCCCGATTACAAACGTCGGGGATGACGATTGGTGGTCTTCGCGGGAATGACGGAGCGCGCGCGATAATGACGCACTGGCCTCCCCTCCGTCACGCCGGACTCGACCTGGCATCCCTCTTACCGTCATGCCGGACTTGATCCGGCATCCAGAAAAAAAGGAAAAAGCAACGGTCCTGGATTCCCGCCTTCGCGGGAATGACGACTGGGCGCGTGTGCGCGGGTGCGACGGACGGGGACGCGGAATGACGACTCAAGGCCCCAACGTCATGCCGGACTCGACCTGGCATCCAGAAAAACCACAGGCCTCATTCGTCATGCCGGACTCGATCCGGCATCCAGGAAGAAAGGAAAAAGAAAAAACACTGGATCCCCGATTACAAACGTCGGGGATGACGATTGGTGGTTTTCGCGGGAATGACGGATGGGGCGCGCGGGAATGACGAATGGGGGCCTTCATGGAAATGACGGAGCGCGTGCGATAATGACGGCAGACCCCCACCGTCATGCCGGGCCTGACCCGGCATCCAGAGGAAAAGGCAAAGGCAAAGGCCCTGGATTCCCGCCCCCGATTAAAAACGTCGAGGGCAGGCTTTTCGCGGGAATGACGATTGGGGCGTGTGCGCGGGTGCGACGGACGGGGACGCGGAATGACGACTCAAGGCCCCAACGTCATGTCGGACCTCGACCTGGCATCCCTCTCACCGTCATGCCGGACTCCGATCCGGCATCCAGAAAAAAAGGAAAAAGCAACGGCCCTGGATTCCCGCTTTCGCGGGAATGACGATTGGGCGCGTGTGTATGACGGATGGCACGCGCGTCGGGAATGACGACTCAAGGCCCACAACGTCATGCCGGGTCCCCGATGACGCCGAACGAGGGCCGCTTCTCATCCCCGGTCGATCTGTGTTATACACGCCTCTTCTTCCAGGACGCCTTTCGCGCCACGGGATGATCGTGCCTGAACGGTCCTTGAGCCGCAGAGGAATCATGATTGCACCATGAGCAACGCCGGATACCGGACCCAACCCGAACCCTCGGAGCAGATGCCGTCCTGCATTCCGTTCCTGATCGTGAACGAAGCCGCGGAGCGATTCAGTTTCTACGGCATGCGAACGATCCTGGTCATCTTCATGACCCAGTATCTCCTGAACGCGGATGGGACCCTGGACGTGATGAGCGAACCCGAAGCGCGCTCCTATTATCATCTGTTTACGTCCGCGGTGTATTTTTTCCCGGTGATCGGAGCCCTGATCGCGGACGCGTGGGGTGGCAAGTACGCCACGATCATGTCCTTGTCGCTGGTGTATTGCCTGGGGCATCTGGCCCTCGCAATGGATCAGACCAGAGTCGGCTTGGCCGTGGGGCTTGCGCTGATCGCCGTGGGGTCCGGCGGCATCAAACCCTGTGTCTCCGCGAACCTGGGGGACCAGTTCAGTGCGACCAACGGGCATCTGCTCAGCAAGGCCTTTTACTGGTTTTACTTTGCGATCAATTTCGGCGCGGGGCTGTCGACGCTGCTGACTCCCTGGCTGCTTCGGCACGTCGGGCCCCATCTGGCCTTTGGCGTCCCCGGCCTGTTGATGCTGCTGGCGACGTGGGTCTTCTGGTTGGGGCGGCGGGAATATGCGCATGTGCCCGCCAGGGGCAGGGCGTTTTTTCAGGAATTGCTGACGCGCGAGAGCCTGGTGGCCCTGTGGCACCTTACGCCGATCTATCTGTTCGTGGCGATGTTCTGGGCGCTCTACGATCAAACAGGGTCGGCCTGGGTCCTCCAGGCACGCAAGATGGATTTATACTGGCTGGGGGTGGAATGGCTGCCGTCGCAGATTCAGTTCGTGAATCCGTTCCTGATCATGCTCCTCATTCCGGTCTTTGCCTCCTTCCTCTATCCCGCCGTCGAGAAGGTGGTGCCGCTGACGCCCCTGCGAAAGATCAGCATCGGGTTTTTCGTGACGGTCATCGCCTTCGTGATTTCCGCGGTGATCGAGATGCAGATTGCCGCGGGACTGCGGCCGAACGTGGTCTGGCAGATTGCGGCGTTTGTGGTGATCACCGCGGCGGAGGTCATGGTCTCGATCACGTGCCTGGAGTTTTCCTATACGCAGGCGCCACGGGCCTTGAAATCGTTCGTGATGGCGCTCTTTCTCCTGTCGGTGTCCCTGGGCAACGCCTTTACCTCATTGGTGAATTATTTCATTCAGAACGACGACGGTAGCGTGCGCCTGGAAGGCCCGGCGTATTACTGGTTTTTCACGATCGTCATGCTGGGCATGTCGATGCTCTTCGTCGCGGTGGCCCGGCGCTACAAGGGCCAGACCTATCTGCAAGGGCAGGGCTCCTGACGGATGCAGGTTCAGGATCTGGGCTGCTGACTCAGATACAGAACCTGATTGACCCGGAAGGCATGGGCGTACTGATCGGCCGTGATGTATTGCGAATGGAAACAGCGTCCATCGAAAATGATCAGACGATTGGGCTTCATGCGCATGAGAAAGAGGAGTTCCCAATAGGCGTTACCGTCGTTGATGTACGCATTGTCCCTGGTCGCGAACAGGGGATTGAAAATCATGCTGTTCTGGAAGTTGTCATAGCCCTCCGGACTCCCGAGAAATTCATCGCTCAGTTCCAGCCTGTCGGCCAGTTCCCGAATGCCCTGATCGGGAACGATGGGCACGCGTTCCAGCCCCGTGGGAACGTGGCGGTACAGGCCGGTTCCGCCCATGCAGGATTCCGCGGGATTCAGGTAGACCATGGCGGTCACGTCCTGATCGACGTGGGGTTGACGCTGACCCACGTTGAGCCGGTACTCCCGGGTGGTGATGCCCTGAAACACGACCGGTTGGGGATCGAAGAACGGGTACAGCCTCACGCCCCAGAAGGCACTGATCGCCTCCACGATCGGCCCGGTCTCGGCGTTCACCGACGCCCGAACGCCGGGAAAGTTGCCGACGATCTCGAAGCGATCGGTATAAGGAAGCTCCAGGGCCAGTTGCAGGACGTGCTCGGGGTGCTGATAAAACCCGTCGACCATGACGACCTTGTGCCGGCCCAGGCCGACGTGCTCGATGGAAACCCGGCAGTCGGAATTGATCGCGAAGGCATCGGGTGAGAGGGGCACGCGTGACTCCCGGGTGTGGTACGCCATCCGATTCCCGTGCAGCCAGGGTCCTGCCTGCGGGAACGACTCCGTCTCGGGCTAATGCGTGTGTTCGCTCAACAGTTCGAGAAAACGCGGGGCCAGGACGCGACTCTGAATCACCAGCAATCCGCGTTCGCCCAATCCCCGGTAACTCAGATTGACCTCGGTGTCCTCGTCCCGCCAGGAATATTCCTGATTCAGCCCTCGGATCATCGATCCCCGGTTGTGTTGAATGGCTCCGAATTCCGAATCCAGCGCGTCCTTGATCCGGGTGTGCGTGGCTTCATGGCGGTAGCGGATCATCACGCGGGCGAATTGGGCGTCGATGGCGTAGAGCTTGATGGAGTCGACCGGTTCGTTCGCAAAATGCAGGGGGCCTTCCTTGTATTGATACATGTCGACCCGCTCGTCAGGCTCCACGAGGACGAGTTGCGGAAATTCCGCAAGCGCACTGCCCCAGGGAATTCCCTGAAATCCCTTCGCAGCAGGCATGTTCGCCGCGAGAAGAAGCAGCCAGCAAACGAGAAGCACGAGGGGATGCGGACGTGGCGTCATCTCGCCACCGTATCATCCTTCGTTCGGGAACTCAACGGCGAGGGACTCAGCGCGCGAAGCCTTCGGAGAGAGGCACGGCATGCATCGACACCCGTTCGACCGAATCGGGTTCCGGCTGGTCATGGGAGCCCAGAAGCGTCCAGGCCTGGGGATTGTCCAGGATCGCCTGGACGAGCTGGTTGTGGAGTCGATGCCCGGATCGTCTGGCAATAATATGTCCGATGATGTGGAAGCCGAGGAGCGACAGATCGCCAATGAGGTCCAAGACCTTGTGGCGAACGCATTCGTCAGGGAAACGAAGCGACTCTTTATTCAGGATGCCGGTGTCGGTAAACACGATGGTATTGTCCAGAGAACCGCCTTTGCCCAAGCCACGGTCCCAGAGGGCTTGCACCTCATGCGAAAACGCAAAGGTCCGGGCCTGCGCGATATTGGCCTCGAACTCCACCGCGGACCATTCGTGTTCGTAGGTTTGCTCCTGAATCAACCGATGCGGGTAGTCGATCGTATAGGTGATCCTGGGAAGGGGGGAGGGCATGATGGAGATCCCTCGCTCGGCATCACCGATCCGAATGGGTTCCAGAATTTTGAGATACGGGCGAGGCTGTTCCTGGGGAATGATCCCGGCGTCTTGAATGAGTTTGGTAAACGGCGCGGCACTGCCGTCCATCACCGGAACTTCTTCCGAATCGATGTCGATAAAGGCGTTATCGATTCCCAACCCCCAGAGCGCCGCTAGGACGTGCTCGGTCGTCTGGATCTGGAATCCATTGGAGCCGACCGCGGTACAGAGCTCCATGGGCCTGAGATTATGAATCGACGCGCGGCAGCGTTCGACGTGACCATTGGTTTTTCGGCGAAACACAAGGCCGTTGTCCGTGGGGGCAGGGGAAAGACTGACCTTCGAGGAACATCCTGAATGGAGCCCAACGCCTGAGACTGATACGGTTTGCTCGATGGTATGCTGTCGTTGTGCAAATATTTTCATTAGTCCTATTCTTATGCAAGATATAGGCCAAATTTTCCATGAATTCCATTAACCTAACCTGTTGAAATATAAGATACTTGACTTTCATGAATTTGAAGATGATGCGAAAAATCAATAGTGGTGTTGCACAAAAACAACAGCCGGGGCTCAAGGAGCGAGTCTGATTCAGGATCGAAAGGGTTCCAACAGGTATCGCACGGATTCGGGGAACGGCTCACCGGTGCGTGCGAGTCCGGAGATGATCCCCCGGTGTTTTTTGTGGAGCCCCGCGTTCAGAAAAGCCTGGATGTGCAGTTTCTGTTTCAGGGAATCGTCCGTGAGCAGTTGTCGCTGTTCCTCGGCCGTTTTGTCGTTGAAGAGAGCGGAGAGACATCTGATGGTTTTTTCCACGCTGTCATAGGGGGGCGCGAGGTGCAGGGCCGCATAAAAGGCCTCCAGGTTCTGACGGAATTCATCGAGGACGGTCTCGTGCGGTGACGCGGCAGGATTCATGTCACGCGGATCGTCGTCTGGGGTGCCGTCCGTCTTGTCATGCAGGGTGGACAGGGGACGCTTATTCGGAATTACTGAATCCGTCCAGGTCGTGCTCTTTCCCGATCATGACCAGAATGTCGCCTTTTTCGATCATGTCACCGGGCGAGGGAGTGAAATTGAAGGTGTCTTCTTTCTTCAACTGTCCCTTGATCATGCGATTGACCTGTTTCTTGATGCCGATGATGTTGAGGTTGTGCAGTTCGCGGATTTTCGTTTCCTTGATGCTCATGCCGGAAAATCGATCCGGCACCGTGATTTCCTCGACGCTGTACCCGGGCGCCAACTTGAGATAATCCAGAACCTTGGGAGAGACGAGTCGATGCGCCAGCCGAATCGCGGCGTCCCGTTCGGGGTAAATCACTTCGGTCACCCCGAGATTCGTGAGAATTTTTCCATGCAGGGTGGTCATGGCCTTGGCAATGATGGAATCGATCCCCATTTCGTGCAACGTCTGGACGATGAGGATGCTCGCTTCGATGTTTTCGGCGATGCTCACCACCGCCACGTCCACGTTTTGCGTGCTGACGGATTTCAGCGCGCGTTCATCCGTCGCGTCGCACTGCACCGCAAAGGTCGCAATATCGCTGATCGCCTGCACCTTCGCTTCGTCGCGATCGATCGCGAGAACCTCACAGCCCTTTTGCACCAGGGATTCAGCGACGCCATAGCCGAATCGGCCCAGGCCGATCACCGCAAACAAACGCTTCATGACGTCACGCGACTCATCGGAGGGTGGGGCACGTCATGCTATTCCGAAGGGGGACCTTCGGATGGAGGTGGAGGGGGCAGCGGTTGCGCCTGTTGAAGAAACGGACTCAGCAGGTCAACGGGGATGGGAAACAGGATCGTGGAATTTTTATCTCCGGCGACGTTCATGATGGTTTCCAGATACCGTAATTGCAGGGCCGCCGGATTCTGACTCAGAATGTTGGCGGCATCGGAAAGGCGCTGGGACGCCTGAAATTCGCCTTCGGCGTGGATGACTTTCGACCGGCGCTCCCGCTCGGCTTCCGCCTGCCGTGCAATCGCCCGCTGCATTTCCTGAGGGAGGTCCACGTTCTTGACTTCGACCGCGGACACCTTGATGCCCCAGGGTTCGGTCGCTTGATCGATAATCCGTTGCAGATCCGCGTTGATTTCATCCCGCTTCGAGAGCAGGTCGTCCAACTGGCTCTGGCCCAGGACGCTGCGCAGGGTCGTTTGGGCGATCATGGACGTGGCGTAATAATAGTCTTCCACGCCGACAATGGCTTTTTCCGAATCGACCACGCGGAAATAGATCACCGCGTTGACCTTGACCGAGACGTTGTCCTTCGTAATGACGTCCTGGGGAGGTACGTCCATGGTCACGGTCCGGAGGCTCACGCGAAGCAGCTTATCGATGAACGGAATAATGACGATCACCCCGGGTCCATTCCCCCCGAACACCCCCCTGGCCAGACGGCCAAAGCGAAAAATAACGGCTCGTTCATATTCCCGCAGGATATAGAACCCCTTCGAGAGCAGGATGATGAGACCCAGGAACAGGACAAACAGCATGGTGGAATTGAATGGCATTTATTGACTCTCGTGATGAAGCTCGACGGGTTTCACGTGCACCGTGAGGCCGTCGATTTGGGTGATTTGAATGGGCTGCCCTTCGGTGACCGGCACCGAACTGACGGCATCCCAGATTTCCCCCTGCACGAAAATTTTTCCGTTCGGCGTCAGATTCGTCTTCGCCGATCCCATGAGGCCGACCATCCCTTCGGGGCCGGTCGCCGGTTGCCGACGCAAGGCCCGGACCCCGAAATTGACCACCAGCAACGTAAAGCCGATCGCCAGGCCAACCATGGGAAGAATAACAGACCAGGAAATCTGATAATAGGGGAAATCCTGATTGATGAGAAAAAGCGATCCCAGAATCATCGCGGTAATGCCTCCGATCGCCAGCAACCCGTAACTGGTGACGGTGATCTCCAGGATCAGCATGACGATGCCCAGAATGAACAACAGCACCCCCGCGTAGTTCACGGGCAGGGACTGGAGGGAATAAAAGGCCAGAATCAGGCTGATGGCGCCGACCACGCCGGGCAGAATCGCCCCGGGGTTGTAGAGTTCGGCAATCAGCCCGATGGTGCCGAGGGTCATGAGGACGTAGGCAATGTTCGGATCGCTGATGGCTTTCATGGTTTCGAGTCGCCAACTCATGGGAAATGCCCGCACGTCCACGTCTTGCGTCCGAAGGGTGAGGGCCCGGGCGTCGAAGGAGAGTTGCCGTCCATCGAGTTGGCGTAACAGGTCATCCAGGTCCGACGCCATCAGGTCGATCACGCCCAGTTCGAGCGCTTGCGTGGCCGTGGCCGAGACACTCTTCTTGACGGCCTGTTCCGACCATTCGACGTTCCGTCCGCGACGTTCGGCAATGGAACGGATATAGGCGACCGAGTCGTTCTCCACCTTTTCCTTCATCACCTCATCCATTTCCCCGCCTCCCATGGCCACGGGATGGGCCGCTCCGATGTTGGTCCCCGGAGCCATGGCCGACACGTGGGCCGCCAGGGTGAGAAAGACCCCGGCCGACGCGGCGCGTCCGCCCGTCGGAGCCACGTAGACCACGATCGGAAGATGGGACCCGGTCATATCCTTGATCATCTCGCGCATCGACGTGTCCAGGCCACCGGGCGTATCGAGTTGAAACACGAGAAACTGGGCGCGTTCCTGCTCCGCATGGGCAATGGCTTCGTGCAGATATTCGGCAGCAACGGGATTGATCACGCCTTCATAAGCCGCGGTAATCACCAGGGAAGGCTCGGCCCGGGAGACGTCGACGTGAACAGGAAACGCGAAAAACAGAACGCTCAGCGCGATGAGCACAGGGCCGTTCCGATTCTGCCGTACAAAACCGGGCAGGGGCCAAAACCGGAAAGGCGTTGTATGAAAGACGTTCAAGGCGGAGGAAACCTCCTACAGAAATCATCTTACGATCCCCTCCGAAGACTGTCAAGAAAACAGCCCCTCTTCGTTACGCCCTCTCTTCGTCATGCCCTTCATTCGCCATGCCGTCCCCACCGTCATGTCGGGCCTTGACCTCGCGTCCCTCTCCGTCATGCCGGGCTCTGACATGGCATCCCCCCCTCCGTCATGCCGGACCCCGATCCGGCATCCAGAAAAACCACAGGCCCCCACCGTCATGCCGGACTCCGATCCGGCATCCAGAAAGAAAGGAAAAGGCAACGACCCTGGATCCCCGATTACAAACGTCGGGGATGACGAATGGTGGTCTTCGCAGGAATGACGATTGGAGCGCGTGCGGATGACGAATGGAGGTCTTCGCAGGAATGACGAAGAAGGTGCGTGTGCGACGAATGGGGCGCGTCGGGGAATGACGCACAGGCCCCTCCGTCATGCCGGACCCCGATCCGGCATCCAGAAAAACCACAGGCCCCCTCCGTCATGCCGGACCCCGATCCGGCATCCAGAAAAACCACAGGCCCCCCTCCGTCATGCCGGACTCGATCCGGCATCCAGAAAAAAGGAAAAGCAACAACCCTGGATTCCCGCTTTCGCGGGAATGACGATTGGTGGTGTGTGCGGGTGCGACGGGCATCCCCCCCTTCGTCATGCCGGACTCCGATCCGGCATCCAGAAAAAAGGAAAGGCAACGACCCTGGATTCCCGCTTTCGCGGGAATGACGATTGGAGCGCGTGCGGATGACGAATGGAGGTCTTCGCAGGAATGACGAAGAAGGTGTGTGTGCGAAGGAAGGGGCGCGTCGGGGAAGGACGCAAAGGCCCCCAACGTCATGCCGGACTCGACATGGCATCCCCCCCCCCTCCGTCATGCCGGACTTGATCCGGCATCCAGAAAAAAAGGAAAAAGCAACGGCCCTGGATTCCCGCTTTCGCGGGAATGACGATTGGAGCGCGTGCGGATGACGAATGGAGGTCTTCGCAGGAATGACGAAGAAGGCGCGTGTGCGACGGATGGGGCGCGTGGGGGAATGACGCAAAGGCCCCCAACGTCATGCCGGACTCGACATGGCATCCCCCCCCCACCGTCATGCCGGACTTGATCCGGCATCCAGAAAAAAGGAAAGGCAACGACTCTGGATTCCCGATTACAAACGTCGGGGATGACGATTGGTGGTGTGTGCGGTTGCGACGGGCATCCCCCTCAACGTCATGCCGGACTCGACATGGCATCCCCCCCCCACCGTCATGCCGGACTTGATCCGGCATCCAGAAAAAAGGAAAGGCAACGACTCTGGATTCCCGATTACAAACGTCGGGGATGACGATTGGTGGTGTGTGCGGTTGCGACGGGCATCCCCCTCAACGTCATGCCGGACTCGACATGGCATCCCCCCCCCCTCCGTCATGCCGGACCCCGATCCGGCATCCAGAAAAAAGGAAAGGCAACGACCCTGGATTCCCGCTTTCGCGGGAATGACGATTGGAGCGCGTGCGGATGACGAATGGTGGTCTTCACGGGGATGACGATTGGTGGTCTTCGCGGGAATGACGATTGGAGCGCGTGCGGATGACGAATGGAGGTCTTCGCAGGAATGACGAAGAAGGTGCGTGTGCGACGAATGGGGCGCGTCGGGGAAGGACGCAAAGGCCCCACAACCGTCATGCCGGACTCGACATGGCATCCCCCCCAACCGTCATGCCGGACCCCGATCCGGCATCCAGGAAACAAAGGAAAGAGAAAAAGCCCTGGATCCCCGATTAAAAACGTCGGGGATGACGATTGGTGGTGTGTGCGTGTTCGACGGAAGGGGGCATGCGCAGGAATGACGAATCAGACATGCGGCAGGTTGCAACCCCAGGGGGAGGCTCCTAGAATGCGCATGATGCACGCGTTTCAAGCAGGCCAGCGAGTCCATTTGGTGGATAAAAAAGGGCGTCAGTATGCGCTCACGCTCAAGGCCGGCGATCGGTTTCAACATGGTGGAGAGATCCTTCCGCATGACGATCTCATCGGACGGTCCGACGGCACGATGGTTCGTCTGTCCGGAGGAAAAACCATGACGGCCTTGATGCCCACCCTGGCGGAATACACGCTGAAGATGCCTCGTGGGGCGCAAGTCCTGTACCCCAAGGACGTGGCCATGATCCTCATGTGGGCCGACGTGTATGCCGGGGCTTCCGTATTCGAAGCGGGAGTCGGCTCTGCGGCGCTGACATTGGGATTGTTGCGGGCCGTGGGGGACCGCGGACGAGTCGTGAGCTATGAAAAACGGGAAGACTTTGCTCGCACCGCGATGAAGAACATCGAAAGATTCCTGGGCCCCGTAGCCAACTTTCACTTGGTGCAGCACGATGCGTATGAAGGCATTGGCCGGGATGCAGAAGGAACGGAGCACGTCTTCGACCGGGTGATCCTGGATTTGCCGGAACCCTGGAACGTCGTCCCCCACGTGCCCGCGGCCCTCAGGTTGGGCGGCATCTATCTGAGCTTTGTCCCAACGGTTCCCCAGGTCGTGCAGACGGTTGAGGCCCTTCGACAAACCAGGGCCTTCGGGCTGATCGAAACCTTCGAGACCCTGGTGCGGCCGTGGAACATCGAAGGCCGGAGCGTGCGGCCGGACCTGCGGATGATCGCGCATTCGGGCTTCATCACCGTTGCCCGTCGCGTGGAAAGGGGCGATAGCTCGGCACAACCACTCTCCGTGGCCGCGTCCGGGGAGGAAGACCAGGGGTTCGACGGCGGCTGAACCCATGCGCTGCGGATCCTGGAGCTTCGGCGATGAAAACGCTTCTCATTGCAGATGATGACCCCGATCTCCGGTTGTTGCTGCAAACCACCCTGGAAGATCCGGCCTATCGCATCCTCGAAGCCTCGGACGGGGAATCGGCCCTGCGTCTCGTGCGGCAGGAACGACCCGACGCGGTCATTCTGGATCGGATCATGCCCAACCTGAACGGCCTGGAAGTGGCCCAGGCCGTGCTGACGGATCCGGCCATCCGGCATATCCCGCTGATTCTCCTGACGGCCCTGGAGCAACCCGCGGCCGGTGATGATGAGCAGGTGCCGGAGGTCTTTGCCTATCTGGTCAAGCCGTTCAGCCCCCTGAAACTCCTGGAGACCGTCAGACGGGCACTCGGGCAGATGGAAAACTCCAGCCCCCGGTAGCCAATGGGTGACCGATGAAACTCTCGCAGGATTTCGTGCCGGATGATGACCTGAATAAACGACTGCGTTCGGCCCGATCCCAACTGGACCTGTATGCCAAGGATTTGAACGCCCTGTTGTCCCGTGAACGCAAGGAGTCGTCCAAACTGGAAACGACGAACAAGCAGTTGCAGGCCTATGCCCATGACCTGAAGGTGGCCTATGACGCCCAACGGGAAAAAACGCGGGAACTCGAAACAGCCTATGCCGATACGGTGGTGCGCCTGACCCTGGCGTCCCGGTACAAGGATGAAGAAACCGGCGCCCACATTCAGCGGCTCAGTCACTACAGCAGGATCCTGGCGCGGTTCATCGAACTCGATGAACAGGACGCCCAACTGATCTTCGACGCGGCCCCCATGCATGACGTGGGCAAGGTGGCGATCCCGGACAGGATCATGCAAAAACAGGGACCGTTGAACGAACGGGAATGGGAAATCGTCAAGCAGCACCCGATCCTGGGCGCGAATTTATTAGCCGGTTCGCCGTCGTTGTTGCTTCAGACCGCGCGAGAGATCGCCCTCACGCATCATGAACGGTGGGACGGGAGCGGATACCCGCAGGGGTTGAAAGGCGAGGCCATTCCCTTGGGCGGGCGCATGGTCATGCTGGGAGACACCTATGACGCCTTGCGCAGCGTGCGGCCGTATAAACCGGCCTTGTCCCATGAGAAAACACGGGACATCATGCTCAATGGAAACGAGCGCACCAGACCCCAGCATTTCGATCCGACCCTGCTGGAAGCCTTTCGGGAAAGGCACCTGGAGTTTGATCGGATTTTTTCGACCATCAGGGACGAAGAGGCGGCGCGGTAGAGCGGCGAGCCATCCGGGCCTGTTCGGAGGGCCGGATCAAGCTCCCTCTCAGCTCCCTCTCCCTGATGGGAGAGCACCGGCTCCGCTGGGTTATGCTCCCTCTCCCTCAGGGAGAGGGCCGGGGTGAGGGCCGCATGCCGCCCCGGAAACACCGGCAGAGAGGACAACATTCATCGCTGGGGAAAGTCCACCGGATACCCGGCCTCGTTCCAGGCGTTCATGCTTCCTGCGACGTTATACACGTTTTGGTATCCAAGCCCGGCCAGCGTGTTGGCGGCAATGTTGCTCCGGTGCCCGGATTGACAATACACGACGATATGATCCGTGAACCCGGCTCCGATTTCCTGGTGGCGCTGATCGATCTCGCGAAAATCGATGTTGCGGTCGGTGCCCGGAATAAAGCCAGTCAGGTGTTCCTCTTCGGTGCGAACGTCGACAAGAAAAAACCCTTTCTGCTGGAGGCTCGGAGCTTTTTGGAGCCCGCGATTCAGTTCCTGGACGCTGAGGACGTACGTTGGGTGAGCCGATACGGAACCGCCGAGCAGAACCAGGCCGAGTGAAAGCCCGATGATACGGGAAAGGATCGTCCGGATTTTCATGAAGAACCTCCCTGTCTGACGAATGTGGAGGAGCATCAACAACCATTGCGGCTACTGAAACATCCTATGCCCACGTTCGGAACGCGGTCAAGAGCAGGAGCGTGCCTCGTGTTGATGGGGCTCATGATGGGGCTTCCGGGGTGTGAAGGCGCGGTTCGGGTCATTCGAGAAAGCCCTGACTCCGGGGTCGTCACGTACGTCTACAAGGGAGAGGAGGGGCACCTGCGCTCATCCAACCGCGCGAAGGCCTTTGAAAAGATGCGCGAGGCGTGTCGTGGCCCGTATCAGGTGCTCAAGGAAGGCAAAGCAAAAGGCCGCCAGCGAATGGTCGAGGGCATGGGGGGCGCGGAAATCCTGACCGAATCTCGGTGGGGCATCCGGTTTCAATGTACGAAAGAGCAACCAACACCATGAGGGCCAGACGGTTGCCAAGCACCGCGCGTCCCACCGTCACCCATGGCCGTAGATCCTGACACGTCTATGGCATCCGATGGCGTACGGCAGACGCGGCTGTCTGTCCGCCACAAGCGAGATGGGCGTCCGCTGGGAGGGCAACAGCCCCCGTGGGCGAGCACACGTTGAGGCAGGAGGCCCAAAAAATGTCATCAATTGTTCCTGAAGAATTTTTTCCTAAGGACTTGCCCTAAGGTTGGTAAAAGTGATATTTTCAGCTAAGTGTGCATATTTTCAACGAAAATATAACGCAAATGCGTTGGTGTGGACTAGGAGGGCGACTGAGCAACGAGAGCAACGCTGTGACTGGGCAAAAGAGTTCACAATATGAGTAGAAATGGACATTTTCCCCATCGCATCAGCGGGGGGGGGGGTAACCCGGCTGCCATGAAGGCGGGCGTAGAATCCCCATCTCGCACGCGCGGCGGGCGAGGCTGCCTGAGTCTGCATGGACCCCTGCAATGGGTCTGGCCGGTCTTGGGCTTCGCCCTGGTGCTACTCAGCCCCCAGTCGCTGCTGGCGCAATCCGTGCCGGCCAAGCCGGCGAATTTCGTTGCGACTGCTGGCGACACTAAGGTGACCCTGACCTGGAACGACCCGGGTGACAGCACCATCACCAAGTACCAGTTTCGCTACCAAGCTGGTGCGTTGAATCAGCACTGGCCTGACGTTCCGGGCAGCAACGCTACGACCACGAGCCACACGGTGGAGGGCCTGACCAACAGCACGGCCTACACCTTCGAGGTGCGCGCCACCAATAGCGTCGGCAACAGCATCCATGCCCTTGCCACGGCCACCCCGACGCTGGCGATCCCGAACGCGCCGACGGGGCTGAGCGCCACGGCCGGTGACACCGAGGCCACCCTGACCTGGACGCTGCCGACCAACGCCAGTGAGATTGACAAGGTGCAGGTGCGCTGGAAGGCCACCGCCAATCTGCCGTTCGTCGCTGCCGACACCTGGACCGACCTTGCCGGCACGGCCACGACCACTATGGCGACGGGCCTGACCAATGGCACGGGCTACACCTTTGCCGTGCGCGCCAGCAACACTGCCGGGGACGGGACGGCAGCCACGACCACGGCGACGCCGGTGCTGCCGATCCCGAACGCGCCGACGGGGCTGAGCGCCACGGCGGGTGACACCGAGGCCACCCTGGCCTGGACGCTGCCGACCAACGCCAGTGAGATTGACAAGGTGCAGGTGCGCTGGAAGGCCACCGCCAATCTGCCGTTCGTCGCTGCTGACACCTGGACCGACCTTGCCGGCACGGCCACGACCACTACGGCGACGGGCCTGACCAATGGTACGGGCTACACCTTTGCCGTGCGGGCCAGCAACACCGCCGGGGACGGGACGGCCGCCACGACCACGGCGACGCCGGTGCTGCCGATCCCGAACGCGCCGACGGGGCTGAGCGCCACGGCGGGTGACACCGAGGCCACCCTGGCCTGGACGCTGCCGACCAACGCCAGTGAGATTGACAAGGTGCAGGTGCGCTGGAAGGCGACCGCCAATCTGCCGTTCGTCGCTGCCGACACCTGGACCGACCTTGCCGGCACGGCCACGACCACTATGGCGACGGGCCTGACCAATGGCACGGGCTACACCTTTGCCGTGCGCGCCAGCAACACTGCCGGGGACGGGACGGCCGCCACGACCACGGCGACGCCGGTGCTGCCGATCCCGGACCCGCCGACGGGACTGAGCGCCACGGCGGGTGACACCGAGGCCACCCTGGCCTGGACGCTGCCGACCAACGCCAGTGAGATTGACAAGGTGCAGGTGCGCTGGAAGGCCACCGCCAATCTGCCGTTCGTCGCCGCTGACACCTGGACCGACCTTGCCGGCACGGCCACGACCACTACGGCGACGGGCCTGACCAATGGTACGGGCTACACCTTTGCCGTGCGGGCCAGCAACACCGCCGGGGACGGGACGGCCGCCACGACCACGGCGACGCCGGTGCTGCCGATCCCGGACCCGCCGACGGGACTGAGCGCCACGGCGGGTGACACCGAGGCCACCCTGGCTTGGACGCTGCCGACCAACGCCAGTGAGATTGACAAGGTGCAGGTGCGCTGGAAGGCCACCGCCAATCTGCCGTTCGTCGCTGCTGACACCTGGACCGACCTTGCCGGCACGGCCACGACCACTACGGCGACGGGCCTGACCAATGGTACGGGCTACACCTTTGCCGTGCGGGCCAGCAACACCGCCGGGGACGGGACGGCCGCCACGACCACGGCGACGCCGGTGCTGCCGATCCCGAACGCGCCGACGGGGCTGAGCGCCACGGCGGGTGACACCGAGGCCACCCTGGCCTGGACGCTGCCGACCAACGCCAGTGAGATTGACAAGGTGCAGGTGCGCTGGAAGGCGACCGCCAATCTGCCGTTCGTCGCTGCCGACACCTGGACCGACCTTGCCGGCACGGCCACGACCACTACGGCGACGGGCCTGACCAATGGCACGGGCTACACCTTTGCCGTGCGCGCCAGCAACACTGCCGGGGACGGGACGGCCGTCACGACCACGGCCACGCCATTGCCGCCGATCCCGAACGCGCCCACCGGCCTGACCACCGCAGCGGGCGAAGCCGAAGTGACACTGTCGTGGACAGACCCGCAAAACGCCAGCATCACCAAGTACCAGGTGCGCTACGATGTTAACGTTGTGGACATTCCGGACAGCGTGTCCTGGGCGGATATCCCGTCCAGCGGCGCCTCGACCACGACCCACACCGTTGACAACCTGACCAACGGCTTCCTATACGCATTCCAGATCCGCGCGGTAAATGCCGGCGGTGAGAGCGATGCCTCGGACACGGTGTGGGAGGTGCCGTCAATCAACGAGGTGCCGCCCGCTCCAACAATAGTCAGCGTGGGGCCGGGCACCAACGATACCGACCTCGACGTGGTCTGGAGCTGGAGCAAGGGCAATTCTTGTGCAGTCGAGCGCTACTTAGTCCAATACAAGAAGACTGGTGACGCTTGGCAAGGTAACCCCCTTATCAATAACGACGTCAACAGCGGAAGCTTTGAAGTTGTTGAGAATCTTGGTAATGGCGTTACCAACAAGCGCTTCACCATCAACCAGCAAACCCCGATTAATACTAACAATCCCAACGAGATTGCCGTCACGCTTGATGACACGACTTACGATGCCCGTGTGCTCGTCCATTCCTTCGCCTGCGATGAATGGGTCGGTCACCTCAGTGATGGTCTGAGCGGCAGGCCGCTCTACCTGCTTGAGAAACCGTCCAGCTTCACCGCAACCGCCGGGGATGCGAAGGTGACGCTGGCGGCCACGGTGGTGCAGCGTGGGCCGGCGATCCTGAAGTGGCAGTACACCTACACTGGCGATGACGGCACCTCTCTCGCCTGGACCGACATCGCCGACAGCGCTTCCTTGTCGATTTCCGGCAAGGACGTGACAGGGCTGACCAACGGCACCACCTACACCTTCAAGGTGCGCGGGGTCCACGAGCAGGGCGAGGGGGCCGAGTCGGACGAGGTCACGGTGACGCCGGCGCTGGCCGTTCCGGCCGCGCCGACGGGGCTGAGCGCCACGGCGGGTGACACCACGGTGACACTGGCTTGGACGCTGCCCACCAACGCCAGCACGATTGACAAGGTCCAGGTGCGCTGGAAGGCCACCGCCAATCTGCCGTTCGTCGCCACCGACACCTGGACCGATCTTGCCGTCACGGCCACGACCACCACGGCGACCGGCCTGACCAACGGCACGGGCTACACCTTCGAGGTGCGCGCCAGCAACACTGCCGGGGACGGTACGGCCGCCACGACCACCGCCACCCCGACCTTGCCTATCCCTGACGCGCCCACCAACCTGACTGCAACCGCGGGCGACACCACGGTCACGCTGAACTGGACCAACCCGACCAACGCCAGCACGATTGACAACCTCCAGGTCCGCTACAAGGCCACGGCTGACCTGCCGTTTGATGACACCACCGATACGTGGACCAATCTGGCCCCCACCGTCACGACCTACACGGCCACGAGCCTGACCAACGGCACGGGCTACACCTTTGCCGTGCGGGCCAGCAACACCGCCGGCAACGGCGCTGCAGCCACGGCCACGGCCACCCCCAGACCGGACCCGGCCATCCAAGTCGCACCGGCCACCCTGGAGGTGGATGAGGGCGGCAGCAACACCTTTGACGTGACCCTGGCCGCGGCCCCGACCGCCTCGGTCACCGTCACCGTGGCCAGTGACGACACGGACGTGACAGTCAGCCCGACTCCGCTGACATTCACTGCCACGAACTACAGTACCGCGCAGACGGTCACCGTGAACATGGCGGCGAGCCCGACCGACGGCACTGCGACCCTCACCTTGACCGCCGCCGGCGGCAACTACGCCGGCCTCACGGCCACGGTCGCGGTCACAGCGAATGCGCTGCCGAGCTTCGGCACCCAGACCATTCCCGACCAGACCTATACCCAGGGCACAGCCATCACCACGCTGAACCTGCCCCAAGCCACCGGCGGTGACGGGACACTGACGTACAGCCTGAGTCCGGTGCTGCCCGCGGGCCTGGCGTTCAGCGCGAGCAGTCGGGAGATCACCGGCACCCCGACCGTGCCTCAGGCGGCGACGGAGTACACGTACACCGCAACCGATGCGGACGGGGATCCGGTCACGCTGACGTTTGACATCCGCGTCGCGGCCACCCTGACCATCGGCGATGTGGCCGATGCCGACCAAGCCGAGAATGCGGCCTACACCGGCAATGCGACCCTGACTGGCACGCCGGTGGGCAACATCACCTGGTCCCTGACCGGTGACGACGCCAACGCGAACGGGTTTGTGCTGTCGAACGCGACCAACACCGGCGCCACCGTGACCCTGACGGCGAAGGACTTCGAGGTCCCGACGGACAACAATACCGACAATATTTACGAGTACACGCTCACGGCCACCGACGATGACAGCAACAGCGCCACCGTCGGCGTGTCCATCACCATTACCAATGTCAACGAGACCGCAACGCTGACGCTCACGGGCCTGGCCGATGCCAGTGTGAGCGAGAACCAGGCCTACACCATTGATGCGACCTTAGTCGGCGCGTTGGGTGCGGTCACCTGGACGCTGGGCGGGGCGGATGCGGGCGAGTTTACGCTGCCGGCGGCGAACCAGAGTCAGACCGGGGCGCGGGTGAGCTTGGCGGCGCGGGACTTTGAGTCCCCGACCGACAGTGACACCAGCAACACCTACGAGTACACGTTAACGGCGACGGATGCGAACACCAACACGGTGACCTCGGCCGCCTACACGGTGACGGTCACCGATGTGGACGAGGCCCCGGCCAAGCCGGCCAACCTGACCGCCACGGCCGGTGACACCGAGGTCACGCTGACCTGGGCCAACCCGAATGACAGCACCATTACCAAGTACCAGGTGCGCTACGGCGCCGGGTCCACCGTACCCGCCACCGCCACCTGGGGGGACATCACCGGCAGCGGCGCGACGACCACGACCCACACCGTTGACACCCTGACCAACGGCACGACCTATGCGTTCCAGGTCCGCGCCGTGGTCGGCACGGCCAACGGCCCGGACTCGGACACGGTCACGGCCACGCCCAGACCGGATCCGGCCATCCAAGTCTCACCGGCCACCTTGGAGGTGGATGAGGGCGGCAGCGCCACCTTTGACGTGACCCTGGCCGCGGCCCCGACCGCCTCGGTCACCGTCACCGTGGCCAGCGACGACACGGACGTGACAGTCAGCCCGACGTCGCTGACGTTCACCGCCACGAACTACAACACCGCGCAGACGGTCACCGTGAACATGGCGGCGAGCCCGACTGACGGTAATGCGACCCTCACCTTGACCGCCGCCGGCGGCAACTACGCCGGCCTCACGGCGACGGTCTCGGTCACCGCGAACGCGCTACCGACCTTCGGCACCCAGACTATTCCCGACCAGACCTACCTGCAGAACTCGGCGATTACCCAGCTCGACCTGCCGCAGGCCACCGGCGGCGACGCCCCGCTGACGTACACCTTCACGCCGACGGCGCCGGCGGGCCTGACGTTTGACGCCACTGCCCGTACCCTCACCGGCACGCCGACCACCGCCCAGGGGGCCACCGAATACACGTACACGGTGACCGATGGCGACGGGGATGTGGCCGAGCTGAAGTTCAACATCACGATTACCGCGGACAACCTGCCGGACTTCGGCACCCAGACCATTGCCGACCAGACCTACCTGCAGAACTCGGCGATTACCCAGCTCGACCTGCCGCAGGCCACCGGCGGCGACGCCCCGCTGACGTACACGTTCACGCCGACGGCGCCGGCGGGCCTGACGTTTGATGCCACCGCCCGCACCCTCACCGGCACGCCGACCACCGCCCAGGCCGCCACCGAATACACGTACACGGTGACCGATGGGGACGGCGACACGGCCAGCCTGACGTTCAACATCACCATCGAGGCGCCGCCGGCACCCGCCGCGCCCACCGGCCTGGCCGCCACCGCGGGCGACACCACGGTCACGCTGAACTGGACCGATCCGTCCGACACCAGCATCACCAAGTACCAGGTCCGCTACGGCGCGGGTTCCACCGTGCCGGCCACCGCCACCTGGGACGATATCGACCCCAGTGACGACCAGACCACCAGCCACGTGGTCACCGGCCTCACCAACGCCACCCAATATGCTTTCGAAATCCGCGCCGTCAACGCCAACGGCAACAGCGACGCCTCCAGCACTGTCACCGCAACACCGGCACTGGCCGTCCCCGACGCGCCGACGAACCTGACCGCCTTCGTCGGCGGCAACCAGGTCACCCTGTCCTGGACCAACCCGACCAACGCCAGTTCGCTTACCAACCTCCAGGTTCGCTACAAGGCCACGGCTGACCTGCCGTTTGATGACACCACCGACATTTGGACCAATCTCCCTGCCACGCGCACGTACTTCGACGCGTATAACCTGACCGAAAGCACCGAATTCAGGTTTCAAGTGCGCGCCACCAACTCCGCCGGCAACGGCGAGGCGAGCGAGGTGAGCGTGACGACGGGCACGGTGCCCGGCGTGGAAGACATCACGCGGCACATGCCAACAACCTCCCCGACGAACGCGGACACGTTGACGTGGCAGGTTGTGTTCAGCGAACTGGTGCTGTACGGGCAGGCCGGCGGACCGGGGGCATACGAGGTTGCCTACGACCCGCCGATCGCGAACGCGCCGACGCTGGTCGCGAACAGGTTGGGCGCGGCCCGCAGATGCCGGATCCGCGGGGATGCGGGACTGGCATTCTCCGTCGAGCTTTACGGCGGCGACCTCGCCAACTACAACGGCACGGTGACGATGACGTTGAAGTCGGACGGGGTTATCCGAAACTGCGCCAGCGTTGCGGTCCGGGACCGGACGCCGACCGGCACCAACGACAACACCTTCGTGGTGGACAACGTGGCGCCGACAGTGGCCATCACGGGCGTTTCCGGGACAGTCACCGCAGCGGTGGATGCCACCTTCACCTTCAGCGAACCGGTCACCGGCTTCGAGCTTGGTGACATCACGCTGACTAACGCCGACGCCACGGAATTCGCCCAATCGGGCACGGGGGCGGGAGCGGTCTACACGGCGAAGATCACGCCGAAGGACGCGGGCGAGTTCAGCGTCGGCGTTGCGGCGGGCGCGGCGCAAGACGCCGCCGGCAACGACAATGCGGCGGCGACTACCGTGACCGCGCAGTACAATCCTGCGCCCAGCTTCGCCGCCGGCGTCACGATTGCCGACCAGACCTACGCCCAGAACGCCGCCATCGCCACCTTGAACCTGCCCGAGGCCACCGGCGGCAACGGCACCCTGACCTACAGCTTGGCCCCGGCCGCCCCGGCGGGCCTGGCCTTCGACGCCACCGCCCGCACCCTGACGGGCACTCCGACCACGGCCCAGAGCGCGACAGCCTACACTTACACCGCCACCGACGCCGACGGCGACACGGCCAGCCTCACGTTCAACATCACTGTCACTGCGGACACCCAAGCGCCGCGGGTGGCGAGCATTGTGCGACATGATCCGCCAACTTCGCCCACCAACGCGGTGACCTTGACCTGGCGGGTGACGTTCAGCGAGGCGGTGGTGAATGTGTCCGACGATGACTTCCACGTTCGGGGTACGGACGGGACGGAGACGGCGACGGCAGTCGGCACGGACGGCACCACCTGGGACGTGAACGTGGCCGGTGGCAATTTGGTGGTGCTGGCCGGCACGGTGAACCTGGAGTTCGTGCAAGGCCAGGACATCGAGGATACCGCCGGCAACGCGCTGACCGACACCACGCCGACGGGGACCAACGACGACACCTACCTGCTGGACAGGACCCCGCCACACGTAACTTCAATTCACCGTTACGACAGCGAAACCGGGAACACCGACGCGAAGTCGCCGACCAACCGGGATTCGGTGCAGTGGGCGGTTCAATACAACGAAAGCATGCGCCATTCGGGGGCCGGTAGTGCGGCTGCCTATACGGTTACCTTCGTGCCGGCGATCACGCAGGAGCCGACGCTGACCGTGACCCCGGGGGCCGACGATCCGAATACCTGCGGAGTCTACGCTCCCTACGTCGTAAACATTTCCGGCGGCGCATTGGCTGGCTACAACGGCACGGCCACCTTGACGCTGAATCATGCGGAGGTCACGGACTGCGTTGGCAATACGCTCCGTGACCGGACCCCGCCCCGCGGCAATCAGATTACGTACGAGCTGGACAACACGGTGCCGACGGTGGCCATCACGGGCGTTTCCGGAACGGTCAACGCAGCGGTGGATGCCACCTTCACCTTCAGCGAGTCCGTCACCGGCTTCGAGGCCGGCGACATCACATTGACCAACGCCGACGCTTCGGACTTCGCCCAGCCGGATCCGGCAGCGCCGGTCTACACGGCGAAGATCACGCCGAAGGCCGCGGGCGAGTTCAGCGTCGCCGTGGCGGCGAGCGTGGCCCAGGACGCCGCCGGCAACGACAACGCCGCCGCGACCACGGTCACCGCTATCTATAAGGAACTGGAGCCGCCCGCCAAGCCCAGAAACTTCACCGCCGTAGCCGGCGACACGGAAGTCACCCTGATCTGGGCCGACCCCGGTGACGACAGCATCACCAAGTACCAGATATTCGATTTTGAAAGCGCGGGGATCGACCTGTGGGATGACATTCCCGGCAGCGGCGCCGACACCATCACCCACACCGTGACCGGCCTGACCAACGGCACCGAGTACACCTTCCAGATCCGCGCCGTGGCCGGCAGCCTCCCGGGCGACGCCTCCGACGCGATCAAGGCGACGCCGCAAGTGGCGGTCCCGGACGCCCCGGAGAACCTGACGGCCACCGCGGGCGACCGCTCGGTGAGCCTGAGCTGGGACCTGCCCACCAACGCCAGCGTGCTGGACAAGGTGCAGGTGCGCCACCAGGCCCGGGGCGAAACCACCTGGGAGCCCTGGACGGACCTGGCCGCAGACGCGACCACGCACACCGTGACCAACCTGAAGAACGGCCAGGACTACCTCTTCGAAGTGCGCGCGGAGAGCGCGTCCGGCACCGGCCCGGCGGCGCGGACGGCCGGAAGGCCGGAGCTGGCGGTCCCCGGCGCCCCGACCGGGCTCAGCGCCACGGCGGGCAACGCCGAAGTGGACCTGAACTGGACGCTGCCCACCAACACCAGCGAGATTGTCACCGTGCAGGTGCGCTGGAAGGCGACGGTGGACCTGCCGTTCGACGACGCCCGCGACGCCTGGACCGACCTTCCGTCCTCCGCGGCCACCAGCCACAAGGTCACCGGCCTGACCAACGGCACCGGCTACACCTTCCAGGTGCGCGCCACCAACAAGGCTGGCAACGGCGAGCCGGCCACCGGCGCGGCGACGCCGCGGGCGCCCCCGCTGGTGACGCCTGGCGCGCCGACCAACCTGAGCACGGTGCCCGGCGACACCGAAGTGGTGGTGCTGTGGACCCTGCCCACGAACACCAGCCAGATCGACAGCGTCGAGCTGCGCCACAAGGTGAAGACGGCCCCCGACACCGGCTGGAGCGCATGGACCTCCCTGGCGGGCACGGCCGAGCGGTCCCGGGTGACAGGCCTGGTCAACGGCACCGACTACCTGTTCGAGGTCCGCGCGGTGAACACCGCGGGCACGGGCCCGTCGGCCAGCGTCGAGGGCACGCCGAAGTTGGCGAAGCCTTCGGCCCCGAGCAACCTGCAGGCCAGCGCCGGTGACACCCAGGTGACCCTGACCTGGGATCTGCCGGACAAGGGCACCGTCGACACCATCGACGTGCGCCACAAGAAGAAGACGGACACGAGTTGGAGCCAATGGACCCTGCTGGCCAAGGACGCCACCACCCACACCGAGACCGGCCTTGACAACGGCGTGAGCTACGAGTTCGAAGTCCGCGCCACCAACACCGCCGGCAGCAGCGACTCGGTGGCCGTGGCCGCCCAGCCGAAGCTGGCGGTCCCGGACGCCCCCGGCAACCTGACCGCCGCCGCGGGCGACGGCGCGGTGGCCCTGACCTGGGACCTGCCCACCAACACCAGCGAAATCGACAAGATGCAGGTGGCCTACCGGGAGTCGGGCGCGGCCAACTACCTGCCCTGGGTCGACCTGGCGAAAGACGCCACCAGCTACGACGTCACCGGCCTGACCAACGGCACCGAGTACAACTTCATCGTGCGCGCGCTGAACGGCGCGGGCCGCGGCGCCGAGGCGAAGGTGGACGCGACGCCCGAGGCGGGGCCGGGCAAGGTGCCGTCCGCGCCCGCCGACCTGGCGGCGACGGCGGGCGACACCCAAGTGACGTTGACGTGGACCCATGCGCGGGACAACAGCATCACCAAGTACCAGGTCCGCTATATTGAAGGCGCCAGCGTGCCCGACAGCGAGCCTTGGACCGACATCGCCGGCAGCAATGCCGGCACCACCGGCCACACGGTGACCGGCCTGGCCAACGGCAAGCAACACGCCTTCGAGATCCGCGCGGTGAACGCCGACGGCCCGGGCGCGGCGTCAGCGGTGACGGCGACGCCGAAGCTGGCGATCCCCGACGCCCCCGGCAACCTGACCGCGGCGCCCGGCGACGGCAAGGTCGGCCTGACGTGGGACCTGCCCACCAACACCAGCGAAATCGACAGGATGCAGGTGGCCTACAAGCTGAAGAGCGCGGCGAACTTCCAGCCCTGGGTTGACCTGGCGAAGGACGCCACCAGTTACGAGGTCACCGGCCTGACCAACGGCACCGAGTACACGTTCATCGTGCGCGCGCTGAACGGCGCGGGCCGCGGCGCCGTGGCGGAGGTGGATGCGACGCCGGTGGCGGTGCCGACCGCACCGACCGGCCTGGCGGCGGCCCCCGGCGACACGCAAGTCGTCCTGAGCTGGACCCTGCCGACAAACTCCGGCGCGCTGACCAAGGTGCAGGCGCGCCACAAGGCGGACACGGCGAAGCAATGGCAGGCCTGGGTTGACCTGGCCGCGAACGCCACCACCCACACCGTGACCGGCCTGACCAACGGGGAGCTGTACAACTTCGAGGTGCGGGCGGAGAACGCCTCCGGCCCCGGCGCGGCGGCGTCGGTCTCGGCCACCCCGGTGCCCCCGCTGGTGGCGCCTGGGGCGCCGACCAAGCTGAGCGCGGTGCCCGGCGACACCGAGGTGGTGGTGCTGTGGACCCTGCCGACCAACACCAGACAGATCGACAGCGTCGAGCTGCGCCACAAGGTGAAGATGGCCCCCGACACCGGCTGGAGCCAGTGGACTTCGCTGGCGGGCACGGCGGAGCGGTCCCGGGTGACGGGCCTGGTCAACGGCACCGACTACCTGTTCGAGGTCCGCGCGGTGAACGCCGCGGGCACGGGCCCGTCGGCCAGCGTCGAGGGCACGCCGCAGCTGGCGAAGCCCTCAGCCCCGAGCAACCTGCAGGCCAGCGCGGGCGACACCCAGGTGACCCTGACCTGGGACCTGCCGGACAAGGGCACCGTGGACACCATCGACGTGCGCCACAAGAAGAAGACGGACACGGCCTGGAGCCTCTGGACCCTGCTGGCCAAGGACGCCACCACCCACACTGAGACCGGCCTCGACAACGGCGTGACCTACGAGTTCGAGGTCCGCGCCAGCAACCTCGCCGGCAGCAGCGACTCGGTGGCCGTGGCCGCCCAGCCGAAGCTGGCGGTGCCGGAAGCCCCGACGAGCCTGACGGCCACCGCCGGCAACGCCCAGGTCGAATTGAGCTGGACCTTGCCCACCAACGCCAGCGTGATCGGCGCCGTGCAAGTGCGCTGGAAGGCCACCGCCGACCTGCCGTTCACCGCCAGCGACGCTTGGACCGACCTCGCCGGCACGGCCACCGCCTACACGGCGACGGGCCTGACCAACGGCACCGGCTACACCTTTGAAGTGCGCGCCACCAACACCGCCGGCGACGGCCCCGCGGCCACCGTCGCGGCCACACCGATGGCGCCCCCGACCCAGGCGCGCACGCTGACCTACACCTTCTCCGATAACGGCAGCACCGTGACCATCGCCGCCTCGGGCAGCCTGGATGCCTCAAGCTTCAATTTTGATCGAGTCGGTGTGCCGGCGGATCTCTCGAGGATCCGGATGAACGATACGGAAATCTGGGGCATCCACCCGCCCAATTCCATCCCGATCAAACGTTATGACTCGCTGCCGGACTTCGTGACCACCGGCGAGACGTCCTACGGTGGCACTAGCGAACTGGAAAACATGGTCAATTACAGTTCTAGCTATTACATCCGGTTCAGCACCTATTCCAAGTACCTGGAAATGGACAGCGCCAATTTCACCGGCGACATCTACCAGATCGCGAACGGCGCGGCGACCTTCGATGGCACCCTGCAATCCACGCTGGGCGACAACGACTTCGACATCGAATTCGCCATCGGCAACCAGAAGATCGTGTTCCAGACGGCGAACCCGGCCACGGTGCCAAACGCGCCAACCGGACTGGCCGCGACTGCGGGCAATGCCCAGGTTGACCTGGCTTGGACCAACCCGAACGACAGCAACATCACCAGGTACCAGGTGCGCTACGGCGCGGGTTCCACCGTGCCCACTACCGCCAACTGGGAAGACATCACCGGCAGCGGCGCCGGCACCACCAGCCACACGGTCAGCGGCCTCACCAACGAAACCGAGTACGCCTTCGAGATTCGCGCGGTGAACGCCCGCGGCAACAGCGCCGCCTCCGATACCGCCACGGCAACGCCGGAGGCCGACACCACGCCCAGCTTCGGCACCGAGACCATCGCGGACCAGAACTACACCCGGAACACGGCCATCGCCACGCTGACCCTGCCCGAAGCAACCGGCGGCAACGGCACCCTGACCTACAGCCTGACCCCGAACGCCCCGGCGGGCCTGAACTTCGACGCCACCAACCGCACCCTGACGGGCACGCCCACCGCCACCCAGAATGCGACGGCGTACACCTACACCGTCACCGACGCCGACGGCGACACGGCCAGCCTGACGTTTAACATCGCCGTGGCGCCGCCGAACAACCCGCCGGTGGTGGACAAGGCGATCCCGGACGCGGAGCTGAACGAGGGCAAGTCCGGCACCGTGGACCTGTCGGCGGTGTTCAGTGACCCGGACAAGGACCCGCTGACCTTCAGCGCGGTATCGAGCGACACCACCCAGGTGACGGTGGCGGTGAACGGGTCCACGCTCACCTACACGTCGGTGTCGGCCGGCAAACCGACGGTGACGGTGACGGCGGACGACGGCAGGGGCGGCACGGTCTCGACCACGTTCACGGTGACGGTGCATGGGCTGCCGAACGATCCGCCGATAGTCGCGAAGGAGATCGAGGACCTGACGCTGTCCGTGGGCGAGAGTCGGGACGTGGACGTGTCGCTGGTGTTCAACGACCCGGACAAGGACCCGTTGACCTACACGGCAAGTTCGGACGACACGTCGAAGGCGACGGTGACGGTGAAGGACGCGACGGTGACGGTTGTCGGGGTCGCGGCGGGCACGTCGACGGTGACGGTGACGGCGGACGACAACAAGGCCGGCACGGTGGACGACGAGTTCGTCGTGACGGTGGAGGCGGACGTTGCGCCGAGCTTCGGCACCGAGACCATCGCCGACCAGACCTACACCCAGAACACGGCCATCGCGACCTTGAACCTGCCTGAAGCCACCGGCGGCAACCGCACCCTGACCTACAGCCTGACCCCGAACGCCCCGGCCGGTCTGAACTTCGACGCCACCAACCGCACCCTGACGGGCACGCCCACCGCCACCCAGAATGCGACGGCGTACACCTACACCGCCACCGACGCCGACGGCGACGCGGTCAGCCTGACGTTTAACATCGCCGTGGCGCCGCCGAACAACCCGCCGGTGGTGGACAAGGCGATCCCGGACGCGGAGCTGAACGAGGGCAAGTCCGGCACCGTGGACCTGTCGGCGGTGTTCAGTGACCCGGACAAGGACCCGCTGACCTTCAGCGCGGTATCGAGCGACACCACCCAGGTGACGGTGGCGGTGAACGGGTCCACGCTCACCTACACGTCGGTGTCGGCCGGCAAACCGACGGTGACGGTGACGGCGGACGACGGCAGGGGCGGCACGGTCTCGACCACGTTCACGGTGACGGTGCATGGGCTGCCGAACGATCCGCCGATAGTCGCGAAGGAGATCGAGGACCTGACGCTGTCCGTGGGCGAGACGCGGGACGTGGACGTGTCGCTGGTGTTCAACGACCCGGACAAGGACCCGTTGACCTACACGGCAAGTTCGGACGACACGTCGAAGGCGACGGTGACGGTGAAGGACGCGACGGTGACGGTTGTCGGGGTCGCGGCGGGCACGTCGACGGTGACGGTGACGGCGGACGACAACAAGGCCGGCACGGTGGACGACGAGTTCGTCGTGACGGTGGAGGCGGACGTTGCGCCGAGCTTCGGCACCGAGACCATCGCCGACCAGACCTACACCCAGAACACGGCCATCGCCACGCTGACCCTGCCTGAAGCCACCGGCGGCAACGGCACCCTGACCTACAGCCTGAGCCCGAACGCCCCGGCCGGCCTGAACTTCGACGCCACCAACCGCACCCTCACCGGCACCCCGAGCGCGGTCCAGGATGCGACGCAGTACACCTACACCGTCACCGACGCGGACGGCGACACGGCGAGCCTGACGTTCAACATCACCATCGCCAAGGCGGTCGAGCCGCCCGCCAAGCCCAGAAACTTCACCGCCGTAGCCGGCGACACGGAAGTCACCCTGATCTGGGCCGACCCCGGTGACGACAGCATCACCAAGTACCAGATATTCGATTTTGAAAGCGCGGGGATCGACCTGTGGGATGACATTCCCGGCAGCGGCGCCGACACCATCACCCACACCGTGACCGGCCTGACCAACGGCACCGAGTACACCTTCCAGATCCGCGCCGTGGCCGGCAGCCTCCCGGGCGACGCCTCCGACGCGATCAAGGCGACGCCGCAAGTGGCGGTCCCGGACGCCCCGGAGAACCTGACGGCCACCGCGGGCGACCGCTCGGTGAGCCTGAGCTGGGACCTGCCCACCAACGCCAGCGTGCTGGACAAGGTGCAGGTGCGCCACCAGGCCCGGGGCGAAACCACCTGGGAGCCCTGGACGGACCTGGCCGCAGACGCGACCACGCACACCGTGACCAACCTGAAGAACGGCCAGGACTACCTCTTCGAAGTGCGCGCGGAGAGCGCGTCCGGCGCCGGCCCGGCGGCGCGGACGGCCGGAAGGCCGGAGCTGGCGGTCCCCGGCGCCCCGACCGGGCTCAGCGCCACGGCGGGCAACGCCGAAGTGGACCTGAACTGGACGCTGCCCACCAACACCAGCGAGATTGTCACCGTGCAGGTGCGCTGGAAGGCGACGGTGGACCTGCCGTTCGACGACGCCCGCGACAAATGGACCGACCTGCCGTCCGCCGACGCCACCAGCCACAAGGTCACCGGCCTGACCAACGGCACCGGCTACACCTTCCAGGTGCGCGCCACCAACACCGCCGGCAACGGCGAGCCGGCCACCGGCGCGGCGACCCCGCGGGCGCCGCCGCTGGTGACGCCTGGCGCGCCGACCAACCTGAGCACGGTGCCCGGCGACACCGAAGTGGTGGTGCTGTGGACCCTGCCGACCAACACCAGCCAGATCGACAGCGTCGAGCTGCGCCACAAGGTGAAGACGGATCCCGACACCGGCTGGAGCCAGTGGACCTCGCTGGCGGGCACGGCGGAGCGGTCCCGGGTGACGGGCCTGGTCAACGGCACTGACTACCTGTTCGAAGTCCGCGCGGTGAACACCGCGGGCACGGGTCCGTCGGCCAGCGTCGAGGGCACGCCGGAGCTGGCGAAGCCCTCGGCCCCGAGCAACCTGCAGGCCAACGCCGGCGACACAACGGTGACCTTGACCTGGGATCTGCCGGACAAGGGCACCGTGGACACCATCGACGTGCGCCACAAGAAGAGGGCGGACACGAGCTGGAGCCAATGGACCCTGCTGGCCAAGGACGCCACCACCCACACTGAGACCGGCCTTGACAACGGCGTGCCCTACGAGTTCGAAGTCCGCGCCAGCAACACCGCCGGCAGCAGCGACTCGGTGGCCGTGGCCGCCCAGCCGAAGCTGGCGATTCCCGACGCCCCCGGCAACCTGACCGCCTCCGCGGGCGACGGCGCGGTGGCCCTGACCTGGGACCTGCCGACCAACACCAGCGAAATCGACAAGATGCAGGTGGCCTACCGGGAGTCCGGCGCGGCCAACTACCTGCCCTGGGTCGACCTGGCGAAAGACGCGACCAGTTACGACGTCACCGGCCTGACCAACGGCACCGAGTACAACTTCATCGTGCGCGCGCTGAACGGCGCGGGCCGCGGCGCCGAGGCGAAGGTGGACGCGACGCCCGAGGCGGGGCCGGGCAAGGTGCCGTCCGCGCCCGCCGATCTGACCGTGACGGTCGGCGACACCAAGGTAACGCTGGCGTGGACCCAGTCGCGCGACAGCAGCATCACCAAGTACCAGTTCCGCTACGCCGAAGGCGCGAGCGTACCCGGCACCGAGAGCTGGACCGACATCGCCGGCAGCGGCGCCGGCACCACCGGCCACGAAGTGACCGGCCTGACCAACGACACCCTGCACGCCTTCGAGGTCCGCGCGGTGAACGCCGACGGCGCAGGCGCGGCCTCGGCGGTGACGGCGACGCCGCAAGTGGCGGTTCCCGACGCCCCGGACAACCTGACGGCCACCGCCGGCGACCGCTCGGTGAGCCTGAGCTGGGACCTGCCCACCAACGCCAGCGTGCTGGACAAGGTGCAGGTGCGCCACCAAGCCCGGGGCGAGACCACCTGGGAGCCCTGGACCGACCTGGCTGCGGACGCCACCACCCACACCGTGGCCAACCTAAAGAACGGCCAGGACTACCTCTTCGAAGTGCGCGCGGAGAGCGCGTCCGGCACCGGCCCGGCGGCGCGGACGGCCGGAAGGCCGGAGCTGGCGGTCCCGTCCGCGCCCGCCGACCTGGCGGCGACGGCCGGCGACACCCAAGTGACGTTGACGTGGACCCATGCGCGGGACAACAGCATCACCAAGTACCAGGTCCGCTATATTGAAGGCGCCAGCGTGCCCGACAGCGAGCCTTGGACCGACATCGCCGGCAGCAACGCCGGCACCACCGGTCACACGGTGACCGGCCTGACCAACGGCAAGCAACACGCCTTCGAGGTCCGCGCGGTGAACGCCGACGGCGCAGGCGCGGCCTCGGCGGTGACGGCGACGCCGAAGCTGGCGATCCCCGACGCCCCCGGCAACCTGACCGCGGCGCCGGGCGACGGCAAGGTCGGCCTGACGTGGGACCTGCCCACCAACACCAGCGAAATCGACAGGATGCAGGTGGCCTACAAGCTGAAGAGCGCGGCGAACTTCCAGCCTTGGGTTGACCTGGCGAAGGACGCGACCAGCCACGAAGTCACCGGCCTGACCAACGGCAGCGAGTACACGTTCATCGTGCGCGCGCTGAACGGCGCGGGCCGCGGCGCCGTGGCGGAGGTGGATTCGACGCCGGTGGCGGTGCCGACCGCACCGACCGGCCTGGCGGCGGCCCCCGGCGACACGCAAGTCGTCCTGAGCTGGACCCTGCCGACAAACTCCGGCGTGCTGACCAAGGTGCAGGCGCGCCACAAGGCGGACACGGCGAAGGACTGGGAGGCCTGGGTTGACCTGGCCGCGAACGCCACCACCCACACCGTGACCGGCCTGACCAACGGGGAGCTGTACAACTTCGAGGTGCGGGCGGAGAACGCCTCCGGCCCCGGCGCGGCGGCGTCGGTCTCGGCCACTCCGGTGCCCCCGCTGGTGGCGCCTGGCGCGCCGACCAAGCTGAGCACGGTGCCCGGCGACACCGAGGTGGTGGTGCTGTGGACCCTGCCGACCAACACCAGACAGATCGACAGCGTCGAGCTGCGCCACAAGGTGAAGATGGCCCCCGACACCGGCTGGAGCCAGTGGACCTCGCTGGCGGGCACGGCGGAACGGTCCCGGGTGACGGGCCTGGTCAATGGCACCGACTACCTGTTCGAGGTGCGCGCGGTGAACACCGCGGGCACGGGCCCGTCGGCCAGCGTCGAGGGCACGCCGCAGCTGGCGAAGCCCTCAGCCCCGAGCAACCTGCAGGCCAGCGCCGGTGACACAACGGTGACCCTGACCTGGGACCTGCCGGACAAGGGCGCGGTTGACACCATCGACGTGCGCCACAAGAAGAAGACGGACACAAGCTGGAGCCAATGGACCCTGCTGGCCAAGGACGCCACCACCAGCACCGTGACCAGCCTCGACAACGGCGTGACCTACGAGTTCGAGGTCCGCGCCAGCAACCTCGCCGGCAGCAGCGACTCGGTGGCCGTGGCCGCCCAGCCGAAGCTGGCGGTGCCCGATGCGCCGACGAGCCTGACGGCCACCGGCGGCAACACTCAGGTCGAATTGAGCTGGACCCTGCCCACCAACGCCAGCGTGATCGGCGCCGTACAAGTACGCTGGAAGGCCACGGCGGACCTGCCGTTCACCGCCAGCGACGCCTGGACCGATCTCGCCGGCACGGCCACCGCCTACACGGCGACGGGCCTGACCAACGGCACCGGCTACACCTTCGCGGTGCGCGCCACCAACACCGCCGGCAACGGCGAGGCGGCCACCGCCGCGGCCACACCGATGGCGCCCTCGACGCCGGCGCGCACGTTGACCTTCACCTTCTCCGATGACGGCAGCACCGTGACCATTGCGGGCTCGGGCAGTTTGGATGTGTCCGGCTTCGGTAATCCCTCCAATACAACGTTGAGGCTTGGTAGTGGAATCGAAGGTATCCAGTTTAACGATTCGGCTAGGTGGCAGATTCATCCACCGAATTTGGATTCCACACCCGTCAGCAGATTTAGCTCGCTCCCGAACATCACAACCACCGGGCTGAATACCTACTCGGGTACTTCACAATACGAAAGCCCAAGCAACTACAATCGAGATTTCACATTCTGGCTCGGTACATTTTATGGAGAATTGGAAATAGACCAGGCCAATCTCACCGGAAACACCTACGATCTCACGGGCAAGAACGTAACGTTTTCAGGCACCCTGCTAAGCACCCTGGGCGACAACGATTTCCACATCGAACTTGCGATTGGCAACCAGAAGATCATCTTCAAGGCAACACCGCCGCCACCGGTACCCGCCGCGCCCGCCAACCTGGCCGCCGCGCCCGGCGACACCGAAGTCACCCTGAGCTGGAACAACCCGAACGACTCCAGCATCACCAAGTACCAGCTCCGCCAGGCCCAGGGCGCAACCGTGCCCGGCAGCACCGCCTGGGCCGACATCACCGGCAGCGGCGCCGGCACCACCAGCCACACGGTCACCGGCCTGACCAACGGCCAGCAGTACGCCTTCCAGATCCGGGCGGTGAACAACGCCGGCAACAGCGACGCCTCCGACACCGTCACCGCGACGCCGCGGGTCGATACTGATCCCAGCTTCGGCACCGAGACCATCGCCGACCAGAACTACACCCGCAACACGGCCATCGCGACTTTGACCCTGCCGGAAGCCACCGGCGGCAACGGCACCCTGACCTACAGCCTGAGCCCCAACGCCCCGGCCGGCCTGAACTTCGACGCCACCAACCGCACCCTCACCGGCACCCCGAGCGCGGTCCAGGATGCGACGCAGTACACCTACACCGCCACCGACGCCGACGGCGACACGGCCAGCCTGACGTTCAACATCACCGTCGCCGAGGCGGTCGAACCGCCCGCCAGCCCCAGCAACCTGATCGCCATAGCCGGCGATACCAGGGTCACCCTGGTCTGGATCGACCCGAACGACCCCACCATCACCGGGTACGAAGTACTCTACGAATACGGCTCCGACCCCTGGGAGCCCATCGAGGGCAGCGACGCCACGACCACCCGCCACACCGTGGAGAACCTGGTCAACGGCACCGAGTACACCTTCCAGATCCGCGCTGTGGCCGGCAACGTCCCGGGCGATCCCTCGATCGCGGTCAAGGCGACGCCGCAAGTGGCGGTTCCCGACGCCCCGGACAACCTGACGGCCACCGCGGGCGACCGCTCGGTGAGCCTGAGCTGGGACCTGCCCACCAACGCCAGCGTGCTGGACAAGGTGCAGGTGCGCCACCAGGCCCGAGGCGAGACCACCTGGGAGCCCTGGACGGACCTGGCCGCGGACGCGACCACGCACACCGTGACCAACCTGAAGAACGGCCAGGACTACCTCTTTGAAGTGCGCGCGGAGAGCGCGTCCGGCACCGGCCCGGCGGCGCGGACGGCCGGAAGGCCGGAGCTGGCGGTCCCCGGCGCCCCGACCGGGCTCAGCGCCACGGCGGGCAACGCCGAAGTGGACCTGGGCTGGACGCTGCCCACCAACACCAGCGAGATTGTCACCGTGCAGGTGCGCTGGAAGGCCACGGTGGACCTGCCGTTCGACGACGCCCGCGACAAGTGGACCGACCTGCCGTCCGCCGACGCCACCAGCCACAAGGTCACCGGCCTGACCAACGGCACCGGCTACACCTTCCAGGTGCGCGCCACCAACAGCGCCGGCAACGGCGAGCCGGCCACCGGCGCGGCGACGCCGCGGGCGCCCCCGCTGGTGGCGCCGGGCGCGCCGACCAACCTGAGCACGGTGCCCGGCGACACCGAGGTGGTGGTGCTGTGGACGCTGCCGACCAACACCAGCCAGATCGACAGCGTCGAACTGCGCCACAAGGTGAAGACGGCCCCCGACACCGGCTGGAGCGCATGGACCTCCCTGGCGGGCACGGCGGAGCGTTCCCGGGTGACGGGCCTGGTCAACGGCACCGACTACCTGTTCGAAGTCCGCGCGGTCAACACCGCGGGCACGGGTCCGTCGGCCAGCGTGGAGGGCACGCCGGAGCTGGCGAAGCCTTCGGCCCCGAGCAACCTGCAGGCCAGCTCCGGCGACACAACGGTGACCCTGACCTGGGACCTGCCGGACAAGGGCACCGTGGACAGCATCGACGTGCGCCACAAGAAGAGGGCGGACACGAGCTGGAGCCAATGGACCCTGCTGGCCAAGGACGCCACCACCCACACCGTGACCGGCCTTGACAACGGCGTGCCCTACGAGTTCGAAGTCCGCGCCACCAACGCCGCCGGCAGCAGCGACTCGGTGGCCGTGGCCGCCCAGCCGAAGCTGGCGGTCCCGGACGCCCCCGGCAACCTGACCGCCACCGTGGGCGACGGCGCGGTGGGCCTGACCTGGGACCTGCCGACCAACACCAGCGAAATCGACAACATGCAGGTCGCCTACCGTGAGTCGGGCGCGGCCAACTACCAGCCCTGGGTCGACCTGGCGAAGGACGCCACCAGTTACGACGTCACCGGCCTGACCAACGGCACCGAGTACAACTTCATCGTGCGTGCGCTGAACGGCGCGGGCCGCGGCGCCGAGGCGAAGGTGGACGCGACGCCCGAAGCGCCTCCGGGCAAGGTGCCGTCCGCGCCCGCCGACCTGGCGGCGACGGCCGGCGACACCCAAGTGACGTTGACGTGGACCCATGCGCGGGACAACAGCATCACCAAGTACCAGGTCCGCTATATTGAAGGCGCCAGCGTGCCCGACAGCGAGCCTTGGACCGACATCGCCGGCAGCAACGCCGGCACCACCGGCCACGAAGTGACCGGCCTGACCAACGACACCCTGCACGCCTTCGAAATCCGCGCGGTGAACGCCGACGGCGCGGGCGCGGCCTCGGCCGTCACGGCGACGCCGAAGCTGGCGATCCCCGACGCCCCCGGCAACCTGACCGCGGCGCCCGGCGACGGCAAGGTCGGCCTGACCTGGGACCTGCCGACCAACACCAGCGAAATCGACAGGATGCAGGTGGCACACAAGCTGAAGAGCGCGGCCAACTTCCAGCCCTGGGTTGACCTGGCGAAAGACGCGACCAGCCACGAGGTCACCGGCCTGACCAACGGCAGCGAGTACACGTTCATCGTGCGTGCGCTGAACGGCGCGGGCCGCGGCGCCGTGGCGGAGGTGGATTCGACGCCGGTGGCGGTGCCGACCGCACCGACCGGCCTGGCGGCGACCCCCGGCGACACCCAAGTCGGCCTGAGCTGGACCCTGCCGACAAACTCCGGCGTGCTGACCAAGGTGCAGGCGCGCCACAAGGCGGACACGGCGAAAGACTGGGAGGCCTGGGTTGACCTGGCCGCGAACGCCACCACCCACACCGTGACCGGCCTGACCAACGGCCAGCTGTACAACTTCGAGGTGCGGGCGGAGAACGCCTCCGGCCCCGGCGCGGCGGCGTCGGTCTCGGCCACCCCGGTGCCCCCGCTGGTGGCGCCTGGGGCGCCGACCAAGCTGAGCACGGTGCCCGGCGACACCGAGGTGGTGGTGCTGTGGACCCTGCCGACCAACACCAGACAGATCGACAGCGTCGAACTGCGCCACAAGGTGAAGATGGCCCCCGACACCGGCTGGAGCGTGTGGAGCACCCTGGCCGGCACGGCGGAGCGGTCCCGGGTGACGGGCCTGGTCAACGGCACCGACTACCTGTTCGAGGTGCGCGCGGTGAACGCCGCGGGCACGGGCCCGTCGGCCAGCGTGGAGGGCACGCCGCAGCTGGCGAAGCCCTCAGCCCCGAGCAACCTGCAGGCCAGCGCCGGCGACACAACGGTGACCCTGACCTGGGACCTGCCGGACAAGGGCACCGTGGACACCATCGACGTGCGTCACAAGAAGAAGACGGACACGGCCTGGAGCCAATGGACCTTGCTGGCCAAGGACGCCACCACCCACACTGAGACCGGTCTCGACAACGGCGTGACCTACGAGTTCGAGGTCCGCGCCAGCAACCTCGCCGGCAGCAGCGACTCGGTGGCCGTGGCCGCCCAGCCGAAGCTGGCGGCGCCGGACGCCCCGACGAGCCTGACGGCCACCGCCGGCAACGCCCAGGTCGAATTGAGCTGGACCCTGCCGACGAACACGAGTTTTATTGGCAAGGTGGTGGTGCGTTACCGCGAGGCGTCGGAAACCGAATGGGGGACGCCGCAGTTGCTGTCGAGAACGGCCACCACCTACACGGCGACGGGCCTGACCAACGGCACGGCGTACACGTTCCAGGTGCAGGTGCAGAACAATGCGGGCGAAGGCGCGGCGACGGTGGATGCGACGCCAGAGGCACCGAACAGCCCGCCGATCATTGCGAGTCCCATTGGCGACTTGAGGATGGGCACTAACCCTCACAATGACACTGACATTGCGCCGGTGACCATAGACCTCTCGCCGGTGTTTACGGACCCCAACGGCGATACCCTTGGCTACACGGCAATATCACGGGCTTCAAATGTACCGCAACCGCCTGTGCTGAACAGGGTGAAAGTCGACAAGCTGGAGTTGAGGCCCTCCGGGCGTGCGGGACCCACGACGGTCGAAGTGACGGCCAACGACGGCAGGGGCGGCAAGGTTACGGACACGTTCATTGCTACCGCCGTGGCTCAAATCCGTCCTGCCGCGGCGACGAATCTGCGCCTCACGGCCGGGGTTGCGGAGCTCACGGTGTCTTGGAACTGGAAAGACGACACGGTCGGGGTCTGCTCGCTGGAAACCCACCGCCTGAGCCCCTCGTGGTTCCAGCTCGAGTACAAGAAATCGACGCTGAACGACTGGAATGACCTGGACGCGGAGAACCTGCCCGCCAACGACGCTGATCGTGGCCGGTTCCAGCTCGACAGCAACACATACAACTTGAACACCCTGCGGGAGTTCGTGATCAAGCAGGGCGGCGATCTCGGGGTCGCGCTGGACCCGGTCGAATACGACGTTCGTCTGACCGCCTACAGTGGGCCGTGCAAAGACAATTACTCGCCATATGGAGAGAGATCCCCCTGGAGCCCCTCCGTGGAAGGCAGCGCCACTGTGCTGCTGGTGGCGCCTGGCGCGCCGACCGGTCTGACCGCGACGGCTGGCGACACCCAGGTGGCGCTGGCGTGGACCGACCCGCAGAACTCCAGCATCAGCAAGTACCAGGTGCGCTACGGCGCGGGTTCCACCGTGCCCGCCACCGCCACCTGGGGGGACATCACCGGCAGCGGCGCCACCACTATCAGCCACACCGTCACGGGCCTGACCAATGGCACCAAATATGCGTTCCAAATCCGCGCCGTGAACGCGGAAGGCGACAGCGACGCCTCCGATACCGTCACCGCGACGCCTGCGCTGGCCATTCCCGCGGCACCGACGAACCTGAGTGCGACGCCCGGCGACGCCCGGGTCACCCTGACCTGGACCCTGCCCACCAACGCCAGCGTGATTGGCGACGTGCAGGTGCGCTGGAAGGCCACCGCCGACCTGCCGTTCGTCGACGCCACCGACACCTGGACGGGCCTCAGCGATGGCACTGCCACCACCTACACCGCCACCGGCCTGACCAACGGCACGGGCTACACCTTTGCCGTGCGCGCCATCAACACCGCCGGCAACGGTCCCGCGGCCTCCACCACGGCCACGCCGCAGATCACGACAGTGCCCGCCAGTGCTGACTTCACGCTGGAAGTATTCAAGCCGCGCACCCGGCTGACGGTGTCACGAGACACCAACAGCGTGTTCCCGTACACGCCGGCGGACGATACCAGCGCGGCGTTGCGGGAGGTCGAGATTGTGACCCTGCCGGGCACCGGCACCTTGAAGACGATTCCCGCCACCCGCAGATCGCGGGTGCAAGAAAAAGACGTGGCTGCCGGTGCCGAGATCCCGGTGATCGAGATTCAAAGCACGGTGGGGGCGAGAGCGCTGGCCTTCTATCCGCCTGACGGCGATGTCAGCTTCAACACGACCTTCACCTTCAGGGTGATCGACGCCGGTGGCGTGGCGTCTGCGGCGACCTACACGGCGACGCTGAGGTTCGAGGGCACGACGCAGAACATCAAGCCGGTATTCAACACCACCTCCGTGGAAACCCAGACGTTCAAGGTGGGTGAGACGGAGAACCGGGAGTTCTTGTGGTCGAACTCGGGCGACGGCAAGCTGAAGTACTCGCTGACGCCGGCACTGCCCGCGGGCTTGGCCTATGACGGCGACGGCCCCGACGACTCCGGCGTCGGCCTCGGCCAGGACAACGCGCCGCGCTTCACCGGCACGCCGGTGCGGGTGACGGCGGCCCAGACCTACACCCTGACGGTGTCGGACACGGACAGCCTTACGGGCGCCGCGGACGAGGACTCGAGGACCTTCGACATCGAGGTGGTGGCCTCCACGGATACCCTGACCAAGCCGACAAGCTTCACGGCGGCTCGGGGCACGAACGCGGACGCGGAGGTGGACCTGTCCTGGGATGCGATCGCCATCGCCAGCAACTGGCAGGTGCGCTACGCCCTGGGAACCACCGTGCCGGACAGCACGGCCTGGACGGACATCACCGGCAGCGACGCCACGACCACGAGCCATACGGTGGCGGGCCTGACCAGCGGCGCCACCTACACGTTCCAGGTGCGCGCGGTGAACGGCGGCGGCCCCGGCCCGGCGAGCGACCCGAGGAGCGTGACGCTGTCGGACAACCTGCCGCCGCGGGTGGCGAGCATCTCGCGTCAGAATCCGGTCTATTCCCCGACCAACGCGGACGCGGTGACCTGGCGGGTGACCTTCAGCGAGGCGGTGGTGAACGTGACCAGCGCGGACTTCACGGTTGCGGGCGCGGGCACGCCGACGCTGACGGTGACGGCAGAGGGCGCCAGCGGCAGCACCTGGGACGTACAGGCGAGCGCCGGCAATCTGGCGGATCTGGACGGCACGGTGACGCTGTCGTTCGCGAACGGCCAGGACATCGAGGACGACGAAGGCAACGCGCTGACGGACACGACGCCGACGGGGGCCAACGACAACACCTACGTGCTGGACAACACGGCGCCGAAGCTGGTCGCCATATGGCGTTACTACGAGGGCAACTCGGACCAACTCAACACATTTTCGCCGACGAACCGGGACACGGTGGAGTGGTCTATCGGCTTCGACGAAACGGTGCGGGGCTCGGAGGTTGGGATCCCGGGGGCCTACGACGTTTCCTTCGATTCGGCGATCACGGAACAGCCGACCCTGACCGTGAGCACGTGGAACAACCGGTCGCGTCCGTGCGAAAGCTCTCCCGACTCTTCCTTCCTTTCCTACATCGCGAACCTTTCCGGCGGCACGTTGGCCGACTACGACGGCACGGTCACCATAGCGCTGAAGCCGGAGTCGGATGCGGTGATCACGGACTGCGCCGGCAATGCGCTTCAGAACCGCGTGCCGAACCCGAACGGCGGCGTCAACCAAAACAGTTGGGAGCTGGACAACACGGGGCCGACGGTGGAAATCACCGGCGTTTCCGGCACGGTCAGCGGGGCGGTGGAGGCGACCTTCACGTTCAACGAGGCGGTCACCGGCTTCGAGGTCGGCGACATCACGCTGACCAATGCCGTCGCCTCGGAGCTCACCCAATCGGATACCGAAGGGAAGGAATACAAGGCGACGATCACGCCGGACGCAGAGGGGCAGTTCAGCGTCGGCGTGCCGGCGAACGTGGCGGAGGACGGCGTCGGCAACGGCAACCAGGCCGCCGCCACGGTGACGGCGACGTTTGACACGCATTCATCGTCCCCCAGGAGCGACGACTTCACGAAGATCGTGAACAAGCCGAGCACCCAGTTGGTGGCGTCCCGGGGCACCGACAACATATTCACCTTCACGCCGGGGAGCACGAGGAGCGCCGCGAAGTTCTATCAGGTCAAGGTGTTGACGCTGCCGGACAAGGGCACGCTGAAGACGGTGCCGTACGGCCGCAACTCGACAGCGAAAGAGGTCGACGTGCGCGTGAACCAGACGGTGCCGGTGACTGACATCCAGCAATCGAGGTCGGTGAAGGTGCTGGCGTTCTTCCCGCCGGAAAGCAACGAAAGCTTCCTGACGAGTTTCCGGTTCAAGGTGATTGACCGGTTGGACACGGGCACGGACCGCAGCATGGAGTCCGCGGCGACCTACACGGCAACGCTGGACTTCCGGGGCACGACGGTGGACAGCGTTCCGCGCTTGGCCGCGGCCCCGGCAAACCAGGAATTCACCGTGGGCGTGACGGAGGACCGGCAGTTCGTGTGGTCCAACTCCGGCAACGACAAGCTGAAGTACACCCTGAATCCGGCGGCGCTGCCCGCGGGTCTGACCTATGACGGCGACGGCCCGGACGACACCGGCGTCGGGCTGGGTGCGAGCAACGCGCCGCGCTTCAAGGGCACGCCGACGCGGGTGACGGCGGCCACGACCTACACATTGACCGTATCCGACACCGATAGCGTGACGGGCGCGGCGGACGAAGCCACGGCAACCTTCGCCATCACGGTGGTGGCCTCCCAAGAGACCCTGACCGCGCCGACGGGCCTGACGGCCAAGGAAGGCTCCAATATCGGCGACGTGGACCTCTCTTGGCATGCGATCCCCATCGCCAGCAAGTGGCAGGTGCGCTACAAGCAGGACAACGGCGCTTACACGGCCTGGACGGAGGTGCCCAACAGCGACGCCAGCACCACCGGCCACACGGTGTCGGGCCTGATGGGCGGCGGCACCTACACCTTCGCCGTGCGCGCGGAGAACGGCAATGGTGTCGGGCCGGCCAGCGAAGTGAGCCTCACGCTGGGCAAGCTGCGGGTGACGCCGGCCAGCCTCAGAATCCTTGCCGATGACAGCGAAACGTTCACCGTGGTGCTGACCACGGCGCCAAGCGGCACGGTCTCCGTGGCCGTGGCCAGCGACGACGCGGACGTGACGGTGGCACCGACCCCCCTGACGTTCACCACCACGGACTACGCCACGCCTAAGACCGTGACCGTGAACATGGTTGCGAAACCGGACGACGGCAACGCGACCATCAACCTGGCCGCCAGCGGCGGCGGCTTCGACAATGCCACGGCCTCGGTGTCGGTGAGCTTGAACCCGCGGCCGAGCTTCGGCACCTCGACGATCGCCGACCAGAACTACACGCAGTACAAGACGATCAACACGCTGACGCTGCCGGAGGCGACGGGCGGCGACGGCACGCTGACGTACACGCTGACCCCGCCCGATGGCCTGACCTTCAACGCCACCAACCGCACCCTGACCGGCACGCCGACCACGGACCAGACGGCGACGGCGTACACCTACACCGTCACCGACACGGACGGCGACGCGGCGAGCCTCACGTTCAACATCACGATCACGGCGGCGCCGTCCCCGACAAGCACGCTGACGTTTACCTTCTCCGATAACGGCAGCGAGGTAACCATCGCTGCCTCGGGCCAACTGGATGTCTCGGGTTACAAGTTTTTTAGAGATACGACGCTGGACAATGACAGATTCACTGGCGTCAGGATGGGCTTGAGTGACACGTTCTGGCAGATTGCTCCGCCGGTCCCGGATACCACGCCACTGAGGGATTTTGAAGAAGTCCCGCGGTTTACGACCGTCGGCCTGGCAACCTACACAGGCAGTCGTGACATCCAGAACTTGAGCAACTACAGCAAAGACTTCGTGTTCTTTTTGGACACTGTTTCTCGTGGAACGTGGTTGATCATCGACAAAGGCAATCTCACCGGAAACATCTACAACCTGACGGACAAAAACGTGAAGTTCTCGGGCACCCTGCTCAATACCCTGGGAGACAACGACTTCAACATCAAACTCAGGACCGGCAATCAGGAGATCTTCTTCAGGACCGCGTCCCCATCCACGGTGCCGGCAGCGCCAACCGGGCTGGCCGCGAAGGCGGGTGACACCCAGGTGACCCTGACGTGGACGGACCCGGGCAACGACAGCATCACCAAGTACCAGGTCCGCTACGGCGCAGGCGCGACCGTGCCGGCCACCGCCACCTGGGCAGATATCCCGTCCAGCGGCGCCACGACCACGACCCACGACGTCACCGGCCTGACCAACGGCACCGAGTACGCCTTCGAGATTCGGGCGGTGAACGTCCGCGGCAACGGCAAAGCCTCGAACACCGCGACGGAGACGCCCGAGGTTGACACAATGCCAAGCTTCGGCACGGCAACGGTGGCCGACCAGACCTATACCCTGAACACCGCGATCACCACTTTGACGCTGCCTGAAGCAACCGGCGGCAACCGTACGCTGACGTACACGCTGACCCCGGACGCCCCGGCGGGTCTGACCTTCGATGCAACGAACCGCACGCTGAGCGGCACGCCGACCACGGCCCAGACGGCGACGACGTACACCTACACCGTCACCGACAACGACGGCAGCACGGCCAGCCTGACGTTCAACATCACGATCGAGCTGCCGGTGCCAACGGCGCCCACCGGCCTGGCCGCGAAGGCGGGTGACACCCAGGTGACCCTGACGTGGACGGACCCGAGCAACGATAGCATCACCAAGTACCAGGTCCGCTACGGCGCAGGAGCAACCGTGCCCGCCACCGCCACCTGGGGCGACATCACCGGTAGCGGAGCCACGACCACGACCCACGACGTGATCGGCCTGACCAACGGCACGCAATACGCCTTCGAGATTCGCGCGGTGAACGCCACCGGCGAAAGCGCCGCCTCGGACGAGGTGACGGCGACGCCCGAGGTCGACACCTCGCCGAGCTTCGGCAGCGCCACCATTACCGACCAGACGTACACCCAGCACACGGCGATCGCCACCCTGACGCTGCCTGAGGCAACCGACGGCAATGGCACGCTGACCTACAGCTTAAGCGCGACCCCGGCGGGCCTGACCTTCGACGCTACGAACCGCACCCTCACCGGCACGCCGACCACAGCCCAGGCAGCAACCGCTTACACCTACACCGTCACCGACGCGGACGGCGACACCGCGACCCTGACGTTCAACATCACCGTCGAGGCGCTGCCGGTGCCGGCGGCGCCCACTGGCTTGGCGGCCGCGGCCGGCAACGCCAAGGTGACCCTGACGTGGACGGACCCGGGCAACGACAGCATCACCAAGTACCAGATCCGCTACGGCGCAGGCGCGACCGTGCCGGCCACCGCCACCTGGGGCGACATCACCGGTAGCGGCGCCACGACCGTGCGGCACGAGGTGACGGGCCTGACCAACGACACGCAGTATGCGTTCCAGATCCGTGCGGTGAACGCCAGCGGCGGAGGCGCGGCCTCGGCCGAGGTGACGGCGACGCCTTCGACCAACACGACGCCGAGCTTCGGCACGCGCACGGTTGCCAACCAGAACTACGTCCAGAACATGGCGATCGCGCCGCTGACGCTGCCGCAGGCGGAGGGCGGCGACGCGCCGCTGACGTACAGCCTGAGCCCGGCCGCGCCGGACGGCCTGACGTTCAACGCCACGAACCGCACCCTCACCGGGACGCCGACGGCATCGCAGGCGGCGACGGCGTACACCTACACCGTCACCGACAACGACGGCAGCACGGCCAGCCTGACGTTCACCATCACGATCGCGGCGGACAAGATGCCGACCTTCGGCACGGCCACGGTCGAGAACCAGACCTATACCCTGAACACCGCGATCACGACGCTAAACCTGCCGTCGGCAAGTGACGGCGACACCCCGCTGACCTACAGCCTGAGCCCGGACGCGCCGGAGGGCCTGACGTTCGACGCTACGAACCGCACGCTGAGTGGCACGCCGACCGCGACCCAGGATGAGACGGAATACACCTACACCGCCACCGACGACGATGGCGACACGGCAAGCCTGACGTTCAAGATCACGATTGTGCCGCCGCGGCCGGACGCGCCCACCGGTCTGACCACGACACCGGGCGACACCAAGGTGACACTGACTTGGACGGACCCGGGCAACGCCACCATCACCAAGTACCAGGTCCGCTACGGCGCAGGCGCAACCGTGCCGGACAGCGCGACCTGGGAGGACATCCCCGGCAGCGGCGCCACGACCACGACACACGACGTGACCGGCCTCACGAATGGCTTCCTGCACGCATTCCAGATCCGTGCGGTGAACGCCGGCGGCGAGAGCGACCCCTCGGAAACGGTGACGGAGGTGCCGTCAATCAACGAGGTGCCGCCCCCGCCAACAATAAACAGCGTGGGGCCGGGCACCAACGATACCGACCTCGACGTGGTCTGGAGCTGGAGCCGTGGCGGTTCGAGTTGCACAGTCGACAACTACATCATCCAATACAAAAAGCCTGATGTTACCGAATGGAAAGACGACCCCATTGCCCCCAACGACGCGACCAGCGGAAGCTATGGAGTTAATGAAAATCTTGGTGATGGGGTTACCAACAAGCGCTTCACGATCAACAAGGACAGCCGGGGTCTGACGCAAAATACGGGCGAGATCGGCGTCACGCTCGATGACACGACTTACGATGCCCGCGTGCTCGTCTTTTCCCGCGCCTGCGATGAGACCGTCGATGTAAATAGTGCTGGCAAGAGCGGCAGGCCGCTCTACCTGCTGGGCAAGCCGACCAGCTTCACCGCAACCGCGGGTGATGCGAAGGCGACGCTGGCGGCCACGGTGGTGCAGCGCGGGCCGGCGATCGAGAAGTGGCAGTACACCTACAAGGCCGGCGACGACGGCACCTACATCGAATGGACCGACATCCCCGACAGCGCTTCCTTGTCGATTTCCGACAAGGATGTGACGGGGCTGACCAACGGCACCACCTATACCTTCAAGGTGCGCGGATACCACGAGCAGGGCGGCGGCACCGAGTCGGACGAAGTCACAGTGACGCCCGAGGGGCCGAACCGTGCCCCGACGGTGGAGAACGAGATTCCGGATCAGACGGCGATGGTGGGCAGCGCGTTCAGTTACGCGTTCCCGGCGAACACCTTTGCGGATGAGGACAACGACCCCTTGACCTACACGGCGGTGCAGTCCGACAACAGCGCGCTGCCGGCGTGGCTGAGCTTTGCTGCGGACACGCGAACCTTCTCGGGCACGCCGCAGGCTTCGGACGTGGGCACGGTGACGGTGACGGTGACGGCGGCGGATCCGGACGGCGAGACGGTTTCGGACACGTTCAGCATCACGATTACGGCGGACAACCAGCCGAGCTTCGGCAACCAGACCATTGCCGACCAGACCTACCTGCAGAACTCGGCGATTACCCAGCTGGACCTGCCGCAAGCGAGCGGCGGGGACGCCCCGCTGACATACACCTTAAGCCCGGATGCGCCGGCGGGGCTGACGTTCGATGCCGCGAACCGCACGCTGACCGGGGCGCCGACGGGGACGCAGGGGGCCACCACCTACACGTACAAGGTGACCGACAACGATGGCGATGAGGCCGAGCTGACGTTCAGCATCACGATTACGGCGGACAACCAGCCGAGCTTCGGCAACCAGACCATTGCCGACCAGACCTACCTGCAGAACTCGGCGATTACCCAGCTGGACCTGCCGCAAGCGAGCGGCGGGGACGCCCCGCTGACATACACCTTAAGCCCGGATGCGCCGGCGGGGCTGACGTTCGATGCCGCGAACCGCACGCTGACCGGGGCGCCGACGGGGACGCAGGGGGCCACCACCTACACGTACAAGGTGACCGACAACGATGGCGATGAGGCCGAGCTGACGTTCAGCATCACGATTACGGCGGACAACCAGCCGAGCTTCGGCAACCAGACCATTGCCGACCAGACCTACCTGCAGAACTCGGCGATTACCCAGCTGGACCTGCCGCAAGCGAGCGGCGGGGACGCCCCGCTGACGTACACCTTAAGCCCGGATGCGCCGGCGGGGCTGACGTTCGATGCCGCGAACCGCACGCTGACCGGGGCGCCGACGGGGACGCAGGGGGCCACCACCTACACGTACAAGGTGACCGACAACGATGGCGATGAGGCCGAGCTGACGTTCAGCATCACGATTACGGCGGACAACCAGCCGAGCTTCGGCAACCAGACCATTGCCGACCAGACCTACCTGCAGAACTCGGCGATTACCCAGCTGGACCTGCCGCAAGCGAGCGGCGGGGACGCCCCGCTGACATACACCTTAAGCCCGGATGCGCCGGCGGGGCTGACGTTCGATGCCGCGAACCGCACGCTGACCGGGGCGCCGACGGGGACGCAGGGGGCCACCACCTACACGTACAAGGTGACCGACAACGATGGCGATGAGGCCGAGCTGACGTTCAGCATCACGATTACGGCGGACAACCAGCCGAGCTTCGGCAACCAGACCATTGCCGACCAGACCTACCTGCAGAACTCGGCGATTACCCAGCTGGACCTGCCGCAAGCGAGCGGCGGGGACGCCCCGCTGACGTACACCTTAAGCCCGGATGCGCCGGCGGGGCTGACGTTCGATGCCGCGAACCGCACGCTGACCGGGGCGCCGACGGGGACGCAGAGGGCCACCACCTACACGTACAAGGTGACCGACAACGATGGCGATGAGGCCGAGCTGACGTTCAGCATCACGATTACGGCGGACAACCAGCCGAGCTTCGGCAACCAGACCATTGCCGACCAGACCTACCTGCAGAACTCGGCGATTACCCAGCTGGACCTGCCGCAAGCGAGCGGCGGGGACGCCCCGCTGACATACACCTTAAGCCCGGATGCGCCGGCGGGGCTGACGTTCGATGCCGCGAACCGCACGCTGACCGGGGCGCCGACGGGGACGCAGGGGGCCACCACCTACACGTACAAGGTGACCGACAACGATGGCGATGAGGCCGAGCTGACGTTCAGCATCACGATTACGGCGGACAACCAGCCGAGCTTCGGCAACCAGACCATTGCCGACCAGACCTACCTGCAGAACTCGGCGATTACCCAGCTGGACCTGCCGCAAGCGAGCGGCGGGGACGCCCCGCTGACATACACCTTAAGCCCGGATGCGCCGGCGGGGCTGACGTTCGATGCCGCGAACCGCACGCTGACCGGGGCGCCGACGGGGACGCAGAGGGCCACCACCTACACGTACAAGGTGACCGACAACGATGGCGATGAGGCCGAGCTGACGTTCAGCATCACGATTACGGCGGACAACCAGCCGAGCTTCGGCAACCAGACCATTGCCGACCAGACCTACCTGCAGAACTCGGCGATTACCCAGCTGGACCTGCCGCAAGCGAGCGGCGGGGACGCCCCGCTGACATACACCTTAAGCCCGGATGCGCCGGCGGGGCTGACGTTCGATGCCGCGAACCGCACGCTGACCGGGGCGCCGACGGGGACGCAGGGGGCCACCACCTACACGTACAAGGTGACCGACAACGATGGCGATGAGGCCGAGCTGACGTTCAGCATCACGATTACGGCGGACAACCAGCCGAGCTTCGGCAACCAGACCATTGCCGACCAGACCTACCTGCAGAACTCGGCGATTACCCAGCTGGACCTGCCGCAAGCGAGCGGCGGGGACGCCCCGCTGACATACACCTTAAGCCCGGATGCGCCGGCGGGGCTGACGTTCGATGCCGCGAACCGCACGCTGACCGGGGCGCCGACGGGGACGCAGGGGGCCACCACCTACACGTACAAGGTGACCGACAACGATGGCGATGAGGCCGAGCTGACGTTCAGCATCACGATTACGGCGGACAACCAGCCGAGCTTCGGCAACCAGACCATTGCCGACCAGACCTACCTGCAGAACTCGGCGATTACCCAGCTGGACCTGCCGCAAGCGAGCGGCGGGGACGCCCCGCTGACATACACCTTAAGCCCGGATGCGCCGGCGGGGCTGACGTTCGATGCCGCGAACCGCACGCTGACCGGGGCGCCGACGGGGACGCAGGGGGCCACCACCTACACGTACAAGGTGACCGACAACGATGGCGATGAGGCCGAGCTGACGTTCAGCATCACGATTACGGCGGACAACCAGCCGAGCTTCGGCAACCAGACCATTGCCGACCAGACCTACCTGCAGAACTCGGCGATTACCCAGCTGGACCTGCCGCAAGCGAGCGGCGGGGACGCCCCGCTGACATACACCTTAAGCCCGGATGCGCCGGCGGGGCTGACGTTCGATGCCGCGAACCGCACGCTGACCGGGGCGCCGACGGGGACGCAGGGGGCCACCACCTACACGTACAAGGTGACCGACAACGATGGCGATGAGGCCGAGCTGACGTTCAGCATCACGATTACGGCGGACAACCAGCCGAGCTTCGGCAACCAGACCATTGCCGACCAGACCTACCTGCAGAACTCGGCGATTACCCAGCTGGACCTGCCGCAAGCGAGCGGCGGGGACGCCCCGCTGACATACACCTTAAGCCCGGATGCGCCGGCGGGGCTGACGTTCGATGCCGCGAACCGCACGCTGACCGGGGCGCCGACGGGGACGCAGGGGGCCACCACCTACACGTACAAGGTGACCGACAACGATGGCGATGAGGCCGAGCTGACGTTCAGCATCACGATTGACGCGGATGCGGGTGGGGGGCAGAACAACCCGCCGACTGTGGCGAGAACGATCGGCGCCCGGTCGGTGGCGGTCGACTCGACCGTGACGGTGGCGCTGGAGACAGCCGGCGGCCCGGTGTTCACGGACGCCGACCCGGGCGACACGCTGACGTATACGGCGTCGTCGAGCGCAGAGTCCACGGCGACGGTTTCGGTGTCGGGCTCGACGGTGACGGTGCGCGGCGTGACCGAGGGCACGGCGACGATCACGGTGACGGCGGACGACGGCAAGACCGGCGGCACGGCCTCGACCACGTTTGTGGTGACGGTGACGGCGGCGAACAACCCGCCGACGGTGGCGAACACGATCACCGACCAGTCGGTGGAGGTGGGGGCGACGGTGGATGTGGCTCTGGCGTCGACATTCAGCGATGAGGACGGTGACGACCTGAGCTACACGGCGAGCTCGGGTGCCACATCGATTGCGACGGTGTCGGTGTCGGGCTCGACCTTGACGGTGACGGGCGTGGCGGTGGGCTCGGCGACGATCAGGGTGACGGCGAACGACGGCAACGGCGGCACGGCCTCGACCACGTTTACGGTGACGGTGATGGCGCCGTTGCCGGCCCAGCCGAGCGGCTTGACGGCTGAGGCCGGAGATGGAGAGGTGGCGTTGACGTGGGCCGATCCGTCGGATGCGAGCATCACGAGGTATCAGGTGCGGGTGAAGGCGGGGAGTGGCGACTATGGCAACTGGATGGCTATCCCGGGCAGCGACGCCAGTACTACGACCCACACGGTGACCGGCCTGACGAACGGCACCGAGTACGCCTTCCGGATCCGGGCGGTGAATGCCACCGGCGAAGGTGCCGAGTCGGCGGAAGTGACGGCCACCCCCTTGGCGCCGCCGGCTCCACCGAGCGGCTTGACGGCTGAGGCCGGAGATGGAGAGGTGGCGTTGACGTGGGCCGATCCATCGGATGCGAGCATCACCACGTACCAGGTGCGGGTGAAGGCGGGGAGTGGCAGCTATGGGGACTGGACGACTATCCCGGGCAGCGGCGCGAGCACCACGACCCACACGGTGACCGGCCTGACGAACGGCACGGCGTATGCCTTCCGGATCCGGGCGGTGAACGCCAGTGGGAACGGCGCCGAGTCGGCGGAAGTGACGGCCACCCCCCTGGGGCTGCCGGCTCCACCGAGCGGGCTGACGGCCACGGCCGGAGATGGGGAAGTGGCGTTGACGTGGGCCGATCCATCGGATGCGAGCATCACGACGTACCAAGTGCGGGTGAAGGCGGTGAGTGGCAGCTATGGGGACTGGACGACTATCCCGGGCAGCGGCGCGAGCACCACGACCCATACGGTGACCGGCCTGACGAACGGCACGGCGTATGCCTTCCGGATCCGGGCGGTGAACGCCAGTGGGAACGGCGCCGAGTCGGCGGAAGTCACGGCGACGCCGGTGCGGGGTGTGGATTCAGCGGCGCAGGCGCAGTTGAAGCAGACCCTGGGGAATCTGGGGCGGCTGATGCTGTCCGGGGCCACGCAGACCCTAGGGAAACGGCTTGAGGAAGGGCCGGGTGGAACAGCGGTGAACGTGGGAGGCTATCGGGTCGATCTGTCGCAGCTCGTGGCGTCCGACGAGGCCGAGCCGGAGGCGGAGTGCTGCGAGCGAGGGACGCGTGAAGGAACGACTCGCCAACCGCCCATGAGGTCACGTGATGACCGGGCATGGGAGTCGCGGGAGCCGGGCCGCGGGGTCGTGCCGCAAGACGGCCTGGGTGATGACTGGGCGCGTGGGCCGCTCGGGGGGGCGGGGCAATCTTTGGACCTGAAACGGCTGTTATGGCAGAGTAACTTTACGCTGGGGTTGGCGGGCGGCGAGGACTCGGAGGGGCCGGCTGTGACGATTTGGGGCCGAGGGGACGTGCGCCAATTCGAGGCCCAGGCGGATCAGGACGGGTCACTGCGGAGTGGCTGGCTCGGGATGGATGCCCAGATGAGCCCGCATCTCTTGGCCGGGGTCGCGGTCTCGCATAGCGAGGGAGAGGCGACTTACCGGTTGGACGCAAGACAGGGGAACGTGGAGACGACCCTGACGGCAGCCTATCCTTACCTGCAGTTCAAGAGCGACTCGGGTGGGGCGTTGCAGGCGATGTTGGGGTGGGGTTCGGGCAAGGCCGAGCACCGGTTGGCGACTGAGGAGCCGGAACAGGCTGATCTGGAGATGCAGTTGGCGTCGGTGGTCGGGCAGTGGCCCGTGTGGCAGACCGGAGCGGTCGCGGTGTCCGCCGTAGGGGAGGCTGGGCTGGTGCGGCTGGAGACGGAGGAGAGCAGCACGGGGATGCCGACGAATTTGGGTGGCCTGGACGCGGATGCGTGGCGGGTGCGGGGTGGGTTGCAAGCCGCGCATCGTGGGGTTGGGCTCCTGGATTCGGCATTCACCCTGGCGCCGTATGTGTCGGTGGCGATGCGGCAGGATGGGGGCGACGGGGTGACGGGAACCGGGCTGGAGATGGCCGGTGGGATGCAGCTCACGGGCCCGCGGGTGGCGCTGGATGCGAGTGGGCATTGGGTCGCGCTGCATTCGGCCGAGGGGTATCGGGAATGGGGGGCTGGCGTTCAGGCGCGGGTGACCTCGGCGGATGATGGGCAGGGGCTGTCGTTGTCCGTGGGGCCGCAGTGGGGGACGAGGAGCGGGGCCGGGCTCGGGGTCTTGGAGCAGGACCAGGTGTTTGGGCGTGCACTGGGTGCGGCGGCGCCGGTGATGCAGTTGGGGGCGGAGGCCGGCTACGGGATCCGGGTGCGGAGTGGGTTGTTCACGCCGTTTGCGCAGATGCAGATGAGTGAAGGCGCGGCCGGGTCGAGGCAATACAAGACGGGGCTCTCGTTTGCCGGACCCATGGGGCGGTTCACGCCCTTTATCGAGCTGGCTCTGCGTGGGAAGCAGACCCAGTGGTATGGGGGAGGGCTGTCGCTTGTGCTGCCCAGAGGGCTGGAGGCCTCCCTGACGGGGGCGCACGAAATCGCGGGGCCCCGGATTGGGCTGAATATGCGCCTGCCGTTCTGAGCCGGGACTTCGCCTTCGATGCGGTTCCCCGGCCCATCGGCCTGTCACGGGAAGCCGCACACCTTCGACGACCAAGGCCAGCGACGATCATGTACAAGCTAAAAAAGCGGCCGCTTAAGCCGCCGAAAGATCCACCGCTCTATAACGTGTTGGAAAATTACACGGATTTCGATCCTCCCGGGAACGTCATGGTGTGCGCCATGGCCGGGGAGGAACAGATCGAGCAGCACGCGAAGGTGCTGGGGGAGAGTTATGCGATTCCGATAGAGGCCATGCAACGGCTGTTGACGGAAGGCGGCGTGTATACGTACCAGGAGCCCGGGGGCGTGGTCACGCGCGGGCTGTTCGTGTGCAGAATCGATCCGACTGGTGCGGAGCCCAAGCAGACCTGGGTTCTGGACGTGGAGCAGACGGCGCAGGCGGAAGCCCTGGCGCGGTCGGCGGCACTGCCATTGGCCGAGGCCGCGGCGCGCGTGTTTTACCGGGGCCTCCCCGAGGCCTTGCAGGAACGGCTCACGCAGAAAAATCTCGGGCTCGATTACGACAAGCTCGACCGGTCGGTGGTGCGCGGGGGGGACCTTCGCTATATCGACTTTCGCAAGGACTGGTCGCCCTATTTCAAACGCAAGTGTTCGATGCCGGATGGGTCGATGGTCGAAACCGGGGGGATCGAGGAATTTGCCGCACTCCACGGCATCACGGTGGCGCAGGCCCGGACGTTGATGGAGCAGGGCGGAACGTTGGACCTGGAGGACGGGGTGCTGGCCTGTCAGGTGATCAACAATCAGCCTACGGTCGCCCGGTTCAATGCCAAACAATACGCCAAGGCCAAGGCGTTGATGCAGGCCAAAGGGCTGCACGTCATGGACGCGCTGAGTGAGATGGCCTTGAGCGACCCCGTGCTGATGCATGCCTTGCGGCGGGCTGAGCAGAGCACGGCGTGATGATCAACCGCCGACTCATGACCGTCAGGCCGGTGGCAGGGGAGGGGCGGTAGGGGAGAAGATGGGATGATGATGCTGACGAGGATGCTGGTTCTCGGCGCGTGCCTGGCCATGGGCCTGGGCCTCGAACCGGTTCATGCCGACGGGACCGAGTCGAGCATTGGCCGGGACGGTGCGGCGATGGTGGTCATTCCCGCGGGTCCGTTTTTCATGGGCGTGCCCGACGGGGCTCGGGACGGGGGGCTGGATGAATACCCGAATCACGAAGTCGACCTGGAAGCCTATGCCATTGACAAATATGAAGTGACCAACGGGCAATACCTGGAATTTCTTCGTGCGACCGGCCATCGCACGCCGTCCCATCCGACCGACTTCTCGAAAAACTTATGGCAGGGGGGGCTCATGCCGGAGTCCATCGTTTCGCTGCCGGTGGTCAACGTGGATTGGTTCGACGCCGAGGCCTATTGCCGGTGGGCGGGGAAGCGTTTGCCGACCGAGGCCGAATGGGAAAAGGCCGGGCGAGGGCCCGATGATCGCCGCTTCCCCTGGGGCAACGTCGAGCCCACGGAGCGGCATCTGAATTTCAACCGGTCCTGGCAAGGCGAGAAAACCCTTGTGCCGGTCGGGAGCTATGAAAAAGGCAAAAGCCCCTACGGGGTGTATGACATGGCGGGCAACGTCTGGGAGTGGGTCGCGGACTGGTACGACGCGACGTATTATGCCCGGAGCCCGCGTCGCAATCCTCAAGGGCCGGTCACCGGGACCCGCCGGGTCATTCGCAGTTCCGGGTGGCAGGTGGAGACCCCGCAGGTGAGAATTTTTACCCGGATCGCCAGCCAGCCGCTCGACCGGAATCATTCCACGGGCTTCCGCTGTGCCGCCACGCTGCCGGTCTCACCTTCCTGAAACTGCCGCTGAGCATCCAGGAGGGCGTGGCAGGAGCCAGATCCTCCTCCTCTCATGTTGAACTCGATTTGGCATCCGGAATCAGGCGCCGCCGCGAGCCGGACTCACGTCTGGGGTTGAGCGGCTTTTAAGTCATCCAGGGTCAGAAGGCTTCTCAGGGCGAGGCCGTGGGCGGCGAGGTGTTCTTTGCCTGCGTGGTCTTGCCGGTCCACGATCACGAGGGCATGCGATACGTGCAGGTGCGCGGCCGTGGCGGCCTGGTGGGCGAGCAAAAGAGAGCCGCCGCTGGTCAGGACGTCATCGACGAGCAGCGCGCGGGCCTGAGCTTGGACCGCGCCTTCAATGCGGTTCCCCCGGCCATGCTCCTTGGCCTGTTTTCGGACGATAAACGTGGCATACGTTTTCGAGGGCGGCGTCACAAAGGCATAGTCGGAGATCGCGGTGGCCAGGGGGATGGCGCCGAGCTCCAAGCCTCCCACGGCATCGAGGGAGAGGTCGCGAATGGCCGCACAGGCGAGTTGGGCGACGAGCCAGCGAGGCTCGGGGTGTGCGAGAAGGACGCGGCAGTCCACGTAATAGGGACTCGTGGACCCGGAGGCGAGCACAAACCCGGGAGGCGGGGCCCATTGAATCGCCTGGGTGCGCCAGAACCAGGTGGCCAAGTGTTGGGTGGCGTCCATGCCCCGGAGGTGTAGCATGTCCCGGGGATACCTGACAACGCGGCGCCGGTCCGGTGGCCTTGCCGCCCAGCACCCCGGCTCACTCCAAAAAATTCGGACTTGCGGTCCCACGAGTTGGCTATGGGAGTGTGGGGATGACGCACAGGCCCCCAACGTCATGCCGGACCCCGATCTGGCATCCAGAGAAACCACAGGCCACAACCGTCATGCCGGACCCCGATCCGGCATCCAGAAAAAAAGGAAAAGCAACGACCCTGGATTCCCGCTTTCGCGGGAATGACGATTGGTGTTGTGCACGGAAATGACGAAGAGGGTGCGTGACGTGACGCACAGGCCCCCACCCGTCATGCCGGACTTTGATCCGGCATCCAGAAAAAAGGAAAAAGCAACGACCCTGGATTCCCGCCTGCGCGGGCACGACGATTGGGGGCTCTCACCCGTCATGCCGGACCCCGATCTGGCATCCAGAGAAACCACAGGCCACAGTCGTCATGCCGGACCCCGATCCGGCATCCAGAAAAAAAGGAAAAGCAACGGCCCTGGATTCCCGCGTGCGCGGGAATGACGATTGATGGTGCGTCGGGAATGACAGCGCGCGCGATAATGACGGCAGGCCCCACCCGCCATGCCGGGCCTGACCCGGCATCCCCCCCTCCGTCATGCCGGACCCCGATCCGGCATCCAGAAAAAAAGGAAAAAGCAACGACCCTGGATTCCCGCGTGCGCGGGAATGACGATTGATGGTGCGTCGGGAATGACAGCGCGCGCGCGATAATGACGGCAGGCCCCACCCGCCATGCCGGGCCTGACCCGGCATCCCCCCCTCCGTCATGCCGGACCCCGATCCGGCATCCAGAAAAAAGGAAAAAGCAACGACCCTGGATTCCCGCCCCCGATTAAAAACGTCGAGGGCAGGCTTTTCGCGGGAATGACGGACTGGCGTATGCGGGAGTGACGGAGCGCGCGCGATAATGACGCAGTGGGACACCGGACCCCGGAGAACCTTTCGACAGCGGCGTAAGGGCCACGGCACAATCGACGTTTGAGACGGGATGCAGCGGCAAGCCAAAAGCGGACCATTCATTTGTTACAGAATAGGACAATTCTATTTGTTGCTAACAGCATGCCGTTACATTCTTGACACAGGCATGCGTTCTCGTTACATTCTCAAAATACATCCGGACACATCCCCAAACGCATCAACACTATCCGAATACCTATGAGTAGAAGATTGAGGAGAACATCCTTTTTCTGGACGACCGGGTCGGTCGTGCTATTCTGTCTTGCGGGCTTGGGGGCTGGCGATGTTGTGGCTTCCGGCATACCGCAGGAGGCCACGAAGTGGTCGGTTCCGCCCTCACCGGCTGGTCCCAGGGGGCTTGTCTATTTTCCCCCTGCCCCACGCCACGATTTTCGTCGCGCGAAGGGGCAGCCTTTTCCCTTTGGAACGTCATCAGGATGGCAGGAGGTTCGTTCGTTCGCGGCCTCTTCACCTCAAGCGGCCGCTGAATCCGCGCCCCTGTATGAAGATCTTCCCGTGATCGTCAATCCCGCGGTGGAACGCCATATCGAGTACTTTCAAAACGACATTCATGATCGTTTTCAGGAATGGTTGACCAGATTTTATGCCTATCGGCCGTTACTCGAGCAGATCTTTGTCGAGTTCGACCTGCCCAAGGAATTGATCTATCTGTCCCTGGTGGAAAGCGGGTTTAACCCGAGGGCCTATTCCCGCGCGCGCGCGTCCGGTCCCTGGCAGTTTATCAAGAGTACGGGCCGGATGTACGGGTTGAAGGTCAACTGGTACGTGGATGAACGTCGCGACCCCATCAAGTCCACGGTGGCCGCGGCCATACACTTGCGTGACCTCTATGATACGTTCGGCTCGTGGCCTCTGGCACTCGCGGCCTACAACGCCGGCGCCGGGAAGATCAGTCGTGCGATTCAGAAGACCGGGACCCGGGATTTCTGGACGATTGCCAGGACCCGCTTTATCCGGCGGGAAACCAGGCAATACGTTCCCAAATTCATGGCGGCCATGATCATCGCCAAGCGTCCCGCACTGTTCGGTTTTCACCACGATTCTTCACCGGTTCATCGATACGACGAGATTCGCGTGGACGTCCCCGTCCATCTGCGGTCCGTTGCCAAGGAGACGGGTATTCCCTTCGAGGAGCTTCGGCGGCTGAATCCCGAACTCCGTCGCAGCATCATTCCTCCGGATGGAGAGGGCTATCATCTGAAGGTGCCCGTGGGAACGGCCGGACACGTGGAGCAGGCCAAGCCCCGAATGAAGAAGTGGGCGGAAGCCCCTGTTCAACGGACGTGGTATCGCGTGCGGCGGGGCGACAGCTTATCGGTCATTGCCGATCGCTTCGGGACGACCGTGAGGCAATTGAAGACCCTCAACGGGCTCTCCGGGACTCTCATCAGGGCCGGTCAGCGGCTCCGCGTCACCAAGGACGCGGACGAGGTCGGGAAGGCCACGTGGTATCGCGTGCGGCGGGGCGACAGCCTTTGGAGTATCGCCAAACGGTTTCGAGTCTCGGTCCAGGATCTGAAGATGTTGAATAACTTGCGAAGCAGTCTGATCCGCGCCGGACGGATGTTGATGATCGGCTTCTGACCCCTCGCTCATTCCCCGCTTGGTTTTTCTTCTGGAGTCGTCTTCTCCTCTTCCGGTTTCGTGGCTTCAGACTCTTCCTCAGCGTCCTCCGCCGGCGGTTCCAGAATCTTGACTCGCAGGGTGGCTTCACTCACGTAGGGTGAGTTGGGGTGTTCATCCAATAACTGTTTGTACCGGGCGAGGGCTTCATCATCGCGTTTGGCATGTTCCTCGAGTTTTGCGAGTTCGAAGAGCACCTGATCCTTGTTGAGCGTATGCGGAATGTGCAGGACTCGATCATAGGCGTCGATGGCCTTTTCGCGTTCCCCGTTTGCCAGGTAGGCGGCCCCCAGTCGCTGGTAGACCAACCCAAGTAGCGCAGGATGGGTGCCTGACTCGTCGATGAAATGCCGATACGCGTCGATGGCCCCGGTGTGGTCGTCTTGTTCGGCGAGGGCGTTGCCGATGAAATACCAGGCCGCGTGGGCGCTGGGGGTGCCGGGAAATTCCTCGATGATTTGTCGATACAGGGAGACGGCTTCCTCCAGCTTTTCTTTTGCCGCATCAAGGTCTTCGAGGGGTCGGTCGAGGTAGGCTTGGGCCGCTTGATGTTCAAGGGTCAAGGCCTCCTGCTCTTGTTGGTGCTGCATCCAGAAGAGGCCCCCAAGAAGGACCAGCACCAGCCCTGCCACGAGGATTCCGGCGATGAGCGTCCGGCGATGGAGTTCGGCAAAGAGCCACAACCGTTCGCTTCGGGATAACCATTCCGGGGTCTCGGGACCCCTGCTGTTCGGTCTGATTTTGTACGTCATGGTTCGATTCCGTTGTTCATGTTATGCGGAAATCAGCACTGTAAAGGGTCTTACGCATATTTCTCAAGGGTCCGGTCGTTTTTTCCGTCATGCCGGACTTTGACCTTGGCGTTTTACTCGTCATGCCGGCTTTGCCCAGGCATCCCTCACCGTCATGCCAGACCCCGATCCGGCATCCAGAAAAAAGGAAAAGGCAATGGCCCTGGATTCCCGATTAAAAATGTCGGGAATGACGATTGGGGCGTGTGCGGGAATGACGGAGCGCGTGCGATAATGACCACAGGTCCCCAACGTCATGCCGGACTCCGATCCGGCATCCAGGAAAAAGGAAAAGGCAACGACCCTGGATTCCCGCTTTCGCGGGAATGACGATTGGCGCTTTCAACCGTCATGCCGGACTCGATCCGGCATCCAGGAAAAAGGAAAAGGCAACGACCCTGGATTCCCTTTCGCGGGAATGACGGACTGGGGCGCGTGGGGATGACGAACGGGAGCCTTCGCGGGAATAATGAAGAGGGGCATTGGCGGGGAGGACGAAAGGAGCATGTGCGGGTGCGACGGACGGGGCGTAGGAATGACGACTCAAGGCCTCCAACGTCATGCCGGACCCCGATCCGGCATCCAGGAAAAAGGAAAAGCAAAGACTCTGGATTCCCGCGTTCGCGGGAATGACGATTGGCGCTTTCAACCGTCATGCCGGACCCCGATCCGGCATCCAGAAAAAAGGAAAAGCAAAGGCCCTGGATTCCCGCTTTCGCGGGAATGACGGACTGGGGCGTTCGCGGGAATGACGAAAGGAGCATGTGCGGGTGCGACGGACGGGGCGTAGGAATGACGACTCAAGGCCTCCAACGTCATGCCGGACCCCGATCCGGCATCCAGAAAAAAAGGAAAAGGCAAAGGCCCTGGATTCCCGCTTTCGCGGGAATGACGCGGGCTGGTAGTCCTTACGGTTGACACGGCATGCTTGGCTGATATAATTACAAATTATCGGATGCGTCGGGCGGATAGCTCAGTTGGGAGAGCGTTGCCCTTACAAGGCAAAGGTCGCAGGTTCGAACCCTGTTCCGCCTACCAAGAAGACTATCCAGCGTCGAACGCCAATCCTGAAGGAATGTCTGCCACCGCGGGATTGTGTTCGACAGCACAGTCAAAAGGCTACCCCAGGTGAATGGGGCCGTCGTTCAGCCAGGTTAGGACGCCAGATTGTCAATCTGGAAGTCGCGGGTTCAAATCCCGTCGGCCCCGCCATTCACATCGTTTGTGGTTGCCCTCACTGACATGGTGAGGGTTCACGTGACAGGTTGATCGTCACCACCGATGTTTTCAGCCGAACCTCTCGAATTGCTTGGGTCCCTGGGCCCCATCTCGATCGTGGTCTTATCGATCCTGGCGGGGTTTTCCGTGTTTTCATGGGGCATCATCCTCTATAAATGGCGTATGGTCCGGTTGATCAAGAAAGAGGAGCGCCAGTTTCTCCTCGCCTATCAGGAGGAAGAGGCCTTCGGCGAAGAAGCGCTGTCCCTCCTGCAAGGCCTCGCCCTGGAATTGCCCCACAGCCCTAGCGGGTCGATCTTCCTCGAAGTGGTACGTCGTCTTGGCGGTTACAGCGTCGCCGCGGACTGGAAGGTGGAGCCGCCTGACCGCCGGTATTTGGAAAAAGTCATAGAATGTCTGATTCAAAAACAGATCGCCCGGCAGGAGAGCTATCTGCCCTTCCTGGCAACCACGGGAAATATTACCCCCTTCATCGGATTGCTGGGAACGGTCGTCGGCGTCATTCATGCCTTTCAGCAGATCGGCTTACAGGGGACGGCCAGTATCGCCTCGGTGGCTCCCGGTCTTTCCGAAGCCCTCCTGGCGACCGCTGCCGGATTATTTGCCGCGATTCCGGCGGTCATCGGGTACAATTATTATCTCGCCCAAATGCGGAAGACCATCTTCGGCGTCGAAGCGTTCGGCATTGAATTGCTGAATGCCCTTGACGGCCTGACGAGAGAAAAGGTCGAAGTCTCCCGTGATTGTTGACTCTCGCCATCGTCGGTTTCTTGCTGACATCAACATTGTTCCCCTCGTTGACGTGATTCTTGTGTTGTTGGTGATCTTCATGGTGACGACTCCGATGCTGCATCGTGGCCTCGATATTTCACTCCCGAGTTCGCAATCGAATACCATCGTCCCCATGGAGCGGATCGTGATTACCATCGAACCCGACAAACGGGTCTACGTAGCAGACGAACGTGTCACGTTGCTTCATTTACGGAAACGTTTGCATGAAGCCAAGGCCCTGAACCCTCTGGTGTCGGTGTACCTTCGGGCCGACCGTCAGGTGCCCTATGGACGCATCGTCCAGATCATGGATGAGATCAAGGGCGCGGGAATCGAACGGTTGGGTATGGTGACGAATCCCCGGGGAACCGTGGTCGAAGAAGAGGTCGTTGACTCTCTGTAAGTCGGAATGGACCCATGTCGTATGCTGTCCCGCTGTTGTCGCTTCATCTGCCGGACGATGCCGAATCACGGTTTGCCTGGCCTCTTGTCGGTTCGTTGTCCCTTCACGTCATCGTGCTCATCGCGTTTGTGAGTTTACGGTTGCCCGTCTCGCTCGAACAGCCCTTCGGCTCTTACGAGGTCACGCTGGTGACGCTTCCCGGAGCCTCGAAGCCTCCGACGAGTTCACCGGAAACCGCCACGACCCCGCGCGTCGCAAAGGTTTCGCCGCCTCCTGAGGCGAAAGAGGCCCCGCCCCCGGAACGGGTGAGGGATTCGCTGGCCGAGGCGCCGGACTCCGTGGTTGTGCCCAAGCCACGGGCTCCGGTATCGCCCCCCAAGACGGCCCCGGCGCCGATTCCGCCGGCCATCGAGCCACTGCCGATTCCCGAGGCCTCCGAGCCGACTCCGCCCCCGGAACGGGTGAGGGATTCGCTGGCCGAGGCGCTGAACTCCGTGGTCGTGCCCAAGCCACAGGCCCCGCCGTCGTCTCCCCAAAAGGTCGTGCCGACCCCTGCTCCTCCGCAATCTCCGAAATTGGCTTTGGGTCCGGCACGCGACAAGCCGGAGCCGTTGACTTCTCCTCCACGGGTTGAACTGCTGGCCAAAAAACTGAAGAAGGTCATCGATCCGCTCACGGTCCCTAAAAAGCGGGTTCCTGACCGTGTTCCGGAGCGTCCGATCACGGCCGATGTCAACCGGAAGCCGAAGACCATCGAATCTTCTCGGTCATCGGGCATGACCCTCCCCTCCAAGGCCCCTCCCTTGGCGGATCTCGCGCCGCGTTCACCCGAGCCTCCGCTGCAACCGTCTCGGGAAAGCCGGACCGCGGAGTCGTTGACGCAGGCACTCCAATCGGTGCGCATCCCCAAGAACAGTAAACCGGTTCGATCCGTCTCAGCAGCCACGCCGCTCGTTCCTGACGTTGTTGAGCATTCTTCACCACCAACGGTTCCTCCGCCCGCGACGAAGCCTGACGTGGACGTTCTCGAACAACAGATTGCCAAACTCGTGGTTCCTCAGCCCTTGGCTTTCGAGGCCGGTCAGGAGAATTTCCAGCAAACGGATGAGCAGGCCCTGATGACGGGTGACTTGCGGGTCTCGGGATCTTCTCCCAAGAAAAACCCGTATTGGGGGCGCTTCAAGAGCAGAATTGAAGCCGTGTGGATCGTCCATCGCGTCCAATTTCAACGCAATCGGCGGCTTCAAGTGACCCTGGCTTTTCGGGTCGAACGGAATGGGACGGTGAAGAATCTGACCGTGATCCGATCCTCGGACAATACATATTTCGACTCGACTGCCAAGCGAGCGGTTATTGCGGCGAGCCCACTCCCGGCCTTCCCCGAGACCATGCCAGAACCTTTTTACGACGTCCGATACACGTTCAAGGGGCCTTCGGATCAATGACGAAGCACGCTGCGCCCATCCTGTGGTTTGTTTTTTCGTTCGCCGTGGTTTCTTTGCCGGGTGCCGCGGTGAACGCTGCCGACGTGTTTTTGGAATCGCGCAAGTCGGAATTTGAAAAGATTCCCATCTGGGTCATGGGGTTCGCCGACCATGCACAGGGGCGGCAGGATGACGCCGGCATCGGCAAGCAGGTGGAGGCGATTCTCAAGGCCGATTTGCAGCGCACCCACCTGTTCGAGGTCGTTGAACGATCAACGGAAACGCTGCCCCTGTCCGAGTCGGGCTGTCGGGAACAAGCTCCCATCGTGAAAGCCAAGGAAAGCCTGGCTCCGGTGGTGACCTGGGGACGAGTCGGGCGAAAAGGCGAAAAATTGGTCATGGACGTCTGTGCCTATGACGGGGGAGAGATCGACCTGATCGCACTTGGCAAACGATATACCGGTGGGCCGATGACCATGCGGGTGCTCCGGTCGATGGTGCATCGGTGGACCGATGAATTGGTCTCGCATTACACGGGCACTCCCGGGATTGCCAGGACGAAAATCATGTACGTGTCGGAAGAGAAGACCGGTGACCGGAATTTGTTCGTGATGGATTATGACGGGTTCGGGCCCAAACGGGTGACGGCGGATCGCCAGTTAAGCCTCATGCCGGCCTGGACGCCCGACCAGCATTCCATCGTGTATACGACCTATCGCCACAATACCCAGGAAATCGTGTGGCTCACGTTGAGCAAAGGGAGCCGACGACTCCTGGTCCCGCCGCAAACGTTGAATATGACGCCGGCGGTTTCTCCGAACGGTCGATTCCTGGCCTATGCGTCCGCCCGAAAGGGGAATTCCGATCTCTTTATGATGAATCTGAGTTCCGGCAGCAAACAGCAATTGACCGATGATCGCGGCGCGGATTTGTCGCCTGCGTGGGCGCCGGATGGGAAAACCCTGGCGTTTACGTCCGACCGAAGCGGTCGACCGCAAATTTACCTCATGCAGGCCGATGGCTCAGGCGTTCGACGGTTGACCTATGAAGGGCGGTACAACTCCGCCCCGGCCTGGTCTCCGCTGGGCGATTGGATCGCCTACGTTTGTCTCCTCCCCGGTGATGGGTTCAAGCTGTGCCGGGTTTCGCCCGATGGACAACGACGGGTTCAAATGACGAAAGGCCCTTCCAGGGAAATCGACGATTCTCCGTCGTGGGCCCCGGATGGTCGTCACGTGGTCTTTAGTTCGACTCGAGGTGGACTGAGTCACATTTACATGATGTATTTCGACGGTACGGGATTGGAACAGTTGACGAAAGGCGGGATTCACCATAGTTCTCCGGCCTGGTCTCCGGGTCGGGAGTAAGCCCCCCGTGGCCTTCCCGGAGGACCGGGGGAGGCCAGGCAAGAAGTGGTCAAGCAAGGGAGTGAACCAACCATGTGGAGCGATCGCGTTTTTTTATTGATCTCGAATCCTTCGACACGAACAACCCTTCGTGTGCTGAAGACGGGATTGTTGCTGACGTGTCTGGTCTTCGGCTTGACCGGCTGTCTTGCCCAGAAGTCGGACCTGGTCAAAATGGGGAAAGATTTCGAAGGCAAAATCGGGAAATTGGATCAGGAGAAGCAATCGTTGGCTCGAGTCCTCAAGCAAGCCAAAGACGACATCGAGCAGACCAAGCAGGAGCTCGAAGAGGCCCGAATCACCTTGGAGCAACAAGGCGCTGAATTGCAAGGGGACCTCATGAAGGTCGGGGCGCAAATAAAGAGTGAGTTGCGGAGCCTGCGAGAAGAGAATTTGCCGAAAGTCATGGGTGATTTGGACGCCCATGCCCATCGTCTGAATGAGACCAACCGGAGAGCCGATGCCTTGAAGAATGAAGTCAAGGCCTTGACGCAACTGGGAGAGCAACGCGATGCCGAACGGTCGACGCAGATCGCCGCGTTGGGCAAGAGCCTCGAGACGGCCATCAAGAATCTCGAAAAGACCCTGGACCAGCGTGGCCAAACGGTACGGGAGCAGTTTGTCCGGTTTCAGGGGTCGCTGGTTCAGTTCAAGGAAGCCTTGGCCGGGGTTCATAAGCGATTGGACGGGACGGAGACGCGGGCTGCGGGTGCCGAGACGATCAATGCCAAGTTGGCCTCTGAACTCGTGGAACTCCGACGGATCGATGCCGCGCACGATAAAAATCTGGAGGATGTCACCCAGGCCTTGACGCAACTCCGTGACGTGCTGGGGACGACCGGGACCCAACTCGGCACCAAGCTCGACAGCCAGGGCAAGGGCCTGGAACAGACGTCCACGCAGATCGGACGCTTACAGAGTCAGTATCAGGCCCTGGCGAAAAAATTGGACGCCGATCTGAACGGCCTTCGGGGGTATCTCGAACAGGACGTTCGACCGAGTTTGGCCTCGATCGTGCAGGCGTTCGATCAGGAAAAGAGTCGGATGTCTCAGGAATTGGTCCTGCTCCAATCCGGTCTTCAACGCGTCGAACAAATGGCCGCCTCGAACGTCGCCCAAGCGCAAACGGAATTGAAGGTTCAGGCCCAACACGTGCAAGACCTGAGTGAAGCCGTGGCCGTCCTGCGACAGGCCTTGGATTCCATGGCCAACATGTTGGGCGACCGGAGTGATTACCAGACGAATCAGCTTGGGCAGTTGCTGGCCAGAATGGAACGCCTGGATAAGGAACGGTCCTCCGAAACCGAGCAGATGTCGAAATCGCTGGAAGCCACCGCTGCCTTTTCGGGACTTCAGAAGGGCCTCACGGCCAACGTGGCGCAGTTGAATGCCTTGACCAAATCCGTGACGCAGTTGAAAGCCGTGGTCAAGGCCATGGGCGATAAGCTGGGGGCCGCGGTGGATGGGCATGAATCCCGGATCATGGAGATGGAGCGAGCCCTCAAGAAGGGGAAGTGAACGTCCGGGAAATCCCGTTGATCGAAGGAACGGGCGCCGTTCATTCGCCGACTTCACGTGGAATCATCCGAATCCAAGATCAGAGTGCTCCCCGAGTCCGTGGCTTCCCAAATCGCCGCGGGAGAGGTCGTGGAGCGTCCGGCCTCGGTCGTCAAGGAATTGCTCGATAACAGCGTGGATGCCGGCAGTACGGTGATCGCCACCGACGTGGTGAACGCGGGCAGCACGTTGATTCGGGTGATCGATGACGGCGAAGGCATGAGTCGGGACGACGCGGTGTTAGCCTGCCAGCGCTTTGCCACCAGCAAAATCCGCCAGCAACGCGATCTTTCGAACCTCGATACCTATGGGTTTCGGGGAGAAGCCCTCCCCAGTATTGCCTCGATTTCTCGCTTTCGGATGCTCACGGCCCAGCATCGGTCTCCTCTGGGCACCGTCCTGGCGATCGAGGGAGGAGACCTCCAATCGGTTGAAGCGCGAGCCGTGGCACCGGGGACGCGTATCGAGGTGCACGAGCTGTTTTTCAATACGCCGGGCCGACGGAAATTCCTGAAGACCGCGGCCACGGAATTTTCCCACGTGACGCACGTGGTCCAGCAGGCGGCGTTGGCGAACCTTCACGCGCAATGGCGGTTGACGCACAATGATCACCTGTCGTTCGACTATCCCAAGGTCGCCGTGCTGGAGGAACGGCTGCTCCAGGTGTATGGCCCGAGAATCATGGAGATGATGCTGCCCGTCCATTATGAGCAGGCCGATGTGCGCGTGCACGGCATGATCGTGAATCCGTATCACGCGAAAACCAGCCGGACTCCCCAGGAGATTTTCGTGAATCGCCGCCCCGTTAAAAATTCCACGATTGCCCATGCCGTGTATGAATCCTATGGCTCCTTTTTGCCGAAAGGCCGGCATCCGGCGTTTGTGCTCATGGTGGAGGTCGCGGCCCACGAGGTGGACGTCAACGTGCATCCGTCGAAGCGGGAAGTGAAATTTCAGCACCCCGATCTGATCCATCGGGCGATCAAGGCCGCGGTGCGTGGCCCATTGCAGAAAAAAGTCGTGAGCCCCCCGGCCCTGGCCCCCATGCGCGAAGAACGGGCCCCGGATGCCGTGGGGCAGGCCGAGCAGGCGCTGCTTGTCGAACGCGGGTTCGTTCCTTATGGGACGAATCGCGTGGATTCCGGGAAGGAAACGGAACGGATTGAAGAATCGCCGTTGCTCTATCCGCCTGAACCGGAGGTTCGCGTGCTCGGCCAAATCCACGTCACCTATATCGTCGCGCAGATTGACGATGAATTGCACGTGCTGGATCAGCACACGATTCATGAACGCGTGCTGTTCGAACGTCTGTGGAAAGACTGGGAAGCCCGTGCCATCCGGACCCAGCCGCTCCTGATCCCCGAACCGGTGGACGTCCCGGTCTCGGCCGCGACGCAACTGGAGGAGATCCTGCCGGAACTGGCCAAGGTGGGGCTGGAACTCGAACGGTTCGGTCCATCCTCTTTCGTCATTCGGGCGGTCCCCGCACTCGTCGGACAGGTGAATTATGGTGCCTTGATCGAGGATATCCTGGAAGATCTGTCGGAATGGCACTCCGTTGATTCTCTCGACCAACGGGTCCGGTCCGTGCTGGCGGCGGTGGCCTGCAAGAGCGCGGTCCAGGCCGGCCGCGGGATGGAAACCCCGGAAATGAAACTCGTGGTGCAGGATTGGCTTCGTGACGGAACTCCCATGACCTGCCCTCATGGGCGAAGGATCTCTTTGCAATTTGGCCGAGAAGAACTGCATCGAATCTTTCGGCGAATATGAAGTCGTCTCTTGCGTATCGCCCTTCTTCGAGCCCTCTGCTTGCCGCGGAGTCGCTTGCCGCGTTGAAACCCCTCGTGGTCCTGGTGGGTCCGACGGCTATCGGCAAGAGTCGTATTGCCCTTGAGGTGGCCCAGGCCCTGGGGACGGAGATCCTGACCGCGGATTCCACGCAGGTGTATCGGGGCATGAATATCGGGACGGATACCCCGTCGGAAGAGGATCTGCAACGGGTCCCTCATCGGTTGATTGATCTGGTGGCGCCGGATGAGCCGTTCAATGCCGGCGAGTTTCGGCGCCGGGCTCTTCAGGAAATCTCTCGTCTGTACGAAAAGGGTCTTCTCCCCCTGGTGGTGGGGGGGACGGGGCTCTACGTGCGGGCGTTGTTGCATGGATTATGGTCCGGCCCTCCCAGCGATCGGGCCCTTCGCCGGACGCTCGAACAAGAAGCCTGTGCCCGGGGGGGCGCCTCGATGTATCAGGAATTGAGCCAGGTGGACCCTGTGACCGCGTGTCGCTTGCATCCTCACGATACCGTGAAAGTGCTGCGGGCTCTGGAAGTGTATCGGCAAACCGGCGCGCCTCTTTCGAAGGCCCATGCCGCCCAGCGTGAACGGGTTCCCCCTTTTCGCGCCCTGGTGTTGGGGTTGACCATGGAGCGGGCCGTTCTCTATGAACGGATTGAGCAGCGGATTGACCTCGAGTTGGCCAAGGGCCTGGTCGAGGAAACCCGGGCGCTGTTGGCGAAGGGCTACGCCAGAAGTCTTGTTTCCATGAAGAGTTTAGGCTATCGTCAGATGGCAGGGTATCTGGAAGGAGACTATGCCTTCGATGAAGCCGTGAGGCGGTTGAAGCGGGATACGCGGCATTTTGCGAAACGGCAGATGACCTGGTTCAGAAAGGAACCAGGGCTGCGGTGGGTCGCGGTGCAACCCGACGAATCCGTGGGCTCGGTTGCTCGACGCGTTCTCGACCTGATTGAACGATTCGTGACAACCCTTCGAGAAGAGGAAGACGTTCATGCCAGCGAAGCCACGTGCCGAGATCGCCGTCATCGGCGGTAGCGGGTTGTATGACATGGAAGGCCTGGAGCACGTTCGGGAGGCGCGCCTGTCCACCCCGTTCGGCCGGCCTTCGGATGCCGTGATGCTTGGCACCCTGTCAGGCCGGCGCGTTGCGTTTCTGTCGCGTCATGGCCGCGGGCATCGCCTTGCTCCGTCCATGATCAACTATCGGGCCAACGTTTACGCGCTCAAATCACTGGGCGTGACGCAGATTTTTTCCGTCAGTGCGGTGGGGAGCATGAAGGAAGGGATCCGCCCCGGGCACGTCGTGCTTCCGGATCAGTTCATCGACCGGACGACCGGGCGAACGAGCACGTTTTTCGATCAGGGTCTCGTGGCGCACGTGTCGTTGGCCGACCCCGTCTGTCACGCCCTGTCGTCTCGGCTGGCCGAGGCGGCCAGGGCGGAAAAGGCCACGCTCCACGTGGGGGGTACGTATCTCTGTATCGAAGGGCCGCAATTTTCCACGCGGGCGGAATCACGGCTGTATCGACAATGGGGCGTGGATGTCATCGGGATGACCAATGCCACGGAAGCCAAGCTGGCCAGGGAAGCGGAAATCTGTTACGCGACGTTGGCCCTGGTGACGGATTACGACTGCTGGCATCAGAGTGAAGAGTCCGTGTCCATCGATGCGATCCTGAGCGTGATGCATGCAAACGTGGCTCGGGCCAGAAACCTGCTTCGGGATGCCATTCAACGGACCGGCGGGGCGAGAGCCTGCCCCTGTGCGGTGGCGCTGCGAGACGCCATCGTTACCGCGCCGAAAGCCGTGACCGCCTCCGTGAAGCGACGCTACGGCATCTTGTTGAACCAACGAGCACAAGGGAGTCAATGACATGGGGAAATTATTGGTGGTGGGGTCCGTGGCGTTTGATACGGTGCGCACGCCTTTCGGGGCAGTCACGGACGTGTTGGGGGGATCGGCGACGTACTTTGCCACGGCGGCGAGTTTTTTTACCGACGTGAATTTGATTGCGGTCGTGGGGGAAGATTTTCCGGACGAACACGTTGCCTTTTTGCAGAGCCGCGGAATCGACCTGTCCGGGCTCGAACGCCGTGCCGGAAAAACCTTTCGCTGGCAGGGTGAATATACCTATCAGCTCAACGAGGCCCATACGCTCGAGACCCAACTCAACGTGCTGGAATCCTTTCGTCCGAAAATCCCGGACCACTACCGGACCCCCGACCTGTTGTTTCTGGGGAACATCGACCCCGAGCTTCAGATGGACGTGCTGAATCAGGTCGAACGGCCGCGAATCGTGGCCTGTGATACCATGAATTTCTGGATTCGCGGAAAACCCGAGGCCCTGTGGAAGGTGCTGGAGAAGATCGACGTACTGGTCATCAACGACGGAGAGGCCCGTGAGCTCGGCCAGGATTTCAGCCTGGTCAAGGTCGCCCAGGACGTGCTGGCCCGGGGCCCTAGATATTTTATTGTCAAACGGGGAGAATACGGGGTCCTGATGTTTCACGAAAAAGGCGTTTTTGGTGCCCCGGCGTTTCCCTTGGAAATGGTGAAGGATCCGACCGGCGCCGGCGATACGTTCGCCGGAGGCTTCATGGGGTCCCTGGCCTCCACGGGAGAGTTCTCCGACCTCGGCCTGAGGCAAGCAATTATTTTCGGCAGCGTCATGGCTTCATTTACCGTGGAAGGCTTCAGTCTTGATCGTTTGCGGCAATTGGAATACAAGGAGGTTGAATCTCGTTTCCGGGACTTCAAACGTCTCACCCATTTCGAGGATCTTTCGTGATCGCCCCACCTTCGTGGGGGTTTCGGAAGAAGGGGTGATCACGTTTCGCCTGTGAAGACGTTCTCCGAAGGGTGCCCGGTTACGTTCAACGTCGGAGTGTATGGATTCCTTAGGAAGCAAGTTCCAGGCCGCCCGTGAATCTCAGGGGGCAACCCTCGAGCAGATGTCCTCGAGGATCAGAATCCAGGTACCGTACCTGCAAGCCCTGGAAGAGGAGGCGTTTGATCGATTGCCCGAACGGGTCTTCACCAAAGGCTTTATCCGATCCTATGCCCGAGCGCTCAATCTCGACGAAGAGGACTGTCTGCGGTTGTTTGCAGAACGGTTCCCGGCATTCTCCAAGGAAACCGAAAAGACGCTGATCTTTCTCAAGAAGGACGACGAGGAAAAGGAGCGAGCCTCTCGAATTCTGGTGGTTCTGCTCATCGGGGGCATGATTCTGCTCGGAGGGGTCGTCCTCTATCAACAACAATTTCCGGGTTCCCCTTTTCAGGCCGTTGAACCGGCCAATCGGATTGACTCAAACACCGGGAACCCCGACGCGAACCAACCCGGCCCGCCTGCTTCGGGTGAACGGCAAGGTGACGCCACGAGTGGTGAGACGGCGGAGACGGTCACGCCCCCGGACGTGGCCGAGGAGCCCGAGGAATCGCCGGCTGGGGACGCTGCCCCTGCTTCGTCCACGTCAGACCTCGCGGCGGGGCCGGAAGCCCCGCCCCTGGTTCTTGAAATGCGGACGCTGGACCAGACGTGGGTCAAGGTTCGGTCCGATGAGCACGAACCCCGTGAGGCCTTGTTGCGGCCTGGGGAAATCGTGCGCTGGCAGGCCCGTGAGGGGTTTCTGGTGACGCTGGGCAACGCCGGAGGGGTCGAAGTCAGACTCAATGGCGAGTTGCAGGGACCCTTTGGGGAAAAAGGTGTCGTGGTTCGAGACGTGGAAATACGACCGTAATCGCGGCGGTCACATCCCGGACACGCCCTTTTGCGTCATCCCCGCGCACGTCCCTTTCCGTCAGTCCCATGCCCCCTCTTCCGTCATTCCCGCGAAGACCTCCATTCGTCATCCCCGACGCTTCTCCCCTTCCGTCATTCCCGCTAATGCCCCCCTCCGTCATCCCCGACATTTTTAATCGGGGATCCAGGGTTTTTGCTTTTTCCTTTTTCCTGGATGCCGGATCGGGGTCCGGCATGACGAATGAAGTCTCTCTCCGTCATTTCTGCGAAGACCCCCATTCGTCATCCCCGCTAATACCCCCCCTCCGTCATTCCCGCGAAAGCGGGAATCCAGGGCTTTTTCTTCGTCTTTTCTTCCAGTCTTCTGGACCCCGGATCAAGCCCGGCATGACGGTTACATGAACATTGCCGTCTGATTTAACGGGGGCTGACAATTCTTGACAGGAAAAAAGTACATTGATATGGTTCAAAGGTTTGGGAATGGGTGTTGATGAGGGTGTCGTATAAAAAAGTCGAAGTCCTGAGGGCTTCGACCCTCGATCAAACGGCCTTCCAGATGCCATCATTATCAAAGGAGGGATTCATGAAGAAATTCGTCGTGATGTGGAGTTTGTTGACGGCCGTGGCCTTCGTCGGTGGCGACTTGGCCTTTGCCGGGGCTGAAAAAGACCCGTTGAAGCCACGGGTGCCGAAGGCTGAACGTGGGAAGGCCAAGAAAATGAAACCCCCGGTCGAGTTGTACAAAAAAAGCAAAAAGGCTTCCGACGAGATCGTGGCCGAAGGCAAGAAGATTTTTGAAGGAAAAGGCACCTGCGTCAATTGTCACGGGAAAAAGGGAGACGGCTCCGGTCCGGCCGGCAAGGTGTTGAATCCCGGCCCGCGGAACTTTACCAATTGCAAATTCCACAAGAAACGCAAGGACGGTGAACTGTTCTGGATCATCAAAAACGGCAGCCCGGGGACCGGCATGGTGTCCATGGTGCCTGCGACCATCACGGAAGAAGAAGCGTGGAAAGTCCTGGCCTACGAGCGAAGCTTCTGTGAAAAATGGCGCAAGTAAGTCGTTGTGGTGTCACGTGAGGACGTGCCCCAAGCCCCGTTCGGATTCACTCCTGAACGGGGCTTTTTCTCTTGATCACCCGCGCGATCCCTTCTGGTTCACATGCGATGCCTGGTCTTGACGTGTATGGGTCTGCTGGTTTGGGGGAGCGCCCTCGGCCTGGCGGAAGAAGTCCAGCCGTTGCGTTCCAGGGTTCCCGTGAGTGAAAGAGCCTGGGCCAGGGCATTGGTCCCGCCTTTTGGTTCGACGAAAACGGCTTCGCCCGAAATCATCGCCGAGGGAAAGGCCCTGTATGAGGGAAAAGGCGCCTGTGTGTCGTGCCATGGCACGACCGGCTTGGGCGATGGGCCGATCGGCCGGCGCCTGCATCCCGGTCCTCGCAATTTCACCAACTGCCGGTTTCAGAAGAGACGACGCGACGGCGAGTTGTTCTGGATCATCAAGAACGGCAGCCCCGGAACCGGCATGGTGCCGATGGTTCCGGTTCCGCTGACCGAAGAAGAAGCCTGGAAAGTCCTGGCCTATGAGCGACGCTTCTGTCAGGCCTGGAAGTAACGAATCTTCTGCACGCTCACGATCCGTGCCAGGGCGTTGACACCCGGAAGGACCGTTGACTAGACTCGACCTTCTAACGTGCGGGAGCTTCATGCAGGAGGAGAAGGCAAGCATGGCAAGAACACAGGATGAAGAGAAGACGATTCTCGAAAAGAAAGTCAAGGAAAGCCGGGCCCGGAGTGAAAACCCCGAGGGCGACCAGGCCGCGCGGCGGTTGCGAAAACGCCTCAAACGGGTCCAGCGAAAAATTCGGAGTCGCACGGCGCGGATAGCCAGGGCTGGAGGGAAGAAAGCCTCGGCCGCGTGAGCCCGTCGCTTGGGTGCTGCCGAATTCAGTGAAAGGGGAACGTTCATGACCGATGATGTGAAATCTTCCGCGGAAGATCCTCGAATGCCGGATGAGGAACCCGAGACGTCTGCCGTGGCGCAAGACGAGGTGACGGACGAATTCGTGGATGAGGTCTCGGAATCCCTGTTGGCCGGTGACGCCGTCGAGACCGCGGAGGCTGAACAGGGCGAAGACGAGGAACAGGAAGAAGATCCTGAATTGGAAGAAGAGACGGTCAAGGATGAGATCGACATCCAGATCGACCTTCTTCAGGATCCGGATTGGGTCGTCCGACGTGAGGCGATCGTCACCCTTGGGGAAATGGGAGACGAGCGTTGCGTGGAACCCATCGTCAGGGCGCTTCGCGATGGGGATTGGCAGGTTCGGGAAGCCGCGGTCGAGGCCATCGCCGAAGTGGGGTCTCCCGCGGTCGAGTTGCTGATCCGGTACATGCGCGATTGGGAAGCCAGAAAATACGTGATCCAGGCCTTGGGGAAGATCAATGATGAGCGGGTTCTGGATCCCCTGATGTCGATGCTGCACAATGACGAGTTCAAGGATGATGCCACGAGGGCCCTGATCGACTTGGGAAAACCAGCCGTCCCCAAATTGATTGTGGCGTTGACCGATAGGGAAGAGTTCGTGCGCAAGCAGGCCATCCTGGCGCTCGGGGAAATCAAGGATTCGGATGCCGTCGATCCCCTGATCGCCATGCTCCAGGATCAGGATTGGTTTACGCGTTTGACCGCAGCGTCTGCGTTGGAAAAAATCGGAGACCTGCGCGGACGGGACGCGATCAAACCCTTGATGAAAGATCCGGACCTTGTCGTCCGGATACGGATAGAACGGATTCTCGCGGCCTGGAAAAAACAGCCGGCCAACGCCTGAATCGGTTGCTGACTGCCTCTGCGGGGTTCAGGCCCCGGTCATGGCGTGGTCATGGTTTACAAGGCGTCGAGTTTTTCTTGGGCTTGTTCCCATGCTTCCTGGGGGACGGGAAGACCGTCGTTCAGGGAACGTTGAAGATCCTCGATATTCGAGATGGCTTCATGGAACGCCTTCGAAGCCGTACCCCCCTGTAGCCTGGCGGCTTGTTCCAGGTGCTCGAGCGTTTCCTGCAATTTGACGATGGCTTCGATGGATTGCCCGTCCATGATGTTGGCCTTGCCGTTGAGAAACTCCGATTTGGCTCGTAACAGTTCTTTTTGAACGAGCAGTTCTTCCTCTCCCAGGCCGATTGTTTGCTCGACCACCTCTTGCGACAATTCCCGAAGCTGTTTTTTGATATCCTCCGGCGGTTGTTGCCCTACGTAATATCCTGCCCAGAAGACCAGCCCCAGGATCAGGATGATTGCCAGGAATTTTTTCATTGTTCCTCCATGGTTCGGGGAGTCGGTTTCAGATGGGACTCTATTATGAACGTTGGAGAGAGGAAAGAAAAGAGGAAGGGCGCACCACTCTTCGATAGGTCGAGAGCCGGGCTATTTTCTTTGGTCCGGCATCCCTCTCACCGTCATGCCGGACCCCGATCCGGCATCCAGAAAAAAAGAAAAAAGGCAATGGCCCTGGATTCCCGCCCCCGATTAAAAACGTCGAGGGCAGGCTTTTCGCGGGAATGACGGACTGCGGCGCGTGGGGATGACGAAGGACGCGTGGTAGTGCGGGGGCGTGCAGGAAGGACGCAAAGGGTCCCAGTCGTCATGCCGGACCCCGATCCGGCATCCAGAAGATTGGAAGACAAGACTAAGAAAAACCCCTGGATCCCAGATTAAAAACGTCGGGGATGACGAACGGGGGCGTGCACGGGGATGACGACTGGGGGTCTTCGCGGGAATGACGGAAGGGTTGGGCCTCCGTGACTCACGTTGAGGGCAGGCCGTTGGCCCGAACAGGCGACGAAGCCGCGTCGTGTCATCAGGCGTTTCCCACGGGTGGGTCGGCCTTGCCCAGAACCTTGGAGGATTCGATGGCAAAGCGGTCGCCTACGATCCGGGCCACGCGGTTCATGTATTCGGTGAGGGCTTTGACCTGGTCCGGCTGCAGGTCCCGTCGAAATTGAGGAAGCAGTCCCCACCGGGTTTCAAATTCTTCTCCTGAGATGGAAGCCACCACGCTGATCAGCTTGATCATTTGGGTGCCCTCGGATGGGGCAGGGGCCTGTCCTTGTGGTTGCGTCACCGGAGACGTCTTGGCTTCCTGTGCCCGGGACTTCCCTTCGAAGAGAGCCGTCAACGCGGGGATGACGGCACTGATGCAGAGGACGACCGTCGAGACGATGGCTTGGTTATCGACGGCGCCGATCCGGCTGGCGACGCGTTCAGCCACGTGTTGGAAAAAGGCATTTCGCTCCTTGCTGTCTTCGGAAAACACGAACGTGTAGGGTTCGTATGTCTCGCGGCTTTCCGCCACGGCCTGACCGACGGTGACGACGATTCCCTGGTGATCGATCTCAGAGGAACTCAGCGAGGGTGCCAGGATGGTTCCGAGCCGTTCACTCACGTGATCTTCGAGGCTGTTCATGAATTCGGGTTGCTGTTGGAGGGGAACATAGAACGCGGACGCGCGATCCACCAGGTTGAACAGGACCTTCAGAAATTCCAGGTAAATTTCCCATTCCTTCTTTTGGCTGAGTGTGGCCGTGACGTCCGGGTCGCTCCGCTTGATCAACGTCACGGACTCCCGGCACACGTCCAGTATGGTGTGGGACAGATCCTGCAGTATGGGTTCGTATTCTTGGATGGAACGCTTCATGGAATGAAAAACCTGGAGCGTATCTAATCAAATGGAGGGACGGCTTCGCAAGTGTTCTCCGGGGGGATGGACCCGGCATGCCATCCTGGGTCGGCCCGTCGTTGCATGGGGGCAGGCCCTATGTTATACACAAGGGCTGGAGTGGGACTCGAGTCCATTCCCGAGAAAATTTTCCCGCATGCCCGCGATGGACTCCGTCAAGGCCGATTCCAAAGTCTACGTACTGAAACGTGCCGAAGCCCCGGTCAGGCCTCTTTCCCGGGATTACGCCCAGGAACTCAATCCCCAACAACTCGCCGCGGTGGAAGTCGTCGATGGTCCGGCTCTGGTCATTGCCGGGGCCGGCAGCGGCAAGACCCGGGTCCTCGTGTACCGCGTGGCCAGGCTGATCGACGTGGGCGTCGATCCGGCCTCGATCCTGCTGTTGACGTTCACGCGAAAGGCTGCCCAGGAAATGTTGGGGCGGGTGGGCCTGCTGATCGGTCCGCAGAGCGATCGTGTGATGGGCGGGACGTTTCATTCCGTGGCCAACGCGCTGCTCCGGCGCTTTGGCCAAACCATCGGGTTGAATCAGGGATTTACGATTCTGGATCGCGGCGATTCCGAGGATCTGATCAACCTCGTGCGTGCCCAGACCGGTCTCACCGAGACCGGCAAGCGTTTTCCCCGCAAAAAGACGATTGCCGATCTGTTCAGCCGCTGTGCCAATACCATGCAATCACTCGAGGCCGTGCTGTTTGCCGAATACAGTCATTTTGGAGAATATCTCGTCGAGTTGACCAAACTGCAGGAAGCGTATGAATCAACCAAGCGTCAGCGGCAACTGGTCGATTACGACGACCTGCTGACCCGACTCCGGGATCTTCTGACGGTCGATGAACGGGCCCGGGTGATGATCTCGGAAACCTATCGCTACCTGTTGGTCGACGAGTATCAGGATACCAACCGGCTTCAAGCGGACGTGGTCCGGAAACTCGCCGCCACGCATGAGAACGTGATGGTCGTCGGGGATGATTCGCAATCGATCTATTCCTTTCGCGGAGCCACGTTCCGGAACATCATGGAATTTCCCGCGTTGTTTCCGGGAACCCGCCTGTTCAAGCTGGAAGAGAATTACCGGAGCACGAAATCCATCCTGGCGTTGGCCAACGACGTCATTAAAGGCGCAACGGAACAATACAGTAAAACCCTGTTTACCCAAAACGGGCAGGGCGAACGACCGGCGTTGGTGCAAACGGTCGGTGAACATCCTCAATCCCGGTTCGTCGCGCAGAAAATCCTGGAACTGCGGGAGGAGGGCGTGCCGTTGGATGAAATCGCCGTCCTGTTTCGTTCCAGTTTTCATGCGTTTGATCTGGAACTCGAGTTGGCGAAACGGGACGTCCCGTTCGTCAAGCGGGGCGGGTTCAAATTTCTTGAGACCGCGCACGTCAAGGACGTCCTGGCCCATTTGCGCGTGATCCATAATCCGTTGGATACCATCAGTTGGAACCGTTCGCTGTTGTTGGTCGATGGGGTAGGGCAAAAGCGGGCGAGGGACCTGCTCCCCCAACTCGTGAGTGAAGCGCCGTATGAGGTGTTGCGGCAGGGAGGGGGGCGTGCGGCCTTGGGATTGAGCAACCTGGCCTCGGCCCTGGAATCCGTTGCCCACGTCGAAGACGGATCGCCGTCCGATCAGGTCAGTTGTCTCCTGGACTATTATTATCCGATCCTCAAGGAGCAGTACGACGACTATCCCAAGCGCATCCGGGATTTGGAGCATCTCATGGTCATGGCGGAGCGCTATGGGGATCTGGACGCGTTTCTGGCCGATGTGACACTCGAACCGCCGGACGAGAGCATGGCGGATATCGAGGCCCCGGACCGCGACGATGAACGGCTCGTGTTGTCCACTATTCATTCCGCCAAGGGGCTCGAATGGCGATGCGTGTTCGTGATTTGGCTGGTGGACGGACGGTTCCCGTCCTCCTATTCGTTGCTCACCGAGGAAGAACTCGAAGAGGAACGGCGGTTGTTGTACGTCGCGGTGACCCGGGCCAAGCAGTTGCTCTACCTGACGTTTCCCGTCCAGGTGTATGATAAAGTCACGGGGTCGGTGCTCTCGAAACCGTCACGATTTCTGGATGACGTGTCCGCGTCCCTGGTCGAAGCCTGGAGCGTGGTTGAAGACGGAGAATCCTGGAGGTAAACAGCCGTGAGGCCGGAAACGATCAAATGGATTGCGGCGCTCTTCCTGTCGGGGTTGCTGCTGGGGCTGACCGATTTTGCGCGCGGTGACGCAGGCCCCCACCGGCCCGTTGCGACCTGGAGCAACCTGATTGCCCAGGCCGAATCCCTGCGACTCCCGACGGGGTTTCTCAAGGAGATCGATTCCGATTTCGTCACGGTGACGTTCGAGGACCTTCGGACCTATGCCGCGGAGTATCATCCCGAAGATCATCGCATGATCCTGAGCCTGCGGTTGTCGTTCAATCGGGCCGGGGGGGCATTGATGGATCTGGATCGGATGGCCCATCATGACGTCAGCCTCCTGTATCATGAACTCTTCCACGCCTACCTGGATTATATTTTCAATGGTCCGGGCCCCGAGGCGTTGAGCCCCCGGTCCACTCGCGTCCTGGCGTTTGCCCGGGAACAGATGCGCTGTCATTACCGTTTCGTGCGCATTAATCCGATTCGTCAGCGCCGGGAGACCACGGAAATCCGATTTCTCTCCGAAGAAGACGCCTGGGAGGTGTTGAACGAAACCTGGGCGGTGTTCGTCGGATGGCAGATTTGGACGAAGCTGGAACAGCAGGGTGAGGGAATCGGCCCGTGGACCGATCCCCTGATCGAGGCGTGGTCGGCGCTCCTGGCAAAGGCGAATACGAGCGGAGAATTGCTCGGGTATTATGAGCCGGATGATCCGGAGGAACGTCGTGTCGCGCGCAAACGGTTTATTGCCCCTTCCCATGGGCTGACCCCGGAAGGTGCCAGACTCTTGCTTGCCGTCGTGCTGGAGGAGCCCGATGCCGTGGCCGAGAAAGGCGGGTTGGTTCTCAAGGCCACCATGGGTGGCACGGAACAGCCCCTGTCCTGTGAGTAGACGATGAGGCTGGACAACTCTCATGCAAAGATGGTAGCGTCACTTCAGTGTTTCAATGCGCTGCAGCGCCTGTAGCTCAGTGGATAGAGCACTGGCCTCCGGAGCCAGGTGCCGCAGGTTCAAATCCTGCCAGGCGCGCCATCACAGCCGTCTCTCCGCTTGCATGGGTCGTTAGCTCAGCTGGTAGAGCAGCTGACTCTTAATCAGCGGGCCACAGGTTCGATCCCTGTACGACCCACCATTTTTCAGCGGTTCGCGCACGTGGGCAGGACGTCCTGCCCACGTGTGCCAATCCTTCCCGTGAAGAACAAGCCGTACCTCACATGGATCCTTGAAGCTTTTTGACGTGGCCATGAAGGATCTTTGAATTCTGGATGTCGGGATTGTTTTGACCCAGGTCCAAGGCCTTTTTGAATTCCATGGCGGCTTCTCTGTGTTGATCCGACTTGTCCAATGCGAGCGCCAGGTTGTAGTGGGCTTCCGCTGACTCCGGGTCGGCCTCGACTGCCTTCTTGAAGTACTTCAGCGCCGCATCCCAATGCCCTGCCTTGTAATGCGTGATCCCTTTCTCGTTTGCCTCGTGCGCCCTGGAGTCTGATGCGGTCATGAGCGTGCCCGGGGCCTTGCCATGGTTTGCATCGGCCATGACCGTTCCGACTCCCACCCCTGTCATCAGGATCGCGCCAGCAATACAGGCCATCAGTTTGAAGACGTGGTTCATCATGAAAGCTCCTTTTTTGAGATTTGAGTGAAACAATCCCTGCCGCTCTCGATCAGGAGACGGGCAGAGTCAGCATCCAGTCGATGCTGCCAATAGCCGAATCGAAACAGTCCATACAATCAGTAATACGGTCCCCAGTAGCCGTAAAACGGTCCCCAGTAGCCGGCGTACCAGTAGGGAGGCCAGGCAGGGGATCCGTAGCGCCCGTACCGGGGAGGCAGTTGCATGACGTCAGGCCAGACTTTCAGGAACAGGATGGTGACCGTCGGATACGTATAGTCCATTTCATCGAGCAATTCGGTCATGGCTCCGGAAACTTTCCCGACGATGGTGATTCGGGTTCCAGCCGGGACCGTGGCCGGGTCCAGAAACTCGGCCTGAAACGCAAGAACGCGTCCTTGGGATTGCGTGCGATCCATGGTCGGTTCGTGGGTTTTTGACGTGGGAAGCTGGAGGATGTTCAAGCGGGTGTGTTCCTTGAGACGTGTGGCGTTCAGGACTTCTCCGCCTATGACGATGACCGTTCCCACGTGCCGCATCGGGGCTTCCTTGACCTGAGCAAACGAAACCGTTGCGTCAACCTGTTTCTCGATCTCCAACGGGAGAATCGACTGCCCGGCACAGGCCGGAAGCAACAGGAACGCGAGCATGCCGAAACGGGGTATGAATGAATGTTTTTCCATGGCAGGCAAGCTGAACCAGGCTCTGTTTCAGGCTACTCCCCATTGAGTTTTTTCTCAAGCGCTGAATGTTACGAATGTTACGAACACATAAACTGTCCGCATCTGTAACACAACATCTGTCCGGTTTTATCATGTGCTATTTCAGGAGGCATGATGAAGCGGACCGAATGGCGAGAGGAGACCAAACAGATGCGATTTGAAGACGCGTATGCAGGATGGAGCGAGCCGTTCGGGAACGGCCATCAGACCCACAGCCGTCATGCCGGGCTTGACCCGGCATCCAGAAGGAAAACCACAGGTCTCATTCGTCATGCCGGACTCCGATCCGGCATCCAGAAAAAAGGAAAAAGAAAAACCCCTGGATCCCCGATTACAAACGTCGGGGATGACGATTGGTGTTGTGCGCGGGAATGACGGACTGGGCGTATGTGGGGATGACGAAAGGCGCATGTGTGGGTGCGACGGGACGGGGCGTGGAGTGACGCAAAGGCCCTCCTGCCGTCATGCCGGACTCCGATCCGGCATCCCTCTCTCCGTCATGCCGGACCCTGATCCGGCATCCAGAAGAAGAAAAGAACAAGCAAAAATACTGGATCCCCGATTAAAAACGTCGGGGATGACGAACGGGGGCGTGCGCGGGAATGACGACTGGGACGTTCACCTGGATGCAGGGAGAGGTCTGACAATGACCATGACGGTACGGATGACGAAGACCTGCCGGCGGTGCGTATTCCGCCTAGTAAGGTGACTGGTTCCGTCACCTTTCGTATTTCACGAATTTTTTGCATAGCTTGACATTAAATTACGCCGTTTTTTAATGTTATGCCATGCAACTCTATGCTCGACTCTTTGAATGCCCCAAGTCCAGTTTCTTTCTCTTAGGCCCCAGAGGCACGGGAAAAACCACGTTGGTTCGTTCCCTCAGGCTGGCAAGCCATGAAGTCTCTCTTCTGGATGAAGAAAAGTTTCAACAGTATCTCGCCAGACCGGGGACGTTTTACGAAGAATTATATTCCTTGAAACCCGGAGCCTGGGCGTTCATTGACGAAATTCAACGCCTTCCCAATTTGTTGAACGAGATTCATCGTCTGATAGAGGATAAAAAATTGCGCTTTATTCTTACGGGCTCCAGTGCGCGCAAACTACGACGTGCAGGAGTCAATTTGCTGGCAGGGCGGGCCAGCACGCGCTATCTGTATCCGTTGACTCCCATGGAAATGGGTGAAGATTTTTGCCTGGAGACGGCCCTGGAAACGGGGACGATCCCACTCGTCCATAATGCCGAGGACAGGCGAGAAACCTTGAAAAGCTACGTCCAAACGTATCTCAAAGAAGAAATTCAGGCCGAAGCCATTGTGCGCAATCTTGCGGGGTTTTCCCGGTTTCTTCCCGTCGCGGCGCTCCTTCATGGACAGACGATCAATCTGTCGAATATTGCCAGAGACTGCGAAGTCGGACGTCCTACGGTTTCAGGATTTTTTCAGATCTTACAGGATACCCTCCTTCTCAAGACCCTTAGCGCTTATGACGCCAAGCTGCGCGTTCGTGAGCGGAAACGAGCAAAATGCTATTTTATCGATCCGGGCCTGGTGCGCGCGATCAAACACCACTACGGGCCTTTGACGGGAGAAGAGAAAGGCCCGCTGTTTGAAGGATTGATTTTTACCTTGTTGAGGTTTCAACAGGATACGTTTGGCGACATCGAAGAATTGTGCTATTGGTCTCCTGCAGAATCCAAACACGTCGAGGTCGATTTTCTTCTTACTCAAGGAAAAGACAGGATTGCCATTGAAGCCAAATCCACTTCCCATCTTCGACCCGAGCATCTCAAGGGTCTTCAGGCAATCTCCGAGCTGAAAGGAATAAGAAGAAGAATGCTGGTGTACGGTGGGTCAAGTCGTCGTACGACACAGGACGGAATTGACATCCTCCCCTTCCCCGATTTTGTCGAGTTACTCCGAACCAGAACGCTTTAGTTGGCAGGACGGGCTCCGGCCGCGGCTCCATTGCTACGAAGCCGACTCCTCCGGTTGGGTCGCAATGGCCATGTTGAAAATGCCGGCTTTTCTCACGGTATCCATGACCTTGATCACGCGACCATGCGAGGCGGCTTCATCGGCGTTGATCACCACCGCGGGTTGTTCTCCATAGTAGGAGAGTCCATGGAGCCGTGGTTCAAGGTCGGGGAGCGTGATGGCCTCTTTGTTAAAGAATAGGTCGCCCGTGTGAGAGATCGTGAGCGTGACCTGTTCCGGGAGGTCGTCCGTCGTAGAACTGGCTTTCGGCAGGTTGACGGGCATGCCTTTCTGCAGGGTCATGGACAGCGTGGCGATCATGAAAAACACCAGCAGAAAAAACATGGTGTCGATCATGGGAATAATCTCGATCCGGGCTTTTTTCTTGACGGCTGCGGGCAGCTTCATGACGTCACCCGTGCCGCCGTTTCTTGCAGGGCCGACTCGTTGCGCGTGGCATAGTGCTCGATCTGTTCGATGAGGCGGTCCGTGCGAGTCAGGAAGTAGTTGTAGGGGACGAGGGTCATCACGGCTACGAAAATGCCGCCGGCCGTGCAGATGAGCGCCTCGGCGACGCCACCGGTGACGGCGTGGGGTTGGCCGATCCCTTGAATGGCCATGATGCCGAAGGAATCGATCATCCCGATGATGGTGCCCAATAACCCCAGCAATGGGGCGAGCGTAATGATGGTGTCCAATGCAGACAGTCCTTGTTTCATGCGGCTCACTTCCACCATGCCCGTGGCTTCCATGGCCTTCTCCGGGTCACGGTCGCGCGCGAGAATGCCCGCTGCCAGCACGCGATGCACGGGATGAGGCGTGCGTTCGTTGAACGAGAGGGCGTCGGTGAGGTTCCCCTGCGTGACCAGCGTGATCATTTCCTCGGCATTCGCGGCCGTGCGCACGTGATAAAAATACCAGCCTCGCTCCAGAATGATGGCTACGGCCACCAGCGAACACAGGATGATGGGAATCATCATCCAGCCGCCGGCCATCAGGATTTTCATGAACGCCAGGGACATTTCAAACATGGGTTGTGATCCTTATGGTTGAGGGATTAGCCGTGTTTGCTTAAAGAAAACTTGATGGGGATTTCGACGATGCTGCGAATCGGAATGTTCCCGTCCTTGGCCGGGCGAAACGACCATTTTTTGACCGCGTCGATCGCGGCCTTGTCCAGGACGTCGTGGCCGCTGCTCCGTCGGATGATGATCTCCTCCGGCTTGCCGTTGGCCTGAACCGTCACGCGAACGAGTGCCGTCCCTTCCCACCCGGATTGTTTGGCGATTCTCGGATACACCGGTGGAATGGTTCGTCCCAGTCCGACTTTCCCCGTTGCAGGCGTTCCCGTGGGCCGGGCCCGCAGGGTTTTCGGTTTGGCCTTGTCGTGAGGCGTTGCCGGATCAGACAACGGGACGGGGTTCCGGGTCGAGACTCCTTCGAGCGCCGCGATGGTCGAAAGCACCGGGATGGTCATCGACGGCGCCCGCGCGTCGGTCGTCGTCCTGGTGGTGTTGCGTGACGCGGTCCTGGTCAGCTCCCGTACCTTCAAGGCGTCCATGGCGCGACGATCCTGAAGAATTCGTCGCTTCAGGGGTGGGGGGAGAGAAGGCGGTGGCGTCATGGCCTCGGCAATTCTGACCGGTTCGGAAGCAAGCTGAGGCGGTGCCGGCGAAGCAGGAACCGGTTTCGATTGGAGCGGCGGTTGTTGGCGTCGTTCTGCCTGGTGCAGGGGCGGGGCCTCTTTCTGCACGGGCTTGGGAACCGGCGTTTCAATGAGCGTGACCTTGACCAGCGGCGTGCTTTGTTGGTCGTCGTGGGAAAAATGCAAGGAACTCAGGAGCATGAGCAGGCTGACGTGCAGCAGGACGGACCAGATCCCGAATTGCAGCGAGGCGTTCTGTTCGAACGGGTTCAGGGAGGCGACGGGGTTCATGAGCCGATTTTTTTCAGCAGTTTCCGGACTCGTTCGTCCTGACCCCCGAGTTCGAGGTATTTGCGATATTGGACGAGGGCGCGATCCGTATCCTTGCGGTGAAACTCATAAAAGACCCCCAGGTTGTAATAGCCTTCGATCAGGTTCGGGCTCAAGGACAGGGCCGCGAGATATTCCTGCTCGGCCTGGTCGAGTTTGTTGAGGTTCGCAAAGAGGACGCCCAGGTTCAGGTGCGCTTCGGCGTGCTTCGGATTGAGGCGGATCACTTCCTGGAAGTGGGTCACGGCTTGTTCGGGTTGCTCCTGCGTTTGCAGAAGATACCCCAGGGCATAATGGGCCTCCTGCAGATCGGCCTTGATGTCTAACGCCTTCCGGTAGGCCTTGATCGCCTGAGTCGGATGATTGTCTGTTTCCGCTGCCTGGGCCTGCTGCATGTACACCATCGCTATGTTGTACAGGGCAGTGGGTTCCTCGGGATTCAGTTTGAGCGTGGCCTCGTAGGCAAGAATGGCCTGGTCCCATTCACCCCGTTGGTCGTAGACGAACGCCAGATTCAATTGCGCCTCGGCGAAGCGAGGATAGATGTCCAGGGCTTTCCGGAAAGCCGTTTCGGCGGCCGCCGATTCCTTCTGATGTTGAAAGACCAACCCGAGGTCCAGATAGGCTTGTGCAAAGTTCGGGTGCAGCTCCACGGCTTTTTTCAGGTGGGTGACGGCCCGTTCCGGTTGCTGCAAGCCGGTAAACGAGACGACCCCCAGAAGATGGTGGGCGGCGGCAAAGTGGGGAAACACGTCCAGGGCCCGTTCCAGCGACGCGGCGGCTTGCTTGAACTCTTTGTTGTGAAGGTGCTGCACGCCTTGGTTATACAGGGTCTGGGCCTCATTCGCCGGACTCGTACAAGGAAAGGCGAGCCCCAGCGCCAGGACCAGGACGCCAATCGACGTGATTCGCAACGGTGGTCTGTTCATAACGCCTCTGCTCGTGAAGTGGTGGTTAATCAGGGTTCGTGTTCCGGTTTTCAGGACGAGGGGGCCGGCCTCCCTGCCGTCCCCCCTCAATGATCGTGCCGCGTCCCAATCGGACGCGGTCCGAGGCGTTGCCGGTCTCCCGTCAGAATGCATACAAGGCCCTCAGGTAATAGAATCCCCCGTTGAAGCCATAGGGAGACGACTCGGGGTATTGGGCGCCCAGTGCGCTACCCGCTGCGGCATTTTGTGACGGATAGGTATCGAACAGGTTCTGAGCTCCTCCTGCGATCGTCAGCATGCTTTTGAAGGTGTACGAGGCTTCCAGGTCCACGAGCATTCTTCGACCGGCATCGATGCGAAACGAATTCGCCGTAAACTCGGTAAACCCGTCGTAGTAGTGCAGCCTGCTCAAAAACCGCCAAGGCCCCTGCCGATGGTCGGCCGTCAGCGTGAACCGGAAATTGGGCAGGTTCTGTTCCAACTGAATGACTCGTTCCGCCCTGATGATCGCCGGATTGAACTGGGTGACTTCGGTTTGATTCCAGTTACCCGCGAATGTGAAGAGGGTGAGGCCCGCCGGACCTTGTATCGGGTACGTCGCCACGACGTCGATCCCCTGGGTCGTGGTGTCGAAATCGTTGGTGAAATACCGCACGCTCGTGAAGCTGGTGACGTCGTCACCGGCTCCCAGATCACGCAAGTCTTGCAGCACGTCCGGACAATGCGTGACCTGACGCCCACCACACAAATCCAGACTGCTGGTCAGGGCGATACGATCCTGGATCTTGACCCGGTAGTAGTCGATGGTCACGGAAAGGTTGCCGGCGTCCAACACCGTGCCCAGGGACAGGTTAAAGGATTTTTCCGGCTTCAGGGGTTGGGCACCCAAATGCTGCGCCACCGGGTGGGTGGCCGGAAGGGTGGCCCGGTCGGCGAGTCGGTCTACGATGAACTCCGTGGTCACATTGCGAATGTTCGCCTGGCCCACGGTGGGAGCCCGGAACCCCGTACTGACCGAACCGCGAAGCGCCATCATCGACGTGGCTTGCCAACGAGCGTCCACCTTGCCGTTCAAGGTGTCTCCGAAGGTTTCGTATTCCTCAAACCGACCGGCCACGCCGAGCAGCAGGTCCTTGACCACGTAGCTTTCCACGTCCAGGTATGCGGCGTAGCTTCCCCGGTTGTTTTTGCCCGCGGAGGCAGGGCTGAACCCGGGAAATCCATTGGACCCGACGCCAAAGCCCTGTGCCGCCAGGCTCTCGTCCACGTACCAGGAATTTCGACCGCCGGCTTCGACTTCGAATTCTTCCACGCGATACTCCAGGCCAAGCCCGAGGTTCAGCGGGGAGTGGAACACGTTGGTCTCAATGGCTCTGGAGAGATCAAGATTGACCACGTGATCCCGTTCGATATAGCCGCCGGGGTTATAGTTCGTGGGGATATCGGTTCTCAGGGCGGCGAGTTGCGGATTGATGGTATTCGTCATGAAGAAGTCCGTGCCGTGGTACCCGAACACGGCACTGAGGTCATAGTGCCAGTCGTCGAGCCACACGTTGGTGTGGGACAGGTCTCCGCGGATCCCGAAGGCCCCGCTCCAGTCGCGCACCGTGCCTCCGAACGTCGGCGTGAATCCGCCGGGGAACTTTTCATTGAACATGAAGCAGTTGTCCGGAAGATTGACATTGCTGTAGTCGGCACTCTGATTCACGCGGACGGTCGGGCAGCCCTCGCCGGTCAGGTCGGCAACCAGGGCGGTGGGGAAAAGAGGGGTAGTCGGATTGTTATCATGGTCTACTCCGCCGCCACCATAGAACACGCCGGGACGAGTAAGGGGGTTCCTGTAGAAGAACCCGCCTTCCACTTTGCGTTGGGCATAGTTGCCGAAGGCATAGAGTTCGGTATGCCTGGTCAGATTCAGCCCCAAGTTGCCGAAGACCTTATAGTCATGATGGAGTTCGGGCGCGCCCCAGATCTGGGCATGGGGCTGCCGCACGTGGACGTTGCCCGCATCGATCAGAGCTTGCGCATCTTCACGCTGGACGCTGCGGTCAGTGGGGTCGGCCCGTCCATACTCGAAGCTGAAGTTGGCAAACCCGGATTCGATCAATGGGAGCGGGAGGGGAACGCCCAGGTTGCCGGCAATATTGAACGTGCCTCCGTCTCCTTCATAGAATTGCCCCCAACGCGTTTCCACCGTGCCGCTGTCCGGCGCGTCTTTCAACACGAAATTCATGACGCCGGCGATGGCATCGGACCCGTACTGTGCCGATGCCCCGTCGCGCAGGACTTCCACGCGCTTGAGGGCGATGGCCGGGATGGAGGCCAGGTCAGGCGCCTGCGATCCGTCCGAAATCCCCCCGCCGAGGAAGGTGATCACTGATGCACGATGACGCCGTTTGCCGTTGACCAGAATCAGGGTGCTGTCCGGTGACAGCCCGCGCAGATTTGCCGGACGGACCAAGGTAGCTGCATCACTGATGGGTTGCTGGTTGACGTTGTAAGACGGGACCGTGGCCGACAGGAGTGAATCCATGTCCCGGACGCCGTAGTTTCTGAACGTGTCCCCTTCGAGCACGTCTATGGGCACCGGAGAATCTTGCGCCGAGCGACGAGGAACCCGGGATCCGATCACCACCATTTCTTCGAGTTCTTCGACCGCCGGTTCCGATGGTTTGTTCTGTGCGGCGGCGTACGGCGAAAACGCCAGCAAACAACAACTCAGTCCGAGCATGAATTTCATCGTGCCATGTTTCATGAGAAGATTCCTTTTTACTGGGGTGAGCGCTCTTTAAGATCGAATGTGATGGGTAGATCCACTGACGAGGAAATGGAAAATTCTCCGTCCTTTGCCGGATCGAACCGACAGGTTTTGATTTCCTTCAGGGCACTTTCGTCAAGGAGGGGAAAGCCCGAGCTCTCTTGAATCGTGGCTTGTTCCACGATTCCTCCTGCATTGACGAGGAGCCGTAACACGATCCTGCCTTCCCAACTACGCAGGCGGGCGATTTTTGGATAGGGAAGGCAGTCCAAGTTGATACGCCTGGCCCTTTTCCGCAGTCCCTTGCGGTCCGCGATGGAATCCCGCATGATTCCCGGAGGGCCCTGTGAAACGGTGGTGGGGACGAGAGACGGGATCAGGAAGTCGTTCAATGGTACCACCGTCGTCGTATCCGGTTCGGGTATCTTGAGCTCCCGCTCTTCCTGCACGGCAACCGTGGCCGTCACTTCAATCGTTTCAAGGATCTCGATAGATTCATTCGACAAATCCTGTGCCTCGGTCATCGGGGAGAGTCCCACCCCTCCCACAAACAAGAAAAGAGCCGAGCCGAGGGCCTTGGACAATACGGAAGGCATTGCGGAGACTTCTCAGGATCTTCAAGAGAGAGAACCGAGAAAAACTTTCTGAAACTATCATAGCGAAAAAAAAACTTCAACGTTCTTCCAAGTGCCCAAACGTCTCTAACGCCCCTTTGTGAGAACCAGCCACCTTCTCCCCGCCGGTTGATTCATGAAACCATTCAGGTATACTAGCCCGAAAGGCGTTCTATCCCGGAGCCTCCGTTCTTTTCAGAAACGACGGATGCGGAGAAATTCCTTTTCGTTCAAGGCGTTGCCCCCATGTTCGTGAGACTGCTCAATCTGCTGTTCGGAAGCAAAAACGATCGTGAGTTGAAGCTCCTTCAACCCCTCGTCGCGCGGATTAACGAATTGGAGCCCGGTCTGACGTCTCTTTCGGATGAGGCCCTGACGGACAAGACCCAGGCGTTCAGGAAGCGTCTGGACGCGGGCGAGACGCTGGATGCCCTGCTCCCCGAAGCCTTTGCCGCGTGCCGTGAGGCTGCCCGTCGCCATACAGGCATGCGCCACTTCGACGTCCAGCTCGTGGGGGGCATGGTGCTGCACCAGGGGAAAATTTCCGAAATGAAGACCGGTGAAGGGAAGACGCTGGTTGCGACGCTGCCCACGTACTTGAACGCCCTGGCAGGAAAGGGCGTGCACCTGGTGACGGTCAATGATTACCTGGCGAAGCGGGACACGCAGTGGATGGGACCCGTGTATCACGCATTGGGGTGCACGGTCGGCGTGATTCAGCATGAATCCTCGTTTCTGTTCGACCCTGCGTACGAGGCCGCGGACAAGCGGTTGAATCATCTTCGTCCCTGTACGAGGCCCGAGGCCTATCAGGCCGATATTACCTACGGGACCAATAATGAGTTCGGGTTTGATTATCTTCGGGACAATCTGGTCATCAATGACCTGGCCCAGCGAGTCCAGCGGGATTTGTCGTACGCGATTGTGGATGAGGTGGACAGCATTCTGATCGACGAAGCACGAACGCCGCTGATCATCTCCGGTCCGGCCGAACAGAGCACGGAGCTGTACCATCGGATCAATCGCCTCATTCCCCGGCTCAATGGCGAACGGGACTATACCATCGAAGAAAAATCCAGGACGGTGGCCCTGACGGAAGAGGGGAACGCCCGCGTGGAGAAATTGCTGGCCGCGGACGGGTTGTTGTCGGGTGACAACCTGTACGATCCCACCAATCTGAACGTGGTGCACCACGTCATCAAAGCCCTGCAGGCGCATGCCATTTACAAACGCGACGTGGACTACGTGGTCAAGGACGGAGAAGTACAGATCGTCGACGAGTTTACGGGACGGCTGATGCCGGGTCGCCGATGGAGCGACGGTCTGCACCAGGCGGTGGAGGCCAAGGAAGGCGTAAAGATTGCCAACGAGAATCAGACCCTGGCGTCGATCACGTTTCAAAACTATTTCCGGATGTATGAGAAGTTGGCAGGCATGACCGGAACCGCGGATACGGAAGCCGCGGAGTTTGCCAAGATCTACAATCTGGACGTCAACGTCATTCCGACCAACCGTCCGATGGTTCGTCAGGATCATTCGGACGTGGTGTATCGGACGGAGAAGGAAAAATTCGAGGCGATCGCCCAGGAAGTCCTGGAATATTATGAGCGGGGCCAGCCCGTGTTGGTGGGGACGATTTCCATCGAAAAGTCGGAACGACTCTCTCACATTCTCAAGCAGCGGGGCGTGAAACATCACGTCCTGAACGCCAAGTTTCATGAAAAGGAGGCGGAGATTATTGCCCAGGCCGGCAGCCGGGCCGCGGTGACGTTGGCCACCAACATGGCCGGTCGCGGCACGGACATTATTCTGGGCGGCAACTCCGAGGCCCTCTACAGGCAGCAGGTGGTCTACCGGAGCGACAATCTGACCGAGGAGCAGAAACGCGCGGCGTTTGCCAGGATTCAGGAACGGTGCGAAACGGAAAAGAAGGACGTCCTGGAACTGGGCGGATTGCATATCGTCGGCACCGAACGCCACGAGAGTCGTCGGATCGACAATCAGCTTCGAGGCCGATCCGGTCGTCAGGGCGATCCGGGTTCGTCTCGCTTCTTCCTCTCCCTGGAGGATGACCTGATGCGCATTTTTGCGTCCGAACGGGTCTCCAACCTGATGTTGAAGTTGGGCATGGAAGAAGGCGTGCCGATCGAACATCGGATGGTCACCAAGTCCATTCAAAACGCGCAGAAGAAAGTCGAAGGGCATAATTTCGATATCCGCAAACACATCCTCGAATATGACGACGTCATGAATAAACAGCGGGCCATCATCTACGCGCATCGCGCCGGCGTCCTGGGTGGGAGTTCCATCGAAGAGGACGCGGAGGATTGGCTCGTCGACGTCGTGGATGCCCTGATCAACACCCACTGTCCGGAAGACGCCTATGCCGAAGCCTGGGACCTGGAGGGATTGCGTGAAGCCACTCTCGCGCAATTCGGCACGGAAATCATGGCTCACGAAGACGCGTCGGACATGGGGCGGGATGGCCTGCGCGACGAATTGCTGGAACAGGCGCAGCAGTTGTTCAGGGAACGACGCCGGGAACGGGAAGAACGGATCGGGTCCGATCTGCTGGCCCAGCTTGAACGAAGCCTGGTCTTGCAGGTCATTGACCATCATTGGAAGGAACATCTCCTTGGCATGGATCAACTCCGGGACGGCATCGGACTCAGAGGCTATGGCCAGAAAGATCCGCTGGCAGAGTACAAACGGGAAGGATTCGACATGTTTGCCGCCATGATGGACCGCATCAAGTCGGATGCCCTCGAGCGACTGTGTAAAGTCCAGGTCGTCAAAGGCGAGCGCCCTTCCATCGAAGAAGACGTGGCTTCGCCCTCTCAAATGGTCTTCAACCGTGGAGACGGCGCACCGGCGTCGCGCACGATCCAGCGTGCGCAGGCCAAAGTCGGCCGAAACGATCCCTGCCCGTGTGGTAGCGGCAAAAAGTACAAGAAATGTCACGGGGCGTGACAGCGGAACCATTTCTTTGGCCCCTGATGCTGCCGTCTCTCCATCCAGTGCCTCACGAAGTTTGAGTCACAAGGGAAGGCCCCTGATGAAACTGCCTGCGTTCATTCTCACGTCATGAGTGGCATGGTTGACTCTCCCTCCTGATGTCCCTGACTTTCCTTGACTAACGGTTGACAGATAGCTAACGTATAGATCTTTTGGCCCATCACCCGGTGGGTCCTATGGGGTGGTGGAGGGAAGCGGCGTGGTGGTGGCGTCCCGAATAACGGGCATGGAATCGAGGGATTCTCCTTGCATGACGCACGTGCTCACGCTCATTCGTGAAATGGGGCCTCTTACGTTTGCGCGTTTTATGGAACTCGCCCTGTATGATGATGCCCATGGGTACTACATGACAGGAGGAGGGTCTTCCCGCACGACCTTTCCCATCGGGGGTGAAGGCAGCGATTTCTTCACCGCCCCGAGCCTTTCCCCTGTTTTGGCCCAATGTCTGGTCCGTCAACTCGCGGAGATCGATGAACGACTCGGCTGTCCACCCGTGTTTCATCTCGTGGAAATGGGACCCGGAGACGGGACGTTGCTCAGGGACGTGCTCGAGGAATGTCGGAAACAGCGAGCCTCGCTGCTTCCCCGATTGGCCTGTCTCCTGGTCGAACGCAGCCCGGCCTTTCGCCGGCGACAACGGGACACCCTGGCGGCGTGGACGAGGCAGGGGGGGGGCATTCGATGGGTGGAGGACCTTCGGGAGATTCCCGAGGGAAGCCTGACCGGGATGCTGCTCTCGAATGAATTGGTGGATGCGTTTCCAGTCCACAGAATTCGCATGGGCCAGGAAGGCTTGCAGGAATTGTACGTGACCAGCGTCGATCACGCCTTGCAGGACCACTGGGGCGAGCCGTCGACGCCCGAACTGTCATCGTTCCTCTCGGACCTGGACGTGGAGTTGCCCCGGGGGTTTATCACGGAAATCGGCCTGGAAGCCGTGCGGTGGCTCACGCGGGTCGCGCGGGTGCTTGGTCGTGGCGTCGTGATCACGATCGATTATGGCCATACGGCTCAGGATTATTTTGCACCCGAACGAAAGCACGGAACCCTGATGGGCTACTACCGGCATGCGGTTTCGACGAACCCCTATGCCCGGGTCGGGGAGCAGGATTTGACCGCGCACGTGAATTTCTCGAGCCTCGTCCGCACCGGCGAGCGAGTCGGACTGACCACGATGGGGTTGACGAATCTTCAGCATTTTCTGATGAGCCTGGGCATCGAGGATCTGGTCCGGGGGGCCGATCAGGAATCGGCCGTGGTCCGGGCCGCAGCCTACTTGTTGCGCCCGCACGGCATGGGCACCACGTTCAAGGTGCTGATCCAGCAGAAGGGGCTTGCCGGCTCCACGCTGCTGGGGTTGCGCCATCGTCCGTTTTTCGATTCGGTGCTTGCGACGGTCCGGGCATGACAAGGGTCAACGTGGGAGCGTATTGAGATGGGTGGCGACGCGGTTCCCTTGAATTATATCCCCATCGCCATTTTTGCCGTGGTGGCCCTGGCCTTTGGCGTGGGGTCCCTGGTGGTGGGCTGGATCGTGCGCCCCAGCCGTCCCTATCGTGCCAAACTGCTTCCGTATGAGAGCGGGAGTCCGCTGTTCATGGACGCCCGCGTTCAGTTTCCGATGCGCTATTACATCATCGCGATGCTGTTCGTCGTGTTTGATATTGAAATCGTCTTCATGTTTCCATGGGCGGTGGTCTTTCACAAGCTGGGGTTGTTGGGCCTCATTGAAATGGGAGTCTTCATTGCCATCCTCGTGGTGGGGTTCTGGTACGTCTGGCAAAAGGGAGCCTTGGAGTGGGACTGAGTCGTCAGGCGTTCCCGCGCGGGTGGAATTCCGCCCCGAGAACGAGAGGCGCGGTTCGTGGTTGCCGTGGCGGGGCGGGTCGTTCTGGGGCCGGTGGTTGGCCGTTTCTTTCGTTCCAGGGCTGGTCGTTTTGGAACCAGTGGAGGCGTTTCCGTCGTTCTCATCCGGCGTTCCCGCGCGTGTGGAATTCCGCCCCGAGAACGAGAGGCGCGGTTCGTGGTTGCCGTGGCGGGGCGGGCTGTTCTGGGGCCGGTGGGTGGCCGTTTCTTTCGTTCCGGAGCGGGTCATTCTGGGATCAGTGGAGGCCTTTCTGTCATTCCCGCGGCTCAGGGCATCATTTCGCGTGGCTCTTCTCACGCGGGAATCCATCTTTCACGCTTTATTTGCATGACAAGGGTCGGAAGCCATGAGCCTGCTCGAACGCCAGTTTGAACCCAATATCGTGACCACCAATCTCGACTATCTGGTGAGCTGGTGCCGGAAGTCGGCCTTGTGGCCGATGACCTTCGGACTCGCCTGTTGTGCCATCGAGATGATTGCCTCGGTGTCCTCCCGGTATGACATCGACCGGTTCGGGGCCGGAGTCTTTCGGGCCTCTCCCCGGCAATCCGACGTCATGATCGTGGCCGGAACCGTGTGTCGAAAGATGGCGCCCGTGATCCGGCGCATCTACGATCAGATGGCCGAACCGCGATACGTGATTTCCATGGGGTCCTGCGCCACGTCGGGCAATCATTACAACAGTTACAGCGTAGTGCAGGGCGTGGACCAGATCGTGCCGGTGGACGTCTACGTGGCGGGTTGTCCTCCGAGACCGGAAGCGCTCCTGGACGCGTTGATCAAGTTGCAAGAGAAGATTCAGAAGGAAAAAGTGTTTGTCAAATAGCCCGGGCAACGATTCCTGTAAGTCGTTCCCGTTCCCGTTCCGGCATGCATCGAGTCCTTGAAACCCTGCATGAGCGTTTTCCCCAGGCGGTGCTCTCCGTGCGAGAAGATCCGGCGCGCGGCGACCTGTCGGCCCAGGTGCGCGCCCGGGATCTGGTCGAGGTCGCCCGTTTCCTGCATGATGATCCGGGCCTGGCCTTCGATCATCTGACCGACATCTGCTCGGCCGATTATCCCGATGACCTGGAGCGGTTCGAAGTCATCTACCACGTTCTCTCTCTTTCGTTCAGGACCCGGATTCGCCTGAAAACCCGGGTGACGGAAGAGCATCCCGCCCTCGGGACCGTGACGTCTATTTGGAAAGGTGCCAATTTCCTGGAACGCGAAGTGTTCGATCTGATGGGGATCACGTTCGAGGGACACCCGGACCTGCGAAGGATTCTTCTGCCGGACGACTATACGGAGGGCCATCCCCTGCGGAAGGATTTCCCCACCGAAGGCAAAGGATGGCGGAGTACCTTTGATTTTCTGCCGCGCCTGGATGAGCCGGAACGTGAATGGAGCGAACGCGAGGTCCCGCAGGATCAGCGGCACGTCTTTCTGACCGGTGATCAGCCCGAATCCTCGATGCGCACGACCGAATTGCTGCTCAACATGGGCCCGCAGCATCCCAGCACGCATGGCGTGCTGCGGGTGGTGCTGGAGCTGGATGGCGAGCGGGTGGTCAAGGCCGTGCCCGATCTGGGGTATCTGCATCGCGGGGTGGAGAAGCTCGCCGAAGGGCTGCATTACATGCAGGTCATTCCGCATACGGATCGTCTGGATTACGTGTGCGCGATGACGAACAACTACGCCTACGTGCGCGCCGTTGAAAAACTGGTGGGCGTGACGGTGCCGGAACGGGCCGAATACATCCGGACGATCGTGGCCGAAGTGCAGCGTATCGTGGGTCACCTCTTCTGGTTGGGCACGCAGGCCCTGGACATCGGGGCCATGACCGTGTTCTTCTGGACGTTCCGTGAACGGGAAGTGCTGCTCGACTTCTTCGAACAGCTCTGTGGCGCGCGCCTGACGCTGAATTACTATCGAATCGGGGGAGTGGACGGCGACCTGACCCCGGCCCTGGTCGAACGGCTCCGCGAGTTTCTGAAGACGTTTCCCGCACACGTGCAGGAATACGACACGCTGCTGCAGCGGAACCGGATCTGGGTGGGCAGAACCAAGGACGTGGCCGTCGTGTCCGGTGAGGATGCCATCAACTTCGGGCTCACGGGGCCGACGCTTCGCGGGTCGGGCGTGGCGTATGACGTGCGCAAGTTCGAGCCGTACGGCGTGTACGACCGGGTGGAGTGGGACGTGCCGGTGGGCAAGGCTGGAGACACCTATGACCGGTACTGGATTCGCGTCGAGGAAATGAAGCAGAGTGCACGAATCATCGAGCAATGCCTGGATCAGTTGCCGGACGGGCCCATCATGGCGGATCTGCCCCAGGTGATTCCCCCGGCCAAGCCCAACGTCATGCGGGACATGGAAAGCCTGATCCACCATTTCATCATCTTTACCCAGGGGTTCAAACCCCCGAAGGGGGAAACGTATTGCGGCACGGAGGTGCCCAAGGGAGAACTGGGGTTTTTCCTGATCAGCGACGGAAGCCCGCGGCCCTATCGGATGAAGATCCGCTCGCCCTCGTTTGTCCACATGGGCGCGTTCGATTTTATGGCCCGCGGCTACCTGATTTCTGATATCATCACGATCTTTGGCACCTATGACATCGTCATGGGAGAATGTGATCGATAAGGCGTCGGCGCACGACGGGTCCGGAGGCAACATGATCCTGGAGAAGCATCGAGCCCTTGTTGACGAGATTCTGAGCCGGTATCCGGTGAAGCGCTCCGCCATCCTTCCGTTGTTGAACCTGGCGCAGAAGGAAGAGGGGTACGTGAGCCAGGCCGCCATGCGGGAGATCGCCGGCATCCTGGATCTGACTCCGCCCCAGGTGTTCGAGACCGCGACGTTTTATACCATGCTCAATCTCAAACCCATCGGGAAGTTCCACGTCCAGGTGTGCCGATCCCTGATGTGTGCGCTGGTCGGGGCCGATCCCCTGATCGAATGGCTGCGCACGCACTTGGGCATCGGCGTGGGCCAGACCACCCCGGACAGGCTGTTCACCCTGAGCATGGTGGAATGTCTGGGTTCGTGCGGAACAGGACCGATGATGCAGATCAACGACGACTATTACGAACGGCTCACGGAAGAAAAAGTCGGACTGATTCTCCGGGACTTGCGGGAAACCGGGGACTGTTCGATGAAAAGCGGGCCCTTTATGGTGCCGGAACGCGGCTGATCGGTGTCACCATGCAAGCGTTTGAAAAAATTCTCTTGAAAAACATGGACCAATCCGGCTACACCGGGTCTCTTGCGGAGTATGAGCGGGCCGGGGGGTATCGGGCGTTGAAGACCGTGCTGGGGATTGTGCCGCCCCAGGACGTCATCGAGATGGTGAAACAATCCGGTCTGCGGGGTCGGGGCGGCGCGGGCTTTCCCACCGGCGTGAAATGGGGCTTTATTCCCAAGGACCATCCCGGTCCCCGATACCTGTGCTGTAACGCGGACGAAAGTGAACCCGGCACGTTCAAGGACCGTCAGTTGATGGAGCGGGATCCCCACCAGGTTCTCGAAGGCATTGCGATTGCCTGTTATGCCATCGGCGCGCACACGGCGTACATCTACATCAGGGGTGAATTCCGTTTGGCGGCGAAGATCCTGGAGCATGCGATTGCCGAAGCCACCCAGGCCGGGCACTTGGGGCCCGACGTTTACGGGAGCGGGGTTCCGGTGCACGTGTACGTGCATGCCGGGGCCGGGGCCTACATCTGCGGGGAGGAAACCGCGCTGCTCGAATCCCTGGAGGGAAAGCGGGGCAAACCCAGGACGAAGCCGCCGTTTCCGGCCACGCATGGGCTCTATCAGAAACCCACGGTCGTCAACAACGTCGAGACGCTGGCCAACGTCCCTCACATCGTGAATCGGGGGAGTGCCTGGTTCGCCTCCATCGGCGCCCCGCCCAAGAGTACCGGAACCCGGATCTTCTGTCTGAGCGGTCACGTGCAACGTCCGGGAAATTATGAATTGCCGGTGAATGCGACGTTCCGGGATCTGATTTACGACCTGGGCGGTGGCATGCGGTCCGACAAACCCCTCAAGGCGTTTATTCCGGGTGGGGCCTCCGCGCCGTTTCTGACTCCGGATCACGTGGACGTGCAATTGGATTTCGAGTCGGTGGCCCTGGCCGGCTCGATGTCGGGGTCCGGTGGCATCACCGTGATGGAGGAAGGCACGAGCATGGTCTGGGCGGCCCTTCGATTGATGGAATTCTTCTACCATGAATCATGTGGGAAATGTACGCCCTGCCGGGAAGGCAGTTCCTGGATCGTCCAGATTCTCCAGCGCATTCTGAACAAGCAGGGACGACCGGAGGATCTACGGACACTCACGGAAATTTGCAACAACATCGGCGGTCGAACGGTTTGTGCGTTCGGCGACGCGGAAATCGCTCCGGTTCAGGGCACGCTGAAATATTGGCGGGACGAATATGAGGCGTTGATTGAAGAGGCCGAGGCGCTCAAGGCGAGCCGGAAGGAAATTCCGGTCCTGAGCCTGTCGTAGGAACCGACCATGTCGAACTCCCCGAACATGCTGACCATCATGATCGATGGCATTCGCACGCAAGTCCCGGAAGGCACGCTCGTGATCGAGGCGGCACGCCAGGTGGGCGTGATGGTGCCCCATTTTTGTTACCATCCGAAGCTGGCGCCTGACGCGAATTGTCGGATGTGCCTGGTGGAAATCGAAAAGATTCCGAAGCTCCAGACCTCGTGCAGCACCCGGGTGGCCGACGGCATGGTGGTGCGGTCCTCGGCGCCGCACGTGGAGGCTGCGCGGAAATCGGTGCTGGAGTTGTTGCTGGGCAACCATCCGCTGGATTGTCCGGTCTGCGATCAGGGCGGCCGCTGCGATCTCCAGGATTTTTCGCACGAGTACACGCCCACCGTCAGCCGCTTCAAGGAGTTGAAGCGAGTCTTCCCGAAACAGTACCTGGGGCCGGTCATTGAAACCCAGATGAACCGTTGCGTGTCGTGCATGCGTTGCGTGCGCTATTGTGATGAAGTGATGGACGCCCAGGCGTTGGCGGCCGAAGGCCGCGGGACTCTCACGCAGATTACGCATTGGGCCGGGCAGGAACTCGAATGCGACATGTGCGGCGGGTGCATCCAGATTTGCCCGGTCGGCGCCATTACCAGCCGGTTGTCCATGTATGACTACCGCCCGTGGATGCTGAAGCGCACGGAGACGATCTGTTCCTATTGCGGGGATGGATGCCGGATCACGGTCCAGCGCAAGAACGATCAGTTGATCGAAGTGAATTCCGCGTTGGGGGCAGGCCGGAACAACGGGGACCTCTGCGTCCGCGGGTATTTCGGCTATCATGCCGCGGTGCATCCTGATCGCGTGCGGCATCCGCTCGTGCGTCAGGCCGACGGCTCCTTTGCCCAGGTCACGTGGGAAGAAGCCTTGACTCTCGTGGCTCAACGGTTCACGGCCCTCAGGGAGACGCACGGGGCCGAGGCGATCGGTGGGCTCATCACGACTCGCTGTACCAATGAAGATCTGTACCTGTTTCAGAAGTTCATGCGCCTGGTCATCGGGACGAATCAGGTCGACAGCAGTGCACGGTACGGGTACATCCACGGCGTGCGGGCGCTTCGCCGGGTGCAGGGCACCCATCGCTGGACGATTCGCGACGAGGACGTGGATCAGGCCGACGTGATCCTGTTGATCGGGACCAGCCTCAACGAAGCGAATCCCATCACGGCCCTGCGCGTGAAGCAGGCCGTGAAGCGTGGTGGTGCGAATCTGATCACGCTCGAGTCCCTGCTTCCGGTCCGCTCCACGGTGAGCAACGTGGCTACGCTTTCCCGGCATCATCTGACCGTGAAGCCCGGGCAGTTTGCCCCGGCGATCCTGGGGCTTCTGAAGGCCGTCTTCGAGTCGAACCTGGTCCGGGAGGACGTCGTCCGGCAGGCGCCGGAGTTCGTGGACACGATACGGACCAGCTTGGCCAAGGTTTCCTGGCGCGCGATCCAAGAGCAATCCGGGCTCCTGCCGGCGGATTGCGAAGCCGCGATGCGTGCCTATGCCGGAGCCCGACGCGCCGTGGTGCTGGTTGGCCGGGACGTGCTTCGTTCACTCGGGGGAGAAGGCATGGTGACCAACCTCCTGGATCTTCAGCTTCTGACCGGGCACCTTCGGAATCCGGGCTCGGGGTTGGGCTGCCTGGCCGAAGCGAACAATGAGCAGGGGGCGGTGGAAATGGGGGCCGTGGCCGAATACGTGCCGGGTCCTGCGGAGCTTCACGATGACGAGGGGAGGAAGACCCTGGCGCAAGCCTGGGGGCAGGCGCTTCCGGACGGGGCTTCGGCTACTCTGCCGGAGATGCTGCGTCGCGCCGAAGCCGGTCGCATCAAATCCCTCTTCATCGTCGGCGAGAACCCGGTGGAATCCTTCCCCGATGACGCCAACGTGATCGAATCGCTCGAGGCCCTGGAATTTCTGGTGTGTCAGGAACTGTTCCTCACGGAAACCGCGAAGCGGGCCCACGTGGTGTTTCCCGCGAGTTCGGCCATGGAAAAGGACGGTACGTTTACCAATACGGAAGGCCAGGTCCAGTCCGTTCGCGAATCGATCGAGCCGGTGGGGGAGAGTCGGCCGGACTGGGAAATCTTTTCGGCGCTGTCCGTGCTGATGAACCATCCCATCGAGTACGGTTCGGTCCGGGAGATCTTCAAGGAACTACGCGGGGTGATCCCGGGGTATGGGCTGTTGGGGCCGGCGTCGACGCCGCCGAACGTCTGCGAAGAGACGGTGGCGCAATACGTGGCGGCCGGGTTCAGAGAGGATCTCGGCCGGTATACGCTGGATTCGCCGGGCGCTGCGCCGGATGGGGCCATGACGTTGCAGGTGGTCCAGTCCCTGTACCATTCAGGAAAATACAGTACGCGCGCGAAAGGGCTGATGGAAATCGAAGGCCAGGGGTTTCTTTACGTCAATGCCCGTGAGGCCCGGCGCCTGGGGATCGAGGAAGGCCATGCCGTGCGGCTCTCGAATGATTCCGCAGCCGCCACGGTTTCCGTGAAGCTGAATGACCGCGTACCCGATGGCGTGGCGTGGTTTCCCGAGCATTTCGATCAATCCGTGCGGGCGCTGTTTTCGTTGAAGGTGGACCCGCAGACCCACGTGCCCGCGTGGAAGGTCACGACGGTCAACGTGGGGAAGGTGGCGCATGCGGAACCCGGATGATCGCGTGCCCCTGGTTTATCTCAAGCCTGCCCCGGGCGTTGACCCGGGAGCGAATCGAGGAGTGTTCCCGTGATTGAGACCGGCGTGAAATTGGCCTTGACCCTGTCGCAGATCGGGGTCGTGATGGGCGTGGTTCTGCTGACCGTGGCGGTGCTGACCCTGTTGGAACGAAAAGTACTCAGTTGGATGCAGGACCGTATGGGGCCGATGGAAGTGGGACCGTATGGGGTCTTGCAGCCGGTGGCCGATGGGCTGAAGCTGTTCTTCAAGGAAGACATCATCCCGGCCGGCGCGAACAAGATCATGTTCAGCCTTGCCCCCATCATCGTGTTGGTGCCGGCGTTGATCGGGTTTGCCGTGATTCCGTTCGGGCCCAACTGGACCATCGACGTCCTGGGCGTCGAATTCAAGCCCTTCGTGATCAGCGACATCAACATCGGCGTGCTGTACATCCTGGCCTTCGCGTCGATCGGGGCCTACGGGGTCATCCTGGGCGGATGGGCCTCCAACAGCAAATATTCGTTGTTGGGCGGTCTCCGGTCCGCCGCGCAGTTGATCAGTTATGAACTCAACGTGGGGCTGGCGATCGTCGGGGTTCTGCTCCTGTCCGGGAGTCTGAGCCTGGTGGAAATCACCGAAGCCCAGGCCGGCGGGTTCTGGAACTGGTTTGCCTTTGCCCCCTTGCCCTTTCCGCAATTCATCGCCTTTGTCGTGTTCCTGATTGCGTCGGTGGCCGAAACCAACCGGCTCCCGTTCGATCTGCCGGAAGCGGAAAGCGAACTGGTCGCGGGGTTCTTCACGGAATACAGCGGTATGCGGTTCGCGTTTTTCTTCATGGCGGAATATTCGAACATGATTCTGGTGTCGTGCATGTCCACGGTCCTGTTTTTCGGCGGCTGGCATGCCCCGCTGCCGTTCCTGCAGGGTCCCGGGGTCCTGGCCGGCGTGACGGGGGTCTTCTGGTTTACGATCAAGGTCTACGGGTTTCTGTTTCTGTTTTTCTGGTTGCGGGCCACGCTGCCGCGATTGCGGTACGACCAGTTGATGCGATTCGGGTGGAAGGTGCTGTTGCCCATTGCCCTGGGGAACGTGGTGGTGACGTCGCTGTTGGCCTACATCTTTCCGAATTCATGACGCCGAGAGTACGATGAAACTCAAGCAGTGGATACAGTCGCTGATGTTTTTTGAAATTCTCGTGGGTATGAAAGCGACGATCACGCATCTCCTCCGGTATCGACCTATTACCATCGAGTATCCCCACGTCAAGAAACCGCTGCCACAGAATTATCGGGGCATGCTGGGCCTGCTGCGCTACGATGACGACACGGAGAAATGCGTGGGCTGTGACCTGTGTGAGGCGGCCTGTCCTTCTCGCGTGATTCGCGTGGTGAGCGCCGAGGTGCCGGGGGAGCCCACCAAGCGGTACGCCAAGGAATATGACATGGACATGACGCGCTGTCTGTTCTGCGGGTTGTGCGTGAAGGCCTGTCCGGTGGATGCCCTGGGCATGTCCCAGGAATTCGAGTGGGCCGTGTACGACAAGCGCCATTTGCAATTGAACAAGGAACAACTGTTGGCCATCGGCGATCGAGCGTTTCCCGAACGGGAAAAACGGTTGGAATTTCAGCATCCCAACGTGGCCTATTTCAACGTCTCCTTCAAGGATATTCCGGAAAAGGAATTTTGAGCCGAGTCACCCGTCCCGATGTCCTTCCCTCTGTCCGATCGACTCGTGGTTAACCGGAGCAACGTGTAACGGTGGCGACCTTCGTCTTCCTGTATTTCGCCGCAGTCATCCTGGGGGCCGCCTCGCTCGTGGTCCTACTCCGCAATCCCATCTACAGCGCCCTCTCCCTGCTGGTGATGTTTTTTCACGTGGCCGGACTCTACGTCACGCTGCATGCCGAGTTTCTGGCCGCGATTCAGATCATCGTGTACGCGGGGGCGATCCTGGTGCTCTATCTGTTCGTCGTGATGTTGCTGAACGTGAAACGCGAAGAGCAGTACAACCGGCAAGGGCCGGTGGCGTTGTTGCTCGGCGTGGCGTTGTTGACCGAAGCCGTGTTGCTCGCGGTCAGTCGCGGCGTGACCCTGGCCACGCCCGATCCGGGGCCGGAGGGGACGATCGGGGTCTCGGGGAACACGGAATCGATCGGGGAAGTCCTGTATTCCACCTATCTCTTTCCGTTTGAAATCGCCTCGCTCATCCTCCTAGTGGCCATGATCGGCGCGGTGATCCTGTCCAAAAAGGGAATCATGCGATCCTCATGAGCGTGCCCGTGGAATTCTACATGGTGTTGAGCGGGCTGGTGTTCGTCATCGGACTCGTGGGCGTCCTGGTCCGAAAGAACCTGATCATCATTCTGCTGTCCATCGAACTGATGCTGAACGCCACGAATATCAACTTTGTGGCCTTTTCCTCCCATTTCGGGAACCTGGCCGGGCAGGTCTTCGTGTTTTTTGCCTTGACGGTGGCGGCCGCGGAAGTCGCCGTGGGCCTCGCCATTATTATCGCCCTTTACCGCCATCATGCCAGCATCAACGTCGATGATTTCCGTTTGTTGAAATGGTAGCCCCATGCTCTATGCCCTGATCCCTCTTTTGCCCTTGCTGGCCTTCGTCGTGATCGGCCTGACCGGGCACGTGCTGAAGGCGCGCGCGCATCTGATCGCCGTGCCCGCGGTGTGGGCGTCCTTTCTGCTCTCGGTGTTCGCCTGTCTGGACGTCGCCGACGGACGGGTGTTGGAGATCCCCCTGTATACCTGGGCCGCGTCCGGCGACCTCACCATCCGGATCGGGCTCTACGTGGATCAGTTGACCGCGGCCATGCTGCTGTTGGTCACCATCGTGAGCGGCCTGGTGCACGTCTATACCATCGGGTACATGCACGGCGAACCGGGCTACGCGAGGTTCTTTGCCAACATCGCGTTATTCACATTCTCCATGCTGATGCTGGTCATGGCCGACAATTTTCTCCAACTGTTCGTCTTCTGGGAAGCGGTCGGCTTGTGTTCCTATCTGTTGATCGGGCACTGGTATGAACGGCACACGGCCCGAGCCGCGGCGACCAAGGCCTTTCTCGTCAACCGAGTCGGCGACTTCGGGTTTCTGCTCGGCCTCCTCCTGGTGTTCGTGGTTTTCGGGACCTTGCAGTACCAGCCGGTGTTCACCGAGGCCGCGAACAGGGCCGGGGCCACCGTCGATCTGCTGGGGGCGTTCGGCGGCGGCTGGGAAATCTCCGCGATGACCCTGATCTGCCTGTTGCTGTTCGTCGGTGCCGTGGGAAAATCCGCGCAGGTTCCGTTGCACGTGTGGCTGCCGGATGCCATGGAAGGTCCCACGCCCATTTCCGCGTTGATTCACGCCGCGACCATGGTGACCGCGGGCGTATTCATGGTGGCGCGGTTGGCCCCTCTGTATGACCTGTCGCCCACGGCCATGAGCGTCGTGGCCATCGTGGGGGGCGCGACCATGGTCGTCGGCGCCACGATCGCGTTGACGCAGAACGACGTCAAGCGCGTAGTGGCCTATTCCACCCTGAGTCAACTCGGGTACATGATGATGGCCTGCGGCCTGGGGGGCTACGTGGCCGGCATCTATCACCTGCTCACGCACGGCGCCTTCAAGGCGCTGCTCTTCCTGGGCTGCGGGTCCGTGATCCTGGCGGTCCATCACGAGCAGGACATGCGACGAATGGGCGGGCTGAAGGAGCATCTGCCCGTTACCTATTGGACTTTTGTCATCGGATCATTGGCCCTGGCCGGCTTTCCCTTGACCGCGGGCTTCTTCAGCAAGGACGCCCTGCTGCTAGCCGCCTGGCACGCGGGCTCGCTGGGTCAGGTCCTCGCGGTCGCGGGCATCCTCACCGCGGGCTTGACGGCGTTCTACAGTTTCCGGCTGGTGTTCGTGACCTTTTGGGGGGATTCCCGGGTCGATCCGCATCACGACGTGCGGGAACAGCCCCTGGTCGTGACCGCGCCCCTGGTGCTGCTGGCCGTGCTCAGTATTCTGACCGGGTACGTGGGCATTCCGGAGTTTCTCGAAGGGGCCTTCCCCGGTGAAGGGGAAAGCCCCCACGGCATGGCGGGCACGGTCATAATGCTGGTGGCAACGGCGGCCGGCTTGATCGGGATTGCCGCGGCCTACGTCTGCTACGTGAAGTTGCCGGATTTGCCCGACCGCCTGATGAACCGATGGCAGGTCCTGTATCGCGGTTCGCTCAACAAATGGTACGTGGATGAAGCCTATGACAAGGCGTTCGTGAAGCCCACGTTTGTGCTGGCGGACCGGATGTGGAAGCACGTGGACGTGGCCATCATCGATAACGCGGTGAACGGCGTGGCCCGCGGGTTTGCCTGGTGGGGGTGGATGGCCCGCCTGATTCAAACCGGCGAAACGCAGAATTACGCGCTGAGCATGACCGTGGGCGCGGTTATTGTCCTGACCGCGTACCTGCTGTTCTAAGGCGTCGCTCGGTGACGGGCATGACGCAGCGATCCATGAGGGTTCCTTGACTGACGTGACGATTGCCTCTGGCGGATTTCCCTGGCTGACCCTGGTCGTCTTCCTGCCCCTGGTGGGCGTGGCGGCGATTCTCCTGGTCGAAGAGGCCCTGGCCAAATGGGTGGCCCTGGGGATCTCCTCGCTGGGGTTCCTGGTCTCGCTCCCCCTGTGGATCCTGTTCGACGAATCCACGCCGGCCATGCAGTTCGTCGAACGGCATGGCTGGATCGAGTCACCCTCCATCGACTACGCGGTGGGCGTGGATGGGATCAGCCTGCTCCTGGTGTTGCTGACCACCCTGTTGACGCCGCTCTGCGTCCTGGTGTCCTGGACGTCGATCCGAACCCGAGTCAGGGAATTCATGATCAGCCTGCTCGTGATGGAAACCGCCACGATCGGCGTGTTCGTCTCGTTGGATTTCGTACTGTTCTACGTGTTCTGGGAGACCATGCTGATCCCCATGTATCTGTTGATCGGGGTCTGGGGCGGGCCCAATCGCGTGTATGCGGCCATCAAGTTTTTCCTGTATACCCTGGCCGGCAGCATTCTGCTGCTCGTGGCGATTCTCGTGCTCTATGTGTACGCGGGGGAGGCCTCGTTCGATATTCTCAAACTGAGCAACGCCGAGTATCCGTCGTGGCTCCAATCGTGGGTGTTTTGGGCCTTCTTTGCCGCTTTCGCCGTGAAGGTGCCGATGTTTCCGTTTCATACGTGGTTGCCGGATGCCCACGTGGAGGCGCCGACCGCGGGCAGCGTGATGCTGGCCAGCGTGCTGCTGAAACTGGGCGCCTACGGGTTTCTGCGTTTCTCCCTGCCCATGCTGCCGGACGCCACGCAGCAGTGGACCCCGGTGGTGCTCTTCCTGTCGGTGGTGGCCATTCTCTACGGCGCCTACATGGCCTTTGCCCAGGCCGATCTCAAGAAACTCATCGCCTATTCCAGCGTGAGCCACATGGGATTCGTCACGCTGGGCATCTTCGTGCTGAACGCCCAGGGCATCGAAGGCGCCATCCTCCAAATGGTGAATCACGGCATCACCACCGGCGCACTCTTCCTGTGCGTGGGCATCGTGTACGAGCGGACGCACAGCCGGGAGATCGCGGATAATTCGGGCCTCGCCGGGTCCATGCCGGTCTACGCCACGTTTCTCGTGATCTTCGCGTTGTCCTCGGTGGGGTTGCCGGGCATGAACAGCTTCGTGGGCGAATTCTTCGTGTTGCTCGGGGCCTTTCTCTGGAACAAGGCCGTGGCTGCGGCTGCGGCGCTGGGGGTCATTCTCGCGGCGGCCTACATCCTGTGGATGTTGCAGCGCGTGGTCTACGGCGCCCCTGCGCCACACGTGACGGCAACGCTCCACGACGTGAATTGGCGAGAGATCGGCATGTTGGCCCCCCTGGCGTTCTTCGTGTTCTGGATCGGGCTCTATCCCAAACCCCTGCTGGACGTGATGCACGCCAGCGTGGATCACCTTGTGCACAGGCAGGCGCGAGTCATGATGGTGGAAGCCGAGCCTTCCGCCTCGTCGGCCATCCCCGCTCGATCGTTCTCCGGAACCAACGCGACAAAGGCTCATGCGCGATGACGATTCCTCTTGCAGACCTGCTCACGATTCTCCCTGAACTGATCGTCGTGTCCGTGGCCTGTCTTCTGTTCGTCTTGGACCCGATCACCCCGTCGAATCGGAAAGACCTGCTGGCGTGGATGAGCGTCGCCACGCTCGGGGTGTGTGCCCTCGTGACGGCCGGGAGCATGGGGGATCGGGTGCAGGCGTTCGGCGATCTCGTGGTCGTGGATGGATACGCTGCGTTCTGGAAACTGCTGCTCTACGTGGTGAGCGGCATGACGATCCTGCTCTCCATCGGGTATCTCAAGGAAGAGCGGATCGATCTCGCGGAATTCTACGGGTTTGTGCTGCTTTCCCTCACGGGCATGATGGTCATGGTCTCCGGGGCCGACTTGCTGGTCATCTATCTGGGCATCGAGTTGATGTCGATCTCGCTCTACGTGCTGGCGGGGTTCAAGCGGTTTGAAGCCAAGTCCATCGAATCATCGGCCAAGTATTTTATCCTGGGTGCGTTTTCCTCGGGCCTCCTGCTCTACGGCATTTCTCTCATCTTCGGCGCCGTCGGCAGCACGCGCCTCGTGGAAATCGGCGCCGCGGTCGATGCGCGAGGTCTCGACGATTCGGTGATGATGATCGGCCTGATGCTGGTGATCGTCGGGTTTGGCTTCAAGGTCGCTGCCGTCCCGTTTCACATGTGGACGCCGGACGTGTATCAGGGCGCGCCCACGTCGGTGACGGCGTTTATGGCCGTGGCCTCGAAAGCCGCGAGTTTCGGGGCGTTCCTTCGGGTCATGCTCGAAGGCTTCGGCGGCATGAAACCGAATTGGAGCGGGCTCATCCTGGGCTTGTGTCTCCTGACCCTGATTCTGGGGAACCTCGTGGCCATCGTGCAAACGAACGTCAAGCGCATGCTGGCCTACTCGAGCATTGCCCACGCCGGGTATGCGTTGATCGGGTTGGTCGTGGCGGGGTGGGGCGGTGCCGGGGTGTCGGCCGGAGGCGTATCCAGCATGATGTTGTACCTGGCCGTCTATGCCTTCATGACCCTGGGGGCCTTTTCCATGGTGGCGATTCTTCGACGGGGAGGGGAGGAAGGAGAGGATCTGGACGACTTCACCGGGTTGGCCAAGCGTCACAAGGGTGCCGCATTGTTGATGCTGCTCTTCATGGTCTCGCTTGCGGGCATTCCGCCCACGGCAGGATTCATCGGCAAGTTCTATCTGTTTATGGCCGCGGTCAACGCCGGCCTGACCTGGTTGGCCGTGGTGGGGTTGATCTTCGCCGCGGTGTCCGCGTTCTACTATCTGCGCGTGGTCATGGTCATGTACATGCGCGAGCCTTCGCCGGAGCAGGAAGGCGACACGCGCCTGGCCCTGTCTCCCACCGCGACTCTGGTGCTGGCCGTTGCCGTGGCCGGCGTGGTGTGCGTCGGACTCTATCCGTGGCCCCTCGTTTCGTTCACGGCCTCTGCCTCGCTGCCGTGACGATACGCTCACACTCATCAGTTGAAACACCCCACGAAATCTTTTACGACAGGTTGACGTTGACGGTAAGACAATGCCGTTGATCGTGTAGAACGCGGCGTTGTGATGAATTCCCGTCACCCGGCCCGTCGATGCGTGAAGATCGTTTCACCAACGCGGGACCGACCAACTTTGTCGTTGCCAATACCCCTTATTCATGATGAATGGTTCGTTGCCTGAAAACCGATGAACGATCATGACGTATGAGAAAGATTGACTTTATGCGTGACAAATCGGTTATATGACCAGTCAGCATTAGCTTCAACTATTCGGAGGATAGTACCCTTGGATCAACACGAGGGAAACAGCAAAAGCTTCAACCACACGAGAGGCGCCCTGATGAGACAAGTCGTCCTCTCCCCCGGCGAAGACAATTATTGGGTTGCCGAATGTCCCAGTTTATCCGGTTGTATCAGTCAAGGAACAACCAAGCAGGAAGCCATTGCCAACGTCAAAGAGGCCATTGAAGGCTATATTGCTTCTCTTGAAGAAGACAACCTGCCGGTTCCCGAAGAACGGTTTGAGGCCTTCGTCGTCGCCGTATGAGCGGATTGCCGAAGCTTTCAGGGCGGGACTGCGCCAAAGCTCTTGGCAAGGTCGGATTTTATCTGAAGCGACCGCATGGCAGTCATATGCTCCTACGCTGAGACACGCCTTTCGCTCAGGTCGTAGTTCCCGAACACAAAGAACTGGACAGAGATACCTAAAATGGCTTGTTTTTGTGTTGAGGGAAGGTTTCCTGTGGCCTGGAGAATGCCGGACAGCGAAGAGGTGAACGTTACACGCGCTTGGGGCCACGTGCCGGATTGTGAGAAATCCTGTTCATGAAGCAAGAACGACTCGATTCAATCGATGGGCTTCGGGGTCTGGTCATGGTCATCATGGCGTTGGATCACGTCCGCTGGATGTTGGCCGTGCCGCTCTCCGGGGGCTTCGATTTCTCGAATGCGGAGGCCCCGCTCTTCTTCACGCGCTGGATTTCGCACCTGTGCGCGCCAACCTTTATTGTTCTGGCCGGTCTCAGCGCGTTTTTGTATGGCGCAGCCGGGCGTTCCACAAGAGAGGTCTCGCAGTTCCTCGTGACCCGCGGCCTCTGGCTTGTCTTGATCGAACTCACCGTCGTGAACTTTGGTTGGAACTTCAACGTCGGACCCGACTACGTTCCTTTCCTTCAGGTGATCTGGGCCATCGGCTTTTCCATGATCGTTCTCGGTGGTCTCGTCTGGTTGCCACGCTCCGTGATTGTCGGTGTCGGCCTCGTGATGATTTTCGGCCACAATCTGCTCGATGCCATCCAGCCGACCGCCGAGAAGGCCTCGGTCTTATGGCTGCTTCTTCACATCAAAGGAGAAATCTCTTTCGGAGGAGTGAGGATTCTCGCCCTCTATCCTCTCGTCCCCTGGATCGGGGTGATGGCGGTGGGCTATGCCATGGGACCGATCTTTGCCGAAGCTCGTCCCGAGCGACCGCGACGGCTGGTTCAGCTCGGCCTGTTTCTGGTGTTGGGCTTCTTGGTCTTGCGGTGGCTGAATCTTTACGGGGACTCCAATGGATGGCACGTCCATGACACATTCGAAGCCACGGTGGTGGATTTTCTGAACGCGACCAAGTATCCACCGTCCCTCCATTATCTGCTTATGACGCTTGGTCCTGCGTTCATGCTGCTCGGCGCGTTTGAACGGAGTCGGGGGAGAATCACGGATTGGCTGGTCGTCATCGGTCGCGTGCCGTTCTTTTTTTACATCCTGCATATCTACGTGATTCACCTCGTTGCGCTCGTCGTTGGCGTGCTTCAGGGGTTTTCGGTGGCGCAGATTGCCGTTGATTTTGAGCTCTATCCGCCGGAGTTCGGCGTCAGCCTTGCGGTCGTGTATCTCTTCTGGATAGGGATCGTCGTGGCGTTGTATCCTGCATGTGCGTGGTTTGCCGGAGTGAAAGCCCGGCGCCGCGAACGGTGGCTGAGTTATCTGTAGCATGCCGTGGCTCCTCCGTTGCCGAACGCAGGCCCGGAACACGTCATGCCGGATTCCGACCCGGCATCCAGGAAAAGCAAAGCCCTCCAGTCGTCATGCCGGACTCGATCCGGCATCCAGAGGACTGAAAGACAAGACCAAGAAAAATCCCTGGATCCCCGATTAAAAACGTCGGGGATGACGAATGGGGGCGTTCACGGGAATGACGGATGGGGCGTGCGTCAGGAATGACGAAGAGGGGCTGATGGGAATGACGAAAAGAGCCGCGAGGATAACGAAGCAAGGACTCCCAACCGTCATGCGGGCCTGCCCCGGCTTGACCTTGGACACGGCCTGGGTGACGGCTCAGTAGGTCTGGCGTTCCACGATGGGGTTGATCGTGACGTCTCCAAGCAGTTCCACGCCGAAACGCGTGCCTTCACTCACTTCATTGGCATAGAGTCGGCCTTTGGGCGCATTGATCTCGATCGGCAATTCCGTGGTGCCGTTGGGCGCGATCGTCACGGTATAGTCCTCGTTGACCATGGGATGCCAGATCTGGACCTTGTAGGTCCCCGGGGGGATATCGGAAATGGCATACGAGCCGTCCTGCGCACTCAGCGCGTAGTAGGGGTTCTTGACCGCAAACCCCCAACTCTCCATGTAGGCGTGAAAGCCGCACTGCATCACGAACAGATTTCGCTGTTTTCCCATTTTGATGCGTTGCGTGATGACCTTGCCCGCTCGATCCTTGATCTCCTTGCCGGCCAGCAGAGCTTCCTTGCGCAATTTCTTGCTCATCGGCAGGGGCACGTTGAAGAGAACCCTGGCTCCGAACTTCGAGGTTTCATAGCCCTGAATGTCATGAAAGACCGGGTCCAGGTTCACGACCTCTACGGCATGCCGATCCCGGACGATGGTGATGTACGGCTCGAAGGTGCAGTCGATCGCCTCAATTCGAGGAGGGGAGTAGTCGAAGGATTTCCCCTGCTGGATTTCTTCGATGTAGATGACGACGTTTTTGAATCCGCCGTTGGGGCCGATGACAAAGGGTTGCAGGAGCCGCCAGCCCGTGCCGGTCGAGATGCGGCCGCAATACACGGCGTCCGGTAAGGTGACGAGGTTGTACCCCTTGGGCTTGGGGACTTCTCCGAGCAACGTGACCACGCCCTGCAGGGTTCCCCCGTCGGCTACCGGCACTTCTTCATATCCCCAACTCGGGTTTGTGCTCAGGCCGACCGCCAATCCCAGGACGAGGAGCAATCTCACTGGCTTCATAGAGCGCCCTCCTTCTTCAGCAAGACGTCATAAGGCGCCCATTGTACCATTCACGGGAGCAAGATGAAAGAACGGCGATCCGGTACCAGCATCCGCATGCTCCGGGCCCGTGCTCCCAGCGAGACGCCGGAGGGGGCAAAAACCGTCTCTGCCTTGACCCACGCGAAAGAAACCCACTAGACTAGAAAGAGTGATGATGAGAGCACATTTCACATGGGGTTTCATATGGGTGGTGCTGGGGTGGAGCAGCTTCTGGTGTGCCTCGACCGGGCTCGCGGAAATCGGGGCGTCGCGACCGCTTTCTCCGATTCCGGTCCAGATCCCCTATAATGCCCCGCCTGAGCCGGAATTTCCGGAAGTCGAACAGGCCACCCCGGCCCCGAGTGCCCTGTCCGAAAAGGAGTTGAAACGGGCGGAGGCCCTGTTGCCGTTGCTGGAGGGCCAGCAGGAACTGTACGTGATCGCCGAGTTCGTCCACCTGGGCAAACCGGTCGTGCCCGTGCTGGTGAAGGCCCTCACGATGCCGGGAGAACGGCTTCGTTATAATGCGATTGAAACCCTGTCCATCATCAAGGATCCGCAGGCTGTACCGGATCTGCTCGAGGTGGCGAAGAACGGCGAGGACGTCACGAAGGTGCGGGCCCATGCCCTTCGCGTGGCAATTCGGTTGGCACCCATTGCGGTGCTGCCAACGCTCAAGGCCCTGGTGAAGGATCACGCGGATACCATCCGGCGAGCCGTGGCGTTCGAATGTCGTCACGTGAGACATCCGGACTCGGTTTCTCTCCTCATCGAGTTGCTGGCCGATGAGGAAAAATACGTATCCGTCACGGCTCTCGAATCGTTCTGGCGTTTAACGCGCTGGGGGGGGCCACCGCGCGACTGGCAGGGTTCCACCCATGAGCAGCGAATCGCATGGGCCCAGGAATGGAAGGCCTGGTGGGAAAAGACCCTCAAGGAACGTGAGTCCGGGTCGAACAAGTGAGGCCGGACCGAATACGCCAGACCCCGGCTTCTGACGATACGATGATCGAACGTGCCGGACGAGTCCATCACCAAGGGAGACCATGATGGCAACCCTGACCATCGCCAAAGTAGGCAATCCCGTTTTACGAAAAATTGCCGAGCCGGTCGATCCGGCCATCATCCCCACGCGGGCCTATCAGCAGTTTATCGACGACATGTTTGAAACGATGGATGCGTACGAGGGGATCGGGTTGGCGGCCCCTCAAGTGTCGCGTTCCGAACAGCTCGTCGTGATGCGGTGCGACGGGCAGGAGGCGTTTCCCGAGACGGTCCTGATCAATCCCAAAATCGTGTTTTACGGCCCCACGCAGGTCGAAATGTGGGAAGGCTGTCTGAGTGTGGATGGGTTGCGTGGACGAGTGATCCGTCCATCGTCCATCCGGGTCCAGGCCCTGGACCGGGAGGGGCGTTCCATGGATTTCGAGGCCGCGGGGCTGTTTGCCGTGTGCATCCAGCATGAAATGGACCATCTGCTCGGAAAACTTTTCCTCGACAGGATGACCGATCTGTCCACGTTGACGCAGTTAAAGGAATTCGACGCGTACTGGAAACAGGAACCTGCCTCGGTTATTTAAGCCGCGCCCCCCTGCCTCGTGCCTTCGGCATGTTCTCACGGGTCGGAAACTCCATGGAGTGAAACGCAGTGAACGTGCTCTTTCGCCTGCTCGGATATTTGCGGCCCCATCGTTCCCTGTCCCTGACGACCCTCCTCTTCGCAGCGCTCGCCACGGCCTTCGATCTCCTGCCGCCCTGGCTGGTGAAGGTGATCATCGATGACGTGATTCAGGCGGATCGGGTTTCCCTGCTGCCGTGGGTCCTGGGTGGCCTGGTGTTGGCCTACGGGTTCAAGAACGTCGCCAATTCCCTGCGCATCCGGTGCAACAATCTCCTGGAACAACGCGTCGTGTGTCAGCTCAGGGAACAGGTGTTTCAGGCGCTTCAGGGTCTCTCGATCAATTTTTACGAGGACCGGGCCACCGGAGAACTCATGTCGCGTATCATGAATGATACGGAAAACGTGGAACGTATTTTCATCGATGGGCTCGAGGGCACGTTGACGGCAACCTTGACGCTGATCGGGATCACCGTGATCCTCTTTCTGGTGAATTGGCAATTGGCGCTTCTGGCGTTGATTCCCATCCCGATTCTGATGGTGGCCGCGGTGAAGTTTTCCCGTCGGGTTCACGGGTATTACCACGACATTCGACGGAATACGGCCGAACTGAGCGGCTATCTCCAGGATTCCCTTTCCGGCATTCGAGAAACCATGGCCTTCAATCGTCATGCTTTTGAACGAGCCCGATTCGACGCAAGGAATCGCGAGGTCAGTCGGAGCAATCTCAAGGCCATGTTTCTCTGGTCCGTCTACTCACCCTCGATGATTTTTCTCGGGGCCATGGGCACGGTCCTCATTCTGTGGATGGGCTCCATCGAAGTCGCGCAGGGCCATCTGAAAGTCGGTGAACTCGTGATGTTCGTGTCGTACCTGGCACTGTTCTACGTTCCGGTAAATCAGATCCATTCCGTCAACCACATGCTCCAGCATGCCCTCGCCTCGAGCGAACGCATCTTCGAAGTGTTGGATGCCAAGCCCGACGTAGTGGACCGCCCCGGGGTAGCGATGCCTGCTGCCCGGTTTCGCGGAAGCGTGCAGTTCGAAGGCGTGCACTTCTTCTACAGGCCGGGGGTGCCGGTCCTGCACGACGTCTCCTTTGGCGTCGCCGCGGGAGAGCGCGTGGCCCTGGTGGGTCCCAGTGGCGCGGGCAAGAGCACGATCATCAAACTCCTGATGCGTTTTTACGACGTCAGGGAAGGCGTGCTGGCGTTGGATGGCATCGACGTCCGTCATATGCCCCTGACCTTTTTACGAACCCGGATCGGCCTAGTGCAGCAGGAACCGTTTCTCTTCAATGGAACCGTTCGCGAAAACATTCTCTACGGCGACCTTGATGCCACCGACGACGACGTCGAACGGGTCGCGGTCGCGGCCCGGGCCCATGATTTCATCATGGCCCTCCCGGAACAATACGAAACCCGGATCGGGGAACGAGGCGTGAAATTGTCCGTCGGTCAAAAACAGCGGGTGGCGATTGCCCGAGTGTTGTTGAAAAATCCCCCGATTGTGGTCTTCGACGAAGCCACGTCGAACATCGACACGGAGACGGAAGTGAAGATTCGAGAGGCCCTGGCCGTGCTCACTCGAGATCGTACCACCATCTTCATCGCGCACCGTTTGACGACCCTGCAGCAGGTGGATCGGATCATCGTGCTCGACCACGGCCGAGTCGTGGAAGAGGGGCCCCACGTCGAGTTGCTGACCGAAAAAGGGCTCTATGCCGAATTGTACGAAGCGCAGTTTCACGTTTGACGCTTCAACGGAACGGCAGGCCCTGCCCTGCCACCCCTCACCGCCCGGCCTTCCCCTCGTTCGGCGATGATCCGGCGACTACAGCACCAGGAGAATGATCGTTCCGAGGACGATGCGGTAGTAGCCGAACACCTTCAACGTATGTCGCTTGACGTAGGTGAGAAACGCCGCAATCACAGCCCAGGCTACCAGGAAGGCGGTCACCAGGCCAATGAGCAGCGCCAGGAGATCCTGGGCGTGAAAGAGCTGAGCGGATTGCACGAATTTGTAGCCGGTGGCAGCCAACATGGTGGGGAGCGCCAGGAAGAAGGAAAATTCCGTGGCGACCCGTCGATCCAACCCCAGGAGAAGCCCTCCGACAATGGTCGATCCTGAGCGCGACATGCCGGGAATCAACGCGACGCATTGGGCGAGTCCCACGCCTATGGCCTTCGATGGGCCGATGCGTTCCAGGGCCGTGCAGCGAATGGTCATGGATCGGGTTTCCACGATGAGGATGATGATCCCGCCGATGATGAGACTCAGGGCCACGGTCCGAGGCGTGAACAAGTGTGCCTCGATCCATTCATGAGTCAGGAATCCCACCAATGCCGCGGGCACACATGCCGCGGCCAAGCCGATGAGAAACCAGAGGTGGGTGTGGACCCTGAGCGACGTTCTGAACGCTTCGGACGCGGAGGCGGTCTGGACGTGGCGTTGCAGGCTGTGCCGCTCCCCGTTGGCCTGAGTCAGGAAAGAAAGGATCTTGGTGCGTTCGTAGACCATGACGGCCAGCACGGCTCCCAACTGGATGCAGATTTCGACGCTGATCGCCACGTGCCCCGTAAATCCCAACCCATGTCCGAGCAGAATGAGATGACCGGTCGAGGAGACGGGGAGGTACTCGGTGAGTCCCTCCAGCATGCCGAGCAGAACGGCTAATCCTGGTCCGAATTCTTCCATGGGTGACGATGTGTGGGCTGTGGGGTCATGAGAAAGGGGGTACGCTGTTGACAAAACATACCAGGGATTTCATAGTAAAAACCATGATGACGCGAAGAGCACGGCTGTGAGGCGGAGCAGAGCCGGTCAACAGAGGCCCAGTGCCATGGTTCGGCGATACGGTCTGTGGGGAGTGAGCCTCCTGTGCAGTCTGTCCCTGGGAGGCTGTGTCGTGCCCAAGGATGAGTATGACCTGGTCATGACGAATCTGGAGGGGGCCCAGGCAGAACTGGAACAAACCCGGATGGAGTATGAGTCGCTTGAACGGGAACATACCACCTTGCAGGCCGATCACGAACAGGCGGCGATCGATCTGGAAACGTTGAGCGCTGAAATTCAGCAGGTCAAGGAAAGTCACAGCGAGGCGAGGGATCTGCTTGCGGCTCGCGAGGCCGAGTTGCAGAAGGACCGGCAGGCGATATCGAGTAAACTGCAAGACCTTCAGCAGGTGTTTCAAAAGTTGAAGAGTCAAAACCGGGCCTTACGGGATACGGTCAGCCGCTATAAGAAAGAACTCAAGGCCGCCCGCGAAGCCCCCAGCATGGTGCAGGCGCCCAAGGTCAAGAAACCGGAAGCCCCTGTTGATTCATCCCCACCCCCGGCTTCGGGTGCCGTTCCTTTCAATGGGACGGTGAAACCCGTCAACATCAATACGGCTTCCGCAAATGATTTGGAGTTGTTTTTGGGGTTATCCAAGGAACTGGCCGAGAAGGTCGTCTCGAATCGCCCGTATCGGCTTCGCGGCGAGCTGCTCGCCAAACAGGTGGTGCCCCAAGCGACCTTCGACGTGATCAAGGACAGAATTACCGCGGCGCCCCAATAAGCGATCATCCCGTCAGGCTATCCCGAGACGTGAGGTCAAACTCGCCCCGTCTTTCAGAAGAGCGGGCCTTCCGAAACGTCCCACCTTCGAGTCGTTGCGGCTCCTGAAACGGGGCTCCTCCGGGCTCCGGATTCCCGACCCCGCGGGTGCAGCAGCCCCCAGGAGATCCCGTCATGCCTCCCCATTCACGATTCGTCCGTCCACCAGGTGGATCGAACGATCGGCTTGCCGGGAGAGGCGTTCGTTGTGGGTGACGATCACGAACGCCGTCCTCCGGCGTTCATTGAGCTTTCGCAACAGGGCAAACAGGGTTTCACCGGTTCGCGTATCCAGATTTCCGGTTGGTTCATCCGCGAGGACCAGGTCCGGGCTGTGAATGAGCGCGCGGGCCACGGCCACCCGTTGTTGCTCGCCCCCGGAGAGTTCCCCGGGTTTGTGATGCAGACGGTGGCCCAAGCCGACTTCCGAAAGGAGTACACTCGCCTCTTCGAAGCACTGGGTGACCGGTCGTTTTTGCATGAGGCTGGGGAGGTAGGTATTTTCCAGGGCCGTAAATTCAGGGAGGAGGTGATGGAATTGAAACACGAACCCGATGCGACGATTGCGGAAATGGGCAAGCTCCTGTTCCGACAGACGGAAAATATCCTGGGATTCGTAACACACCGTTCCCCGCGTGGGTCGATCCAGGGTTCCCATGATGTGGAGCAGGGTGCTTTTTCCTGCTCCGGAAGCCCCCAGCATGGCAAGGAGTTCGCCTGACCGGATTTCCAGATTGACGCCTTTCAGGACGTCGATGGTTTGCTGACCCAGGCGGAACGACTTGGACAGGTCGGTCACGCGAAGAAACGAATCGGGAGAAGGGCTCATGGGGATCACTCGTATCGAAGGGCGCTGACCGGGGCGAGCTTCGCGGCTTGCCACGAAGGGTACAGCGTGGCGGCAAAGCTGATCAGAATCGCGGAACACGACACCAGGAACACGTCCAGGCCCTTGACGTGGACTGGAATGTGCGAAATGTAATACACGGTTTGATCGAAGGTCCAATAATGTTCGATGAGGTAGAGAAAGGTATAGCCCAGGGGGAGGCCGATCGCCGTGCCGGTCAGGCCGATGACCAGGCCGTTCAACATGAAAATGCGCATGATGGCCTGAGGCGTGGCGCCCATGGCTTTCAAAATCGCGATCTCACGCTGCTTTTCGTTGACGATCATGGTGAGGGTCCCCACGATGTTGAAGGACGCGACGAGTGTAATCAGGACCAGCAACAGAAACATCATGGTCTTTTCGAGCCGCAGGGCCGAAAACAGATTGCGGTTCAAGGCCATCCAGTCTCTGGCCAGATACCCCGTTCCGAGTCGTGCCGCGATCCGCGTGGCTACCGCGTCCGCGGCAAACACGTCTTCCACTTTCACCTGAATGCCCGTTGCGGTCAGGCCCAGGCTGAAAAACCGCTGAGCCTCTTCCAACGAGATGTAGGCCAGGGAGGCATCATATTCGTACATGCCGGATTCAAACAGGCCCACGACGCGAAACGGGCGAATCTTGGGCGTCATGCCCAACGCGCTGATGGGGCCGACGGGAGAAACCACGTTGATCTGACTGCCCACGGAGACGCCGAGCCGCATGGCCAGTTCCTTGCCGACGATGATGCCGGGCTTTGCGGGGGCGTCTCCAGGCGCCGGTTGGCGTTGAATGGCCAGATCCTGCACGGTGCCGGATTTGACGTTCTTCGTCATGTCCGTGACGTCGGGTTCTTTCTGCGGATCGATGCCACGCAGGACCACGCCGCGCACGCCGGTTTTCGATGTGAGCAGGACCTGTTTGGACACGTAGGGGGTGGCCGCCACCACGCCCGGCACGTCTTCCACTCGATGCACCAGGTCCGGATACCCGGCAAGGGGCTGCTGCCCCGGTGTCTGAACCACGATGTGCGAGGTGGTTCCCAGAATCTTGGCCTGCATGTCTTCCTTGAACCCCGTCATGATTCCGAGGGTTCCGATCAGGGCGGCGACCCCCAACGTAATCCCGGTGATCGAAATAAAGGTGTTGAGCGAAATCGTCCGGGTTCGACGTTTGGCCCGGAGGTACCGCAGCCCCACGAAGATTTCATAGGGCAGGGTCACAGGGGGGACTCCGGTCGGAGTTGCGGGAAGAGAATCACGTCCCTGATCGAGGCTTGATTCGTGAACAGCATCACCAGCCGGTCGATGCCAATGCCCTCTCCCGCGGTCGGCGGCATCCCGTATTCCAGGGCGCGCAGGAAATCTTCATCCAGGTGGTGGGCTTCGTCGTCGCCGGCTTCCCGTTGCGCCGCCTGGGCTTCGAAACGTCGGCGCTGGTCGAACGGGTCGTTCAACTCGGAAAACCCGTTCGCCAGCTCCCGGCCGGCGATAAACAGTTCGAAGCGATCAGTGAAGCGGGGGTCTGCGTCTTTCCTGCGCGCGAGCGGAGAGAGGTCCGTGGGATAATCCGTGATAAACGTGGGTTGAATCAGCCGGGGCTCCACGGTTTCTTCGAAAATCACGTTCAGGATGCCACTCAGCGAGGCGACCGTTGGAATCTCCAGCCCGAGCCCTCGGGCCGCGGCCGTGGCGGCCTCCTGATCTTCGAGTACGCTTCGCTCGAAGGCATTGTGCTCCAGAATGGCTTCGACATAGGGAACACGGCGCCACGGGGGCGCCAGGTCGATCTCGTGCCCCTGGTATGCCAGCGTGGTGGTGGCGAGAAGATCCCGCGCGAGCCGGCCGAACAGGTCTTCGGTCAACGCCATGAGATCCCGGTCGTCGGCATAGGCCTGATAAAACTCCAGCATGGTGAATTCCGGATTATGGATGGTCGAGATGCCTTCATTGCGAAAATTCCGGTTGATCTCGAACACGCGCTGAAAGCCCCCGACGATCAAGCGCTTGAGATAGAGCTCGGGCGCGACGCGCAGGTAGAGGTTCATATCGAGCGAATTGTGGTGCGTCACGAACGGCCGGGCCGTGGCCCCTCCGGGAATGGGGTGCATCATCGGCGTTTCCACTTCCAGAAACCCCTGTCCGGTGAGATGGGCGCGGAGACCGGCAATGATCCTGCTGCGCGTTTCAAACACGGCATGAACCTTGGGGTTGGCGATCAGGTCCACGTAGCGTTGGCGGTATCGGATCTCAACGTCCGTCAGGCCGTGCCACTTTTCAGGAAGGGGGCGCAGTCCTTTCGACAGGAACGTCAGGGTGCGGACTTCGACGGTCAGCTCGTCGGTTTTCGTACGGAACAGTCGGCCGTCCACCCCGATCCAGTCGCCCAGGTCCAATTCCTTGGACAGGCGAAAGGCGTCGTCGCCCAGCACGTCTTTTTTGACGTACACCTGGAGCCGATGCGCCCCGTCCTGAAGCGAGGCAAACGCGGCCTTGCCGAACCGGCGAAGCGCCACGATGCGTCCCGCGAGACGGCAATCGATGGCCTCTTGCTCGAGTTCGTCGTTGGTCTTGGTTCCATGAGCCGCGAGGAGGCCTTCAACCCGATGCGTCGTCTCGAAGCGGGTGCCATAGGGCTGAACCCCCATGGCTCTGAGCACGTCCAGCTTTTGAATGCGTTGGCTGCGTTGTTCGTTGGATTCATCCATCGCGTGGTTCCCGGGCGTGGCCGTGCCCCGGCACGTGCTTATGACGCGCCCCGTTGCAAATAGGCTTCGATGAAAGGATCGAGGGCGCCATCCATGACCGACGAGACGTTTCCTGATTCATGATTCGTGCGGTGATCCTTGACCATCTGGTACGGCTGGAACACGTAGGACCGAATCTGACTCCCCCAGGCGATGTCCTTTTTTTCGCCGACGATGTTCTGAAATTCGGACTCCTTCTTCCGTTGCTCCAGCTCGAACAATTTTGCTTTCAGCACCCGCATGGCGCCCATGCGGTTCTGCAACTGCGAGCGTTCGTTCTGACATTGCACGACGAGGCCGGTGGGAAGGTGGGTCATGCGAATCGCGGTCTCGACCTTATTGACGTTTTGTCCTCCGGCCCCGCCTGCACGAAACGTATCGATCTTCAGGTCTTTTTCGTCGATTTCAACCGTCACGTCGTCGTCCAGTTCGGGATAGACCGACACCGCGACGAACGACGTATGGCGACGTTTGTTGGCGTCAAACGGCGAGATTCGTACCAGCCGATGCACTCCGGCTTCCGATTTCAAATAGCCGTAGGCATAGGGGCCCTCGATGCTCAGCGTGGCGCTCTTGATGCCGGCTTCATCCCCTGGCTGGATGTCGATGCTGCTGACCTTGAACTGTTTGTTCTCGGCCCATCGTACGAACATCCGCATCAACATCTGGGCCCAATCCTGGGATTCCGTGCCCCCGGCACCGGGATTGATCCCCAGAATGGCGGAGCGCCCGTCATGTTCGCCGGCGAGCAACTGCTCCGTGCGCAGTCCGGCCACGCGCGTTTCCAATGTCTCAAGGCCCTGCGCCAATTCGGCTTCCAGTTCGGCGTCGCCTTCGTCCCCGATGAGTTCGAGCATGGCTTCCAGATCGGCCTGCCTCTGCTCGAAGTCGGCGACGCGAGCGATGTCCCGTTCTATCGCGGCCTTGCGGCGTCCGACGTTGGTGGCCGTCGATGCTGTTTTCCAGAAATCGGGTTGGGCGCTTTCCCGCTCGAGTTCTTCCAGCTCGTTTTGGAGTCGAGGCAGGTCAAAGACGCCTCCGTAAATCCCGGACGTGGTGTTTCGTGACCTGCAAACGGTTTCGAATGTCCTCAAACATGCCTGGCTCCTTTGTGTGGCGGTTGAACTCCCGGTGTCACATCGCGGATGGTCTGCGAAAAAGACGAATGAACGATAACAGGGCCATTATAGCACAGCCCCAGGCAAACACATCGCCAAATCGTGTATAAAACGTCGAGGGTGAACGCAGGGGGATCGATCCGACGATGGCCTGCTCGCTGAAAATGGGGGTTGTCGTCAGAATGCGCCCGGTCGGATCGATCAATCCGGAAACGCCGGTATTGGCGGCGCGGGCAAAGGCCATTCGGTTTTCCACGGCCCGGAAGACGACCATCCCGAAATGTTGATACGGGGCTACGGTTTCTCCGAACCAGGCGTCATTGGTGATCGTGACCAGAAAATGGGCGCCTTCATCGGCGAGGCGCCGCACGAGATCCGGAAAAATGACTTCAAAGCAAATGGCGACCCCGAACCGGGTTTGCCGTTGTTCAGGCCCACGCCCAAAGGCCAGCAGGGTCGGACCCGGTCCAGGCTCAAAATCGCCGATGCCGACGACCAGCTTGTCCAGGAAAAAGAGCACCCGTTTCAGGGGAATGTATTCGCCAAAGGGGACGAGGTGTTGCTTGTCATACCGCCCGACGATCTCCCCGGAGGGATTCAGGAGATACGCGCTGTTCAGCAGATACGGGGTGCCGTCTGGCCGACGCCGGAGCGCGGGACTTCCGAAGACCAGCGAGGCCCGGGCGTCCTTCGTCATCCCGGTGACCCGTGATCGATAGCCCGGCTCCCGTTCGAAGACAAAGGGCGTGGCCGCTTCGGGCCAAAGGATCAGATCCGACCCGGGACTCACGGTTTCCGTGAGCCGTTGGTACTGCTCCAACGTGGCTGCGCGATAGGTCGCATCCCATTTACGCGCCTGATCGATATTGGCCTGGACGATTCCAACGGTGACGCGTTCAGCAGGAGGAAGCTGAAGCTGGTTCAGCCCGTAGAGCCACGTCGCAAGGAGAACCGCAACGGTTGAGGCCAGCGGAATCCAGGGACGGGGGAGGGCGGAGCGCCTCGAGCGTTCGGCCCACACCCAACGGAACAGGAGAAACAACGAGACGTTCACCAGCACGATGAGAAACGAGACTCCGTAGACGCCGGTGACGTTGGCGATCTGGATAACGGGCAGCCATTGAAACTGGGAATAGCCCAGCAGGCCCCAGGGTAATCCACTCAACGCGTGGGTCCGCACGTATTCCAGAGAGACCCACAGGCAGGGGGCCAGGAGCCATGCTGCGTGGGCCCATCGTTGCTCCAGCCGGACAACCCCCCAGGCATACAGGCCGACGTACAGGCCCAGATATCCTGCCAGAGCCAGCATCAGCACGATGCTGATGGGGAGGGGAACCTTCCCATACAGATGCATCGCGGTCACGACCCAATACATCGTGCCGATAAATGCCAGAAACCCCGCCAGCCATCCTCGCCAGAAAGCCTGTCCCGGCGTGGCGCGGATCAGCGCCCAGTGAAGGGGCAGGAGAGCGACCCAGGCGAATGCCCCCCAGGGAATCCCCTCAAACGGATTGGAGACCGAGAGCGCATACGCTGCGCCCGTGAGCAGACAAGACCACCACGACATCAGGCGGCACAGTAGGGGAAAGGTTCAGGGAGTTTCAAGGGGGCGTCACGGTTGACGATTGTACTATCCGGCCTGATGTGCTATATCTTGCCGACTTGAACAGCCATCGAGATCCGGGTGGTCGATGATTGGCAAACCGGATTAAGGGACAATCAGAGGAGGTGTCAAATGCTCAGAAGCCTGTTCATCTTGATTTCTGCACTAATCATGGGGATATCCTCGGCCGGGCTCGTGTTTGCTGACCGGGGGTTTTACATCGGTGGCCGAGGGGACGTCAGCTTTCTGAACGGTGCTGATACCAAGGGTCCATCCGGAGACTATCCGACGCCGCTCGACCTGACGGCCGATACCAAAACGGGGTTTGCCGTAAGAGGGGCCGTTGGATATGCCTTCCACAACAACTTTCGTCTCGAAGGTGAAGTCGGCTATCGCCGGAACGGGCTGGATTCCATAAACGTGCGAAGCGCAGGCGGCTTTGTAGAGACTGCGGCTGGAGCGATAGCTAACCGGTTTATGTTGCCCGCAAACCAGTCGTCATATGCTACTCTCCCGACTGTTCCTGATCCCAATAATCCTGGCCAAACGATTGACTTGAAAGCCGTGGCCGACCAACAGGCTCTCGGCACACACGACATCGATGGCACTGCCGAGGCCATCACGCTTCTGGCCAATGCCTACTATGATTTTCATTTCGCATCGGGGCTGAAACCCTATATCGGTGGTGGGCTGGGAGTGGCCTTTCTTTCTGCGGACGTGGAGTCCACCTTGACGGGTACGACCCTTTTGGACGACAGCGACACCGTGTTCGCGTATCAGTTATTCGCGGGCGTTGGGTACGAGATTCAGGTCGCCGACCGGCCGGTGACTTTGCTCCTGGATTATTCGTATTTCTCGAGCCAGAACCCGAGCTTCCAAGGGAGCACGACTGGCAACACGTTCGAGACCGAATTCACCGGGCATTACGTGGGGCTTGGAGCCCTGGTCTTCTTCGGCGATTAGGCAGGACGTGCCCATTCTCGGACGACGGGGTGCCCCGGGTTCCGAGAGTTCTCCTCATCCCTCCTGTGCCGATTGACTAAGCAGTGCCGTCTCTGAAGGCCATGCCGTCAGGCATGGCCTTCAGAAAACTCCGATAGCGTGAAGAAGGACAATCGACACCGAGACCGGGGTGATCACGCGAATCACCGCGTACCAGAAGGAATAGCCGATTGTCATGTTGAGCTCCGCCTGGCTCGTTTTCCTGGTCATCACCCAGCCGGCAAAGATGGCCATGCAGATTCCCCCTCCGGGCAGCATGATGTTTGAAGTCAGAAAGTCGAGGTGATCGAAAAACGTCATCCCTGCGACCTTGACGTCTGCCCAGAGGTTGAAGGAAAAGGCCGTGCCGAACCCCAGGAGCCACGTGGCGAGTCCGGTCCACCCTGAGGCTTGTCCACGAGTCAGGTTGAATTTTTCGATCATCATGGTCACCGCGGGTTCGATCAGCGAAATGGATGAGGTCCACGCGGCAATCAGCAGCAACAGAAAAAAGAGCGTGCCGAACAGGGTCCCGCCGGCCATGTTGCCGAAGGCCACGGGGAGGGTTTCGAAGATGAGGCTGGGGCCGGCTCCTGGCGTCAGGGCATTGGCAAAGACGATGGGAAAAATCGCCATGCCCGCGACGAGGGCGACTCCCGTGTCGGCTACGGCGATGGCCACGGACGTCGCGGCAATGGACGTGCCTTTGGGCACGTAGGACCCATAGATCATGATGCTCCCCATTCCCAGGCTCAACGTGAAAAACGCGTGGCCCAGGGCCGTGAGCATGCTGGCGCTCGAAAAGTGGGTGAAGTCGGGGGTGAATAAAAAGGCGAGCCCCTTCATGAAGTAGCCGGTCGTCATGGCGTAGCCCAGAAGCACGAATAACAGGAGAATCAGGGCCGGCATGAGCGCGGTGACGGCTTTCTCCAATCCTCTCTGCACGCCCCGAGCCACGACGAACATGGTGAGGAGCATGAACGCCGTGTGCCCTCCGATCTGGACGAGGGGATTCTCGACGAATCCGCTGAACAGGGTCGAGGCCCCCTCACCGGTCAACCCCGAGAAGGTGCCTTCCAGGGAATACAGGAGATACGCAATCGTCCAGCCGCCGATGACGCTGTAATACGACAGAATCAGCACACCGGCCAAGGTGCCGGACCACCCGATGAGTTGCCAGCCCTGGCTGGCCTTGCTTTCCGCTGCCAGCGTCTTCATGGTGTTGATCGGCGTCTGTCGGCCACGCCGGCCCAGCATGACCTCTGCCATCAGCAACGGAATGCCCAGGACGGCCACGCAGAGGACGTAGAACAGGACAAAGGCACTTCCCCCGTTCTCCCCGGTAATATAGGGAAATTTCCAGATGTTGCCGAGGCCCACGGCCGAGCCGGTCGCGGCCAGGACAAAGGCTAACCGCGAAGACCATTGCCCATGGATGGATTGTTGGGTGTTTTCGCTCATGCGTGTCCTCGTTTTGCCAGAGGTGTCGCGTCCATGGTTCCCTCCTTCTTTGGTCGGATGCGGAGTCTAGCCATCGAAACCAATGGTTGCAAGGATTTTTTTGCTCCCTGATCGAGACGTTCCGAAGACGGAGCCCCGCTGAAGACGGAGTCCGTCAGGACTTGAGATCGGAGCCTTCGCCTGACTATAGTGCATCGCGGGTTGAAGGAACGCGATCCATGTCCGTTGACGCACAACACAAACGCCGGGTGATCGTCCTGGCTCCGATGCCGCCCGAAAAAGCGGCCTATGCCCTGGCCCGGTACAGTCGTTCTCCGGATTCCATAGAAGAGAGCTTGCAGTGGGTCCATGGGCATTCGTCCGAGAAGTTCTGGGAGCAGTTCTATTTTGCCTATGGCCATGCCTCGATCGCCGATCTCGGGCACGTGACCGTGTGCCTGGAAGGGATCTCCGAATTGGCGGCCATTCGCCTGGAGGATGAACCGCTGTGGGACGGACAGGCCAAGTCCAGTCGGTATCAGAACTTTGCCGTGTCCGGCTGTTACGTGCCGTCGAACATCCTGGATTCCGAACCCGAGGCGTTTTACCGGGGGATTCTGGGCAGCCTGTTCAATCTCTATCGCACGTTTCACGATCCGCTGCTCGAACATCTTCAACGGCGTTCTCCCAGGCCCGAGGCCATGAGCGAGGCGAATTACGCGCGAACCCTTGCCGCGCGCGTGTACGACAGCACGCGGTATCTGTTGCCCCTGGCCTCCACGACGAACGTGGGACAGGTGGTGAGTATCCGGACACTGGAAAAACAGATCACCCGATTTTTGTCCGCGCAACTTCCGGAACTCCAGGGACTCGGCCGGGAGTTGCAGGAATCCTGTGCGAAAGCGCCTTCCAACGTGTGGGGAGCGTTGTGCGGTGAGACCGGGACCCCGGAGCCGCTCGCGCCGACGCTGGCCCGTCACGCCAAGTCCAGCGAGTACCAAACCGAGGCCTATCGCGACGTGGCGAAGCAGGCCCGGACGATCTTTCGCAAAGTGGGGTTGGATCTGCCGTCGGCATGGGCCGATCAGGTGGTGCCGGTGGATCTCATCGAACCGCATTCGCTGATGGATGAAATGGTCACGAGTGTGTTGTATCGCGTCGGTCATGCGCCGTATCGCCGGATTCTGGACGTGGTGCAGGCGTGGTCGGACAAGGAAAAACAGGAAGTCCTCGAAGCGGTCTTCCGGCGTCGGGGGCCGTATGACGAGTTGCTCAGGGAGTTGCGATGCGGCTATCCCCTCATCTTCGACGTCTTGATGGATATCGGAGGGTGGCGGGACCTGCACCGCCATCGGCGGTGCCAGCAAATCCAGCAGAACTTTACCACCGTTCACGGCTATGAGATCCCTGATCCATTGCGTGAGGCCGGGCTGGATCGGGAATATGGGGCGGCCATGGACGCGGTTCGACTGGATATCGAACGGTTGCGGGGCATGGATCAGGAGGCTTCGATCTACGCGATTCCCTTCGGGTTCAGGGTACGGTGCGTCTTTAAAATGGATTATGCCCAGGCCGAGTACATGATCCGGCTCCGGTCAGGGGTCAAGGGCCATTGGTCCTATCGCCGGATCGCCTGGGCCATGAAACAACAGATCATGAAACAGTATCCGTATCTGGGCGAAGCGATCGTCGCCACGCCGCCTGACGTGGAGGACGTGCTGACGCGCTGAGCCGGCGTCTGCCGGATGGGACCCGTACGCAGAACATGAGTGAAGAACAGAAGATCGAACAGGCCGTTTTGAGAGGGGATTGGGACACGGTGCTCGAGTCTGCGACTCGCTGGGAGGCGACCGCTGGACCCAAGGCCTGTTTTGCCTTGAACGCCGTGTATCTGTTGAAAGGCGAATTTGCCCTGGCGTGGCAGATGCATGCGAAGTCGTTACAGGACGAAGCGGATATCGCGAGCGTCCGGGCATGGATTGAGTCCCTGAGCAGGACCTATCCGGAGGCAGGCTACGTGCATTTGCTCCATGGCCTGTTTCTGGCGCAGTCCGGTCAGTCGGAGCAGTCGATCGGGAGTTACGAGACGGCCAGGCAACTGGTCCCCGACTCTCCGTTTCCCCATTTTTTCCTGGCCCAGATTTATCAACGGATGGCGCAAACGGACAAAGCCATCAAGGCGTATCGCCAAGCCGTCAAATTGGATCCGGCCTATGCCGCCGCTCGCCTGAACCTGGGTGTGGCGTATCAGGAGCACGGTCAGTTGGAAATGGCCATTCCCCAGTATCGGGAACTGATCAGGCTCCACCCCGATGAGGCGTTGGGCTACGTGAATTTGGCCTGTGCGCTTGCCGAACAGGGAAAGATCGACGCGGCGATTCGTGAATACAAGACCGCGGTGCAACTCGATCCGGAAGACGCCGAAGTGCATTATGCGCTGGCCGGAATCTATGACCAAAAGGGGCGGCGCGACCTCGCCCTGCGGGAATATCAGGAAGCCTTGCGAATCAGGCCGGACTTTGGCCCGGCTTCTACGGAAACCGGCTGGATGTTACTGGAAAGGGGGCAGGTCGATTCGGCGCTGGACAATTTCAGCGTGGCGCTCAAGGCCGATCCCGATGATGCGAGAGCCATGTTTGGCGTGGGCCGGGTCTATGATCTCAAACGCAAACCCGATATTGCCGGGGATCATTATCAACGGGCCCTGCAACTGGAAAAGGATCCCGCGAAGAAAACCGCCATCCTGAATTTTATCGACAAGATCGTGGGCGGATATCACGATTGACGGCGCGTGCCCTCGCTCAGAGCTCCTGGATGGCTTGCCGGAGACTGGAACGTTGTTGGGAGGGATCGCCGATTTTCAGTAATTCCGCTTTGATCTGGTCCTTGAGGTAGGGGGAATAGCCGAGCCGGTCCAAGAAAAATCCCAGAAATTGATCGTCGGCTACCGAGCTGTTCGTTTTCAGGGCTTCGACGTCCTCGTCGCTGACCGGAACGTACGTGCTCCCGATGTGCAGAATGACCTTGTAGTAATCTCCTTCGCCGCGGCGTTCGAATCGTAATCCGTCCATGTCTTCGACTCCTCAGGTTTGTGAAGCGAGCCGCATTGTATGCAAACCCACGAGGCGCTGACAAGGGATGATCGCTCCGGAGGCAGGAGACCCCGTCCGGATGGCGATTCCCATCCGGGAGCATTCGTTGACGCCTCCTCTCCCGTGCAGACGTCCGTGACCGTCTTTTGCTCCCCACGGCCGTGCCCGGTTCCCTCCGGGGAGAGACGTCGATTCGAGAAGACTCCGGCTCCATGGGCGTGGCCGAAACGAAAGAATTTGTGCATGAATGACCGAACACCTACAATCCGGAGACCGTTGCTATCCGGAAAGGAGCAAGAAGTCACATGAGTGAGCCGAGAGATCCCAGATATGCACTGGCGCGTGACGAAGAAGAAACGGAACGGTTGATTCGGCAGGCGCGAATCTACGACGGCCTGACCCGGCGACTCTTCACCGAAGCCGGCATCGGGAATGGAATGAAGGTCCTCGACATCGGGAGCGGGGCCGGAGACGTCGCCCTGCTTGTGGCCGAACTGGTGGGGCCGGATGGGTACGTCATCGGCGTGGACGTCAACGCGGAGATTCTCGCCAGAGCCCGGGCGCGGGCCAGGGAAACAGGATTGGCCAACGTCGAATTCATCGCGGGGGACGCCCGAACGCTGGACTTGCCAGATGACTTCGATGCCCTGGTTGGCCGGCTGGTCCTCATGTACATGGCCGATCCCGCCGCCGCACTCAATCACCTGACCGGACGTCTGCGTCCGGGAGGAATCGTGGCTTTTGAAGAGGCGGATTTGACGCTCTACCGTTCGCTGGCTCATGCGAAGACGCCACTCGTCAATCAACTGTGCGAGTGGCTGCTCGAGGCGTTCGAACGTTCGGGCGCGCACATGGAAATGGGGGTGGACCTGTACCGGACGTTTGTCCGGGCCGGTCTGCCGGAACCGGCCCTGCATCTCGAGGCCGTGATGGGCGGTTCGGAGACGTGGGCAGGCTATCCCTACATCGCCGATTCCTTTCGCAGTCTCCTTTCGCTCCTGGAAGAGTTCGGGATTGCCACGCCCGAAGAGGTTGACGTGAAAACGCTGGCTGAGCGGCTTCGCAAGGAATGCATGGCCGTGAAACGCCCGCTGATCCTGCTTCCCCACGTCACCGCCTGGGCAAGACTCACGACCTAGGTCGCCCGTGTCGCGTCATTCTTGACCCCCACGAGACCATGTGATAGCGTAGGCCCCTCTTCATCCAGTCTTCTGGTCGTTCATGATCCGGGCGTATTGCCCGAGGGGGATTGTTTCATGTCGCGCGTGTATAACTTCAGTGCCGGCCCGGCCATGTTGCCAGAGGCCGTGTTGCAACGAGCTCAGGCCGAATTGATGGATTGGCACGGGGCCGGGGCCTCCATCATGGAGATGAGCCATCGTGGAAAAGAATTTGTCTCGGTCCATGCCGAGGCCGAACGGGACGTTCGTGACCTGTTGGGCGTGCCGGATACGTACAAGGTGCTCTTTTTGCAGGGGGGAGCCAGTGCGCAATTTGCCGCGATTCCCCTGAATCTCTTGCGAGGGAAAAGCAGCGCGGATTACGTTTTGACCGGCAGTTGGGGCAAAAAGGCCATTGCCGAAGCCAGGAAATTTTGCGACGTGCGCCTCGCGGCGTCTTCCGAAGACCAGAAATTCTCCTCGATTCCCAAGTTTGAACAATGGGCGTTGAATGCGGATGCGGCCTATGTGCATTACACCCCCAATGAAACGATCGAGGGCGTCGAGTTTCATTGGGTCCCGGAGACCGGTGACGTGCCGCTTGTCGCTGATTGTTCGTCAACCATTCTGTCACGCCCCATCGAGGTCGGTCGGTTCGGGCTGATTTACGCGGGGGCCCAGAAGAACATCGGCCCGGCTGGCGTGACGTTGGTGATCGTGCGGGAGGACCTGATCGGGGATGTCTTGCCGACGACGCTCAGCGTGTTTGATTACGCGCAACAGGCCAAAGCGGACTCCATGCTGAATACCCCGCCGACCTACAGCCTGTACGTGGCAGGCCTGGTCTTTCAATGGGTGAAGGAGCAAGGCGGGCTTTCGGCCATGGCCGAACGCAACGAACGCAAAGCCAGGAAACTGTATGCTGCGATCGATGGGTCCGATTTCTATCGAAACCCGGTGGACCCGTCCTGTCGATCATGGATGAACGTGCCGTTCGTCCTGGCCGACCCGGCATTGGATCGAGCCTTTCTCGATGGTGCGACCCAGGCCGGATTGACCACGCTCCAAGGGCATCGTTCGGTGGGCGGCATGCGGGCCAGCATCTATAACGCCATGCCCGAATCCGGCGTGGATGCGTTGATTGCCTATATGGTGGATTTTGAAAAACGGAAAGCGTAAGGACGATGCCATGAACATTCTGATCAGTGATACGCTGTCCCCACGCGGGGTGGCCGTGCTTGAACGGGCCGGGTTTCGTGCCGACGTGAAAACCAAGTTGCCCAAGGAACGGCTGCTGGACGCCATCAAGGAGTATGACGGCCTCATCGTTCGGTCCGGCACGAAGGTGACGGCTGACGTGATTGACGCCGGGGAGCGTCTCAAGATCATCGGGCGTGCCGGCACGGGCCTCGATAACGTTGATTGTGACGCGGCGACTCGTCGGGGCATCGTCGTGATGAATACGCCCGGGGGGAATACGGTCACGACCGCGGAGCACACGATTGCCATGCTGGTGACCATGAGTCGGAAGATTCCCCAAGCCGTTGGGTCCACGAAGGCGGGCAAGTGGGAGAAAAACAAATTCATGGGGACGGAGTTGTACAACAAAACCCTGGGCCTGGTGGGGCTGGGGCAGATCGGAACCTACGTCACCAAATTGGCGCAGGGCTTGGCCATGCAGGTGATTGGCTATGATCCCTATCTGGCTCCGGACCGCGCGCGGGAATTGGGAATCGAAACCGTGGATTTGGATGAACTGTTCGCACGGGCCGATTTCATCTCGGTGCATACCCCCTTGACCCAGGAGACCCGGTCTCTGATTAACGCCGACGCCATGGGACGGATGAAAGACGGGGTCATGCTGGTGAATTGTGCGCGTGGGGGCATCATCGACGAACGGGACGTCTACGAGGCCCTCAAGAGCGGAAAAGTCGCCGCGGCCGCGTTCGACGTGTTCGATGAGGAGCCCGTGAAGCCGGATCATCCCCTGCTCACCCTGGAAAACTTCATCTGTACGCCTCACATCGGGGCTTCGACCGAGGAAGCGCAGGAAAACGTCGCGGTCGCGATTGCTGAACAGTTTGTCGACTACTTCAAGAAAGGCATCTCGCGGGGTGCGGTGAACGTGCCGTCGGTTCCCCCCGATGCCCTGCTTCAACTGCGTCCCTACCTGGGGTTGGCCGAGCGTCTGGGGCTGTTTCAGGCGCAACTGATCGATGAAGGCATTGAACAGGTCACCGTGGAATACAGCGGAGAGGTGGCGGCGCTGTCCCTGACTCCGCTTACGGTCATGGTCCTCAAGGGCCTGTTGACGCCGATCCTTTCCGAGACGGTGAATGCCGTGAATGCTCCCTTGATCGCCGAACAACGGGGCATCGAAGTGAAGGAAATGAAGGGAGGCGACGCGGGAGATTACACGAGTCTGATTCGTCTCCGCGTGAAAGCCGGCACGCAGGTGCACGAGTTGGGCGGCACCCTCTACAACAAAAAGGACCCTCGCGTCGTGCAGAGCAACGCCTACACGGTGGAGGTGATTCCCGAAGGCCACATGCTGTTGATCTATAACGTCGACCGGCCCGGGGTCATTGGAACGGTTGGACGTATTCTGGGGGAACACGACATTAACATTGCCCGGATGCAATGTTCCCGTGCCCAAAGAGGCAGCACCGCGTTGTTGATCATCGGGTTGGATGAACCCCTGCCTCTTCACGTGCTGGACGGCATCAAACGCGAGCCGGATATGCTGTCGGTCCGCATGGTCGATCTTTCAGGCATGTCTTAACGATCCTCTCTTTTCGATGGTTCGTCGTCTCCACCCACGTTCGGAGCACCACGCGGTTTCTTCGGGAGCGACGCCCCGTTCCCTGATCCCGATCGGCATGACGACGCTGTTGCCCGATGCGGCTGAACGCGTTCGTCATTTGGAACAGTCGTTGTTCGAGGGATTTGCCCGATGGGGCTATCGCGAAATCATCCCGCCGACCTTTGAATACCTGGATGTGCTCTCTGCCGGGTTGCCGCCCGACGTGCTCGAAAAGTGTTATAAAGTCGCCGATTGGACGACCGGACGCGTGCTCGTGCTTCGTCCCGACGTGACCGCGCAGATCGCGAAAATCGTGGCGATGGGGATGGCCGGGCGACAACTTCCCCTTCGGTTGAGTTATCGCTCCACGGTGTTTCGTTATGAACCCGAGCATGCCGGCCGGGAACGGGAAGTGTTGCAGTTGGGGGTCGAACTGATCGGGTCCGATGAGGCGTCGACGGACGCCGAAATTCTGACCCTGCTCATCGAATCCCTGAAAGCCGTCGGACTGTCGGATTTCAGAATTTCACTCGGACACGTTGGCTTCTATCAGGCGTTGTTGGCGCAGTCGGGCATGTCGGAACAGGGGCGCAAGCAGGCGGAACTCGCGGCGGCGCATAAAGATCTGCCGAACCTCGAACGAATCCTGAAAACCGAACGCGTGCCGCGCAAGCACGCCCGGCCCATCCTTGAAGCCCCCGGGCGGTATGGACGGGAAGAAGTCTTGCGATGGGGCCGAGCCGTTGCCGGCCGAAACGCCCGTCTGTTGGCCCCCATCGAGCGATTGACCAGGGTCTATGCGCTGCTCGAGGCCGCCGGCGTTCAGGATCACCTGCTCCTGGACCTGGGAGAGTTTCGGGGGTTTGACTACTATGATGGGGTCGTCTTCGACGTGTTTTCCGCGAACGTCGGCTGTGAACTGGGCGGGGGAGGGCGGTACAATCATCTCATCGGACAATTCGGCCAGGATCTGCCTTCCACGGGCTTTGCCCTGGACCTGGATCGAGTCTTCCTGGCGTTTGGCCGAGGCGCGGAACACCCGGATCCCCCCCGGGTGCTGGTGGCGGCGCCCGATTCCCATTTCGGACAAGCGTTTCACGCGAGTCAGCTCCTTCGCTCGCATGGGCTGGTGGTGTATCAGGACGCCGTTCCCCGGTGGGATTCGACTCGAGTCCGAAGGATTCGCGCCCGCGTCCGGGATTCCGGGACGTCCTGGGCCGTGCTGGTTGGCCTGCCTTCCGTCTCCGGCCGGGAGGTGGTGGTCGTGGGGAAACAGGCAAAGGCCTCACGGACGGTCTGCGTCGAAGATCTTCCACCCTTGATCCTCAACGGTGCGCATGCTCGCTGACGTGTCCGATCTTCGTCTTCCTCCTCAGAACCTCGATGCCGAGCAGTCCGTCTTGGGGGCCATTCTCTTGGAAAACAGCGCCATCAACAAGGCGCTTGAGGTGATCGTCGAGGAGGACTTTCATCGTGGGGCGCATCGAACTATTTTTTCGGCGATGATCGAATTGACCGAACGGAATGAAGTGGTCGATCAGATCACGCTGACGGAACTGCTGAAGACCAAGGGCCAGTTGGAGCAGGTGGGAGGGGCGGCGTACGTGGCTGAATTGGTGCAGGCCGTGCCGAGTGCGGCGAACGTCCGACATCATTGCAAGATCGTGCGGGAAAAATCACTGCTGCGCGGGCTCATCCGCGTGGCCACCGAGGTAGTGTCCAAAGGGTACGATGAGCTGGTGGAATCGAGTGAGCTTCTGGAACACGCGGAACGGGAGATCTTCAGGCTGGCCCAGGGACGCGTGGACCGGTCGTTTGTCGCCATGCATCAGATCATCAAGGAAAGCGTGGAGATTGTCGATCGCCTCTTCAGCCGCAAAGAACGCATTACGGGAGTGCCGACCGGCTACCACGTGATCGACGACATCACGGCCGGGTTGCAGCCGTCCGATCTCATTATCGTCGCCGGTCGTCCAAGCATGGGCAAAACCAGTCTCGCCTTGGGGATGGCCGAACATGCCGCGATTCGCGCGAATCTCACCGTGGGCATTTTCAGTTTGGAAATGTCTCAAGCCCAGCTTGTGCTTCGGATGCTCAGTTCTCAGGCGTTCCTGGACTCTCATGCCTTGCGGACCGGACAATTGACGCCTGAAGATTGGCGTGCCTTGTGTGACGCAGCCGATCGCCTGGAGCGGGCCAGGATTTTCATCGATGATTCCGGAGGGCTCACGGTGCAGCAGATGCGTGGCAAGGCCCGGCGTCTCAAGGCCGAGCAGGGCCTGGATCTGCTGATCATCGATTATCTCCAGCTCATGCAGGGGCATGCTCGTGCGGAATCCCGACAACAGGAAATTTCCGATATCAGTCGGGCGCTCAAAGCTTTTGCCAAGGAATTGGACATTCCCGTGCTGGCGTTGTCCCAGCTCAGCCGCGCGGTCGAAAATCGGAAACCCCCCATCCCGGTGCTGGCTGACCTCCGGGAATCCGGGGCCATCGAGCAGGACGCGGACGTGGTGATGTTCATTTATCGCGATGAGGTTTATAATCCCGAGACAGAGGAAAAAGGCATTGCTCAAATTTTGATTCGAAAGCATCGCAATGGACCAACGGGCGATCGGACGCTGGCGTTCCAGGAACGGTATGCGAAATTTGCCGATATCGAGAACCGTCAAATCTGATCCTGATGAAGGGGCGATGATGCATTCATGGTGTTCCGGAAGGGCTGGCGGGCCGTCTCACGGACGTGGGGAGCGGCTGCTGGGCCTCTGCCTCCTGGTTCCTCTGGTCGTGGTTGCCTGTGCCGCGGTGAGCGACCCGCGACCTGCTGCCGGGTCCGAAGTCAGGCCCCTGCCGGCCCAGGCGTATTATCATTTTTTACAGGGCTATCTGGCGGAACTCGAGCATGACGTGCCCAAGGCCAGGTTCCAGTATCGAGAGGCGCTGCGATTCGACCCGGAGTCGGCCTTTCTGCGCGTGCGGGTGGCCGCACTGCACTTTTTGTCGGGCAACATGCGCGACGCCGTGGCCACGTTGGACCGGATCCCATCGGCGCGGGTTCAGGATGCGGCCCTGCTGACGGAAATGGCCAGAATCTATGCAGGCGGGGGGGAGTTGGACCGCGCGTTGGAGTTCTACGATCAAGCGATCCGCGTGAATCCCGAACGCGGGGAAACCTATTTCGGCAAGGGGGTCCTGCTGCTCAATCTCAAACGCCCACTCGAGGCCGAAGCGGTGTTCGCTCTGGGGCTTACCCATGCGCCGGACTCGCATGTCGGCTATTTCTACCAGGGGAAGGCCTTCGAGGCCCAGGGCAAGGACTCCGAGGCGAAGGAAGCCTACCGTCAGACGATTGACCGGGCCAAACGCTTTGAGCCGGCCTATCAGGCCTTGCTCAGGCTGTACGAGTCTGATCAGGAAATTCAGGACGCCATTCAACTGTACCAGCAGTTCATGTCGGCGACCGGCCCTGGCAACAAGACGTTCCGCAAGGACTTCGTCCGTCTGTTGGTCAAAGAACGGGACTACGCGCGAGCCTTGGACGTGCTGGAGCAGTTGATCGCGGATGACCCCGGAGACGTGAAACTGCAACTCCAACGGGCTCTGGTCTACGTCGAGATGAACGACCGCCGTCGCGCGATCACGGAGTTGCAGGGGATTCTTGGGACTCGTCCGTCCGAGCTTCGGGTTCGAGATTATCTGGGGTGGCTGTATGAACAGAACGATGAGGTTGAGAAGGCGATCGAAGCGTATCGGATCAACGTCAACATGGATTCGACGTTTTACGACAGCTCGCTTCACTTGGGAATTCTGCTGTATCGACTCACGCGTTATGAGGAAGCCGCACGGCATTTGACCCGAGCCGTCCGGCTGAAACCCGGCGATCCGGAAACGCATCTGCTGTTGGGCTTGAATTACCTGCAAGCCAAGGAATTTGAGCAGGCGACGTCTGCGTTGCAAAAGGGGCTGGAATATCACCCTCAGGATGAAAATCTGCGATTCAATCTTGGCGCGGCGTATGACAAACTCGATCGGTTTCCCGACGTGATTCGAGAAATGGAAGCGGTGTTGTCCCTTAATCCGGATCATACCGATGCGCTCAATTACCTGGGCTATAGTTATGCCGATCGAGGCATCAACGGAGAAAAAGCCGTGGAGTTGACTCGACGCGCCGTGTCGCTCAAGCCGGACAACGGGGCGTATGTTGACAGTTTGGGGTGGGCCTTGTTCAAGGTCGGGCGGGTGACCGAAGCCCTTCGAGAAATCAAGCGAGCGGCCGAACTCATCAACGATGACCCGGTCATTTTTGAGCACCTGGGCGAAATCTATCTGCTGCAGAATCGCCAAACGGCGGCCAAGGACGCCTGGATCCGGGCGATCGAATTGGATCCTCTCAATGAACCATTACGTAAACGGTTTCGTGAGGCAGGCTTTGGGAATCCGCCGAATCTGCGCGAAGAGTGATCGGATGACGACGTTCGACGCGGAGCTGCCGCGACCGAATGGTCCGTTCACCGGGAACGGTTCGGCGACGGGCCACGGGAGAAGCGGCGTGACGGCTGCCCCGGGGCCGAGATGGGGGAGGCGGGAACACATGATGCAGGCTATCCGCAATGGGCGGGGGTTCAGTCTGACCGAGTTGATGATCGTCGTGGCCATCATCGGCATTTTGGCGGTGATTGCCATTCCGAATTTTCTTCGCTATCAGGCTCGGGCCAAACAATCGGAAGCCAAAAACAACCTCGTGGCGATTCATGCCAGCGAGTTGGCCTATTTCGCCGAAAAGAACAAATACGTCGATGATTTCAACGCGATCGGGTTTTCGGTCACCGGATCCTCGCAGTTGTATTACTATGAATTGGGGAACAGCAGTTCCGGAACGTTGCCGCCCGGATGTACGGCTTCGACCTTGGACAAGGTCTCGAAGACGGGCTTTACGGCCACGGCGACGGCCAATATTGACGGTGACCCGACCTGTGACGTGTGGACCATCGATGAGACGAAAACGTTGCTCAACGTCACGAATGACGTTGCCTTCTAGCCTCCCTGTCCCCCTTGAAAAACGGGACGGTCTGGGGCCGTCGTTCGAACGTGGCGTCGCCGTCGCCCGGTAAAATCCTTGACTCTCCTGAAGAAGGTTTGTTATAAGCCAACGGTCCCGTCGGGCAAGATGCGTCGTTCTCGTCGTGAGACCTGCCTCTCGACTTACGCGGTCGATATCATTCAGACATGAATCTTCTTATAAATTTTTTTGGACGGCTGTCCGAGAGTTTTTTTTCTTCTGCTCTCCCTGAGGTACCACGTCATGGGAAGCCACACCATCCTTCCCTGAAGCTTGTCGCGAATGCCCCGGACGCGATCGGGGTCATGGACTGCCTGCCTGACCGTTCCTCCTCCACCCACGTGGAAGCCGTGGAAGAAGCCTTGGCGCGGAGCACGGCGTGGCTGCTTGAGCAGCAGCATCCCGAACGGGGCTATTGGGTCTATGAATTGGAGGCGGATACGACGTTGACGTCGGAGTATCTGATGTTGCGTCGCTATCTCGGGGTCGTCGACGAGGAGCGGGAGGCCCGCATGGTTCGCTATCTTCAGGGTACCCAACTCGAGGATGGTGGATGGCCGATTTACGTCGGAGCCCCCATGGACGTCAGTGCCTCGGTCAAAGCCTATTTTGCCTTGAAATTGGCAGGGGTCCCGCAGGATGATCCGGGGATGCAGCGAGCCCGGCAGGCCATCCTGGCCAAGGGCGGCGTCGTGTCGGCCAACGTATTTACGAAGATCACGTTGGCCTTGTTCGGTCAATACGACTGGATCGGCCTTCCGAGCATGCCTCCCGAAATCCTGCTGGCGCCCAAGAAGTTTTCTTTTAACGTATACGCCATCTCGTATTGGTCCAGGGCCGTTCTGATTCCCCTGCTCATCGTGTTTGCCATTCGCCGTGAATGCCGGATTCCCGAAGGACGGGGGATCGAAGAGTTGTTCTGTACGCCCCGGGCTCACATCAACTACCGGAAGGCTCCGCCGTTTCAAAAAGATCCCCAGTTCATGAGTTGGCGGAACGTCTTCGTCTGGATCGATGGCATGCTCAAGATCTACGAGAAGCACCCGCTGCTCTCCGTGCGGAAACGAGCGATCAAGAAAGCCGAGGCCTGGCTGCTGGAGCACATGCAGGGTGACGGGGGGCTCGGAGCGATTTACCCGGCCATGGCCAATTCGATCTTTGCCCTGACGGCCCTCGGATACCCCACGACGCATCCGTTCATTCAGAAAGCCCTTCGGGAGATCGAGGCCCTGGAAATTGAAACGCCGGCTTCGGCCGATGGCCCGTCCACGCTTCACCTGCAGCCGTGTCATTCTCCGATCTGGGACACGGCGTTAACCATGAACACCCTCGTGGAACGAGGTCTCCCCGTTGAGCATGCGGCGCTTTCGCGGGCCGCGGCCTGGTTGCGTTCCCGACAGACGGAAAAGGTGGGAGATTGGGTGGTGTCTGCTCCTACGGCCGTTCCGGGTGGCTGGTACTTTCAGTTCGAGAATGAATGGTATCCCGACGTGGATGATACGGCCGCGGTGCTGACCGCCCTGGCGAAATGTTCTCCGCTTCAGCCCGCGGACCGGGATGAAGCCATTCAGCGGGGGCTGCAATGGGCCTTGGCCATGCAGAGCTCCGTCGGAGGGTGGGGAGCCTATGATCGGGATAATGACCGCCTGATCTTCAACAAGATTCCCTTCGCGGATCATGAATCGTTGCTCGATCCTCCCACGGCGGACCTCACGGGCCGGTGTCTGGAGATGCTCGGCGCCTTGGGGTATGACCGGTCCCACCCTGCCGTGGCCCCGGCGATTGAGTTTCTTCGACGAGAGCAGGAGGCCGACGGGAGCTGGTATGGACGATGGGGCGTGAACTACCTGTATGGGACGTGGTGTGTCATCGTGGGCCTGCAAGCCATTGGAGAAGACATGTCCGCGCCGTGGATTCAACGCGCCGTGGCCTGGGTCGAATCCAGACAGAACGTGGATGGCGGATGGGGAGAATCCTGTCTGTCGTACGCCGACCGGGTGTGGTCCGGAAAGGGCGAAAGCGCTCCCTCACAAACGGCGTGGGCCATCATGACCCTGTTGACCGCGGGGCTGTCCGATTCTTTGAGCGTCGCACGAGGCGTCAATTTTCTGCTTCGCCGGCAACAGGAGAATGGGACGTGGCTCGAACCCTTCCACGTCGGCACGGGATTTCCCCGCGTGTTCTATCTTCGGTATCATGGCTACAGCAAATACTTCCCCGCATGGGCACTGGCCATGTATCGGAACGTTCGCATGTACGGGCAGACGAAGGCCGAAGCCTTGCAACGGATCGCGCAAGAGGCCAGGCCAGGCCATCGCCGCTGATTGACGCCGTCCCTTTCAACGTGTTTCGGAGCGCTTCCTGGAGACCATCGCTGTTTTTGCCTCGACCCCGTGGGAATTTAACGCCATTGGACGTGCGTTGCCGGGAAGTCGCGTGGAGCGGGTGGGTGGGCTCAAATGGCGTCGATGGGCGGATGCGTCGCGTCGCGTCGCCGTCATTCAGACCGGGATCGGATGGGCTCGAGCGCAAGCCGCCTGCGAGGTCGTCTTTCCGAGAGGCCCCTGGACCGTGTGGCTTGCCTCGGGATTTGCAGGGGGGCTGGCGCCTTCACGCGTCGGTGAGTTGGTGATTCCCGAGCAGGTTGTCTGTCAGGATCCCGTGGAGTCCTCAATTGGCTGTCATGCCCTGTATCGACACAAGGCTTGCCGTGCGGCACGATCGTCGGCGGTTCTCTCCGGACGGTTGGTCACGGTGGGACACATCGTGTGGTTGGCCCGTGACAAGCAGGCCCTGGCCCGGACCTTTGACGCGAACAGCCTGGACATGGAAAGCGCGGCCATCGGCACGACGGCGGTCCGATACGGCATTCCCTTCTTCGTGGTTCGATCGGTTTCGGATCGCGTGGATGAAGATTTGCCACTCGACCTGAATCTGTTCTGCCGATCCGACACGTTCGTGCGAGGGCTGTGGACCGTGGTCAGCACGCCTCGGACGTGGCCGGCGTTTGATCGACTGCGTCGGCAAAAAAACGTGGCCTCGGCCCAACTGACCAGATTTTTTGAGACGTTTTTCTCTGCGGGGGAAAATCGTGGCTGACCCATTGACTCCCTCTCCCGTTTGTGCAAGGGTGAAGAACTCCTCGCGAGATCGGACGTGTTGACAAGAAAGGACATCGTCGTGTCTCAGTGCTCTCCGGCAATCGTCAGTATGATGAAAACACGAATCCTGGCCCTGATCGGTGCCTTGATCCTCGGGCTGTCGGTTGGTGGCGCGCTTGTCGCGGATGCGAAGACGGGTTCCGCCATGGAGGCGATGAAAGAAACCATCGATCAGGTCTTGACGGTCCTGGGTGATGAATCCCTCCGGGATCCGGAACGAGCCCGTGAACGCCTGGAGATCCTGGAACGCATCATCGGAACGCGCTTCGACTACCAGGAAATGGGGAAAAGAACCCTGGGGAAATACTGGGGAACATTGACCGAAGCCGAACGGAAAGAATTCGTGCGCCTCTTTCAGCGCTTTCTTTCCAAAACCTATGCCGGCAACGTGGATGGCTACGCCGGCGAGCAGGTGGAATACCTCAGGGAACGGAGAAAAGGCGATTTTGCCGAGGTTCAAACAACGGTCGTTTCCCAGCGATCACCCATCTCCCTCTATTACCGGCTCCTGAAGAAATCGGAGACCTGGAAGGTCTATGACGTGGTCATTGACGGCGTCAGCCTGACCAAGAATTTTCGCAGTCAATTCGGACGAATCATCGAGGCCGAATCGGTTGATGGGCTGCTCGAGAAATTGCGAAGCAAGACCGCCAAGCCCCAGGGCATCTTGTAGCCCATCGGGGCCTTTGTCATCGAGGCGTTGCCGTGTTCCTCGTGCACCACGGACGTTCTGGTAAGACTCCTAAGTGAATCGTATTGACAGCATGGCGGAATTTTGTGAAACTGCTTCCGTTTCTTTTCCGATTGCTTCATACACGAGGAGGTGGGTGCTTTCATCGGAAGAGAGGAGCATGAAGGCATGGCCTTGCTGAAGGCGATAGATTCTCCGGCTGATCTCAAGAAAATCCCCCGTCACCAGCTTCCGCAACTCTGTCAGGAAATTCGCGAACAGATTCTTGCCGTGATATCGGGCGTGGGGGGGCACCTCGCCTCCAATCTCGGTGTCGTTGAACTGACCGTGGCCCTTCATTACCTGTTGGACGCTCCCAAGGATTTGATCGTTTGGGATACCAGCAATCAAACCTATGCCCACAAGTTGTTGACCAGGCGTCGAGACCAGTTTCATACCATTCGGCAGTTTGGTGGATTGAGCGGGTTCTGCAAGCGGGAAGAGAGCCCGTATGACACGTTTAACGCCGGACATGCAGGCACGGGGGTCTCGGCTGCGGTGGGATTCGTGGAAGCCCGCGAACAGCAACGGCAATCGCATAAAGTGGTCTGCGTGGTTGGAGACGGCGCATTGACGTCAGGGTTGACCCTGGAAGGCCTTCAGCACGCCGGGGACAGCCAGAAGTCCCTGTTGGTGATTCTGAACGATAATCAGATGTCGATATCGAAAAACGTCGGGGCGATCTCCGCCTACCTGAATCGGACCATTACCGGGGAGTTGGGCACTCGCATACGGGAAACGGCGAATCAGCTTCTGGACGTGATTCCCCGCCTTGGCGAACCGGTGAAGAAAGTGGCGAATCGGGCTCAGGCGCTGGCCAAGGGGATGCTGTTGCCCGGGTTTCTGTTCGAGGAATTGGGGTTTCGGTACGTCGGCCCCATCGATGGCCACCAATTCGAATATTTGTTGCCGACCCTGGAGAACGTGCTCAAGCTGGATGGCCCGACGTTGTTGCACGTGGTCACGAAAAAGGGATTGGGCTATACGCCGGCCATGAACGATCCCGTGTGGTTCCACGCCAGTGCGCCCTTCGACCTCGACACGGGGAAGCCCGTGTCCGCGTCCACGCGCCCCTCGTACAGCAGCGTTGCCGTCAACACGCTCGTTCGAGTGGCGCAGGAAGATCCGCGGGTCGTGGCGATTACGGCCGCGATGTGTGAAGGGACCGGATTGACCGCGTTTGAAAAGATCTTTCCCGACCGACTCTATGACGTCGGGATTGCCGAGCAGCATGCCGTGACATTTGCCGCGGGAATGGCCGCCCAGGGCATGAGGCCGGTGATTCCCATTTATTCGACCTTCCTGCAACGGGCGTATGATCAGGTGCTTCATGACGTGGCTACGCAGAATCTTCCGGTGACGTTCTGCATCGATCGGGGCGGACTCGTGGCTCAGGACGGGACTACTCACCATGGGGTGTTTGATTTTGCCTATCTCCGGCATATGCCGAACATGGTGCTCATGGCCCCCAAGGATGAAAATGAATTACAGCACATGGTCAAGTCCTGCATCAGTTACGACGGGCCTGCTGCGGTTCGGTATCCTCGTGGAACGGGCGTGGGCGTGAAGATGGACCAGGTCCCGGAAGTCCTGCCCCTGGGCAAGGGTGAAGTCTTGCGAGAGGGCAGGGACCTTGCCCTGGTGGCGATCGGGGCGATGGTGCCCAAGGCCATGGAAGCGGCCGAGCGGCTGGAGCAGGACGGGCTTTCCGTTGCGGTGATCAACGCGCGATTCGTTAAACCGCTTGACACCGAGTTGCTGGGCACCGTCGCAAGGCAAGTGAAATGTCTGCTCACCATCGAAGAGTCCTCGGTCATGGGCGGATTCGGGTCCGCGGTGCTCGAGTTCCTCTCCGAGGAAGGCATTGTCAACTTGCCGACGAAGTGTCTGGGGGTGCCGGACTGGTATATTGAACAGGGACCGCAGGATGTCCTGCGCGAAAAATACGGCTTGACGGCAGACGGGATTTATCAACGGGCCAAACATGTATTCACCCGTGTCTCCGTGAGTTCGGTGGTGACCTGAGGAAGCGCGTCCATGAGGATTACCCGAAAAAAGACCAGGCAGATCCGCGTGGGTTCCGTCATGATCGGAGGCGGCGCACCCATTGCGGTTCAATCCATGACCGTCCCGCATCCACGGGACGTCCGGGGAACCGTCGAACAGATTCATCAGATGGAAGCGGTCGGGTGTGAACTCGTACGGGTTGCCGTGCCCGATCAGGAGGCCGCGGAGGCCCTGCCCAAAATCAAAGCGCAGATCTCGATTCCCTTGATTGCCGACGTGCACTTCGATCATCGGTTGGCACTCAAGGCAGCCGAAGTGGTGGACTGCGTTCGCATCAATCCCGGCAACATCGGGCCGTGGTGGCGATTGGCCGAAGTGGTCAAAGCCGTGCAGGATCGAGGGATTCCCCTTCGGGTTGGGGTCAACGGCGGTTCGTTGGAGCGTCCGTTGCTGGAGAAACACGGATACCCCACGGCCGAGGCCTTGGCGGAGTCGGCGTTGAACGCGGTCCACGCCATCGAAGACATGGGCTTCACGAACATGAAGGTGTCGTTGAAAGCGTCCGACGTGCACATGGCCGTGGACGCGTACTGGTTGTTTGCGCATCAATCGGATTATCCGCTCCACATCGGCATTACCGAGGCAGGCACGGTGCGGACCGGAGCCGTCAAGTCCGCGCTGGGATTGGGCTGGTTGTTGTCTCACGGAATCGGCGATACCTTGAGAGTGTCGCTGGCCGCTGATCCCGTGGAAGAAGTGAAGGTCGGGTTTGAGATCCTCAAGTCCCTGGAGCTTCGCCATCGCGGAGTGAACGTCATTGCCTGTCCGACCTGTGGTCGGGTCGAAATTGACGTGGTTCGGATGGCCAATGAACTCGAAAAACGGCTGAGTCACATCAAGCGGCCTTTGAACGTCTCCGTCCTGGGATGCGTAGTGAACGGCATCGGTGAAGGAAAAGAGGCGGATATTGGTATTGCGGGCGGACAGGGCATGGGAATCCTGTTCAAAAAAGGAAAACTGGTCAGAAAAGTGCCGTCGGAACAATTGATGGACGTGCTCATCGAGGAAGTCGAGTCGATGGCCCTGGAGCAGAACGACTCACAAAACGACTCACGTGAAGAAGCCTCATCATCCGCTTCGAAGCCTTCCCAGGGTGCCGTGGTTTCCGACGAGGCCTCCGCCAATCGTGAACTTCCCGTTTTGTCCTCACGCTAGCGTGTAGGGTTCCCATGGCCGCGGCGCAGCGGTTGGAGTTTCTCATGTCTCCTTGTCAGGGTTCGGGGGCCTCGGTATAATAGCGGCGGGCGCCGTACCCAAGTGGCTAAGGGAGCAGTCTGCAAAACTGCGATTCAGCGGTTCGATCCCGCTCGGCGCCTCCATTGTCTTCTGAATGCCTGCACGGGACGTTCTGCAGGTCAATGTGCTGATCGTTCGAATCGAAGAGAAAGGATTCGGAAAAAGTCATGGCCGTTCCGCTCTCCCAGATGGTGACCGTCACCAGCTACGTGCTCTCGCAAAAATTCAAGGGTGTCCCACGCTATCCCCTGGTGTTGATGTTGGAGCCGCTCTTTCGGTGCAATCTGGCCTGTGCCGGTTGCGGGAAGATCCAATATCCCGAACACGTGTTGAATCGGCGGTTGACGCCCGAACAATGTTGGGCCGCGGCCGAAGAATGCGGCGCTCCCATTATCAGCATTCCCGGCGGGGAGCCGCTCATTCATCCCGAGATGGCGGAGATCGTTCAAGGGTTGGTCCGCCGCGGGAAATACGTCTATTTGTGCACGAATGCGATTCTCTTGGAACGCAAAATCGAGGAATATGAACCCTCCAGTCATTTGATTTTCAGCATCCACATGGATGGATTACGCGATGATCACGATTTGGCGGTCTGTCGTGACGGGGTGTATGACGTGGCGACGAAGGCGATCAGGACCGCGTTGAAAAGAGGGTTCCGCGTCACCACCAACACGACCCTGTTCAACGATGCGAATCCGCCACGGGTGCGGGCCTTTTTTGACGAGATGATGGATCTTGGGGTGGAGGGAATGATGATCTCCCCAGGGTACAGTTACGAAAAGGCGCCGGACCAGGAGAGCTTCCTGACGCGACGTCGGACGCAGGAACTGTTTTCTCGCCTGCTTACGAACAGAAAACGCCGGTGGCAATTTCACCAATCGCCCCTGTTTCTGGAATTTCTTATGGGCAAGCGTGAGTATCAATGTACCCCGTGGGGCAATCCCACCTATAATATTTTCGGCTGGCAGAAGCCCTGTTATCTCCTGCAGGACGGATATGCGTCGAGTTTCAAGGAACTGCTCGAGACAACGGAATGGGACCGGTACGGGGTCGGGCGGAATGAGAAATGTCGGGACTGCATGGTGCATTGCGGGTACGAAGCCTCGGCCATGGAGGAAACCTTTGGCTCGTGGTCCGGGCTGGCCGGAACCGTGAGGGCCATGCTGTTCCCCAACGTGACCTGATGGTCCTTCCCTTCCCGCGTCGCTCATGTCTCAGGATATGCCCGAAGAGCTTTCCGAAAAACCCCTCCAAGGCGCAATCTTCCGTCCGGGTTCTCACCGGGATCTGCTGAACGTCGCCGAATTGGCCTTTCAGTACCGTGGCGATATTACGCTGGAGTTGAAATCCCGGGAGTGCATCACCGGCTATGTGTTTAATCGCGTAGTTGACGGCCCGCGTCCCTACCTGGAACTGTTTCAGCCGGACCATGTCGAGCCCCAAAGAATTTTCTGCAGCGAGATTCAGGCCTTCCATTTTACAGGGGAGGATACGGCTTCGGGAGAAGACTGGGAGTCCTGGGTTCGGAACAATGAGAAGGCGCAGGCACGGCTCCTCTCCGCCACGCTCCCGGAACCTTGAGAGCCCTCTGCGCGCCGTGGTGATTCGGTAAATCGGATCCCCGATGACAACCGCGCCCCAGTTCATCCTTCCCGCAAGGCCTTCTCCGTCATTCCTGCGAAGAGCCCCATTCGTCATCCCCGCATGCCCAGTTCGTCATTCCCGCATGTTGCCCCCTCCGTCATCCCCGACGTTTTTAATCGGGGATCCAGGGCTTTTTCTTGGCCTTATCTTCCAGTCTTCTGGATGCCGGATCGGAGTCCGGCATGACGACAGACGCCTCGCCCATAACGCCCCCGATTTTTCATCTTGACGTGACCGAACAAGTCTTTTAGGATTCCCGACATAGTTGCGCAGTCCATTCACAGCCCCCAATCCTTGTTCAGGATCTCCGTGATTTTGAAGGAATAAGAGGATTCGGCCGTGCGTACGTTTCTCACCTTCCTGGCTGTCCCCTATGTGAATGCGATGGCCGGCCTTCACGATTTTATCACCGGCAATCGCTATCTTGGTAAGACTTTGTTCACCAATAGGCCGACCATGCTGCCGGCCTATGCATTGACCGTGGCCGGCAGCCTTGACCAAGTCTGGGTCGGCGGGGCGAATCGTTCGCTGTCTCCGCTGCTTTTGAATCACATCAACTTCAAGTAAGCCGATAAAGGGCAGGGTGGCGATGAAAAGGAGCCTCCAGGCATTGGGCATTCTTTTAGCCACAGTAGAATTGTTGAGTTGTGGTCTTCGTGGTCCCATTCTATCGACCTTCTATCAACCCAGTGGTCCTATGGGGAAGGCAGTGGGAACTACCTGTCACGGACACGTAGGCCGTCCGGAGATATTTAAATTCCAACATGATCGAGTACTCGTTCGCGTAAGCCTGGCACAGGATAATAAACAAGCCAAGAGTTTTTTCGTTGCTTGTTAGCAACAAATAGAATTGTCCTACTCTGTAACAAATGAATTGTCCGCTTTTGGCTTGCCGCTGCATCCCGTCTCAACCGTCGATTGTGCCCTGTTAGCAACAAATAGAATTGTCCTACTTTATAACAAATGAATGGTCCGCTTTTGTCTTGCCGCTGCATCCCGCCTCAAACGCCGATTGTGCCCCAGACCTTACGCCGCCGTCTGGAGGTTCTCCGGGATCCGGCGTCCCTGCGCGTCGTCTGCTCACACAAGATGTCCTTGAGGGCTACGGACGCCAGCCCCGGGGTTTCCGGTGCGTCCCGCTTATGGGTCAACCACGTTTTTCTGGATGCCGGATCGAGTCCGGCATGACGGTACGGAGTCTCGCTTTCCATCATTTACGCACATGCCCCCTCACCGTCATTCCCGACATCTTTAATCGGGAATCCAGAGTCGTTGTCTTTGCCTTTCTTCTTCTGGATGCCGGATCGGGGTCCGGCATGACGGCTGTGCACCCTGCATACGCGTCTTCAAATCGCATCTGTTTGGTCTCCTGTCGCCATTCGGTCCGCTTCATCATGCCTCCTGAAATGGCACATGATAAAACCGGACAGATGTTGTGTGACAGATGCGGACAGTTTATGTGTTCGTAACACAGGAAATATTTGGCTTGCATTTCTAACCAATTATGGCTATCTCCCAGTCATGAAAAAAGTCCGCATTGCCGACTTGAAAAGTGGCCTGAGTGCGTACCTTCGCCACGTTCGTGGCGGGCGGACCCTCACGGTGCTGGATCGCCATACGCCCATCGCGCAAATCGTACCCTGTGAAGACAAGACAGCCTCGCTCAGGGTCCGCGCCCCGCTCCCGGGTGCTCCCAAACTGTCCCGGGTTCTTTTGCCTCCTCCTCTCAGGCTGCGAAAGGACATCGTCAGTCTCCTCCTGGAAGAACGAGGGGCTGAGCGGTGATCGCTTATCTGGATGCCTCCGTGCTCCTGTGCGTCGTCCTTCGTCAACGCGATGTGGTCAAAGGATCGCGGTCCATTGAACGGGGAATTGCCTCAGCTTTGGTCGAAGTCGAATGTTTGCGCACCTTGGATCGATTGCGGTTGCACGAGGGCCTTTCGGATGAGGAGATTGCGTTAAGAAGAGAGGCCGTATTTCGACTGCTGGAATCCATGGAGATTATTGAGCTGACGCGCCCGATCCTGACGCGGGCCACGTACCCACTTCCCACCGCCCTCGGAACCTTGGATGCCATTCATTTAGCCACGGCGCTGTTGTGGAGAGAGGGAAGACAAGAAGACGTTGTGATGGCGACCCACGATACCGCCTTAGCTCTTGCCGCTCGATCCAGCGGCTTCCGGGTGGTGGGCGTCCTCAGATGAACGTCGCCGCGCCATCTTAGGCTTCGTCAATCGTCTTGGCCGCAGATTGCCTCGTCCTGCAATTTGACGATTCCTTCATGCATGACAAAGGCAGACAAGGGCATTCTGAACCTTGCCCGCCCACGGCCTCTGTTGGCACCATGTCTTCGGTACTCCACAAAGAACGTCCAAAGCGGTGGGCCTCTACACAATGATTGACAGACGAAAGCCCCATATGCTAGAAGTCACGGACCTTTTTCCTGGAATTTTCCCTCCTGTAAAATGGTTGTTGAAGGATTGAGGTGTGCTGGTCTTTCCGAAGAAAAAACGGGGTGTCCGGATAGCTCTCCCGACTCGATTCTATGCAGCCCGTCATATGCTGTCACTCCGAAGTTGGGGCATCGCCCATGATGCACGGTCCTTCCTGTAAGGGATGGGAGGGGAGAAGGGATTCGAATTTGCCGGAGGCATGGGGATTGTGATGGAGAAAGAATTCGTGAAGGAAGGTGCAAGGGCTCATGAAGGGTGTGGGCCAGGAGCGATAAGAGGAGAGGCGGAGGAACCGGCTTTCCGATCTCGGATTGTTCATTGACATAAAAAAGCGAGGATGTTTATGCAGAAGGATACATGCCGAAAGATGTGGGGTGTTGTCGCCGTCGTGGTGCTGGGAATGACGTTGTCGGCCTGTGGGGAAGCCAAGCCGCCTGCTCCGCCTCCCCCCGCGCCTCCGGAATATGCCGATAAGCACATGCCGGAAGGTTATTGGAATAATCCTGAGATTATCGAACAGGGCAAGGCGATCTTTACCGGGGCGGAAAACATCGACGTCAATTGTGCCAGTTGCCATGGCAAGGATGGAAAGCCCGTGAAGGCCGGGGCCCGGGATTTTCGTCAGGGTGAACACATGCAGTTGTTCTCGGACTCCCAATGGTTCTGGCGCGTGTCCGAAGGAGTCAAGGGAACCAAGATGAAGGCCTGGAAATCCAAGCTGTCCGAAGATGATCGCTGGAAAGTGATTGCCTATGAAGCCACGTTCGGGTTGAAAGGCATGGAGTACAGCGTTGCGCAGAACAAATGGGTGCCTCAGGGAACCGCTGCCTCTGGGGCCGGTGAGGAGGCTGCTGGTGGAGAAGCTGCCGGTGGAGAAGCTGCCGGTGGAGAAGCTGCTGGCGGAGAAGCTGCCGGTGGGGAAGCTGCTGGTGGAGAAGCTGCCGGTGGAGAAGCTGCCGGTGGAGAGGCTGCCGGTGATGAGGCTGCCGGTGGGGAAGCTTCGAGTCAGTAGCTCCATTGCTTGAACGAGAAGGAGGGCCCCTGCCTTTGAAAACCATAACCCGCAGTCTTGTTGTGCTGCTAGGACTTGTGTTCGGAGGGATCGCCGTGGCCTATGCCCAGGTCCCGGCTCCTCCGCCCGTGGAGTTCCCCTATGCCGGGAATCGGACTGGGGTGTGGATTGTGGCCCAACTGCACATTTTGTTTGCGGCCTTTATTCTGGGCGCCCCGATCTTTGCCGTGGTGTCGGAGTGGTTGGGGTATAAGAACCAGGATCCGAAATATGATCGGTTGGCCAAGGAAGTCACCAAGGTCACGGTTATTCTCTACAGCATGACCGCGTTGACGGGCGGGCTCTTCATTTTTGTCCTGCTGGCCACCTATCCGGATTTCACGACGTGGCTCATCAAGCATTTCTTCCTGGTTTTCGCCCTGGTGTATCCGCTCCTGTTTATTCTCGAAACCATCGTGCTGTACACCTATTTTTATTCCTGGGATTCGCTGAAGGGCGAGAAGAAAGCCCGACACATTGCCTTGGGAGTCCTGTTGAACATCGTGGGTACGGTCACGTTGTTTGTGATCGATGGACCGACCGCGTTCATGAATACGCCTGCCAAGTCTGCCGAGGGGATTTCGTTGATTGAGTTCGTCCAATCCGCGGGCTTGTGGGACAAGATCGCCAATTACAGTTGGATGCCCCTGAATCTCCATCGGTTGGTTGGCAACGTGACGTTCGGTGGGTTTATTGCGGGACTGGTTGCCGCGTACATGTACATGGGAGCCAAGACCGATGAAGAGCGCTCGTACTATGACTGGATGGGATTCGTGGGTAATCTGATCGGCGTAGGGGCGCTTCTGCTTCTCCCCTTCATGGGCTATCTCTTGGCCTATGAACTGTGTGATTACGATGCGTCCATCTGTCCTTATATGATGGCAGACCAACTTTCGATGTTTTTTGAAATGCAGGGAGCCATGGTGGGCCTGATCTTTCTGGCCAGCAACTATTACATCTGGCTGAGCATGAAGCGGATTCAGGGGGTGGAGCAGGTACGGATCTCAGGAATGGTCATGATCGCCGTCATGCTCATTCCGGTGGTCATGGGGGCCGCCTGGAAATTGTTCCCGCCACCGGAATGGCAGTCGTTGATCTTTCTGGCGTTGCTGATCGTGCTTCCCCCGGTTCTGAGCCGGCTTCCGGGCCTGCGATTTACCGTGTCGTCCTTCACCATGATCAAGGTCGGATTTCTGATGATCGTGGTGGCCAATGCCATATGGATGACGCCCCATGGATTCGTGGCGACCCAGGCGTTGGCCACGGAGGAACTGGAGCTTCCCTCCTGGGCCAGTGAATTGGCGCTGATGCCCGCGAAAAATGCAGCCGCGTTTACCCTGGTCTTTCTGACCGTGGTCAACTATATTCTCTACAACCGGGCCATCAGGACCGGAACCATTATCTGGGGGAAGATCGACTTCACGTCCCAATTCGTTCTGATATTCCTGGCGTTCAGCGCAATCTGGACGATGGGCCTGATGGGGACGGTTCGGTCCCTCACGCGAAAATATTTTCACGTGTATAACCTGGTGCCGGACTTTACCCCGGAATCCTTTACACCCACGTTGGCCTATTCCGCCTGGTGGATTACGGGGGTCACCCTGGTCTTTTACCTCGTGGTGAGTTTTGCCATCGTCGTGACGTTGAGAGCCACCGGCCAAAAGGCCGAGGCGCCGCAGGCGGCTCCGGTGCCCGCCGGGGCCAAGTAACGGAGGTGGGAAGCGAGTATGGCTGAGCAGAGTTTGACGCGAAACATCATCAAGAAAGGCGTCATCGGCGTCATCGTCGGGATCGTGCTGATGGGGGTGGCTCGAGCCACGCATTTTCCCTTCGTGTTCCAGGTCATGTTCTTTCTTTACGCCATCCTGGGCGCCGGCGTGTTTATTCTGCTTGATGCCCCCTCCCTGCATCGTCTCGAGGGGATGAAGGCCGTCGTTGGACTGGTCCTGTTTTACCTCGTTCTGTCCGGCGTGTACATCGGCGGGGCCTCCGGCCTTCCCCAATACGATCCGGAAGTCGAAAAAGGCAAGATCGAAAAAATCCTCAAGGCACGTCGAGCCAGGACCCAGCAGGGGAAGGCCGAAGAGCTGATCGCGCGGGCCAAGGCCCTGAATGAACGAGCCGTTTCGATCGAACAGCAATTGAAGGTTCTTGGCGGCGGGGTGCAGGTCGTGGCAGAATCCACGGAGACTCCCACCACGTCGGCTGCGTCGGGTGACCTAGTTGCGCTCGGCAGAGAGCAATGGGACCTGCAGGAATGTTACAACTGTCACAAGCTGTTCGGACAGGGCGGAAAGAAACGGGGGCCTGAACTGGACAACATCGGGAATCTGATGACGCCCGAAGCCCTCAAAGAGAAAATTCTGGACCCCAAGAGCTGGAAGGCCGAAGGGTTCGACAAGCAGTACAAGAAAGGCAAGATGCCGAACAAATACAAGGATTTGATGTTCGACGAAGAGATCGACGCGCTGGTGGCCTTTCTTGCGACGTTGAAAGATTCCTCGGTGAATACGCCAAAACCCATCAAGATGAAATAAATTCAGGACGTTCGATGCAACCGACCATCAAAGCCAAGGCGCGGTGTGCCGACGGAGAAGTCGGCAGTATTTCCAAGGTCATTGTCGATCCCCTGTCCCTCGAGATCAGTCACGTGGTGGTCAGGGAAAACGCGGCGCCGGGCGTGGACCGGCAGGTCCCGATCGACCGGGTGCAGGAAATCCCGAATGAAGAAGAAATCGTGCTTCGGGGTTCGGTTGAGGAGTTCAGAACGTTTCCCGTCCTGGATCGCGAGGCCTACGTCACGAATCATGACGTCGAGATTGCCCACCTCGAGGACCGTCTCCACGTGGAGCCGGGCGAAGTGCTCGTTCCCTATCCCCGGCTGGAGCAGGGGGTGCCCCGCCGCAACTTTTTCATGAACATGACGCATGCCATTGGCACGTTGATCGCGCTGCCTCTGGCCTTCCCCGTTTTGAAGTACCTCATGAAGCCCATGTACAAGCCGTTTGACAATTCGTGGTTTTCCGTTGGCAACGTCAGTAAGATCAAGAAAGAGAACATCGGCTACCAGTTCAAGTTTACGAGGGGCTTTAAGGAAGCCTTCATGCCGGAGCAGCAAGTCGAAAAAAACATCTGGGTGGTCAAGGCCACGCCCGAAGTGCAGAAAGCCGTCTACGGCGGGAAGGACCGGAAGTTTTACGACCACAAAGGGAACGTGGTGTGGATGAATAAAGCCAAGTCGCCCTACATCGGATTTTCCGGAAAATGTCCGCATCTGGGCTGCGGGTACAAGTGGCGCAGAACCAAAAACTTTCCGGACGGCGTCTTTTTATGTCCCTGTCATTTGAGCATCTACGATGAAGCGGGCAAGGTGCTGGATGGACCGGCGCCCCGGGCGCTTGACGTGCTGCCGATGCAGGTCAATGCCGCCGGGGAGGTGCAAATTATCGACGTCGAATACAAAGCCGGGGTGAAAAACCAGATCCGACTGCTGTAGCGTTGGACCCTGTATGCACGGACAACCTGCCAACGTATTTGAAAAAATCGTCGACTTCGTCGATGAACGGGTCGGGCTGAAATCCATTCAGGCCAAAATGCTGAACGAGCCCGTTCCCGGTGGATCGCGATGGGCCTATGCATTCGGCTCGTGCCTGCTGTTCATCTTTATCATGCAGGTGGTGACCGGGCTGTTGTTGATGTTCTACTACGTCCCGAGCACCGATCACGCGTATGCAAGCACGCAGTACATCATTCATGAAGTGGATTACGGATGGTTTCTGCTGAGTTACCATTTCTGGGGTTCCTCGGCCATGGTGGTGATGGTCTTCGCCCACATGTCTCAGGTGTTCCTGTGGGGAGCCTACAAGAAACCGAGGGAACTGATCTGGTTGATCGGGTTGGCCCTCTTTGGCATCGTCATGGCGTTCGGGTTTACGGGCTATCTGCTCCCATGGGACCAACGGGCGTATTGGGCCACGGTCGTGGGCGTCGAGATCATGGACAAGACCCCGATCATCGGAGATTTTCTGAGTCGATTCCTGAAAGGAGGACCGACGCCGGGACAGATGACCCTGAGTCGGTTTTTCGTGATTCACGTGATGATTCTGCCTGGCGCGTTAATGGGGTTGGCGGGGCTCCATCTGTTCCTGTTCCGCAAGGCCGGGCCCGCGGGTCCGTTCAGGGGCACCGCCGAACAGCTCAAGGCGAAGACGGATTATTTCTTCCCCCGGCAGATCTGGAAAGACATCGTGGCCATGGCTACGGTCTTCCTGATCATCTGTACGTTGACGTTTATCGAACCCGTGGTGTTGCTGGAAGAGGCCACGCCGGATCCGGGCGACTATCATCCTGAACCCGAATGGTACTTTCTGTTTCTCTTCCAGATGTTGCGCTTGAAAATTTTCGCCGGAGAATTCGGCCAGTTTTTAGGGGCCGTGGCAATTCCCGGAGCGTTTCTGGGGCTCCTGGCGGCATTGCCCTTTATCGACCGGAGTCCGGAACGGAATATTTTCAAGCGACCAATTGCCCTGATCGGCTGGATTGCCGTCATGGCGGTGATTCTGATTTTCACCGTTTCCGCGATTCTCAACAGGGAATTCCTGGATTAACATGTCGAACGCGAAACTCGGTCTCCTGGTGGTTTGGCCAACGTTTTGGACGGGTGTTCCGCTCAAACTGGTCGTGGCCCTGCTGCTGCTGGCGGCCGGGGTCCATCCATGGGAAGGGATTGGTCTGCAGGCGTTGCTGCTGCTCTCCATTCCTATCGACCTGTGGGCGCTTGGCCTGTGCGCGCGAACCGTGTTTCTCGAACGATTGCACGTGGATCCCCCCAAGGGGACGGGGCTTCGCCTGTGGGGGCAATGGGCGGTTTTTTCGGCCATCTCTCTTCCGCTGTTGTTCTTCATCCTGAGCGGAGTCAAGTCCCTGGCCCAATCCGCAGTCGCGGCCACGATTCACGTTGTCGAAGAAAACGTCCTGGTGATTCCCATTGCGGAACAAATCAGCCTGGAGTTGGTAATGTGGGGAACGCCGGTCACCCTCGTCCTGCTCGTCCTGCTGTACGGCTGGTTGTTCGGCCTGGGGGCCCTGGCGCAACGGTTCGTTCGGGTTTCCACGCCAGTTGACGGGACGTTCCAGGACGTCGTGTCGAAATGGGATCTCCTGCGGATTCCCCGGGATCAACCGCTTCTCCTGACGGCCTTTACGGGAAGCGGCGTCGTGTTGATTGCCCTGTTCTGGGGCTTGCTGCCCGTGAGCACCCCGCATCCGCATGAAGAATACGAATTTGTGAACGTGAAAAAAGTGGAAGAGAAGGTCGTCCCCAAGCAGATCATTCAGAAAGCTGAACAAGTCCTGGCACGTGCCGAAGCCACGTTGCAGGAACTTGAAAAGGACACCCCCGTAGAAGAAACGCCCAAGGCGGAGAAGCCGGTTGCAGAAAAAGCGGACTCCGATTCTCAAGGGCATGCCCATGACCACGAGCATGAGCATGAGCATGAGCATTAACGATCATACCCCATGAGGGAGCACATGAAACACCACGGCATGCTAGAACGTCTGAAGGCCCGAGTGCCGACGGCGCCGTCCCTCTTCGGATGGAGCGTCTTCTGGACCCTCGTGCTGCTTCCCGCGGTCGTCTGGGCCCAGGATGCGGCGACGCAGGCGATGTCGGTCGAGTATCGAGATATTCCGGGCGTTGGAAGCCGAAACGTCGTCTGGGTCGTGGCCCAACAGCATTTACTCCTTGCGGGGTTCGTCCTGGGGGTGCCGATTTTTGCCTGGGTCTGCGAAATCGTCGGATGGAAAACCAAGGAAGCCCGGTACGATAAGCTGGCCAAAGAGTTTACCAAGCTGTTGACGTCCGCGTATGCCACGACGGCACTGTTCGGGGGCATCCTGCTCTTTCTGCTGATCGGGTTGTACCCCAAGCTCATGGCCTATTTGTCCGATATCTTTTTCCCGTCCTTCATGGTGTACTGCCTGTTGTTTCTGTTGGAAACCGTCACGTTGTACCTGTACTGGTACGGATGGGACGCCATGCAGGGAAGGCGGAAGGCCTTTCATCTGTTTTTGGGATTTCTCCTGAACGTCTTCGCCCTGTTTATCATGATCGTGCCCAACGCCTGGGCCACGTTCCAGGCCAGCCCGGTGGTGGTGGCGGAGGGCACGGCGATTGAGCGGGCTTGGGCGGCGACGTGGAATCCGACGTGGTGGCCGGTCAATATCCATCGGCTCATTGCCAACGTCGTCCTGGGCGGGTTTATTTGCGGGGCCTACGCCGGTATCCGGTATCTGCTCGCGGCCAGCCAGGAGGAACGGGAGCATTATGACTGGATGGGCTACGTCGGAAACTTCATCGGCGTGTTCGGGATGCTTCCTCTGCCCTTTGCCGGGTATTGGCTCATGCGAGAGATCTACCAGTACAACCAGCAAATGGGCATTACCCTCATGGGAGGGTTTCTGGCGTGGCTCTTCATCCTGCAGGCCATGCTGATCGGGGTCCTGTTCCTTGGAGCCAATTACTATTTCTGGATGGGCATTACTTACCGGATTCCGGGCTCCGAGCGAACGTACCGACGACCGATCCTGGCCATGCTGATCGTGCTGATGGTCTGTCTGGGCGTCTGGATGACGCCGCATTCCCTCGTCGCCAGCCTCGAGGAGGCGAGAAAAATGGGAGGGACCCATCATCCGCTGCTTGGGGTGTTCGGGGTGATGTCCGCGAAAATGACGGTGTCCAATCTCATGATTCTGGTCACCTTCATGAGTTTCATCATGTATTGGCGGGCCGGTAAACAGGAAACAGCCCCATGGGCAAAAATTGCGAAGGCGGTGATGGGGGCGTTGTTGGTGCTCGCCGGGATCGCGGTCATCGTGCTCGGGGTGTGGGGCTATTTCGTGCCGGCGATCATTCGGATCAATTATTTCTCCGTGGCCCAGGTTCTGATCGTTCTGTTTGTGATGGTGACCTTCACGCCCTTGACGGCCTTGCTGATGAGAAGCGCCAAGACCACGACGGAAATGGTCTGGGGGCAGATGCCGATCCGGGCCGGCTATTCTTTGGTGTCCAACGCGGTGATGGTGATCCTGCTGATGTCGTTGATGGGGTATGCCCGATCATCCTCCCGTGTGCATTGGCACGTGTATGGCGTGATGCGAGACACGTCGGACTATGCCTATTCTCCGGCGTTGGGCTATGCCGCGGCGTTCATGTCCCTCAATACCTTTGTTTTCTGTCTGTTGGTCGCGTTTATCTTTTGGGTGGCCACGATGGGTGACAAGGGGAAGAAAACCCCGCATGAGGGGACCCCTCAGGAAGACCCGGCCAGGCTTCCTCAAGGCGTGGCACCGGCCATGGCCGGAGGGGCTCCACGAGCGGATGACCCGACCCTGCCAGGAGAGGTCGGACGTCATGCCTGAGAACCCATTGACGCTGGTCTTACCGAACCGGAGCGAGAACCCATGAGTGAAGTTGCATTACTCCAGTTGATCGGGCTCACTGTCGTAGGATTCGGCATCTGCATCCTGCTCTTTATCAAGTCCAGATTCCTCAGGGTGGTGGGCTTCGTGGTGATCGTGTTGGGCACGTTTACCCTGATTGCCCTGAGTGTTCCGCAGATGCCCTCCCTGCCGCCGGCGATCGAGACGTTTGACATCGCTGAAGTCAAGACGCCCGAGGACCTGGCCGCGATCGGCCAGAAGATCTTCTTCAGCAAGGGCCAATGTGCCCTGTGTCATTCCATCGGTCCGAGTGAATCGGCCCGGTGTCCGGATTTGAAGGGAATCGGGGCCAAACTCGCGCCGGAGTTTATCTATGAAAGCCTGACCGAGCCACAGGCCTACATTTATCTGGACTTCAGACATGAAGGGCTGCCCGAGGAATATCCGGCTCGCATGCCCTATATTCACAAGAATCCGATTGCCTTGTCGCAACAGGAAATTTATTCGGTCATTTCGTTCCTCCAGAAAATGAGCGGGGAACCCATTAGCGTGAAGGTCGAAGACGTGCTCAAGATCGGCAAGGAACGTGACGTGAAGGTCGCTGCCCTCGCGGCCGATGGCGCACATTAACCAAAAGGGTGGAACATGAAAGGTCCTCTTGCCAAAACGGTCATGCTGTTGGTGGGCATGTACGTGTTTCTCAAATTCATGCTCCCATTGTTCACGGCCCCACTCCCCGCAAGTCTGATCTTCCTGTATCTGGCGCTTACCCTGGCCGCGTCGATGATTTTCTATACCATGAGCGGGGGAAGTCTGGATGAGTTCATGGGACCCATCGGTCGGTTTCTCTCCGGCGGCGGGCAGGCCGGCCTTGCCGGCCCTGCGCGGATTCTGGTGTTTGTGTTGTTTCCCCTGCTGGTCGGGTGGCAAACGTACACCAGGCTCGCCCCGAGTGATTTGCCGCCTGCGGAGAATCGAACCATTCATCCCGCGCCGCCCGGCGAGTTTGTCGGCTTGGCCAATCCCTATCAGAGAACGCAGGAAAACATCATGATGGGCAAGGGGCTCTATGCCGCGTTCTGTTCGCCCTGTCACGGAGCCAATTTCGACGGGAAAGGTCCGGCTGCCGTGGGCTTCAATCCGCCGCCGGCGAATTTCAGCGATCCCGGAACCATCGCCCAGTTGCAGGAATCCTATCTGTTCTGGCGAATCAAAAAGGGAGGCGTCGGGCTTCCGGTGGAAGCGATGCCCTGGAAATCGGCCATGCCTCGCTGGGAAGTGGAATTGCCGGACGAATGGATCTGGAAAATCATCATGGGTGAATACGACGGCGCTGGCCAGTCTCCACGGACCTGGGAAGAAGAGGAATAAGCTCCCTGAACGGGGGACATGAAGCAGGAGCAGGAAAATGGGATATGAGAAGATCGTCAACGTGGCTTGTGGGATCCTCCTCATGGCGACGGGACCTGCGTTCGCGAGCGATCCACCCCCGGAAGGCGGTGGGGGCAGCGTCGCCGTTCGGCTGTATCTGATCGATGGAGCAATTCCCGCGGATGATCCGAACGCCGCGGCGTGGAACGCGATCCAGCCCGCGGAATTCAAACTGGCTCCCCAGGTTCATTGGCCGGACCGCATTCAGGAAGTCACGGTGAAGTCCGTCAAGGTTCGGGGGATGCACAATGGCCAGGACATGGCCATCATGCTGGAATATGACGATCCGTCTGACGATGCCGCGGATGCTGCGGCGATCGAGTTCATGGTTGGCGAGAAAATGGCTCATTTCGCCCATGGGCAGGAAATGCTGCAGGTCGAAGGGGGACCGGTCAACATCTGGTACTGGAAAAACGAGCAGGGGAAAGCCGTTGACATGAGCGCCAAAGGGTTCAAAACGATTCGGCCCCAGGAACAGCAGGACGTCTCGGCAACGGGGGCTTGGCAGGATGGAACCTGGCGCGTGGTGTTTTCCCGTCCGTTGCGAACGGGTGATGAACACGACGTGCAAGTCACGCCCGGCAAATGGAAAAACGTGGCGTTCGCGTTTTGGGACGGGGAAATCGTCGATGGCGCGGTCAAGGAAAAGGGGTCGCAGAAAGCCGTGTCTTCATGGTGGTATCTTCGGGCTGAGCCTCAGCCGGATAATTCCATTTATGGATACGTCGTGCTGGGGATTGTGCTTGCCGCGGGCTTTGAGTTTTTCCTGTTGAGAAGAATTCGGAGAGGGAACGAGTCATGAAGGAAGAACGAGGCATGCAGCGGGTCTTGAGCCGAGTCTCCGTCGTGGTTGTGGCCGTACTGGCCGTGACGAGCGGATGTGCCCTGTTTGAAGACGAGCGGACGGCGAAGGGCCGAAAACTCTATCGTCATTACTGCATGCACTGTCATGGTGAAAGTGGAAGACAAGGGGAAGGCTTCAATTGGGAACGAATGCCGGATCCTCGTCCCCGGGACCTGTCGGAATCCGCGGCGATGTCCACCTTCTCCGACAAGGAAATCTTTGACACGATCTCTCGGGACATGCGGGATACCTCGTTGCAGGAAGTGATCGATGATGAAAATTACTTCGGGGTCTCGACGATGCCGACCTTCAAGTACACCCTTTCCGAAGAAGAGCTGTGGGCCGTGGTCGGATACGTCCGAACGCTGCACGGTGGGTCGTTGACGTTCGACGTGGACGGACGGCGAGCCGAACTGGAGTCCGCGTTTCAAACCGTGAAGACGGAACACGATCAGGCCAAGCAGCTTATGGACGAGGCCTTGGCAAAACAGGAAGCCGAAGACGCCGCCAGGGCCGAGGCCGAAGAAGCTGCGGAGGACGAAGACCTGGAGATGGAAGAAGACGAGGAGGATCTCGAGGAGGACGAAGAAGACGAGGAGATCGTGCTTCCCGAAGAGGAAGCCTATGAAAGAGTCGCGGAACAGTTTGACGCGGCCAAGACCGCTCTGGAAAACTTCTCGAAACGTCCGAAGATGGCTCAGATTGCACGCCCGGACTTGACGGCAACGGATGATGAGGAACGAGTCACGCTTGCAGAAGAGGGCAAGAACCTCTATCTCAACAAATACGGGTGTAACGGGTGTCACAGTATCGGAGACGTCGGTGGACTGGTCGGACCGGCTCTGGACCGTGCCGGATTCCGTCTCAATGACACGTGGGTCTATCGCTGGATTCGGTACCCGCAGGGCATGAAAAAGCACACGCGGATGCCGAACTTGGGCCTCGATGATCCTGATGCACGAGCCGTCACGGCGTATCTCGAAACCTTGCGGGCGCCCAAACCGGACAAGCCCATCCCCCCGCCTGAATAACGGAGTCACCGCAAGGTCGCTTGGCAACCATTCCGTGAAGAACTCTGACGTCGGGTTCGCGTCGCGTTGTCCGGCCACGTGACTACAGCGTTCCCACCCAGATCCCGATCAGGACGACGAGTCCGACTCCGACGTGTTGTTGGAACATGGCAAAGGCCTCTGAAGGGGAGACGTCCCCTCTCAGGCGTTTGATCTGTTGGCTCAGGAACCCCGCGAGTCCTGCGAGTCCGCCATAAAACGCCACGTTGAGCTGTTCCATCCAACCCGCGGTAGCCAAGAGCCCCAGCATGGCCATTTCCATGGCTCCGACCGCAATCCACACGCGAGCGCCAAAGAGAATCGCCGAGGAATGCACTCCGATGCGACGATCATCCTCAATGTCCTGAAGAGCATAAATGGTATCGTAGGCGAGGGCCCAACAGATCGTGGCTAGCAGGAGCAGCCATGCCGCAGGATCGAGTTGGGCGCGAACGGCGGCCCACGCCATCACGGCGCCCCAGCCAAACGCCAGACCGAGGAAGAATTGAGGGACGCGAAAGAACCGTTTCGTGAACGGATAGAGCGTGGCCAGGCCCAAGGCGATCGGGCCGAGTCGTATGGCCAGCGGATTGAGAAACGCGAGAAGGCCCATGGCTACGGCAAGCAGTCCAACGAGGAAGAGAAGGGCATGCCAGGGGCGAAGGGCTCCGCTGGCCAGCGGACGGGTTCGGGTACGGGCGACCTGACGGTCGAACGAACGATCGGCTAAATCGTTGATGATGACCCCGGCACTTCGCATGACGAAGGCTCCTGCCATGAAAAGGACGACCAGCAGAACGGAAGGCTGCCCCTTTGAGGCCAGGACCAGGGCCCACAGGGACGGAAGCATGAGCAGGAGCGTGCCCGTCTGATTGGAAAGTCTGATCAGAGCGAACAGATGAGTCAGCGAGAAATGGGGAATGGATCGATTGCTCCCTGCTGGCATCCCGTGACGCTAACGCAGAAGCCAAAAATCTGTCAATCATGTGAGCAGGCCACGTCCGGAGACGCGCCCACGTTCCTTTTCGTCATTCCAGCGCATCTCTTCGTCATCCCCGACGTTTTTAATCGGGGACCCAGGGCCTTTACTTGGTCTTGTCTTTCAGTCTTTCTGGATGCCGGATCGTGGTCCGGCATGACGACTGGGAGTCTGTGGTTTTCTGTCTGCCGGGTCGCGTCCGGCATGACGACTGGAAGTCATACTCCGTCATTCCCGCAAGGCCCCCTCCGCACCCCACACGCCCCAATCGTCATTCCCGCGAAGGCGGGAATCCAGGGTCTTTGTTTTCAGTCTTCAGGGTGTCGGATTGAACGAGGAATGGGGAAGGTCTGCCGATGGTTGACACCCGTTCGCTTCAGAAATAAGATAGTCGTCTGGCTGGAAACAGCCGTCTCCCGCCACGAACGCGTTTTCTCCAATGCCGGCGTAGCTCAGTGGTAGAGCAGCTGATTCGTAATCAGCAGGTCGGTGGTTCAATCCCACTCGCCGGCTCCATTTTTCGCCCCGCCCTTGCAAAAAACGGAAACCGTGGCATGATAAAGAAAAGGCCCGTTGTCAACGGCGAAGCCCGCGTACGGAGAGAGCAGCGATGAAATGAAAAGCCGGTCATTTTATCGTCTACCGGAAAGAAAAGACCTCGACGCATCCCAGCTTTCGCGCCAAGCACGTTTTCCCTGCTCGACATGGCGATACCTATTCCTACGTCATCGAGAAATTCTGGAAGGTGCTTCGGGTCTTTGAGGATGACACCATTGAAGTCGAAACCCGTCGCAGGAAACGCCTGACCCTGTCCCAGCGCGATCATCGTTTGCGCAAAGACGGGCTCTGGGAACGTCTGTTTTTCAGGGATCGGTTTTTCTGACGGGGTGGCCTTCCGAAAAAGCCCATGGCGCCACGTGCCATCCTCTGACGCGGCTCCGAGATTACGTGATTAAGCAATCCCGGTCAGGGGTTCTTTTTATTGCACCCCAATGCAGCAAATAGGCTGATTCCGAGAAGCGTTCCTGCCACAAACACCATTCCGAACGCCAGGACGTCTCGCAGCTCAGGCCAGTTGTAGAGCAGTTTGGCGAAAACCGGAGACGGAGGGATCGTGACGTGTCCTTCCCAGCCCAGGGCTTCATCGATGGCGGGATCGTCGGCAGAGAGGTGGCGTCCGGGGTTCGTTTCTGAAGTAAAAGCCGTCATGATGCTTGCTCCATGATGTCTGTGGACATTTGTGGTTCAATAACGACATGGTGCCGGTCTCTTGCTTCCCTGTCAAGGTTCCGCGACGCGTGGGCGGACCGCTCGTTTCATCGTCACGGCCTGCCGGGGCCTTTGGTCACCCGTCCGGCGGGGCCACGTCGGATTTGTTGCTCAGTTCCGTCACCCGTTGATGGAGTTCCGCCATTTCCTGTGATTTTCGAATGCGAGCCGGCATGGACGCCAGGATGTGAATCAGGATGCCCAGGCACAGGGTGGTCAGTAACACCAGCACGAGGGACCCTTCGAATGTCCACCCGAAAAACTTGATCGAAACCGTTTGGTCGTTCTGAAGAGAAAAGGCAACGGTAAAAAAGACGATCACCAGGGTCGTAATCAGCGTAACGGGCATCGGTCGGCCCCCCTTTTCCAAAGAGTATATAACGAATCCGTCGTCTCCGTACACCCCGAGCCCCTCGCAGACAGCCGGTGAGAGGCGCTAGGACGTCCCGGATCGTTCGTTGATGCCGATAAGACGCATTTGCTAAGCTTCGCCTCCACGTTTTCCTTGCATTCACTTGACCATCGAGGGGCAGACAATGGGTAAATTGAACCACGCGTTGATCAGTGTGTCCGAGAAGACGGGTGTCGTGGAGTTCGCCAGGGGACTGGTCGAACTTGGGGCCACGATTCTTTCCACGGGAGGGACGGCCCATGCCATCCGCACGGCTGGAGTCGCGGTGACGGAAGTCGCGTCGCATACCGGGTCTCCGGAGATTCTGGGCGGGCGGGTCAAAACCCTTCATCCCAGGATTCACGGGGGCCTGCTGGGCCGGCGGAGTCGGCCGGACGACGTCAGACAAATGCAGGAGCAGGGCATCGTGCCCATCGACGTGGTGGCCGTGAACCTCTATCCGTTCGAGGCGACCATTGCCAACCCGGATTGTTCTTTCGAGGACGCCATTGAACACATCGATATCGGAGGGCCGTCCATGCTCCGGTCGGCGGCCAAGAATCATGAGGAGGTCGTGGTGGTGGTCGATCCGAGCGACTATGGTCGCGTGCTGGAGGCCTTGCGATCCGGGTCGATCCCCTCCTCGCTTCGTCGTGAATTGGCCAGGAAAGTGTTTCAGCACACCTCGCGGTACGATGGCCTGATTGCAAATTATTTGGGCACCGGGAACGGCCAGGGCGACAAATTTCCGGCGCACCTGTCTCTGACCTATGAGCGGTCGGAGATCCTGCGATACGGCGAAAATCCTCATCAGGAAGGAGCCCTGTATCGAGAAACCGGCAGCACGGAACCCTCGATTGCTCTCGGCAGCCAACTGCACGGCAAGGCCATGTCCTACAACAATTATCTGGATGCCAACTCGGCGTTGGAACTGGTGAAGGAATTCACCGGGACGGCCGTGGCCATTATCAAACACAATAATCCCTGTGGCGTGGCCCTGGGGGATACGACGGTCGAAGCCTATGAAAAGGCCAGGGCCACGGACCCGGTCTCTGCCTTCGGGGGCGTGATTGCCTGCAACCGGTCCGTGGATCTGGCCATGGCCAGGGCCGTGACGTCGACGTTCGTCGAAGTCCTGATTGCTCCCGCGTTTGACGACGAAGCCCTGGCCGAGTTGAAACGAAAAAAGGATCTGCGGTTGTTGGCGGTGGGTGCGCTCGACGGCCGGACCCAGGCGGGCTATGATTTGAAAAAGCTCGTTGGGGGCGTGATCCTCCAGGATCGCGACCTGGGTGCCCTGTCGGACGTGAAGAGCCTCTCGGTTCCGACCGGGCGAAAACCCACGGAGGCCGAATACGCGGCCTGTGCCTTTGCCTGGAAGGTGTGCAAACACGTGAAGTCCAATGCCATTGTGTTCGCCAATGCCACGCAAACCGTAGGCATCGGAGCCGGACAGATGAGTCGCGTGGATTCCGTGAAATTGGCCACGATGAAGGCCAATCTGCCGATCATGGGCTGCGTCATGGCCTCGGATGCCTTTTTCCCGTTCAGGGACGGACTCGATGAGGCGGTCAAGGCAGGTGTAACCGCGGTCATCCAGCCGGGCGGCAGTATCCGTGACGAAGAGGTCGTGAAGGCAGCCGACGAACAGAACGTCACGATGATCATGACGGGCATGCGGCACTTCCGGCATTAAGCCGTTCTTCACGACCCTTGAACCCGATGAAGATCCTCGTTATCGGCGGTGGCGGACGCGAGCATGCGTTGGTCTGGAAACTCGCCGCGAGTCCTCGCGTGAGCAAGCTCTATTGTGCGCCCGGGAACGCGGGCATCAGCCGGCAGGCCGTCTGTGTGCCCGTGTCGGCCACGGACCTGGATGGCCTGAAACGGTTCGCCGAAGAGGAAGCCATCGATCTCACCGTGGTCGGCCCGGAAGCCCCGTTGGCCTTGGGCATTGCGGATCTTTTCCGCCGGAGTAAGCTCAAGGTCTTCGGTCCGACCCGAAATGCCGCCAGGATTGAATCCAGCAAAGCGTTTGCCAAAAACCTGATGTTGCGGCAACGGATTCCGACCGCGGAGGCCTGTACCTTCGAGGACGTCCGGACCGCGCTCAAACATCTGGAACAGGTCTCGCTCCCCATCGTGGTCAAGGCGGATGGGTTGGCTCAGGGGAAAGGCGTGGTGGTGGCCAGGACGGCAGGGGAGGCCAGGGACGCGGTGGTGGCGATGCTCGAACACCGGGCCTTCGGCGAGTCCGGCCAGCGCGTGGTCATCGAAGAATATCTTGAAGGCGAAGAACTCACCCTGATGGCCTTTGCCGATGGGAAAACCGTGGTCCCCATGCTGGCCGCACAGGATCATAAGCGGCTAGGAGATGGTGATACGGGTCCCAATACCGGCGGCATGGGGGCCTATGCCCCGGCCCCCCTGGTTACCCCGGCCTTGCGCGACGCGATCATGCGAGACGTGCTGCTCCCGGCTATCGAAGGCCTGTCCCGCGTGGGAAGTCCGTTTTATGGGGTGTTGTACGCGGGCCTCATGGTCAGGGACGGGATGCCCTATGTCCTGGAATTCAATGCCCGGTTCGGCGACCCCGAGACGCAGGTACTCCTGCCTTTGCTGAAGACGGATCTGGCCGAAATCCTGGAAGCGGTGGTGGAACATCGTTTGGACCAGGTCGAGCTGGAATGGTCTGACCGAGCCGCGGTCTGTGTCGTGCTGGCTTCTGGCGGGTATCCGGGTGAGTACAGGCGCGATTTGCCGATCACCGGACTCCCGGAGGTTTCCGACCGAGCCGCAGTCTTTCACGCGGGCACGGCCTGGAAGGGCCGGGACGTCGTCACGGCCGGCGGTCGGGTGTTGGGTGTGACCGCTTGGGGGGAATCCCTGAGAGCAGCGCGTGACCATGCCTATGACGTCTGCCGGGGCATCGGGTTTGACGGGCACTATTACCGAACCGATATTGCCGGACGAGTGGTGACGTAACCCCTCGCTCCCGTGAGTGACATGGCCAGAATCCTTCCGGTTCCTTCCGATCCGCCCCCTTCCTTCTTTGTCCCGATCGTGGACCTCGTTCGTCGCGGCGGGCTGCTGGCCGTGGGGACGGAAAGCTCGTATGCGTTAGCCTCGTCGGTGTCGATTCCTCAGGCGCTGGAACGGGTCGTCGGTGCGAAAAGACGGCTTCCCGGGAAACCCCTGCTGGTGCTGATTGGCGAACGGAGCCGACTCGAGACCCTGGCCGGAGCCGTTCCATCCTGGCTCGAGGCGATGCTCAAGGAATTCTGGCCGGGGCCGCTGACCGTCGTCGTTTCCGCACAATCCTGGGTGTCTCCGGTTCTCACGGCCGGGACCGGAACCATCGGCATTCGAGAGCCCGCCCCGGCCTTCCTGCGGACATTGTTGCAATGGACCGGGCCGTTGACCGGGACAAGCGCCAATCGATCAGGTCAAGCTCCTTGCCTGACGGCCCAGGAGGTGGAAGCCGAATTGGGAGCCGACGTGGATCTGATCCTGGATACCGGGCCGGCTCCGGGGAACCCGCCTTCCACCCTGTTGAGCGTGGTGGCGGACCCCGTCGTTCTTCGGACGGGACCCGTGTCCGCAACGGACATTCAACGGGTCTTGTCCACCATCGGGCTTCTTGTTCCCCTCCGATAACTGCCGTAGAATACAAGAAGAACACGTGGCTGGCCCCTGCTCCCAGGGAGCAGGCGACACTCGAGGAGGGCGCGATGATTGACCTGCGAAGCGATACCGTTACGAAGCCGACGTCGGCGATGAGAGCGGCCATGGCCCGGGCCGAGGTCGGTGATGACGTATATGGTGAAGATCCCACGGTCAATGCGCTGGAAGCCAAGGCTGCGCACCTGCTGGGAAAAGACGCGGCCCTGTTCGTGCCCTCCGGGGTGATGGCGAATCAACTGTGTCTTCGTCTCCATACCCGTCCGGGCGATGAAGTGCTCGTGGAAGGCACGGCGCACGTGATTCGTTATGAAGGGGGATCCGCCTCTGCCCTGTCACAGGTTCAGTTGTGTTGCGTCAAGGGAGACAGGGGATTGCTGACCGCGGATCGCATGCTGGCGGCCATTCGGCCCAAGGACGTGCATTATCCTCCGACGACCCTGCTGTGCCTGGAACAGACGCACAATTTCGGAGGAGGCTCGGTCTATCCCCTGGCCACGATTCGGGAGATCACCAAGTTGGCGAAGGATCAGGGGCTGGCGTTGCATATGGACGGCGCACGATTGTTCAATGCCGTGGTGGCCTCCGGGGTTTCTGCCCTCGAGTTTGCAGAGCCGTTTGATACGGTGTCGTTCTGCCTGTCCAAGGGGTTGGGGGCGCCCGTCGGCTCATTGATCGCGTCCACCCGGGAGAAGATCGCCAGACTCCGACGGTTGCGAAAAATGTTCGGTGGCGGCATGCGACAAGCCGGCATTCTCGCGGCCGCGGGCCTCTATGCCTTGGAGCATCACATCTCCCGGCTTCGGGAAGACCACGACAACGCCAGAAGCTTCGCCCTGCAACTTCAGCAGATTCCCACGGTCTACGTGACCCCCGAGCACGTCGAGACCAATATCGTTCTGTTTGAAGTCGTGCGAAGCGAGCGTTCAACGGAGGAATTGCTGCAAGCGTTCAGGGACGCCGGCGTGTTGCTGAATGCCATGGGGGACCGTCTGTTTCGTGCGGTCACGCATTTGGACGTGTCGAGCACGGACGTTGAACGGGCCGCCCACCGTCTTGCCACCGTGTTGGCAGCCGGATAGGGCGCGTACGTAACAGGCCCCTAGGGAAGCCCTGCGGAAGGGACGTGGCGTGTCCCTATCCAAGAGAAATGGCTTTTCCGGCGAGATCCGTTTCCCCTGCCGAGCCCGTTGTTTTTTCCAGGGTCCATTCCGAGGGAGTCACCGTGAGGAGGTGTCCCTTCAAGGTATAAAACTCCGCGTTCGAGATCACGAGTCGGCCGTTTTCCTCAAGCGTCACGTGAAGGACGGCCTTTCCGCTGTCTTCATGCTGCATCACCAGACTGGTGGGGCTTTTTTCGAGCACGTAGGCTCTGCCTTCATTCATCGTCAACGTGCTGTTCATGAGTTTGGCCGGCATTTTGCCCATGGAATCGAACAGGGCGAAGTTGACCTTCGGGAATCCGCCGGAGGCACGTGGTTCGATTTCGATCTGCGGCACGCCTTCGATTGCAATCGTGCCGTTGCTGTTGCGGTACAGATGGGGTCCGATTTGAATGTCCATGTGAATCCTTGCTAGACAATGGGCGCTCGATCCAGGTTCCGATAGTGGATGGCCTCCGCGAGATGCGCCGGTTCAATGGTGTCCGAGTTTGCCAAATCCGCAATCGTTCGTGCAACGCGAAGGATTCGCCCATGGGCTCTCGCCGAGAGTCCCAGTCGGAGAACGGCTTGCTCGAGCAGCGTTCTGCCGGTTTGGTCGATCCGGCAATGTGTTCTCAGGTGTTTGGGTTTGAGTTGGGCATTGACAAACAGATGCTCGGTTTTGTACCGACTGGCCTGGATGTGCCGGGCCTCGGCCACGCGCGTCCGAATGGAGGCCGAGTGTTCAGCCAAGTGATCGTGCGTCAGGTCCGACACGGGAACCGCAGGGACTTCCATGTGAATATCGAGTCGGTCGCGGAGCGGACCGGACAGCCGACCGCGATACCGTCTGATTTGGTGCGGGCTGCAGAGACATTCCCGGGTTTGGTCACCATAATATCCGCACGGGCAGGGGTTCATGGCGACGACCAGCATGAATCGAGCCGGATATTGAAGCGACGCGTTGACCCGTGTGATGGTCACGGCACCTTCTTCGAGCGGCTGGCGCAGTCCATCCAGGAGCGATCGCTTGAATTCCAGGACTTCATCGAGAAATAAAACTCCGTTATGTGCCAGGGACACTTCACCGGGCCTGGGAATCGTGCCGCCTCCGATGAGGCCTGCTTCCGAGACGTTGTGATGAGGGGCTCGAAAGGGTCTGGCGGTCATCAGTGATTCGTGCTTCGGCAGGATCCCGGCTACACTGTGGATCCGGGTGGTTTCCAGGGCTTCCTGCACGCTGAGGCGAGGCAGGATGCCGGGCAGTCGTCGCGCCAGCATGGTTTTCCCTGAACCCGGTGGTCCGATCAGCAGGACGTTGTGTCCCCCGGCCGCGGCGATTTCCAGCGCGCGTTTGGCATGCACCTGTCCACGGACTTCTGCAAAATCCTCTTCATGCGTATCGGACGCCCGGAAAAACGATTGATGGTCGACGACGAGCGGCGCGACGCGTTGTTTGCCGGTCAGGATCTCCACCACTTCGGGAAGCGTATGGACACCATAGGCGTTGACTCGCTCGATGACCGCGGCCTCACGTGCGTTTTCCTCCGGGAGAATCAGCGAACGTTGATCCTGGCATAACATGCCGATGGATAACCCCCCTCTGATGGGCTTGATTCGGCCATCCAGGGACAGTTCTCCTACCAGCACGTATTGTTGGGCCGTTTCCTGGGGGATGAGATCCTCGGCGACCAGGATGCCGATGGCCATGCTCAGTTCGAGCCCGGCCCCTTCTTTTTTCAAGCCCGCGGGAGCCAGGTTGACCGTGATTTTCTTGGGTGGAAAGACGAAGCCGGTATTTTTCAGGGCTGCACGGATGCGGTCCCGGCTTTCCCGCACGGTTGCATCAGGCAGGCCCACAATGGAAAATTGAGGCAGACCACCGCCGATGTCGACTTCAACTTCGATCAAATGGGCTTCCAAGCCGAGCAGGCCGGCACTAAAGACTCTGGCGAGCATGTCTTTTCATGGGAGGGTGGGCGGCGCGTGGGGTGATTATAGTCGTGACGTGAAAGGGTTTCAACGCAGCGGGGCGTGATCGTCAGGGTTCACGAATTCGCCGACCGTATGAAGAGCGGTTTGGCCTCGACGTTCTCATGCCGGACCATGCCGAACCATCGAGTCCCAACCTCCGACGACGAAGGTCCGGATCGGGAGGTTTTGATCCGGCATCCGGAAGACCGCGGCTCTCAGTAGCTCGGTCGCGGCGTCGGCTCGAGCGTCTCGATCTGCGCGGAGAGGAGAACGGGTTGGGCAACGAATGGGAGGACCGCCAGCGATGACGAATCGGACGTGTGATCGATCCTGCGCCCCGTGGCTGTCTATCCTCATCGTGGGGCTTGTCTGTCTGCCGTGCGGTCCCGCGTGGCCTTCCGATGCAGGGCATTGGATGACCGGGGCTCCGGCACCCACGGCAAGGACCGAAGTGGCCGTGGCTGCGCTGAATGGATTGATCTACGTCCTCGGAGGGTTCGAACGCCCGACCCCGGGGATGAGGCGCGCCTCTTCCGCGAGCGCCAAAGTCGAGGTGTACGATCCGGTGACCAATCGCTGGTCTTCAAAGCCGGATCTTCCCGTTGGTCTGCACCATGCCGGTGCCGCGGCGCTTCATGGAACCCTGTACCTCGTCGGTGGATTTACCACCTCCGATGACATGCTGTGGCATCCTTCCGATCGGGTGTTTCGGCTCGACCCGGCCAGCGATACGTGGATGGAACGGGCTCCGCTTCACACGGCTCGCGGAGGCTTGGCCGTCACCGCGTTGCAGGGGAAACTGGTTGCCGTCGGCGGCTATGATGGACGACGGAACCCCGCCGTGGTGGAAGTCTATGATCCGACCCTGGACCGATGGGCGTCGGTAGCCCCGTTGCCGACTCCCCGCGATCATCTGGTCGCAGTCACGATCGGCACGACCCTCTATGCGATTGGGGGGCGGGCACGACTCGACTATCGAAACAACCTGTCCACGGTGGAAGCCTATCACGCAGAATCGGACCAATGGGTTCCCATGGCCGGTCTGCCAACGCCGAGGAGCGGTATTGCCGCCAGTGCGGTGAACGGGTGGATCTACGTTTTCGGGGGAGAGTCCGATCAGGGGACCTTTCCGTATAACGAACGGTATCACGCGCGATTGAATCAATGGCAGACCATGGCGCCGATGCCCACGGCGCGCCATGGGTTGGGCGCCGCGGCGGTGGATGGCGTTATTTACGCGTTGAGCGGTGGTCCGCGACCGGGGGGATCGTATAGCCGGCTCAATGAGATTTTTCTTCCGCCTGCCCCATCCAGCTCGATGCAGTCCGGACGGACGCCGGCTGCTCACGTCGAATCGGTCATGGCGCTCCTGGCCACCTTTCACGAGGCCGGCGTATTGCCTCCGGAGTCCAGTCATGCCGCCGATCGACTCATCCATGCCTTGATTCAGGTTCAGTCGGTCTTTCTCAAAAGTTCCCGCCCCACGGTCCAGGAAGTTTTTTCCTCCGCGTTGTCCGAGAAATTTGACGCGGACCGGGCGGCTGCGTTGACGAAGGATTTCCCCTCGATGGGCTGGACTTCGGAGATTCTCGAGGCGCTGGTGGACTCTTCCGCGGCACGGTCGATGGCCGATGAATTGGCCGAGGCGTTGCACGATGCGAACGTCACCACGAGCGATTGGAAGTCCGTTGAGCAGACGTATGGAAGGGCAAGGGCGAAGTTTCGGGCGCAGGGGAGGCAGATTCACACGGTGTTTGCCGAGCACCGTGCGTCCATGCCCGGTCCTCCACCGACCCCCTGAGGCCTGCCAACGATGACGTCGTCCTTCTCCCGTCATGCTCCCCCGAGCAACGATCCCCGATACAGACGTCGGGGACGGGTTGTTCGGCATCGGGCTGGGGGCAGGTTCGAGGAAAGGGGGCTTGTGATCCGGCATCCGGAGCCGTTCTCCGTCACGGCGGCGTTCTTCCGTGTCCGTCTGCCGGTCTGCCGTGGAGCCCGGGCCGGGACTCCAGGCGGATAAAGCAAAGAGGATCCCCGACGATGGCCGTCGGGTAGAGGGTGTCTTCGACGTGAAACGGGATCTGATGCCGCGTGAGCCAGTCGGTCATCCAGGTGACTTCTTCCACCGAGGTGGAGAGCAGCCCCGGGCATGAGAGTTTGGGCAGACAGGCATCCAGGAGATCCTGAATGTGGCGTCGTTCCCGCTGAAACGCGACGGGATCGAAGCGCACCGGGTCCGCGCGCCCATAGGATAACGCCGAGGTTTCCGGAAAACATTCGGGATCGTTGAGGACGCTCATCATCCACAGGTGCTGAAAGGTGCCCGGGGCCCGTTGGGCTTCGGTCGCTTGCACGGTAAATGGCAGGCCGTGACAGGCCCGGTTGAGAATGCGCACTTCCCGTTCCCGAAGATTATAGACCTCGACGGTCCGATTCATTTCAACGGTTTCCAGTACCAGCATGGGAATTTCGGCGACCCCTGCACCGACGTAGAGGCTTCTGCCCGTTTGGGCGAGTCGCCGCTTGAGTGCTCCGCCGATCTCGATCCCCATCTGCTGGCATTTTTTCCGGTGGGCGTTCCAGAATGCCTCGCCGCCTTCCTCGCAATAAATCTCGCCAAGCACGGCATAGTCCAGTTTGGAAAAGACCTCTCCGATCACTCGTCGGGTTCGGGCCTCCACGGGACGGTTTCTTGATGGCATGATCGTTCTCGTCCAGCTTCAGTCATGCCCGATCAGGGCTCGCGAACGTCGGACCCCATCCTTCAGGGGCGAAGCCGTGATGACGTTGACTCCGATTCGGAGAACATGCTTAAGTACTTTCTCCCTCGAGGGAGGCAAGCCCATCACCTGAGGTTCATGAACGTTCTGGCTGAAATTCAGCGAGTCATTGATCTGGAAGCGCGGACGGTCAATGCGCTCAAGGCCAACCTGGGGCCGGCCTATGAAGAAGCCGTGCGATGGATCTTCGATGGTCAAGGGAACGTCATCGTCACGGGCGTGGGAAAATCCGGCATCATTGCGCAGAAAATTGCGGCGACAATGGTGTCGACCGGAACTCCGGCGATGTTCCTCCATAGTGCCGAGGGGCTGCACGGCGGCGTTGGAATCATCAAGAAAGACGATATCGTTCTGGCCATCGGGAAATCCGGAGAAAGCGATGAACTGCTTGCGATGCTCCCCGTGGCCCGAAAAATCGGCGCGAAGGTCATTTCGATTACCGCTCAGCCGAATTCCACGATGGCCATGCATTCCGATCTGGTCCTGCACGTTCCCGTCGAAGAAGAAGCCTGCCCACTCAACTTAGCGCCGACTTGCAGCACGACCGTGGCGTTAGTGGTCGGCGACGCCTTGGCCGTGGCGCTGATGAAGTTGCGCAATTTTCAGCCTGATGATTTTGCCATCAATCATCCCGGGGGACAACTGGGGAAGCGGTTGCTTTTGACGGTGGGGGACCTCATGCGAGCCGGGGAGGCCAATCCGATCGTGTCCGGGGCGAAAGACGTGCGGTGCATGCTGACGGAGATGACGCGACAGCGGGCAGGAGCCGTCTCGATCGTCGATGACGAGCAACGGTTGCTGGGGTTGGTGACCGACTATGATATTCGGCGGGTTCTGGAGACGCAGCAGGACCTGTTCGGCATGACGATTCAGGAAATCATGAACCGGACCCCGGAATGCGTGTTCGAGGACGAGAACGCGTACGCGGCCCTGGAAAAAATGGAAAAACGCGCAAAACCCATTTCAGTGCTGCCGGTCTTGAACCGGCGCGAAGAAGTCGTCGGGATGATTCACATTCACGACCTCGTGGCCCGTGGGCTGTAGGAGCAGGATGCCCCTGTCGTGTCGCTGGTTGTGCATTCGTTGATCGAATGAAGGGACTGCCTCGGTGGGGGGCGTCTGCGCGAGTCTCTGACGGAAGCCATGGCCCACGCATGGCCGGGGTTGTCCGTTATTTCACCTTCGTGCCCGGATGAAGGCCACCCTCCTCGAACGTAACCAACCCTTGGACTTCGTCGTCTCCGGCGGCCAGGACCATGCCCTGGGATTCGACGCCCATCAGTTTCGCCGGTTTCAGGTTCGCCACCACCACGATCATCTTGCCCACGAGATCCTCAGGTCCGTATCGTTTCCCGATTCCCGCGACGATCTGTCTTCGTTCGGTGCCCAGGTCCACCTGGAGTTTCAGGAGTTTGCTCGACTTGGGGATGCGTTCGGCCGTGAGGACTTTTGCGACCCGCAGCTCGACTTTTTGAAAGTCCTGGATCCCAATCACGTTGTCTTCATCGCCTGAGGCCGGCACGACCGCCTCAGGGCGGGGTTTGGCAGAGGAGGCCGACGCGTCGATTCTCGGAAACAGGGCGTTCCCCTTGACCACGGTGGTCCCGGATTCCCCCTGGCCCCAGACGAGCCCCCCCTCGAGAGGTGCGAAATCGTGAGAGAGGCCGAGCTGTCGAGCCATTTCCCGGGCCGCGTTCGGCATAAAAGGGTACGTGGCCAGGCAGAGAAACCTGAGGGTTTCTGCCGCATGAAAGAGGACGGTCCGGAGTCGTGTCGCGTCGTCGGGGTTCTTGGCGAGGACCCAGGGCGCGGTCTTGTCGATGTATTGATTGCCGAGTTGCACCAATCCCCAAATCGCTTCCAGCGCGCGATGAAATTCCATCCGGCGCAGATGCTGGGGGAGCGTGTTCTGCATGAGTGACTCGGCCGCGGCTTGCAGGTCGGTGTCCAACGTCGTGCGCTCGAAGGAGCGTGAAGAGGGGATCGTGCCGTGACTATACCGTTGGATCAACGTGACGGTTCGGCTCAGCAAGTTGCCTAGGCCATTGGCCAGGTCGCCGTTGATGCGACCGATCAGGGCCTCGTGCGAAAAATCCCCGTCCTGGCCAAAGGGGATTTCGCGGAGCAGAAAGTAGCGAAACGCATCGGCGCCAAATCGATCCACGGTCTCGTACGGATCGATCACGTTGCCCCGGCTTTTGGACATTTTGGCTCCGTCCACCGTCCACCAGCCATGGGCAAAGATCGTCCGGGGCAAGGCGATCTCCAAGGCCATCAGCATGGTCGACCAGTACACCGCGTGCGTGGTCAGAATGTCTTTGCCGACCAGATGGACGGTTGCCGGCCAGAGGCGTTCCACCGAGGGGTGGGGCGGCAGGTATTCCAGCCCCGACACGTAGTTCACCAACGCGTCGAACCACACGTACGTGACGTAGTCCGGATCGAAGGGTAGGGCAATGCCCCACGACAGGCGCGATTTGGGACGGGAAATCGAGAGATCTTCCAGCGGCTTCTGCAGAAACCCCAACACTTCGTTGCGCCGGGATTCCGGGCGGATGAACGACGGATTGGTATCGAGGTGCTCGATCAATCGTTGCTGGAATTGACTCATACGAAAGAAGTAATTGCTTTCGCTGAGTCGTTCGACCGGCCGGCGACAGTCGGGACAGAGGCCGTTCTCCACGTCCTTCTCCGTCCAGAAGCGTTCGTCGAATGTGCAATACCAGCCGGTGTATTCCGCACGATAGATCAGGCCTTTGTCGTACAGTTTTGTCAGGAACCGTTGCACCACGGCTTTGTGGTGAACATCCGTGGTCCGAATGAATCCGTCGTTGGAAATCGCGAGTTTCTGCCAGAGTGTTTGAAATTGCGGGGTCAGGCGATCGCAATGCTCCTGTGGGGCAATTCCGGCTTTGGCCGAGGCCTGCTGAACCTTTTGGCCGTGTTCGTCCAGGCCCGTGAGGAAAAAGACCTCTTCTCCGATGAGGCGATGCCAGCGCGCCAGCACGTCGGCCGCAATGGTGGTATAGGCGTGACCGATGTGCGGGACGTCATTGACGTAGTAGATGGGCGTGGTGACGTAGAAGGGGTCAGGCATGGTCATTCAATTCCACGATGCGCCTGCTCCGGCCCCGCGGGCGGATTGCGGGGCGTCATGGTGCATCACTTGATGAAAGCGAGCCAGGAAGTTTTCCAGGCAGAGTTGGAGATTCAGGTTTTGCGCGGGAGCCTGCTCCAGCACGTGCAGGAGGTCCAAGAGGTCCAGGAGATCCGTCGGGTCCAGCGATTCGGCTACGTGTCGGAGCACGGAGAGTCGAGTCCGGTGGAGGAGGCCGTGCTCGGCCCCGAGCGTCACCAGCAGGACGTCACGAAGTCCGTGGGAGAGCCAGTCGATCACGTCCGGGAACGGCTGGGTTTTCGAGAACGCTTCGGCCTGTTGGAGAAGGCCCGTGGGATGGGCAAGCGATTCATCCTGACAGAGTTCAAAAAACTGGTCGTGCAGGCTGCGGAGCCCGGATAGATCCGTGCGCAGGGCCAGGCCGATTCGGTTTCCACACAATTGGGAAAGAAATCCGGCGTCGTCACTCGCCATGGCCTGCCTCAGGGCAAGGGCTCCTTCGAATTGCTCGGGTGTCGCGGGCGAAAACCGGAGCGTGAGACATCGGGAGCGCACGGTGGGCAACAGGCGCAGGGGTTGGCTGGTCACCAGCAGAAAGAGGCTGTGCGCTGGAGGATCTTCGAGCGTTTTCAAGAACGCATTGGCGGCGTTGGTGGTGAGGCGATCGGCGTCGTCGATGAGACAGATCTTGCGCGTGCTCAGCAGCGGCCGATAGATCACGTGGCGTTCGATCTCGCGGATCTGATCGATCCTGATCTGGGGATTGGCTTTCTCCTGTTCGGGCTGGATGACCAGGACATCGGGATAGGTCCCGGAGACGATCTGCTGACAGGCGCGACAGTCACCGCAGGAGTCCGGTTGAGACGATGCGGGCGGGGTTTCGCACGAGAGGGCCTGTGCGAACCTGATGGCCATGAGCCGCTTGCCGATTCCTTCGTCTCCTGAGAAGAGGTAGGCGTGGCCGATGGCCTGCTGAGTCAGCGCCGTTCGGATTTTCCTTTTCGGTCCTTCCTGACCGATGACGTCTGCGAATGGCATGGGGTGCGTGTTACGAATGCTTGAGGCGTCGCGTTTTCAGACCTTTTTCGAGCAAGGGGTCGAGCAACCTGACGAGTTGCCGGGCAATCACCTGGGTTGGCCGGCCGGCGTTAATCGTGTGAATGCGTCGCAACGGGTGTTCGGCCAAGCTCAGGAATCCTTTCCGGACTCGTCGATGGAATGCCGTGGTTTCATGGTCCAGGCGATTCGCGTCCTGGCTTGTCAGGCGTCGTCGCAATCCCTGGGACACGGGCAGATCAAACAGGAAGGTCACGTCGGGCGTCAAGCCCTGTGCCGCCCAGCGCGTGAGCGACCGAAGGTCGCGCAAGGGCAATCCCCTGCCGAACCCCTGGTACGCCAGCGTCGAATCGGAAAACCGGTCGCACAGGATGATGGCGCCTTCCCGTAAGGCCGGCAGGAGCAGGGTCGCCACGTGTTGGCAGCGGGCCGCCAGAATCAAGGCCACTTCGCATTCCGGAACGAGAGGCTCTGCCGAGTGATGCTCGTCGCTCGGGCGGAGAAAGACCTCTCGAATACGTTCGGCCACCGGGGTACCCCCGGGTTCACGTGTTTCAACGACCCAGAATCCTCGATCCCGAAGGTGCTGGGCGAGTGCATGGGATTGGGTGGATTTGCCACTGCCTTCGATCCCTTCGAGCGTGATGAAGAGGCCCTTTCGACGGGAACGTTTCGCCTTTGAGGGGGGGGCTTGCGGTCTCTTGGTTGCCACGGTGCATCGTAGTGTAACTCATTGATATTCACAAGAAAAGGGGTTGCAGGAAGTCCCCTGGACTTGTAACATTCCGTTCATGACGTCGAGTACGGCATTCAAGCGCTATTTTCTCGCAGGCCTGTTGGTGGTCACGCCTATCTGGGGAACGATTCTCGTCCTCAAGACCCTGTTCGTCACCGTGGACAGCATCCTGGGGAATATGCTGGCCGAAGTGGTCACGGAAGACTACTACGTGCCCGGGTTGGGAATCCTGACGCTCCTCTTCCTGATTCTGTTTGCCGGGTTCATGGGCACGAATTATATCGGAGACCGGTTGGTGAAACGGTGGGAAGAGTTTTTGGAAAGAGTGCCCGTTGTCCGCGGGATTTATGCGACCTTGAAATCGATGATGGATATTCTGTCCTTCAAGCAGCGGAAAAAATACAACAAAGTCGTGATGATTCAATTTCCCAAGGACGGGAATTACTGTTTGGCCTTCGTGACCGGGGAGACCAGGGACGAGGTGCAGGCCCTGGCTCCGGAACCCCTGGTCCACGTGTATGTCCCCACCTCGCCGAATCCCACGTCCGGATATTTTTTGTTGGTGCCGGAGCGGGAAGTGCTGTCCGTGGAGATGAGCGTGGAAGAGGCCATGAAATTGATTGTCTCGGGCGGTCTCTATTCTTCCGGCAGGGCCCTGAACGTGCCGACCTTCGCGACGGGCGACCCTGCTGCCTTTCCTGAACGAAAGGTCGAAGTCAGGACGGGATAACCTCCGATTCACGTTTCATCGTGAAACGCAAGCGATGAAAAACCTTTCCGCGATCGTCCTCGCAGCGGGACGGGGCACGCGCATGCGGTCCCAAAAGGCCAAGGTGCTGCATCCTGTGGCCGGACGGCCCCTGATCTGGTATATGGTCTCGTTGGCCAGGCGGGTTGCGGATGCGCGCGTCGTGGTGGTCCTCGGCCATCAGGCCGATGAGGTCCGGTCGCTGCTCGAACGGTTCAATTCGGAATTCGCGCCGTTCGAGATCGCCCTGCAGTCCGATCAGTTGGGGACGGGCCATGCGGTGCAACAGGCCGAGGCGGCCCTGATGCCCAACGGCAAGGCCGCGTGCCGGCATTGTCTCATCGTCAATGCGGATACGCCGCTGCTGGGTCGAGCGACCCTGGAGGCGTTGGTGGCTCATCATGAACGGGAACAGGCCACCCTGACCATCCTGAGTGCGGAACTGCCTGATCCCCGGGGCTATGGACGCGTCGTGAGAGGGAAAAGAGGGCAAGTGCTCAGGATCGTGGAGGAACGGGAGGCCACGCAGGCGGAGCGAGCCATCAGGGAAGTCAACGTCGGAACCTACGTCGTGGACATGCGGTTTTTGTTTCAGGCGTTGGCCAGGGTTCGCCCGCATGAGGCTCAAGGCGAGTATTATCTGACCGATATCGTGAGGCTGGCCGTGACCCAGAGGCGTCGGGTCACGGGCCTCAAAACCGCCGACCCCTCTGAGGGCATCGGGGTCAATACCCGCGAACAACTCGCGTGTGCCGAACAGACCATGCGTGAACGCATTCGGACGCGGTGGCTGGAGCAGGGCGTGACCATGCTCGATCCCGGGACGACGTTGATCGATGATATGGTCACGATCGGTCAGGACACCGTGCTCTACCCGGGCGTGACGTTGGAAGGCCAAACGGAAATCGGACCCGATTGCCTCATTCGTTCCTGTTCCCGGGTGACGAACAGCGTGGTGGGACAGTCGGTTACCATCGAGGATTGTTCCCTGGTGAATGGGGTGGTCATCGAGGATCAGGTCACGGTCGGACCCTTTGCGCATCTGCGTCCCGGCTCGGTTCTGAGGAAAAAGGCCAGGGTCGGCAATTTCGTCGAATTGAAAAATACAGAACTGGGGGCCGGATCCAAGGCGAATCATTTGACGTATCTGGGGGATGCCTCCGTGGGGAAACGGGTCAATATCGGAGCAGGGACGATCACGTGCAATTATGATGGATACCGAAAGGAACGGACGGTCATCCAGGATGAGGCGTTCATTGGCAGTGATACGCAACTGATCGCTCCCGTCAGAGTGGGGAAGCGGGCCGTTGTGGGCGCGGGCTCCACGATTACACAGGACGTTCCTGCCGATGCCCTGGCCTTGTCGAGGAGCCCGTTGGTGACCCATGAAGAATGGGCGGCCCGCCGCCGAGCCTATTCGGACCCACATGTCCCCACCCATGGAAAGGCAAAAGGTTCCAAGGCCTAACGTCTCCGCAGAGGCACCGTCTTCCGCCTGCCTCCGGATCATGGAAGGCCCAGGAGGGATCGGAATGGGGTCGCAACGGGTCAGGAGTCACTGACTCGCTCATCGCGGCGCGGCTCGTGGTCGTTCGAGTCCGTCTCCGGAAGTCCACGTGCGGCTGGAGTCCTCTCCCCGATCCCCGATTCCGAATCATCCGCCCCCGAGGTCTTGATCGGGGTGTGGATCGAGGACCAGGCGTGGTGGAGAGCCGCAGATGGTCCAAGGCCCGTGCTGCGGGCAGAAGACTTCGTCAACGAATGACCGCATCAGGGTGACGACATGTGTGGAATCATCGGTGCTATCGGGAATGAGAACGCCGCAGACGTGCTCTTGCAGGGCCTGAAGCGGTTGGAATATCGCGGATATGATTCCGCGGGGATTGCCGTGTTGCAGCACGGACGGATCGAAATCCGTCGAAGCGTCGGTCCGTTGCGTCGGCTGGAAGAGGCGCTGCAGGAAGAACGTTTCCTCGGAACGGGAGGAATCGGGCATACACGATGGGCCACGCATGGCAAACCTTCCGAACAAAACGCCCACCCCCATCGTTCCGGAGACGTCGTCATTGTTCACAATGGCATTATTGAAAATTATCTGGGCCATAAACAATGCCTGGAACGCGCGGGGTATCGTTTCGAATCCGAGACGGATACCGAAGTGATCGCCCATTTGCTGGCGTTTCACATGGCAAAGGGGCACTCCTTCCGGCATGCGTTTCGTGCGACGGTTCGGCAGCTACAGGGGAGCTATGCCATTGTCGGCATGTGTGTGAGCGAACCCGATACCCTGTTGGGGACCCGGTCGGGATGCCCGCTGGTTCTGGGACAAGGAGAGAAGGCCTTCTTCCTGGCCTCCGACGTGACCCCGTTACTCGCCCATACCAGAAACGTGATGTTTTTGGAAGATGGGGACGTCGGGGTGTTGACCCCACTCGGCGTCACGGTGACCGGTGCGGAGGACCAGCCTGTACACCGTGAGGTGGTCCGGATCGACTGGAACGCCGAGGCTGCGGAAAAAGGCGGGTATCCTCACTTCATGCTCAAGGAAATTCATGAACAGCCTCAAGCCATTCTCGATACGATGCGGGGTCGGTACAGTTATGATTCGGGTGAAGCGGATTTGCCGGATCTGGCGATCACGCCGGATGACTTGAAGAAGGCCCGGTCGATCTGGATCGTCGCATGCGGAACGTCCTGGCATGCCGGCCTGGTCGGGAAATATCTGTTTGAGGAACTCGTTCGCAAACCGGTCCAGGTGGACATCGGCTCGGAATTTCGGTATCGCAACCCGATGGTTGAAGAGGGGGACGTCTTGATTGCCCTTTCTCAATCCGGAGAAACCGCGGATACGCTGGCTGCGGCCAGAGAGGCCAGACGATTGGGCGCACACGTGCTCTCCATCGTCAACGTCGTCGGCAGCACGCTGGCCAGGGAGTCCGACGGCGTGCTGTACACCCGTTGTGGTCCGGAGATCAGCGTGGCCTCCACGAAAGCCTTCACCGGTCAGCTCATGGCCCTGTATCTTCTGGCCCTGCACGTCGGGAGGGTTCGCCGGGTTCTGAACGTCGAAGACGGTCAATGGTGGTTGGATCAATTCATGGCCCTGCCGGGCCAGGTTGAACGCATCATCAAACGGGAAGCCGAGTTCGCGTCGATGGCGAAACGGTTCTCCCGGAAGAACAATTTTCTCTATTTGGGGCGGGGCATCAATTATCCGATTGCCCTGGAAGGCGCGCTCAAGCTCAAGGAAATTTCCTACGTCCACGCGGAGGGGTATGCGGCCGGAGAGATGAAACATGGCCCCATTGCCCTGGTCGACGAGGACATGCCGGTGGTGGTGCTGGCCCCGCGTGACCGTTTGTATGAAAAAACGGCGAGCAATCTCATGGAAGTCAAGGCGCGTAGCGCTCCGGTCATTGCGTTTGTGAGTGAGGGAGAACGGGAACTCGACGCCTTGGCCGATTGCGTCTTCAGGGTTCCCAATACCCATGCCCTGCTCTCACCGATTCCCTTCACGGTTGCCCTGCAATTGTTGGCGTATCACATCGCGACGCGGCGGAACGTCGACGTGGACCGTCCGCGGAATCTGGCGAAAAGCGTTACCGTGGAGTAACCGGGTGGGCCATGAGGACGTTTCATCTTTGGCTCGTCCCAACGGGCGATGCGTACACCCGATTGGCCCGCGTGATCTCCGAGTTGAGCGCGCGGTATTATGGCCCGAGGTTTGAGCCGCATCTCACCCTGCTTGGACGACTTAAGGGCGAAGCCGAGCCTGTGGTCGAACGCACGAAACAGTTGGCGCGCGAGCTTCGTCCCTTTGCGGTTCGACTCGAGGCGCCGGGCTGTGAATCGGAATACTTTCGATGCCTGTTTCTATCGGTTGCGCCGTCTTCATCCCTGCGAGCGGCGCATCGACGGGCCGCGCGGATGTTCGACGAGCCTTCAGCGAGTCCCTTTGCCCCGCACGTCAGCCTCTTGTATGGGCGGTTCCCCATGAGCCTGAAACGGGCGATCATTGCATCCTTGCCGTCGGATCTGCCGCAGGCCTTTCTCGCCTCGCGCCTTCAACTCGTTCGAGCCGATTCGACGAACCCACGGTCTTGGCGGGTCATGGATACCCTGTCCCTGTGAATCCCCGGTTTCAGATCTGGTTGAGGGCGACGACTATTGTCGGGTAAACGCAAACGTGTGCGAGACTTTTTCCCGGCCGTTTTCGAGGACCGTCCATTCATGAGTCATGTGACGATCATCGACAAAGGTGAGGGTGAGTTCGTTCATATGCCTGTCGTCCGGAGAGCGCATGCCCGTGCCATCAATGTAGGACAGGGTAATGGAATTTTCATTCACCGGACTTCTGGTTCGCATGCGTGGCTGGTTGCCCAGCATGCAGTAATGGGTCATGACCGTTTCGTGCCCGTCCTGCGTGTAGACCGACACCATTTCCTTGGGGGTGTCGGGGAATAAGCGTTCGACGACCGCGGTGCCTTTTGCCGTTAAGGAGTATTCGACGACGATGGACTCCTGTCCTTCGAATTCACGGGTGCTTTCCTGCCAGGTTCCCACCAGTCCCTTGATCAGGTCAAAGGGCATGGGAATCGGGGAGGGGCGTTCGGCCAGTGCCTGTCCGGCGCAGATCAGGCTTCCTCCCAGGAGGAGAAGAAGGACGCATGGCCGCACGACCCGGACCCTCGTGGTTGGGAGTTCGAGTCGGCGTAGGGTATGCGGGTTGCTCACGTTCACGATTTCGCTGTCGGCCTGAAGGGCCGATGGCATCGGAGTTGCCGTTCCGAGCGAAGCGAGGCATCGTTCGCCCAATACCCACGGCCGGCTGGAACAGCCGATCCCTGTCCTCGATTCTCCGGCCAAGCGACTTTGTGCAGGATGACGAATCGATGCATGGAGCAGGATGAGGCCTCCCATTGATATCGAGCGTTCATTGTCACAGAATGACTGAACGTATAAACGAATGAACCATTCATGTATTTACTATAAAACGTTGCATGAGGAGAGTCAAAAGGAATTCCGGAAACATGCTCTCGCCGAAGAAGACGCGGCCTGCCGACTCGCACGGCAGGCTTGAGGGTATTTGGCTCAAGCGCATGAAGCGCGGGCCCATGGATTTCGTGGAGCAGGCGACCCTGCAATTGGGAAGAGGATTGGTGGGGAATGCGAATCAGGGAGGCAGGCGTCAGGTCACCATACTCGAACGGGAACGATGGACGGAGTTGATGACGCAGGTCGATGGCAGCCTGTCGCCTTCTGCGCGTCGGGCGAATCTGTTGATTGGTGGCTTCAGCCTGTCCCGTTCCAGGAAGCGTATTCTGCGTATCGGGCCATGTCGGATTCGCATCTGGGGTGAAACCAGGCCGTGCGAACGCATGGAGGACGCCTGGCCCGGTCTTGAGGAAGCCATGTCTCGAGCCTGGGCCGGCGGAGCGTTCGGTGAAGTGCTGGACGACGGCGAGATCATGATCGGAGATCCGGTCGTTTGGGTCGAGGAGTGAATGAATCCGGCGTGGTGCCATGACCGTTGACGAGGTTGGCCTCGGGGCGCTGTTTCTGAGCGCGTTCCTTGCCGCCACGCTTCTTCCCGGTGGTTCCGAGGCCGTGTTGGCGGCGTTGACCGTGCGCGAGGCACATGATCCGTGGCTCCTGTTGGCCGTGGCCTCGGCAGGGAATACTTTGGGAGGTATGAGCTCGTGGAGCATCGGGCGTCTGGTCGCCTGGTGGGGTTCGGCCTCACGTCTGACACAGCCTCGATATCAACGTTCCATGCGGTGGTTGCGACAATGGGGGAGTCCGGCTCTGGTCCTGTCCTGGGTGCCTGTAGTGGGAGATTCGTTGTGCCTGATCGGTGGCTGGCTCCGGGTTCACTGGCTCGTGGCGTTGTTCTGGATCGCTCTGGGGAAAACGGCGCGGTACGGCGTGATCGTGTACGTGGCTTCGTGAGACGGAACTCCCTGAGACGGAGGCTTCCGGCGACCATCGACGCGTCAGGATTGAGAAGGGCGGGGCACGGTTCCCACGTGAACCGGAGCCTGAGCGCCGTCCCGGCAGTAGCGTGTCAAGGTTTCATGAATCACCGGAAACGCCAGGTTTGACCAGGGAATGTCCTCCCGTTTGAACAGATCGACCTCCAGACTTTCCACCCCTGCGCTGAACGTTGCCTGTTGCATGGTTCCGCGAAACACGACGTAGACCTGGTTGACGTGCGGAATGCTGAACATCGCGTAGAGCCTCGAGATCTCCACCGTGGCTCCGGCTTCTTCCAGGGTTTCACGGGCAGCGGCTTCCTCCAGGGTTTCATCCTTTTCCATGAACCCCGCGGGAAACGTCCAGAACCCATAACGCGGCTCGATGCCGCGTTGACACAGGAGGATCCGATTCTCCCATTCGGGCACACAGCCCACCACGAGTTTGGGATTCTCGTAATGAATGGTGTGACAGCGCTCGCAGACGAATCTGAGCAAGTTGTCGCCTTCGGGAATTTTCATGATGAGGGGGGCGCCACAGGCGCTGCAGTAGTTCATGTGCCTAGTATGGAGACAACGGGGGGAAGGCGGCAAGGAGGGGCAACGGGTCCGACTTGCCCGTTCCTTTCGGGTGTGTTTGAATACGCGCTCAGCGAGCGTGAACGGGGGTGACGTGAAGGTTCCGTTGTTGGATTTACAGGCGCAGTTTCGGCAGATCCGTTCGGACGTCCTGTCGGCGATCGAAGCGGTCTGCAATGAGCAGGCCTTCGTGCTCGGGCCACGGGTCGAGGCCTTCGAAGAGGCCATCGCCGAGTATCTCGGGTGTCGGTACGCCGTGGGCGTGGCCTCGGGGAGCGACGCCTTGCTGCTCTCCCTGATGGCGGCGGGGGTGAATCCCGGCGATGAAGTGATCACCGTGCCGTTTACTTTCTTTTCCACGGCCGGCGGCATCTCGCGCCTGTACGCGACGCCGGTCTTCGTCGACGTCCGCCCCGAGACGTTTACGATCGATCCCGAACGGATCGAGCAAAGGATCACGCCTCGCACGAAGGCCATCATTCCCGTGCACCTCTTCGGGCAATGTTGCGACATGGAACGCATCATGGCCATGGCCGATCGACGCGGCGTCAAGGTCATCGAAGACGCCTGCCAGTCCATCGGCGCCAGTCGAGGCGGTCGAAAAGCCGGAACTTTTGGCTATTCGGGGTGCTTCAGCTTTTTCCCATCCAAGAACCTCGGCGGCGTGGGTGACGGGGGGCTCATCGTGACGAATGATCGAGCTCTCCGCGAACGGCTCCTCGCGTTACGGGTCCATGGAAGCCGATCAGACTATCATCACGACCATATCGGGCTCAACAGCCGGCTCGACGCGCTGGAGGCCGCGGTGCTCCGCGTTAAACTACGGCACCTGAGCGGCTGGAACGACAAGCGGATCAGGAACGCGGCAACCTACGAGCGGCTATTGACCAAAGCCGGGTTGCTGGAACACGTGACCTTGCCGACGACGGACCCGTCCAACGTCCACGTCTTCAACCAGTATACCCTGCGGGCTCAACGACGTGACGAGTTGATGGCCTATTTGAAGGAGTGCGAAATCGGCCACAAGGTGTATTATCCCGTCCCCCTGCATCTTCAGGAATGTTACCAGCCGCTCGGCTACGCCAAAGGAGACCTTCCGGTTGCCGAGCAACTGGCGCAAGAAGTGTTGTCCCTGCCGATCTATCCCGAACTCACCGACGCGCAGATGGAAGCGGTCGTCATGCGGATCAGGGAATTCTATCTGGGTCGTTGAGACGATACCGACTATAGCTTTTACGGAAAGGCGAAGCGCAATGGGAGCATCTCCCCTTGCGGACCCCAGAAGGCACCTGATGGCAGGACTGGCCCCAGGGTCATCGCGATGGCACCTGGGTGGCAACGGACGCAGGACGTCGGAAATCGCCAACCTATCGTGCGCGACGTCTTTCTTGCGGATATTTCGCCTGAATGATGCTGCTGAGACCGCCGCGAGCCGTAAAGGTGCCGGTCACGATGGCCCACGTGGGTTTGCAGGCTTCCACGAAGTCCCGAAGGATGCGGTTCACGGCGTTTTCGTAGAAGATGCCGACGTTGCGATAGGCGTGGATGTAGAGTTTCAGCGATTTGAGCTCGACGCAGGCTTTGGCCGGCATGTAATGAATGGTGATCGTGCCGAAGTCCGGGAGTCGGGTCTTCGGACAAATCGCGGTGTATTCCGGGATCTGGATCGTGATCTCATAACCGGGAAACTGGTTGGGCCAGGTTTCCAGGGGGGGGAGCGGCGTGGTGATCCCGCTTTCGGCATGGTCCTGAGTATATGGTGCCTTCCGTCCCGGTTTCATGTCTTCCGCAGTCCTCGTGGCTTCATGGAACGCGTCACGCAGTGTACCGTGCCGTACAGGGTTTCCGCAATCGCGAAAGGCGTCGTCAACAAATCGGTTTGTTGAGAAGCTCGGGTCACCTTGGTTATAATCGGGCCCGCCGGGCCGGGTTCTGACGGCCTGCCTGCCCGCTGCGTTTGGCCGTGCGTGCGTGTCCCCAACTCCATCAGGGAATGAGGCGATGATTGACAGCGATGATTTTGTGAAGGCGCTTCAGGACGTTGGATTTGATTTTTTTACCGGGGTGCCGGATACCATTTTGGGCGGGATCATCGAAACCTTGAGCGACCGCAGGCTCTATACGCCCTCGGTTCGTGAAGATGAAGCGGTGGCCATGGCCGCGGGGGCGTTTCTGGGTGGGAGAATCCCCGTGGTCCTCATGCAGAATTCCGGGCTGGGGAACGCCCTGAACGTGCTCATGTCCCTGCATCTGATCTACAGGATCCCATGCCTGCTGATTATTTCCTGGAGAGGATTCGAGGGGAAGGATGCCCCGGAACATCTGGTGATGGGGGAAACCATGCCGCAGTTGATGGAGACGATTCGGATTCCCTGTCGAACGTTGTCCTCGGAGACGTTGATCGATGATCTTCGATGGACCGCGCAGACCTTTATGGAGCAGCGCGTTCCCGTGGCGTTGTTCCTGAAAAAGGGCGTGGTGAAGACGATCCAGCCGTGAGAAGGGCGGAAACGCAGGGATGAGGAGAACAGGTCCCTGACCGGAAAGGCCGAAGACGATGCGACCCGAAGAAGGCGTCATGCAGAGCAGAGCCCAAGCGATTCAGGCGCTGTTCGAGATTCTTGCCGAACAACCGGTGATCGTGTGTAATGGGTTTCCTTCGCGGGAAGCCCAGAAGATCCGGGATCGAGCCAGCACGTTTTATATGATCGGGTCGATGGGGGTTGCCGCTTCGATCGGGTTGGGCCTGGCTTTGGCCAAGCCGGATCAGCGGGTGGTGGTGTTCGACGGCGACGGGAACGTGCTCATGGGGATGGGCACGCTGGCCACGATCGGAGCCTTGCGCCCGAAGAACCTGATGCACGTCGTGTTTGATAATGAAGTGTATGGGACGACTGGCAATCAGCCGTCCTATTCACGAGTCGTTCGACTTGACCAGATCGCCAAGGCGGCCGGCTATGCCACCGTCGAACGGGTATGGGAACGGGAAGACATTCTCTATGAATGCAAACAGATGCTCGCCAGCGACGGCCCTCATTTCCTGCTGATCAAGGTCAACGAACAGATAGAAGACGCGGATCGGGTCGCGCTGGATCCCCCTGATATTACCAACCGGTTTCGTGCGGCCGTAGGACAAGGGTAGCGATTCGAGGCCTCGTTCCGACGAAGAAGGGATCACGACAGGTTTATGATACTTCTCAATCCAGGTCCGGTGAACGTCTCGGATCGCGTCAGAAATGCCTTGATGGGACAGGATCTCTGTCATCGGGAGTCCGAATGTGCGGAATTGATCGAGAACATTCGCCGGAAGTTGCTCGAAGCCTTTGTCCCGAACGCGGTCTCGGAGTACGTCGCGATTCTCCTGACCGGTTCGGGCACGGCTGCGGTGGAGGCCGCCATCATGTCGTGTCTGCCTCCGGGGAAACGTCTGATTCACGTCAATAATGGGGTGTATGGCGAACGGATTTCTTCCATCATTGCGACGCAACGCCTTGGGATCGCCGAAATCAAATCCACGTGGGAGACCCCGCCCGATCCGGAAACGATTCTGAAATCCCTGAAGCAGCAGCCGTCGGCGCATGGGGTGGTCATGGTTCACCACGAAACCACGCTGGGACTCATCAATCCTGTGCATGAAATTGCCGAACACGTCGACAGCCGTGGAGGCGTGTTTCTCGTGGATTCCGTCAGTGGGTTGGGTGGGGAGCCCCTGGATATTGCCGGCCGGCACATGTACATGGTGGCCGGGACCGCGGGAAAGTGTCTTCAGGGGTTTCCCGGCGTCTCGTTCGTCCTGGTTCGCAAAGGGTTCATGGAAAACGTGATGAAGTATCCCAAGCGCTCGTGGTATCTGAACCTGGGGAATTATTACGAGACGCGGATTCCCTTTACGCCGGCGGTGCAGGTCTATGCCGCGTTTGATGAAGCCTTGTCGGAACTCCTGGAAGAGGGAGTCGGCAATCGAATCAAGCGATATGCGCGGATGGCTTCTCTGATCCGGGAACGAATGGACGGGCTCGGGGTCCAAGCCGTCCTGCCTGCCGAATATCGGTCGAATTCGTTGACGGCCTTTCACGTGCCGGAAGGCCTGACGTATTCCGTCCTGCACGACCGACTGAAGGAGCGTGGGTACGTCATCTACGCCGGCCAGGGACCCTTGGAGTCGAAGATTTTCCGCGTGGCGAACATGGGCGCCTTGCAGGACACACACATCGAAGGCTTTCTCGGTGCGTTCGAAGAGGTCCTGACGCGCGAGAGATCGGGATCATGAAGGCCGTCATGTTGGCTGCGGGGCGTGGAAGGCGGCTTCACGTCCTGCATCGTCCCAAGTGTTTGCTTGAAATCGGAGGACAGCCGCTGCTCTATCGCTATTTCGATTCCCTGTTGTCTCTGGGCGTGCATCGAATCGTGCTGGTGGTCGGGTATCAACAGGAACGCATTCGTGAGGCGGTCGCCGCCTACTCCTCCCCAGCGGACGTGCAGTTTCTCGTCAACGACGACTTTGAACGCGGGAGCATCGGCTCGTTGTGGGCGGCCAGAGGGGCCTTGGATGATGACGTGGTGCTCATGGACGCCGACGTCCTGTTTCATCCCGCGATCCTCGATCGCTTGCTCGCGTCTGCACACCCCAATGCCCTGCTGATGGATGAAACGGTGACGCAACGAACGGAAGAATGCATGGCCATGGTCCGAGGGGGACGTGTGGTGGCGTTGTCCAAGCACGTGCAGGGAGACTGTGACCTGATCGGCGAAGGCGTGGGGTTTCTTCGTGTGGAACAGGCGGCCGTGCCTCACCTGCTTCGGTCGATCGAGCGCCACGTGCATCGCGGGTTGCTGGATATGGAATACGAAGATGCGTTGGAAGATTTCTTCCGTGACGTGCCCGTCGGGGTTGAGAAAATCGGAGGCCTGCCGTGGATCGAAATCGATTTTCCCGAAGATCTGGAACGGGCGACACGGGACGTTCTGCCCGGACTGGGAGGACCGAGTCAGCCCAGTTCACTCATTCGTTGACCGAAGGCCGGTCCCGTCTCGACGGAGAAAGACTCCGGAGGCCGACGTGACGAGGGATGCTGACCCCCATGGACGGAACGCTCAACACGTCTGAAATCACCACCGTCGATACGGCCATTATCCTGGCCTCGTCAGGCCTCTTCGACGTGGGTGGCCAATCCCCGGTCGGTGCCTTGACTCGGGTCGGTGGGCTGACGCTTTTTCAGCGAACGGTTTTCACCCTTCAGCATGCCGGGATTTCGCAGGTTCTGACGCTGGTGGGCCAGGAGGAGCAAGCGCTTCGCTTGCTGGTTGATGGCGACCATCGGATTCACGCGGCCCTTCGTTGGCTTCCGATTCGGGAATTTCCGCCGTTGGATCCTCAGACGTGGGAAATCCTGGCAAACGAGATCAGAGGATCGTGTCTCATCCTGGGCTGTCACATGGTCTTTGCTCCATCGCTGATCGAATCGCTCAGAGAAGAAGGAAAAGAAGGACGGGTCGTGGTGACCATCGGGTGGCCCGGTGAATCCGGATGGGACAGGAACCCGGGCGTGGTGACGCGGACCGATTGCCACGCGGAAGACCGCGTGCCTCGAGTCGTCTTTTGCGACCGACAAGATGGCAAGAGCGCAGGCAGGAGCTTGGCCCGGGTCGCGGATCTGGTTGTCCTGCCGGCCCGGTTGTTGGGGATCTCCGGGGCCTGGGACACCCCGGAAACGAGTCCGATCCGACTGGCGTTGGAGCAGGCCGCCGTGGAAGGAGTCGTGCAGACACTGTCCGCGGCATCCCACGGCTATCAGGACGTCAGAGGCCCCGGTGGGCTCCATAAGGCGGAGCACACGTTGTTCCGTTCGCGGCAAAGCGTCGAAGGCGCCTTGGACGGGTTCATCGACCGCTACGTGAATCGGCGGGTCTCCGGGCCGTTGAGTCGGCTGTTCCTCAGGCTGGGCTTCTCTCCCAACGTCCTGACCATCTCATCGATGGTGATCGGCCTCATGGGGGCTGGGTGTTTTGCCATGGGCTCATACCGGTCGGGTCTTGTGGGGGCGCTGCTGTTTCAACTCTCGGTGATTCTCGATTGTTGTGACGGAGAAGTGGCGCGCCTGACGTTCACGGAATCTCGGCTGGGCCAGGCGTTGGACCTCGTCTCGGACAACGTCGTGCATATGGCCATCTTCGCGGGAATTGCCTGGGGGACGTCCAAGCAAAGCGCCACGGGCTCCCTTCCGTTGATCCTGGGAGCCGTGGCGGTGGTCTCGACCGCGTTGTCTCTGTGGTGTGTGAGTCGGGTCAAAGCCCTGAAAGCCGATTCCTCGAATTGGCGACGGCTGAGTCTTGCAGACCGAACCCGCTTCGAATTCATCCTGACACGCGTGGCCAATCGCGATTTTTCAATCGTCGTGCTGGCCTTTGCCTGTTGGGGGATGCTCACGTGGCTGTTGTGGCTCGTGGCCGTGGGAACTGGCCTGTTTGCGGTCATGATGGCCTGGAGAGTCGCTCCCCTTCATCGGTCCGAACCGGATCCGTAAGCCGCATTCTCATCGAATCGCCCCGCGGGGTGAAACAGGCTTTTCATGGCAACGGAGTTGAGGAAATTCCCATGATTCGACAGGTGTTGCTTGCCGCAGGTCTCGTCGTGTTGGGTGGGTTGATCTGGCACATCGGCCTGTTGCAGGTCTGGGAGACGGTTGAACGCGTCGGATTCGTCGCCTTCTGCGTGACGTTGACCCCGTTCCTGGTCGTGTATGTGCTGGATACCTGTGGGTGGTGGCTGACCCTGGGGCCATGGGGGGCTCGCGTGGGGTTCATCCGGTTGTTCATGGTGAGAATGGCCGGCGAATCCGTTAACGTGACCACGGCGATGCTGGGCGGTGAACCCATGAAGGCGTGGCTGCTGACGCGTGATGGGGTGCCCATGGTCGACGGGTTGGCCTCCGTGGTGACGGCCAAGACCATCATGTCCCTTGCCCAGATCCTCTTCATGTTGATGGGCTTGGGCGCCACGCTGTGGCTCATGGAAGGCGAGTATACCGTCCTGGTTGCGTTTGTCGGCCTGGGACTGCTTGGTGTGGGCACCGTCCTGTTTCTCATCCTCCAGCGTCATGGAATTGGAAAAGGGCTGTTAACGGTGGCTGACAGGTGCGGAATTCGGCGACTGGAGGTCTACCGGTCCCGGTTACTGGAATTGGATCGGACAATTCTCACCTTTTACCGGCAGCGCCGCCGGACGTTCATGTTGGCGATGGGCATCCACTTCGTCGCCTGGTTGATGGAATCGGTTGAAGTGTATGCGATCCTGTCTGTTCTGGGCGTCGAGGTCGGCTGGGTGTCGTCGTTGTCGATTGCCGCGGTCGCGTCGCTGATCAAGGGAAGCGTGTCATTTGTCCCCGGTGGGCTGGGGGCGCAGGAAGGAGGCTATCTGGTTTTTTTGATGGCGTTGGGGTACGGCGAAGTGACGGGGGTCGCCTTTGCCCTGCTCCGTCGGATTCGCGAAGTCCTGTGGCTGCTCATCGGACTCCTCTTTCTGGCCGCATTACGGGACAGGGCTTCGCTTGCCACGACGTCCTGACGGGGCTTCCTCGCAGACGCCTTCCGGCGCGGGCTTCAGCAGTTGCGGTTGACCATGTAATCGGCGACGACGGTGAGGGCGCGCTTGGCCGTGGAATCTTCAAAGGGGGTGAGCGTCGAGAGTGCGGTCTCGATGTACTCCTGGGAACGAACCCTGGTGTATTGCAAGGATCCATGCCGGTGCATCTGGTCCGTAAGCCGAAGCAAGTCATCCCGCTCAATGGCGTTGCGTTCGATTTTGGCAACCAGGATTCGCCGGTCTTCGGTTGACAGACGCGGCAAGACGTGGATCAGGGGCAGGGTGACCATTCCTTGCCGCAGATCCTGTCCAAGCGTTTTTCCGAGGTTTTGTTCATCGGCCATGTAATCGAGCCGGTCGTCGGCCAATTGAAAGGCAATCCCCAGGTGCAACCCGAATCGATACAATTCGTCCGCTTCAAGGGGAGAGACGCCTCCGATCAGGCCTCCGACCTGGCACGAGGCCGCCAGCAGGGCTCCGGTCTTGTACTCGACGATCCGTAAATAATCCGATTCGGGCAACAGCGGTCGTCGGTTGGCACAGAGTTGAAGAATTTCTCCTTCCGCCAGCTTCTTGCAGGCCATGGCCATCGCCGCGTTCACTTCGTGGTTCTTGAAGGCGGCAATGTGATGCATGGCCCGTGAGTAGAGGTAGTCTCCCGCCAGGATGCTGGCCCGATTTCCCCAAATGCGTCGAGCGGTCGGTTGCCCGCGACGAAGGGCCGCCTCGTCCAGCACGTCGTCATGCAGCAGGGTCGCCGTATGGATGAACTCGATGAGGCTGCCGAGAATCAGGTCGGTTCTGTGGGGGGCGTCGCCCGTGAGTCGAGCGCAGAGACTCAACAGGAGAGGGCGAATGCGTTTGCCCCCGCCGTCGAGAATGTGGGCGGCGATTTCGTTGATGAGCGGAACGGCGGAATCGAGGTTTTGACGAATGTGCGATTCAATGTCTTCGAGGTCCTGGCGATAGAGCTCCCACACCTCAGCCATCGAGAGAGACGGGTGAACGACTGGTTGACCGCCAATCATTTCAAAGATCCTAGGTAAGGGTCAGGGGTTTGTCAAGGCAAGCATCCGTCAAGGCCTGAGCGAGAGATGGGGCGCATGGGATGGAAGGATCTGCTTGACACTTTTTTTTCATATCCAGTAGATTTTCCTCCTGTCTGGTGCGCGGATCAGGAGGCTGGGGGCGGAAGCATGAGATGCTCGACTCGTGGCGAGCATGGCGTGAGACGTCTCCCTGATTGTTCATGAGTCGTCGGCAACCCTCATATGGACTTCCCCTCAAGCAGGGCCTCTATGACCCGCGGTTTGAGAAGGATGGGTGTGGCATTGGATTCGTTGCCAACCTCAAAGGCCATCGTTCACACGAGATCATCGAACAGTCCTTGCAGGTTCTGAGAAATCTGCACCATCGCGGGGCACAGGGGTGCGATCCGTGTACCGGTGATGGCGCAGGGGTCATCCTGCAGATCTCTCATGAATTTTTCAGGCGCGCCTGTCAGGACGTCGGTCTGCATTTGCCCGAAGCGGGTGGCTATGGCGTGGGCATGGTGTTCCTGCCCAGGGACGAACCGCTTCGCAGGCAATGTGAAGGCCTCTTTGAATCGATTGCCCGTGAAGAGGGGCTAAGATTTTTGGGGTGGCGCGACGTTCCGGTGAAACTCGAATACGTCGGCGCATTGGCTCACAAGACGCTTCCCCACGTCCGACAGTTCTTCCTGGCGCGCGATATTCTGAATGAGAGTCAATTCGAACGGAAGCTGTACGTCCTGCGGAAACGCATTGCCCGGGCGATTCGTGAGTCCGCGCTGGTCGAGCGAGGTCGGGTCTACATCTGCAGTTTGTCTTCCCGGACCATCGTCTACAAGGGCATGCTGCTGCCGGAGCAACTTGGAGGCTTTTTCCCGGATTTGACGGATTCGAGCATGGTCTCGGCCCTGGCCCTCGTGCATTCCCGCTTCAGCACCAACACCTTCCCCACGTGGTCGTTGGCACACCCCTATCGGTACATCGTGCATAATGGCGAAATCAATACGCTGCGAGGAAACGTCAATTGGATGCGAGCACGTCAAGGCCGCTTGGCGTCCGATCTGTTCGGCGATGATCTCGAAAAGCTCTATCCCATCGTCTATGAAGAGCAAAGCGACTCGGCCTGTCTCGATAATGCGGTGGAATTTCTCGTGATGGCCGGACGGTCCCTGCCCCATGCCATGATGATGCTGATTCCCGAACCGTGGGTTGGCAATCCTCACATGGATTTGAACCGACGGGCCTTCTATGAATATCACGCCGCGATCATGGAACCCTGGGACGGCCCCGCGGCCGTCGCGTTTACGGACGGCAAACTGATCGGCGCGACGCTGGACCGGAACGGCCTGCGGCCCTGCCGGTATCAGGTGACGAGGGATGACGTGGTGGTCCTGGCGTCCGAGGCCGGGGTCTTGCCGACGGACGTGAAGAACGTGCGTGAAAAGGGACGTCTTCAGCCAGGCCGCATGTTTCTGGTGGATACGGTTCAAGGCCGCATGATCGACGACGAGGAAATCAAGGCGGAAATGGTCGGACGCAGGCCCTACCGCTCCTGGGTGACCCAGTATCGGGTGTCGCTGGATGAACTCCCTGAACCGTTGAACGTGCCTCAACCGGATCACCCGACCCTTCGCCAACGCCAGCAGGTGTTTGGCTATACCATCGAGGAAATCAAAATGGTGCTGTCGCCGATGGGAATCAACGGTGAAGAGCCCGTGTCATCCATGGGGACGGATACCCCCCTGGCGGTGTTGTCCGATCGTCCGCAACTGTTACCCAAATACTTCAAGCAACTCTTCGCCCAGGTGACGAATCCTCCCATTGACCCCATTCGCGAGCAGTTGGTCATGTCGCTGGTCACGAACATCGGACCGAAACCCAATCTGACGGCCGAGATCCCGGAGGCCTGTCGCAGGATCAAGATCCGGCAGCCGATTCTGACAAACGCGGAGTTGCAGAAGATCCGGGAGATTGAAGATTCCCATTTTGTCAGCAAGACGTTACCGCTGCTGTTTCGCGTCGCCGACGGGCCCGATGGGTTGGGGGCGGCCGTGGATCAACTGTGTCAGGATGCGTCCAGGGCCATTCAGCAGGGATTCAAGTTCTTGATCCTGAGTGATCGTGGCGTGGATGAGGAATGGGCGGCCATTCCCAGTTTGTTGGGCATTGCCGCGATTCATCACCATCTGGTGCGCGAGGCCACGCGCACGGAAGTCGGCCTGATTCTTGAGACCGGAGAGCCGAGAGATACGCATCATTTTGCCTGTTTGCTTGGATACGGGGCTGGTGCGGTCAATCCGTATCTCGTGTTTGAAACCTACAGGGACCTGGAACGCGAAGGCTACCTGCCGGAAGGCATCGACGCGGAAACCGCGTCGGAAAAATTCATCAAGGCCATCAACAAGGGGCTGCTCAAGATCTTTTCCAAGATGGGCATTTCGACCGTGCAGTCCTATTGTGGCGCGCAGATTTTCGAAGCCATCGGACTGAACGAAGAACTCGTGAATCGGTACTTTACGGGGACGCCCTCCCGCATTCAGGGCATGGGGATGCGGGAACTGGCCGAAGAGACGCTCCGCCGTCACCTAGTCGCGCATGAACCGGTTCCCATTCGGCAGTTGGACTTTGGTAGCGAGATTCACTACCGCATCCAGGGGGAACATCATAATTGGAATCCTGACACCATCTCCACGCTGCAGCACGCGACCCGAACCAACGATGCCGCGACGTACGAAGCCTATGCGCAACTGGTGAACGATGAAACCCGGCGACGATCCAATTTGCGTGGCTTGTTTGATTTCAAGTTCGTGCCGGATCCGTTGCCGTTGGAAGACGTGGAACCTGCCAAGGAAATCGTGAAGCGGTTTACCACCGGGGCTATGTCGTATGGTGCCATTAGCCAGGAAGCCCATGAGACGCTTGCGATCGCGATGAATCGGATCGGAGCCAAGAGTAACACGGGTGAAGGCGGGGAAGATTCGGAGCGCTTTCTTCCATTGTCGAATGGCGATTCGAAGAATTCGTCCATCAAACAGGTGGCTTCGGGGCGGTTTGGGGTCACGGCGAATTATCTGGTCAATGCCAAAGAGTTGCAAATCAAAATGGCGCAAGGGGCAAAACCCGGGGAAGGCGGTCAACTGCCGGGGCATAAGGTTGATGAAATCATTGCCAGGATGCGGTTCTCCACCCCAGGCGTCGGACTCATTTCACCGCCGCCGCATCATGACATTTATTCAATCGAGGATCTGGCGCAGCTTATTTTTGACTTGAAGAACGCGAATCCCGACGCCGACGTGTCCGTCAAGCTGGTCTCCGAAGTCGGCGTGGGGACGGTGGCGGCTGGGGTGTCCAAGGCGCATGCCGAAAAGGTGCTGATCAGCGGTGATTCCGGTGGCACGGGGGCGTCTCCCCTGTCGTCGATCAAGTCTGCGGGGATTCCCTGGGAGTTGGGCTTGGCGGAGACGCATCAAACCCTGGTCCTCAATAACCTGCGGGGACGGATCAAAGTGGAAACCGACGGACAGATGAAGACCGGTCGTGACGTCGTCGTGGCCGCGTTGCTCGGGGCCGAGGAATTCGGATTTTCCACCGCGCCGCTGATCGTCGAAGGCTGCATCATGATGCGGAAATGTCATCTCAACACCTGCCCCGTCGGCATCGCGACCCAGGATCCGGAGCTTCGCAAACGGTTTACGGGTCAACCGGACCACGTCGTGAATTTCTTTTTCTTCGTAGCCGAAGAAGTTCGAGGCCTGATGGCGCGCCTTGGCTTCCGGACCTTTCCGGAGATGATCGGCCGCAGCGATAAACTGAAAGTGCAAAGAGCCGTCGACCATTGGAAGGCGAGCGGCCTGGATCTTTCGCCGCTGCTGTGGAGGCCCGAGGTCGAGCCCGACGTGGCGACGTACCGCGTGCAACCGCAGGACCACGGGTTGGAGCGGGTGCTGGACGTGGCGCTGGTGCAACAGTGTACGCCGGCGATTGAGCGGCAGGAGATGGTCACGTTGGATGTGCCGATCCGAAACACCGACCGGACGACCGGGACGATCCTGTCGAGTCGTATCGCACGGAAGTACGGGGAGGAAGGGTTGCCCTCCGATACCATTACCATCCGCTTCCAAGGATCCGCTGGCCAATCGTTCGGTGCCTTTTTGACCAAAGGGGTGACGCTCTATCTCGAAGGAGAATCGAACGATTACCTGGGGAAAGGGCTCTCCGGCGGCAAGATCATCGTGACCCCGCCCCAGGGCGCCACGTTCCCACCCGAAAGCACGATTCTGATCGGCAATACGTCACTCTACGGTGCGACGCGCGGGGAATGTTACGTGTACGGGATGGCCGGGGAACGGTTTGCCGTGAGAAACAGCGGGGTTCGCACGGTGATTGAGGGAACCGGCGACCACGGGTGCGAGTATATGACGGGGGGCGTGGTGGTGGTGTTGGGCCGGACCGGTCGAAACTTTGCTGCCGGGATGTCGGGTGGGGAAGCCTACGTCTGGAATGAAGACGGCAAATTCGAGTCCCGGTGCAACCTCGGGATGGTGGAATTGGAAAGGATCGTGGACCCCGAGGACGTGCAAACCCTGAAGACCATGCTTGAGCACCATGCGCGGTATACGGGAAGTCGCAAGGCCCGGATGGTGCTGGACTCCTGGCCAACGATGCTGCGCCACTTCGTCAAGGTGATGCCGCTGGATTACAAGCGGGTCCTGGCGGAACGCCACGCGCAGAGAAAAAAGAGCCCCCACGAGGTGGGCGTCCATGGGTGATCCCCGAGGATTCTTGAATTATGCGAGGGAAACGCCGGCCCGGCGTTCGGTCGAACTGCGGGTGTTGGATTGGAAGGAAATGTATGAACCGTTTCCCGAAGAGAGGCTGCGTGCCCAGGGCGGACGGTGCATGGATTGCGGGGTTCCGTTTTGTCAGGGCACCACCGGCTGCCCGGTGATCAACCTGATTCCCGAATGGAATGATCTGGTGCATCGTGGCCGGTGGAAAGAAGCCCTCAAGGCGCTCCATTCGACGAACAATTTCCCTGAATTTACGGGTCGCCTGTGCCCGGCGCCGTGTGAATCGGCTTGCGTGCTGGGGATCAATTCCGATCCCGTCTCCATCCGCGTCATTGAATGGAACATCATCGACCGTGGGTTCGACGAAGGTTGGATTGAACCGGTCATGCCGGTGACGCAAACGGGTAAGGCCGTCGCGATTGTCGGGTCAGGTCCCGCAGGCTTGGCTGCGGCGCAACAATTGGTCCGGGCAGGACACCGGGTGACCGTGTATGAAAAAGCGGATCGCATCGGGGGGTTGCTGCGCTACGGCATTCCGGATTTCAAAATGGAAAAGTGGGTCATCGATCGACGGCTGGAGCAGATGGTCGCGGAAGGCGTGCAGTTCGAGCTCGGGGTGAACGTCACGGGCGACGTCCTGGCCCGGGAGTTCGATGCGGTGTGTTTGGCTCTGGGAGCCGAACGTCCGCGAGATTTGACGGTGCCGGGTCGTGAACTGAACGGGGTTCATTTTGCCATGGACTATCTCACGCAGCAGAACAAGATGAATGCCGGGGATCGGTTGCCGTTCGATCAGATTACCGCGAAAGACAAACGGGTGGTCATTATCGGTGGTGGGGACACCGGATCCGACTGTTTGGGAACGGCGCATCGCCAGGGATGTCGGGAGGTCCATCAGTTCGAGTTGTTGCCTGAGCCGCCCCCGGAGCGGGCGGAGTCCACGCCGTGGCCCCTGTGGCCCATGCAGCTTCGGACCTCCCATGCCCATGAAGAAGGCTGTGATCGACGGTGGAGCGTCTCGACGACGAAGTTCTCCGGGGACAACGACCGGGTAGGGACCCTCCATGCGCACCGCGTCTCGTTTGACGGAGGAACGTTCGCTCCGGTCCCCGGAACGGACTTTGAAATGGGGGTCGATCTGGTTCTCCTGGCCATGGGGTTTACGGGACCCGTCAAAAACGGGCTGCTCGACGGCCTGGGCGTGGAGTACGATGCTCGTGGGAACGTGGCCGTGGACCGGAATTTCATGACCAGCCAAGACGGCATCTTTGCCGCGGGGGATGCCAAACGCGGAGCCTCGCTGATCGTCTGGGCTATTGCAGAAGGCCGCCAGGCGGCAGCCGGGATTCATGCCTACCTCGCGGCGGGGAACAGTTTGCGTCCCGCTCGCGCTTCCGGTTCCACGTTTCGCTAGAGCGCGTCAGGGGTGTCCGTTGTTGACGGAATGAATGGATTGGTCAACGAAGGACCGAACCCGTGGCGGACACCTCGGGCGTGGGGATTCAGGCAAGCGAGGCGGGTTATGGAAGATCCGTGGAAGGCGCCGGTTGTTCTTTGGGGGCCTTCGGCTGATCGAGGACTTGCTTGATGGCCTGAATGAGTCGATGTTCAATTTCCATGATTTCTTTCTCGCCCACCTCGAGTATCGTGTCCTCCTGAGAGATCTGTTCGTATTGTGCCCTGACCTTGAGCAGCGTCTGGTCGTCGGGTTCGGCTTCCAATTCCACCAGGTACTGGTTGCGGGATCCGGGCAACTCGAACGAGGGCGAGGGTGAGACTTTTTGTTCCGTCACAAACACCGATTTTTGGTCGGTTTCCATTTTCGCCATCAACCGGTAGCCATTCTCCACCAGGGCCTGGAAGGTGGCTTTGCTCACGTCAGGGAACGTGTAGGGCAGTTTTTGGGCTCGCATCTTCTGATTGCTGGCCTGAAGGGATTGTCGAACCCGCTCTCGTTGCTTGCGCAGCCATTGGGCGTCGTTTTTGAATTTTTGCCCGGCCGCTTGCAAGGTCTGGTTTTCCTGGGTTAAGGCCGTGATTTGTTCAAGCAGGTCCTGTTTTTCGGCGGAGAGTGGTTGCAAGAGGGCAAGTTGCTTGCGCAGTCCCTGGATCTCGTCTTTGAGGGCTTTCGCGTCCGCTTGCAGTTTCCGGTTCTTTTGGGTGAGGGCCGCGGCTTGTTGAAGAAGCCCTTGTTTTTCAGTAGAAAGGGCCTGTTCGGTCTGTTCCGAGAATGCGAGCCGGTCTGCAAACTCGTTCTCGTTCTCCCGAAGTTCCTGATTGAGCCGGTCGATCTGTTCTTGCAGGACCCGGTTCCCTTCTTGGAGCGTCGTCATCATACTTTCCTGCTTGACGATTCGTTTCTGGAGACGTTCGTTTTCCTCGATCAGGGGCGTGTTGTCGGGAGGACATCCGGTGAGCAGGATCAAGCCCATGAGGGAGATCCGGAGCAGGGGCCGGTCCCGGGATGGAGGGCCGTGATAAGGTGGTTTGGTCATCACAAAGGGGTCTGCGTTCCTCATGGGGACATGATCTGAAACGTTCAAACGCCTCCTGTTGGCCAGGATTGTAGGTTTCTTCGGAAGCGAATGCAAATCCGGCGGTTCTGGCCGTTTCATGATCTCTTCTCGTGGACGTGGGCGAAAAGGCGTCATGCAGAATTTTATTCGAAAAACCTTTGTCGTTCCACCCTTGGGGTGTAATTGTTCCATCCTGGGAGACCTGGAATCCAAGCAGGCGGTGATTGTCGACCCGGGCGGACATCCAGAACGGCTGCTTGCCGAAGTGCGGCAGCTTGGACTGACGGTCGTTCGCATCCTGCATACCCATGCGCATTTCGATCATTTTCTGGCTGCCGGAGACATTCAGCAAGCCACCCAGGCCCCCATCTGTTTGCACCCCCGTGATCAGGCGTTGTGGAAGATGCTCGACGTGCAATGTCAGGTTTTCGGGATTCCGTACGTTCCTGCGCCTGATCCGGATTGTTGGATCCAGGACGGGGAGGCCGTCTCATTCGGTCGCGTATCCGGTGAGGCACTCCATACGCCGGGTCATACGCCGGGATCGCTCAGTTTCTATTTTGCCGAACAACAGTTGGTCCTGTCCGGAGATACCCTCTTCCGTGGCGGGATCGGACGAACGGATTTGTGGGGAGGCGACGCGCGTGCGATTCAGGTTTCCATCCGGGAGCGCCTGTTTGCCCTGGATCCTGCCACTCAGGTCATTCCCGGCCATGGCCCGGTTACGCAGATCGGACTCGAACGGGACTCCAACCCTTTTGTCTCGTGATCACGATGGGGTCTTCGTCCGTGAACCCAACATCGGGAGCCGCCGATCAGACCCGGGTATTTGATGGTCGTTCTTCGGACGGGATTGCCCTGGCGATTCATTTCAGGGCTCTGATCTTTGTGGAGGAAGCTTTGTTGGAAAACGTTTCGAAAGGGAACAGGGATTCGTCCATCGTGCTGTGACGCGCTATGGTTCCACCACGACGTCGACGACCGAAGGCTCGCTGTCGGCTCCCTGAACGTCCGTCACCCTGAGTTGAAAACGGAAGAGACGGGGTTCGACCACGAATGGCGCGAGAAAGCGGGCTTTTGACGAATAGGGGTCAAGCAGGGCGATCTTGCTGCCGCGAATTTGCGACCAGGAGTATTGCAGGGATCCTCCTTCCGGATCATAGCTTCGGAGGCCGTTGAGGATGACCGTCTCGCCGGAATACGTGGTCCGGGTCTCGCCGGGGTCGGCGACCGGGGGCGCGTTCGGCTCAGGATTGACTTCCACGATGACCTCGAGCGTATCCGTCACCCCGCCGTTGTGCACGGTGACGGTCGTGGCCCCGTTGCCGATCAGCCGAAGCCGCCCGTTGGGGCTGATGGTGATCACGGATTCGTCCTCGACGCGGTAGCTCGTCCCCGCCGCGGCGCTGCGAATCGATCTCGTCGTGCCGTCTGAAAATCGTCCCACGACCGGAAGGTCGATGATCTTTCCTAAAAAATCCAATTGATCATAGACCCGCACGGCGCCTGCGCGTCCGAACTTCAAAGGCTTGTCCGTCTGAAACTCGATGGCTTCCAACGCGCCGTGGGGCTGGACGTGGAGGAGCACTTCGTCGAAGACCGCCCATTCTTCGTCCGTGGATTGCCTGTTTTCCTGCTCGGCCACGGCCAGAAGTCGATAGAGCCCCGTTGCCGTCTGAGGCAGGTGCAGGTTCACTCCGAACGGCGGGGAGGTGGTGACTCCGGCCAATTTTTCGTCGACGAACTCCTTCAGCATGTCTTCCTGTTCCTCGTACCAATAGAATCGGACTTTGGTAATCCCCGTGACCGTTCCCCTATCGATGACGACGGCAATACGTTCGTCTGAAGCGTGGACGCTCCCGTTTTTCGGCTGGTCGATGGAAAAGGCCGTGGCGTTCGGGAGCCTGTCCGAAAAGGCCAGGCCGAAGGAAAAGATCAGGCTCAGGACAACGGGAACGAGAACTTTCATGGCTGCCCCACACGTGAATCCTTGTTCACTCCACCTTCGGAGAATACCTTCGGAGAACGCATGATGCAAGGGAACGTCCGGCGGGCGCGATTCTGCTTGAAAGGGGCGTCCGTTGGGCACAACGCGTCCCCATGGGCATGCGCGCGCGTCGTCAACGCATGACTGAACCCATACGGGGATGACCAGAAGGAAAAGAGGACTCGCCCCAGGTTTCCCGTGACCTCATGATTCTGTGACAGGCCCCTCAAAAACGGCCTTGCGTCCTCTAGCGGCATGTGCTATAAGGGGCACTCACTACGCATGAGAAAACTTACAATTGAGTGGCCTTGAGGTTTTTAAGCGGTACTTTTTTATTAACGTCGTTTTTATAGTGAGGAGGTAGGCAATGCACAAGGTGCTTCTATCCGTCCTTTTAGGTCTCATCCTTATTGCAACTGGTTCATCAGTTGCATTCGCCTTGCAGTCCGGTGGAGCAATGGTGGGCGATCTTGAAACCGGGTCGGTCGTTGGGCAACCTTTTACGAGCCTTGACGTCGATCTTGAATTCACCGCCTTGATGATCGGCGGGAAAAAAGCCTGGTATCCCGGAACCTCGTATCTGGATCTGAGAAACCAGGGAACAGGGGGTCGGAGAGGTCAGCCCGTGCTGATCAAAGTCACCAATGCGCTGGATGGTCAACATGGCTTCAACCTTTCTGCCGATTCGGCCTTCGCCGGTCCCACCTCGTTACAGGTCAAGATTACGTTGGAACCAGGGGAAACCAAATATATCGGTATTCCCATGAGCGACCTGACGTACGTGACGGCTCCAGGGAGTTTGAAGGTCAAATGCCAGCTTCATGCGGCTCACCTTGGGTCGAATCTCCTGATTTTGAAGTAACCCTCGGTTTATCGGTATGAAAAAGCCCCGTTCCATGTTCGTGGAACGGGGCTTTTTCGTCTTAGACTTCTTCGTCAGGCCCGCAGTCGACCGTTGCGTTGAGAGGAATATGTTGGGCGGCGAAAATCTTCCCATCGAGGATCAGCAGCAAAAAACGCTTTTCCAGGGGAGCCGCCCCCTTCTTTGGCGTGACAACGGTCTTGAGATCGACGATCATTTCCCGTTGTGTTTCCTTCGTGCTGTCGTTCACCACCCAAAAATAGTGACTGGCCCGGGGAAAGAGGGTGGAGACAAAATGGTCGATGATGATGGGCGTGACCGCGGATGAGGCGCCCGCCGAAGCGGCAAACGAGAGAGACAGGATCAGGCCTGCGAGAACTCCGAGCGTGGTGGTTTTCATGGTGCGGTCCTCCTGGTCAACGGTAAAGGGGACGGATTTGAGAAGTCTCTCATTCACACTATAAAGTATAGAGGCCACGTGGTAAATGCGGGAGTTGGGGAAACAGGGCGTTCATGCCAACGATCGTGGGAGCCTGATGGAGAATCCTGACGGCGCCGGTCATGGACGTTTCATCATGGTGCCGATTCTATGACCTCGAAAAAGACTCGTCCCGCCCAGGGTCCGTTGACCCCCAACAGAAAGCGGCTCGTCTTTCTGGTGCTCATGGCGCTCTTGTTGATCTCCGGGGCCTTGTTGTTTAATACCCCAAGGGGAACGGAGATCATCGAAGTTCGGTTTCCCAATGGAGCCAAGCTCCAGGCAGAGGTGGCCGAGACTCCGGAACAGTTGTTGTTCGGGTTGGCGTTTCGGGAGACGCTTCCGAAAGAACGGGGCATGATTTTTCTTTTCGAAGAGTCCGACCTGCATAAAGTCTGGACGAAAGAGTACCGGTTCAACGTGGATTTGATCTGGGTGAATGAAAGCAAACACGTGGTGCATATCGTCGAAACCGCAGTCCCTTGTGTCCAGGATCCCTGCCCATGGTATGGGCCACCTCCTGAACGGGCTCGGTATCTGATTGAGGCGAACAGCGGATTCGTTGATCGGGCGCAGGTCGAGTTGGAGCAGGAACTCGTGTTTGCCTTGAGGATGTAAGATGTCAGGGACGCCCGAAGAGTCGAGCATGGGTCACGAAGACGGCCGTGTGGAGCGCATGAACCCATCGGACCCGTTTGTGTGCATCGGCAAGGCGGCCGATTTCCCTCAAGGAAAATCGGCCGCCGTCAAGGTGAAAGGCAAGACCATTGCGCTGTTCAACGTGTCCGGGACGTTTTTCGCGATCAACAACATTTGTCCCCATCAGGGAGGGCCGCTCCATAAAGGCAAGGTGAAAGGCTACGTGGTGGGGTGTCCCTGGCATGATCTCCAATTCGACGTTCGTAATGGATTCGGGACGGATGGAGGAGGACATTGCGTGGCCAGCTATGACGTTCGAGTTCAGGATGGTGAGATTTTTGTCAGTTCCACGTGCAGGGCATTCTAGGGTCAGTCCGGAAGAGATCACCGATGAACGAATCTGATGGCACCCCGCTGTATGCCACGGTTGGCCACCCATTGACCGTCAATCTTTGGGAGGATCGCACGCGGGGGGAACAGTGGGTGCCTGCCTATGATCCGAGTCAGCTTGTCCTGACCGGCGATGAGTTTGTTCGGACCACCAGCAACAATGCGGTCGAATCGGGCAAACGCCAATTCGAATTCGAGCCGCTCCGGCCCGGGACGCACCGCCTGGAATTTCAGAAACGGATGGCGTGGAAGTTTACGGCCGAAGACCGGCGCGTGTTTCTGGTCCACGTTCAGGAGTCGGATGCGTAACGGTCCGGATTCTTATGCCCCCGATCGCATACGTCAACGGGCAGTTTATGCCCCTCGAGCAGGCAAAGATTTCGATCGAAGATCGAGGATTTCAATTCGGTGACGGAATCTATGAAGTGGTCCGAACGTACGGGGGGGTGCCGTTCCGGCTGCATGACCACCTCTTGCGATTGGAGTGGAGTGCCCGGGAGGTTTCCATTCCGGTCCCGCTCTCTCACGCCGAATGGGAGGCATTGATCCGGGAGGGCGTCCAACGGAGTGAGTCTGCCGCCTGCCTGGTCTACATCCAACTGACCCGTGGGGTGGCTCCGAGAGCCCATCTGTTCCCGAGTCCGTCGAAGCCCACCGTGGTGGTCACGTTTCGAGAACTTGTCGATCTTCAACGGCAGGGCGCGCCGGTCATCACCCTACCCGATCTCCGTTGGGCCCGCTGCTCGATCAAGAGTTTGAACCTGCTGGCGAACGTCCTGGCCAAACAGCAAGCGAACGATGCCGGCGCCGTGGAAGCGATTCTGGTGAAGGATGGCTGGGTGACGGAAGGCTGTTCGAGCAACCTGTGCCTGGTCAGGGACGGAACCCTCGTGACGCCCCGGTTGAGCGACCGGCTGTTGGCAGGAGTCACCCGGGCCGTGGTCTTGGAATTGGCGAAAACAATCGGCATCGTGACGGATGAACGGGAGGTCCATGAGGAGGAATTGGCCCTGGCCGATGAACTCTTTCTGATCGGCACGACCATTGAAGTTTTGCCAGTTTCGACCCTGAACGGTGTGCCGGTGGGTGATCGAACGCCGGGACCAGTGGCTCAAGCGTTGCGCGAGGCCTTCCGGAGTTGTGTGCGGTCCGAAACGGGGGCAGGAACAGGGTAGGCGTCCTCCGTTCCTGTCATGGTGCAGGCTTGCGTTTCCAGGCTGGTGCCCTTGACACCTTCGTAAGGTTTTCAGTAACGTTTTTTGTGCCGGCAGCCATGACGGGTGACGTCGTGTTATTCGCTGCCCGGCAATGAAGGACAATGTGGAGTAGAATGAAATGCAGGAAGTGTACTTTCTAAAGGAGGCCGTTCCATGTGTTATCGCAATCCTTTTCCACGTGTAGCCATGAAGCAAGGTGCCGTGCTGGGAAGCCTGTTGGCCCTGATGGGTCTGTGGCTTCCTCTTGCCAACGCCGAATCCGAAGTTCCGGATTCCGTCGCGGTGATTCAGACCTCGGGGCTGAACCACCAATCCCCTGCCTGGGCCGAACGCCTTAAAGGACAGACCATCATCGAAAATGCCCAGGAAGGGAGAGCCGAACGTGCCGCGCTCGTTGAAAAGCAGCACGAGCGGTTGATGCAACAGATGCAGCATGAAATGGCCGAACCCACCACGGGTGGCTACGACACCATGTCCATGATGCATCAATACGGGGCAGGCAAAGGGAATTACCTGTTGGCGTCCGAGAACGACGTTGAACCGGTGTCGATGACGGGTGGGGGAAAATGTCCGGCGTCGGCTCCCGTCAAACAGTATGACGTTTCTGCCATCAACGTGGAAATCACGTTGAACCAATGGCTGGATTACTACCCCGGTTACATGTACGTGCTGACCGAGAACATCGAGAACGTCCGTGAAGAAGAAGCCAAGAACGCCGAAGCCCGTGAAGAAGAGGGGCACCATAATCCCGGTGGGGTCAAGAACGGGATCCAGGATCAGTATATCCAACCCCTCGTGATCCGCGGGAACCAGGGTGATTGCGTGAAGATCACGCTGCGGAACCAGTTGGAATTCGGGGAAGACGTCAGCCTGCACATCAACGGGTCCAGCATGGTGGTCAGCGAAACCGGCCAGCCCGCCACGACGACGAACCCCGATGCGATTGCCTATGGTCCTGACGAAGAATGTGAAGAAAATTGTGAAAGCCAGCCCGTGGAGATGGAATGGTACATCCATCCCGACACGCAGGAAGGGGGCCGGCAGTTCCACAGCTACAGCAATGACCGGGAGTTGACCGTGATGGGGCTGTTCGGCGTGTTCGTGGTCGAGCCCGCGGGTTCGAACTATCTGGACCCTCTGGGCACGGGTCCGGCTACCGAGATGCAGAGTGGCTGGCAGGCCATGATTCAGAACGGCACGGGTCCGGATTTCCGGGAATTCGTGCTGATTTATCATGAAGTGGGTGATGAAGCCTTCCGGCCGGTGAACAAACATGGAGACTTCCTGCCGCAACGTGATCCGTTAACCGATGCCTACCGGCCAGGGGCCAGGGCGCTGAATTACCGCAGCGAACCGTTCGGCATCAACAACATGCACGTGCAGCATGAATACTTCGGCTTTGAAGATGAATCGATGGCCTACAGTTCCTATACCTTCGGCGATGCCGGTCCCACGATTCCCCGGAGTTATTTGGGAGATCCCGCCAAGTATCGCCTGGTCCATGGGGGCTCCGAAGTCTTCCATTCCCATCATCCGCATGGTGGCGCCATCCGGTGGACCCGAAGCCCGCGAGCGGTTGATCAGATGCCCATGTGGCACAAGGGACAGAACGGGCCCGTGAAGTATCCGCTCATTCGTGCGAAAACGGACCGGGTTGACGTGGAAGTGATCGGGCCGTCCGAAGCGCTGGATCTGGAGACCGAGTGCGGATCGGGGTTGTGTCAATATCTGGCCGGAGACTTCCTGTTCCATTGTCACGTGGCGCACCATTACGTGGCCGGCATGTGGGGGTACTGGCGGGTATACAACACCCTGCAAGTGCCGGGCATCCAGAACGACGTGATGGCCCCGCTCCGCGAGTTGCCGGATCGTCTCGGGCGTATTGCCAGGCCCGTGACCTCCGATCAATTGGTGGGCACCACCGTGGATTGGTTCGGAAAGAAGTTCAGCCTCGTCGATAATGGCCAGAAAACGGATTGGGCTGCGGATCCGGCCGTCGTTCGGATTTACGATTGGGTCGAAATGCAGTTGCCGACTCGCGGGCTTCCCGGTCATACGGAAGACGAGATCGGCCAGCTGAAGTCGTATGATGCGACCGTGATCGACTGGACCTGGGACGACAACCGGGCGATGAGTGAAAAGGAAAGTACGGTCGAGAATCCCAAGTACCATCCTGAATGGCAGGGGTATGAAGCCGGCAAACGACGGCCGATCTGGTTCGAGCCGAACACCGGAAAAGTCGCGTGGCCGTGGTTGACGCCGCATTTCGGCAAACGCGTGCCCTTTGCTCCGGACCGGAATCCTGCGCCGTGGTTGGAAATGATCCATCTGGATGAAGATGGACAGCCCTCCGTGGAGCCGGCGAAGCCGGGGGAAAATGGACGGTGGAGCCTGTGCCCGGATCGCGCAGGGTCTCAGAAGTACAACATCCACTTCATCAAGCTTCCGATCGAGTTGTCCGCGGCCCAGGGTGATCAGCCGGCCGTGGTCGATCCCAATGGGTTGTTGTACGTGGTGCACGAGGAAGAAGAAGCGATTCGGAACAACAATGACTTGAAGGTGCCGTTGGTGTTCCGTTCCAATATCTATGATTGCATGGACTGGATGTTGACCAGTGAATGGCTGGACGATGACTTTACGAATTTCCAGTCTTCGAAGATCAACACGCACTTTCATTTCGTCCAGTTCGACAATCAGGCGTCCGATGGCGTGATTTCCGGTTTTTCCTATGAGCAATCCGTGCGCCCCTTTATCCAATTCGAAAAGAAAACGGACAAAGGGTTGCCGGTGCCCATGAATGCCAAGGTCACCAGGGCCGCGGTCAAGGGCGATCGGACCATTCACGTCACGAATGCCAAGCAGTATCACGTAGGCACGGTGATTCTCGTGGGTGCGGATAACGTCGGGGGCTCGGAAGTGAAGCGCATCGTCGCGATTGGGAGTTCCGGCGGATCCGCCTCAGCGAGCGGTGGAAGTCATACCGTGAGCCCGGGCGACACGCTCGGGACGATCGCCATGCAATATGGCACCGACGCGGATGCGTTAAAAGACTTGAATGCCCTGTCCAATCCCGATGTGATCTACGTCGGGCAACGATTGCAGGTCCCGGGTGCCGGTGGGGGAGACGCAGCTCAGGGGGGTGAGGCGCAGACGCTCACCTTCAAGACTCCCCTGGAACATGATCATCCGGCCGGAGACATTGTGACCGTGGAATTCGTGCGTCAACGGTTCTGGGCAGATGCCGACGTGGGGTCCGTGTTCTGTCATGATCACGCGTTCGGCGGAACCACGTGGCCTCATGGCGCGGTCTGTTCCTTCCTGATCGAGCCATTCGGATCGACGTGGCATGATCCGTCGACCGGTGAGGCCAAACGCACCGGTCCTGTGATGGATATTCATACGGTGGAACCCGTGGGGTATGGAGTGAGTGGAAGTTTCCGTGAATTGATGGTGCAGATCATGGATACGGTGCCTCACACGGTCAACGTGGTGACCGCGGGGAATCCTCCCGGGCAACCCGTGGAGGTGGCCTTGGAAGCCGGACGGACCGTGTCCTTCCAGATGCCGCCGAATGACCAGATCAAAATGACGCCGATGCCCTTCCTCAACGGAGGGACGCATACCACGGGCGGCGCCCTGAATTTCAGGGCCGAGCCGTTTGCCCAACGATTGGCCAACAACCCGGAACCCTCGCAGCTTTTCAGCAGCGGCACGCATGGGGATCCGAGTACGGTCACGCTGCGGGCATACCTGGGTGATGCCATCGTCTTTCGTCTGATTGACGTGACGATGAACGAGAGTAACGTCTTTACCGTGTCCGGGCACAACTTCCTGACCGAACGGTATGCCGGGGACGCGAACCGGAAGAATTCCATTCACATCGGGATTGCCGAACGGTACGACCTCGTGGTGCCGCAGGCCGGGGGGACGAGACTCCAACCCGGGGATTACATGTATTTCAACGGTCGGAGTTCCAAGTTGTCCGAGGGCTCGTGGGGCATGATTCGGGTCATGGATCAGGTGGTGCCGGATCTGAAACCCTTGCCCAATGCGGCGTTCGGCGGGCCCGGCATCAAGAAACCGCTGCCGCTGTGTCCGGCCGATGCCCCGGTGAAGAACTTCAACGTGGTGGCCATTGATTATCCGCAGATGGCCTTTAATCCCAATGTGGAAGAACCCATTGAAGTGGACTTTGAGCGGACCATTGAAGTGCGGAATCCGGATGCCAAGATTTACGTCCTGGAAGAAGAAGTGGCGAAGGTCTCCGGAGAATTCCAACCCATGCCGCTTACCGTGCGAGCCAACGTGGGTGATTGTCTGAAGGTGAAACTCACCAACAAGATGAAAGAGGGGCGGGCCTCGTTCTCGGCCTTTTCCCTGGCCTTCGATCCCAAGGATTCTCAAGGCGTCAACCTGGGGAACAATCCTGGGGATCAAACCGTGGCTCCCGGAGAAAGCCGGATCTATACCTACTATGCGGACCCGGCAGTCGGGGAAACGCAATCCCTGGTGTGGGATTGGGGCAACGTGGCCATGAATCCACGCAACGGGTTGTTTGGCGGGGTCGTGATTGGTCCCAAGGGGTCCCAGTATCGTGATCCGAAGACCGGGGCCGATATTTCCGGGAAGAACAGTTGGGTGGCCGATGTCATCGTGGATCGGACGATCCCCGGCAATGAGCATCGGACCAATTATCGTGACGTGGCCCTGTATTTCCAGGATGAAGACAATATCATCGGCACGAGTTTTATGCCGTACGTGCAGAACGTGGCCGGACTGGTAGGGGTCAATTACAGGAACGAACCCTATCTGTACCGGGAAGAACAGGGGTGTTCGTTGGGTCGGATGTTCCAGCCCTGTAACGTGGATGAACCGAATGAACCGGCGACGCCGATCATCGAGGCTCATGCCGGGGATGCCGTTCGGATCCACGTGTTCGGGGCCAGCAACGAACAGAATGGAATGTTTACCCTGGAAAAACATGAATGGCCCATCGAGCCGTTCATGCAGGGGGCAGACCAGATCAGTGTCGTGGAATTTTCCGGTTCCGAGGGCCTGGATGTGTTTGTTTCCTCGGCCGGTGGCCCGTATTCGATGCCGGGAGACTACGTGTACAGCAATGCACGCTTGCCGTATTCCCAATCCGGTCAATGGGGCTATTTCCGCGTGTTGTCCAAGAACGATCAGCGCATCCTCCCGCTGAGCGGGGCTTCTCCCGGAGTCAAGGAAGCCAAGGGAGAGCAAAACGGTCACGTGCGGCCGATCTCGTTGAACTAGCGCGTGGTCAAAGACGGAACCGAAGAGAAATACGGGGAAGCCGGATGTCGGCTTCCCCGTATTTTTTCATGACCCGTCACGTTCTGAATGCGTGGTAGAGATTCAAGGCCCGGGAGGAAAGGCGTGGCAATGCGGCTGTTGACGTTGTGGCTGGTTCTGGGGGTGGTTGCGTCCTCGGGATGGGCATATGAGGAAATACCCGTCCCCAACGGGGGTACCATCAGGGGGCAGGTGACGATCACCGGTCAGACGCCGCGTCCCATGGCCTTCAATTTGGTGACGATCCCGGATGCGGTGTATTGTGGACGAATTTCCACGGGCACGGGATGGCGGATCGTGGAGGACTTCATCATCGGGTCGGATGGGAGTCTCAAGGACGCCGTCGTCATGCTCAATGGGGTCAAGAAGGGGAAGCCGTTCGACTTGCCGAAGGTGCTGATCGAGGCGATCGATTGCGATTTTCTGCCGTTTGTGAACGTGTTGCGCGACCAGGACGAACTGACGGTGGTGAACATGGATCCCGTGGAGCATGATATCCAGGGATATGAAACCGCCAGGACGAGAGGCGCGAGGGTGCTGTTCAATCGGCCCTTGCCCATGAATCCGTTTCACAGGATCCTGGGGATGGTGAACAGTCACGAGCATTTGCCGGGCAAGCCCATGATTCAAAAGGTTCACCTCAGGAAAGGGCGCAACATTTTTGTCATGCAATGCGGGTTTCATCCCTACATGTTCTCCTGGGGCGTGGTGGTCAACAATCCCTATTACGCCATAACCCGGGAAGATGGCCTGTTTGAAATCACGGATGTGCCTCCGGGAGACTATACCTTGACGGTCTGGCATGCAGGCATGAAAAAGATCCTGGAGCAGAAGGTGGTCGTTCCTCCCAGTGGCACGGTCACGCACGACTTCCGGTATGAAGCCGTAAAAGGGCGAAGAAGCGTGCATGAAATGCAGGAGAATCCCCATTTTGGATTGGAGTTGCTCGGGGAGGGTGTGGAAGTCATCCCATCGGTAAGACGGCAGCAATTCCAGTGAGCAAATTTTTTCTGATAGCCTGTCTGATCCTCTCGATCCAGCCTTCCTCGACGTGGGGCTATGAAGTGAAGGAGGTCGCGAGTGGCGGCATGGTGCGAGGGACGGTCACCCTTGCGGGATCCGTTCCGGACCCCAAGGCCTATAACCTGGTCATTTTTCCTGACCCCGAATATTGCGGACGCATCTCCAACGGGAACGGGTGGCGCCTCCTTCGAGATTTTCTGGTCAACGAGCGAGGTCAGGTGAAGGACGTCGTCGTGTTCCTGGCAGGGGTGAAGCACGGCAAACCCTTCTCGCTGTCCGTCCCCAGGGTCGAGGCGCGGGATTGTCAATTTTTGCCCTTCACGACCGTCGTGCGGAGTGGACATGGGATCGAAGTCGTGAACATGGATCCCGTGATGCATGATATTCAAGCCTACGAGACCTCGATGGAAACGGGAACCCGTGTCCTGTTCAATTCACCGCTTCCCTTCAACCGGCGTCATCGGCGAAGTGATTTGCATGCGACACATGACCATCGACCCGGAGAGTCCCTGGTCAGGCAGTTCCAATTGAACAAAAAGCGCCGGATGTTCGTCATGCAATGCGGATTTCATGCGTATATGGAAAGCTGGGCCATCGCCGTGGACAATCCGTACTATGTGTTCACCGACACAAACGGGCAATTTTCCCTCGACGCCGTTCCTCCCGGGACCTATGACCTTCGAGCCTGGCATCCCGGCATCAAGCGGGTCATGAAGAAGCAGGTGACCATCGAGCCGGGAGGGAACCTGACGGTCGATTTTCAGTTGCCGTCGCCGGGACGACGGAAGACGGCATATACGGTTCGCACGCCTCCCAGGTTTACTCCCGCGGCCCTGGGTCGGGACTTCACGATCGAACCCCTTCTCGAACACCAGTAACGTATGGTTGTCAAAGGACAACGTTCACCCCGGTCGACGCCGTGTCGGCTGCTCGTGGTGTTCCTGTTCTTCATGATGCCCCTTGCCGACGCGAGTGGGCAGCAGGAACTGGAATTTTCAGCCCGTCTGACGTGGCGTACCCATGGCAAAACCTCACAGGCTCAACTGTTCGTCAAAGGAGATCGCTACCGGATTGAACACCGAGGAGGGGTCAAGACGGATTTGGGCTATGCCACGGTCACGATCGTCAGGCTGGACCGGCAGCAGGTGTGGTACATCCTGTCCCAGCGACGCTTGGTCATGGCTGTGCCCTTGACGCTGGATTACGTGCTTCCCCTTGCGGTGACGTTGGATGGTGAAGTCTCCCGATCACGAATCGGCGAGGCCCTGGTCGGCGACCAGGAGGCCACGTTGTATGAAGTGATTGTGGATCATGGCAACCGCCGGGAGACGTATTATGAATGGGTCGATGACACGCGGCAGTTGTTGTTGAAATTGGTGAGTCAGGATCGGGACTGGTCGGTCGAATATGGCCGAATCGTGCTCTCGAGCCAACCGGAGTATTTCTTTGAGACGCCGTTGGGGTATCGAACGTTCCAGGCGACCGAACAACAGGCGGATGAGGGATAAATGCATGTGACGGGGTGGAAATGGACGGCGGGGGTCCTGGGCGTTGTCTGGAGCCTGTTGTGGGTTGGTGGGCCCGCTGCCGGACAAGCGTCTCCGGACGAGCGGATCAATCTGGCGGAACAGGCGTTTGCGCAAGGTGAGTTTTCCCGGACCATGGAACTCGTTGAGCCCCTCCTTGTCGAGCCTCAATGGCAGCGGGCGTCCTCACGGCTCAGGATGCTGAGTCTGGTGCGGCTTGGACAAACCGCTGAGGGCATCGAGGCCTATCATCGATTCGCCGCGGGAACCGATGGGGACGACGGTCTGCTTCGGGAACTCGCCGTTCAGAGTATTCTGCCCTTCCGGTCGGATAGGCGTGAACAGGTGAGAGGCGCAGCCTATTCCGCGTTGAAGGAAATTCCTTCCGACGACGTGGTGCCGTATTTTCAGGATGGGCTCAGCGACGGGTCAGGCATGATCCGGGTGTTAGTGGTCGAAGGCCTGGCCAAGTTCCCGATCGGGCGCCGATCAGAGCGCTTGCTTGCTGCGCTTGAGGATCATGCGGGGTTGGTCAGGGTCACGGTGTTGAAGACCCTTGGTCAAGGGGGAGATCCTGCCGTCATTCCCCGTATCGTTCCCTTGTTGAACGACGAGCAACGGGTCGTGCAGATTGCGGCCGCGGCCGCACTCTATCGACTCGGGCGGCACGAACATTGGCAGACCGTGGCGCAGGCGACTGACGTGCCGGAGGGCTATGAACGAGGCGCGGCGTTGCGGATGCTCGGCGAAATCGGGGAGCCCCAGGGGGTGCCGCTCCTCGAACAAGGGCTCCGGGATAGACAGCCGTCGATTCGCGCGGCCGCCGCCGCCTCGCTGGGCAAGCTTGGACAAGGCGCGCCCCTCCTCATCGCCGCGCTTTCCGATCCCGTTCCGGCCGTGCGAAGCGTGGCCGCGGTGACGTTGGGAACGCTCAAGTCCGATCAGGCGCTCCCGGCCTTGACCCGGGCTTTGCGGGATTCCAACATGGGCGTGCGGGCCGCGGCAGTCGCAGGCCTGCTGCAATTGAACGGTCCCTTCAGTGTCGTGGCCGGAACCGTGCGGGAATTAATGAGACAACAGAATCCCGGGCTGCGTTCATCCGTGGGAAAAGCCTTGGGGCACGGACGGGCCCGCGACGTTGAGGCTCCCTTGTTGCTGCTGCTCAACGACCCGGTGCCCAAGCCGCGAATTTCGGCCGCCAGATCATTGGGCAGAGTGGGGGGACGAGCGTTGATCTCGCGTCTCTTGACGCTCATGGGCGATGCGAACGAAGCCGTCCGCGTCACCGCAGCAGGGGCCGTGGCACGGATCCTCTCCTCTTCCGACCCCATTTGAGCAGGCGATCCGCTTGTTCTAGAATAGCCTTCCATGAAGCATGGATTCCGCTCTCGAGGGTTCATCCGTCACGTCTCGTGCGGAATGGGAGTCATTCTGCTTGCCACGCTCGCGTTGGCGAGCCAGGCCCCTGCCGCCTCGGCCGTCCACTGGTCGGCATGGGGGCCGACGGCCTTTGATCGTGCCCGGGCCGAAGACAAGCTGATCCTGCTCGATCTGACCGCCGTGTGGTGTCATGCCTGCCACGTGATGGAGGAGACGACGTATCTCGATCCCGCGGTGGTCGAGCTTCTGAATGCCGAATTCGTTCCCATCAGGGTCGACACCGATCGGCGTCCGGATATCGCGGCCCGGTATAAACACGGCGGGTGGCCGACCACCAGCGTACTGCTCCCTTCGGGCGAGATTCTCTTCCAGGCGAATGCCTTAACCTCTGACGCCATGCTCGACGTCTTGCGCACGTCGGATGCCTTTTACCGGGAGAACAAAGAGGAGATGGCCGAACGGGTCGCCCGGATCTGGGAACGGGTGGAAGCAGCGCAACGAGCAGACCGGCAGCCGCATGGCCGCATTCATCCGGAGATGCTGATCCAGGTCCTTGACGTCATGCAGCAGGCCTATGACCCCGTATCCGGCGGGTTCCGGGACGCCCCGAAATTCTTTGAGCCCGAGGCCATCACCTTGGCCTTTTCCCATCATTTTTGGCAGGGAGAGTCGGAGTGGCGGCACATGGCGTTGTCGACCCTGGACCGGCAGTTGAAACTTCATGATCCGGTCTGGGGAGGATTTTTTCGCTATGCCGAAGGGAAAGACTGGTCGAAGCCGCATTATGAAAAACTGCTTTCCATCCAGGCGTCCAACTCGATCAATTATCTGGAGGCGTATCAGGTCACTGGCCTGGAACGGTATCGCGACGTCGTCGAAGAGACCCTGCGTTACGTGACGCGGTTTCTTTCCGATCCCGAAGGCGGCTTTTACGCCAGTCAGGATGCCGACGTTCCAAACACCGCAGACGTGTCCGGTGACGAATTCTTTGCCTTAAACGAATCACAACGTCTAGCCCTTGGCACGCCCTCGGTTGACCGGACGATCCTGACCGACTGGAACGCCTTGATGATCACGGCTTCGCTCAAGGTGTCACAGGTTCTGGACAACACAGAGGCCCGGGAGTTTGCCCTCAAAACGCTCGGACGGCTGTACAACGAACGCTATCGACCCGGGCGTGGATTGGCTCATCTCCTGCATGATGGGCGGCCCGGGGAATTCGGATTGCTGGCGGACCAGGTCTTTTTTGCAGAAGCCCTGCTCGAAGCCTTTGTGACCACCGGCCTGTCCCGTTACCTGGAACAGGCTGAGACGGTGATCGAGGAGACCATCCGGCAGTTTGAAGACACCCGAGGAGGAGGATACGTCGATCGGGTGCCGTCTGCGTCATCATTGGGCCTGTTGAGGTTTCCCCATAAGGATCTCCGGGTCAACGCGGCGCTGTCCATGGTCTTTTCAGACCTGTTTTATCTGACCCGAAATCCTCGATACCGGGAAAAGGCCGAGCAGGTTCTGCAAATGATCGTGGCAGCCGGGTCGTTTCCGGTTGCGCAAACGGGTCGGGCGATTCATCGGTTCCTGTATGATCCCGTGCATATCGTGGTTGTGGGGGAGAAATCCGGGATCGACGCCCAAGCCCTTTTTCGCCGGAGTTTGGCCCTGTATGTGCCCGGGAAATTGGTCCGGTTTCTGGATCCCCGCGTCGACTCCCTTGCGATTGGAGAGGTCACCTTCCCCAGGGTATCCGGCCCGTTCGCGTACGTATGCACCGAACGATTATGCTCGAGCCCCATTGCCAGGGCCGATGAATTGCCGGACCGGTTCCGGGAGATGTTCGCGGCGTTGGTCGAGGCACGAGCCTCCCTCTCCTTGAGGGATGATCCGCCCGTCTCACGTGCCCGCTGAGGTACCGTCCAGAACGCCGGCAAGGCCGCCGGAAAGGAAACGGGGGTTGGCACCCCGCGTCGGCCCATCATCGGGATCTTCGCCGAGAGAGGCCGTCGTCAGTTCCCCCGGCCTGTGCAGGAGGTTGGATACCTCCTGCCTGCCTTCGGCCATATATCCGTGAACGCCATTGCCGTCGAGCACGTCAAGGACTGGTTCGCGTCCATGGCCGAGAGGCTCGGCAGCGCTGGCACGCGGCCCGATCATGTGTGCAGCGCGCCCACGCGATGCAACCCGTCCAGCCCGTCTTTCTCATACCAGTTGAGGTCACGACGGAAGGTCCGGGCGCACACGCCTCCTCATCGTCATTCCCGACATCGTTAATCGGGAATCCAGAGTCGTTGCTTTTTCTTTATTCCTCTGGATGCCGGTTCAAGTCCGGCATGACGGTTGAGACCCTTGAATCATCATTCCTGCGCCCTGAACCGCCCCACGAGCCCAATCGTCATTCCCGCGAACGCGGGAATCCAGGGTTGTTGTTTTTTCTTTTTCTGGACACTCCGCTTCATCATGCCTCCCCAAATGGTGGAACACGACAAAACCGGGCTGATGATGTGTGACAGATGCGGACAGTTTATGTGTTCGTAACAATATGATTCTTGACTTGGTGGCCGTTTTTCTTTAGCCTTCGGGCCTTTGGTTGAGAGCAACTCGCTGTTCACAGCCCGGACGCAAAGGAGACGCGACATGAGCCGAACCTGCCTATGGATGAGTCTGTTGGTGATGCTGACCATTGCCGGCTGCGGAGGCGGCGGTGGAGGGGGGAGCATGATGGCAGGGCCGGGCGGGCCCATGGACCCAATCGACCCGACGACCCCAATCGACCCGACGACCCCAACCGACCCAACGACCCCGACCGATCCAACAACTCCAACTGACCCAACAACCCCGACCGATCCGGGCCAGGCCGTGGACATGAGCGCGTGGCGGTTGTGGCTGGAGGACTACAAGACGGTCACGGCCGGGACGTACGAGCTGGCGCCGGGAGAGAGTCGGGACGTGGACCATGCGACGTTTACGTGTCCGGCGGGTGGCGCGGCGTGTCGGATCACCGTAGAAGGGGGGGGGGGGGGTAACCTCGGCCGGCGGCTTGGCCACGGCCCGTATTTCCCCGGCCGGTCTGAAAGCCTTTGGGCAGGCCTCTTACCCTGGGCTCCTTAGCAGCAAGTCGTCCTCAACTGGCACGAATGCAATAGAAAATAACGAGCGCTATCGACTCGGATACCACAATTCTTCGGGGGCCCCCCTTGCATTTAGGCTAGACGACAACGGCGACTTCATCAGCAGTACCTTCGATTTGCTGGATTCCCCCGATGCAAACATACCGGATGAGATGGAATATAAGGAGCTGACGGATGATCCGCCTCCGACGTTACCCGGGTTCATGGGCGCGAGATACAAGAGCATCGAGAGCGACTCCGTGAAACGGTGGGCCACGCTCTACCATGATAAAGAAGAGCCCACCGACCAGGCCTTCGAGGTGTACTATGCGAACGATGGTGCCGGGCAAGACGTGTTCGGGGATGATGGCATTCAGGGTTATGCAGACAACACCGTGACGTTCAAGGCAGACTCCTACGAGATTGCCGAGGCGCAGCGGCCGTTGTTTAAGAGCACGGCGGGGGTTCAGGGCTTTCCGGTTGGCGCGAACCGGTGGGGGGCCAGCCCCAGCGAAACATTTGACGGCACGTTTCACGGCGTTGAGGGCAAGTATGCGTGCACCGACTGCACGTTTTACAACGACGAGGCCGGCAATCTGGCCGAGGTGCGGGGCACGCTGACCTTCAAGCCGAACGTGTCCACGACCATGGTGGAAGGCGTCATCCCGGATCGTGAATACCTCTATTTTGGCTATTGGCTGACGGCCACGAAAGGACAGGAGGGGAATTGGACCTATGAGGCGAACGCCACAGGTTACCCACGGCCTTTAACTACTGTCGAGAATAGTATCTCCCGTGTTGAGGGTACGGCGACCTATAAGGGGTCCACGGTCGGCATGTTTGTGAAGCGGGAGTTCGGTCCTCACGGAGACGCCACCTCGGAGTTGGCCGGAGAGTTTACAGGGGACGTGCGGATCACGGCAGATTTCTCCGCCGGGAGTGGCACGGTTGCCCTCAACAATCAGTACTCCGTATACGGGGAGGCGGATAACTTCAGGCATAACGGGCAACTCATCGATGAAAATTGGACATTGACCTTCCAGAGAGCAAAGCTCGATATTATCAGTAGTACGCAGTGCTATGGAGGACCTTGCCCGGGAAATTTCACTCATGATCGAGAGAACCCAGATACTCCAGGCATCGTGACCCAAGGGGAGAGTACTGAATCAATCGGAACGTACTATTCCGGCTTCGGGGGTATCCGTCCTTTGGTCAGGGTCGTCGATCCCAATGACCCCGCTAACCCCAAGGAAGTTGCTCAAGGAGCCCCGCTTTATAATAGAGGCAACTATGAAGCCACGTTCCGGAACGGAAGGATGGTCGGGACGTGGGGGGCTACGCTGGACGATGATTCGGGCATAACGGTCAGGTAACGTTGATCCTCTTGCAGAGACGACCGCTCTCACGAGAGCCGGCCAGGGGATCGGGCACCCTCTGCTCATGACGGCCCCGTGACACGGGAGTGAGAGGACTGAATCACTCGGGAGGTAGCCTTTCCGTCTTCGCGGCTGCCTGTTTTTGGATCACCCGAAAGGCCCCATGGGGCCTTTCGGGTGACTTCCCTGACGCGAGTGCCGATGATGCCCGGTGCTCGCGAGACCCGTTCGGGGCTCTGCTCAAGCCCGATTCTCGATACCTCATGGCTTGACTTGACACCCTCATGTCATGTTGTTATAAACCAGAATCGTTGCGTTCAAGAAGATTCGAGGAATTTCTCACCTGTCGCATGAATTTGACGCGGTCAGGGAGCGAAAAGCCGTCAGGTTTCCCTCCGAGTCGGACACCAATTATTCTCAACCAGGAGGCATCTCTATGAGGAATCGTCGTTCTGTTACGTTGTCTGTCTTCTTTGGTGGGTTGCTGCTCGCAATGCCACTGATTGCTCAGGCCGGCGGAACCATTAAAGGCAAGGTCCTCTATTCCGGCAAAGCCGTTCCGGCCAAGGAATTTGCCTTTTCCAAGTTTCCCAATCCGGATTTCTGCAAACAGAACCCCAGTAAGAAAGGGGATGATACGCGCTTGTTGACCGAGGTCGAAGTGGATGCCAACAAGGGACTCAAGAATGCGGTCGTGTCGGTTCGTGGCATCAAAGACAAGGGCTTCAAGACGACGCCGAACGTGGTCGCCAAGCTGTGTGAGTTCCTGCCCTTTACCGGGGTGTTGGTGAACAAGGGCAACTTTGTCGTGGAAAATACTGATGCAGACCCGAATGATCCCAAGTCCAAGGAAGGGGTGTTGCATAATCCCCATAGCTTTGACGTGCTTGGGGCAAAGTCCTCGACCCTGTTCAATATCGGGTTGGCCAAGAAGGGCGACAAGCTCGACAAGAAAATCAAGATGCGCATGGCCAAGAAAGGTTCCGTCCTGCGGCTGCAATGCGATCAGCATGAATTCATGCAAGCCTGGTTCCTCCCCGTGGCCAACGGCCACTTCGGGGTGTCCGGTGCAGACGGGTCTTTTGAGATCAAGGACGTGCCCGCGGGCAAGCACAAGGTCCTGGCGTGGCATCCGGTGGCTGGAAACGTGACGGTGGAGGTCGAAGTCAAAGACGGTGCGACCGTTGAAGCCACCTTCGACATCAAGAAGAAAAACAAGTTCAAACTGTAAGCGACTTCTTTCGTCTTCGAAAACAAAAGGGCGGCAACGGTTCATCGTTGCCGCCCTTTTTTGTTGAGTTCTGCGCCTTGCGTTCGTCGGCTTCGGCCCGCTAAGATCTGAAGAGATTCTCACGGGTTTCGCAGGTGAAGGATTGGTCGTGCCTCGAGAGCTCTCGCTCGCGGAAATATTTCAGATCGGGTATTACTGGGAGACGAAAATTCTCCTCACGGCCGTCAAGCTGGATCTTTTTTCAGCCTTGGATGGTGGTTCTGATTCTCCCACCGACCTGGCCCATCGCTTATCTCTCGATGAACGGGCGTTGAGCCTTCTCCTGCATGCATTGGCGGCGATGCGAATCCTGACCAAACACGAGGGGCGCTTTGCGAATACCAGCATCGCCCGGAAACATCTGGTGCGAGTCAGTCCTGACTACGTCGGGCACCTGCTGGTCCTGCACGATTCGGAATGGATGAATTGGGGGAACCTGGAGGATGCCGTCCGGACCGGTGCGGCTCCGGTCCGCCAGCACGTGTTTGAAACCGATCCGGAGATGGGGGCCAACGTCCTGGCGGTGTTGGACCGGATCGGCCAAGGGAGCGGGACCACCCTTGCGAAGGCTCTGCAACTGGACGAGGCTGAACACATGCTGGATCTCGGCGGGGGAGCCGGGACGAATGCCATTGCGTTTTGCCGGGAATATCCCCGTCTCCGTGCCACGATCTTCGATCTTCCTTCGACGCTCCGGGTCGCAGAACGGTCCGTCAAAGAGGCCGGGTTGGAGGATCGTATTACCCTCATGCCCGGAAATTTCAACGCGGATTCGTTGGGCGGACTTTATGATCTGGTGTTGCTGTCCGACGTGCTCCATTACCAGAATGCTCGAACCAACGCCGGGTTGGTGCGCAAGGTGTTTACCCATCTGCGGGAAACCGGACGCCTGGTGATCAAGGATCGTTTTCTGGACCAGGACCGGACGAGTCCGGCCTGGACCACGGCGTTTGCCGTGCATATTCTGGTCAATACGGAACAGGGAGAATGTTTCACGACTCAGGAGGTCATGGACTGGATGACCAGCTCCGGCTTCGGATCCGTCACGGAACTGCAACCCCGGGCGATCGTTCAGGGACTCAAAACAGGAGCACCTCAATGGCTGAATGGTTAAAGGAACCGGGGTTCGTCGGGACGCATGCCACCATGGGGGCCGATATCAGCCAACTGATGGCGACGTTGTTCACCGGGTTGTTTATCGTCGGGGCGATTCAGGCTTACAAGGGCAAGGGGAACGGGCATCATTGGTTGATGCTGGGGGGCATGATCGCGATGCTGGCGTTCTTTACCAGTTATTACCTGTTTCGTCAGCTCGGCGTGCTGGCCTTTGAAGGCAAAGAAGGATTCGGCGGCCCGCAGGCCTTGTATGACAACGTGTTTGTGCCGCTCCTGACTTTTCACATCATTCTGGTCGTGATCGGATTGATCATGGCCGTGTACATGATCGTCCTGGGCTTTCGTTCTCAGGCCTTTGTCAACGGCCAACGGAAGTTGCAGGAGGCCATTCTGCAGACCACCGGAAAAAAGATCGCGCTTGTGTTTGGTGGGGTCACGACCCTGGTGCTGCTGTTGTTCTTGAGCCGCGTGGCCGCCAGTGGGTTTTCCCTCGGCAAACTCAGCGTCTACCTCGGACTCCTCGTGCTCATTGCCTTCGTGTTTGGCATCGAGGTCGCCATTCAGCGCATTTGGGCGAATGGGGCGCAACGCCATCGGATCCTGGGCCGGTTTACCATGGCGGTGTATTGCATCCTGTTCGTGACCGGCACCGTTACCTATACGATGCTGTATATTCTGTATCCCGGACGAATCGGGTAGGCCCGTGATGGACTGTGCTTGCGGTTCGGCTTTGCGACGCGAGGCCCTTGAAGAATGGGACGAGGGCCACGTTTTTCTTCGTTATCGCTGTGCAACGTGTGATTTCCGGCTGGGAATCGAAACGGACCATGAACGGGCAGGCCTGTTCCTCGACCGTCCGGTCTGGACCGATGAAGCCCGGCATCGTCTGGACCGGCTGCCGCCATACGTGGAACCCCTTGTTCGATTGGAGGCGGAAGCCTATGCGGGACGAAAAGGCGTCACCCTGATCTCGACCGACCTGATGAGGGAAGCCGAACATCAGGGGATGGTCACGTGGCATCCTGACGCGGAACGTCGTGTGTCCAGAATTCCATCGCCGGTTCGTGCGATGGCGCGCGTGGAGCTGGAGCGTACGGCTCGGGACAGGGGCATGCCGGAAGTCACGGTGGAGCTGATGGAAGAAGTCAAGGTCCGCTATTTTGGCATGGCGGCCCCGACGCCATAACGTGAGGTGGCCCCGTGCATGGTTCGGCTTGCTTTCGGCCTATCAGGTCCTGATTGAGAGATTCCGATGCTCCATCGACTCGCGCTCCGAGTGATTCCCCAACTGAACGCCACGGTCACCGAACCCGCGGTTCGCAAGCGGAAGCGTTGGGTGATGCTCGTTCCCGGGCTTGTGGCCTTTGTCCTGTACCGTCTTTCGAAAGACGTGCTGCCGCTCTCCGACCCGATGGTCTTGTTGTCGATGAGTGGGGTGCTCGCCACGCTCGCCTCGTATTGGGCCTATGCCATGGGGCGCAGGGAGTCGTTCATCCACCTGTGCCGGACCGATGGTCCCGGCCGGCTCCTCTGGGTGGGCGGGTGGATCGGGTTCGTCTACGGCGTCCAGCTTTCCTTGCTGGTGTTGGCGCTGCTGGCCCTCTTTGTCGAGTATGATTTTCTGCTTCATCCCGAGGGGCCGGCCATGATGGCCCTGATCATCTCCTGCACCGCGGTCACCCGTGATGCCTTTGAGATCGGGCACGTGGTTCGCGTGGAATCCCAGGGCCTGCGCATGGTGACCTTCCCCGATGGCCGGTCGTTTCGCGAGTTGCTCCGGTGTGACTTTTCTCATCTGGCCCGATGGGTGGCCGGAGGGAGCATGGCCGGTGGAACGGTTGCGCTGATCCATCGACTCGGCTGGACCGGAGAGATCGGACAGGCGATGCTGGTGTGTGTGGTGGCCGCGAGTTGTGCCTATGGTGCGTTTCTGGCCGGGAAACATCCGCTCGAAGACTTCCCCGATCGCTTCAGGATCCCGGCGTGGTGGGACGCCTGCCGGTTTTGGGCGTGGCCCTGTTTGACTTTTGCCTTGACTTACTATTTAGTGCAACTCGGCTTTCTTGCGTTTGTGTTGCGGGTTGAAGGCGAAGCCCCGTTCATGAACGTGGCCATCGGTGGGGTGACTGCGGGGATGATGGCCGGGTACGGCTATTTTCTGGGGGCCCGGGTGTTCGTCGAGGCTCAGACGCAAGGCGGGGTTTCCGAAGGGTTGGCGCGTTGTCCCTTTGTGATGGAGATCTTGGCCAAAACGGGGTGGGTGACGTCAGGACGGAATCCCGAACCCGTCGGGGAGCCCGGCCGCCAGCGGGAGATGCTTTCATGAAGATCGTGGTGTTGCTCTTTCTGGTTTGTGCGCTCGTGGTCCCGGCGTCGGGATGGGCCAATCCGGAACCCCCCTCCATGCCCGACCAGGACGTCTATTACAAGACCGACGGCGTCCCGCAAGGCCCTCCGGCCATGGCATCCGACTACCCGCAATGGCAGCCTCTCAATAACCGGATCCTCGTCTGGCTCGTCACCCAACAGCATACCTATTTCGGAGGATTCGTCCTGGCGCTGCCGTTGTTTGCGTTTCTCCTGGAATTCTTCGGCCTGTCACGTCGTGATCCGCGGGTTGCGGCGCGCTACGACGGACTCGGCCGGGATATCCTTCGCGTCGGCGTGCTCTCGCTCTCGGTCACGGCGTTGCTGGGCAGCGTCATGCTGGGTGCGTTTGTGACGTTCTATCCCGGGTTCATGACGTACATGGGATCGACGTTTAAACAGATGATGCCGGTGTACGCCGCGGTGTTCCTTGGTGAATCCTTTCTGCTCGTGTTGTACTACTACAGTTGGGACCGTCTGGCCCGCGGGGCCAGGAAATGGGTGCATCTGTCGATCGGGGTCGTCGCGAATGCCATGGGCGTGCTTCTGCTCCTGTTGGCCAATGCCTGGGCGTCTTTCATGATGGCCCCTTCGGGTGTCAACGCCCAGGGACAGTTTCTGGGGAACGTCTGGCATTTGTTGCATTCCCCGTTGTGGAATCCGCTCAATGCCCATCGGTTTCTGGCTGATATCATGTCCGGAGGGGCCGTGGTCGTGGCCTATGCGGCGTATCGGTTTTTGAAGACCCGTCTCCAGGAAGAGCGGGCGTATTACGATTGGGTCGGGGCCGTGTTCCTGGTCGTGATGGTCTGTGCCTTGCTCCCGATGCCCTTTGCCGGGTATTGGCTGATGCGTTCGGTCTTTGTGTTCCGTCAGGAAATGGGCATGACCATGATGGGCGGCCTCTTGTCCTGGCTGTTCGTGGTTCAGGCCATCACCATTGGCGCGCTGTTTCTCGGCATTAATTATTACGTCTGGCAGTCCTTGGGGCGGATACGCGGAGGGGAACGGTATCATCCCTACTTCAAGGTCATCCTCGGAGGGTTGATGGTGTCGTTTCTGGTCTGGTTCACCCCTCATACCATTGCCATGACCCCCAGTGAAATGAAAGCCATGGGCGCGGCGCAACATCCCGTCATCGGGCAGTTCGGGGTGATGTCCGCCAAAAACGGCGCCATTAACGTCATGATCTGTCTGACGGCCTTGAGCTACCTGTTGTATCGCCGTGCCAATCGGATCATTACCGTTCCCTGGGCCACGGCAGGCAACGTTGCGCTCGCCGTGCTGTTTGTCGCGGGCATCGCCAATATCGTCTGGGTCGCGATTTACGGATTTTTCCTTCCCGCCCACCTCCGGGTCGGCTTGTCCGTTCCACAGGGGGCGACGACGGCGACGGTCCTGCTCGGCGGGCTGGCGATCAATCATTGTCTGTTGAGGGGGAGCGCCGTGCGAGGCCCCGTCCAATGGGGGAGGATCTCCGTTCGAGGGATGGTGGCGTTGGTTGGGGTGGCTGCGACCTTTTCCTGGGTCATGGGATTGATGGGGTATATTCGGTCGGCCGGTCGCTTGGGGTGGCACGTGCATGAACTGATGGCGGATCTTTCCCCTTGGGCCTTTACCCCTTCGCTTGCCTTTGCCGCGAAGATGGTGACCCTTAACATGGTCCTGTTCTGGGTGTCGGTGTTTGTCATGTTTTGGTTGTCCACGAAAGACCGGGCCGTCGTGGCCAACGACGCGCCGGCTGAAGCCCGAAGCCTGTCGTTCGTGCAGGCTTTTTCAAGAGAGGAATCCGCGTGAGAACGGTCCGTCGAAGACTCTTCCGGGGATGTTGGGGCCTGCTCGTCGTGCTCTCGTTCATGGTGACGGCGTTTTCACAGGGCGGGACGCTCGAAGATTTTCGTCATCCGGATGAGGAGCGGTTCCCGAAGGGATGGGAGGGATCGCGAAGCACGATCACCGCCAAAGAGGCCTATGTCCTTCATCGTCAGGGAGAGACCACGTTCCTGAAAGGCAAAGGAGCCAATCAGCGGGTGTATACCAAGCACATCGATTGGGATCCCAGAACCCACCCCGTCCTGAAGTGGCGGTGGCGTCTGCACGTCGTTCCGGAGCAGACCGAGTTCGTGGCGGCGCTCTTTGCGAATCTGGACACGGATCTGCTGGTGATTCCGGTGTCCACGAAATACATCTGGAGTGGCACGAAACCGGTTGGTTCCGTCACCGATGGCGGGTTCTTCGGCGCGGCGGAGGTCGTGGTTCGTTCGGGTGCCCAGCCGCTGGGCGAATGGGTGGAGGAAGAGGTGAATGCCTACGAGGACTTCAAAGAGATTCATAATCATGAACCCGCGCCCCGGGCATGGGGCATTTCTCTGCAAAGCGGACCCGGGGTAGAAATCGATTTCGGGGCCATTGAGGTTCATGCGGAATAGCGCGTCGCGGCGGCATGACAAAGGAGAACGCTTCGATTTCCAGAACAACCGTGATAGACGTGCTTCTCGGGGTGACGGTCATGGGGACCGTCGGGGTGCTCATTGGCATCCTCCTGGGCGAGGCCTTTCTGTATGTGACTGCGGGCTTGGGGATCACGCTGGGAGCCGGTATCGGTCTTATTGGCGGCCGGCGGTTTTTTCTGGGGATCATTCTTGGAACGTGTGCAGGCGGCGCGCTGGCCTGGGCCGTGTCCGGCCCTGAAAATATTACGGTGGGGGCGGGATCCGGCGCGGCGATGGGTGGATTTTTGGGGATTTGGATCTCGATGCTGATGGACGTGTTCTGGCGAAAGACGGCCAATCCCTCTTCCGACCAGGAAGCGTAAGCCCGGAACGCGTTGAAACACTTGAACTGAGGTCTGGAGAATCATGGAAAATCGCGGGGTACTCATCGGGTCCATCATTTTCGTGTTTGCCTCATTTGTCCTGATGATGGTCATGCTGATCTATGAAACGTATAAGGGAAAAGAAGAGTTGGCCAAGCTCACCTCCAAGTCTCAAACGGCCAAGCCCCGGGTCATCGCGCCGGTGCAGGTTCAGGATTTTTCGATGTATCGGACCTTGGTCGGGGATGAAGGTCGTGAAATGGTGGAAATTCCCGAAGGGCCTTTTACCATGGGGCATGATCAGGGGGATCCCGATGAGGCGCCTGCTCATCCGGTGTACGTGCGGACGTACTTTATCGATCTCAAGGAAGTCACCCAGTCGGAATACGCCCGTTTTGTGAAGATGACCAAGCGGGAAAAGCCCCAGGTCCCGGTGTTCGAGGAAGATATTGCCAAACTCGTTGATCCGGATTTTCCCGTCGTGGGTGTCGGATGGAATGATGCGTTTGCCTACTGCCGGTGGGCGGGGAAACGGTTGCCGACCGAAGCCGAATGGGAGAAAGCCGCTCGGGGTGAAGGGCGACGGCTCTATCCTTGGGGCAATGAGTTCAGCTACATGGTGTCCAATATCGACGGGGAAGACGATGGGTTCAGGTATTTGGCGCCCGTGGGGTCTTTTGAAAGCGGACGGAGTCCGTATGGGGTTTACGACATGACGGGAAACGTTGCCGAATGGGTTGCAGATACCTATGATCCCCAATATTATCAAGGGTCGCCATTTCGTGATCCTCCTGGCCCGGACAGCACGGAATTCAAGGCCATTCGAGGAGGAACCTGGCGTGATTCGAAACTCAACGCGAGATTGACGAAACGGTTCTCAGCCAAGATGTGGCGAACCGACGCGACGATCGGGTTCCGTTGTGCCAAGGACGAGGAGGGCACGGAACAGGCCTCCTGATCGCGGTTGTCAGCACTGAGGGCCGTCGAGGCCGCACTGCCCATGGACGGGAGATTGAAACTGATCCTGCTCGCCGTGATCGTGTTCATGGTGGGTATGCCGGTCTCGGGAATCTTGCGCGGCACCAAGGCCCCTCCCCCTGATCCCGATCTTCAGGAATTCGCCAAGTCCACTCAGGCGCCCGGAGCTTCTCCGGCCGACGCTCAACCGATTATCCGGGAGGAAATGGTGTTTGTGCCTCCTGGAACGTTTGTTCAAGGAACCAGCCGGGGCGGGTTTAATGAACGCCCCGAACGTCTTGTCACCCTCGAAGGATTTTGGATCGATCGGTATGAGGTGACGAACCATCACTATCGAGCCTTTGTGGAGCAGACCGGTCATCGGGAACCGGGCCCTCCGTCTCGCTATGCCAAACGGTTGGCCCAGTTGCGTGGGCCCAATCAGCCCGTGGCCTATGTTTCGTGGCACGATGCCCGGACCTATTGTGAATGGAACGGAAAACGTCTGCCACGGGAGGCCGAATGGGAAAAGGCCATGCGGGGGATAGACGGGCGATTATGGCCCTGGGGCAATTCTCCGAGAATCCACACGGCAAATCTGGGAGGGGGCGAGGATGGCTATGAAGCCACGTCGCCCGTTGGCTCGTTTCCCTTGGATCGGAGCCCGTTTGGCGTGCACGACGGTTTTGGAAATCTGATGGAATGGACCGAGAACTGGTACGAAGAACAGGCTCGTCCTCCCGGTGAACCCGGAGAAGCCGCGTTTGCCGACCGCGGGGGCTACAAGACCCTTCGCGGGGCCGGGTACACGAGCCATGGAAACGACTTGAGGATTACGGCCAGGAGTTTCATGGTCCCGGATTTCCGGGATGAAACCATAGGCTTCCGCTGTGCGTCGTCAGAGCACCCGGATGGTTCGATCCGTACTCCCGACGCCGTCGCGAAGGCTAGAGAAAGTCAAAGTAGTACAGGATCAAAAAGACGGCCAAAAGAATATTGACAACCATTCCGGCCAACACTATAATGTCAAACAATTTCGCATCGTTGCGCATTTTTTTCACCATTTTCTTGAAAGTTTTTGTTCACTATCATATCCCGCAGAAACGTGTCAAGCGTATAGTTTATTAAGGTCAAACATCTAGAAGGAAAATCGAGATGGCTAAAAGTGATCCATTGCAAATCAAGCTGGGCAAGGCGATATTCTATGTCACCTGTGCCGTAAGTTTGTGGTTTTTTTACTGGTTTGCCGGCATTCAATGCCCATGTTGAAAAACGGAATTGAGCAATAAGGAGGTTGTATGCAGACGGTTCTGTACATCATTATCTCGATCGTGATCTCCGTTGCATATTTTCAGTTCCTCGACTGGGTGCTGATGGATATGCAGGGCTTGGATTATTTCTATATTCTCAGGTAAAAAGCGCAGGCAGCAGTCCTTGAACAGTCATTCTGAAACATCGAGCAAAGGATCTTTGAATAATTTCAAAGAAAGAAGGAGGTTGGTCATGGGTCGCCTCAAAAGTGGACGGGCCGGGAAGCAATTCCTGGCAGTCACTGGTCTTTTTGCAATGGGAGTCATGCTATTGCTCCCGATTTTTGTGGCACTGCCGGCTTTGGCCGGTGGGGGTGCTCCCGCAGCCGGCGGGCCGCCTCCTGACGTCGTCGCTGCCCAGGAAGCCGAAGGGGTAGAAGGCGAGGAAGAAAAAGTCGAGATCGGCAGGGACGTCTACTACAAGACCGAAGGCCCCGTCGTCGGTGCGCCGGCCCCGAAGACTGCCGATACGGAAGAATTCTATCCACGCTACAACTTCGAAAGCCGTGTGCTGCTGTGGGTGGCGAATCAGCAGCATTTGTACTATGGCAGTTTCGTGTTGGCCGTGCCGATCTTCTGCATGTGTATCGAATTTGCCGGGTTGGTGAGCAAAGACAAGGCCATGGCCAAGAAGTATGACCAATTGGCCTATGACTTCATTAAGATCAGTCTGACCGCCTATTCGTTGACGGCCATTCTTGGCGGTATTCTCATTTTCACGTTCCTGACCCTGTATCCTGCGTTCTTCGGGTATCTTTCCAGCATCTTTCGACCCGTGATGCACATTTACGCCTTGATGTTCGTGGCGGAGAGCGGAACCCTCTACATCTATTACTATGGATGGGACAAGATGAAGGATGGGTTGCTGAAATGGATCCATGCCAGCATGTCGGTGGTTCTGAACGTGATCGGAACGGTCCTGATGTTCCTGGCCAATTCCTGGATCGGGTTCATGATGTCGCCCGCCGGGGTGGATGAGCAGGGACGATATTTGGGGAATATCTGGCATGTGCTCCATACGGCACTCTGGAATCCCCTGAACGTGCATCGGATTCTCGGGAATATGGCCTTTGGGGGCGGCGTGGTGGCCGCCTATGCCGCGTACCGGTTCCTGTCGGCCAAGAACGATGAAGAGCGGGCCCATTACGATTGGATGGGTTATATCGCGATGGCGCTCGGGGTCGCCTTTCTGATTCCCTTGCCGTTTGCGGGTTATTGGCTCATGCGCGAGGTCTATGCCTATCGGCAACAGATGGGAATTACATTGATGGGCGGGCTGTTGGCCTGGTTGTTCATCATTCAGGCCACTATGATCGGTATCCTGTTTCTGACGACGAACTATTATCTCTGGCAGGCGCTCGGAAGAATGACCGGAGGCGAGCGGTTCCAGCGTTACATCAAATATTTCGTGTTCATTCTGGTTGTAGGCCTTCTCGTCTTTATTACTCCGCATACCATTGTGATGACCCCGGCCGAGTTGAAGGCCATGGGTGGTCAGCAGCATCCGGTGCTGGGGAACTACGGTGTGATGTCGGCCAAGAACGGCGGAATCAACGCGATCATTATGACCACGATCGCCAGTTTCATCTGGTATCAGCGTGGAAACAGGGTGCCGGCGGTGAAATGGGCGAAGTTCGGAAACATCTTCCTGATCACGTTCTTTGTCGTGGCCCATCTCAATAATATCTGGGTAGCCTGTTACGGGTATTTTATTCCGGCTAACGTGAGGATCGGCCTTTCGGTTCCCCAGGTCGCCGGAACGCTTTCCTGTCTGTTTATCGGGTCGGCGCTGAATCTGGCGATGTTGAAGCAGTCCAGGGAGCTCGGGCCGATTCGGTGGGGTCAGATTGCTCCCCGATCGCAGTATGCCCTGATCATGCTGGCAACGGCCTTTACCTGGATGATGGGCTTGATGGGTTACATCCGGTCGTCGGTGAGGTTGTTCTGGCACGTCAATGAGATCATGCGTGACAATTCGCCTTGGGCGTATACGCATACCATCGGGTTTGGCGCGAATGTGATCTCCTTTAACGTGTTGTTTTTCTGGATCACGATTCTCTTTGTCTTCTGGCTCGGAGCACTGGGTGCCAAGAAAGCACCGGTTCCTGCGGCGCAACCCGTTCCCGGTACCGCGCCACAGCCTGCGACTGGCCATTAATCATTAACTGTTCATGAAATGCGTGATGCTTTGATGAGGCTGCCCTGAACCATACGGGTAGCCTCATTTAGTGGAGGGCAAGGTGGTTGAATTAATTACGGAAGCGATCTCGATTGGATGGCCGGCATTCGCCTTCCTGATAGGGCTCCTGATGTATTTTCAGGCGAAATCGACCGATCCGGTTCAAAAGAGAAATATGACGTTCAAGACTTTTATCGGTATGCTGTGCGCGCTCATGGCCTTTATTGCCATTGCGAATTACAAGAACAATTTCTATGGCGAAAGCCGACTCCTGCCGGTCTCATTGGTGATGATCACCTGTTTGGCCTACATCATGGGTATTTATTTCACCAACATCGGGGCACTGATGAAAATCGGCGGTTTCATGTTTTTTGTGGCTGCGGCGCTGTCCGGCTATGGCAATTGGTTGCCTCAGGTCGAGGGGGGATTTCCTCCGCCTGAAGTGAAACTGGACTTCCAGAGCATGACGGCTCAGCAACTGGCCGATGAAGGCGAAAAGATCATCTTCGGTGGGCTTGGACAGAGCAAGGTGCAGGGGGCGATCGGCAAGGGCCAATGTCCCTTGTGTCATGGATTCAATCAAGGATTTCTGAGTGAACGGGCGCCGAATCTCTGGGATATTCCCGCCAGGGCGGAGGAACGCCTGAAGCATGAGAAATATCACATGAACGATCCTGCCTCACGGGATACGGTGCAGAAAGAAGCGTTCGAAGGATCGGGGACGGCCACGAATGGGCAGGAATACATCGCCGAGTCGCATGCCTGTCCGAACTGCTTCGTTGTGCCGGGATTCGGCGTGAAGGGTACCAACGACACGGAAAGCCCCATGCCGAGAATTCACAAGCCGCCGATTTCCCTGACGATCGGGGAGCTGGCTGCGGTGGATACCTGGCTGTACGTTCGTGAAGGCAAGGAATCACCCACGTACGAAGAAATTTCCGCGTCGTATGAAAAGTTCATCCCGGAAGGAGACCGGCCGCAAGCGAGTGCCGAAGGGGATGAAGCCGCCGCCGGTGGCGTCCTGGCGACCGGTGAGGAGCCGATTACGGATCTCTTTATGAAGGCGGGTTGTCCTGCCTGTCATACGATTCCCGGGATCGAAGGAGCGACCGGGAAGGTCGGGCCGCTGTTGATGGAGGGGAGTAATGCGCCACAGCGACTCAAGGATCCCGGCTACAACGGGCATGCGACCTCGTCCCGTGAATATATTACCGAGTCGATCCTGAATCCGAGCATGTACGTGGTGAAGGATTTTCCGGACAACCAGATGCCAAAGGACTTCGGGCAGAAACTCAGTGCCGGAGCCGTGAATAAAATCGTGGATTATCTTTCAAGGCTGAAGGAAGGGAAGGACCTTCCTCCCTTGGAAGATTTCAATTAAATACTTAAACTCTGTTATTCTGAAAACGGGAGTTTAATACGATGACGTGGTTAAAGTTGGTTGAAGGCTACATGCCGATGCAGATGATTTCGGAGTTGGCGGGCTCGATTCTGGTGTTTGCGCTGGTGAACTGGGCGTTGAATCGCGCGGGCCTGGGGATTCCCAAGTTTTGGGCGGGGGTCGGGGTCTGGATCTACATCCAGTTGTATTTGAAATACCGGATTTATCCACCGATTCCGTTCAGTGTGCGGGCGATCTACGGGACGGTGTCCGCCTGCGGGATCTTCATGTGGGTCTCGGGCTCGGAAGGCGAATGGCAGGAATTCAAGCGGCCGGTACTGAACGTGATGGATGGGGTGAGCGGGCTGCACAAGGGGCTGCGGACGGTCGCCTTGATCGTGATTCCGCTGGCGTTGGGCGGCTTTGCATACCAGTCGTTCCTGCCGAGTTTCGAAGAGCCGATCGAATTACGGACGGTGCATCCGGCCCCGCCGGCGACGACGAAAGTGCATGGGAAGACGTTTGTGTTGCAGGTGGTGGAGAACCCGTACCGGGTGGATCTGGACGGAAAATACGACCAGGAATACACGAATGCGCGGATCGTGGAACAGGCGATGGGGCGGTTGATGAAAGACGTGAACGATCCGAACTACAACCCGTGGGACCCGAACGCCGAGGGGTACATCAAGTACGTGCGGGAAGGGGGCGAGATCTTCTTTCAGAACTGCCATTTCTGTCACGGGGACAACCTGAACGGGCGGGGGTTATGGGCCTATGCCTTCAACCCGATCCCGGCGAACTTCACGGATGCCGGAACGATCGCGCAGTTACAGGAGACCTTTGTCTTCTGGCGGGTGTCGAAGGGCGGGATTGGCTTGCCGGGGGAAGGGTTTCCCTGGGCGTCGGTCATGCCGCCGTGGGAGCAGCATCTGACGGTGGATGAGATCTGGAAAGTAGTCATGTTCGAATACTGGCACACGGGCTATTATCCCCGGACGTGGGACTAAGAGGAGCAAGGAGAACCATGAGGACGAGGAGGAGACGCAGCAGCGGGGTCTGGTTAGGGGTGAGCCTGGGGGCAAGTCTTCTGCTGGGCGGAGCGATGAGCGGGTGGGCGCAGGAAGAGCTCCCGGACGGCTTTGCGCAGCAGGGCTTACCGGCGGCCCCGCCGGCCGAGCAGATCGAAGCGGGCAAGCGGGTGTATTTCACGAAATGCGTGTGGTGTCACGGCGTGGAAGGCGCGGGGGACGGGCCGGGGGCCGTGCGGCTGTGGCCGCGGCCACGGAACTTCAACGCCGGGACCTTCAAGATCCGGCATACCGCGAGCGGGCAGTTGCCGCTGATCGACGTGGACCTGTTACAGACCGTGACGCACGGGCTGCCGGGCTCGGCCATGCCGTCGTGGGAAGGCATTCTCACGGAACAGCAGCGGAAAGACGTGCTGGCGTTCGTCACGACGCAACTCGTGCAGGACCGGTCGTGGCAGGACGAAGAATTTGAAGAATTCTTTGTGCTGCAATTGGACCAACTGACGCCGAAACCCGCCACGCCGGAGTCCATTCACCGGGGGGCCGAGTTGGTGGTGGAGAAAAAATGTATCGAATGTCACGGGCTGGAAGGCCGGGGGGACGGGAACGCGTTCAACCTGAAAGACGACTGGGGGTTCAGCATCCAACCGGCGGACTGGCACAAATGCTGGAACTTCCGGGGGAGTCGGCAGGATCCGTACAACGTGCGGAACATTTTCCGGACGTTTTCGACGGGGCTGAACGGGACCCCGATGCCGTCGTTTGCCGACAACACGACCGTGGACGAGCGCTGGGACATTGCCAACTACGTCAACGCCCTGTGTGAGCGGGAGCAAGTGATCGACGCCCCGCAGGGGACCGTCAGTGACGAAACCGCGCAAGCCTTTTCCACCTCGGTGCCGTTACAGATCGATCCGCTGACGGACAAACCCAAGAGCAACTTCGTGATTCCCTCGAAATACGTGGAAGGCGAATTACCGGCGGACGAACACGACGAGCGGTGGAAGCTGATGCCCCGGCGGTGGCTGGCCATGGGGGGACAGATCACGCACAAGCCACGGAACTTCGTGAACCGGATCGACGACATGTGGGTGCAGGCGTTGTACAACGACACGCACATCGCCTTCATGTTCCGGTGGGACGACCGGACCAAGAGCGTGCAAGAAGCCGACGTGGACTGGGATCCGACGGAAGTGAACCTGGCGGACTACGGGGTCGAAGAGCAGGCCCCGCAGGGCACGACGTTTGCCGAAGATCCGTTCCATGCCGAATCGATCGCCGCGAAGCAGAAAGACGGCTATGCGGTGTATAACGACGGGATTGCGTTCCAGTTTCCGATCAAGTGGCAGGAGTTACCGGCCCCACGGAAACCCCGGTACTTCTGGGGAGACGAGACGTTTGCCGTGGATCTGACGAAATGGACGGCGGACGGGACGGTCGGCGTGTATGAAGGCACGGGCTGGGATCAGGATCTCACGGAGTTGGACTTTCAAGAAGAAGTCGAAGTGGTGAAAGCGGAGTGGGCCGATGGGCGGTGGACGGTGATTGTGAAACGGCCCTTGAAGGGGGACTACGAAGAAGTGGCGTATTTGGAGCAGGGGAAATACATCCCGATGGTGTTTTTTGCGTGGGATGGGCACAACGGGGACGTAGGCCGGAAGATGGCGGTCTCGGCGTTCTACTACCTGGTGATGGAGCCCCCGATCCCGCTGAGCACGTACGTGTATCCGGGGTTGATTACGGTGGGGATCGTGATTGTGGAAGGCTGGGTGTTGGGGCGGCGGGCGAACCGGCGCAAGCAGCAACGCCCGGCGTAACGGCGAGCCGGCGGCGGGCCAGTCGAGGGGGAGTGGACCCACGTCCACTCCCCCTCTTTTTTTGAGCGATGATTCACGACATTTCAGGTGTGGTCTTAGCCGGTGGGAAGAGTCGAAGGATGGGGACGGATAAACGATATGTCTCCGTTCATGGCACACGACTGTTGGACAGGGTTCTGTCCGTTCTGCTTGACGTCTTCCCGGAAGTCCTGCTGGTGTTGGCTGAAGAGGATCTCGACCATCGGGAGGAAAGAGCCAGGATCGTTACGGATCTCGTGCCGGGACGGGCAGCCGTGGGTGGGCTATATACCGGACTGTCCCATTCCCAACGTCCCCGGGTCTTTGTCGTGGCCTGTGACATGCCCTTTCTGAACCGGACTGTCATTGAGTGGTTTTGTCAAAGAGGCGGGGAAGCGGATATCGTTCTGGCTCACTTGGCGACTGGGCTCCAGCCTTTCCACGGGGTCTATGCCAAAACGTGTCTTCCCGTGTTACAGGACATGGTTGAGTGCCATGATCTTCGTCTTCAGAATATCGTCCACAAAGAGGAGCTGACCGTGCATCGCGTTCCCGAATCAGAGATGAAAATTCATGACCCACGGCTCCTCTCCTTTTTGAATTTGAATTCCCCTGCCGACGTTGAATTCGCGAAACGGATCGACCTCGACGAGTTTCCGGTCATGCGAACGTCCTCGAAACGCCGTGAAGAATGAGTCTGCGTCGTGAACGGGCCGTCGCATCGCAACCATGTCCCAAGCACGATCAACGCCGGAAGAGCCTTTGCTTGGGTGGGGCGGGCTGTGGTAGATTCCGGTCCCGCGTCTCCTTGAATGTCTGATTCGTCATGTCTGCCGGAATTGTTCAAGAACGGGTCGCTTCTGCCATTACCGATGCCCTGCTGTACGCTCAGCGGGAGGGGGTTCTGCAATCGCCGCGTTTTCCTCGGCCCGTGGTCGATTTTCCCAAAAAGGAAGAATGGGGGGATCTGTCCTCAAACGTGGCCATGGTCATTGCCAGACAGGAAAAGCGCCCTCCGTTGGAAGTGGCACGCGTGGTCGCCGATCGGCTTCGGGACGACTGTGCGTTTCTGGAAACGGTGTCCATCGCACCGCCCGGGTTCCTGAACTTTACGATTCGTGCGGATCTTTGGGTTTCCGTACTCGAAGAAGTTGAGCGGACGGGTTCGCGGTACGGGCACAGCAGGATCGGGGAGGGGCAGCGAGTGCTGTTGGAGTTTGTCAGTGCCAATCCCACGGGTCCGCTCCACATGGGACATGGACGTGGCGCAGCCCTGGGTGAAGCCTTGGCCAGATTGCTGAAGTCGGCCGGGTACGCAGTCGAGAAGGAATATTATATCAATGACGCGGGCCGCCAGATGACACTGTTGGCCGACTCGGTGTACGCACGCTACCTTGAGCAGCATGACAGGGAATGGGCTTTCCCGGAAGACGGGTACCATGGGGACTATATCAAAGACCTTGCCCGGTCGTTGGCCCGTGAGAAGGGATCATCCCTGTTGGCCATGGACCCGGAAGACGCCCGGCGGGAATGTGGACAATGGGCCTCTCAGGAGCTCGTGCGGGCCATTCGAGAGGACCTTGCGCAATTTGGGGTGGAGTTCGAGACGTGGTACAGCGAGGCGTCGTTATTTTCTTCAGGCAGGATCCAGGCTGCCCTGCACGATCTTGAAGAACGGGATTTGGTGGTGGTCCGTGATGGGGCGACGTGGTTCCGATCGTCTCGATTTCAGGATGAAAAAGACCGGGTGGTACGGAAACAGGATGGAGCTTATACCTACCTGGCCTCGGACGTCGCGTATCATTTTGACAAGTTGCAACGGGGCTACGAATGGTTGATCAACATTTGGGGGGCGGATCATCATGGATACGTTCCGCGCATGCAGGCCGTGGTGAAAGCCTTGGGCTACGACGACGATCGTCTTCGGGTGGTCCTGGTCCAGATGGTGCGGTTATTGCGTGACGGAGCAACCGTCGAGATGTCCAAACGGGCCGGCGAATTCGTGACGCTTCAGGACGTCGTGTCGGAGGTGGGCGCAGACGCCGCGAAGTTTTTTTTTCTGATGCGTCGTTCGGATACCCATCTGGAATTCGATCTGGAACTGGCCAAGAGGCAGTCATCCGAAAATCCCGTCTATTACGTTCAGTACGCGCACGCGCGACTCGCCAGTCTCTTCCGGACGGCTCAGGCGCGCGGGTTTCGCGTGCCTCCGGTTGGCGACGCTGAGCTCTCCGCGTTGGTGCAGCCGGAAGAAGTTCGGCTGATCAAACAGTTGTCGGCCTTCCCCGGATTGCTTGAAGAGAGCGCCAAGGCCTTGGAGCCCCATCGTATCACGTTTTATCTGCTTGACCTTGCAGGATTGCTCCACGCCTTTTATTACAAGCATCGCGTGCTTCCGCCGAGGATCGATGCCGTCGCGGAGGCTGACGCGTCCGGTGGATGTGATGAAGACCGGGCATCGAGTGAGCGGGTGTCTCCGGAATTGACCACGGCTCGACTCGTGTTGCTGAAACAGGTGCAAACGGTTATTCGAAACGGCCTGGGGTTGCTGGGAGTCGGGGCGCCGGACACCATGTGAGGAGAAAGCGGTGATCGAACCTTGTCCCTGTGTTCACGACGCGTCGGGACGCCTTGGTGGCGCCGGATGATGACTTTCTCCGTCGTCCGGCGTGATCCGCAGTGCGCGGCCCGCTCCGCGGTGTTGACGACCTCCCATGGCACCGTTGACACGCCGGCGTTCATGCCCGTCGGCACGCTGGGGACGGTGAAGGGGATTGCGCCGGACGAGCTTCAGGCGCTCGGGTTTGGGTTGATGCTCAGCAATGCCTATCATTTGTACTTGCGTCCCGGTCATCGACTCATTCAGGCGCAGGGCGGTCTGCACCGATTTACCGGCTGGAACGGCTCGATCCTCACGGATAGCGGTGGCTTTCAAGTCGTCAGCCTTGCGGATTTGCGTGAGATCACGGATGACGGGATTTTCTTTCGCTCTCATCTGGACGGCTCGACGCATCATCTCACTCCCGAGTTGTGCATGGACATTCAAATGGCCCTGGGCTCGGACGTGATGATGGCCTTGGATGAATGTCCGTCGCATCCATGCTCCGGAGAACAGGCCCGGGCCGCCGTTGCACGGACGACGAAGTGGGCGAAGCGTTGTGCCGTGGCTGCCCGGGAGCGACGGCAGGCCCTGTTTGGGATCGTGCAGGGAGCGCTGGATGCCGATCTTCGCCGCCGGTCAGCCGGGGAACTCGTTGAAATCGGATTTGATGGGTACGCCATCGGTGGCCTATCGTTAGGAGAAGACAAGCAGGCCTTGTTCGCCATGGTGGACGCGTCGGTGGCCGAGCTTCCACCCTCCCACCCTCGTTACCTCATGGGGGTCGGGCTTCCCGAAGATCTGGTCGAAGGCGTGATGCGCGGCGTGGATTTGTTCGACTGTGTGATCCCCTCCCGACATGGGCGGACGGGATGGTTATTCACGACTCAGGGGCGGGTCTTGATCAAACAGGCTCAATATGCGAAGGATGATTCGCCGATCGACGTGCAGTGCGACTGTCCGGTCTGTCGGAAGTATTCTCGTGCCTATTTGCGGCATCTGTATCTCTCGAATGAAATGCTGGGGGTGCGACTCAACACCATTCACAATCTTTGGTATTATCGAACGTTGATGGAGACGATGCGTTCGGCAATTCAGGCCGGAACGTTTCCTTCATTTCGTCGTCACTTTTACGAACAACGCCGTCATGAGGCGAAACGTGCGTCGGATGCCGAACTGGCTGGCGTCGGTGTCGAAGGATCGCAACGAGGAAGGGACGGGTAAATGGACATGGGCTCGATTGCCTGGGCACAAGGCGCACCAGAAGGAGCGGCGGGGCTGTTTTCTCTGGTGCCGTTCATTTTGATCTTCGTGGTGTTTTATTTTTTGCTGATCCTGCCTCAGCAGAGGAAGCAAAAACAGCATAAGGAGATGCTCACCAAGTTGAAGAAGGGTGATAAAATCATTACGTCCGCGGGTATCTGGGGATCCATCACCCGTTTGGACAAAGACACCGCTACCGTGCAGGTCGATGATAATACGAAGATCAGGGTTCAGCGTGAAAACATTGCTCGGGTGCGGACGGATGAAGAAGGCTAGGACATGAAAAAAATTCGCGGTCGACTCTTTCTGGTGCTGTTCCTGTCCGTGGTCTCGCTCTATCTCTTTCTTCCCTCCTGGCCCGGCGTGCACGATCGGATCCCGGAGAGCGTGAAGTGGCTGATCCCTCCGCGTGGAGTCTCACTCGGTCTCGATCTGCAAGGGGGTATCCATTTGGTGCTCGAGGTGGAAGAGGATCGGGCCGTCGAGATTGCCGTCGACCGTTCCGCCAAAGCCATGCAGGACCTGTTGACCGAGCAGGACATTGCCTTCGACACCATTGAACGAGTCGGCGGCCTGCAAATTCAGCTTGACGTCTCGAAAGACGGAATGGTCGAAGAAACCGCTGAACTGATTCGTGAGGAATTTCCTTCCTATTTTCAGGTTTCCCGCGAAGGTCGTACCCTGATCGTCGAACTGCTCACCGATGAAGTCGATCGAATCAAGCAGGCCGCGGTGAACCAGGCGTTGGAGACGATCCGGAATCGAATCGATCAGTTCGGCGTGACGGAACCGCTGCTGCAACGCCAGGGGCGTACGGAGCTTGTGATCCAGCTTCCCGGAGTCAAGGATCCCGAGCGGGCCAAAAGCCTGATTCAGGATACCGCCTTGCTGGAGTTCAAAATGCTCGACGAGGACAATGCTCCGGGGCTCGGGCTGCCCGTGCAGGTCCGGCGCAGTGAAGAATCGAGCATTCGAGAGAAATTTGCCGACCAAGTGCCCGAGGATTCGGAAATCCTCTTCGAACCCGTCCCCGACTCCGAGGAAGGGATTCCGGTATTCAGCCGGCCGTATCTGGTTCGAAAGGGAGCCGTGTTGACCGGGGACGTGTTACAGGACGCACGCGTCAATTATACCGAATTCAGCGAAGTGTACGTGGGGGTGACGTTCGACAGTAAAGGGGCGAAGGAGTTCGGTCGCATTACGAGCGCCAACGTCGGGAAGTACATGGCCATTGTCCTGGACGGAACGGTCTATTCGGCCCCGCGTATCAACGAACCGATACTCGGCGGACGGGCCCAGATTACCGGGAACTTTACCACGGATGAGGCGAATGACTTGGCCATTGTCCTCCGCGCCGGGGCGCTGCCCGCGCCCATGAAAACGGTGCAGGACCTGACGGTGGGGCCTTCGTTGGGGCAGGATTCCATTGAGAAGGGTCTGAAGACCACGATGATCGCAGGCCTGATCGTCCTGATCTTCATGGTGATCTATTACCGCCTGTCCGGCGTGATTGCGGACGCGGCGCTGGCGTTGAATCTCCTCTGTTTGTTGGGGGCCTTGTCCGGACTCAATGCCACGCTGACGTTGCCGGGCATCGCGGGGATTATTTTGACGATCGGGATGGGGGTCGACTCCAACATTCTGATCTTTGAACGCATTCGTGAAGAACTGAGGCAGGGGCGCCCCGTCCGCTTAGCGGTCGATGCCGGATATGACAAGGCGTTCCTGACGATTGTCGATTCCCACGTCACCACGTTGATCACCGGATTGGCGTTGTTCCTGTTCGGAACCGGACCCATCAAGGGGTTTGCCGTGACCCTGTGTCTGGGCATTGCGATTAATCTTTTTACCGCGTTAGTCGGAACGAAAGTCGTCTTCGATCTCATCAATCGACGTCGGCTTGAACGGTTAAGCATTTAACGTGGCGTGGGGTTGAGGATGCTGGAAATCATTGGAAAAACGAATATCGATTTCATGGGGAAACGCCACGTGGCGTTCGGTCTCTCCGGCCTTCTGGTGCTGCTTGGCGTGATTGCCCTCGTTCGAATCGGGAGTGGAGCCGCCAACCTTGGCATCGACTTTGCCGGGGGCACGGCCGTTCAATTGAAGTTTGAAAGGGAGATCGGGCTCGAAGCGGCCCGTCAGGCGCTTGGCAAACATGGCTTACACGAAGCGGAGCTTCAGGAGTTTACCCAGGATCATAAACTCCTGATTCGCATGAAGACGGAAGACACGCTTGAACAACGCGTTGCAGAAAGAATCGTGGACGTGTTCGAGCAGGAGTTTCCCCGGAACGGATTTGTGATCGATTCCAGCACGGAAATTGGCCCGACGATCGGGCGTCGTCTTCAACAGGATGCCTTGCTGGCGATCGCTATTTCCCTGATTGGGATCATTCTCTACGTGGCCACGCGTTTTGAATTGCGGTTCGGCGTGGCCGCGGCCGTGGCGACCTTTCACGACGTGTTGGCCGTCCTGGGCATCTATTATCTCCTCGATAAGGAAATCACCCTCCTGGTCGTGACCGCGTTGCTGACGTTGGCTGGATACTCGCTGACCGACTCCGTTGTGGTCTTCGACCGCATTCGAGAAAATCTTCGTGCCCGTCGGCGTGATTCGATCTTGAGCATTGTCAACGCCGGGATTAATCAAGTGCTCACCAGAACCTTGATCACGACCCTGACGGTCGTACTGGTTTTGGTTCCCTTGACGATGTTCGGAGGTGAAGTGCTCCATGATTTTTCTCTCGCGCTGTTGTTGGGAGTGCTCATTGGGACGTATTCCTCCGTGTTCGTGGCGAGTCCTCTCCTGTTGGTGTGGCCCGGCGGAAAGGGCCGATTGTTGAGCCGGGGTGCTTAGACCAGGTTCGAGCCTCTCGATGGATCGGAGCCCTCTGCGCCATCGTGCGGGTTGACAACGGTTGAGGCCCGGCGTCGTCAGCCTGCCGGGTCCGGGATGCTCGCCGAAGGCCACGGCCCTCCGCGCCCGGAGGACGTCCGGGATGTGATCGGCGGTTCTGCCCGTATCCTGGCCGAGGGGCTTGACCACGTCCCTGCTCCGGCCCAATCCCTCTTCATGAACGCAGCCTCAAGCCAGGCCCCGATGTCGGTGATCGGGGAACGGGGGCAATCCTTGACAAGGATTGATCGCTCTTGAAACAGTTCTTTTGACAAGACGCCGTCTTTGGGAGGTGGCACTGCATGAACCGGTGGACGTGGTCACAGAGTCTCCAGCGCAAAACCATTGTGGGCATGGTGCTGGTCGGCCTGCTCCCCCTCGCCCTTTCGTTGTTGCTGACCTACGTGGAAGAACGCCGGGCCCTTCGAGAAATTACGGGTTCCAACTTCAAGGGCCTTGCCGTTGAGGTGGCGCGAAAAATCGAAACGCAGATCATGCGGGGCATTAATGAGGCGCAACAGTTGGCCACCATTCCCTTTATTCGTGCCGCGGTGAAAGAAGCGAACCGGAGTTACGAAGGAAGAGAGCCTGAAACCATCAAGGCCTTTATCGAAGAATGGAAAGAACGGTGGCGGACCCGGACCAACCCCCATGAATTTCCCGTTTTTGTGAACCGGATCGCGACGAATTACCTGATTGACTGGCATGCCGTCAGAAAGTCCGATTATTTAGGGATTCTGGTGACCGACAACCAGGGGGCCCTGGTGCTCAGCTCCTTGCCGCAGGTACGCTTCTATCATGGCGACACGGAATGGTGGGACGCGGCGTTTCAGCAAGGGCGGGGACAGATTTACGTGAGTGCGCTGACCTTTGACCCCTCGTTTGGCACGCACGTGTTGAAGGTGGCCGTTCCTATCTTTGATCGAGGCCGCCGGCAGGCGGTGGGGACCGTCAGCATTCTGCTTCGCCGGGATTCGTTGTTCCGCTCCATTTCCGAGGTCACCGCCGGGGTCACCGGCCATGCCATGCTCATCGACGTGGATGGGACTCCTCTGATCTGTCCGATCCGGTCGCTGGAGCAGCACACCGTGAATCCGGCCATGGTGGCTGCCATCAACAAGGCGCAGGCCGGATGGGTTCAGGTGGCGCAGGATACTCACGGGGCGAGAGATTCCCTGGTTGGCTACGCCCATTTGCGGATTCCGGAAACGTTGGCGTCCGAAAGTTTTCGGGGCAGACAATGGCTGACCCTGGTGCGGCAGGATCCCGAGGAGACGTATGCCCCTCTGCGAGAGTTACTGCTGAAGATGGCGATGTACGGGGTCGTGGTGTTGGGGATTTTATGGTTGGCCGGACTCATGATGGCTCGAAAGATCATGAGCCCGATTCAAACCTTGCACGAAGGCGTCCGGAGAATCGGCACGGGCGATTGGGATCATCCCCTCGTGCTGAAGACCGGTGATGAAATCGAAGCCCTTGCCGATGCCTTCAACAGGATGGCGGTCAACCTGAAACAATCGTTTTCGCAATTGAACATGCAAATGGAAGAAATCCGTCACCTCGAGGAACGGTACCGGGATCTGATTGAGAATTCGCCCGAGATGATTCATCAGATCGACAAAACCGGTCGTTTTATGCACGTCAATAAAACCGAATTGGAAAAATTGGGGTTCACCCTGCAAGAAATGCTCTCGATGCACGTCTGGGACGTTCTGCCTGCCGACAGGAAGGCGGAGGCACTCGAATACGTCAAGCGATTGCCCCGGGAACCGCGGAGCACGATTGAAACGGTGTTTCTCACGAGGCAGGGGACCCCGATCGACGTCGAGATTCACTCCACGGCGCTGATTGACTCGGAGACGGGTGATCTGGTGTACACGCGTGCGTTTGTCAGAGACGTTACCGAACGGAAGGTGCTTCAACGACAGATCGACCAGTACACCACCCATTTGGAGCAGGAGGTGACGGCTCAGATGCAGCAACTCTCCGAATCGGAAAAGCGGTATCGGGTCCTCTTCAACCGATCCGCGGATTCGATCTTGATGGTGGATGCCTCCGGGGTCATCGTGGCCGTCAATGAACGTGAACAGGAGGTGTTTGGTCATGCCGAGGACGAATTGATCGCGCAGCCCTTGCTGAGGCTTGTGCCGGACGTGCACCAAGAAACGGTGCGGCAGTTGTTGAACGCGGTGGTCTCGAATGAAGAAAAAGTCCAGGCTGCGGTATTGGACGTGTTCGACGCGCAACGGGTGCTGCGGACGGTGGAAATGGACGTGATCCGCGTCGGGGACGGTTCCACGCTTTCGATTATGGTGCAGCTCCGCGACATTACGGAGCGAAAACAGTTGGAAGCGCAACTCCAGCGGCACAGTGAAGAACTCGAAGAGAACGTCCAGGCCCGGACCCGGGAAATTCAGGAAACGCAAAAGTACCTGGAAAGTCTGCTTGAAAACGCCAACGACGTGATTTATACCTTGGATCGCGATCAACGCTTTACCTACGTCAACAACAAGGTGGAGAATTGGGGCTATCGCAAGGAAGATCTGCTGGGCCGGCCGTTTCTGACCTTGCTCGCGAAGCGTCACCGCGGACGTCGCATGAAGGACATCCTCGAGTTGGAAGTCAAACAGGAATACGAGGTGGAGGTGATCAGTCAAAGCGGGGAACTCCGGTCGGTGCTCGTGAGCGTCTCGCCCTTGGAGAATGAACGGCACGACGTGATCGGTGTGTTGGGCATTGCCCGGGACATTACGGACCGCAAGGTCATGGAGCAGCAATTTCGCAATACCGAACGCTTGGCCTCCGTCGGGAAGCTGGCCGCGGGGGTGGCGCATGAAATCAACAACCCGTTAGGCGGGATCTTGAATTGTCTCTATAATATCCGGAAGGGGACGTTGCCGTCCGAGCGTCAGGAAGAATATTTCACCTACATGGAGGATGGGCTTCGACGGGCCCAAAAAATCGTCAGGCAACTGTTGGATTTTTCCCAACAACACGAGCCTGAATTTTCCATGAATGACATCAATGGACTGGTGGACCGCGTCCTGGTTCTGACGAATCATGTCATCGTCGAGAAAGGCCTTCAGCTCCACAAGGTCTGTGAGCACGATCTGCCGCCGTTGTTCGTCGATCCGCAAATGATCGAGCAGGTGTTGACCAATTTGATTCTCAACGCCGTTCAGGCGACCGACGAAGGCGGGTCGATCATCCTGCAAACCCGGATGGTGCACGGGCGCTGTGAGATCGACGTCGCGGATACCGGATCGGGCATTCCCCCCGAGGTCCGTGCCCATATTTTCGATCCCTTTTTTACCACGAAGGGCACGGGCGAAGGCACGGGCCTGGGTCTGTCGGTGAGTCTGGGAATCGTTGAACGGCATGGTGGGCAATTGACCGTGGACAGTGAAGTCGGAAGAGGAACCGTCTTTACCGTGAGTCTTCCCTTGAGTGCCAACAGCGTCGCGCTGACCAAGGTCTCCTGATGTCTCGCTCCGTCCTGATCATCGACGATGAGCCGTTGATGCGGTTGTCCTTGTTGGACGCCCTCAAGGACGAGGGCTATCAGGTTCAGGAAGCCGCCAATGGTGAGGACGGCATTCACAAAGCCAGAATGAGTCGATACGATCTGGTGATCACCGATTTGAAAATGCCCGGCAGCGATGGGCTCCAGGTCGTCCGGGCGTGCAAGGAAGCTTCTCCGGAAACCGAGGTCATCGTGATTACCGCCCATGGCTCGGTCGATACAGCGGTCCAGGCCATGAAACTGGGCGCTTATGACTACGTGACCAAACCGTTTTCCATGGATGAATTACTGTTGACGGTGGATCGGGCGACCAAGGTCCAGGCGTTGCGACAGGAGAACTCGGCCCTTCGACGGGAACTGGACAGGACGTTCAACTTCGATGGCATGGTCGGCAAGAACGAGCAGATGCGTCGGGTGTTGGATAAGGTCAAATTGGTGGCGTCCACGGACGCGACGGTCCTGATCGTCGGCGAAAGTGGAACCGGCAAGGAGGTCATTGCGAACGCCATCCATCGAAACAGTCCACGATGCGAGCAGGCCCTGATTAAAGTGAGCTGTGCGGCGTTGCCGGAAACCCTGCTGGAAGCCGAATTGTTCGGACATGAGAAGGGGGCCTTTACCGGAGCCTTGAAACAACGGCTCGGTCGGTTCGAATTGGCCCATCGAGGCACCCTGTTCCTGGATGAAATCGGGGAAATCGCCACGACGGTCCAGGTCAAATTGCTTCGGGTTCTGCAGGAACGGCGGTTCGAACGGGTCGGGGGGACGGAGACGATTGAGAGCGACGTTCGACTGGTCTGCGCCACGCAAAAAAATTTGAAAGAAGAAGTCGAAGCCGGACGATTCCGGGAAGATCTGTTCTATCGACTCAACGTCGTGCAAGTTGCCCTTCCGCCCCTGAGGGAACGGAAGGAAGACGTGCTGATTCTGGCGAATCATCTTCTGCAGCAGAGTGCCGGTCGGATCCCGAACGCCATGAAGGGATTTTCTCCCTCGGCCCTCGACATGCTCCTTCGTTATTCTTTTCCGGGCAACGTTCGTGAACTGGAAAATACGATCGAGCGAGCGGTGGCGTTGGCGCAGGAACGGGACGAAATCGAGGTGTGGGACCTCTGCGGTCAGACGGGATGCCCTTTGTTAGGAGGGCCGGTGCAATCCGGGTGCGGCTTCTGTCAGGAGGGCCTGACGAACGCCGTGAACACCCCATCACAAGGCACCCTCGCCGACGTGCGGGAACGTTGTGAGCGGGACTATATTCTGGCCGTGTTGGAGAGGGAAGGGTGGAGGCGAACCGCTGCGTCTAAAACCCTGGGGCTTTCACGAAAAACCCTGTGGGAAAAATGCAAACGCTACGGCATCTCGATCTCCGATGACGGTGAGGAGCCGTCGGACTAGGCTTGGACCTCGTTCAATCGTCCGAACCGTCTCCCCCTTTCCACAGTTTCACCGTGCGGTCCCAGGAGGCACTGGCCAGATACCGGGCGTCCGGAGAAAAGGCGATGCCCCGGACGGGTCCCTTGTGGCCCGTGATCACGCGAACCTGTCGTTTGGTCTGAATGTCCCACATCTTGATGGTGTGGTCGTCGCTGCAACTGACCAGGAGTTTCCCATCGGGAGAAACGAGCAACCCTCGAACCCATTCGGCATGGCCTTTGATGGTTTGGCTCTCTTTCATGTCGGGCATCTCGAAATATTTGATCGTCGCGTCCCGGCTTCCGGTCATCATGAGGTTTCCATTCGGCGTAAATGCAATCGCTCCGATCCAATAGGCCATCGGTCGTTGAAAGCCGCCTTGTTCATCGACGAAAAAGCCCCGCTGTTCGGTCTCTTCATCGTCTGGCTCATCACGCCAATGCCCATGATGAACGAGTTTCTCTTCTCCGCTGGGCAGAACCTCGTATAACTTCAATTTGCCGATGTCGCTTCCACCCACCAGATGGATGCCATCGGGAGAAAACGCCGTACAGACCGTCCAATGATGGTCATATTGATCTTTGCCCAAGAGCGTCATCAATTCGGTGCCGGTAGTGATTTCCCAGATTTTGATATCCTTGTTTTGTCCGGCCCGAGCCAGCATCAGGCCATCAGGGGAAAAGGAGAGGCTGGAGACCGCGTGGTCATATTGAGTGAACAACAGTCGTATCGTTTCTCCCGTGTGAGGGCTCCAGAGTCGAATGGTCCTGTCGTCGCTGCCGGTGGCGATCATCTGGCCGTCGGGGCTGAAGGCGACTTGACGGATGTCGTTGGTGTGTCCTCTCAGCGCCTTGAGCATGCGACCGGTTTCAATTTCCCACATGCGCAGGAAACGGTCCGCGCCTCCGCTCACGAGCGTCAATCCGTCTGGGGAATACGCCACGTCCCAGACGCCGTGAGAATGCCCGCGAAAGACCCGGACTTCTTGAGCGCCCGCTTTCCAGTACTCCACGGCGTCGATGGGCGGCAAGGCAGAGTTCGGTGCTTCCGGGACAGTCGAAAAGGCAGCATGGGGGGACGGGGTGTGGGGCTGATTCATGAAACGAACGTCCTTTCAACGTGAGGCAAGGTCCTCGGGGCCTTGCGTAGAAAAAAAAGGCCTGCCTATAATGGTTCAGGCTTCTCGGTCCAGATACTAGCGAGCCGTTCCCTGCGTCGTCAAGCGGGACGCGAGTGTTTCTCGTGGTCCTTCAAGGCAGGCGTTGAAGCGGGTAAGGAGTCAAAGGATGGACATTCGATTTCAGCCGGCGTTGCTTCAAGAGGTCATTGATTCATTCGCCGAAAAAACCGAGCGTGAGGGAGACCCCACCTATTACAATGAATTCCATGAATTAGCCGACCCGATTTACGAGAAATTTTCCCTGGATGATCGGGAGCCGGAATTCAAGAAATTGTATCAACACCTCTTTGCCAAGTGGGGGTTTGCCGATATCCTGAGAGATGGCTTCAATGAATTTTCCGACCTGACGGAAAAGGTGGGGATCGTCCTCGTTCGAGGCGTGTTGAAGGAAGATCAGGAAGGCGTCGACGTCCTCAGAAAATGGGGGACCGTGGAGGAGAAACTGGCCCGTCAATTTGAGGAAAAGGGCCAAAAGGGCGTGGGGATCAAACTGATTCCCCGACGGTTTTATGATCCGGCCATTAACCGGTATCTGCGCCATGAATTGACGCACGTCTCCGATATGCTGGATCCCGTCTTCGGCTATGATCCTGACACGAAGGTCGGCATGAATCCGGGCGAAGAGCATCTCATCCTGAATCGGTATCGCGTGCTGTGGAGTCTGCACGTGGATAGTCGGATCGCCCGGTTGGGCAAGGAGCCGATGTTCAGTCGGGAATACCGGTTGCGGGAATTTCGTTCCTGGTATCGGAAGATCCCTCCCACCCAAGTCGAATCGGTGTTCGAAGGGCTCTGGCAGACCGAGTATTTCACCCATGCCGAATTAGTGGAAATGTCTCAAGATACCCTCCGGGTGATGGAACGGGCCGTTGAGGTCGAGGAAGGTGAACTCCCCGCGGAGGTTCCGGCCAAACCCATGTTGATGCCGGGATTTCCCTGTCCGCTCTGTCGGTTCCCTACCTATTCCTGGGTCGAGGATCTTGAAGAGAAAGTCGAGCCGTACGTGCTGGAGTATATCAGAGACAATCATCCGGGGTGGGACGTCGATTACGGAGCCTGTGATCGTTGCGTGGAGGTCTACAGGCTTCGTGCCGCAGGCGTTGTCTAGGAGATGCGGCATCCTCTACGTGGGGAGAGGGATCGAAAGGGCTTCGGAGACCGTTTGGCCCCCTCATCGTCTTCGAAGGCCTGACGGCAGGAACGCGGGGTCGGTCCATGGCACAGTCTTCCCGGGAATCTTCAAACAATTCTGAACCGTCCTTCGGGCGAAGGAATTTTCTGAAGCGGAGCGTCGTGTCCCTGGGCGTGACGGTGCAGGAGTACGTCAAGCATCGGGATGCGCAAGATTCCGGCGAGGAAACGCCGCAGAAAAGACGAACCGACTGGCTGCGCCCCCCGGGTGCGCTCGAGGAAGCGCAATTTCTCGAGACGTGTACCGGTTGCGGAGACTGTCTCGATGCCTGCCCGCATGAGAGTATTCGCGTGCTCGAAGAAGCTCCTGCCTCCGAGGCGGTTGCTCGGAAAGAGACCCCCGTCATCTACCCGGATGAACAACCCTGTTACCTCTGCGAGGATTTTCCTTGTATTGCCGCCTGTGAACCCGAGGCGCTTCGGCCGGTTGGGAGCCGCAAGGCCGTGAACATGGGAATCGCCGTGGTTTCTCAAAGGATCTGTACGGCTGGGCAAGGCTGTCATGCCTGTGTGTCCCAATGTCCGACTCGGGCGCTTGCGATGGATTTTGCTTCTCTGGCGATTCGGGTTGAGGAGGCCCTTTGTGTCGGGTGTGGAATATGTGAACACATCTGTAAGACGGTGAACGACCACGTTGCGATAAAGGTGGCTCCGGCGAGATGGGGCCCCTTGTCGTAAGCGGAGCGCCTGCCGTATCCGGCCCGTTGCCGGGGGAACGGTCAACACACCATGAACGGTGTATGGGGCGCCTCATTTTTAACTGGTTTTAGACCTTGACTTCAACGAACGGTTGGCCTATGATCAGTCTCCGCTTGCACGTCGGGAGGAATGAGGGTTATGCTAAAGCATATGAACGGGGGCGGCGCCTGTTCCCATTGAGAGAAGGGGAGGTTTATGGCGACAAAAGTCACGGAAGAACAGCAGGGTAGGTCATCGACGTCTTCCGTCGTTCAGCAAGTGGGGTCGTCCTTGAAAGATTCCCCGGCTGTGGAGCGGGCTTTGGCAAGAAGCAAGCTCTATCTTCTCCTTTCGTGGAGTTATCTGTATCCCGAAGACGATGAATTCCTGGATTATCTGCAGAGCGGGGAACTGGTTGAGGACGGACGTGCCGCACTCGAGAGTTTGAAAACGGCCTTGCCGAATCCCGTTGATCAGGAAATCGAAGAAACCCTGAAGGGGCTGGCCGATCATTTCGACGCGGTAGAACATTGGGTGTCGTCGGAAGGAGTCAATTGGGATATCCAGGATCTCAGGGATGAACACCGAAGAGTCTTCAGTAACGTCATCGCCTTGGACTGCCCCCCCTACGAAACGTTGTTTGGAAATGATCACGTATTTGGCCAATCCTACGTCATGGGAGACATTGCGGGATTCTACTCGGCGTTCGGGGTTCAGCTTTCTCAGGATATTCATGAACGTCTGGATCATTTAAGCGTGGAACTTGAGTTTTTGCATTTTCTGGCTTACAAGGAATCCTATGCGCTGTGTCATGACGGTCCGGAAAAGCTCAAAACCGTGGTAGAGGCCGAAAAGAAGTTTGTCAAGGAGCACGTCGGACGATGGGTTCCTCTGTTTTCCGGCATGTTGAAGAAAAAAGCCGAATATGGGTTCTACAAAATCATCGCGGATTTGACTTCCCAATGGGTGGCTTTTGAAATCGCCTACTTGGATGTGAGTCCTCAACCCTATTCGGAAACGGACTATCGTCCGGCTAATTTTGTCTCTCCGGAAGGGATCTCCTTCGAATGTGGCGCCCAGGACAAAGGCAATGAACTGAGTCTCCTGATGAATGAGGTTGGGGCGCAGGAGTATTTGGATAAAGAAAAGCCGGAATCCGGTCAGTCGGGTACGGCGTAGTGCGCATGATGAATCACGAACGTCCGGCGGGTTATACGTCCGGCGTGCCGTTTGAGAGGAAGTAGGAAGTCCGCAGTCATTTTGTTTTAATCTTTATCAAAGGAGGATGCGTCATTATGAGAGTGGTGCAGACGCGTAACAAAGGATTTGTGCTCGGCATTCTTCTCTCTGCCTTGGTCGTTGCCGTGATGCTGACGATGGGGCAGGTGCCGTTGGCGGTAAGCCAACCGGTGACGATTCCGGTGGGCAGCATCAGCGGGCCGATTCCGATGGACGGGGCGAACCCGATATGGGAGACGGTGCCGGGGATCGTGGTGCCCTTGAGCGGCCAAACGATTACGACCCCCATGCATCCGAACATTTCGGTGAAGACCGTGATGGTAAAAATGGCCACGAACGGGAAGGAGCTGGGGGTCTGGGCGAACTGGGGGGATCAAACCCTGAACAACACGACCATCGGGCCGCAGGATTTCCGGGATCAGGTGGCGGTGCAGTTTCCGGTCCAAACCGCCGGGGCGCCTCCGTTTCAATGCATGGGGCAGTCGGGCGGCACGGTGAACATCTGGCGCTGGAACGCGGAATGGCAACGGGACATGGGCGCGGGAGTCGCCGGGATGTGGGACGTGGATCAGCAATATCCGTCGATTGCGTGGGATTTTTACTATGAAGAGCCGGCGGGGGGCGTGACGTATCCGGACCGGATCGGGCGGAGTCTGGGGCCGTTTAATCCGGGGATCTGGTCAGGGAACATCATGTCGGATCCGAATTTACGGACGAGTTCGGTGGAGGATCTGAACGCGAACGGGTTCAGCACGTTGACGACGCAGGCGTCACAGGACGTGATCGGCAATGGGCTGTGGGAGCCGTACGGGGCGTTGAAGGGCGGCTGTTGCAGCGGGCCGACGTGGCGAGTGGTGATGAAGCGGGCATTGACGACGAACGATGCGAACGACGTGCAGTTCAGTGCGGGGCAGAGTGTGCCGGTGGCGTTTGCGGTCTGGGACGGCCAGAACGTGGAACGGAACGGCATGAAGGGCATCTCTACCTGGTTCACCGCCAAAATGCCGTAAGCTGTCAGTTCCACTGAATATCAGTGGCGAGTTAAAGAGACCCTGGGGTCCTCGGAACACAAGGAGGACGTCAGGGTCTTTTTACATGGGTCGCGCTTCGAAAACCCCCGTGACGGGCAGAGGACGGCTTCAGTTGTCCAAGCATCTCCGGTTGCATAAGAAACCGGCAGCCGTGTATAAGAAAGCGTATGGGGCTGCGACGCGTAAACGGCGATGCAGGGCCTCAGAGAAGATCTTCAGGGGATACGGGTATCATTCATGAAGGAGGCAATGTGAAAATCTCTTTGCTGTTTCCTCCAAGTTGGCATCCCTCGCAACCCTATCTCAGTCTCCCGTGCTTGACGGCGTTTCTCGACCAGGCCGGGGTGACCGACAAACGTCAACGGGATTTGAACATTGAACTCCTCGATACGATCGTGTCCAGAACGTATGGCTTGGAAGTCTATGAAAAACTCGTTGAGAAGCTCAGGAAATTGGAACGGACCCGCGAGGGGGAGACCGGACCGGGCAGTGATGAACAGTACGGTCGAATCGTCGAAGCCCTGGACCGCTTTCCCCATGTGATCGACCAGATTGAGCCGGCCAAGACGTCCCTGCGTGGAGAAGAGTTTTATGATATCGAGCGTTACCGGGAATGTCTGTTTGTCATCGATCGCTGGCTGGAAATCGTCTCTTCGATTTATTTTCCGACCAGGATTACCGTCGTCGACAACCAGTTTTCCTATTCCATTTATTCTTCTCGAGACATCGTCAAAGCGGTCAAGGATGAAGAACAGAATCCGTATATTGACTTGTATCGACAATACTTTCTCCCCTCCATTCTGGATGACAACCCGGAACTGATTGGCGTCTCGATTACCGCGACGTCCCAGATTATCCCTGGGCTGACCCTGTGTCGTCTCATCAAGGAAGCGAATCCTGCCGTTCACGTGACGGTTGGCGGGAGTATCTTTACCCGGCTCGTGGATAATCTTCGTCGATGTGAACGGTTATTCGAGTTCACGGATGATTTTATCGTCTTCGAGGGAGAAACGGCGTTGTTGGAGTTGGTCAATCAATTGGAAGGGAAACGGAACTTTGCCAAAGTGCCGAATCTCATCTATCGGGACCACGACAAGGTTATCGTGAATCAACCGTTTTATTCAGAAAATTTGAGTCAACATCCGGCACCCAATTACGATGGATTCCCTCTCGACCGCTATCTGGCGCCCCACACGGTGTTGCCGGTGCAGTTTTCACGCGGCTGTTACTATAAGGATTGTGCGTTTTGTGCGTTGACGCTGGATCATCAGAATTTTCGCCAGAAGGATCCCATCAAGGTCGTGGACGAACTCCAGGCGCTTTCCGAAAAGTACGAGACGCCCTTTTTCTTCTTTACCGATGAATGTCTGGCGCTCTCGCCCACTCGTCGCCTGTGCAAGGAAATCCTGGCCCGCCAATGCGACATTCAGTGGACGGCCGAACTTCGTTTTGAGAAGAATCTCTCGAAAGAATTACTGACCCTGATGCGCGACGCCGGGTGCCATAAAATTGTGTTTGGGCTGGAAACCTACAATAAACGCATGATGGATTTCATGCAGAAGGGCATTACCCAGGAGAACGTCAAGCGGATCTGTTCTGATTGCGTTGACCTGGGCATCGGAGTGCATTGCTACATCATCGTCGGGTTCCCGACCGAAACGGAAGAGGAGGCCCGGGAAACCATGAATTTCATCGTCGAGAACACGAAGTTGAATTCCTCGTACGGATTTTCATGCCAGCCCTGTCTCTTCGATCTTGAAAAGGAAGCCCCCATCATGAGCGATCCCGGTGGCTACGGGATTCAGCGCATTATGCGACCGGCCGCGGAAGATTTAAGCCTTGGCTTTTTCTATGAAGTCAAGGAGGGCATGACGCCGGAACAGGCGGAAAAATTGTATCAGCTCGTGTACGAAAAAATCAGTGAAGTGGTCGTGGAATTGCCGTTTAATTATTCGATGGCTGATGGCTTGCTGTACATCTCTCGACACAAGCAACAACATGCTCCGGCCTTCACGGCCGTTTCCTGATCGTGTCGTCTGAGTGGTTCCATGGCTGATCTGAGAGAAGGCGGAGTGGAGTGGGGAACATAACGGAAGCGCCAACGTCGGGTCACGGGGGCGGCACGTCCGCGAATCCGGGAATCCTCTTCGAATATGCGTTGAAGTTTCTCCTGCTTTCGGCGTTTTTGGAACTCGTGCTCTATCGCCTTGCCTCCCGGCTGGGCATGCACATGGCCAAGCTCGCCGAAAAATCGGAAGCCGTCCGGCTGACGTTTCAAACGCTGTCCTCCTTGGGGTTCGTGCTGCTGAACGTGACCTCCCTGCTGTTGTTCCTGGTCGTGTGCCTTGTTCTGGTTCAGAAGGCACGACAATCGGTGTGGTCGGGACGTTTTGACCGGTTCCTGCTCCCAGCCGTCTCGTTCCTCGTCGTGTTGACCGTTGCCTATCTCGTCTTGCCTCCCGCCATGCTGGGCTCGGTGGTCTATAACCTCGTGTCCTTGGTGGTGCTGTCGATTCTGCTGGCGGAATTTCTGGTGACGCATCATCTCTGGGGGCAACGCGTCACCGTGGGGTGTTTCGCCTTGGGGCTGATGGGATGGATGTACTATCAGACGGTGTCCACCACCTATGGCTTATTGGGCATTGTCGCGCCGCCTCCTCTCGTGCATGAAATCAGTCGAGGGGGGGAAGCCCTTATGGTGCTGGCGAGTATTCTCGTGTTCTGGTCGTATGGGAGCACCTCGCTCTTTACCAGAAATAAAACCCAACGAAAATGGGCCATCACCCTTCTCGTCAGCGGGGGGGCGATCTTTTTGGCGGTGTTCTACATCGATTTTTTCCTGTCGCTGTACAGCTCCGCCCTGGCTGAAGAGGCGAGAAAGGCAGGGCAGGGAATCGGCTGGGTGTTTCAAATGGGCATGGGGTATACCTTTTATCTGCCCTTTGCCCTCTATATGGCAGGCTTTACCTGCTGGGCGTATACCGTCATCAAACTGTTGTTGATCGGTCGGTTGGCAGGGTATGGTTTGGGGTTGATGTTTATGGCAGGATATGCCCTGCAGTTGTCACACTTGACGTTAATGGTGGTGGTTGGACTCATGCTGATGACTCTTGACAAACGGGGCACGTTGGGGAAATTGCGACATCACGCAGAAACGGCAGTCTATCCCTCGGCGACTCCTGCGTTGGGTCACATCCGTTGAGAGGACGTGGAACGATCATGGAAGCACAAGACGTTGCGACGACAGAAGGTGAGTCACAGGCTCAGGAACGGGCGTTGACTCCGGATGAAGAGATTGCGGAACTTGAAAAGTTGCTCGGCGAAGAACCCGATGACTTTCAAGCCCGTTGCCGGTTGGGAGAATTGTATTTTGGAAAGGGCAAACTGGATGAAGCCCTGACCGAAGTCAAAAAGGCCATAGAAATGGCTGAAGGGCTCAGAACGGAAATGGATCGATCCCTGGCCATGTATTATTCCAACTTGGGCACGATCTACGGCACCAAGGGGATGATGGATGACGCCTGTCCTCAGTTTGAGCGAGCGTTGGAGTTGAACAAATATGACGTCCTGGCGTTGTTCAACCTTGGCAGGCTCCACAACGACAGGAAAGAGTACATGCCGGCCAAGGAATACTTTGAGCGGTTGATCGAAATTACCCCAGAAGACCCGATTGCCTGGTATAATTTGGCAAGCGTCTATGAAGAGCTGGACAACCCTCAAATCTCGGATTACAACACCCTCGACATGGCGGTTCAGGCCTACATGAAGGTATTGGAATTTGATCCTGCACATTTGGAGTCCAGTTTCAAACTCATGGACATTGCCTTTACGTTGAAAAAACCCGACATGGCCGTGAAAATCATGGAAGAGGCCGTGGACCACAGCCCGGATGAGCCGTTGGCCTATTACAATCTCATCAATACCTATGAAAAGTGTAAAATGTTTGAACAGGCCGAAGAGACCAGGCAACGGTTAAAGCAGCGGTTTGCAAAACGAGCCCGTGCCTGACGGGTGCCTCAAAAGGAGAATGCGATCATGTTTGGGAGCTTAGGCTTTACCGAGTTGCTGCTGATCCTCTTCATCGTGCTGATCATCTTTGGGGCAGGGAAATTGCCACAGCTTGGTGAGGGGGTTGGAAAAGCGATCAAAGGCTTCAAGAAATCCGTGAATGAAGCCGAAGTGATCGAGCAGGAAGCGCAACGGGTGGCGGAGCAGCAGAACCAGGAGCAACCGCAACCTGCGGATAGGGCTCAGGCTCCGCCCGGTGAGCACACGGTTCCGCCGGTCCAGGGCACGGATCCGGCGCAGACGTCGAAGGGGTAGGAGGGGGATCCAAAACCCGGACAAGCGAACGCGAGTCAGGAGGACGGTATGGAAGCAAGTGTCGAATCACCGGTCGGAAAAATAGAAACGTTTGCGGGAAATGGGAAGTCCCGAAGTACGGGTGACGGAAAACGTGCGAAGAAAGCCGGAATTCCTCTGCCGAATCACATCTGTGTCGACAGGGACGGTCGCTGGCTCTACATTGCCGAAAACGGTTCGGACCGGGTTCGACGCGTCGACTTGGACGCCGGGACCATCCATAACTACGCGGGCATTGGGGAGACCTGCTACAGTGGGGATGACGGTCCCTGTGGGGAGGCGGGATTGTACCTGCCGCTGAGTGTCGCGATTGATTCCCGGAACAATGTGTACGTGTGTGATTCCGGAAGCAACCGCGTTCGCAAAATCGATCACGAGACCGACGTGATTACGACGGTCGTTGGTTCCGGTGAGTCCGGCTTTAATGGTGACGGTCCCGCGTTGGAAGTCAACTTGACCTATCCCGGAGCGATTGCCTTCGATTCGGAAGACAATCTGTATATTGCGGATACCCAGGCACACCGTATTCGAAAATACGATCCTCGTACGGGTCTGGTGACCACCATCGGGGGGACGTGGTCCAGAGAAGATGAAGACTGGATCAGTCCGTTGACCGCACAGAATCTGGTGGTCCTGTCCGGTGATGCCATCGGCATCGACTTCAGCGATGATCAAGGATGGCTTCGCCCGCAATGTTCGGATAATCTGGATCTGTCGCCCTACCTTGATGATGGGCAACCGGCGCTGAAGGCGAAACTCTGGGACGTCGTGGCGATCGACGTGGATCTTTGGGGCAACGTGGTGTTGACGGACAAGGCCAGTAACCGCATTCGAAAGATTGACGGAGCCACGGGAGTGATTTCGACCGTCGCCGGGGTGTGTCGCTATGGGTATGATGGAGACGGAAAACCCGCGGTGCGATCCATGTTGAACGTGCCGGAGGCGGCCATTGTGGATCATGAGGGGAACGTTTATATTGCGGATTCGATGAATCATCGCGTCCGGAAAGTCGATCACGCCACGGGCCTGATCGAGACCATCGCGGGAAACGGAGACAGTGGATACGAGGATAAAAACATGGGTGGGTGCGGCGCCGCCCGTTTCGTGGCCAAGGAAGACGCGGGGATGTTGAAACACGGTGATGGCAACCTCGCCGTCGAGGCGGTGGTGAATGCGCCGTCAGGCTTGGCCTTCGACGGTCAGGGCCACCTCTACATTTGTGAACGCAATGAAAACAAGGTCCGGCGAGTCAAACTCTGGTAAGGGAGTGAAACGGTGCATCCGAAGGATGGAAACGTGAAACGAATGCTGCCCCGCTCTCTCATCGTGACGGGCTGTGGCGTTGTTGGTCTGGCAATGGTGCTTGGTTGGTTCGGCATTCCCGCGGTGAGTTCACAGGGGATTGTCATCCGGTCCCATTTCATGGAAGGCGCAGTTCCTACGAAGCCGACTGACGCGGCGTGGGAGACGATTGCGCCCATCCCCATTCCTCTGAGTGGGCAGATCATTACCCGGCCGGTTTGGCCCGAACCCAGCGCCAAAGTCATCTCGGTCCGGTCGGTTCATAATGGCCAGGACATTGCATTTTTGGTGGAATGGCAGGATGCCACCAAAAACGAACGGCTCACTCCGGGGGTCTTTCGTGATGGGGCGGCCCTGGCTCTTCCCTTGGGAAATGCCCCGGCGTTCTTCTGTATGGGCCAGTTGGACCACTACGTCAACATCTGGCATTGGAAAGCCGATTGGCAAAGCGACGTGGACCGCAGAAAAGCCAGGGCCAAGGAGAGGGGACGAAAGAAAAGCGGTATTCGAAGATTCGAAGTGATCCCTCGCAGACCTTCCTCGGTTGAAGACCTCATCGGTGGCGGGTTCAGTACGTTGACGAGCAAGCTTCGGCAAGGCAAGGTCAAGGGAGAGGCCGAATGGAAAAACGGGTTTTGGCACGTCGTCATGAAGCGTCCGTTGACCCAAACCGGAGATGACGCGGAGAATGAGGCCATCCTGGTGCCCGGCCGCATGCAAGCCGTGGCGTTTGCCGTCTGGAACGGCGAGAACAAGGAAAGGAACGGGCAGAAAGCCGTGGCGTCCTGGCTCCAACTGCTGGTCGATCCCGTTGGCGGCCCGAGAATTGCGACGAAATCATGAATCCTCGACGGCCTCACGTTTTTCTCACTCATGCCACGCGGACGATGATCAGATTCAGTGCCGTTCTGGCCTGTTGTCTCACTATGGTGGGTCTGTCCTCCTGGCCTTCTTTTGCTCAGGGGATGACGGAGGAACGGGCCTATGCCCTGGCAGAAGAATTTGGCATTGACGTGGGCGAAGTGACGGAGGAGATCAAGGATCTGCTCGGCCTGAACAAGGCCGAAGGCGTAGTGGTGTTCGGAGTGATTGGAAGCTCGCCGGCGGATCGTGCCGGCATCAAGGTCAAGGCCGTCATCAAAGAAGTGGACGGACGGGACATCCGGACCCTGTTGGAGTTGGGAACGGCACTCGAAAAGGCACTGCCGACGCAGAATTTTTCAGTGGCGACGTTTGAACCGGCTGGCATCGATGACCAGGGCGTCGGGGGTGGGATGAACTTCCACTTCGTCCGCGTTCAGAAAGATTAATGAAACCCATGCCGTCTGTTCGAAACAACGAGAGCCGCAGAAGGACGAGCCTGGTGCTCGTGTTCATGGGCCTCCTGTTGGTTGGCCTTCCGGGAGCCCATGCGCAGGAAGCCTCCCAGGAGAGTCACTCGTGGATCAAGGAAATCGAGGAGGTTTTTCTCCCGTCGGATCATTGCAAACAATGTCATGATCGTCACTACGAGGAATGGAAAGGGATGCGTGAGCAAACCCCTGACCTCAAGACGTTCGGGCGCGTGGATGGCGCCTTGTTGCACGGGACCGCGCTGACGTCTCCCGTGTTCAAAACCGTCCTCGGCTTGTGGTTGCAAACGGACCCCACCGCGGAAGAAAAAACTCGATGCCTGTCGTGCCATGCTCCTGCCGTGACGGTTTTCCCTCAACATACGGACAAGATCATGGCTCAGGTTCTGTCGGCAAAGCCGAAGCGACGGGGCAGAAGGGCGAACAAGACCGATGGTGTGGAAGGCATCAGTTGCTCCTCCTGTCACCTGATCGATTCGGTCAAGGAGGAGACGACGGATTTCCCGGCGTTCAAGCTCAATCCGGGAAAGACCTTTTTCGGGCCCTATGCCAATGCCGAAGAAAACCTCGTCCATCCTTCGAAACAGGCCGAGGTCTATAAGGGGGCTCAATTCTGTGCTTCCTGCCACTTCAGTAAAGTCAAGGACGTGACAGAGGACGAATTGCCAGGACAAATTCTGAAAGGGACGATTTGTCAGGATTGCCACATGGAGCGGTCTACGGGGAGTTCCACCTCCAAACGCGGCTCGCTCACGCGGCCCATCGGACGCCATTGGTTTCAGGGGATCGTCATTCCGGGCATCATGCTCAGCAATCGGAATCTGCAAGCCGAGTGGTTCCCACGCGTGGATCTTGACGTTCGGCAATCGGGGCAGGGCGTTGAAGGTCGCGTGTTGGTCAGGAACGGGAGCCTTCCCCACGTGTTTCCGGGTGGCGACCCCGTTCTGAAGCAGTTTTTCGTGACGGTGACCGTCAAGGATGCCGATGGGCACGTTCTGGGGGTCCAACAGGAACGATTTGGATTGCCGTTTGAACGGATTCTTCGTGGGCCGATTCCGAACCCGCTCGTCAATGGCGGAACGACGCGAAAAGTGCCGTTCTCCATACAGGTCGAGGACGGCGTCTCGCCGAGTTACGTGGAAGCCTCCTTGAGTTATGCCTTGATTCCCGAGCCCGGCCAGGTGCTGCTTGAGCAATATCTTGGGACCCTGGAAGACGAACGGGAGAAAAAGAACGCCCAGGAAATCATAGAGGATTATTCATCGCAACGGCTTCTGACGTTTCGGACGAAGTCCTTGTCGTCCTGAGTGCACGAATTCAACCTGATCGATTGAGGGTGGCTCGATGCAAAAACACGTTCGCGTAATGGGGTGGGTCACGGGTCTCGTCGTGGTGACGGGCTTGTTGGTGGTGGCCGTTGATGTTCCTGCGGACCGGACATTGGCCGCTCAAAAGGCTGCGACGAAACCCCTGAGCAAGGCGTTCCCGGATTCTCAGAAATGCAAGCGATGTCATCTGCGAGTCTTCGAAGAATGGGAGGCTTCCGCCCAATCCCGATCGATTCTGAGTGCTCCTTTTCGGGTCTCCTTGGAGCGCTACCGGGCGACCTCCGGTGATCAGGAAGGCAAAATGTGTTTCCGATGCCACGCGCCGAGCGTGTTGGAATATCCGGACCATACGGGTGTCTATATCAAAGAAATCGAATCCGGTGATCCCAGTTTGGACGGAGTGGGATGTTCTCAATGCCACCTGATCAAAGACGTGGATCCCGACCGGCATCCTCCACATCCCATCTATCAGTTGGAGCGGACCGTCTTCGGAAGCTATAAAAAACCGGTGGAAAATCTGGCTCATCAGTCCGTGTATGCGGAACTCTACGGCCAATCGCAATACTGCGTGACCTGCCACGAAAATTTGCCCGGCCACGAAGATCTGCCGGACTTGCTGGGGGCTTGGCAACAGACCGAAACCCAGAAGGCAGGCAAACAGTGTCAGTCGTGCCACATGCCGGAGGCCTTTGGCGAGTCGGCCAACGGAGAACGGAATCGAAAGATTTCGAACCACAGCTTTCCGGGTCGTTTCGGCAAGGTGCGTGCCGATGCCGTCAAGGTGGACGTCGAGACCGAAGTCAAAGGCAAGGAATCCGAAGTCAGGGTCACGATCCAGAGCCTGGTTCCGCATAATCTTCCTTTGCCCCATCCGGGCTGGTCCCGCGTGGAACTCGATTTGACGATTCTGGGGAAAAACCTACGAAAAGCCTACGTTGAAAAACGCTTCTATGAACGGGTGTTCGGGACCAAAGATGGAACAGCCACGATCTTCGACTTCGACGCCGCCAAGGTCCTGAAAGACAACGTGCTCAAGCCGGAGGAAAAACGGATCGAAACGTTTGTCTTTCCGACGCCGCAGAATGCCCCATCCATGGACGTGATCGTGACCATGACCTATGCCCCGCTTTATGGGCCGGAGGCGTTTGTGAAGGAAGTCGAGCAGCGGGCTGCGCTGGGGGAAAAAGATCGCGCCTTTCAGCCCGTTCAGATCATTCGCCATAAGGAAAACGTTCTCTTGAAGGGCTTCAAGAGAGCCTCAGGGTAACGAATCATTCTGTGAAACGGGACGGGCGAAGGCGGGAAGGGGGAGCCCCTCTTCCCGCCTTTTCTTTTGGGGGCTGGTGGTGAGTGACGGGCCCCTTGGGTCATCTCGGACAGGATCAGGTCACGGCGCCTTTGGACGCGGAGGAGACGGTTTTCGCATACTTGGCGAGGACCCCGCTCGTGTACTTTGGCGACGGCGCCGTCCATTCCCGGAGCCGGGCTTCCATGTCCTCGACGGGAATCATCAGATCGAGCCGCCGACCCGGAACGTCAAAAGCAATCACGTCTCCATTGTTGACGACGGCGATTGGCCCGCCCCTGGTGGCTTCCGGAGTCACATGTCCGGCCATCAATCCATGCGTGGCTCCGGAGAACCGGCCATCCGTGAGCAGGGCCACGGTTTCACCAAGGCCTGCGCCGACGATGGCACTGGTCACACCCAGCATTTCCCGCATGCCTGGCCCTCCTTGGGGGCCTTCATAGCGAATCACGATCACGTCCCCATCCACGATGGTTCCGTTCTGCACCGCGGCAAAGGCGTCTTCTTCGCAATCGAACACCTTGGCCGGCCCGGTGTGGGTCAACTTGTTGTGCCCCGCCACTTTGACCACGCACCCGTCTGGCGCCAGGTTGCCATGCAAGATCACCAGACCGCCCGTGGGTTTGAGCGGTTCGTCCGTGCCGGCGACGACGGATTGTCCTGGTGTTTCGGCAGCGGTCCGGACTTCTGCTCCGATGGTGCGTCCCGTGACGGTCATACAGTCGCCTTGCAGCAGACCCGCATCGAGTAAACGTTGAGCCACGAGACGGGTCCCGCCTGCCTGATAGAGGTCCGCAGCCATGTATCGGCCGCCGGGTTTCAAATCGGCGATCAGGGGGATGCGTTGGTTGACGGCGTCAAAATCATCGATGTCCAAGGCCACGCCGATTTCATGGGCTACGGCTAACAGGTGCAGGACGGCGTTCGTGGATCCGCCAGTTGACGCCACCGCGGCAATCGCGTTTTCCAGTGCCGCTCGTGTGATGATGGCGTTGGGGCGGAGATCGCGTTTCAGCAGATCCATGACGAGGTGGCCGCATTGGGTGGAGACGGATTCTTTCTGAGGATCCAGCGCGGGGACGCCGTTAAATCCCATTGGGGAAATACCCAGGAATTCGAACGCAATCGACATGGTATTCGCGGTAAATTGTCCGCCGCATGACCCTGCTCCGGGGCAGGCGTGACTTTCAAGATCATGCAGGTCGGTATCGGACATCGTGCCGCGGGCGTGAGATCCCACGGCTTCGAAGACTTCCTGAATCGAGACGTTCCGGCCCTGGAATCGGCCGGGCATGATGGATCCGCCATAGAGCATCAACGATGGAAGATTGAGTCTGGCCAGAGCCATAACCGTGCCGGGAATGGTTTTATCACACCCGGAGATGGCGACGACGGCATCGAACAGGTGGCCGCGAACCACCAGTTCAATGGAATCGGCCACGACTTCACGGCTGACGAGCGAGGTTTTCATCCCCTCGGTTCCCATGCTGATACCGTCGGACACGACGATACTGTTGAATTCGAGAGGCACGCCACCGGCCTCGCGGATCCCCGCCTTGACCTTTTCGGCAAGGTCACGCAGGTGAAAATTGCAAGGTGTCACCTCGGACCAGGTATTCGCGACGGCAACGAGTGGCTTGGCAAAATCCTCATCCCGAAGCCCCACGGCCCGTAACATCGCCCGGGCCGGAGCACGCCCCGGCCCATCCGTCAATGCACGACTGTTGTGTTTGAGATCCGAAAGCATGCGCGTCCTCCGATTATCACTTCCTCTGTAAGCCGTTACCGTACAGGAAGAACGAATGTGGCATAGTCGATGGGGTCCGGTCAATTTCCGGGGCACGGACCTGGAGAGGACGAACACGTCAACCCGGTTAGGGCAAGGTCTCCGTGCCCGTCTCGATCAAGGGTATTGACCTATGAGGCGTGGACCTTGGCCTTGGCCATCATTTGGCAGTACGAGCAGACGTCCGTGGAGGTGGGGTGTCCGCAGATCGTGCAGGGACGAAGGCGTTGTCGGTCCCGTTCGGCAATCTTCCCGAGGGCTTCCTGCTGTTTGGCTTGACGATCCAGAAAAGTCAGATAAAAGCCATGCTTGGTGCCCGGCGAGTCGGCCTCCAGTTGGTTCAAGGCGTGTTTATAGGCCAACAATTTGGAGCCTTTGGCCATCGGGCATTCCTCTACAATGTAGTCGATGTGGTGAAGGACCGCATAGGCTGCGATCTCCCGCTCCGTCAGGCGATACAGGGGCTTGACCTTTTTGGCGAATCCTCCGAGTGAGGCAGGTAAACTCGGGGTTTGCTTGTCCAGATAATCCGTCTGCCAGTGCAGCACGTTTCCCAGAAGCCTGGCGGCTTCATCATCCAGGTTGTGACCGGTGGCCATGACGTCGTAGTCCTGCTCGACCGCCACGCGGTTGAACTGATAGCGCTTCATGGTCCCGCAGGTGGCGCAGGTCGGTCGATGGACGAGCGTCGCCAATTCTCGAATGCCGGCGCCCTGTTCCCGTTCCACCGTGTGAACGTGGAGTTTCGATTGATAGGCCGAGGCGATGGCGTCGGCGAACCGTTGAACCGTTTGGCCGGATCGGAGCGAGTAGTCACCAATACCCAGATCCACGTATAAGGCGTCGGCCCGGTACCCGAGTGTCAGCAGAATGGCCCAGAGGGTGAGGCTGTCTTTGCCGCCGGACACGGCCACGAGAATGCGGTCTTCGGTCGTGAACATCCGTTGGGCTTTGATGGCTCGACGGACTTGGTTATGCACAAATTCGGTGAAGCAGTCTTTGCACAGGGAGGTATTGTGCCTGGGCATTTTGATGACTGCGGGATGAGCGCATTTTCTGCAGCGCATGGAGTGGCTAGCCTCCGGAGATCACCGACCGGATTTCAATCGAGTCTGAATCCTGAAGCACCGCGTCCTCCGTGACCAACTCGTCCCCACGGATGACCAGATAGGCTTCGGGGGACAGATCGAGCCGTTGGAGAAGCTGATGAACCCGGGTGGGCCCCTGCACCTCAAGCTCTTGACGTGGATGGGTCACAATGACTTTCATCGACGAACGTATCATAAGACCGGGACGGGCAGGTTTGCAATGAACGGCTGAACGCCAAGGCCCCATTTGGCAAGACCCTTTTCAAAAGGGTATGCTCCGGGTAGCGAACGAGAGGGTGACCGCACCCGAAGCGACGGGACAGTCACGCGGATGGGCGTGAAGCCTGGCCATGGAAGCCCCGTTCCCGGCGGGACGTCGTCAGCGATGGTCCGCCATATCTCACTTCTGAGGAAAAGGATGATGGCGATGTCAGGGCAGCAATCCGTGGAGCAACTCAGTATCAATACCATTCGTACGTTGGCGATGGATGCGGTGGAGGCCGCGAAATCCGGTCATCCCGGTACCCCCATGGCCTTGGCACCGGTGGCCTATTGTTTGTGGAATCGGGTGTTGCGTTTTGATCCCGATCATCCGGGCTGGCTCAATCGGGATCGATTCGTTCTTTCAGTGGGGCATGCCTCCATGCTGTTGTATGCCATGCTCCACCTTTGCCAGATCAAGGCGGTCGGTGAGGGAGATGAACCAAGCGACGACCTTGCGGTCACCCTGGACGACATCAAACGCTTCCGGCAGTTGCACAGCAAATGTCCGGGGCACCCTGAATCGCATTGCACAACTGGCGTGGAGACCACGACGGGCCCATTGGGACAGGGATTGGCCAACAGCGTCGGCATGGCCATGGCCCAACGGTGGATGGCCCGGTATTTCAATCGGCCCGGGTTCAACGTCATTGATTATGACGTCTTTGCTTTTTGCGGAGACGGATGTTTGATGGAGGGCGTGTCCAGCGAGGCCGCCTCACTCGCGGGTCATCTCAAGTTGTCGAATCTCTGCTGGGTCTACGACAACAACCGGATTACGATCGAAGGCAAAACCGAGCTGGCCTTCAGCGAATCCGTGGAGACGCGGTTTCGTGCCTATGGATGGAACGTCGCGCACGTCAGCGATGCCAATGACGTGGAATCGTTAACGCAGGCCTTCGAGGCCTTCAGGAACGAAACCGAAGGCCCGACGCTCATTATCGTTGACAGCCACATCGCCTTCGGGGCACCCAATAAACAGGATACGCATGGGGCGCACGGCGAACCGTTGGGTGAAGACGAGATTCGTCTGACGAAGAAAAACTACGGCTGGCCCGAGGATGCGAAATTCTTGGTGCCGGAGGAAGTCCTGGAACATTTTCGATCCGGGTTGGGAACGCGAGGAAAGGCCGAACGGGAAGCCTGGACCAGCCTGTTTCGCGCGTACCGGGAGACGTATCCCGACTTGGCGGATCACCTGTCGAAAATGGAAGCCCGGCAACTCCCGGAGCACTGGGATCGGGGATTGCCGGAATTTCCCCCGGACCCCAAGGGGTTGGCAAGCCGGGTGTCCTCCGGCAAAGTGCTCAATGCCATTGCCAAGGAAGTCCCCTGGTTGATCGGAGGGTCCGCTGATTTGGCACCTTCCACCAAAACGCTGCTGACGTTCGAAGGGGCGGGAACGTTTCAAGCAGGATCCGAAGATGGGCGCAATCTGCATTTCGGCGTGCGGGAACACGCGATGGGTTCAATCTTGAGCGGGATGGCGCTTTCGAAGGTTCGGCCCTATGGAGCCGGGTTTTTGATCTTCAGCGATTACGGCCGCCCGGCCATTCGCCTCGCGGCCATGATGAACCTTCCCGTGATTTACGTGTTCACCCATGATTCGATCAGTCTTGGCGAAGATGGGCCGACGCATCAACCCATAGAGCATCTGGCCTCGTTGCGCGCCATTCCCAACCTCATGGTGATTCGGCCCGGGGATGCCAATGAAGTCGTGGAGGCCTGGCGGGTGCTGATGCAATTCCAGCGTCAACCGGCAGTCTTGGCCTTGACGAGGCAGGCCATTCCCACGTTGGACCGGACACGATATGCCTCGGCCAGTGGCCTGGCCAAAGGAGCCTATATCCTGGCGGATGCCGAGAACGGTAAACTCGACGTGCTGCTGTTGGCCTCGGGAAGCGAAGTGTCGCTTTGCGTGCAAGCGCATGAGGAACTCGAAAGACAGGGAATTCACGCGCGAGTCGTGAGCATGCCAAGCTGGGAGCTTTTTGAACGCCAAAGTCGGGACTATCGGGACCACGTGCTTCCTCCTGAGGTCACGGCCAGGGTGTCTGTCGAGCAGGCAACGACGTTCGGGTGGAGCAAGTACGTGGGGCCGAGTGGCGCGAGTCTCGGCATCGACACCTATGGGGCGTCGGCCCCGTCCAAAGACCTTCTCCGCCATTTCGGCTTTACCGTGGATCGGGTCGTGGCCGCGGCCAGGCAACAGGTGGAGAACGCACTCGACGCAGAGGTTCGTTGACGGCATTCATCACGAGTGCCATGACAAACACGTTGTGGGCCGCTCGTGACACAATCGGGTCGTGCGGAAGAACTTGATCGTGCAAGGCATGACGTGACCCGCGTATGAGCGAAGCAGGGCAGAAATACACCGAAGCGCTGCCGATGAACCACCAAACCCACGTGGCGGGTTCATTCGACGAGGCCGTGCGTGTTGCGCTCGACGATTTGCAAGCCAGGAACGTTGTCTCCAGGATTTGGGAACAGGACCCCGTCCTCTGGCATGAGGACCCTACCCATCAGTCCATCATTCGCCACGCCCTTGGTTGGCTGTCCGTTTCTGAGCGGCAAGTCCGTCACGTCTCGCAGCTACGGACGTTTGCCGATGACGTCAAGCGCGCCGGATTCACCCATCTCCTCCTGTTGGGGATGGGGGGCAGCAGTCTGTGTCCGGAAGTCTGCCGCATGACTTTTGGCGTCATCCCGGGCTATCCGGAACTGCACGTGTTGGACAGCACCGTTCCCTCCCAAGTCAGGAGTTTTGAAAAAACCGTAGACCTTGCACGGACACTGTGTCTCGTCGCAAGCAAATCCGGGACCACGACCGAACCCCTGGCGTTTCAGAAATACTTCTTTGAACGGATGCAACGGATCAAGGGAGATCGGGCCGGAGAGCATTTTGTCGCGATTACCGATCCCGGTTCTTTCTTGGAACGAGTGGCTCAGGAACTCCGGTTCCGAAACATTTTCCCGGGTGAGCCGGACATTGGGGGACGGTATTCGGCCTTGTCCAACTTTGGCATGGTCCCGGCCGCGGCGATGGGTGTGAACGTCGAGAGGCTTCTGCATCAGGCCGAACGCATGCGCCGGAGCTGCGCGTCGACCGTCCCCGCTGCGGACAATCCCGGGGTCGTGTTGGGTGCGTCGTTGGGCGTCTTCGCCAAGGCAGGACGGGACAAGGTGACGTTGATTGCCTCTCCGTCCATCAGGAGCCTGGGGGCCTGGTTGGAGCAGTTGCTTGCCGAGAGTACGGGAAAAGAAGGAAAGGGCCTTATTCCGGTGGATGACGAACCATTGGGCCTACCACACGTCTATGGCCACGACCGCGTGTTCGTCTACCTCCGTGACGCGCAAGGCGCCGTCCCCGAGCAGGATGCGCGACTCGATGCCTTACGCGTGGCCGGTCATCCGATCATACGGATTGATTGCGCGAACGTCCTGAACCTCGGGCAGGAGTTCTTTCGCTGGGAAATGGCGACCGCCACCGCGGGTGTCCTGTTGGGCATCAATGCGTTCGATCAACCCAACGTCCAGGAAAGCAAGGATTTTACCAAATCCTATCTCGAAGAATTCAAAAAGAACGGACAATTACCGGAAGGATCGCCCGTGTTCACGGATGGTGACATTCGCATCTTCGCCGATGAGGCGAATCGACATGCGCTGGATGGCGCGGCTTCGTTGCCTCGGGTGCTGGCCCAGCATCTTGCGCGCGTCCGAGCCGGAGACTACGTGGCGATCAACGCGTATCTTGAGCGGACGTCCGCGGTGCACGACGCCTTTCAGCGTATTCGTACCCGCGTGCGTGACGAGAAACGCGTCGCGACCACGTTGGGGTATGGCCCACGCTTCCTGCATTCAACCGGTCAACTCCACAAGGGGGGTCCCAATTCCGGAGTGTTTCTTCAGGTCACCGCGGAACAGACGGAGGACCTGGACATTCCCGGGGAGCCCTATACCTTTGGGACGTTGGTGGCAGCCCAGGCCTTGGGCGACATGAAGAGCCTGTCTGCTCGCCATCGCCGCGTGATTCGGATTCATCTGAGTGGCGACGTGGAAGACGGAGTCCGTCGAATTCAGCATGCGGTCGAGTCGACCTGGCCTTCCTCAAACGCCTGACCGCGTCGAGCCCGTTCAGGAAAAGACCCATCAATGCCACGTCATGGCTCTTCGGGTATCCAGCATGCCGGTTGCTCCGTCATCCAGGAATGGGTGGAGAGAGTCTTAAGCGCAAGCGACCCTGCCGTCATGCCGGCCTCGACCCGGCGTCCAGAAAAACCACAGACCCCAGTCGTCATGCCGGACCCCGATCCGGCATCCAGAAGAATAAAGGAAAAGACAAAGACCCTGGATTCCCGCCTTCGCGGGAATGACGAAGAGGGGCAGTTGCGGGGATGACGGAAAGGCCTTTCAACCGTCATGCCGGACTCCGATCCGGCATCCAGGAAAAGGAAGGGCAAAGGCTCTGGATTCCCGCGTGCGCGGGAATGACGGACTGGAGCGCGAAGGAATGACAACGGAGACGTTCACCCGTTATGCCGGGCTCGATTCGGCATCCAGAGGAATGACATCTGCTCAATGGCAGGACGGTTGCGAGTCGCAGTGGGAGGCAGACTCGATAGAGACAAGAAAAGCTTTGGCCTTCCGATTCCACATGACCCTACCACGGGTCCCCCGGGCTTCAAGGCCTTGTCGGATTGATGTCTCACCGAAGAATGTTTGAGGGATCGTGTTTTGTCGGGGCTGCGGAAGGAATAGGAGGCGAGAGAGGAACGTTCAGAGAGAATGGGGGAGTCGCCCGTCACACCAATCGCCATGTTTTGCCATCGGCGCCGATGAGTCTTTCCGCTTCAACGGGTCCCCACGTGCCTGCGTGATATTCAGGCAACCATCGGCTGTTCTCGGCTTTCCAGCCGTCGAGGATATCCATCACCCAGGCCCAGGAGGCTTCCACGGCATCACGCCGCATGAACAGCGAGGTGTCTCCGGTCATCACGTCCAACAACAACCGTTCATAGGCTTCGGGGGACGGAGTGGAAAAGGCATCGCCATAGTTGAAGTTCATGCTCACGGGATGGATGGCGATTCGGTTTCCGGGAACCTTGGATATGATGCTCAAGGCCATTCCTTCCTGTGGCTGAATACGGAACGTCAGCACGTTGGGAGCCGGCCGTGCGTGAGACGACGCGGCATTGAAGAGAATCTCCGGAATATCTTTGAATTGAACGGCAATTTCCGTGGCCCGACGCGGCATTGCTTTCCCCGTCCGTAGATAAAACGGGACACCTGACCACCGCCAATTTTCCACGTAACATTTCAGCGCCACGTACGTTTCCGTGGTCGAATCCGCCCGGACGCCTTCTTCGTGCCGGTATCCGGGAACGTCCTGTCCCCTGATCGTTCCTGTCACGTATTGCGCACGAACGGCTACTTCCTTCACCTCGTTGGCACGGATGGGCCGGAGCGAACGGAGAACCTCCATGCGGGCATTGCGAACGACCTCTGCCTCCAGGGAATAGGGCGGCTCCATGGCAATCAGGCAGAGGAGTTGCAGGATGTGATTTTGCACCATGTCCCGGAGGGCTCCGGCGTGTTCATAATAACTGGCTCTGGTGCCCAGGCCTTCCTCTTCGCTTACGGTAATCTGGACGTGGTCGATATATTTATGATTCCAGAGCGGTTCGAAAATCCCGTTGGCGAATCGGATGACCATAATGTTTTGAACCGTTTCTTTCCCGAGATAATGATCGATGCGGTAGATGTGAGATTCGTCAAACGCCTGACCAATCGTTGTATTGATGGCCTTGGCCGACTCCAGATCATGACCGATGGGTTTTTCCACGATGACCCGGGAGACGGGAGCAGACCGGTCAGGCGGATGGATCATGCCGGAATGTGATAATCCTTCACAGGAGGGTCCAAAGGAACTGGGCGGCACCGCCAGGTAGAAGAGGCGATGGCCCGATAAATTGAATTGCGTTTCAATGGCTTCGATTCGTTCGCGAAGTTTTGGATAGATTGTGGGATCTTCGTTCGATCCCTGGAAATAATGTAGTCGCTTGGCAAAATCCGCCCATGCGTCCGGTTGGAGCGCCTGTCGGGAAAATTGCGTAATACCGCGTTGCGCCACGTCTCTGAACTCGTTATCACTCCAGGGCTTGCGTCCGATTCCAATCACGGCATAATCGGGAGGGAGCAAGCCATCGAGTTTCAGATTGTACAGGGCCGGTAAGAGCTTACGTCGGGTGAGATCTCCGGATCCCCCAAAAATAACGAGGGTACAGGTTTTGAACCGAGCCCCAGGGTCAGGCGGTATGCTGAATGATGGTCTTGCGTCGATGGGGTTTGCCACGTCGTGTCCCACTCACTGTGCCGTTGAGTCCCGCTTGACCGTATGACCGCCGAACGCGTGGCGGAGGGCCGCCAGCATCTTCTCCGAAAACGACTCTTCCTGCCTGGACCGGAAACGGGTGAACAGCGCCGCGGACAGGGTGGGAACCGGGACGTTCTTGTCCATTGCCTCTACCAGCATCCAGCGGCCTTCCCCCGAATCCTGAACGTATCCCCGTAAGCCGGCGAGCGTTGGATCGTCTTTGAGCGCCGTGGCCCCGAGTTCTAGCAGCCATGACCGTACCACGCTTCCATGCAGCCACAGATCGGCAATTTTGGGTAAATCGAGGGTGTACTCGCTTTTCGACATCAATTCGAATCCTTCGGCATAGCCTTGCATGAGGCTGTATTCAATGCCGTTGTGCACCATTTTGACGTAATGGCCGGCTCCGTGATCGCCGACGTGCGCCCACCCATTCGGGGGAGCCAGGGTGGTGAAAACAGGTTCGAGCCGACGGACGGGTCGTTCCTCGCCCCCTATCATCAGGCAGTAGCCGATCTGTAATCCCCAAATTCCTCCGCTGGTTCCGGCGTCGAGGTAATGAATCTGTCTGGGTTTCAGTTCTGCTGCGCGACGAACGTCGTCGTGAAAGTTGGTGTTGCCTCCGTCAATGATCACGTCATCGGGTTCCAGCAGATCTGCAAGGGCTTGAACGGTCTCTTCCGTTGGTGCACCGGCAGGGACCATCATCCATAGTGCGCGCGGTGCGACCAGTTTCGAGACGAGGTCTTGGAGCGAAGAGGCACCAATCGCGCCGATCTCTTCGGCCTGTGCTACGAGGTTCTGTGCTCGATCGAAGACCAGCACCCGATGATCGCTCTGCCGGAGACGGGTCACCATATTCATGCCCATCTTGCCAAGTCCGATAAATCCGATTTCCACGATGATTCTCCTCTAGATCACGTTGTCGTCGTCTGGTTCTCTGGTTCACGTGGCCCGTGCCGGTCGGCGTTCAGCTCCCGATCCGCACGTTGCGCGTCGCTCCGTCCGCCTGCTCCTGAAATGGAGAGGGCTTGATGAGACCTTCGTCAATGGCTGGGTTTCCGTTTGCCGTGACAACGAGTTGCTGACGACGGGGAGCGGAATGTACGAGGTGTTGGATGATCGGCAGCCATCCGGCTGTCACGGCGTGATGCGATGAAACCGCCAGTGATTTCTGAAAGAACGGCATGACATCAAAGAGAAACGACTGTATCATACCGTTCCACGGTGGTCAATCAGATCGGCGATACCGCTGAACGTGGCGAAGGATGAGCCCAAGGTGGCTCACAGTCGTCAATACAACGCTCCAATTCGTGAACAGCCGGTGCAGGTGTGACAGAGCCGTTGAGACGCCGTATAATTTGAAGTCATGAGTGCGGAAGCCGTTTCTTCACCTCCGGATCCGCGGTTGTTGGAGACGACGCTCCGGACCCGGATGCCTTTTCGGGCCGAACTGGGGCACGTGGTGCCGTTGTGTGGGGATGCGTCGAATCGGCGGTATTATCGACTGGAGTTGAAGCACGCGCCGATCCCTTCGCTGATTCTGATGCAGCTTGCGGCGCAGGAAGGATTCAAGGTCTCGGAAGAGGCCGTGAGCGGAGCCGTCGCAGAGCCCCGGGAACTTCCGTTTCTGAATATCCTCCGACCATTGACCAAAGCCGGAATCCCGGTTCCCGCGCTGTATTGTTATGATGAAGCAGCCGGGCTTCTGTATCTGGAAGACTTTGGTGACCTCACCTTGTTGCAGGCCTGTCTCAGAGACGGAGAGGCTGCCATTCGGACGTACTATCCGTTGGCCATCGATACGCTGGTTCGGATCCATCTTCGACTGACGGCGTGTGGTGACGAATCCTGTCAGGCGTTCTCCCACTCGTTTGACGTACCGCTCCTGATGTGGGAGTTCGAACATTTTCTGGAATACGGCATTTGGGCCAGACGTGCCAAGAAGCCGATATGTGCGGAGGACGAACGGGTGATTCGCGAGGGGTTTTCCCTCGTGGCCGAATGGCTGGCCGGCCAACCCCGGGTGTTTACGCACCGCGACTATCATTCGCGGAATTTGATGGTCGCCGGTGAGCGACTGGGGGTGATTGATTTTCAGGATGCCTTGATGGGACCGGCGACCTATGATCTGGCCTCCCTCCTTCGGGATTCCTACATTGCCTTGGATGAAGCGTTCGTGGATGAGATGATTGATCGATATGTCAACGGGATGCGTGCAGGGCTGGAGCCGGACCGATGGGAGTCTCTGTTCTTGACGGATCGTACGGCGTTTCGGCGGCTTTTCGATTTCACCAGTATTCAACGGAATCTGAAAGCCGCCGGCCGATTCGTGTACATTGATCGGGTCAAGGGGAATCCCGGATTTCTTGCCGACGTTCCTCGGACGTTGGGCTACGTGCGGCGGAACCTGGAAAAATATCCCGAATTGGAATCGCTCCTCCTGCACCTGACGCCCTACGTTCCCGAATGGCAGTGAAGACGATTCCATGAAAGCCATGGTCTTGGCAGCGGGTCTTGGTCTACGACTCCGTCCGTTGACGGACTCCGTTCCCAAGCCGCTCTTGCCCTTGGGCCCCTATCCTCTGCTCGTGTGGAATCTTCTCCTGCTGCGTCGCCACGGCGTCCGGAACGTGATGATTAATCTTCACCACCTCGGAGAACAAATCCGCCGGACCTTGGGCGATGGATCGCAATGGCGCATGCACCTTTCCTATTCGCATGAATCGGTTTTGCTCGGAACGGGTGGGGGCATCAAACGCGTCGAGGGATTTTTCGACGGGCATCCCTTTCTCGTTCTCAATGGAGACACGATCACGGATCTCGATGTTTCCGGACTGGTGGCCCATCATCGGAACCAGGAGGCTCTTGCCACCATGGTTCTTCGTGACGATCCCGACGTCGAGCGTTGGGGCGTGATTGAGACCGATGAGGCTGATCGGGTTTTGCGCATTCATGGCAGTGGGCGGGTGGCCCGGGAGGACGATCCCCCTCCGTCTCGTCGCATGTTTGCCGGTGTCCACGTGATTGAGCCGTCTCTGTTACGTCACGTTCCGCGGGAAGGCTGTTCGTCGATCATCGACGCCTACGTGTGGTGGCTTGAGCGGGGAGCCATGATCGCCGGGCACGTGTTTTCCGGATACTGGTCCGACGTCGGGACACCTGAACGGTATGCTCAGGTCCAACGCGATCTCGACGCGGGAATCATCAACGTTCCCGAATGAGAGTCGGGAGGCATGATGGTGGATGAACTGACCGCGTGTGACGGCTACCTCGTCACCGATGCTCGGGGTGCCATCCAGGCCGCGAACCAGACGGCGGCGGCGATGTTCAGGCTGTCGAAACAGGCGCTGATCGGACGGCATGTGCACGAGTTGCTGGCCTTGGATGAGCATGGCCTGCGGCAGCTTCGGAAATTCGAGAAAGGCGAGTCCGACCTGGAATGGGAAACGAGGCTGGCTCCGAATGGCCTCGCGAGCTTTTCTGCGTTGCTTGCCGTCTCGGCCTTGCGGGATCCTTCGGGTCGGATCGTCGCCATGCATTGGTTGATTCGAGACGTGTCGGTTCAGAAACAGGTGGAGGTCGGCGACCGGTTGCTCCAGGCCCTGGGTGAACGTCTTCTCGAAGGCTTTTCTCTTGCCCAGAGTTTGTCGCGTCTGTGTGAACAGTTGATGCAATGCTTTTCCTATCCCCTGGTTCAGGTGGCGATTCGAGAGGCTGACGGAGAAATTTCCGTCTGTGCCCAGGCCGACGAATCCCGTTCGACTGTGGAGCCGCTGCGGGACAAGTTGACCGACGAGGCCCGGCGTGACGTGGAATCCGTACTGGAGACGCAGAGCACGCTTCATCTTCAAGAGGAGCGTGATCAAGGGCGACCTTCTCTCGTGAGCGGCACACCATACCCTGCGCAGCTCGTGGTTCCCGTTTCGACGCGGAATCGGGCCTTCGGCGTGCTGGTGCTCCATGGTGCGCATCGTGACGCGTTCGATCCGTTCACGGTTGAATGGTTTGAAAGGTTTGCGAGGCACATGGCGATGGTTCTGTTGTTGGGAAAGGATGCCGAACAGTTACGGCTCCGGGGAGCGGCAATTGCCTCCGCGGGCCATGCGGCTTTTATCATGGATTCCAATGGCCTGATTGAATGGGTGAATGACGCCTATGCCCGATTGACGGGATACACGGCTGCGGATCTTATCGGCACGATTCCGGAATGTCTGAGATCGGATCACGTTCGTGCTGCACTTCGCCAGGCCCGTGACTCAACCGCGCCAGGCCGGTTTTGGCGGCATGAATTGGTTGCACAGCGACGGGATGGACGCGTCTACACGGTCGAGCAGGTGTTAACTCCCTTGCGCGACGACCGCGGGCAGGTCACGCATTTCGTTGCGCTCCATGAAGACATCACGGTTCGCAAGGAGGCGGAAGCACGCATCTTCCACCTGGCCCATCATGATTCTCTGACCGATTTGCCCAATCGAACCATGTTCTACGATCGACTCAAGCAGGCCTTGGTCAGAGCCAAGCGCCATGGTCGGGGCGTCGGAGTCCTCTTTATCGATCTGGATCGTCTTAAACCGATCAATGATTCCCTGGGCCATGAGATGGGCGACGCGCTGCTCAAAGTCGTGGCGGATCGTCTGGTCCGTTGTGTGCGTCGGACGGATACCATCGCTCGGTTGAGTGGGGATGAGTTTACCATGGTGCTGCAGGACGTGGATCGAGGGCAGGATGCCGGACGCGTGGCGCAGAAGGTCCTGGATTCCGTCAGTCAGCCTGTGACCGTGGAAGGCCGGACGATTCCGATCACGGCCAGCGTGGGCATTGCGCTGTATCCCTTCGATGCGACGGATCCCGACGTCTTGATCGCCCAGGCTGATCGTGCGATGTACCGTGCAAAAGAAAAAGGGGGCCATTGCTATCAATTCGTTTCCGAGGAAATGAACGCGCAGGCGTTTGAGCGGCTCATGCTGGAAAAGAGCCTTGAAGGTGCCTTGGATCGAAAGGAATTTTCCCTTCATTATCAGCCCGAGGTCACTCTGGAGTCCGGGCGGGTTGCCGGCGTCGAGGCTCTCCTGCGATGGCAGCATCCTGAACTGGGCTTGATCTTGTCGTCTCAATTCTTGCCGTTGATCGAACAGTCTGAACTGTTTGATGCCATTCAGGAATGGGTGCTCGAGACCGCTTGCCGGCAACGTCTGGCCTGGTCCTCGGAAGAATTGTCTGCCGTGCCGATCTCCGTGAATATTTCCTGCAGGCGTTCGGATCCCGGACGGCTCCTGAAGACGGTGCAACGGGTGTTGCAGAAGACGGGTCTCGATCCCCAAGCGCTTCGGCTTGAAATGACGCAATCCGATGCCCGTCTGCTGCAGGGGCATTCCATGGTCAAGGCGTTATCGAACGTGGGCGTGGAGAGCGTCCTGGATGACGTGCTGTACGACGACGGGCTGGTCTCGTTGTTGCGGACCCTTCCGTTTCGACGATTGAAACTGGCCGCCTCTCTGGTCCTTGCCGTGCCTGGCAATCCGGACTCCATGAAGGCCATTGAGCAATGTCTGGACGTTGGGCGAACGTTGCAGGTTGCCGTTCTTGCGAAGGGGGTGGAATCTCCCGATCAAGTCAGATTTCTCCGCATGCAGGGATGTCAGGCGATGCAGGGCCATCTGTGTTCTCGTCCGTTGCCCGGTGAGCCTATGACCACGTTGTTGCGTGGCTGGAAATCATTGGTCTTGTAGGACGATCTCCGTTCACGCCTTCGCTGACAGCACGCCAGCGAGGCGCCAAGGACGGTCTCGGGCATGTCGGCGCGGACAAGAGCACGGATTGTCGTTCAGCGAATAACGAAATCAGGACAAGACGAGATGAGGGCATTTGTGGTTCAAGGCGTGGCATAAAAACCACGCTTGTCGAAAAAAACATCACCACGGTTCTTCACCCATTCTTCTTGTGGCCAACCATCCATTGGTTGCGTCTTCTTCTCGAAAGGGTTGTTCACCAATCGCAATAAGCCTTTGTTTCATTGGCGATTGGTCGGTTTGACCTTTCTCGGATATCCGTAGCCGCTGCCCGTTCTGAAATTGGTCCGCTTCTTGCAAGACCTTCTTGAGGAAGAGTCGTGACAAGGCTTTCAGAAGCAGGCGGGAATAATTTGATGAGAAGGAGGTGGACCATGAAACCGAATGTATCAACCCTGTTGATCGTGTTGTCGTGTGTGCTCATGTTGACTTCGGCGTGCGGAAAGAAATCGCTTCGTGGGGTGAGTGGAGGGGAAGATCTTTCTTCCAACGAGATGACGTCCGAGGGATTTTGGGGAGGCGAAGAGGGAGACCCCTCGTTTGTTGGAATGGAACAGGATGCCATTGTTGAAGAACAAAGCCTTGACGCTTCGTCGGTCGGGTTTGAGGAGGTCTCACTGGCAAGCGGCACGTCGGCATGGCCAGGAGACGCGTTATCGGACGCCGGTCTGGCTGACGATCAAAACGGGACCACGTTCGCCGGACGGGAACGGGACGGCTCTTCGTCCGAATCCTTTGCCTCAGGGTCCGGTCTCTTCGGGGCCGGCAAAGGGCAGTCGTCAGGATCTGCCCCTTCGTCCGGTGCTGATTCTCTGGCTCGTGAGAAGGCTCGGAACATGAGAGCGTCGGGTCTCCGTGGGCTCGGAGACGTCTATTTTGCGTATGACAGTTGGCGGCTTTCCGAAAAGGCTCACCACGTTCTGGCGTCCAACGCAGAATGGCTCAAAGCCCACCCGCATACCCGCATTACCATTGAAGGCCACTGCGATGAGCGGGGAACGCGGGCGTACAATTACATCCTCGGTGGAAGACGTGCCGAGAAGGTCAAACAGTATTTATTGCTGTTGGGGGTTCCTGCATCGCAAATGGCGGTGGTCTCTTTTGGGAAGGATCGGCCGATATGCCGCGTGTTTACGGCAAACTGTTTCCGGTCGAATCGGCGCGCGCATTTTACCATGGACGTGAACCTGGCCTCACGCGACTAGAGTCGTGAGGCCGGGGGACCTTGGGAACGACCGACCGGTTGGGCTTCGTCGTGTCTCTCGGTCTTCGTGTGCGAGCATCGGGATGCTCGGCGCGCGCCCTGTCCCCGTCATGGGACGGGAATGCGCGCGCGTCGAGCGTCTATCCGTTCTGCCTCCTCGGTGCGATTCAAAAACCGGAGCAGGTTGGCATAGTGTTCGAGGCTGGGAACGATCCGGGGATGATCGACGCCAAAGGCCTCTTCTCGGATTCTGAGCCCCTGTTCTACTAAGGGAACAGCCTTCGTATATTCCCGTCTGGCTTCAAAGACCAACGCCAAGCTGCTCAAGCTCATTGCCATCCGGGGGTCCATGGCCCCTACTGAAGCCGCCCAAACGGGAAGTGCCCGCCAAAAGCAGGTCTCAGCCGCGGTCAGATTCCCTTGGACCCGATACCGTTCACCTGCGTTATGCAACGCTGCGGCAAGATCGCTGGTTGCCTGGCTGTCGGCCTGTAACAGGAGGCATGCCTCATCGGCCTGTCCCACCCCGGGTTCAGGGGGCGAGTCCGGTGCATGGTCCTGGCAGGCCACGAGGAGGAAAAGAAGCAACATCCCTCTGGGCAGAATGTGGGTCATCGGGAGTAGGAAGAGCCTCGCCACCCTCCGGTCAAGAAGGGGCCGGCCGTTGGGCTAGACTTTTCTGAACGTCCATTGTAGCCTCCATCATGATCGGGGTGCAGCGAGGACGTTGCCATCACCGGGCACGTGGGCCAATCCATGAGCGTCTTGAGTCGAATCGAAAAGTTTTTTCGTCGGGATTTGTGGCTTCGGGACTTGGCGACGCTCAAGGGCGTGACGGCGTTCTACATCAAGTTCCTTCGATTGGTCGTGGTGGCGATTTCGGATTTTCGAGACGGGGTACTCAGTATACGAGCCACGGGTCTCGTCTCGACGACGCTGCTGTCCCTCGTGCCTTTCCTGGCCGTCACGTTTTCCGTGCTGAAAGCCTTTGGCGTGCATCAACAGTTCGAGCCGCTGCTTGTCCAAGGTCTGCAACCGTTGGGGGAGAAAGGCTCGGACATCGCCGGTCACATCGTTGAATTCGTCAACAACCTCAAAGTCGGCGCCTTGGGAGCCGTTGGTCTGGCAGGGTTGTTTTATACCACGTTTTCACTGATTGACAAAATCGAAGAGGCCCTCAATTACATCTGGCGCGTGCGTGACGCGCGCCCCCTGACGAGAAAATTTACCGACTACTTGAGCGTGGTGCTGGTGGGACCCGTCCTGGTCTTCACGGCCGTGGCCACCATAGCCTCGGCGCAAAGCCATTGGCTCGTGCAAACGATATTGAGAATCGAGCCCGTGGGGACCGCCGTGCTCTGGCTGACCGCCTTCATGCCGTTTGCGTTGATTTGCCTTGGGTTTGCCTTCTTGTACAAGTTCGTGCCCCATACGGAAGTCCGGTTCGCGTCAGCCCTGGTGGGGGGAGTGGCGGGAGGGATTCTGTGGAAAGTCGTCGGGATGCTGTTTGCGTCGTTTGTCGCGGGAGCGACGCGATACAGTGCCATCTATTCCAGTTTTGCGATCCTGATTCTATTCCTCATTTGGCTCTACGTCGGTTGGTTTATCGTTCTGGTCGGCGCGCAAGTGGCCTATTATCATCAACATCCCACTGCCTATCTGACTCGACTCCGATGGAAACAGCACACCCACGCCTTCCAGGAACGTCTGGCCTTGACCATGCTGGTTCACGTCACGCGTCAGTACCTGGCCGGTGCGCCGCCCTATCAGACGCAACCGTTGGCGGAGAAATTAGGCGTGCCGCTGTCCGCGTTGGAAGCGCTTGTCGAAAATTTTGTCGATCATGGTCTGATTTTTCGCACGACTGAACCCAAAGGCATGACTCTGGGACGACCACCGGAACGGGTCACCGTGCTGGAAGTGCTTCACCTCGTGGCGCATAAAGATCAGACGCCAACTCGCGTCGTTCAGGAGGGCAGCGATCCCGTTGAGTCCATCCTGCGCCAACGGGACCACGCCCTCCGTGAGGCCTTGGCCGGCGTGACGCTGACGATGCTTGCCGCCGAAGAGCCCGCACCCCTTATGGCTCCAGAATCGTCTTCCCTGTACGTCGAACGGGCCACGTCGTAACGGCTTAATGGTTGGCCGTTCAACGTGCGCTGAAACAGTGGGTTGTCGGACGGTGGACGTTGCGGTAGGCTCGTCACGTATGAACACGGAAAACAATCTGACGATAGCCCTGGTCCAGATGGCGTGTGACCCCGTTCACCACGCGAACCTCGTCTCTGCCCTCGCCAAGGTCGAAGCCGCCTCGCGGCAGGGAGCCCAACTCGTCTGTCTGCCGGAATTGTTTCGGTCACAATATTTTTGTCAACAGGAAGATCCGGCGTTGTTTGATCTGGCCGAGCCGGTGCCCGGCCCTTCGACCGAAGCCTTCAGTAAGCTTGCGCGCAAGCACAAGGTGGTGATCCTCGTCCCGGTTTTTGAACGACGAACGGCTGGGATCTATCACAATTCGGTCGTTGTGGTTGATCGTGACGGGTCCCTTGCCGGTCTCTACCGCAAGATGCACGTTCCTGATGATCCGGCGTACTACGAGAAGTTTTATTTCACGCCGGGAGATCGAGGCTTTCAGGCGATTCGAACGAGCGTGGGCAAAATCGGCACCCTCATCTGTTGGGATCAATGGTATCCTGAAGCCGCGCGGCTTACGACGCTTCAGGGCGCCGAGATGTTGTTCTATCCCACGGCCATCGGATGGCATCCTTCGGAAAAAGCACAGGAGGGGGAGTTGCAGCGCAATGCCTGGCAGACCATTCAACGCAGTCACGCGATTGCAAATGGCGTGTTCGTCGCCGCGGTGAATCGAGTGGGCCATGAGAGGCCCGAGGCAGGACGGGACGGCATTGAATTCTGGGGGAGTTCGTTCCTGTGTGACCCCTTTGGCGCGATCTTGACCCAGGCGTCCAGTGACGAGGAAGAGATTCTGCTGGCCGAAGTGAATCTGAGCCGGGTCGAGGAAGTCCGCCGCAATTGGCCGTTTCTTCGAGACCGTCGAGTCGATGCCTATGGTGGCCTGACCAGGCGTTTCCTGGACCAGAACGACGATGGAGAATGCTAGCAAGAACCCCCCGGGCCGCCGTGGGGTGCTCTCTTCAAAACAGAAGGTGCCGAATCATTCATCGACTCCTGCTCAGGGAGGGTTTCGCATGCCCGCGGAATGGGAGCCCCATGAAGCCACCTGGTTGGGGTGGCCGCATCATGCCTCTGATTGGCCTGGGAAACTGTCTGCCGTTTATTGGGTCTACGGAGAGATCGTACGAAAATTGGCGGATGGGGAGCGGGTCCGTCTTCTCGTGCCTTCCCGAGCCCATGAAGATCGTGCGCGGAGGGTGTTGGTACGAGCCGGAGCCGATCTTTCCGCGGTCGAATTTGTTCGGATTGTGACGGACCGTGGGTGGACTCGCGACTTCGGCCCGATGTTCGTCGTGCGGGAGCACCCGACCCCGGAACTGGCCATCGCACGGTTTCAATTTCGCGCATGGGCCCGTTATGCTGATTGGAAACGGGATAATCGGGTGCCGGTAACCGTTGCGCGTCGGTTGGGATGCGACTGCCTTCCCGTCATGCACAAGGGGCGCATGGTGGTCCTGGAAGGGGGCAGCATCGACGTGAATGGGTGGGGAACGGCCTTGACCACGGAGGAATGTTTGCTCGATCCTGTTGTCCAGGTTCGTAATCCGGGGTTTGTGGCTCGCGATTATGAATTGGTGCTGAAAGAATCCCTGGGCGTCACCAACGTGATCTGGTTGAGCAGGGGGATTGCCGGGGACGATACCCATGGGCACGTGGATGACGTGTGTCGCTTCGTGAATCCGACGACCGTGGTGTTGTGTCAGGAGCGAGACAGGCGTGACGCCAATGCTCACGCGTTGGCTGAAAATCGAGAGCGACTGGAAGGCGCGACGTCGGAGAACGGAACAACAATCAACGTCATTGCCTTGCCCATGCCGGCGCCCCTGTATTTTGATGGTCAACGGCTTCCGGCGAGCTACGCCAATTTTTACATTACGAATACAGCGGTTCTGGTCCCGACCTTTAATGATCCCCATGATCGAACGGCGCTGGGCATTTTGAGCGAGGTGTTCCCCGACCGCAGGGTGGTCGGGATTCACGCGGTGGATCTCGTGTGGGGCTTGGGGACGTTGCACTGTCTGACCCAACAACAACCTGCCTTGCCCACTGGATAAATGAGTCCCATGCCGTCCGGACAATTCAGACTCCCTTCACCGCTTCGTCTTGGATGGATTGGAACGGGCGTCATGGGAAAGGCCATGGCAGGCCATCTTCTGGCCAAGGGTCACGTCATCACCGTCTTTTCACGAACTCGGGCGAAAGCCGAAGGACTGCTTCAACGAGGGGCAGTCTGGGCGGAGTCACCGGCGCGAGTCGCCGATGTCTCCGACGTGGTCTTCACGATGGTGGGCGTCCCGCAGGACGTGGTCGACGTCTACCTGGGGGAAGAGGGACTCATCCATCGGGCACGAGCCGGCATGGTGTTTGTGGATATGACGACGGCTCCTCCGAGTCTGGCCGAAACAATCGCGGGAGCCGTCAACGCTCGGGGAGCCCATTTCCTGGATGCTCCGGTTTCGGGTGGCGACGTTGGCGCATGCAACGCGTCGTTGTCCATTATGGTGGGCGGAGCCGCCCACATCGTGGAAACGATCCGACCGCTGTTCGAATCGTTGGGGCGGACCATTGTCCATCAGGGTGCGCCCGGCACCGGCCAGCACGTCAAGCTCTGTAATCAGATCATGATCGCCGGCACGATGATCGGGGCGTGCGAGTCGTTATTGTACGGCTTTCGTGCAGGGTTGAACCTGGAAACCATGCTGCAATCCATCCGAGTGGGTGCCGCGGCCTGTTGGACGTTGGAGCACCTGGCTCCCCGCATGCTGGCTCGAGACTTCGCCCCCGGGTTCTTCGTCGAACATTTTGTGAAGGATATGGGGATGGCCCTGGAAGAAGCCAAACGGATGGGGCTCGTCCTGCCCGGGCTTGCCTTGGTGCATCAACTCTATCTTGCCGTTCAAGCTCATGGGCATGGACGCTCCGGCACGCATGCCTTGCTGCTTGCGTTGGAAGAATTATCACACGTTCACGTGACTGCGACACCGGTCGAGCCTTCTCAATAGGTTCCCTGTTTCCGATGCGGACCGTCGATGACCTCGGAACGATCCTGGCCAGGCTTGATGGTCGAGGATACAAGGCCTACAAGGATCTGCAAGGCGCCTACGCCTACGCCCAGTTCACCGTGTTCATCGACCACGTGCAAGGCGACCCGTTTGCGGCTCCCTCGAAGATTCGCGTGCGGATGCCCAGCGCCGTGGCCCGACTCCCCTCCGATCTTTTTTCGCATCGCGTGCGACGGATCGCCTTGCAGGACGTGTTGATCCGTGAAGTGCATCACGCCATCCGGCAGGTGTGTCAGGGGAATCGGGGGATCGGGAAAAGCGGCCTCGTGTCGATCGACGTGGGTGGTCAGGAGGTGCTGGAACGGACGGCGATGCTCGTGACGCCCCAATGGGTCGAAGCTCGTCTGTCGTTGGGGCTGCCGGCTCAGGGCCGCACCATCCTGGGCCGGCAAGCCGAGGCCATGCTCTGCCAGGAAGTGCCGGAGATTGCGGAACGAGCCCTGAAGTGGCAACACCTTGATCAGGAACGAATCCGCGCCTTTGTCGATTGCATTGACAATCAGGAATCGATCCGCGCGCAACTCGATTCCTTGGGATTGGTGGCGTTTATTGCCGACGGAGCCGTTCTGCCCCGCAGCAGCGGGGCCTCCGATCGTCCGCTGTCACGTGAACGGGCTCGATTGTTTTGCGCGCCGGATTCCCTTCGCGTGTCGATTCCCGTTCTGCATCCGGTTTCTCAGCACGACGGGATCACGGATGCGTTAACGGGATTCGGGATCCCCAACGGTGTCACGTTGATCGTGGGTGGAGGGTATCACGGGAAATCCACGGTTCTCCGGGCTTTGGAGCGTGGGGTGTATCCCCACGTCCCCGACGATGGACGGGAATACGTGGTGACAACGGAACGGGCCGTCAAAATTCGTGCTGAAGACGGACGACGCATCGAACGGGTCGACATCAGCGGATTCATCAAGAATCTTCCTTATGGGCAGGAAACCGGACGCTTCTCCACGGAGAATGCCAGTGGGAGTACCAGTCAAGCGGCTTCGATTCTCGAGGCCGTCGAAGTCGGGGCCACCACGCTGTTACTGGATGAGGATACGTCCGCCACGAATTTCATGGTGAGGGATGCTCGCATGCAGGCGTTAGTGCACAAAGAGCATGAACCCATCACGCCCTTTGTGGATCGCGTTCGTGAGTTGTATGACCGGCATGGCGTGTCCACGGTATTGGTGATGGGCGGCTGCGGTGATTATTTCGACGTGGCCGATACCGTTATTGCGATGCAGGAGTATCAGCCGCTGGACGTCACGGAAGAAGCCCGACGCATCGCGCGGGAATTCCGGACCCAACGGGAGATTGAAACCACCTCGCCCCTGTCCGCGGTGCCAGCCCGTGCACCCGTGCGAGCGAGTCTCGACCCTTCCCGTGGAAACCGCGACGTGAACATCGAGGCCAGATCGGTTGATGCCATTGCCTTTGGGCAGGAGGTGATTGACGTGAGTGGCGTGGAACAACTCGTGGACGTCAGTCAGACTCGGGCCGTGGGCTTTGCCATCCATCTGGCGTCGCGTCGTTTGATGGAGGAACAGACGGGATTGCACGCGATGGTGCAGGGCCTCGTCGAGCTGTTTGACGCCACGGGCCTGGATGGCCTCGATCCCTATCACCAGGGTGAGCGACATCCGGGCAATTTTGCCCGGCCCCGTGCGTTTGAAATTGCTGCGGCCCTGAACCGGCTACGCACGCTTCGGATCAGAACATAAACGCGAGTTTGGGCTTGGCGGAACGTGTCGGCGACCTCGGAAACGGGAGACGGGTTGTCCATGAACTCGTGGAGGGGTTGCTCCAGGCTGGTGGGTCGCGGTATGGAACAGGGTACATTGCAAGGCTGAGAGGAGGATACGCGTATATGCGACCGGGGTTTGCCGTCGATATCGACAATGTGCTGGCTCAGGCAGAGCAGGAAGTTCAACGAATTTTTCATGAATTGACCGGCGCCCCGTGGCCTTCGGGGACGTATGCCAGCGCCGGTGGACTCGACGTCAGCGATCTGGATCCGGAACTGATCGAACGGATCTTCGATTACTTTCATGAGCGCAGCATTCCCACGCTGCCGCTGGTTCCCGGGGCTCCACGGGTGTTGCAGCACCTTCGGAAGGGCTATCGAATCGTCCTGATCACGGCGCGTCGGCCTACGGCTCGCCCGCAAACCCTGGCTTGGTTGGAGGCGCACGGCGTGCCGTTTGATGAACTCCACCATGCCAAGGACAAACCCGAAGTCGCGGAAGACCTCGTCCTGGCCGTGGATGATCATCCCGATCACGTGCGTGACTACCTGGAGCGAGGCGTCCGGGTTTTCCTCATGGATCAGCCTTGGAATCGACAATTTTCCGCCCCCGGTGCCACCAGGGTTTCCGATTGGGAGGGGTTGTGGCGGAACCTCGGCATGGGCTCGAATCCGGCTTCATGAAGGATCCGGCGTCAGGCCCCGTTGCGAATCCTTGAAAGCCGTTCCATGGCTGTGGCGACGGTAACATTTCGACGCTGCCTCGTAAATCCCTCGGGGAGTGACGCGGCAGGCCGTGTCTTTTTCGATCTGACCATTGGGGAACGGGCGTTTGTTGACGTGTCCGCCGACGTGACACGGGAGGCTCGCACCGAACACGCGTTGTTGTGCGTCACGTCCCCGCGGGGCTATGACGGGCCATTACCCCTTCCGGTGTTTCAGCGGCTCGTGGAGTTCTATTATCTGCAGATCGTGGGAAAGAGTTGGGGAGGGGCCGGCTCCGAAGGGCTCGGCCTGGGCCTGAACGATTGGGTCATCGAAGGGGAAATGGTCGTCCAGGTTGAGGTCGAGGGGGAAGGAGCCGAATGAGCAGGGCCGCGGCCCTGCTCATTCGGCTCCGAATCGATCCCATCCTCGTGGCATGGACCTCAGCTTTTGTCGAGTGCCTGTTCCAGATCCTGAACGATTTGGGAGGAGAGTGGCTTCAGCCCGGGTCGATAACGGGCGATGATCTCTCCTCGTCGATTCACCAGAAATTTCTGAAAGTTCCACTCGATTTCGCCGGGGAAGGGGCTTTGAGTGGTCAGGTAGTGATAGAGGGGGTGCAGCCCTTCTCCCTTGACGCTGATTTTGCTGAATAAGGGAAACTCTAAGGCGTACTTGGTGTAGCAAAAGGATTTGATTTCCTCATTGGTACCGGGTTCCTGTTTCCCAAAATTATTGGCCGGAAACGCCAGAATTTCCAGGCCCCGATCCCGATAGCGTTCGTACAACGTTTGCAGACCTTCGTATTGAGGCGTATTGCCGCATAGGCTGGCGGTATTGACCAGGAGCAGGACTTTTCCCTGAAAGGTGTTCAGGGCAATCGGATTCCCGTCAATATCGTTCAACGTGAAAGAATACAGCGGCGGGGTCTGGGCTGAATATCCTTGTTTGCAAGCACCGAAAACGAGGGTCAACAACATACAGGTGATGAAGCCGATTCGTAGGGTGGAGTGGAAATTCATGGGCAACTCCTTGTTCGGGTGATAGGGCTCATTTCATGTCAACGTCACTATTCTACTGCGATAAGAGAAGATTTGCCAATTCATAACAGCATGATTCTGAACATGATCTGAACATGAGAAAAATATGGCGAATCGGTATAATCTCAGGACAAAGCTTTTTGTCCTCTGTCTAATTTAAGGAGATCATTGCGATGACGTCCGGCCCATCTTCTCCCAACCCCAGACGCCGTGAACTCATGATGGCCAGCCTCCCCATGGCCCAGGACCCGGTGTGTGGAATGTCGGTAGATCCGCTGACGGCCTCGGGGAAAAGTGAACATAATGGCACGATCTATTATTTCTGTAGTCCCAGGTGCGTAGAACGGTTTCGTGGTGACCCTGACGGATATCTGAGTGGCAAGTACAGGCAGTCCATGGATGACGTGCCGGTCACGCCGGGCACCACGTACGTCTGCCCGATGTGCCCGGAAGTGCAGTCGGACGTGCCTGGGGCTTGTCCGGTCTGCGGCATGGCCCTGGAGCCGGCCATGGTTTCAGCGGAGGAAGAAGAAAATCCCGAACTCGTGGACATGACCCGCCGTTTTTGGGTGGGCTTGGCGCTGGCCTTGCCCGTGATCATGGTGGCCATGGCCGACATGATCCCCGGGCAGCCCTTCAAAGATGTCCTTGCTCCTCAATGGTCCAATTGGTTGCAATTCGTCTTTGCCACGCCCGTGGTCGTATGGGTGGGATCGCCGTTCTTTCAGCGGGGGTGGTCATCCATCCTCAGTCGTCATCTCAATATGTTTACGCTCATTGCCATGGGCACGGGAACGGCCTACCTCTATAGTGCGGTGGCGACGATGTTGCCGGAAACGTTTCCGGCAGCCTTCCGCACCCTGGATGGTGGCGTGCCCGTGTATTTCGAGGCCGCAGCCGTCATTATCGTCCTGGTGGCCTTGGGACAGGTTCTGGAAATCAGGGCCCGACGTCGCACCACGGGTGCGCTCAAAGCCCTTCTGGGGTTGGCGCCGAAGACTGCACGGATCGTGCGGAACGAAACCCATGAAGAAGAGATTCCTTTGGAACGGGTCAAGGTGGGAGATCGCGTGCGCATTCGTCCCGGCGAAAAAATCCCGATCGATGGCGAGGTGATGGAAGGCGCGACTTCCATCGATGAATCCATGGTCACAGGCGAAGCCATTCCGGTGGAAAAACGGACAGGGGATTGGGTGATCGGCGGGACCATGAATGGCACTGGCACCGTGGTGATGGAAGCCAGACGCGTCGGTCAGGAGACCATGCTGGCGCAGATCGTCAGAATGGTGAGCGAGGCGCAACGCAGTCGTGCGCCTATCCAGCGGGTGGCCGATGTCGTGGCAGGATATTTCGTGCCGGTCGTCGTGTTGGTGTCGGTCGTGACCTTTGTCGTATGGGCGAGTATCGGGCCGGAACCACGTCTGGCCCATGCCTTGGTAAACGCCGTGGCCGTGCTGATTATTGCCTGTCCTTGTGCACTGGGGTTGGCAACACCCATGTCAATCATGGTGGGCATGGGCCGAGGCGCAACCGTGGGAGTCCTCATCAAGAACGCTGAAGCCTTTGAAAAACTGGAGAAAATTGATATACTGGTGGTGGATAAAACAGGGACCTTGACTGAGGGAAAACCAGTCCTCCGGTCAGTCATTCCCTCATCAGGATGGAGTGAAGCCGCTCTGCTCCAAACCGCAGCCAGCGTCGAGCGGGGCAGTGAACATCCCCTGGCGTCGGCCATCGTGTCCTCGGCCGGGGAGCAGGGGTTGAGCCTCAGTCCGGTGAGTGAGTTTCGTTCGCAGACCGGACAAGGAGTCGAAGGCCTGGTAGACGGGAAAATCGTGGCATTGGGCAACCGGGAATTTCTCGAACGGGACATGGGGTTGCCCTCTCAGACGTTGACCGATCTCAATGCTCAAGCCGAGGTTCTGCGGAAAGAAGGACAGACCGTGGTGTTTGTGTCGGTTGACGGGCAGCCGGCTGGTCTCATTGGGGTCATCGATCCGATCAAGACCACTACGGAGGAAGCGATTCGGTCTCTTCAACGCGAGGGTCTCAGAATCGTCATGGTTACGGGTGACAATCAACAGACCGCCGAAGCCGTGGGCCGACAACTGGGGTTGCACCACGTTCATGCGGAGGTCCTTCCCGAGCACAAGCAACAGGTCGTGAAGCAATTGCAAAGAGAAGCCCACGTGGTGGCGATGGCCGGAGACGGCATCAATGATGCTCCGGCACTTGCCGAAGCCGACGTCGGCATCGCCATGGGCACGGGGACCGACGTGGCGATGGCCAGTGCCGGCATTACCCTCGTGAAGGGTGACCTTCGAGGCGTGGCCCGTGCCAGAAATTTGAGTAAAGCCATGATGCGGAACATCCGACAGAATCTCTTTTTTGCGTTTGCATACAATTCCGTAGGTGTGCCCATTGCGGCCGGCGTGCTGTATCCGTTCTTCGGCCTTCTGCTGAGTCCGATTCTCGCCGGTGCGGCCATGACGTTCAGCTCCGCATCGGTCATTGCCAATGCGCTGAGGTTACGAAGAGCGAACGTGTGATCCGTTGAGCAGGAGCTTTGGGAAAAGGAGGCTCCACCTCGGATGGAGCGGGGCTCCGATGAGAGAGCAAAGGCCATGGAAGTCGGCTTTTCTTTCAAGTCTTGATGGGTTGGTTGAAAGGAGGACGATCATGAAAATGTTCCCACATTTTTTCACTGGAATCGGTTTGACCGTTTTTCTGTTGTCGGCAGGATCTTTTCAGGGGGTGAGTTACGCGCACGAGGACGAAGTTGTGGAAACGCCTCAAGAAATGATGCTCATGAACATGGGGCGCGTTCCTCGAATGAATCGTGCCAGATCGTATTCACCGCCACCTGCGCTTATGGGGGAACAACACGGGAAGGTTCACACGCTGAATGTTCCTCCCCTGGGGTACGAATTGGACGGTGACGTCAAAGTGTTCACCATTATTGCACAACCCATGGAACACGTCTTCACGGATGGGAAGCCGGTGGACCCTGACATTATTCCGATGCTGAAGAACACAGCGGGGACCTCCATGGTGTCGTCAAAGCCGTATCAATCTGATACGCCTCAGGCGATGGCCGAGACTCACAAGCCGCAAGAGACTCATATGTCTCACGGGGCCCAGGGAACTCACGAGGATATGTCTCACGGGGATATGTCTCATGAGGCACAGGGAGCTCATGAGGCACAGGGAGCTCACGGGGCACATGGAACGCACGAGGCGCAGGGAACTCATGAGGCGCAGGGAACTCACGGGACACATGGAGCTCACGAGGCGCAGGGAACTCACGAAGTCAGTATGCCTGATCATGATATGCATATGGCTGATATGGCAGGTATGTCGGACGTGGAGGCTATGGAGCATATGGCGCACATGGCCACGGGTATCACTCAAACCGGCGTGGTGTGGGGGTATAACGGTTCAATGCCGGGTCCTACCATCGAGGCGTATGAAGGAGATACGATACGCGTCATTTTCAAGAATGAGCTGCCCGAACCATCTTCGATTCACTGGCATGGGTTGGAAATTCCGAACGGACAGGATGGAGCCGCCGGTCATACGGAGGAGCCGACCCCTCCGGGCGGCACACACGTGTATGAATTTACCCTCTATCAAACCGGCACGTTCATGTATCATACCGGCTACAACGTGATGAAACAGGAGGCGTTGGGGCTGGGAGGGATCGTGGTGATCCATCCCAGGGTTCGCAAAAATCCCGTGGACAAAGACGTGGCGATTCTATTGCAGGAGTGGACCTTTGAGCCGGGCAATCCCAATGCAAACGTCGTGTCCATGGATTTCAACTGGTTTACCTTTAACGGCAAAGCTGCACCGAATATAGAGGTTATTAACGTGCAACAGGGAGAGCGGGTTCGTTTGCGGTTTGCGAATCTCAGCATGCAAAGTCATCCCATTCACATTCATGGGTACACGTGGAAGGTCGTGGGGACGGAAGGGGGGCCGATTCCGGAATCTGCGCAATGGCCCGGAGCCACGATCAATATCCCGCCGGGCACCACGCGTGACGTGGAGTTCGTGGCGTGGAACCCTGGCGTGTGGCGACTACATTGTCATCGTTTGCATCACGTGATGAATGCGATGGCGGATAGTCCCATGGAGATCATGCCGCATGGCGGGATGTTTACGCTGGTCCGTGTCGTTCCCAAGGACTCGGATGCCACCTGGCAGCATCCGATGCAGGTGAGACATCAGCCATGAAGCGGGTTGTGATTGGAGTCTTGAGTGTGCTGGTGTTGCTGTCGGGCTGCGCCACCGTCACCGTGGATCAGGAATTTTCCGAAGTCTCGAAAGAGGCGACGTCAAGAACCGGAGAATCCGTACGATGGGAACAGACCCCGGAGGATGAAGCATGGACCCGTCAGATGGTTCAGGAGTTGCTGAAAGACGGGGTGACTCGTGAGGAAGCCGTGCGCCTGGCGTTGCTGAATAATCGGACCCTCCAGGTCCAATTTGAAACCCTGGGAATTGCGAAGTCCGATCTCATTCAGGCCGGTCTCTATTCGAATCCGAGTATCGGGTCGGTGATACGGTTTCCCGCAAGCCCCGCCTTGGTCAACACCGAAAGTGACATGCTCTTTCTCGTCTCCGATTTGTGGAACGTTCCGCTTCGTCGCCAAGTGGCGGCCGTGGAAGTCGTGCGGGCGACTCAGTCGATCGTGCAGGAGATTCTTGAGACCGCGGCCGAAGCCAGGAACGTGTTTGATGAATTGCTTCTGCAAGAAGCCCTCTTGCAGTTCGAAAAACGAAAAGTCTCGTTGCTTCAGGTGACGTTGGAGCAAATTGACGCTCGCTTCAATGCCGGTTTGGCCAATCAAGTGGATGTCTTTCTGGGTCAGAACGTGCTGTATGAGGCGCAGGTGGAACTCACGATGGTGGAAGCGGCGATCAAACGGGAGTATGCCGCCTTCGTCGCCACTTTGGGCCTGGATCCTTTTGTCAAGGAAGAAGTGCATATTCATGGGGATTTGGAGCATCTGGTGCACAGCGGCATAGAGCACATCGTTGAATTCAGCGCCACCCATGCTCATGACGACATGGATGAAGGAGCGTCCCAGCACGCGAGCCTCGAAGAAGCGTGGGACTTTGCCATGAACCACCGGGTGGACCTGGCCTTGACTCGATTGCAGATCGTGCAGACGAAGAAAATGCTTACGTTACAAAAAGCCCGGATATTCGGAGACGTGGGGTTGGGGCCAAATTACAGCCGTTCATCGAGTGGCCTCAACAATCCAGGGCTCGCGCTTGCCCTTGAGATTCCCGTGTTCAATCAGAATCAGGGTGGCATTGCCCGAGCGGAGTTTCAAGTGCGTCAGGCAGAGAAACAGATGATTGCGACCGAATTGCAGGCCAAGCAGGAAATCCAGCGCCTGTTGGCAAAATTGAATTTTCATGAAACCCACGTTCGGTTATTTCGTGAGAACATGCGCGCGACCCAGGAGTCAGTCGAAGACTACGTGGATCAGTTTTACCGCTCGATGCAGTTCAACACGATTTACCTCGTTCAGATCCGTCAGCGAAATCTGGACGTTCTTGAAGCCTACTTGAAGGCGTTGCGTCAGTATCGATTGGCCGAGTCGATGCTTCAGGTGGCCTTGGGGGGGCAGTTGCCGGAGAGTCATCATTGAAGGCGTCTGCCGGACGCCAGTTCGGTTGTGACCCTCGTCAAAAACCTGTCGAATAGATGACGGCATCGACTCTGAACGGGCGCCTGTCCTGAGCTGCACGGTTGTCGCCCTTGGCCGTGTCGCTCATTCGGCGAGCAATCCTTTCTCAGGCCTGCCCACAAGCCTCGGTTCGTCTGCGGCTCTCTGCCGTCATGCCGTATTCCCGATGACGAATCCCCGATCAAGTGGGGGACGGGTTCGGGACCGGGGCCGTTGATCCGGCCTCCATGGCTCTCGACGCAGAAGCCCCGCGTCATGCTGTCTGCAAATGCGTGAATCAGCCTGAACGAAATGTCTACCTTGAGTCTCTCCCTGAGCGAAGCGAAGGGTTTAGGAACGGATCTGTTTTGTGGGGAGGTCGGTGGTGAAAGCGCGCGCGTCCCTTCGATGACGATGAAAGGGGCTGCTGGGCAGAGGAGTCGCCATGTTTGATCGGATTGGACGAGGTTATCAGGCCTTTCTGGTTTGGTTGGTGGACCAGTGTCGCCGGGCTGCCGTCTGGGTGGTGCTCGGAGGCTTCATCGCCACGGGCTTGTCCGTGATGTATGCCGCGAATCACCTGACTCTCGATACGGACCCCGCTCATTTGTTGGATCCTGACCTTCCTTTCAGGACGTTGCAACGGGAGTTCTACTCGACGTTTCCGCAACTCGATGATTTGATCGTGGTGGTGGTGGATCAGGGTTCTGCCGAGTCCAGACGGGACGTGGTTGACGAATTGGCAAGACTGCTGGAACGGCAAACTTCGTTATTTTCATTGGTGTATCAACCGCAGCAGGCTGAGTTCTTCGATGTTCATGGGCTGATGTATTTCGACCTCGACGAGCTCTGGCAATTGGATAGACGTCTTGCCGAATGGTCTCCCTTCCTCGGGACGCTCGTGCATGACCCGAGTCTTCGAGGCTTCTTTTCCATTCTCACCCTGGCGTTGGAAGAGGAACCGACGCCTGCGCAGCAGAAGGTCCTTGCCAAGGCGTTTGCCCTCCTGCGCGAGGCGATTGACGCGGAACGGCTCGGGGCGCCGAATCCTCAGTCATGGAAGCAGGCCATGCTGGAAGACGTGACCAGCAAGAGGGATCCGTCGAAAGGGTTTCTCCTGGTGAAACCACGGCTGGATTATGCGAGTCTGGAGGCGGCAGGGGGACCGCTGGGTTTTCTTCGCGAGCACCGTTCCGATCTTGAAGAGCGCTTCGGCGTTCGCATTCGACTGACGGGCTCCATTCCAATTGAAGCGGAGGAACGAGAAACGCTTGCCCGGGGTGCCGGGGTCGCAGCCGGGTTGTCGTTGGGTCTGGTGTCTTTCGTCCTGATCGGCGGGCTCCGTTCTCTTCGGCTCGTGGGGGCGATGCTGTGCACGCTGGTGATGGGATTATTGTGGACGTCCGTCTTTGTCGTGGTGACCGTTGGCTCGTTGAACTTCATTTCTGCATCCGTGCCGGTGTTGTTTATTGGGCTTGGCGTGGATTTTGGCATTCAGTTTGGCCTGCGGTATCGTGAAGAGGTTTCCCTCGTCGGGGATCACGCAGAAGCCTTGCGGCGTGCGGTCGTGGGGGTCGGTGGGGCGTTGACCCTCGCGGCGGCGGCGGCGGCCTTAAGCTTTTTTTCCTTCCTCCCGACGTCCTATCGCGGGTTGGCGGAAATGGGGCTCATTGCCGGCGTCGGGATGTTCATTGCCCTCTTGGCAAATCTCACGGTCTTTCCGGCGCTCCTGACCGTGTTTCCGCTTTCCCGGTCTCGCGTTGCGATTGCTGCGACGGAGGAATCCCGGGACCATCCGTACCTTGACGGGATTATTCGCTATCGGCGGGTGATTCTCGGCGTTCTGGTTCCTGTGGCGGTGGTCTCGGCCCTCGCGGTGCCGAGATTCCAGTTTGATTTTAATGCCTTGCACCTTCGAGACCCTTCGACTGAAGGTGTTTCGACCTTTCAGGAATTACTGGCAGATCCGGACACCTCTCCCTACGTCATTCAGATCCTGGCCGAAAATCTCCAGGCTGCCGAGACGTTGGCGGACAACCTCCGATCGGTCCCTGAAGTCGATCGGGTCCTTACGCTTTCGAGTTTTATTCCCGATGAGCAGGAAGAAAAGTTGGCCATGATCGATGAAATGGCCTTGGTGCTGGAGCCCATCCTCTTTCCCCAGGTCATCGCCGACACGCCCAGTGAAGCGGAGGAGGTCCAGGCCATGAGAGCGTTTCGCGCTGCCTTGGGCGTGCACGAATCCCAATTCCGGGAGGGCGATCTTCACCAAAAGCTGAACGCCTTGATCCAGTCGATCGACAGCCTGTTGCAGGATCCCCGTAGATCGACGCCGTTCGTGCACGACCTCCGTACGCGGTTGCTGGGAGACTTTCCAGCGTGGCTTGAACGATTGCGAGGGTTGTTGTCCCCGGAGGAGATTACCTTGGAGACGTTACCGGCAAGCCTGACGAATCATTATTTCTCTCAGGATGGCCGAGCTCGCGTTGAGGTCTTTCCGGCTCACAATCTTCATGAAAACCAGGCATTGCGCCGGTTCGTGTCGAGCGTGCAGCAACGAGCGCCTCATGCGATCGGTTCGCCCGTGAGCATTCTGGAAGGAGGACAGACGATCATCGACGCCTGTATTCAGGCAACGATCCTGGCTATCGTGCTTTCTGCCTTGTTGCTGCTGCTGGTACTGCGACGCTTGGGAGAAACCCTCTTCATCCTGTTGCCCCTGATGTTGACGCTCTTGTTCACGGCCGCCGCGTGTCTGGCGTTGGGCGTTCCGCTGAATTTGGCAAACGTCATTGCCTTGCCCCTGGTCCTCGGACTGGGAATTGCCTTCGGCATTTATCTGATTCTGCGAAAACGGGAGGGCGGTTCCCTCGGCAGGGTCTTGCGGAGCAGTACGTCTCAGGCCGTGCTCTTCAGTGCCTTGACCACGATGGCGTCCTTCGGATCGTTGGGGTTTTCGGATCACCCGGGCATGGCCAGTCTGGGCATGCTGCTCCTGGTGGTGTTGACGCTGACGCTGATCTGTGCACTGGTGGTTCTTCCGGCGCTGATGGTCGAATTGGAGCAGCGAGGGAGGTAGAGACCGGCACTCGTCAACGAAGGCCTGAACACGGAGATGCGGCAAGACCGACGGCAAGCGAAGGAGTCATTGCACGGAAAGGGGGGTGGGCGTTGGGTCTGCCATGGAGCCCGTTTCGGAAAAACTCGGAGGTCCATCCTTCGGTGAGGGCGGTGCCTTCACGGCTTCTTCCTGCGGTTCTTCGATTTCGAGATCGGTAAGGGGGTCGTCGAGAAACGAGTCGTCGTGAATGGGCGGATTCCCGTCGTAGATCAGGAAGTTGCGGTGTTGCAGATACGCTTCTCGCGTAAACAGATACGGCTCCACCGCCGTCGCGTCTCGATACGTGACGGCCTCTTCCAGCTTTGTCCGTTTATCAATGAATCCCAAGAGGGCGACGGGGACCACGACTGGGCTGGCCACGTAAAACAGCACGTTGGTGACGGTACTGACGCCCAAATTCGGAGCGTCTCTCGTAGAGCTTGGTCCGATAAAGGGAAAAACCAGATAGGACCCCTCGCCCAGACCCCATGCCCCCAGGGTTTGTCCAAAATCTTCGTCATGGGCTTCGAGCCCGAGGGGCGTGGCCATGTCCCAGATGCCCAGGAATCCGAACGTCGAGTTGACGAGAAATCGTCCTGAATCTTCGAGCCCTTGCATGCCCTTTCCCTGAAGAAAGTCGTTCAGAATGACGTTGGGGTACACCACGTTATCGAAAAAATTGGAGACACTGTTCCTGATGGGCCGTGGCGTATAGGAGACGTAGGCTTCGGTCACCGGTTGGGCGATTCTCTCATCGATGAAGTCATTGAACCGGTGCATGCGTCGATTCACGGGCTCGAGTGGATCGTGTCCCGAGACCCCACGGTCGGTGGATGGCGTGCCTGCGCATCCAGTCAGAACGATCAACACCGACCAGCCGATGAACCACAGCATGGGGGCGTTCCCGGTTCTTCTGACTACCGGAGAGTTCTGAGGCCGCGTCTGTGAACTAGAGTCCCTGTGCATTGTTTTGAATCTGGGTTTTCAGGCGTTGGAGAAGGGTTGGAAATCCGTCGTTTTGCAGAATGCCTCCGTATTCGGCACGTTTCAAGGCGAGATCGTTGACCCCGTTGACGCTGACGCTGATGATTTTCCACTGGTCATGAATCTGATGCAGGACGTAGGCGAACGTGAGTTTTTCCCCGTCGGATTTCACAAAGTGGCTTGTGACAAGTTTCCGATTCCCTCTTTTCAAGGACGTTTCTGAAAGAACCTTGAATTGCTCTCCTCCGTATTCTTTGAAACGTCCTGCATAGGTTGAAACACTCAGGGTTCTGAACGTCTCGACGAAGGTGGATTGTTGGTCTGCATCGAGTCCTTTCCAATGTCTTCCCACGACCAGCCGCGCGATGGTGTCGAGGTCGTGTGTTTTTTCAACCGTAGGAGAGATGATCCGGTAGCGCCCCGGATAGCCGAGGTCGCGCCCTTCTTTCATAATGGTCAGGATCGATTCCTGAAGTTCGGTCACCACGCGGGTGGCGTCATCGGCTGCGGCGTGGACGCCATGCCCCCACGCCATCAGGAACACGATGGCGCCGACGACGCATTGTTTCGAAATGGCAATCATGGTCTGCCGACTTCGGCAAGGTCCTTTACCAGATTGTATGACGGTTTCGCAAGCGGAGACAGACGGTCATGAACGACGCGCCGGTCACGAAGCACGGGGGAGGAGACGAAATCGGACCTCGTCCGCATGCGTATAGGCCGACAGTTCACTGCCGACAAACAAGCCACACCGGTAGAGCCCGGGCGTCCATCCTGCTTGGGGCTGATCGATGAGAAAATATCCGGATTGCTCCCCCATGTTCATGATGACGTGGTCCCGCGCCAACGGGATTTGATTCGCGTTGTTTGTGGCCCTCTCGATAAAACATTCCACGCTGAGTGGCATCTCATCATAGGACGCGGTCACGAGTCCGAACACCAGATAGATTTCCTTCTGGCTGTCAGAAAAGGTGTCGTGCGGCTCGATGGGGATAAATTCATGGGTGCCGGTGGGCCGATCGTCCCGCATCACGCGGTTGGCCGGTATGATGTATCGAAACATGCTGAAATCGGCGTCCCGCCCCATCAGCGAAGCCCGCTTGTAGATCTGTTTCTCCGGATTCAGCCGATCCGTGGCAATTCGTTGATAGAGCTCTTCCTCGGTAAGCGGCGCAGGGGAATCCGCATTGGCCTGGGGAACAGCCTCTGCCACGTTCTGCCTTGGGGGGGCTTGGTTGGGAGCAGGGACATGGGCCTTGACCCGTTCGACCCACGCGGCCAGGGTTTCCGAGTTCAGCACCCTGAGGTCGGCTTTGGGCGGAGCGTCCTTTGTGCGTTCATCGAAATCGAGGGCGGCCTCATAGAGGATTTCAAAATAGGGGAGGGCTTCGGTCCACTTTTCCAGCTTCATCAAACAGCGGCCAACCCGGAAAAACGCATCCGCGTAGACTTCGTCGGATGGATCCATCGCCGACAGGTCGCCAAAGACCTCGATGGCTTCCTCGCATCGGTCAAGCGCCAACAGGGTCATTCCCAATTCATGCGTCGCGGCATAGTCGTGGGGGTTGAGGGCCAGAATCTTTCGATAGATCGGTTCGGCCTCTGTATAATGGCCCGTGTCGAAGAGTCTCCAGGCCTCTGCACGAATGGAAGACCATTCTTTGCGCTCTGCCGCGGAACCTCCTGGGCTCAAGATGGGCTCGAAGCGGCGGCCCCGTTCTTTGGTGGCGCCATAGATCACGGATCTCAGGCTGTGGGCGGCTGCCTCTTCGGGAGAACCGGGTTCCACGATTCGCAACACGTGCTCGACTTCGTCCCGTGCTCCCGGGCCGTCCAGGACGTCGAGTCGGGCCCGGGCGAGGGCCAACCGCCACCCCGACATGTCCGGAACCATGTCCACGGCTTTCTCGTACCACGTCAGGGATTCTTCCAGACGATCCGTTTTTCGAAGTTCCTGGGCCATCCGGAGAGTGGCCAGGGGATTCTTCGCATCCAGTCGGGCAATACGTTGAAATTCGGCGATGGCCTGCTCGTGTTGCCCGGACCGGAGCAGCACGCTCCATTTGGCCCAGCGTACGTCCAGGGCCTCGGGGTTCATCTCGAGCAGCACGTCATAGGCCTGGATGGCTTCCCGGTGGCGCCGCGACGTGGTGGCAAGAATATCTCCCCGTAATTTCAGTAGACTGACGGCGCCCGGATGGTCTTGAAGCCCTTGGTCGAGAAGGTGCAACGCCCGGTTGGGGGCACCATCCATCCATTCGGCTTCCGCGAGGTCCGCGAATTCGTCGACTCGTTGTATGCCGGCAAATGCTTGCGTCGTGACGGCCCAAAGCAGGATGACCCAGAGCAGCCCCCGACGTTTCGGCCATTCTCCTCTGAGGGAGGGGCCAGCAGGTGTCTTCTTCATGAAAGACGGCTCATCAATTGTGGTAAAGTGTGACACGAATCGCTTCATTTTCAATGTACCATAGTCGAGAGAAGAGAGAAAAGCGTAAGATTCGGAAGGCAAGAGCCATGCTTCACGCGATAGAGAAAACCAGAGTCCTGTGTGTGGTTTGCTGTGTGTCCGGCCTGTTCTCCGGATTGTCCGTGCAGGCTGCGGAAGAACCCCGTACTCCCTTGGCCATGGAGGTGTTTCTGAAGAAACCTGGGGAACGGGTCTACGAGCTTCACGTACATCTGACCAATGGCAACCCCGAACCCGTGAGCGTAAATCTTCGGGATTTGCCCTGGCTTCCGCAGAACGACGTCGAGTGGCTCTCGGTGTTTCGAATGGATGCGTCCCATGGTCTTGTTACGCAAAACTCCTTCCCGGGGAAGTTCGGGTCACGCAGCATTCGCCTCGTTCCTGGCGAGTCGGTCCAAGGCAAGTTGGTCCTGAACCATCGGATCCCGACCTTGCTGGAGGACATCAGGCGGTTTGGCGTCAGGCTTGAGTGGGACTGTTCGCTTCCTGCCTTGCTCCTGGTGTGCCCCCGGGACCTTTCGCGGACCATCGTCATCCCGAAAGCCGATCCCGGTGTGCCGGACGTATATGCCGTGGATGAACTGGCCTGCGGGCAGTTGGCACGCGAGATCGGTCTCCTCGAGATTCCCCGGGGCCAGGAGGTGCTGTTTCTCCTCACCCGCGAATCCATCATGGCCGATTTGGCACGGGTGCACGTCCTGCTCTACCGAGTGGATGACTACGTCCGACAATGTCAACCGACGTGGACGAATAGCTGGGCAGTCGATTTTTTTGCGGAAGAGCGGGTCGCGGGATTTCTCAGAGATCAGGAGGGCCGACGGTATTTTGAAAAGGGAATCTGGCAACGGGCCAATATCGGACAGTATTCGAGTCAGATCCGCACGTTGTACCGGTTTCCATGGAGCAGGAAGAAAGCCGAGACCCTGTATCTTTCGGTATACCGTGATCGGATCGGAATCCGATGAGATCTTGTGAACATCAGCCGAATCGAATCATTCCGGGGCGGTTTGTTCATCTTGGGCCACGTGGCCGCGCAGCGATTTTTCCGTGATCTGGTCTTGGATTTCCCAGGCGATTACCCGGGCAAGTTGTTTCGCGGATAACGCGCCCATGGGAAGCCCTTGCGTCTCTTGATACAATGGTTCCTTCGGGTCCAGCGAGCGGTGGTAATTCACGAGAATTTTCGCGGGTTGAATGATCCTGGCCCGTTCCCCGACCCTGACGGCCTTGTCTTCCGGCACCACGCGCGTACGCGTCGTCCAATCCCGTTCGTCGATCTTGGCCATCAGGACGTGCCAGACTTTTCCGTTGAGCAGGCTGCGAACGGCTTTGGGCGTCTGTTCCCAGAAATAGGGATCGCCGACAATCAACCGGAGGGCATGCCGCACGCGAATGTCATACAGCTTGATGGTCGAGTCCGCATGCTCGGGGTTCGTCAGGGTGGTCGTGCCCAGTTCGTAATGGGGTTGGCTGGCCAGGCTCCCATAGGCGTCCGTCGTGTGAAGGTAGGTGTCCAACAAGGCCTGCAGCGCGTCCGTCCGTTCCTCCGGCGACATCTTCTTGATCTCGGCGTTGGTGGAGAGGGGGGCATGCCGCAAGTCGCGTGTCCCTAACCGACTCTGTCGTTCGGGGTTGGTCGAGGCCTTCCCGACGACCCATTGAAATTCTTGTGCCAGTCTCGGGGCCAGGGTTTCCGGATGCCGGAGGTATCCGTGCTCCCGGAGTTGCATGGCGTTGATCAGGAGCTTGACCTTGCCTGGTTGCCCGGTCCTGGCCACGAGAAAGGGAAATTCCTTGCCTTCACGGTTCAAGACCCTGGCTTCGATCACGACGTGTTTCAGCCAATTGTTCGTCAGGGCCTGATCGAACCGTTTGTATCGCGAGCGGTCCCGGACCAGGATGCCGAACGCTTTGACCACGGTTTCCACCGCGTCATGCGCCACGTCCCGTGGAATGGGGTCCCCCTGCTCCAGGAAAACCTGAAACGGGACGCCGGGGATGGCCCGGCCTTCCTGCGCCGGGATCGCGGGCGTGAAGAACGTGACGGAGCACAGTGCGAGCAGGAGCGTTCTTGTCATGTCAGACCGAGATGGTTTCGATCCGGGCGATTTCCTCCGGAGAGAGGTCCACGCGGTGGACGTCCAGATCTTCTTGCATGTGGTGGGCGTCGGTGGTGCCTGTCAGCGGGAGCATGCCCACCTGTTGGGCAAAGCGGAAGATGACCTGGGCCGGCCCCGTCTTGTGCCGTTGGGCAATGGCGCCAACGTCAGGGTCGTGGAAGATCCCGCGATTCGCGGTGAGCAGCGAAAATCCCTGGTAGATGACGTGGTGAGTCCGGCAGATTGCTCGCACGGCATGGTCCCATCCTAAGGCTGCGTAGCAACGGTTTTGCACGACCATGGGCTTGACCGTGGCGCGTTCGCACAGCAATTGAAGTTGAAGGGGCTGGACGTTGCTGATGCCGATCATCCTGACCCGGCCTGCCTGATAGAGCCGTTCGAGCGCCGCCCAGACCTCCCAGTCCTCCTTGTCGAGTCCCCAGCGTGCGTAAGGCCCGTGCAGGATATAGGAATCGAGCGCGTCGGTCTGCAAGTGTTGCAGCGAGCTGTCAAATGATTGTGCGACCTGTTCGGCAACGGGAGCCGTGGGATCATACGGCGTGCGGTGATCCTGCCCCGACGCGGGCGTGAATTTGGTTTGGAGGAACAGTTGATCCCGCGTCACCCCTTGTCTCGCCATGGCCAGCAAGGCTTCTCCGACCTGGGCTTCATGGTAATGGATGATCTGGTTGGCGGTATCGATGGCTCGAAACCCGGAGTGGACCGCCAGTTGCACGTACCGACTCGTGTCATGGTTTTTCCACGCCGTCCCGTACATGAAGTGAGGGATGGCAACGCCGTTACGTGCGGTCACGGTCTGCATGATAGCCCTGGAGTCTAGAATTGTCCGGCTTGAACCAAGTCCTCGAGACTATTGATGTCCAGCCAGTGCCCAACCGTATAGAGTACGCGGATCGAGACGTTCCGCGAGAGCAGTTCCTGAAATAATTGAGACATGCCGGCTTTTTCATGAGCGGGATCCGCGAGCATGTCCTCGAGAATGGTGTACAGGTGTGCGACCGAGTCGGCCGAGACCTTCAAAAAGCCCATCCAGACGCCGTGAATGGAGGTGGGCGGCACGTCCTGCCCCAATTGTTTCAGGTAAACCCTGGTATTGAACGCTTTCCGGGAGTTGGGCATCGTACATTCCGCAAATCCCCCGAGCCGGGTATAGGAGGTCTTCCCTTCCCAGACGCTGTCTACGGAAATGACCCAGTCATCGGGTTCCTGAACAAGCATCTGGGGAATATGTTTGTTGAAGAGCACGTCACCATACGAAATGATGGTGTCCTGAAAGTTTCCCCGTTTCGCGTGCAGGGCCTTGAAGAGGGAGACCAGCTCTCCGGTTTTTGCAAAATCATCGTTGTCGACGTAGGTCAGGTTGGGCAGGGTGATGACCTCCTTTTTATACCCGCGGACCACGGTGATGTTTTTGATGCCGACGGCGTTGTACGTATCGACGATATGCGACAGGATCGGCATGCCCTGAATGGGGACCATGGTTTTGGGCCTGTCCTGTGTCAATTCGCCGAGTTCGTTTCCGCGTGACGCGGCCAGGACGATCCCGATCGGACGGTGACCGTTGTGCGGCAGGTAGCGTTTCTCGGCCTCCTGGAGTTCGGCGGCGTCCTGAAGCCGGAAGATTTCGGCAACCGGCGCGATCTTGTCTTCGATCCAGAACAGGTTCTCTTGTTCTTTCAACGTGCGTGCGGTGTTCTGCATGATGGTCACGGCCGCACGCAGGAGGTGATTGGCCCAGATCACCAGGGAAAATCCATGTTGCCGGAAGACGTCGGTGAGCGTGGCGTAGTACTTGGTCGGTACGATGACCACCGGGCAGCGATCGCCCCATTCCTGTTTGAAGGCCAGGACTTCATCGGGGACGGTCAGGGCACTGTGAATGAGGAGGCCGTCGGCGCCTGCCTGATGGTAGGCCTCGGCCCGTCGCAGGGCTTCGGACAACCCCCAGCCACAAATAAAGGCTTCGATCCGGGCGATCAGACAGAAATCGTCATCGGTCTGGGCGTCCTTGCCGGCCTTGATTTTCCCGCAGAATTCCTCGACGTCGGCCATAGGTTGGGTCTCGCCGTTCAAAAAACTGTTGGTCTTGGGGAACAGTTTGTCTTCGATGCAAACGGCCGCGATCTGGCGTTGTTCGAGTTTCCGAATCAACCGCTGCATGTTGTTGAAATTCCCGTATCCGGTATCGCCATCGAGCAGGATGGGGATCCGTGTGGCGTCGGACATGAATTCCAGGTGGTCGAGGATTTGCGTCCAGCTTGCTTCATTGTTGTCCCGCACGCCGAATTGGGCGGAAAGGGTGAGCCCGCTGGCCCAGATGCCGTTGAACCCGGCCTCTTCCACGATCCTGGCGCTGAGGCCATTATGGGCTTCACAGAGAAACTCCAATCGGTCGGATTGCAGGAGGGCCTTGAATTGCCGGGTTTTCGAGGGGGGAGACGCTTGGCTCATGGGTCGAGGCTTGTGCAGATGGGGCCTAGTTCATATTCGGGTCGAAGGGCATTTCAGCATACAGGGCGATGTCGTTTCCCATGGAGCGAAGAATATTGCCCCACAATCGACTGTGGTCCCTTTCGAACATGGCGGTGGAATCGGCCGGAACCGTCAGCCACGAACCGGTTCGCATTTCATTTTCCAATTGACCCGGTGCCCAGCCTGAATAGCCCATGAAGGCACGAAAGTTTCCCAGGGAAGAGGGATTCAGCAAAAGGTTCTCCAAGGCTTTCATGTTGCCATCCAGGTAGATGCCGTTGAAGACGTGGTGGGAATCTTCAGGTTCCTCGGGCGTCCGATACAGGATCAGGAGGTTATTCTGTTGGACCGGTCCTCCGGAAAAAACCTTGTGGTGCTGTCCTTCCAGGATGGGCACTTGCGGGAGCACTTCGGTGATATTGATCTCCGTCGGTCGATTGACCACGATCCCGAGCGCGCCTTTTGGCCCATGTTCGCACAACAGGATGACGGTCTGCCGGAAATTAGGGTCACGGAGTCCGGGGCTTGCGGCCAGGAAGATGCCCTTGCCAAGCGGGATATCCATACCGTGATCCTACAGGGACAAACAGGAGGGTGACAAGAAGCGGGATCTGAACGGACGGACTCCTTGGCCATGCCTGGCCCACGCGGGACCCGAGAAGGCGACGGGCTTCGAGCGACGGTCCCTCAAGGTCGGTTGCCCATTCGTCTCAAGTTCGATAGTCCTTGAATTCCACTTCGGCATCAGGCAGGTGGAAAAAGGCGCGCATCTGTTTTTTGAGAGTGGCTCGTCCATTTTCGTCACCGAGGTTCAGGTGATATTCATTGATGACCATTGTCTTGACCCCTCCGGGTCTGTTCCATTCCGTCCAACAGGTTTGGCACACGTTGTTCTTGACTTCTTCCTCGAGTTTTCCCAGAAAAAGGGGTTCGGTGATTTTTTCTGCCGGCTGGTCACATTTTCGACAGTGAATGTCAGGCATGAAGGCTCCTCCTTGTGTCGCGGTCGTTCTTGGCATCCGTTCGGAGTGACTGGGCACAATCTTACCATGCCCGACAAAAGACTGAAAAGGCAGTTGATTGACGTGCCACGGGGATCATGCTAGAACAGGGGCATTCATCATGCGTTATGCCCGGATGGCGGAACTGGCAGACGCGCCAGACTCAAAATCTGGTTCTCGCAAGGGAGTCCGAGTTCGACCCTCGGTCCGGGCACCACGTCATCGACGTTCCGGTTGTCAACGCGTGAGCAGGGGCCGATGGGAGGCACGAGGGAGAAGAGATCAGGCAGAGGCCGCGACGATCTCGAACGGGAGATCGGTGCAGACCCGTCACCGTGCGAAGATTTAGCGGAGAAAGCCCTTGACACTGTTTGAGCAGATCACTATAGTTATGGGGCTTTAGAACTGCCGGGTCATGAAGAAGCGTGGAGTAACTCAGGTATCATTACTTCTTATTAGTTTTCGATTATTAACTTACACTTCCTAAGGAGGAGCCACATGCGGAAGTTAGGGTATTTTGGAGCAGCTATCATTCTTGTAGGCTCAGTTAGCGTGGCAGTGGCGCAAGAGCGTGCGCCTCAACACTCCGGATTCGGGACGGGTGTTGGCGAATCTCAAGGATCCGGAACGCGTTCCCGCGTCTTCGACCAGGATGACATGGAGCGGTATCTGTCGGCCCCTGAGACCATTATGGGTGAGGTGGTGGCCGTCGATTATCCCGCGGGCAAGATGTACATCGACATGGGTGGAAGTTCCCATGATGAACGCCAAACCCTTCGTGGCGGCCTGAATTTGAAGGAACTGTGGTTTGATGGCGAGACCAACATGGAAAACCTCAAAGCTGTCAACAAAGGGGATTACGTGTCCATCCAAGCCGTTGATGAAACTTCTGCATCGCAGAAGTTCAGTACGGGTCGGAAAATGGTGCGCACCGTGTATGTCCTCGAAGGCTCCCAGGTGCTTGGTGGTGCAAACAACCCTGATTTTGGCGGTGGATTGGGCCAACGGCCGGACCCCACCAATTTCCGTGGTATTGCGACCCCGACGGCCGGGTATACCGGTGTGCCTGAGGGTGGTCTGCAAGAAGGTGCCGTGGAGGGCGGGATTACCTCCAGCGTTGGCGTCATGACTGGTGCCGCGCCCTGCTGGCAATGCGCGCCTCAACCGGATACCGTGAACAAGAGAACGAACAAGACCATTGCCACCGATTATGGTGATAAGCGGGATAATTTCAACAAAGGGACGGTTCAATAAGCGACTGATCCCGGCGAGAAACTTCCTGGAATAGAGCGTGTCGGCCTCGTGTCGGCACGCTCTATTTGTTTGTGTACGGGCTTCAGGTGGACCCTTTTGTTCATGGGCCACGTGAAAGAAGCTATTCAAGACTATGAATCGAGACGAAGCTGCCCCCCATGCGCTCCTGGATCTTCGGGGCGTGATCTGCCCGTACAATTTTGTCAAGACCAAGCTGAGGCTCGAAACCATGCAACCCGGTCAGGTGTTGGAGGTTTTTCTGGATGATGGCGAACCCATCAGAAACGTCCCGCAGAGCGTGGAACACGAAGGCTACACCATTCTGCGTCGTGAAGTGGTTGGCTCGTATCATCGCGTGTTGATTCGAAAAGGCGATGAGTGAATGCCGGGGTTCAGGTTCCCTTTTTTCCCTGGATGACCAACGTCATTTCTCCCTTCAGCACTCGTGATGGATTTGAGAGCAGGATTTCCTTGGCAGTGCCGCGAATAATTTCTTCGTGGGTTTTGGTGAGTTCACGGGCGATCGCGATTCGACGGTCTCCGAAGATTTCTCCGATGGTGAGCAGCGTGGCCTTGATACGATGGGGCGTTTCGAACGCAATAATGGTTCTAGAGTCTTCCTGAAGGCTGTGAAGGAGGCGGGTTCTGGCCGTAGGTTTTCTGGGAAGAAATCCAATAAACGTGAAGGCATCAGTGGGTAATCCGGCCGCGGACAAAGCGGCGAGAATCGAGCAGGGACCCGGAATCGGAACGATGGCAACATCCAGGGCAATGGCTCGGGTCACGACGTAGTAGCCCGGGTCTGAAATAAGTGGAGTCCCGGCATCCGAAACGAGGGCAATGGATTTTCCTGCTTTGAGAAGTTCCAGAAGAACGGGAGTTTTTTCTTCCTTATTGAAATCATGATAACTCGTCAGCGGGGTGTGAATCTTGTAATGGCGGCACAGCTTTTGCGTGTGTCGGGTATCCTCCGCGGCAATCACCGAGACCTCTTGGAGAATCCGATGGGCCCGAAAGGTGAAATCTTCAAGGTTTCCGATCGGTGTACTGACGAGATACAACGTGCCTGGCATGATGGGCCTCCGGTGGAACGACTACGGGCAATAAACCCAATTGTACAGAGAATCCGCGAAGGAGTGAACCGATGACGGTGAAAGATCGTGTCGCGCTGGTCACGGGTGGTGGAACCGGGATCGGCAGAGGAGTGGCCTTGGCGTTGGCGGATCAGGGGATTCACGTGGCCGTGTGTGGGCGGCGTGGGGAATGCCTTGAGCAAACGGTTGCACAGATCCGGGAGCATGGGGGAAGCGGCATGGGTAGGCCAGCGGACGTGACCAACCGTGCCGAGGTTGAAAAACTCGTTTCGTCCGTGGTGAACAAATGGGGGAAGATTGACATTCTGGTCAACAACGCCGGGGTGTCAGGCAGGACTCCAATGGACGATCCTGATGATACGCGCTGGCTGAATATTCTGGACGTGAATTTGACGGGGTCCTATTTATGCGCGAAGGTCGTTCTGCCTCACATGAAGGATCCGGCCTATGGCCGCATTATCAATCTGTCGTCCGTTCTGGGCCGGTTTGGCGTCCCTGGGTATGCGGCGTATTGTACGGCCAAACATGGCATACTCGGGTTTACCAAAGCCTTGGCCCTCGAAGTGGCAGAGCGGGGCATTACGGTGAATGCCATCTGCCCGACCTGGGTCGATACCGCTATGGCGCGTCAGGGAATCGAGGAAACAGCCGCGGTTCTGGGGATCACGGCCGAAGATTTCCGGGCTCAGGCCATCGCCGCACTCCCCATGAAACGGATCGCGACGGTTGAGGAGGTCGCCGCCTTGACGCTTTTTCTCTGTCAAGCCGAGGCGTCGTCGATCACGGGACAAGCCATAAACGTCTGCGCCGGCACTACCGCAGGGTCAGGGGGCTGATTCACCGTCAGGCCGGACTCCCCACCACGCACGCCATACCTTTTACCCGTCATGCGGGTCTCCGATTAAGGATGTCGGGGGCAGGTTCTTTGATCCGGCATCCAGGAAAACCCAAGGGCACTATTCGTCATGCCGGACTCGATCCGGCATCCAGAAAAAAGACAAAAGACTCTGGATTCCCGCTTTCGCGGGAATGACGGACTGGACACGTCGAGAATGACGAAGCAAAGACTCCCAACGTCATGCCGGGCTTGACCCGGCATCCAGAAAAAAGACAAAAGACCCTGGGTTCCCGCTTTCGCGGGAATGACGGAGCGCGTGCGTAGGGTACGGAGGGGGCATGCAGGAAGGCCGTAAAGGCCTCAACCGTCATGCCGGACCCCGATCCGGCATCCAGAGAATAAGGGAAAAGGGCAACGACTCTGGATTCCCGCTTAAACCCCCGGGAATTCGTGTTGCCAAGTTAACGGCATAATTCCTCGATTTTTCATCTTGACGTGACCGAGCCAGTCTTTTAGACTTCTCGCCACAGTCGTGCAGTCCCTTCACAGACCACAATCCTTGCTTAGGATCTCCGTGAAGTTGAAGGCATACGAGGATTCGGCAGTGCGTGCGTTTTTCCCCTTCCTGGCCGTACCCGTCTGGCTGCTCCTCTCCCTCTCCCCCGTTCTTGCCCAAGAATCCGATCAAGACGTCCCGGTGAATGCCCTAGGCGGCCCGGTGCATGCCGATTTGTTCACGGGCACCGCCACGACCAGCATCCCGATCACCGTGCCGCCGGGGCGGCAGGGGCTTCAGCCCAACCTGGCCCTGGTGTACAGCAGCGCCAAGGGCGACGGGTGGGTGGGGCGGGGCTGGGCCCTGGAAAAAGGCGTGATCGACCGGCAAACCAAACCCGACCTGGATTACACGGGCGATGACTATGTGTTTCGGCTCTCCGGCATCAACGTGGACTTGGTGAACGTGGGAAATAACACGTACCAGGCGAAGATCGAAGGCGGGTTCACGAAGGTCGAGAAGCTCACGGCGAGCGATGGCAAACCGTATTTCAAAGCCACGGACAAGACCGGGACCGTGTTCTATTTCGGGCAAGCGGCCAATACCCGGGTGGCGGACCCGAGCGATGCCACGAAGATCTTCCGGTGGTGTTTGGACCGGGTGGAGGACGTGCACGGCAACTACATGACGCTCAGCTATACGGGGGATCAGGGGCAGGGGTACCTGAAGCAGATCGACTATACGGGGCATGACACGACCCTGCCGACGACCAGCGTGCGGTTTCATTTGGAAGCGCGGCCGGATTCGTTCACCGTCTCGACGGCGGGCTTTCCGATGACCACGGCGAAGCGGCTGAAGACGATCGAAGTGCGGGCGCACGATGCGTTAGTGGGGGCGTACAAGCTGACCTACGCCAGCGGAGGGACGCCGAGTCATTCGCGGCTGACGGGGGTGCAGCACGTGGGACGGGATGCGACGGTGAGTGCGACGGGCACGGTGACGGGCGGCACCACGCTGCCCCCGGTGACGTTGACCTACGTGAAGAATACCCAGGAGATCGTGAAAACCGAGGTGATTGAGGAATATCGGGGGTTCTTTACCGCCAAGGCGAAAGAGACCCCGGTGTCCAGTGGGGCCTATGGGGGGAGCGGGTGGGCTCGCAGGCTCAAGGATATGGACGGCGACGGCCGGACGGATCTGGTGGTGTCGTATCTGGACACCAGCAGCGACAAAAATCTCCCCAACGACAAGTTTTACAGGGACGTGAAGGCACGGGTGTTGCGCTCGGATGGGGATGGCACCTTTACCGCCAAGGCGCTCCAGACCATGTCGGAGTGGAACGTGCTCACCTTCACGTTCGCTGGCCCCTATCCGCCGTACACACCCCAGTCTCGCCTCGGGCTGGGGGACGTGACCGGCGATGGCCGGACGGATCTCGTGATGCATTCTGGGGGGACCTATTTCCATGGCGTGGGTGTGCACGTGCGGCGCTCGGAAGGGGATGGCACGTTTACGGCTGTCCCGGCGGAGTCCCCCAACTACACCGGGACCTATGCGTGGTGGCGGCGCGAGCTCGCGGACGTGACCGGGGATGGCCGGGCGGATCTCCTGATGCGCTATGCGAGTCCCAATGGGGGCGGCATCTGGGTGCGGACGTTGGTTTCGGATGGGGATGGCACCTTTACCGCTAGTGCGCAGGAGACCCCGGTGGCGAGTGGGGCCTATGGGACGGAATGGAAGAGCGGGCTGGGAGACGTGACCGGCAATGGCCGGATGGATCTCGTGTATGCCTCTGCGGGGTCCAGCGGGGGCATCACGGTGCGGACGTTGGTTTCGGATGGGGATGGCACCTTTACGGCCAAGGCGCAAGAGACCCCGGTGGCGAGCGGGGCCTATGGCACGAGCGGGTGGCAGCGCTCGCTCGCGGACGTGACCGGGGATGGCCGGGAGGATCTTGTGTTTCACTATGCCGGGACTAGCGGGGGCATCACGGTGCGGACGTTGGTCGCGGATGGGGATGGCACCTTTACGGCCAAGGCGGACGAGACCCCGGTGGCGAGCGGGAACTATAGCAAGTGGCTGCGCGGGCTGGGGGACGTGACCGGGGATGGCCGGGCGGATCTCGTGCTGCTGGCGCCGTGGGCGAGCGGGGGGCTGCTCGTGCGGGTGCTGCTGTCGGATGGGGATGGCACATTTACCGCCCAGCCGACCGAGACTCCGGTGACCACCGGTAACTACGTGGGGTGGTCGGTGGGGTTCGGGGACGTGAACAACGATGGCCGGCAGGACTTTGTGTTTCATCGGGCCGGGTCCAGCGGGGGCATCACGGTGCAGGCCCTCTTAGCCAATGCCACCACGACCACCACGCGGACCCGGACCACGACCACCACGCAGGTATCCTATGGGCCGCTGGAGTCGATCGCCAACGGCCTGGGCGGCACCACGACCCTGGCCTACACCCCGTCCAGCGCGTACCCCGACACAAATCTGCCTGAGCCCCTGGCCACGGTGTCCTCGATCACCACCAATGACGGGAACGGGAACGTGGCCACCACGAGCTACACCTACAGCGGGGGCTACCACCATGCGGAAGAGGACGCGTTTCGGGGCTTCCACTACGCCAAGGTCACGGGCCCGGCCGGCCCCTCCGGGGAGCAGACCATCACCGAGACCTGGTTCCATCAAGGCAACGAGACCGCCGTGGATCAGAACGCCCCGAGCGTCGCCGAAGGGTATCTCCAGGGCGCACCGTATCGGACGAAAGTCACGGATGCCGCCGGGAATCTGTATACCGAGACCACCACCACGTATACCGCAGATGCCGATGGCCAGGCCCCGTACTACACGCCCCCGGCCTCGGTCGTAACCAAGCTCTGCGACGGCAATGCCTGCAGCCGGACGACACGCACCGATTTCACGTACGACGCCTATGGGAACGTGACCGAAGAGCAGCAGTACGGAGACACGAGCACGACGACGGATGATCGCACGATCGTGCGCACCTATGCCCCGAACACGACCGCCTGGATCCTCAGCCTGCCGACGCAGGAGCGCATCCATGCCGGCCTGGGGCCGACCGGGGCGCGGCTGGCACAGACCGACTTCTATTACGACGGCACCAGCAGTTGCGCCGTAGCCTCGACCACGCAACAGCCCACCACCGGCACCCTGACCCGGACCGTGCGGTGGCTCTCGGGGGCCACGACACCACCGGAGACCCGAGCCGCCTATGATGCCAGGGGCAACGTGATCTGTACGCGGGATGCGGCAGGGCACACCACCACCATGGGGTATGATGCCTCAGGCACCTTTGTCACTACGGTGACCAATCCCCAGGGGCACGTGACCCGGACCACCTACTACGGCGTGGACGGGGTCTGGCCCATCGACGGGGCGTATGGGCAAGTGGCCAGCGTGACGGATCCCAATGGAGCCGCCGTGCGCACGGTCTACGATGCGGTGGGCCGGGTGAGCCAGGTGACGCAGCCGGATGGGGCCTGGACCACCACGCGCTACGAAGCGTTGGGCACCGTGGGGAGCCAACACGTGCGCACGGACTCCCAATCGGGCCTCTCCACGTGGACCTACGTCGATGGGCTGGGCCGGCCGATCAAGACCCAGGGCACGGGGCCGGACGGCCGGACGACCGTGACAGCGACCGAGTACGATGTCCGAGGAGCCATGACGCGCACGAGTGTCCCGCGCTTTGTCTCGGAAGGCTCGACGCCGACCGACGGGTCCACGACCCCCACCACCAACGAATCCACCGAGCCGTCGGTGCCCACGGACCAGTGGACCCGCTGGGAGTACGATGTGGTAGGCCGGGTGACGCGCACCACGCACCCGGACGGCAGCCAGACCCAGGCCTGTTATGACGACGGCGTCACGGCGACGATTGATGCCAACCAGCACAAGACGCGCACGACGCGGGACGCTTATGGCCAGGTTCTCACGGTCGACGAATACACGGGGACTCATGCGACGTGCAGTCCGGCCGACGGCACGCCCTATGCCACCACCACCTATACCTACGATCCATTAGGCAACCTGGTGACGGTCACGGATGCCTTGGGGAACCGGACGACCCTGCACTACGACACGCTGTCCCGGAAGACCCAGATGCAGGACCCGGACCTGGGGACGTGGACGTATGCGTACGATGCACAGGGGAACCTGGTGCAGCAGACGGATGCCAAGGGGCAGACCGTGCATCTGCAATACGACAACCTGCACCGGCGGATTCAGAAAGACTACGGGACCCAGAAAGCCATCGGGCAGGGGGACGTGGTGTATACCTATGATGGGCCCACGCACCACCGCATCGGCCGACTGGCAGGCGTCCAGGATGTCTCGGGCACCACGGCCTTCTCCTACGATCGCATGGGGCGGGTCATCCGCACGGACAAGGTCGTGGCGGACGAGGACTCCGGGACGAGCCCGTCCGAGTCGGGGGCGTCGGCGACAGAGGTCACGTATACCACGCAGACGGAGTATGACGGGCTGGGGCGGGTGACGAGCCTGAGCTATCCGACGCCGTTTCTGGCACCGGAGCAAAAGCCCACCGGCGAAGCGGCGGTGGTGCAGGCCGCCGGGGTGGGAGTGTGGGAAGTCAATGAGCGGGCGCCGACGGGCCTGGCGTGGCACGCGGGCACGCTCTACCTGGTCGGGGACGATACGGATGCGCTGTACACACTGGACGTGACGACCGGGCAACCGAACCGGGTGGGGACCGTCGAACAGTTCGGGGTCGGAGAGACGCAGCCGACCGGGCTGGCCTCGCAGAACGGGACCTTGTACCTGCTCGGGAACGGCCACCAGGCGTTGTACACGCTGGACGTGACCACCGGAGCGGCCACGTGGGTGGGCCCGGTCGTGGCGGGAGTGGAGGCATGGAGCCCGGATGGCCTGGTCTCGCATGCGGGGGCGCTCTACCTGGTGGGGGGCTCGGGCGGGAGCGTGGCGTTATACCGGCTGGAGGTGACCACCGGACAGGTGACCCGGGTGGGCACCGCCACACAGTTCGGGGTGGGGGAAGGGCACCCGGCCGGGCTGGCCTCGCAAGGGGGCACGCTCTATCTGCTGGGGACCACCGAAGTGGCCCTGTACACGCTGGAGGTGACCACCGGGGTGGCCACGCCGGTGGTGCAGGCCCCGGGGTTGGGCGTAGGGGCGGTGGCACCGCGCGGGTTGGCTGCGCAGGGAGGGCGGCTCTACCTGCTGGGGGGCCGGGGCACGACCGCCCTGTACACGGTGGACGTGAGCACGTGGGCCACGACCCGGGTGGATCAGGTGGAAACGTTTGTGGCCTTCGGGGTGACGGAGGGCGCGCCGGAAGGCGTGGTCTGGCATGAGGGCACGCTGTACATGGTGGGCACGGACACGGCGGCGCTGTATACGGTGGATCCAAGCACCGGACTGGCGACGCGGGTGGGCACGGCGCACCAGTTTGGCGTGAGTGAAGGGAGCCCGACCGGGCTGGCCTCGCATGAGGGAACCCTGTACCTGGTCGGGACGGGCACGGATGCCTTGTACACGCTGGATCCGGCGACGGGCCAAGCCACGCGGGTAGGCAGTGCCTATCGGTTTGGGGTGGGGGAGGCGCAGCCGAGTGGCCTGGCCTCGCATGAGGGGACGTTGTACATGGTGGGAGAGGACGTGACGACGACGGCGCAGTCCTCGCTGAATAGTGGAGACTATCCTGGCTACAGCGGCAGCGAGGATTCGTCTCAGGGGCCGGCTGATGAAGCTCAGTTTGGCTACAACGGCAGCGGGGAGCCGGCGCTGTACACGCTGGAGGCAACCACCGGGGTGGGGGAATATGGCCCGCGCGGCCTGGCCGCGCGTGGGGGCATGCTGTATCTGGTGGGGGGAGAAAGTGCGACGACGGCACAGGCCTCGCTGGGGCCCCGAATTTCGCTGCTTTCTCCTCCCGATAATGCGACGGGCGGCAATGGTTCGTCTCAGGGGCCGGATGATGAAGCTCAGTTTGGCTACAGCGGCAGCGGGGAGCCGGCGTTGTACACGCTGGATGTGACCACCGGGGAGGCTACGCGGATCGGGGCGGCGCAGCAGCCGACGCAGTTTGGGGTGGGGGAGGGCGTGCCGACCGATTTGGCTGCGCATGATGGCATGCTCTACATGGTGGGGCAGAGCCATAAGGCGTTGTACACGCTGGATGGGCTGACCGGGGCGGCGATGCGGGTAGGCCTGGATCCGGCGTTTGGGGTACAGGAAGAGAGCCCGACGGGCGTCGTCTCGCATCAGGGGGCCTTGTATCTGGTGGGGCTGGACACGGATGCTCTGTACACGCTGGATCCGGAGACCGGGCAGGCCACGCGGGTAGGCAGTGCCACGCAGTTCGGGGTGGGCGAGAGGCAGCCGAGCGGCCTGGCCTCGCATGGAGGGACCTTGTACCTGGTGGGATATGACACCGAGGCGTTGTACACGCTGGATGTGAGTACGGGGGTGGCCACGCGGGTGGGCAGTGCCACGCGGTTTGGGGTAGGGGAATGGGCGCCGAACGGCCTGGCCTCGCATGATGGGACTTTGTACATGCTCGGGGCTGGCAGGGATGCTTTGTACACGCTGGATGGGACCACAGGGCAGGCCACGCAGGTGGGCAGTGCCACGCGGTTTGGGGTAGGGGAATGGGCGCCGAGTGGCCTGGCCTCGCATAGCGGGACCTTGTACCTGGTGGGGTCGTGGACCGATGCGCTGTACACGGTGGATGTGACGACCGGGACAGCCACGCGCGTAGGCACGGCCACGCAGTTTGGGGTGGATGAAGGGCGCCCGAGCGGCATGGCCTCGCATGGCGGTGTGCTCTACCTGGTGGGGGCAGACACGGACGCGCTGTACACGGTGGACGCGACGACCGGGGAGGTCACGAGGGTGGGCGGCACCCCGCTGGACGTGGCCGAGGGGACGCCGACAGGCCTCGCCTGGCAGGACGGGACCTTGTACCTGGTGGGGCAGGAGATGGATGCGCTGTATACGGTGAATGCGAGCACCGGGGTGGTGACACGGGTAGGAACCGCCGAGCAGTTTGGCGTGAGTGAAGGGAGCCCGAGCGGCCTGGCCTCGCATAACGACACCCTGTACCTGGTGGGCACGGACACGGCAGCGCTGTATACGCTGGATGTGACGACCGGCGTGGCCACGCGGGTGGGCAGTGCCACACAGTTCGGGGTACAGGAAGGAACCCCGACCGACCTCGTCTCCCATGGGGGCACCCTGTACCTGGTGGGGAGTGACACGGCGGCGCTGTACACGCTGGACGTAACCACCGGTGACGCCACGCGGGTGGGCAATGCCTCGGCGTTCGGGGTGAATGAAGGGACCCCGGCGGGCCTGGCCTCGCAGAACGGGAGGCTGTACCTGGTAGGAGCAGACACCGATGCGCTGTACACGCTGAATCCGGCCACCGGGGTGGCGATGCGGGTGCCGGTGCAGCAGTTTGGAGTGGGCGAAGGGCACCCGAGCGGCCTGATCTCACAGGACGGCACCCTGTACATGGTCGGGAGCGACACGGATGCGCTGTACACGGTGGAGACCACCACCGGGGCAGCCACCCGGGTCGGCACGGCCCCGCAATTTGGCGTGAGCGAAGGGCTCCCGAGCGGCCTGGCCGCACAGAACGGCACGCTCTACCTGGTCGGGGACGAGACCGATGCGCTGTACACACTGGATCCAACCACGGGGCTGGCCATGCGGGTGCAGCCGGCCAGGGTCTTTATCCGGGAAGAAGAGCCGGCCGGGCTTGCCGAACAGAACGGGACCCTGTACTTCGTAGAAGGCTCCACCGACGCCCTGTACACGCTGGAAGCAAGCACGGGGCTGGCGACCCGGGTGGGCACGGCCCTGGCGTTTGGGGTAGGGGAGACGGACCCCAGCGGGATCGTCTCGCAGAACGAGACCCTGTACCTGGTCGGCGCGGCCACCGCAGCCCTGTACACGGTGGATCCAACCACCGGGCAGGCCACGCGGGTCGGGACCGCCACCCAATTTGGAGTCGGGGAGGCGGCCCCGAGCGGGTTCGCCGCGCAGGACGGGACCTTGTACCTGGTCGGGCGGGGCACGGATGCGCTGTACACGCTGGATCCGACCACCGGGCAAGCCACGCGGGTGGGCACAACCACCCAATTTGGAGTCGGGGAGACAGACCCCAGCGGCCTGGCTTCACGGAACGGGACCCTCTACCTGGTGGGCTGGGGCACCAGTGCGTTGTACACGCTGGATCCGACCACCGGGCAAGCCACGCGGGTAGGGGCAGCCACGCAGTTTGGAGTCGGGGAGGCCTATCCGGAAGGCCTGGCTGCACAGAACGGCACGCTCTACCTGGTGGGCTATGGCACCAATGCTTTGTATACGCTGAATGCGAGCACGGGGGTGGCCACGCGCGTGCAGCCGGCCCCGCAGTTTGGCGTGAGTGAAGGGATCCCGGATGGCATGACCTGGCATGACGGGGCGTTGTATCTGGTGGGGCGGGACACGGACGCGCTGTACACGGTGGACCCACGCACCGGGCAGGCCACGCAGGTGGGCACGGCCACGCAGTTTGGAGTGGGGCAGACGGATCCGAGCGGCCTGGCCTCGCATGACGGGACGCTGTACCTGGTGGGCTATGGCCCCAAGGCGCTGTACACGCTGGATGTGACGACCGGGGTCGCCACGCCGGTGGGCACGGGGCTGGGAGTGTCGTCGTACCCAGAGGGCCTGGCCTCGCATGCGGGCACGTTGTACATGGTCGGTGAGAGCCCGGATGCGTTGTACACGGTGGATGTGACCACGGGGCAGGCCACGCGGGTGGATTCGGGCTGGGGGACGTGGACGGGGTATCCGCTGGGCCTGGTCTCGCAGAACGGGACCCTCTACCTGGTGGCGAGCAACCCGGATGCGCTGTACACGGTGGCGGCAAGCACCGGCGAGGTGACGCGGGTGGGCACGGCCGAGCAGTTTGGAGTGAGTGAGGGCAGCCCGAGCGGCCTGGCGTCCCATGAGGGGATCCTGTACCTGGTCGGGCAGGGGACGGATGCCCTGTACACGCTGGATCCAACCACCGGGGAGGCCACGCGGGTACGGCCGCCCCCGCTCTTTGGCGGCGGCGAGGTGGAACCGGCCGGGGTCGCGGTCTGGAATGACACGCTCTACCTGGTGGAGGCCTCGACGGATGCGCTGTATATCATGGAGGCGACCACGGGAGTGGCCACCCGGGTGGGCACGGCCCACCAGTTTGGGGTGGGCGAAGGGATCCCGGCGGGCCTGGCCGCGCATAACGGGACGCTCTACCTGGTGGGGGCCTCCCATGCAGCCTTGTACACGCTGGATCCAAGCACGGGGGTGGCCACACGCGTAGGCACAGCCGAAGCGTTTGGGATGGGCGAGCGGGCGCCGGCGGGGTTGACCGCGCATAACGGCACCCTCTACCTGCTGGGCGGGGGCGGGAGCGTGTTGTACACGCTGGATTCGACCACAGGGGTGGCGACCCTGGTGGGGCAGACCCACGCGGTAGGACAGGGGCTGGCCTCGCATCACGGGGCCCTCTACCTGGTGAGTCGGACATCCGAGGGAGTGGGGCTGTTTACGCTGGACGTGACGACGGGGGCGGCGACGCCGGTGGGCCCGGTGCTGACGTTTGGGGGCCAGGAGTGGGGCCCGGCCGGCCTGGTCTCGTATGGCGGGCGGCTGGCGATCGTGGATGCGTCGGCCAAGGCGTTGTATACGGTGGATGCAAGTACCGGGATGGGCATCCGGGTGAGTGCGGCCCCGGCCGTGACCTTGGGGGAAGAAGAGGCGGAACCGGATGGCCTGGCCGCGCATGACGGGACGCTCTACCTGGTCGGCGCAGGCACGGATGCCCTGTACACGGTGGAGGCGACCACCGGCGTGGCCACACGCGTCGGCACCGCCGAGCAGTTTGGCGTGCAGGAGGGAGCCCCGAGTGGCCTGGCCTCGCATGACGGGACCCTGTACCTGGTAGGGAGTGACACGGATGCCTTATACACGCTGGATGCGACCACCGGCGTGGCCTCGCAGGTGGGGAGTGCCGTGCAGTTTGGAGTCCAGGAAGGCAGCCCGAGTGGCCTGGCGTCTCATGACGGGACCCTGTACCTGGTGGGGCAGGAGACGGATGCCTTGTACACGCTGGATCCGATCACCGGGGTCGCCACGCCGGTGGGGACCGCCGAACAGTTTGGCGTGCAGGAGGGCAGCCCGACCGGCCTGGCCTCGAAGGGCGGCCGGCTCTACCTGGTGGGGGCGGAGACCGATGCTCTGTATCTGCTGAATGTGACCATCGGGGAAGCCACGCGGGTGGGCACGGCCGAAGCGTTTGGGATCAGCGAAGGGTCCCCGAGTGCCCTGGCCATGTATGACGGGACCTTGTATCTGAAAGGGCGGGACTTCGCGTCGGTGCTGTATACGCTCAAGGAAGAGCTGGCCCCGGTCATGGATACCGTCACCTACACCTACAACGGGCCGCATCTGGCCAGCGTGCAGAGCGAGACCACCACCTATGCGGCTTACAGCGGGTACAATGCCCTGGGGCAACCCGGCACCCTGACCCTGGGCAATGGCACCACCACGACCTATACCTATGCGGCCGGGAATTATCGGCTGAAGACCCTCCAGACCGTGCAGGGCAGCACGGTGTTGCAGGACCTGGGCTATACCTTCGATGCGGGCGGCAACGTCACAGCCATCACGGACCCGCGTCATGGGACCCAGACCTTCGGCTACGATGCCCTGGACCGGCTGACGAGTGCGACGAACGAGGCCACGGACGGCTACGGCACCATCACGTATACCTACAACCAGATCGGGAACCTGCTCACGAACTCCCAGGTGGGCACGTATACCTATAACGCCAGTGGAACCGGGAGCACGCGGCCGCATGCCGTGACCAGTACCAGTCTCACCACCGGGACCGAGACGACCACCAACACCTACAGCTATGATGCCAATGGGAACCTGATTCTGGGCGGGGGCCGGATCATCACCTGGGACGTCGAGAACCGGCCGGCACAGATGATCAAAGGGGACCTGACCACGCGGTTTGTGTACGACGGGGACGGGGGCCGGGTGAAGAAGATCGTGGGGCCGACGCAGGCGGACAATCTGACCGGGGACGAGACGACGACGGAGGGTCCCACCGTGGAGACCACGACCACGGTGTATATCGGCCAGTTGTACGTGTGTGAAGGCACCACGTGCGCCAAGGTGATCTATGCCGGGGGGCAGCGGGTGGCGCTGGTGCAGCAGGCGAGCGGGGCCACGAGTTACTTTCATGGGGATCATCTGGGCTCTACGAGTGTGCTGACGGATGAGACCGGGGTAGAAGAAGAACACAATAGCTACCAGCCCTTTGGCCAGGTGCAGACGCACACGGGGACCTCGGACGTGGCGTACAAGTACACGGGGCAGGAGCGGGACGGGAGCACGGGGCTGTATTTCTACCAGGCGCGGTATTATGACCCGGTCTTAGGGCGATTCCTCTCGCCGGATCGGATTGTGCCAGATCCTTTTGACCCGCAGGCGTTCAACCGGTATGCGTATGTACGGAACAATCCGCTGCGGTACGTGGACCCGACGGGGCAGCAGCAGGAGCCTGTGCAGGTTCTGGATGAGGTAATCGTGAGGGCGACGCGGCTAGAGATGCCGAACCCCTTGGTGCGGGATCTGTCGGGTGGCGTGCAGGCTTTCTTTAGCCCTCCCTCCGTTATCCCGGACCCCTTTGCGCGGGACTGGAGTGGCGGCCTCTTTGGCGTGCAGGTGGGGGATGTGAGGAATACCACCTTTGTGCTCCGCCCGTCCTTTTTCCTGGGGCTGGGGGCCGACGGCGGTGGCATCGGGACCCTCACCACCGCGGTCGACTGGGACGGGTCTAGCCAACAGGATTGCGAAGGGGGTAATGGCAATGCCTGCACGGTGGTGCAGAGGAAAATTATTGAGATTAAACTTAAGATCACGTCTGAGCAGCGTGAGTATGCGGCCCAGGGGAACCCCCAGGCGTTTTGGCAATCCCGTGCGCAGGCCGGTGATCCGGTTGCCCGGACCGCGTTGAGCGTCATCAATCAACACTGGGGGTTGGGCTGGCTTGCGAATCAATGGGTGCAGTGGAATGCCGCTTTGCGGGGCCTCACGGTCGACATGAACGACATCGCCGTCAGACTCATGCGCGCCCATATCAAGGCCACAGATAGAGATGACTCAGGGATCAAAGGTTTGCTGCACCCGGAAACGATCGCGAGATATCATCATAAGGTCTTCTTCGAGATCTATGGCTTACCCCCCAGCGCATTTGCCGGCACGCCGTTCACGGGCAGTCCCGGAGAAGCCAATGTGACGCGACCCCTCTGGTGCCAGATGTGCGACAGGGTGCGCTAAGGAGGCGAGGGAACATGAAGAAGGCGACTCTCGTGCTCTGGCGAGGCCTGGGGCTGGTGGCCCTGCTCTACGCGGGGTGGGTGGGCTACGCAGGCTGGGGGGAAGACGAGTCCGTGGTGACGGTGAAGCTACGAGAGTCTGTGTTTCACATCCCCGAGCGGTATGCGCTGTCCGGGACGACCCCGTTCTGGCTGAAGTGGATGCTGGCGAGCACCCCCGGGCTGGATGACAGCTCGGCCATGATTGGGTTCAAGGTCCCGAGGGAAGAGATGCACCGGGCCCTGCCCACCTACAGCTTTCTCCCGCATATAGACTTTTTTCGGGCAACTTTGCTTGTGTTGTCCGATGAGGAGCTGGCGCGCTATCAGGACCCCGAGTGGGACTACCACGGGGACGCCTGGTATGGCCGGGGACGGTACAAGGAACGGGTGTTCGAGCCCCTCGGCGAGACCGGGTGGTATCGGATGTATCTGTCCCCCAACAAAATCTTTTGGGATGTGGTGCGGCAATACCCGGACCCCAGCACCCGCCCGCCCGACGAATTCCTGGACTTTAACGTGGCGGCTTGCAGCGCTACGGAGGGGGGGCTGCAAACGACAGACTGTCTCACCTACGCCCGGTCTGATCGGATCGTCATTGATTTTGACACTGATGAAGAGAATCTGGTTCTGATCGATGAGGTACGCGCGTTTCTGCTGGCCACGGTGCTGGCGTGGAAGCAGCCGGAAGAACGGCGGCCTGCCACGCCCTAGTCCGTCCTTCCCGCGCACGCTCTTTTCGTTATCCCCGCATGTTGTCTCCTCCGTCATCCCCGACGTTTTTAATCGGGGATCCAGGGCTTTTTCTTGGTCTTGTCTTCCAGTCTTCTGGATGCCGGGTCAAGCCCGGCATGACGGTTGGTGTCTGTAGTTTTTCTGAATGCCGGGTCAGGAACCAGCTGTTGATCAGGAGGCTTGTTCGTCCCGCAACACTTGGGCCGGTCTGGACGTGCCGGTGAATGCCTTGGGTAGTCTGGCAAGTGGGCTCGGGGTCATGGCGGGAGCCCAGGTTGGCGACGTCACGGGCAGTCCCGGAGAAGCCGATGTGACGCGACCCCTCTGGTGCCAGAGGTGCGACAGGGTGCGCTAAGGAGGCGAAGGAACATGAAGAAGGCGACTCTCGTGCTCTGGCGAGGCCTGGGGCTGGTGGCCCTGCTCTACGCGGGGTGGGTGGGCTACGCAGGCTGGGGGGAAGACGAGTCCGTGGTGACGGTGAAGCTACGAGAGTCTGTGTTTCACATCCCCGAGCGGTATGCGCTGTCCGGGACGACCCCGTTCTGGCTGAAGTGGATGCTGGCGAGCACCCCCGGGCTGGATGACAGCTCGGCCATGATTGGGTTCAAGGTCCCGAGGGAAGAGATGCACCGGGCCCTGCCCACCTACAGCTTTCTCCCGCATATAGACTTTTTTCGGGCAACTTTGCTTGTGTTGTCCGACGAGGAGTTGGCGCGCTATCAGGACCCCGAGTGGGGGTTCCACGGGGACGCCTGGTACGGCCGGGGACGGTACAAGGATCGGGCGTTCGAGCCCCTCGGCGAGACCGGGTGGTATCGGATGTATCAGTCCCCCAACAAAATCTTTTGGAGAGTGATCCGACAGCGCCCGGATCCCAGCACCCGGCCGCCCGGCGAATTCCTGGACTTTAGCGTGGCGGCTTGTCATGCTACGGAGGGCGGGCTGCAAACGACAGACTGTCTCACCTACGCCCGGTCTGATCGGATCGTCATTGATTTTGACACTGATGAAGAGAATCTGGTTCTGATCGATGAGGTACGCGCGTTTCTGCTGGCCACGGTGCTGGCGTGGAAGCAGCCGGAAGAACGGCGGCCTGCCACGCCCTAGTCCGTCCTTCCCGCGCACGCGGGAATCCAGAGTTTTGAACCGCCCCGGATTTGCCCGAGACTCCATTTCTTGAGAGGATGGAGCCATGAAGACTTACAAACGGTATCCCCCGGAGATCCGGGAACGCGCCGTACGCCTGCTCCTGGAGCACCAGGCAGACTATCGCTCTGAATGGGCGGCGATGACCGCCATCGCCGAGAAGATGGGCTGTCCCGCAGAAACCTTGCGGAAATGGGTGAGACGCGCCGAGGTGGACCAGGGCAAACGTGCCGGGCTCCCCAGTGCCGACCGGGCCCGCTTGCGGGAATTAGAACGCGAGAATCGGGACCTGAAGCGGGCCAATGAGATTCTGCGGAAGGCCTCGGCGTTTTTCGCCCGGGCGGAGCTCGACCGCTGACCGGCGAACTGGTGGCCTTCATCGATCACCACCGGGCGGGCCTGACGGTTGCCCACCATTCGTCATGCCGGACTCGATCCGGCATCCAGAAAAAAGACAAAAGACCCTGGATTCCCGCTTTCGCGGGAATGACAGTTAGGCCTTTCTTCCGTCGCTCCCTTTCTTGCTATCTGCAAACGGCCTATCTATACTTCAAATCCAGGTCTATAGCACCATTTTCCTGGAGTGCCGATGACGGTTGCCTTCTTGCAACTCACGCTGGGGCTGTATTTTATAGGGATCTTGCTGTCCCTGATCTACCTGCTCCGGCGATCCGACGTTCTGGCCCGAGTGGCCTTTGGCATGACGTGTCTCGGATTTGCCATCCATACCGTCGCGTTGGCCGTTCACGTCTTCTCCGGAGAAGACGGGATTACGTTCCACAAGGCCTTCTCGTTTTTTTCATGGTCTCTGGTCCTCGCGTTTTTGCTGGTCGTCCTCTTTCAGCGGCTCTACGTGTTGGGTGCCTTTATTCTGCCCATGGCCTTTCTTTCGTTGGTCTCGACGGCGATCCTGCCGTTGGAAGCTCCGGCTCTTCAGCCCATGTTTCGAACGATGTGGCTCCACGTCACGCTCAGCATGTTGGGAACCGTCGGGTTTGCCGTGGCCTTTGTGGCAGGGGTGATGTATCTGATGCAGGACCGGCTGCTGAAATCCAAGCAGTTCAACGTCCTGTACTTCAAGCTACCGCCGTTGGATGTTCTGGATATGCTGAACCAACGCTCGATTTTGCTGGGGTTCCCATTCCTCACCATGGGGATTCTAACGGGAGCCATGTCCGCCCAGATCACGCTGGGTTCCTACGTCAGTTGGAATTCCGAACAAATTTGGGCGCTCGTGACCTGGGTGTTTTATCTCGTGGTGTTGATGGGGCGAGTAACCGTGGGTTGGAGAGCCAAAAAGGCGGCGTATCTGACCATCGTGGGATTCGCCGGCGTGCTGTTGACGTTTTTCGGCATCATTGCCAAAGGAAACGCCGTAAGCTGATGAATATCATCGTCGTCGGACTGAGTCATAAAACCGCTCCGGTCGAGCTGCGGGAACTTCTCGTGGTTCCCGACAGCCGGATGGGTGAAGCCCTTGATCGGCTTATGGCTCAGGCGGGCATTCGTGAGGGAATGTTGTTGCAGACCTGCAATCGCGTCGAAGTGTATGCCGTCGCCGACCACGTGGAGAAGGGTTTCTCCGCCATTCAGGATTTTTTCGTGGATACGCATCTTTCGGTGTCCGCGGATCAGTTACAGCCGCGTCTGTACTGTTATGCGGAGGATCGGGCCATCACCCATCTGTTTCGCGTGGCTTCGAGCCTGGATTCCCTGGTGGTCGGAGAACCGCAAATTCTGCGTCAGGTGAAGGATTGCTATCAGAACGCCCTGACCCATAATGCCACCGGGGTGATCCTGAACAAGCTGGTGAAAAAGGCGATTTCAGTGGCCAAACGCGTTCGCACGGAAACCCGGATTGCGGAAAACGCGGTTTCCGTGAGCTATGCCGCGGTCGAACTGGCGAAAAAGGTGTTCAGTAATCTGGCCACGCGGACGGTCATGCTGGTTGGGGCCGGAGAAATGGCCAAATTGGCCGCGCAACATCTGGTGAACCACGGGGTCCATGAGGTATTACTGACCACCAGGGACCCGAGTCGGGCAGCAGACATGGCTGCGCGGTTCAAGGGGGTGTCCATTCCCTTTGAAGAGTTTCGCGCAAACATGCACAGGGCCGATATTGTGCTGTGTTCCACCGGGGCGGCCCATTATCTGATTCGTCCTGAGGACGTGGAACGGGCGGTGCGAGCACGATGGAATCAGCCGATTTTTTTGATCGACGTCTCCGTCCCTCGCAACATTGATCCTGACGTTCGACAAGTCGATAATGCCTTTCTGTTCGATATCGATGATCTTGAATCCCATATCGAGCAGAACCGTGAAGAGCGCAGATTGGAAGCCACCCGCGCGGAATCTCTCGTCAAGGACGAAGTCGGTGTGATCCTGAAATGGCTTCAGTCTTTGCAGGCGACTCCCACGATTATCGCGTTGCGAAAACGGGCCGATGCGCTGAAGCAGGCGGAGTTGCAGAAGGCCTTCAGCCGGCTCGGGACGTTGACGTCGCAACAGCAGGAAGCCGTGCAGGGTCTTGCTGCGGCAATTGTCAATAAATTGCTGCATGGTCCCTTGGTGGTCTTGAAATCCGAAGCCCAGACGTCCAATGGATTGGTGTACATCGAAGCGGTGAGGCGGTTTTATGATTTGGAGGACGGCGTGGATGGGAAGGAGTACGTCCTCGTTCAGGACGAACAGGATTTGGAAGAGAACGCCGTGGAGTCCGATTCGGGTTCGCTCACGTCCATCGAAGAACCGGAACGGATTTCTCCACGGGCTTCGGGGTTGTAACGTGCTGCGTCCCTCGAAGATGGCGCGTCACGTGCGGTCGAAGGAACCAGCGTGAGTCGGACGAATGGACCGCGGCCGTCTCTCGTTATTGGAACGCGAGGCAGTCAACTCGCCCTTTGGCAGGCGAAATGGGTTCAGGCTCGACTTCAGGAAGTCGCGCCGTCCGTTGCGATCCGACTCCAACGGATTCGCACGAGTGGTGACAGGATTCTGGACGTGCCGTTGGCCAAGATCGGCGGGAAAGGATTATTCGTCAAGGAAATCGAAGAGGCCTTGTCCAGGGGAGACATCGATCTTGCGGTCCACAGCATGAAAGACGTGCCGTCGGCGTTGCCGGAGGGCATGGCCATCGTTTGTGTTCCGCCTCGGGAGGATGCCCGGGACGCCTTGTTGTCCAAGGATCACCTCGCGTTTCGGGACCTTCCGTGGGGGGCGAAGGTTGGAACCAGCAGTCTTCGCCGGCAATCCCAGTTATTGGCCCACCGGCCTGACCTGGTCGTTGCCATGCTTCGAGGAAACGTGAATACTCGACTTCGGAAGCTTCAGGAAGGAGCGTTCGATGCGATTGTCCTGGCCGCAGCCGGTCTCTCCAGGTTGGGGTGGGCCGATCACGTGAGTGAATATCTTCCTTCGACCTTGAGCCTTCCGGCCGTTGGCCAGGGAGCCCTGGGGATTGAATCACGCGCCGATGACGCGTTTGTTCGAGAATTGCTGGCCCCACTCGATGATTCCCGGACGTCCATTGCGGTTTCGACCGAACGAGCCTTCCTGGATCGCCTGGAAGGAGGCTGTCAGGTGCCGATCGCAGGCCATGCCGTGGTCGAGAACCGGACGGTGAAGTTTGAGGGCCTCGTGGCAAGCCTCGACGGAACGCGCGTCGTTCGTGATCGGATCGAGGGACCGGTAGAACGGGCTGCTGCGCTCGGGACGACCCTGGCCGATCGACTTCTGGAAGCCGGAGGGGCGCAGATCCTGGACCGGATCTATGGACGCGTGTAAATGACCGAACGGCGACCGTCGGGAAAAGTCTATCTGGTAGGGGCGGGGCCGGGAGATCCCGGTCTGCTGACGCTTCGGGGGAGAGCCTGTCTTCAGGAGGCGGACGTGGTCTTGTACGACTACCTTGCCAATCCCGTGTTGTTGGACTACGTCTCCGCCAAGGCGGAGCGGATTTACGTGGGACGACGCGGGTGCGGGACCTATCGGCCGCAAGACGAGATCAATCAATTGATGCTGGCGAAGGTTCGTGAAGGGAAGTGCGTGGTCCGATTGAAGGGCGGAGATCCTTTCGTGTTCGGACGGGGTGGGGAAGAAGCCGAGTGGATCGTCGAACATGCTATCCCGTTTGAAGTAGTTCCTGGCGTGACCTCGGCGGTTGCGGTGCCTGCCTATGCAGGTATTCCCGTTACGCATCGAACCCTGGCGTCGACCGTGGCCTTTATCACGGGGCATGAAGATCCGAACAAGGAAGAGACGGGGTTGGAATGGCCCCGATTTGCCGCTGCGGAGGGGACGCTGGTGTTTTTGATGGGCGTCAAGAATTTATCCAGGATCGTCTCCCGGTTGCGAGAGGAAGGAAAATCCGCGGAGACCCCCGTGGCCCTGATCCAGTGGGGGACCTGTCCCCGGCAACGCACGGTGATAGGGACGTTGCGTGACATTGTGGATCGTGCGACGTTGGCCGATGTTCGCCCTCCGACGGTGGTGGTGGTGGGAGAAGTCGTCCGGTTACGTGAGCGACTCAACTGGTTTGAAACCCGACCTCTGTTCGGGAAGCGCGTGCTCGTGACGCGCGCCAGAGCCCAGGCTTCGGCCTTGTCGGATCTTCTCAGGGCTCAGGGAGGAGAACCGATTGAATGTCCGACGATCGAGATCGTTCCCCCTGACGATTGGACGGAAGTCGATGAGGCCATCGAGCAACTTTCAACCTATCAATGGCTTGTGTTGACGAGCGTCAATGGAGTCAAGGCGTTTATGCAACGCCTGTGGGCCCGAGGCCGCGATGCGCGTGCGTTGGCCGGTGTGCGGGTGTGTTGCATCGGCCCCAGAACGGCCGAGGAGTCGCGAGCCTTCGGCATTCACGCCGATCTGGTGCCGGATCTGTACCAGGCCGAAGGCGTCCTCGATGGGTTGAAGCGAGCCGGCCTGTCCGGACAACGGGTGTTGCTGGCCCGGGCAGCAAAAGCCCGTGAGATCCTGCCGGACGAGTTGGTGCGAGCCGGGGCGGTCGTTCGAGTGGTGAAGGTCTACAAGACCGTGGTGCCGACGGTCGAGCGAGAACGCGTGCAACGGATGTTTCGCGACGGATTGATCGACGTCGTCACGTTTGCCAGTTCGTCCGCCGTTCTGAATTTTTGCCAACTCTTTGGCGGAGCAGGCGACTTGAAGAAAATTCTGAATGGAGCCATTATTGCAAGTATCGGCCCGATTACGGCGAAGACCATTCGGGACATGGGGTTGGACGTTCACGTCATGGCCGCGCAGAATACAATCCCGGCGTTGGTGCAGTCGCTGGTCGCCCACGTCGGCCGTGAGGTCCCCTGATGCCGCAGGGTTCTCGGACGCCCATGAGATCGTGGAAGATGAAATCGCTGTTTTTTGTTTAACGACGCCTGGTGATGCAAGGAGAATTTTATGGTTCCAGTGAAATCGTTTATGGTCCCCGCCGAAAAGTTTGTCGCCGTCGATCGTGACACCAGTGTTCGCAAGGCGGCGGAAATCATGAAGGAGAACGGTATCGGTAGCGTGTTTGTTGCTCGAAACAAGGAAATCATCGGGATTCTGACCGATACCGATCTCGTGCGACGGTCGGTGGCGGCAGGGTTGGATGCGACGAAGAGCACGGTCGAACAGATCATGTCGGCACCCGTCCTGAAAATCGACGAGAACAAGACGCTTTTGGATGCCAATGACCTGATGGCCAAGGAACACGTCCGGCATTTGGGGGTCTCGAGAGAGGGACAACTCGTGGGCATGATTTCCGTGAGGGATCTGGTCGTGTTTCTGACGAATCTTCCCAGGAAGTAGTTGGGGGCGGATCATCATCATCGGATCATGGGATTCCCTCGCGAACGAATGCGGCGCCTGCGCGAATCCGAGCCTCTTCGTCGGATGGTGCGGGAGACCGTGCTGGCTCCGAGCCACCTGATCTATCCCCTGTTCGTGAAGGAAGGGACGGATCAGCAGGAGGCCATCGTCTCGATGCCCGGCCAATTCCGGTGGTCTCTCGATCGTCTGATCAAGGAAGCGACCGACGTCCACCTGTTGGGCATTCCGGCTATCATGCTGTTCGGGATCTCTGAGCACAAGGATGAACGCGGGTCACCGGGATATGACCCGAACGGGATCGTGCAACGGGCGGTTCGTGCGCTCAAGGAGCATCTTCCCGGGCTCTTCGTGATCACGGACGTCTGCGTCGATGAATACACGTCTCATGGCCATTGTGGCATCGTGAAAGACGGTCGAATCCTGAACGACGAAACCCTGGAATGTTTGTGCCTGATGGCGAAAACCCATGCCGAAGCCGGGGCCGACATGGTAGCGCCTTCCGACATGATGGACGGACGAGTCGCGGCGATCCGTGACGAACTGGATCGAGGGGGATTCGAACACGTGCCCATCATGTCTTATTCCGCCAAGTATGCGTCCTGCTTGTATGCGCCGTTCCGGGAGGCGGCTTCCTCGACCCCGGCCTTCGGTGACCGATGTTCCTATCAAATGGATCCTGCCAATGCTCGTGAAGCCGTCCGTGAAGTGCGGGCCGACGTGGAGGAAGGGGCGGACGTAGTCATGGTCAAACCGGCGTTGCCGTATCTCGATATTCTTGCCCGAACGCGTGCCGAGGTGGCTGTGCCCGTCGCGGCGTACCAGGTCAGTGGTGAATACAGCATGATCAAGGCCGCTGCGCAACTGGGATGGCTGGACGAGTCCAGGGTGATGCTGGAAACGCTGCTTTCCATCAAGCGTGCCGGTGCCGACCTTATCATCACCTATTTTGCCAAGGATGCCGCCGGGTTCTTGAATGCCGCTTCCCCATGAAGGTGTCACGCGGACTACCGGCTCTTCCCTTGCCGCCACATCCGGTTCTGACCATAGGCAATTTTGACGGGCAGCATATCGGACATCGACAATTACTGGCCTCGGTCGTTCAATATGCGCGTGAACAGCGGGGAACCCCGATGGTGTTGACCTTCGACCCCCATCCGGTGCTGGTGTTGAATCCCGATGTCACGTTTCAGTTTTTGACCTCCCCGTCGGAAAAGTTGGCCTGGTTTGAGGCGCAGGGAGTAGAGCACCTCGTGGTGTTGAATTTCACCAGAACGTTCGCCGCGTTGAGCCCGGAGGAGTTTGTGTTCTCGATCCTGAGAGATGGGCTCGGCGTCAAGGCCTTGTTCGTGGGAGAGCATTTTGTTTTCGGCAAGGGGCGGGCCGGCAACACGGAACTCCTGTGTGCCCTGGCCGAACGAGCCGGCTTCCTGGTGCATCTGGTGAAACCCGTGAGTTCCCGGGAAACCGTCGTAAGTTCGACCAGGATTCGTCAGTTCATCCGACAGGGGAAGATGGAACAAGCCATGCAATGTCTGGGACGGCCGTATTCCCTGAAAGGCACGGTGATTGAAGGGGATCGCCGCGGGCAGGAATTGGGATATCGAACGGCGAATCTTCGACCCGGTTCAGAGCGAGTACTGCCGCCTGACGGGGTCTATGCCACGAAGATGGTGTGGCAGGAGCGGGAATTTCCCGCGGTGAGTTACATCGGGACGCGTCCCACGTTCGGAGCAGGAGCACGATTGTTGGAGGTTCACGTGCTGGATGCCGCCTATGACCTGTACGGACAACCCATTGAAGTTCAGTTTTTCCAGTACATTCGAGGCGATGAACGGTTCGAAGATTCGGATCGGCTTGCCGCGCGCATTGCACAGGACGTTCAGCAGACGCGACGCGCGTTGGCCGGAAGCCCCTCGTAGGGCGACCTCGGTGGCTGTGACGCCTGCCCCGTTGGCTTTTGAACGTCGGTTGTTGACACACGCCAGGCGACTCGGTCTGTTGTCTTCCGGCGACAGGGTTGTGGTGGCCGTGTCCGGAGGCCCGGATTCCGTTGCCCTCTTGCAGGTGCTGTACGCGTGGCGGGATCGACTGAAACTGGCGTTGGCCGTGGCTCACGTTGAGCATGGGTTACGGGCGCAGGAGTCCATGGATGACGCGACGTTTGTCGAACGACTCTCCAGCCAGTTGGACCTTCCTTTTTTCCTGAAGCGAATCGACCTGAAACCGCTGCTCCGGCAACGAAAAGGGGAGTCGGCCCAGGCTCTTGCGCGTGAGCAGCGATACGAACAGTTGTGGGCGGTCGCTCGGGAATGGGAGGCGACCAAGGTCGCGGTTGGCCATACGCAGGATGATCAGGCGGAGACCGTGTTGATGGCCATGCTGCGAGGAGCCGGACTCGCCGGGTTGTCGGGCATGCCGGCCTGTCGACCGCCAGGTGTGATCCGTCCGTTGCTGCACGTGAGCCGAACGGAAATCGAACAGTACCTCGAGGCCAAACACTGCGGGTTTCGCGTTGATTCGAGTAACGAAGACCCGAAGTACATGCGGAATCGGCTTCGCCGCGCAGTACTCCCTCTGTTGAAAACGTTCAATCCCAGGGTGGTGAGCGTGCTTGCCCGGCAAGCCGCTGTTTTGGGCGAGGAACATCGGTACCTGGAGGATCGTGCGAAGGCTGCCCTGGAATCGGTCACCATCGGCCGGGCGAAGGATCGTGTTGTGTGGAGTCGTGCACGGTTTCTCACCTTTCCCGTTCCCATTCAACGGAGAATGATTCTCTTGGCCGCGGAAGCCCTGCGGCACAGGCCCAGTCCTCTCGGGTTCGAATCCGTGGAGGCCGCCTTGCAACAGGTTGTGAATGGCACGTCGGGCTCGTCCCGTCGTGTTGCCGGTCTGGACGTCATCCGGGAATATGACCGGATCACGTTCGACCGTCCTGACCATGACGGACGCGTGCACGTGTCCTGTGCCTGGTCCTTTCCGGGGTCGGTCCATTGGCCGGTCACGGACCAGACCATCGAGGGAAGGATCCGGGCCGTGAAGACGATTCCGACCGGACGGAATGATGCCGTGGCCTACTTGGATGCGGATCGATTCAGTCATGAGTTGGTCGTGCGGTCCTGGAAACCCGGTGATTATTTTTTCCCCTATGGTATGGGAGGACGACGCAAGAAGATCCAGGATTTTTTCTCGGATGCGAAGGTTCATCGGACCGAGCGAAGTCGGATCCCGCTCGTGGTGGCTCCGGAAGGGATCCTGTGGGTTGGGGGATATCGGTCCGACCATCGATTTCGCATCACCGAGGAGACCACGCACGTTGCCGTTGTGCGGATTCGTGCCGTCGGGAGAAGAATCTGAGTCGATTGGATTCAGGATCGCGATGCGTCGTTCATGGGGGGCTGGAAGGGAGGCCCCTGTTGCAGATGCGTGATCCCCATGGTAATATTTCTGAAGTTTTTCGAGCCGTTTTTTTCGTGTCAACCCAAGGAGTTTAGAGGTTTGCATGAATTCTCGCGTTAAAAATCTGCTGTTTTGGGTGGTGGTTGGACTGTTCATGATCCTGTTGTTCAACCTGTTCACCGTGCCGTCCCATCCCCCGGAGGAGGAAGTGATTTTCAGTGACTTCATGGCCCATCTCGAGCGAGGGGAGATTTCCAAAGTCACCATGAAGGACAATCACATCAGTGCGATTTTGAAGGACGGCAATCGGATTCGAACGTATATCGTCGAATATCCTGACCTGGTCAAGGCCCTGAGAGAGCAATCCGTCCAGATCGAAGCCAAGCCGCCGGATGAGAGCCCCTGGTACATTACGTTTCTCGTGACCTGGGGGCCGTTCATCCTGTTCCTCGGATTATGGTTTTTCCTGATGCGACAGATGCAGATCGGCGGGAATCGGGCCCTCTCCTTTGGAAAGAGTCGAGCGCGTCTCCTGACCGAGGAAAAGAAAAAAGTGACCTTTGCCGACGTGGCCGGTGTAGAAGAGGCCAAGGAAGAAGTCGTTGAAATCATCGAATTTCTGAAGGATCCGCAAAAATTTCAAAAACTTGGCGGACGAATCCCCAAGGGGGTTCTGATCGTGGGCCCTCCGGGCACGGGAAAGACCCTGCTGGCAAAAGCCATTGCCGGAGAAGCCGGGGTCCCATTCTTCAGCATCAGTGGCTCTGATTTTGTGGAAATGTTCGTGGGCGTCGGAGCGTCTCGAGTGCGTGATCTGTTTGAACAGGGGAAAAAACATGCGCCCTGTATCATTTTCATCGATGAAATTGATGCCGTCGGGCGGCTGCGCGGTGCGGGGTTAGGCGGGGGGCACGATGAACGGGAACAGACCTTGAATCAACTGCTCGTGGAGATGGATGGATTCGACACGACCGAGGGGGTGATTCTGGTCGCGGCCACAAACCGTCCGGACGTTCTCGATCCGGCCCTGTTGCGGCCTGGCCGTTTCGACCGCCAAGTGGTGGTGAATCGTCCTGACGTCCGTGGGCGTGTGGAAATCCTCAAAGTCCACACCAAGAAGGTCCCCGTGGCTTCCGACGTGAACCTCGAACAGATTGCCAGGGGTACCCCGGGGTTTTCAGGGGCCGATCTCGAAAATCTCGTGAATGAAGCCGCGCTCTGGGCTGCGCGGCTGGACAAGAAACTGGTGGAACTCATCGATTTTGAAAATGCCAAGGATAAGGTCATGATGGGAGCGGAGCGCAAGAGCATGGTCCTGAGTGAAGACGAAAAGCGGACCACGGCGTATCATGAGGCCGGACATGCCTTGATGGCGAAACTGCTGCCGGGCGCCGATCCCGTCCACAAGGTGACGATTATCCCGAGGGGTCGGGCGATGGGCATGACCATGCAGCTTCCCATCGACGACCGACACAGTTACTCACAGGATTTTCTCTACAACACCCTGTCGATTTTGCTGGGTGGTCGCGTGGCCGAAGAACTGATTTTGAAAAACGTCACCACTGGCGCGGGAAACGACATCGAACGGGCGACCGAACTCGCCAGGAAGATGGTGTGTGAATGGGGCATGAGCGACAAACTGGGGCCGTTGACCTTCGGCAAAAAGGACGAGGAAATTTTCCTGGGTCGGGAAATTACCGCACGTCGCGACTTCAGTGAGCAAGTGGCCCTGGAAATCGATCATGAAGTCAAACGATTGATCGTGGAGGCCTATGAGCGGACGAGGCGAATGCTCACGGAGCACATTCATACCCTGCGGGCTTTGGCCGAGGCCCTTTTGGAGAAAGAAGTCCTGGACTCCCTGGAAATCGATCAGATCATCAATCGGGGAAGCCTGGTTCAGGAGCCGGCGCAAGTGTAACGGACCCGCGGTCCCTTCTCCGTTCACGCCTTTCTTGCCTCCGCGATCCTCCGAAAGAATTCCTGAAGCCTTCGCCCCTTGTCTCACGTTTTCGTTGTCATCGTGAGGCCCTGGTGCTGACGTGGAGGGGGTTCCATGGATGAGGCGAACTCCGCATATCTTCAGGCCCGTCACCTCAGGATTCCCTGCTCCCCTCGAGTCCTGGTCATGGGCATTTTAAACGTCACCCCCGACTCCTTTTCCGACGGCGGGCGGTTTCTCGATCCGCAACGCGCCCTGGCTCATTTCGAACGCATGGTGGATGAAGGGGCCGATCTGATCGACGTTGGCGCCGAATCGACGCGACCCGGTTCGCAGGCCATCGATGAACGGGAGGAACTCCGTCGGCTCAGGCCGGTCCTCGAGATACTCGGAAAACGAGCGACGGTTCCGTGGTCGGTCGATACCGCCAAGGCCGGAGTTGCCGAACGGGCTATCGACTGGGGGGCGGTGCTCATCAACGACGTCAGTGCGCTGGAAAACGATTCCCGCATGGGTTCCCTGATCGCACGAACCGGGGCTGGGCTCGTGCTGATGCATAAGCGGGGCACGCCTCAAACGATGCAGCAGTACTGCCACTACGACGACGTCGTCGAGGACGTGAAACAGTACCTGGCACGTCGCCTGAGCCACGCAGAGGCAATCGGCATTGCCCGCGAACAGATGCTGATCGATCCGGGCATCGGGTTTGCAAAAAATGCGCAACAGAATCTATCCTTGCTCAAGGGACTCGACTCCTTCCGGTGCGTGGGGCGTCCCGTCCTGGTGGGGGTTTCGAACAAATCCTTTATCGGCTCGGCAACGGATCGGCCCGTGAAGAGTCGCATCATGGGAACGGCCGCGGCCGTCGCGGCGGCCGTGTTGGGTGGGGTCAGCGTGGTTCGCGTGCACGACGTCGGGTTGATTCGTGACGTCGTGCGAATGTCGGAAGCCATTGCCAGAGCCTGAGGGGAGGCGGCATGTCAGACGTACGGAAGTTGTTCGGAACCGATGGGGTCAGGGGTATTGCCAATCTGGCGCCCATGAACAGTGAGACGGTGTTGAAGCTGGGTCGAGCCGTAGCCTACGTGTTCAAGGGGCGGGCAGGACATCATCAGATCGTGATCGGCAAGGACACCCGTCTTTCCGGCTATATGCTGGAATCGGCGTTGGTCTCCGGTATCTGTTCCATGGGGGTTGACGTGTTGCTGGTTGGGCCGATGCCGACGCCGGGTGTGGCGTTTTTGACCCGGAGCCTGCGAGCCGATGCCGGAGTGATGATTTCGGCCTCCCATAATCCGTATCAGGACAACGGCATCAAGTTTTTTTCCCACGACGGGTTCAAGTTGCCCGATGAACTCGAATTGCGCATTGAAGAACTGATCCTCTCGAATGAGATCGAACACCTTCGTCCCACCGCGGATGAAATTGGCAAGGCGTTTCGCATCGCCGATGCCGAGGGGCGGTACATCGAATTCCTGAAACGGTCCTTGCCACGTGACTTGGATTGTCAGGGCCTGAAGGTGGTCCTCGACTGTGCGCATGGCGCCGGGTATTCGGTCTTTCCCAAGGTGGTCCGGGAACTCGGGGCCGAGGTGCACGTGATCGGGGATGAACCGGATGGCACGAACATCAATGCCGGCTATGGAGCCCTGTGTCCGGAGCGATTACAGGAGGCCGTTCGTGCAAGTCGTGCTGACGTCGGGATCGCCTTGGATGGAGACGCTGATCGGGCCGTGTTCGTGACAGACGAGGGTGAGGTGGTGAACGGAGACCAGGCGTTGGCCGCCTTTGCCCTGGATCTCAAGCGATCAGGCAGACTCAACCGCAACACCGTGGTGGCTACCGTCATGAGTAATTTTGGTCTTGAATTGGCCATGCAGCAACGTGGAATCACCTTGGTCCGAACCCCCGTCGGCGATCGGTCCATCATCGAGTGCATGGTCGCTGAAGGCTACAACCTCGGCGGCGAACAATCGGGCCACGTCATTTTTCTCGACCATAGCACGACCGGCGATGGGCTGGTATCCGGCCTGCAAATGCTCAAACTGGTCAAGCGGTCAGGTGCGCCGGTCTCGGAATTGACCACGGGTATCGAGACGGTTCCCCAGGTCCTGTTGGGGGTCAAGGTGAATCGAAAACCCAACCTGGACTCCGTTCCTGAACTACGGCAAGCGATTCGGTCCGGTGAAGAACGGCTGAATGGCACGGGTCGCATCCTGGTCCGGTATTCCGGAACCGAACCAGTGGTTCGGGTCATGGTCGAGGGACGGGATCATTCGAAAATCAGAGAAGTCGCGGATGAATTGGCCGGGGTGGTCAGGACCGCGATCGGATGATTTGACGGATTGTTGGTGCTGTTATCCGGCATCGTTGCCTTCCTCGTCGGTCTCCTTCTGGGGTCGTATCTCTTCTTCCTGCCTCTCACCGTCATCATCCTGCTGGTTTTCGTGGCCGGGGCCCTGTCCTGGTGTGAAAGGAAAGCCCTTTTTCCCACGAAGCAGGGACTCATACTGTATGCCTGTGTGCTGTTCGGCATGGGCTACTGGTTGCTTGACGCAGGAGGGCCGCACGGGGTCGATCTGCCGTTTCAGGCCGGTCAACGGGACGTGACGCTTTCCGGGGTGGTGACTGAGCCGGTCGAGCACGGTCTGGATCGCCTGACCATGATCGTGGCCGTGCAATCCGTGGACACGGTTCGCACGACGGGCCGTCTTCGCTTGACGTGGCGCGAACCCGATAGGGTGGTGTTTCGAGGAGAGACGATCACCGTACGGGCTCGGATCCGTGAGCCCTCGGGGACCCGTAATCCCGGTGGGTTTGATTATGGCGCCTACCTCAGGGCCCACGGGATTCACGCGATCGCGGTGGTCAAGGGCCCCGGTCAGGTACGGGTCAGCCCTCCGGGTGACTTCGACGTTGGGGCTCGGATCTGGTCGCAGATCGATCGCTGGAGAAATCAGGTGCGGCAGGCCGTCGTCTCGACGTTGCAGCAGCCGGCTCGCGGCCTGTTCCTGGGAATGATCGTCGGAGAACAAAACGACATTTCCCCGGAGGTGCGTCATGATTTTATGACCACGGGAACGGTTCACATCATTTCCATCTCAGGCTCGCATCTTGGGCTGCTGACCGTTGTCTCGTTTTGGGGCATCAGGGGGATGACTCGCCGGATGCCGTCTCGGTGGCTGGAACGACTCTCCTGCGTTCTGACGCCCAGACAACTTGCCGTGCTGGTCACCATTCCCCTGGTCCTGTTCTATACGTTCCTGTCCGGAGCCCAGGTGGCGACCGTTCGGTCATTGCTGATGGTCCTTCTGTATCTCGTCGCGGTCTGGATGGGGCACGAACGTCAGATCCTCATGGCGTTGGGGATCGCCGCGTTGTGGACCACATTGGCGGATCCCAATGTGCTGTACGATCTTTCCTTTCAACTTTCCTACGTGTCCGTCCTGACCATTGCCTTGGTGTTTCGACGGAGCGAAAGTGAGAACGAGGAGAATGAACGTCCTCAAACCGTCATGGTCACACTCAAGCAGTGGGGGACTCAGTATGGGTTGATGACCCTAGCGGCCACCGTAGGGACCGTTCCGCTCGTGGCCTACTATTTTAATCAAGTGGCATGGCTGGGTCTCTTTGCCAATGCCGTCGTCGTGCCGCTGGTCGGTCTACTCGTCGTGCCGTTGGGGATCGCCGCGTCGCTGATCGTCCTGCTTGGGGGGCTCGACTATGTACCCCTCGGCTGGGTTCAGCAGGAAATCATCGATGGGGTGACGCACGTGGTTGGCTTGCTCGCGCAGGTTCCCGGTGCCAGATGGCACGTCGCGTCGCCGTCGATCTTTTCCATGGCGGGGTTTTATCTTTGTCTCATGACCGCGCTGCTCAGCCGGAAGAGGATGTTCCAAGTCCTGAGCGTGAGTGCATTGATCCTCTGCCTGTCGTGGTGGCTGTGGTCACCGAGACAGGTGTTCGAGGAGGAGACGCTGCGCGTCACGTTTCTGGACGTGGGGCAGGGTGACGCCACGGTACTCGAGCTTCCGGGAGGTGACACGATTCTGGTGGACGGCGGGGCTGCCTATGAGCGCTGGGATATGGGGCGAATGGTGGTAGGACCGTATTTATGGGATCGGGGCATTCGCGGTCTGACGCACGTGATTGCGACTCACCCGCAACTGGATCACGTGGGAGGCCTGGCTTGGCTCATCGGAAACTTCGAGGTCGATCAGTACTGGAGTAATGGGATCCGGCGAACGAATCCCTTTTACCAACGACTCCGGGAGGCACTCGAAAAAAAGGGCCTCGTTGAGCGTATTGCCTGGGAAGGTGAAGAAATCGTCGGCGAAGGGCCCTGTCGACTGGTCTCCCTGAATCCGCCGTTGGTGGAACGGGCGCATGCCTTGGACGAGCTTGTGGGATCGGCACTGAATGATCGTTCCGTGGTGCTCAGCCTGACGTGCGGGACCCATTCGATTCTCCTGACGGCTGATGCAGAAACCGAAGCCTTGACGCGATTACTCGACCATCCGTTAGTGTCGTCGGCGACCGTGGTCAAAATTCCCCATCATGGCGCCAAGAGTTCGTTGCATCCACGGTGGATCCAGCGGCTCAATGCCGACGTGGCGGTGGTGTCCGCTGGGCGAGGGAATCGTTACGGACATCCGGCCAGACCCGTGCTCCAGGCCTACGAACGCCGGCACATGAAGGTGTATCGAACGGATTCCGACGGCGCGATCGTGCTGTCCGTGAAGCTGGATTCCGGGGACCGTCGGATCCGGCGTACGAAAGACCGGAAGCCCGTTCCTCTCGAATGGAGCGGCTATTCGCCGGGACGGGAATGGGAAAATCTGTCTCGTTTGTGGACAATCTGGTCCGGGGGGTGACGACGGGGATCGGGGAGGAGTCGGTATGGCTGAACGCGCTTCATCGGTACGTCGCCGACGCGTGAGATTGCATGCGCTCGAACGTTGCGTGAGGATTCTCCAAGGGTTCCCATCCGAGGACTGTCAAGGAATCCGCCACGTAATCCGACGTGCGCATTCCGTTCAGCACGCAGGTGACCCCGGGCGTACTGGTCAGACTCCACAAGGCCTTTCGTGACAGCGGTTCTCCTCGTTTGTCTTCCGGAAGGCATTGATTCAGGGTTGCGGTAATGGATCGAAGGCGCGCTTCACTCTTGTGTGCGGCTTCTTGCCGCATGATGCTGAGTAAAAGGCGCAAGCCGGAGACGTACCGGGTTTGCCACTCATGCCAGGCGGCCTCCTGGTTCAGGTGCCCGGCGGCTGCCCGTAGGGCCTGATTGATGCGTGGCGCAATCATCTGCGATTCGATCTGATCCCAATGTTCCAAATCGTGAATCCGGGGCGCAAGGTCACGGAGTTCCTCTGCCAGGGCAAAGAACTCTTTGGGTTCCAGCCCTTTTCCCGCAGAGGGAATACGGGGAGCCAATTCCCGTTGAAACGTTTCTTCCAACGTCGCAACGGTCTGACGCTGCGTCTCAAAAGGCGTTTCCACCGGTTCATAGCGAGGATCGGCCAATCTCGTCATCCCCCTGTGTTGTGGGGGGATCGCATTGAGTGGCCTGTTCACGAGGATGGCGACGTGGTGGGCCTGGGCGAACTCCAGGACGGTTTGGCCTTGTCCGGTATTGGGGGTCAGCAGAGCCCCTGATTCGAAAAGATTCATGGGCAGTTGAAGTACTCGAAACCCATGGTTGGGCTTGGCGGTTCGCTGTGCCGCCCGTTGAGCGGCTTCGAGCATGCGCGACAGCGAGGTGGCTTCCGGGTCGTCGGGAAGGGCCGTACTCGTGTTGGATGAGACTCCGTACCATTGAATGCGACCCGCGTCGATTTGTTGCTCATAATACACAAACGCTTCCTCAAGACGCCGGTAAAATTCGGTTCGCCGTTCATTCAGGGATGACGCGTCAACCACGCGCGTTCGTTGCTTTGCTTCGGAAAGAAAATATTCGGGGTTGTGCAGAAGGCAGACGTCCAGCGTGGCCAGGCCCAGGCGATCGAGGGAGCCCGTCAGTTGATCGTCCAGAAATTCTGGATGGAGACAGTGCCAGATGTCTTCCCCGTATTTGACCATTTCGGGATAGCCGCGTCCGGCCTGTTCCCGGCTTTTGGCTCGTTGGAGGTTGCTCCCCTGGACGTACCCGATTTTGGAGACGACGATTACGTTCTCGCGAGCGACTTCTTTGTGGGCGAACAACGTCTTGAGTATGCTCCCCACCAGACGCTCACTGTCGCCGTCTGCATAGTTCGTGGAGGTATCGATCAGGTTGCAGCCTTCCCTGATGGCCTTCATGAGTGCGGTCCGATGGTCCTCCTGGTCGACTCCGGTTCGATAGCCACCGAACCCGATCCTGGAGTTGGTGAGTCCCGTGGACCCCAAGGGTGCATAGCCGTGGGCAGTGGGACCGGATGAACGAGCCAGGATTTGTGAGACGTAGGCCGCGGTGCCGTGAGGGGTGGCCATCCCCGGTAGGCCTGAGGCAGCCAGCCTGCGATCAATCTCCCTCTGACTCTCTCGATGTGTCTCGGTCAAGGCCAGAGCCACCTCTTGTGGATCTGTGACAGGAGCCTGACAGGTCGAGTTCCGGCATACGTACAGGGCGGCCTGGCCCCCGACGAGGGCTTTGTCTTTCAGGAGTGGATGCCGTGACGTGCGTTCATACGGATTGCCGTGGGCAATAATGCGGTAGGGAATAAAGTGACGGGCCACTTCATCGAGGAGCCGGTCATGGCCCGGGTCGGTGGGTGATCCGATGAGGGCCAATTCCCAAGGACCGTTCAATAGGAAATCCGCGGCCATGATCGTCTTGGCAAACGCCCTGGGCACCCGACCGATCTGTCGTCCGTAGACTCGAATGGCCTGTACGGCGGCATCCCGAAAATCTTCACGATCCTCGTGAAACGAGAGCCGGGCCAAGGCCATGGACGCCACGGCGTTCCCGCTCGGAGTAGCGCCGTCTGGGCCTTCGCGCCCTCGCAGGATGAGCCGTTCATGCTCGTTGGCCGTTGTAAAGAATCCACCCTGCTGCGTGTCGAGAAAATCGGAAAGCAGGCGTTCGCCTAATCGAACGGCCTCGCGCAGATATCGTTCCTCTCCGCTGGCTTCATAGAGGTCGATGAGGGCCTCGGCGAGAAAGGCGTAATCCTCCAGATACGCGTTGAGATGGGCTTTGTCGGCACGATAGGTGCGATACAGGCCGCCATCCGGGCGGGAAAGCGTCTCGAGCAGAAAATCCGCGGCGCGACGAGCGGATTCCCGATAGGGATCGTGTTTCAGGACGCGCGCCGCCTCTGCCATGGCGCCGATCATCATTCCATTCCAGGCCGTGATGATTTTGTCGTCCAATCCCGGAGGGACGCGTTGCTGTCGTGCGTGATAGACGAGTGGTTTGACCCGAGCAATCGTCTCTCGAAGTTCTTCCGGGGAACAGGAAAGCTTCTCGGCCACGTGTTCGAGTGCGTGCGGGGTATGGGGAATGCTCCGGTGTTCCCAATTGCCGTCCGGGGTAATGTCGTAGTACGTGCAGAATCGGATCGCGTCCTGCTCAGAGGGGACGATGGCCCGAATCTGTTCGGGATCCCACGTGAAGAACTTTCCTTCGACACCCTCCGAGTCGGCATCCGTGGCAGAATAATACCCGCCTTCGGGCGACGTCATTTCCCGAATGACGTAATCCAGAATTTCGCGCGTGACGCGCTCATACTCGGGATTGCCGGTAACCTGGAACGCCTCAAGATACGTTTTTGCGAGTAGCGCGTTGTCGTAGAGCATTTTTTCGAAGTGGGGAACGAGCCAGCGTTCATCAGTCGAATATCGGGCAAATCCACCTCCGACGTGGTCGTACATGCCGCCGGCAGCCATGGCGTCCAATGTTTTGCACGCCATGTGCAGGACGTGGTCGGTCCCGGTTCGCTGGTATTGTCGGAGGAGAAACGCGAGCCCGGTGGCCGGGGGGAATTTGGGTGCCTGCCCGAACCCTCCATAGACCGGATCGAAGTCGGCTGAAAATTGTTCGATCGCTGAATCAATCTCCCGTTGACCGATCGTCGTGGGAGCCGGGACGCGCATGGCTGTTTGGAGTCGGTCGGTAAAGCGCGTGGCGCTTTCGGCAATGGCCGCGCGATCGTGCTTCCAGCCTTCGGCAATCTTCTTGAGGACCGTCCCGAAGCCGGGCCTGCCCCATTTATCGGTCGGAGGAAAGTACGTGCCCGCAAAGATAGGGTATTGATCTGGCGTCAGAAACACCGTCATGGGCCAGCCGCCGTTTCCCTGATTCATGGCGATGGTGGCCTGCATGTAGATCTCATCCAGATCCGGGCGTTCTTCACGGTCAACCTTGATGCAGACGTACCAGCGGTTCATCAAGGAGGCGATCTCTTCGTTTTCAAACGATTCCCGCTCCATGACGTGGCACCAGTGACAGGCGGAATATCCGATGGACAGGAGGATAGGCCTGTCTTTTTCCCTGGCGAGGCGAAGCGCGTCTTCTCCCCAGGGATGCCAATCCACCGGATTGTAGGCATGTTGCAGGAGGTAGGGGCTTGTCTCGTGAATGAGACGGTTCGGAGACCGGGTCTGATGAGGATCAGCCATGCCCCGACAGTAGCACCGGGCAAAAATGGAGGTCAACTCGATAGGCTCCCCGTCTTTCCGGGGACGTGCCTCATCCCCGGAAATTGAGAATCCGAATCGGCGACTTTGAGAAAAGGAATCATTTTTAAGCATAAATACCTAGTATTTTATATTGACATAGGAGAGAACGGTCGGGTACGCTGAATAAAGGTTCGGTATCGTCGTTCGGAGATCCACAACACAGAAGAGGAGGCCCCCATGAAGGCGAAAAAAGGAGTCGTCGATTTTCTCAATAAACTGTTGACCGAAGAATTGACGGTCATCAATCAGTATTTTTTACACGCCAAGATGTGCAAGAATTGGGGCTATGATCGACTGCATCATCACGTGTTGGATCGCAGCTACGGAGAAATGAAGGATGCGCAGAAAGTGATCGATCACATCCTGTACCTGGAAGGACTGCCCAACATGCAACGACTCGGAACGGTCAAAATCGGGGAAACCGTGCCGGAACAGTTGAAGGCGGATTTGGAAAAGGAAAAATCCATGGTGGCCATGCTCAGCGAAGGCATCCAACATTGCACCAAGGTCGCTGACTTTACGACGCGCCACATCATGGAAGACATGGTCAAGGATGAAGAAGAGCATATCGACTGGATCGAGACGCAGTTGGAAACCATCAAACAAGTCGGATTGGAAAATTATCTGAGCGAGCAGATTCATAAAGAGGGGAGTTGACACACCCTTCGGCTGAAGGAGTCGCACGTGGCCTTGGTCCATTCCACCATGTTGGCGTTGGGAACCACGGTTCCCGAGTTTGAATTGCCTGACGTCGTGTCAGGCAGGATGGTCCGTCCGGACCAGTTTGCCGGGCACCGGGGCTTACTGGTGATGTTCATTTGTCGTCATTGCCCCTACGTGGTTCACGTGCAACGGGAATTGAGCCGCTTGGGGAAGGATTATGCCGGGCGATCGCTTGGCATGATGGCGATCAGCAGCAACGACGTGGACCACTATTCGGATGATCATCCCGATCGATTGCGGGCCATGGCCCGTGATCTCGAGTTCACGTTCCCCTTTTGTTATGATGAAAGCCAGGACGTCGCCAAGGCATTCACCGCGGCCTGTACTCCTGATTTCTTTCTCTTCGATGGGGCGGGGAGTCTTGTCTACCGGGGGCAGTTGGATGACAGCCGTCCGGGGAATGGGAAGCCGGTGACGGGAAAAGACCTGCGGGCTGCGATCGAGGCCGTCCTGGCAGCGCAACCCGTGAGTGGGGATCAACGCCCGAGTGCGGGGTGCAACATCAAGTGGAAACCCGGAGGCGCCCCCGGTTACACGTAGTCGGATGCTCAGCGCATCCAGGCAAACAATTTTCCAAGTAACCGTTTCCTCCCTTCGGTCAGCGTGGTTGTCTTCCAGGCGTTGGCCACTTTTTTGATGACTTCGGCCTGCGTGGGATACGGGTGAATCGTGCCAGCGATCGTCCGCAAGCCGAGTCCGCCTTTCATGGCCAACGTGACGGTGCTGATCATGTCGCCGGCGTGGGCTGCGACGATGGTTGCACCCACAATGACGTCGGTTCCTTTTTTGACGTGCACGCGAGCAAAGCCTTGATCCTCCCCGTCTAAAACCGCTCGATCGACTTTATCGAGTGTCAACGTAAACGTCTCGACTTCGATGCCCTTGTTCTTCGCCTCGGCTTCATGCAGCCCGACGTGTGCGATTTCCGGATCCGTATACGTGGCCCAAGGGATGATGAGGGAATCCGTGTTGGCGTACCCCAACCCCAGGGGATGCGGGAACAACGCGTTTTGAATGACGATTTGGGCCATGGCGTCCGCGGCATGGGTGAATTTCAACGGAAAACACACGTCACCCGCGGCATAGACGTCGGGATTGGTCGTCTGTAACCGGGCGTTCACCTTCACGCCGGTCCGTGTCTCATACTCCACTCCGGCCGTTTCGAGTCCGAGCCCTTCCACGTTGGGTGCCCGTCCGACTCCCACAAGGATTTCGTCGACCACGAGTTCGCGTTGCGCGCCATGAACGTCGTAATGAACGATTTTTTCTCCTCTATGCCGTTCGACTGTTGTGAGGTGTGACTCAAAGACAAACGCGATACCGTCTTTGGCCATTTGTCTTCGGACAACGTCCGCGGCATCCGCATCTTCACGGGGAAGAATGTGGCCGGTTTGTTCGAATAGCCACACGTGGCTGCCGAATCGAGCGAAGGCCTGCGCCAGCTCACATCCGATCGGGCCGGCGCCGATAACCGCCAGGCGCCGGGGGAGCCGGGTCAGGGAGAAGATGGTTTCGTTCGTCAGATACCCTGCTGCGTCGAGTCCCGGGACAGGCGGGGCCGCTGCGCGGGCGCCGGTGCAGATCGCGGCCTTGGAAAAGCGAAGCGAGGCCCCATCCACGTCGATCGTGTTCGTCCCGGTAAAACGGCCCTCGCCCAGGAATACGTCCACCCCCAGGCTTGTAAAGCGATGCGCCGAATCCGTGCGGCTGATCCGGGCGCGAAGTTTTCGCATCCTCGCCATGACGGCCTCGAAATCGGTCGTGACCCCATCGGGCACGGTCATGCCGAACTCCCGTGCCCGTGTCATGGCCTGCCATGCACGTGACGCGCGAATGAGACTTTTGGAGGGGACACATCCGGCGTTCAGGCAGTCTCCGCCCATCAAATGTCGTTCGACCAACGCGACCTTCGCGCCCAGCACAGCGGCAACTGCCGCGGTGACCAACCCGGCGGTCCCGGCCCCGACGACGACGATGTTGTAGCGACCGGTTGGCGTCGGATTCCTCCAGGCCGGAGGACGGACGTTGTCAACGAGTTGCCGATTGAACTCGTCCATCGGGGCTATGGGCATGGATTCGTCTCGATGCGCCTCGTTTGGCATGGTCCGTCTTTTCTTACGGGATTTCCTGATCTGTTTGCTGGCCGTCCCTTTTCATGAATTTGCGATGAACAACGGGAACAAGGGCCAGGACTCCCAGGAAGGTGAAGGCCAGCAACACGGTCGGTGAGGCCACGTCCGCCAACGAGTCGATGGATCCGAGTTGATTGCCTGCAAACGCGTAGAAAAAGCTGCCAGGGATGATGCCGATCGAGGTGGCCATGATGTAGGTGCCGATGGGGATCCGGGTCAGACCGGACACGAGATTGACGAGAAAAAAAGGAAATGCCGGGATGAGCCGCAAGGTCAACAGATAGCTGAAGGCGTTCCGGGCAAATCCGGCTTGAATCGGTTCGAGACGATCCCCGAAGTGGCGTTCGACCCAATCGCGCAAGACGTATCGTGCAGCCAGGAAGGCCAGGGTCGCACCCGTGGTGGCTCCGATGTTGACGAAGATCGTCCCGAGGACGCTTCCGAACAACAATCCTCCTGCCAGGGTCATGAGGGTTCCTCCGGGTAATGAAAACCCGGTTTGCAGGATATAGCAGAGCACGTAGAGGACGACCGCGGCGGGAAAGTTGGCCTTGGTATAGGCCAACAGGTCGTCCCGGTTGGCTTTCAGGGCTTCCACGGAAACATACTGTCCGACGTCGAAATAGAAGAATGCTCCCAGTCCCAGACCCAGGATTCCAAGAATGACGATTTTCACGAGCGATCGAGGGAACGAGTCAGTCGCGGTCATCGTGGGCTCCATGGTCGTCATCGTCATGGAAGAGGCGGCTTCCGTTCAATCGTCGGCCGTGCGCACCATGATACAGCATGGGGGCCCGGTTCGTTGAACGGGGTGCTGGTGGCAAGAGCACGTTCATGAAGGTTGGGCGTTGAGCCCAGCAGCTAATTCCTCGGCCGGATACGTGATGATTTCGGCAAGGGTCGGGTGATAATGAGGGATGCGCGTGAGATCATGAACCGTCCCTTCGTAATACATGACGGCAATGAGCTCGTGAATCAGTTCAGCGGCTTCAGGTCCGACAATATGGGCTCCAAGAATTTTCCCGTTCTCCGGAGAAGCCAGAAGTTTGACGTGACCATGAGGCTCCCCCAACGTCAGGGATTTCCCATGTTCAGCAAACGGATAGGAGGCCACGCGGTAGGGAATCTGTCGGCTCCTGCATTCTTTTTCGTTTAATCCGACGCTGGCGATTTGGGGGTCGGTAAAGACGACCTGGGTTTTAAGCCGATCCTCATATTGACGGGGGGAGGCTTGGGGATGAAGGGCGTTCCATCCTGCAATTTCTCCCTGTTGGATCGCAATGTGGACAATTTCATGGAGTCCGTTCACGTCGCCCACGGCATAGACGTGCGGTTGGGTCGTCCGCATCGCGTCGTCGACCGCGATGGCACCTTGACGAACCTCGACGCCTGCGGCGTCCAGGTTCAGACTCTCGATATTGGGCCGCCGCCCGAGTGCCTGGAGAATCACCTCCGCGGTTATGGTTTTCTCTTTTCCTTCATGGGTCAGATGAGCAACTGTTTCCCTGCCGTTTTTGGTGAACCGAAGAAGCTTCGTCCGTGTCAACACCGTCATGCCCTCTTCCCGAAACCGGGCTTCCACCGGACGGGCCAAGTCTTCATCCCCCTGTGACATGACGTGGTCGCTTCGTTGAAGCAGGGTCACGCGGGTCCCGATACGGTGGAAGAACTGAGCCAATTCCAGGGCCACGGGCCCGCCGCCGAGCACGATCATGGAACGGGGAGCGTCGCGCAGTTCCAGGGCCTCGTCGCTGGTGAGATATCCGACCGCTTCAAGTCCGGCTATCGGAACGCGGGAGACTACGGAGCCTGTGGAAATAATAAAGGCCTTGGCGGTTAATCTGTGCGTGCCGGCCTGGATTTCGTAAGGAGAGAGGAACGTGGCGCGTTCTTCGTACAGGGTAAAGCGGGAATCTTTCAACGCGTGAATCCGTTCCTCGGCAAACTCATTGATGAGGCGAGCCTTGCGATCGATGATTGCAGAGAGATCGGCCTCCGCGGGAACGGGGTTCAATCCGAATTCTTTTGCACGCTTCATGAGCGAGATGACGTCGGAGGAGCGCAAGATCGTCTTGGTCGGCATGCATCCGCGTAAAATGCAGAGCCCTCCCAACGGTCCATGGTCGATGATCCCCACGTCGGCACCCTCATCGTGCGCCGTCCGTGCTGCTGCATATCCCGCAGACCCTCCTCCGATGACGATGACGTCATGGCGTTGCAAGTTTCGATCCGTATCCATACTCTGGCATGGTAGCGGAAGGGCTTTCCGTGTACAACTGATCGACAAATCGGCAAGAGAGAAAATATTTGCCATCATTCATGAAAAGACCGGAGAGGAATGTGGAGGGAAACCCATGCATCATGACATCAGAGCGGTTGTCCTGGGGTGCCTGATCATGGTCACGGGCTGTGTTGCGGCGTCGGGTCCGCTTGCCGTCCTGCCCATGACGAGTCCTGCCGCGGCTCATCATAATCTCGATGGGATTCGGAAGTACAATGACGGAAAGTGGCAGGAGGCCAAGCGTCGTTTCGAATCGGCGATTCGAGCCGCCCCGGATTTGGCGGAAGCCCATTTCAATCTGGCCCTGACGTTGCATAAACTGGGCGATCACCAGGCCGCCACGATCCATTTCAAACGAGCGAGTGAACTGGATCCGAGCAACAGGGAAATCGTGGACTCCTCGGTCTCTCGGAATCACCTCGGTCTGTCTTCAACTCTGGAGAAGCATCTGAGTGGAGGATACCGGTATTGAGATTCCCCGGTTCTTCCAGGGACGTGCGCGCAGGCGGGGTTGGATCATGACGTACGCCGGAGTTCGGTCTTATATGCTCGTGGGTGTTCAGTTGGCCTGCATCGGGGTGATCCTGATCTCCGGACCATGGGTCGCCAGGCATGCCGTGTTCTTCACGTTGGAGCTCTCGGGAATCCTGCTGGGGACGTGGGCGATCCTCACCATGAAGTTGAAGAACGTCAACGCGTTTCCCGAGGTCAGGCCCGGAAGCCGCCTGGTGACCGGTGGTCCGTACCGATGGATCCGGCATCCCATGTACACGGCGTTGCTGCTGATCATGCTGGCGTTGGTGGGCGAGTCCTTTTCATACTGGCGAGGACTCTGCTGGTTGCTCCTGAGCGCGGATCTGGTGGCGAAACTCTTCCGAGAAGAGACGTTGTTACAGGAAGTCTTTGACGACTATCAGGCCTACCGCTCGAGGACGTGGCGGCTTGTTCCCTGGATTTTCTAGGGTCCAGGGTCCCGTGATTTCTTGTGACGCGGGTTTTTGCATGATACCGTGACGATTGCGATGATTTATTTTTCCACCAGACCCGACGCGGTGTTCGAGGCCATTCTCAAGGAAGCCTTTGCCAGCGAAGCCTCGGAGATCCAATTGCTGTCTGATGATGGTGCCATCGGCTCCTGGGAAGGACTCTATCCGGAAACGTCACGGCGTCTTTGTCCTTATGCCGCGGTACGGGTGCTGGTCCAACTGTTGGCTGCCGTGAATGATTCACGGGTCTATCGCCTGACCGACCTGCACTGGCTCGTGTTGTACGAAGCCTTGAAGAATTTTTGTTCGACCCATAATGATCTGCTCGATGATTTCAACCAGCTCACCAGGCCCGTTGGAGAGCACATCATCGGGGAAGTGGATGGAGAAGCCCTGATCCACATCTATTTTTGGGATACGGATTTTCTCTTTTGCAGGAACAGCGAGACGGGTGACGCCCGAATCAACCCCGGTCATCCCCAGCTTGTCTGGGATCAGGAGGCGGCCATCCCCGCTCTGGAACCCGTCGATGAGCCTGGTTGGGTCGTGAGGGACCCCCATGAATATTTCCGCACCGGTTCCCTGCGATACCCTGACCATGATAGCGGGTAAGAGCAGAGAGGATCACTCGTCCCGGAACATGTGCACGAACAGGCCGTCACGGAGCTTGGGTTCAAACCATGTGCTCTTGGGCGGCATGATGTCGTGGGCATCGGAAACCGCCATGAGCTGGTGGATGGTCGTGGGGGGCAACCAGAATGCCGCGGCCCATTTTCCGCTGTCCACCATCGATGCCAACGCGTTCGGTGGGCGGATGCCTCCGACAAACTCGATCCTCGGGTCGGAACGTTGATCCATAATCCCCAGAAGCGGAACGAGCACGCGGTCGGTCAGCACCGACACGGCCAAGGCTTTCACCGGATCCTGCGTCATCTCTGACTGCTGTTCTGGCGTCCATTTGGGGCTCGCACGATGCCAACGGCCTTCCAGATACACGTCGAATCCGGCTTCCGGAGCCTGCCCCGGATGCGTCGTGACGGCAACGTCATAGGTCAGGGTCAGGGCCTCGAGAAAGGCCGAAGCGGTATGGCCGTTCAGATCGCGGACCACGCGGTTATAGGGCAGGATGTGCAATTCGTCATGTGGAAAGATCACGGACAGAAATCCAGCTTCGTGACGCGACCCCTCGTGGTGTGGGGCTCGTAAGGCACGTACCCGACTGGCCGCGGCGGAGCGGTGGTGCCCATCGGCAATGTAGAGCGCGTCCACGTCCTTGAAATCTTCGATCATCTTTTCAATGGCTTCATGGTCGCGCAGGCTCCAGACGGTGTGTTCCACGCCATCGTCCGCGATGAACCGACAATCCGGCTCGGTGGCCGTGACGTCCGTGAGCCAGTCTTCGAATCTGGCCGTACGGCGGAAAAACAGGAGCACGGGCCCGGACTGTGATTCGTGCGTTTCAATGACTCGCACGCGGTCTCGTTCCTTGATCGGTTTGGTGAGCTCGTGCTTTTTGATCATCCCACGATCGTATTCCTCGATCGAGGCGAGTGCGACAAGACCCGTCTGTTCGTGTGTCTCCCGGCGTTGGCGATACACCCCAAACAGAGGATGAGGTTCCCGTACCAGGATGCCGTCTTCGAGAAACCTCCGAAGGTTGGTGGCACCTCTTTCGTAGATTTCCGTTGAATAGGGATCGATGCCATCAGCCAATTCCAGCTCGGCTCGGCCGACCCGAAGAAAACAGTAGGGATTGTCATTGGCAACGTTTCGTGCCTCCTCCAGGGAGACGACGTCATAGGGTGGTGCCGCCACTTGGGCGGCATAGTCTGGTTTGGGCCTGACGGCATGAAATGGCATGATGGTGGCCACGGGTTCTCCTTGTTGTGTTCTTGTTCAGTCAGCCAACTCTAGCACGTCTTGCTCGGCTCCGACACCCAGGCGAGTTCATAGGGACGGTGGCACGTCGTTGGAGCAATCGAGCAGGGGAAGAGGATTGAAGATCGTCGGGAACGGACAACGCGCCGTTATTTCGTCAAGGCAAAATCGATCGAGAGAGAATCGTTCGGAGAGAGCGTCACGCGTTGCTTCTTCATCTCGAGCAAGGGATGCCAGACCACCAGGTCATAGTCACCGGGAGGAATTTGATCGATGCGAAAATTTCCTGACTCATCCGAAACGGCATAATAGGGGTTTTTGATGATATACAGCCAATTCCTCATGAATTCGTGACGGTCACAGGTCACGGCCACGGCAACAGCCCGACGCAGTTTTTTGGCGAGAAAGGCTTTTTCCTTCAGTCCTCCCGGTCGAAGGCTCTGGGTATGCAGGGTTTTCAGGATTCTTGCTCCTCCGCCCTGTTTCAACAGGTAGGTATGAAGCGTGTGTTTGTTGGAATCGTTGTTTGTGAACTGCACCGCGTCGTCAACCATGATCACACCGGTGAACGGACCAAAGCTGCACCGTTTGACTTGAATGTCCAGATGCAGCCGCGTTCCGCCAGCATACTGAAACGTTCCGCGACCTTCTCCCTCGTCCGTATCCTGATACGATGAGAAGGCCTTACCGGTTTGTATCCCTTCCAGTGCGATGACCGCGTCTTGCAGTAGCCCTTGATTGACGATGATGCCGGGTAACCGACGTTCAGTTCCACAGACCTCAGGCTCGTTTTTGACTTCGAAATGTTTCGTCGGGGCAGGCGTTCCTCCAAACGTGACGCGACCGGTGATGGTTGCGCCGTTCTCCACCTCGACCACGGTATGGGCAAAACCCATCCCCGTGAGTCCCGAAGACACCAGGAGCCAGCCTGTCACATGGAGGATGCGGACGAGGCCCCACGCGTAGTGAGGCCGTTCCACGAACGTGTTGATCATCTTTCGGCTCTGCTCAATAGACCGCTTGCCATCCGAACGTGATGATCGAATCGGTCTCGAGTTGTCCGTCCAGATATTGATAAATAGGAAGGCCTCCTTCTACGGCCAACCGATTTTCCAGACCCATGAAATCCGGGAACAGGATATTGGTGCCGAACAGAATATCCAAGCGTTGGCCCCCAAGAAGGGAAGGAAACGCCGTTTGCACGATCCTCTGGCCATTCGGAAGGTTGGTCATAATGGCCGGATCTGCTCCGTCGTATTCCTGCCAGTCATTCCAACTCAGGCGGACCGACCCACTCATCAGATTCGGGATGAATTCATAGGCTGCATGGGCGTTGATCTCGTAGGCATCGCCTTTGGAAAAATCATTGGAATTCTCGCCGCCCCGCAGGGTGCCGATGGCTTGAAGCCCCCAGGAAGCTCGACCCTTCTCTCCTCCGTAGGTCAATCCTGGATAAAAATCGAACGTCCCTGACCCAAGGTGCATGGGATAGGGTAATCTGACAATTCTTCCTCCCATCAGTGGCACCCAACCCGTCGGCTCGATACTGCCCGTGGGGACGCTCACGGAAAAATTCAAGTGGAAGCGATGGGCTCCCAGACTCGGGGCTTCGACTGCCCAGAGACGCCACAGTGATCCGAATCGAAGATCGCCGAACCCTTCTGCAGTCGTCGTGAATTTCGTCCCCATTCTGTTTTGATGATCCATGCTGATGTCGAGATACGGGACCATGAGCGCCAGAGTCACGGTATCGTTCCAACCATACATGAACCCGAACATGTGCATCATCATTTCCATGGATTCCGGTGCCACCATATATCCCGATGGGACTGATCCCATCTTTAAGACATCTGCAGTGGGAATCCTGTTCGTCCCGTATCGGGTCTCTTCCATCCCCATCATCATGAAGCGGTAGGAAAACATGAGTTCTCCTGCTTCATGGGTGTGGTCTCCCATCATTCCGATCGGAGCGTGCGCATTCGGTTTGTCATCGGTGTAGAAGTTCCCGGTCGTCAGTTGTTCTCCCTTTTTGGCGAGATCTTCGGCCAGGGCTTCCTCGATGCCGTCGAACATCCCGTCTAGTAACGCACCGGCCTGTACCTGCTGCACGGCGATTGACGTCATGCCGAATAAGAAAAATACAAGCATGATTCCCAGTTTTCCCGTGATGCGAGTTCTGTCCATTTCTCAACCTCTTTTCGTAAAAGAATCGACAAATCCGACCGTCCCCATGCCTGAATCATCGCACCGTGCTTTTGAAAAGCGAAAACCAGGCTTGCAACGTTGAACGGTCATACAAAGGACTTGAGAGACGAGAAACGGGGAGGAGCCCGAGAAAAGCAATACGTTGAAGCGGCAAGTGTGACAGGATGAACGATAGAGGCTTGTAACGTATGGGAAACGGTGAGCAGGGGACCACTAAAAGGCTCGGCCACGCTGGACATCTGGCCTGTCGCACACAGAAGAGAGCAGAGAAGGTTCGAATGAGTGTCTGCGGTATGTTGAACGTGGTGAAGGGAGTGAGCGGCAACCTCGGCGGAAACGACGCCGTTCATGAACAGGAAACAAATCAAGGCTCCCGGAATGAGGAATGGGCGTGCTAGACGTAGCATGATTCACCGTTCTGTGAGCATAAGGAAAGAAGCCTGCAGGTGTCAAGAACGTAAATTGCCGTTTTCTCAAACGACGACGATGATTCCCTCAACGAGGGACATGGCGTCTATGTCCAGTCTATGAGAATGAGACTGGTGAACAAGGGGAAAAGGCTCAAGCCTTTTCCCCTTGAGATATGCCTAGCGGTCGTGTCGTCCGCCCCGGCCGCCGCCGCCGCCGAATCCGCCGCGTCCTCCGGGTCGTGACTCCTGAGGCCGGGCCTGATTCACCGTTAACGTCCGGCCCTCCAATTGGGTGCCGTTCAACGCGGCAATGGCTGCCTTGCCTTCTTCTTCCGAGGGCATTTCGACGAAACCAAACCCACGGGATCGTCCGGTGTATTTGTCGGTGATGATTTTTGCCGAATCCACGTTGCCGTGTTGGACGAACAGATCCGTCAATTCCGTTTCGGTCGTTGGATATGGCAATCCGCCGACGTAAATTTTAAACGACATAAAACAACTCCTTTAAATGATTGGAAACATACACTCGAGAAGCAGGAAAGGAAAGGATAGGCCAAAGACGCAACTGAAGAAGGCGTTTAGGTCAGGCTTTCGATCAGATTCCCGATTGCAACCCATGAATTGATAAATGGCCTTGACTCGTCGAGTCATGACCGCTGAATGTGAGTACCGTACCATACTCCTTGCAGGAAAACAATGACACCGATAAAAAAACGATTGAAGGTTGGAACGATTGTGTCACCCCTGCGTCCCGCCCGTCATTCCCGAGAAAACCCCCATTCGTCATCCCCGACGTTTTTAATCGGGGATCCAGTGCTTTTGCTTCTTCCTTTTTTCTGGATGCCGGATCGAGTCCGGCATGACGATGGAGGCGGCTGATACGTCATTCCATGGCTTCGTTTATTGGCCAGGATGAATCAGCGGGCGTTGGGTATCGAGGTCGGCATAAAAGTCCTGGCCCCTGTGATTGATCACGATGAAGGCTGGAAAGTCTTCGACTTCGATTTTCCATACCGCCTCCATGCCAAGATCCTCGAATTCGAGGACCTCGACTTTTTTAATGCTGTGTTCGGCCAGTCGTGCGGCAGGGCCACCGATGGAACCCAGATAGAATCCCCCGTGCTTCTCGCAGGCCTCGCGTACTTGTTGGGAACGGTTACCCTTCGCCAGCATGACCATGCTACCCCCTGCGGCTTGAAACTGATCCACGTAGGAATCCATGCGTCCGGCGGTCGTGGGGCCAAATGAGCCCGAGGCATAGCCTTCGGGTTTTTTGGCGGGGCCGGCGTAATAGACGACGTGGTTTCTGAAATATTCGGGAAGGCCCTTTCCGGACTCCAGTCGTTCTTTCAGCCTGGCGTGGGCGATGTCTCGGGCCACGACAATCGGCCCGGTCAACGACAATCGGGTGGCCACCGGATGCTTGCGCAACTCGGAGAGAATGGCCGCCATCGGCCGATTCAGGTCGATCTTGACCACTTTCCCGTCCAGGTCCTTTTCGGTGACGTCCGGAAGATATTGTGCGGGATTTGTTTCGAGTCGTTCGAGGAAGACGCCGTCTTTGGTGATTTTACCGAGGATCTGTCGGTCGGCCGAGCATGAAACGCCCAGACCAACCGGGCAGGAGGCGCCATGACGCGGGAGGCGAATGACTCGTACGTCGTGCGCGAAATATTTGCCGCCGAATTGGGCACCGATGCCGGTTTCGGCGCAGAGCCGTAGCACTTCGTTTTCGAACTCCAAGTCCCGAAACGCCCGGCCCAAATGGTTGCCGGACGTAGGGAGGTCATCCAGATAATGACAACTCGCGAGTTTGACGGTTTTCAAGGTGAACTCTGCGGATGGCCCTCCGATGACGAGAGCCAGATGATAGGGCGGGCAGGCCGAGGTTCCGATCGTGCGAATTTTTTCCGCGACGAAGGCCAGCAGGGATTTCGGATTCAGCAGGGCTCGGGTCTCCTGATAGAGAAACGTTTTGTTCGCGGACCCTCCGCCTTTGGCGATAAACAGGAACCGGTATTCCATCCCCGATCCGGCGTAGAGCTCGATCTGGGCCGGGAGATTCGTGCCGGTATTTTTCTCGGTATACATGTCGAGTGGCGCCATCTGCGAATAACGCAGATGACGTTGCTGGTAGGCTTCGTGGATACCGCGTGAGAGCGCTTCGGCGTCATGGCCGGTGGTGAAGACCTGCTGTCCCTTGTATCCCATGACGATCGCCGTGCCAGTATCCTGACAACCAGGCAGGACCCGCCCGGCGGCGATGTTGGCGTTCTTGAGCAGTTCCAACGCGACGAAACGATCATTAGCCGAGGCTTCAGGGTCGTTCAGAATCCTGCTCAATTGTTTGAGGTGACTCGCTCGGAGCAGATGCGCGACGTCATCCATCGCTTCATGGGACAAAAGGGTGAGGGCTTCGGGCTGAATGGTCAGAATTTCGCATCCTTCGAAGGTGGTGGTGGCGACGTGATCTGACGTCAACGTGCGATACGTCGTTGCATCCACTCCATGTTCAAAGATCTCCTGATAGTGAAATTCCACCAAAGGTCGCTCCTATGCTCGCCACAAGGCTCTTGCCTGCGTCCTCACTCGGGAATCGAGTCATGGAAACGTTGATTATCCCATATTATCCCGTATGAATGCACCTTGGCCTCTTTCAACCTGTGAGGAGGTCAACGATGAATGGATTCGTGCCTCCGGGTCCGTGGCGGGATGCCTTTCTTCCATGCCGTCATGCCGGACTCGATCCGGCATCCAGAAGAATAAAGGAAAAGGCAACGGCCCTGGATTCTCGCGTTCGCGTGAATGACGGAAGGGAACGTGCGCAGAATGACAGAGGGGGCACCTGCGCGGGGAGGCCGTGCAGGAATCAACAAGCATTCAGGCGTTGGAGGACGAGGGGAAAGGAGACGTTATCCCACGGGCGGGGCCCAATCTTCGTCGCGTCGTTCTTTTTGCGCTTCCCTGTAGGCTTTCTCGTCTTCTTCCAATTTGTTGGCTTCCTGGATATCCAGGATTTCCTGTGGCGAAAGATATTTGAGGGCCATCCCCGTCAGGATTTTTTGCTGAATCGTTCCTTTGATTTGAATGTTGATGACGGCATGAGCGCCGATGTGTTGCGCCCGTTCCAGTAATTCAGCATGAAGCACGTCCCAATTCACCGACGACGTGGCAGGTGGCTGTTGCACCTCCAGTTCGCCCAATTCCTTGTAGGGAATCACGGGCCATGCATCAAGGACCTCGATGTGTCGAGTGTTGTCGGCGTTCTCGACGGTCGCTGGTTCGGGTTCCTGGGCCTTCGATTGCGGGGCGCGTGCGGCGTTGACGTCAAAGGCTTTGAGCCTCGCGGCGGCCACGGCTGCTTCGTGGGGGTTGCTGCTTGCGGCCATCCGTTTGAGCTTCTCGACCCGTTCGAGAGCTTCCTTCAGGCTCATCTTGGACCCTGGCTTCCGCAAGGCATTGATTGGCATGAGAAGGGTTCCGTAACGTGTAAGCCGTGCGACCACGGCAGTCTGGGCAAAAGAGCTCTTGTGCGAAGGAGACAGTTCTACCGATCGACCCAACCGGTTGTCAACCGCGTGAAGAACCGATGACCGCGATGATGACGTGGCCGGGGCGAAATCCGAACCCCGTTGCCTGGTCGGAGCAGCGCGTCATCCTGGTCCGGACAAGGATCAACGATCATATTGGGCCGGTGGAAGCAGGGGGCCTGCCCAGAGACCGTTCATGCGTTGCACGTCCACGAAATTGTTCGGGGGGCCCAAGTCCGCCATGAGTTTGGTGTCGATGCGGCCATGGTCCACAAGGAGAAGCTGGGGTTCGGAGATTCCCCGTCGTTTGAACCAGTACCATCCCGGACAATCCGGGGGCCTGTCGGTCCAGCTTGGTATGATATGGCGGAGTTCTTTCTCCAGCCGTGCCAGGATCTGGTCGGGGTCGTGGCTGCACCATAACGATTTCAGTGAATCGTACAGGGCTTCGGCATGCATGCGTACGGACATTCGGCCTCCTTGCTCTCTTTATGCCATTCTTGGCATGATCAGTAAAGAGCAAAAAGGCGACGTGCGTCCGGTGAAAAAAGACCGTCTTGTGAGAAAGATGGGTGTGCGATGAATGAGACAAGGCAAAGATTCCGGTGTTGGTCCCCAATGGGAGACGGGTCGGCCAACGTTCCGTGTTGGAAAGTTTTCGTTATCATCAGTGGGTGGCTGCTGGTCAGTGCCTCTCCATCCTGGGCGGATTTCCGCCTGGGCGAAGACGCGTATCTGGCCCAGGATTACGAGACCGCGATGCGGGAATGGACCCCGCTTGCTTCCCAAGGGAATGCCGAAGCCCAGAACATGTTGGGCTTCATGTATCGATGGGGGCAGGGCGTCGTACAGGATTTTGAGACGGCTCGCTCCTGGTATCGGCTGGCGGCCGATCAAGGCCATCCGAGTGCGCAAAATAACCTGGGATTACTTTACCGGTATGGCCTGGGTGTTCCCAAAGATTACGTGAAAGCCTTCCGCTGGTTCCTGAGAGCTGCTGAACAGGGTAACGCGGCAGGACAAAATCACGTGGGGTTGATGTTCTACAAGGGCGAAGGCGTTGAGCAGGATTACGTTCAAGCCTATCAATGGGCCTTTCTGGCAGCAGAGCAGGGTATGGATCCGGCGCTAGAAGCTTTGGCCATGCTGGAACGCGAGATGACCACTGCTCAGATCGAGGAAGCCAAGGCCTTGGCCAGAGCCTGGAGGTCGAGGGGCCCGGAGACGGTGCTGTAGAGAGAACAAAGAGCCGTCCGCAGGGAAACGAGGCCTGCGAAACGGAACGAGTCAGACGTTGAACTTGAAGAAACAGACGTCGCCGTCTTTCACCACGTAGTCTCTGCCTTCCGAACGGATGAGGCCGTTCTCTCGCAGCCGCTGTTCCGAACCGTATCGGTCGAGGTCCCTGAAATCATAGACGTCGGCTTTGATGAACCCCTTTTCAAAGTCCGAATGGATCGCGCCGGCGGCCTGCGGGGCTTTCGTGCCCACGGGGATCGTCCATGCCCGGACTTCCTTGGGGCCTCCGGTGAAATATGAGCAGAGCCCCAGCGTTTTGTAAGCCGCCACGATGACCCGTTCCAGGCCAGTGCGTTCTATGCCCATGTCGGCCATGAACGCGGTGCGGTCCTGGTCTGCCAGTTCCACGATTTCGCTTTCCAGTTTCCCGCAGAGGACCACCGACTCTGCACCGCGTGTTCGGACGAAGGTCTGAAAATCCTCGACCACAGACGGATCCGGGTTCTCGTCGGTGTTGCCGACGTAGAGAACGGGTTTGGCCGTCAGCAGGAAGAATGGGTTGAGGGTCTCGGGTTCAACCCCGAGTGTCCGCGCGGGGTTGCCTTCTTCGAGTCCCTTCTTGAGGACGTCGAGTAATGCCAGCGTGCCTTTCGCGGTCGTGTCGCCGGACCGTGCCTTGCTCGAGACCTTGTCGAATTGTTTCGTGAGACTTTCCAGGTCGGCCAGCATCAATTCGGTTTCGATCACGTCGATGTCCCTCTTCGGGTCGATGCCTCCCAGCATGTGTCCGACGTTGGCATCCTGAAAAAGACGGACCATGTGCAGAATGGCGTCGACCTCTCTGATGTTGGCCAGGAATTTGTTGCCCAGTCCTTCACCCCGTGCGGCGCCTTTGACCAGGCCGGCGATGTCGACGAAACGGCAGAAGGCGGGAATCGTTTTTTGCGGCTTGAACAGTTCCGTGAGGCGGTTCAGCCGTGAATCGGGAACGGCCACGACGCCCAGGTTCGGTTCGATGGTGGTAAAGGGATAGTTCGACGCAGCCGCGCCTCCTGACGTCAGCGCGTTGAAGATCGTCGATTTGCCGACGTTGGGGAGCCCGACAATGCCGATTTCCATGAGAGGCACATCCTAGCAAACCGGTTCCGGTTTCCGCTAGTCGACGAACGAGCTCGGTCAGGGCCCACCGTTCATTCGTCGACGAATCTCGCCGGTGAGAGGGCCCGTATGCCGAGGTTTCCTGACGCAAGGCCTTGCCTTCGATCGGGTCCGGGTTGCGCCCCACAACCGTGATTCCGCGGACCGGTTCGTGCCTGGTGGCCGTTTGGGTTGTTTGACGGGAACCGGGCAAGCCAGGGAACGAGGCCAAACTTTTTTGCTATTTGTCGAGTCCGGCTCTTGATTTGCCCCAGAAACTGGTTATGAATGAAAACAACGATCACGTGTTGTGTAAGGATCATGCCCGTTTCCGGGCCATTTGGAACGATCAAGGCAGGGAGACACTCCATGAAATGTCCACGTTGTCAAGGATTGATGATACGAGATCATTTCTATGATCCGGATGGACCGTTTCTTCGTATCGAGGCCTTACGGTGTTTGAATTGCGGGGAAACGGTTTATCCGAAGAAGGCAAAAAGATCGGATGAGATGCCGTTTCTTGGCAGGAAGAAACAGGCCTCTCAAGTTGCGTAACCCTCGCGGGCATCCATGACGCTTTGTTGTTCCCGCGCGTTGCAAAACCGGAAAATGTTCAACAACCACCCAGCCATGACGTCAGAAGATTTTCCAAACCCCTCCCCTCTTTCGGAGGGTTTTTCGCGGTCGGAGGTTCTTCCTCAGAAAGAAGGAGGGCCGACCCAGGTGTTCCTGAAGGAGATGGGGAAGGTTCCCTTGTTGACCCGTGAAGAGGAAGTCCGGCTGGCCAAACAGATCGAAGCAGGAAACGTCGAATTGGCGCGGGCTCTCTATGGACTGCCCCTGATTCTGGATCGCCTGGAAGTCCTCCGCGATTCTTTGCGGCGGCATAAGATTCCCGTGTCGACGATCGTGGGGCATGATCGTGGCGACGGTGACCGGAGCGTTGATGCTCCGCACGGACAACCGGGAGGGGAGGACGTACGTCATCGAACCCTGGATGGTCTGCTGGCCATCCGGCGGGTTTCCAAATCTCTGCAAAGGTATTATCGGGAACTCCGTGCCGATTCGGAGCACGGAGTCTCCTCGCTGAAACACGTGGAGTCTGTGCAACAACGAATCGTTGCCCGGATTCAGGCGTTGCATCTCACCGACGAATACCAGGAGCAATTGCTGGCCCAGGTCAAGGCCTTGGGGCGTGACCTTCGGGCTTGTCTCCAGGAACTGGGCGATTCGTGTCGGCGGCTTGGCTTGCGAAACGAGGAGGCCATGGATCTCGTCCGGAAGGGCGGTAAGGCCTGGTTGGGTCAAAAGACTCTTGAAACGGACGCAACCGGGTTGCCTCAGGAGGAGATCCGGCGTTTGGTGGATTCCATCGGGGAATGCTGGAGCCGGTTGAAGGACCTCGAGGAACGGGTCCTGGCCATGCCGGTCAACCTGTTCATGGAAAATCTGGACAGAATCGAACGAGCCGAACGAACCATCGAAGACGGGAAAAACAGGCTCATTCAAGCCAATCTGCGGTTGGTGGTGAGTCTTGCCAAGCGTTACGTGGGACGAGGGCTTCAATTTTTGGACCTCGTTCAAGAAGGAAACATGGGGTTGATGAAGGCCGTCGAGAAATTCGAGTATCAACGTGGGTACAAGTTCAGCACCTATGCGACGTGGTGGATCAGACAACGAATGACGCGCGCCATCGCCGATCAGGCCAGTACGATTCGGATTCCGGTTCATATGCATGAGTCGATTCAAAAATTGAACAAGGCGTCCAAACGACTGGTCCAACGCCATGGTCGTCACCCCACCGTTCGAGAGTTGGCCGAACGCGTGGATCTGCCTGAGGCAAAGACCCGGGAAATGATGGAATATCCCAAGGAACCCGTGTCGCTGGAAACTCCGTTTGGTGATAATGAAGAAACGCGGTTGGGTGATCTTCTGGAAGATCGGACCGTGTCTCCTCCTTACGCGGCTGCCTTGCAGTATGACACGCGACGCAAAGTCAGCAAGGCCTTGCGGGTGTTGACGCCGAAAGAAGAGTACATCATCAAAAAACGATTCGGCATCGGATTTGCCAAGGAGCATACCCTGGAAGAAATCAGTGAGGATTTCGGGGTGACCCGTGAACGCATCCGCCAGATCGAAAAGTCCGCGCTCAGAAAATTGCGTCAACCGCAATGTCTGGACTTGTTGCGCGACCTCGTGGAGATGAATTAACCGTTCTTCCCCGATGACGGCTCTTCCATTCAGGGCCGAACCTGCGTCGATTTCGTCTCGTTGCGCTCCCCAGGATCAGGGTGTCCTGAATTCCGAGCTATTTCTTCTCCATTTGTGGTAGAGTCTCGTCGTCATCGTTCACACAAGGAGAAAGGAGGGGCTCCTCATGGGTGCGGAAATGCAGGTCTTTGGTACCCTCGCTCTTGTGTTGCTCGTCAGCATCGCCCTGACGGCGTTTTTGTACCTGATTCCCATTCCGTTATGGATTGCGGCCTGGGCCTCGAACGCGTACGTGGGGCTTCTGACTCTGGTCGGCATGCGTTTTCGCCGGGTGCCGCCGGGCACCGTGATTACGGCACGAATCAGTGCGGTCAAGGCCGGCCTGGAGATCCCCATCAATGATCTCGAAGCCCATTTCCTGGCCGGCGGTGACGTCGTGAAGGTGGTGAACGCCATGATTTCCGCAGACAAGGCCAACATTCCCATGACCTTCAAACGTGCCGCGGCCATTGATCTGGCCGGCCGGGACGTGCTGGAAGCCGTGCAGATGTCCGTTCTGCCCAGGGTGATTGAGACGCCGAGGATTACGGCGGTGGCGAAGGACGGCATTCAACTGATTGCCGTGTCACGTGTCACGGTTCGAGCGAATATCGACCGTCTCGTCGGCGGAGCCGGGGAAGAGACGGTGATTGCCCGGGTGGGTGAGGGGATGGTGAGTGCCATTGGGTCGTCGGGCAGGCACACGGACGTCCTGGAAAATCCCGATGAAATCTCGAAGCACATTCTCCACAGGGGCCTGGACGCCGGGACGGCGTTCGAAATTCTCTCCATCGATATCGCCGACGTGGACGTGGGTGAAAATATCGGTGCGAAGTTGCAGATTGATCAGGCCAACGCCGATAAGCAGATCGCCCAGGCCAAGGCCGAAGAGCGGCGGGCCATGGCCGTGGCCCTGGAGCAGGAAATGCGAGCACGGGTGACCGAAGCCGAAGCGGAAGTCCCACGGGCCATGGCCGAAGCTTTTCGGAAAGGCAACATCGGGCTCATGGATTATTATCGAATGAAGAACGTGCAAGCCGATACCACCATGCGAGAGGCCATCGGGCGTGACGAGAATCCTGACGTCCGGCAATCCCATGAGGCGAGAGAATGACCATCGAGGCCTTTGTCTTTCTTGGCATCGTGTTGTTGGTGTGGATGATTGCCAACGTCGGCAGTTGGTTGCGCCAGCAGATCGAGCACTATTTGCGGTTGCAGGAAACCGCTGCCGTCAACGTTGTCCCTTCTGAGGACGTGAGGCCCGTCTACCCCGACGCAGTGGCCCTCGAACCTCAGGAGCGTGCGCCTTCCCCTGTTGGTCTTCCTGAGGAGCCGAAACGTCCCTTCCTGTGCCGCAGCCGAAGAGCCGCGCGTCAGGGAATCATCCTGATGACGGTATTCGGGCCGTGCAAGGCCCTCGACCCTCGAGACGAATCCTGACGCACGCGATTCTTCGTCATGGCTATTCGCTCGAGCGCGTTATTGACGGATTTCTATCAGCTTACCATGCTTCAGGGCTACCTCGAACGCGGCATGGAGGACACCGCGGTCTTTGAATGTTTCGTGAGGACGATGCCCCCGCAACGGGGGTTTCTGGTGACCGCGGGATTGACACAGCTTCTGGAATTCCTGGAGAACGTTCGCTTCACCCCTGAGGAGTTGGAGTGGGTGGCGAACAGTGGTCGGTTCAGCCGTTCCTTTGTCGACTATCTGGAACGGTTTCGGTTCGCCGGCGATCTTCATGCCATGCCTGAAGGCACGGTCTGTTTTGCGAATGAACCGATGGTTCGCGTCACGGCCCCGTTGCCGCAGGCGCAGTTCATCGAGACCAGGCTCGTCAACCTGCTTCACTATCAGACCTTGATCGCCTCCAAGGCCGCCCGATGCGTGCTTGCCGCTGCCGGCAAACCCGTTGTTGATTTTGGCTTGCGACGATCCCACGGGGGCGAGGCAGGATTGTTTGCTGCCCGAGCCAGTTATCTGGCCGGATTCGCCGGCTCGGCCACCGTTATGGCCCAGCCTTTCTTCGATGTGCCGGTCTTTGGAACGATGGGGCATAGTTTTGTGCAGGCGCACCAGACCGAAGGTCACGCCTTTGAGCATTTTGCCGACGTGCAACCCGAGAACGTGATCTTCCTGCTTGACACCTATGATACGGAACAGGGCGCCCACACGGTGGTGGAGTTGGCCGCGCGTCTGCGGGAAAAGGGCATTGCGATCAAAGGGGTGCGTCTGGATAGCGGAGACCTGGTGGAGCAGGCGCACAGGGTACGAAGCATTCTGGATGACGGTGAGTTGAACGACGTGCAGATTACGGTGAGCGGCAACCTGGATGAATACGCCATTCAGGCCATGATCGAAGCCGGGGCTCCCATCGATCTGTTTGCAATCGGAACGAGACTCACGACTTCGGCCGACGTGCCTTATCTGGACTGCGTCTACAAGCTGCAGGAATATGCCGGGAGACCGTCACGAAAACGATCGGAAGGCAAGGAGACGTGGCCGGGCCCCAAACAGGTCTATCGCCACTATGATCAGCGGGGACGCATTGCCCATGACGTGGTGACGACGGTGGCCGATCCTCAGGACGGGAACCCGCTTCTCCGACGGGTCATGGAATCCGGCAGGTGCTGCGAACCGGTTCCTGCCCTTCATCACGCCCGGAACCGGGTCACGGCCGAACTCGCCACCTTGCCCGGTGAGATGCGCCGGTGTCGAGAGGGGAGCACGATCCCCGTTCGGATCTCCTCTGCCTTACGGCATCTTGCCCGTGCGACGGACGCCCGGGTCGGAGAGGGAGAAAGAGCATAGGCAGGTGGAAACACGCCTCAGGTTCCGGTCTTGACGGGAATCACTTTGACGTGGACTCGGGCAACTCCTTTTTTGTGGAATCCCAGTTTTTTGGCAGCCCCATAGCTCAAGTCGATAATGCGTTTTCCGGATTTCGGATTCTGGGGACTGGGGAATGGCCCACGATCATTGACCCGGACGACAATCGATCGGCCGTTTGACAGATTCGTCACTTTGACGTTGATCGGCAACGGCAGGTATTTGTGTGCGGCCGTCAGGCCCATGGGATCAAACGCTTCCCCGTTGGCGGTCATGTGTCCACCTTTTTTCTGCCGGGTTTCTTCCCCATACCATGACGCGAGTCCCGTCTCTTCATACCGTTGGGCTCGCTTGACGCTCATGGGCACGTAGCGTCTGCCGTTCACCACGTAGGGAGCCCATTTGACTCGGCCCTGGCGAATCGCTTCTTTCACCGGTAGCCCGTCGATCGTTTCAAGCTCCTCATGAGTCAGGGGCCAGTCGAACGGAGCACGAACGACCTGAAAAGTAAATTTTCCGATGTGGTAGATGGCTTTGGTGGTTCCGGCCGTCAGGTAATACACTCCTTTGGCGGTGCCGGCGACGATGTCATAGGTCGTTTCGATGACCATACAGCCTGGGAGGAGCAGCGTGAGGACGGCGAGCAGCACCTGCGACCGCCGTTGCGCGGAAATCAACGTTCTGGGTATGGAGAGGAGATGATTTCGTCCGTTTTGGAACATGGTCAACCTGTTCGGGGATTCTACGTTTTTTGGGCGACGATTTCCACCCGTGGAACGAACCGTGCCAGTCGGTAGGAGAAAAGGCATGAAGAGGATCTGCATGGCTCTGAACCGGGTGAACCGCCGATCCATGCACCTTCGGAATCGCTGTGATTCACGTCAGAATCCGGATCATGCGTTCAGCCCTCACGCGAAGAAGATCGTCGCAGGTGTTCTTCGAAATACTCGATGGTTCGTTTGAGTCCCTCTTCAAGCGACGTGGTGGGCTCCCAGCCCAGACGGGTTTTGGCCAGGGTCACATCCGGACAGCGTTGCGTCGGGTCATCGGCCGGCAAGGGTTTGCAGACAATTTTCGATCGAGATCCGGTTAAATCGATCACCAGGTTCGCAAGTTCCAATATGGTCCATTCCTGGGGATTGCCCAGATTGATGGGGCCGGTGCATTCTTCTGGGCTCTGCATGAACAGGAGGCAGCCTTGAATCAGATCATCCACGTAACACAACGAACGCGTTTGAGACCCATCACCGAAGACCGTCAGAGATTCGTTGGTCAGGGCCTGCATGATGAACGTCGACACGACTCGTCCGTCATGCGGTTGCATGTTCGGACCGTAGGTGTTGAAGATCCGTGCGACCTTCACCGGCAGGTGGTGTTGGCGGTGATAGTCGAAGAACAACGTTTCTGCACAGCGCTTGCCTTCATCGTAGCAGGCACGCAAGCCAATAGGATTGACGTGTCCCCAATATTCTTCAGGCTGCGGATGGGTTCTGGGGTCACCGTAGACTTCACTGGTCGAGGCCTGAAAGATGCGAGCCTTGAGCCGTTTGGCGAGTCCCAGCATGTTAATGGCCCCGTGAACGTTGGTCTTGGTGGTCTGCACGGGATCGGATTGGTAAAACACCGGAGAGGCGGGACAGGCCAGGTTGTAAATTTCATCGGCTTCGACGTAGAGCGGGAACGTAATATCGTGTCGGATCAGCTCGAAACGTCGATGGTCACGTAACGGAGCAAGGTTGGCTTTCTCTCCCGTATAAAAGTTGTCCACGCAGATGACCTCGTGCCCCTGCTGCACGAGCGCGTGACAGAGGTGGGATCCGAGAAAGCCGGCTCCTCCCGTCACGAGAATCCGTTTGCGGGTCACGTCTTTCATGCTTGCACTCGATCGTGATGCGTCAGGTCGTATACGAAGCGTTGATGTTCACGTAATCATAGGAAAGATCCGTCATCCAGATTCTGGCACGGCCCGGGTGGTCCCCCAGTGAGAGCGTCATGGTGTAGTGGTGTTTTCGCATGATCCGTTGCGCCTGTCTGAGTGCCGGCCCTTCCACCGGTTGCCCGTTGTCCACGACTCGCGTCGCGTCGAATTGTAACCGGAGTCTGGACGGATTGAAGTTGACTCCAGCCCGGCCCGCGGCAGCCACGATTCGACCCCAATTGGGATCTTCTCCGAAGACCGCGGTTTTCACCAGCACCGACGTGGCAATGGTTTGAGCGATTTTCCTGGCTTCACGATTGGTCCGTGTTCCGTGGACGATGAGTTCGACGAGTTTGGTGCAGCCTTCTCCGTCCCGGCAGATTTGAATGGCCAGTGACCGGCAGGCCTCGTAGAGAAGGGCAGAGAAGGCCTTCCATTGGGGGGTATCCATCCGAATCGTCGGATTTCCGGCCTGCCCATTGGCGAGGCATAAGACCGTGTCATTCGTGCTCGTCTCTCCATCGATTGAAATGCAATTGAAGGTTTCGTTCGCCGCCTGCGTCAAGGCGGTTTGCAGGGCCTCCGGGTCAATCGCGGCGTCGGTGGTGAGATAGGCCAACATGGTCGCCATCTGAGGATGAATCATGCCGGAGCCTTTGGCCATCCCTCCGATCGTCAGCACTGTCCGGCCGATCGTTGCCTGCAAGGCAATTTCCTTGTGCATGGTGTCCGTCGTCATGATGGCCTGTGCGGCCGACCTGTGCCCGGATCGATTCAGGCACTGGACGAGGGGAGGGATGGCCTGACGGATGGCGGGCATCGGCAGGGGGCGCCCGATGACGCCCGTCGATCCCACAAACACCGACGAGGCCGGGAGGTGCAAGGCCGTTGAAACGAGTCGACGCATTTCCAGGGCGTCCGTCATGCCCCGTGCACCGGTCAACGCGTTGGCGTTTCCACTGTTCACGAGAATGGCCTGCCCCCTGTGTTGTTTGATCTGGCGCCGGTTCAGCAGGACCGGAGCGGCCATGATTCGATTTTGCGTGAAGACTCCCGCCATGACCCCGGGATGCGTGGAAGTCAGAAGGGCGAGGTCCAGCAGAGGGCGTGGTTTGAGCCCGGCGTGAATCCCCGCGGCGAGAAAGCCGATTGGGGCCGTGACCCCGCGCTTGAGCTGTTTCACGTTCACCGCCACCCGAGGAACAGGACTAGGGGAAAATCCCGGAGGCCGTCAGTGCCGTTTCTTCGGGAAATCCCATCATCAGATTCATGGATTGAATGGCCTGGCCGGCCGCACCCTTGACGAGGTTGTCCAAGGCCGACACGGTGACGACGTGGTTCGTTCGTTGATCCACAAACACTCCGATGTCGCAGAAATTCGATCCTCGAACGTGGTTGGGACTGATCGACGTAGAGGCCTCTCGAATCCTGATAAAGCGTTCGCGGGCATAAAAATCCTTGTACAACGTCATGGCCGAATCGTCTGTGAGTGGTTGCCGGAGTTTGGCATAGGCCGTGCTCAGGATGCCTCGATTCATCGGGATCACATGAGGAACAAACACGACGGTAAGGTTCGACCCCGGATCTTGTTTGTCCGCGATGCGGTTCAGTGCCTGTTCGATTTCAGGGACGTGCCGGTGGCGGGCCACGTTGTAGGCGGTGACGGATTCATGAGCTTCCGGAAAATGGTAGGGCAGGGCCGGGGTTCGGCCTGCCCCCGAAACCCCGGATTTCGAATCGACGACAATGGTATCCGTTTGGATCATCCGATGAGCCAGCAACGGAGCCAGTTGCAGGATCGCCGCCGTCGGGTAGCAGCCGGGGGTGGCCACCAGTTTGGCTCGCCGGATCCGTGCCCTGTGAAGTTCCGGAAGCCCGTAGACGGCTTTCTTGAGCAAAGCGGGAGACCGATGCGGGGTTCCATACCATTGTTCGTAGAGTGCCGGCTGTATGAGACGAAAGTCGGCACTCAGGTCAATCACGGGTTTCCCCGCCCGGATACCTTCGGTCACCGGCTCCATGGATTTCGTATGGGGGAGTGCTGAAAACAGCAGATCGACCTGTTTCAGGATGGCCTCGACGTGCAGGGGGGAAAAACGAAGCCCATGAAACACGTCGAGGTGGGGAAACAGGGACGTCACCGGACGGTCAACGGATTTGTCCGCGGTCGCGTGGGTAATGGCGACGTGCGGGTGATGGCTCAACAGGCGAAGGAGTTCTCCACCTGTATACCCACTGGCTCCCAGTACGGCGACCTTTAATCGGGATTTAGGCATTGAAACGTTGACGACAAGACGAAAAAAGGGAAGGCTTCGAAGCCTTCCCTTTTTTCCAACCGTGAATCCACGCGTTTAACGCTTGGAATATTGGAATCGACTTCGAGCGCCCTTTTGCCCGTATTTCTTTCTTTCTTTGACCCGGGGGTCACGGGTCAGGAGGCCGTCTTTTTTGAGGGTTCCGCGAAAGTCTGCGTTCATGTGCACCAGGGCCTTGGCAATCGCGTGGCGGAGGGCTCCGGCTTGCCCGGCTCCGCCTCCACCGCAGACCGAGGCCTTAATGCGAAATTGTCCCCGTGTGTTGGTCGCTTCCAAGGGAGATTCCACCTGCATGCGATGGGCAAGAAGGGTGAAATAATGGTCAAGCGTTCGACCATTCACCGTGATTTCCGGGGTGCCCGGTTCGATCCAGGCCCGGGCGATCGCATGCTTGCGTTTTCCGGTTGCATAATGACGTTGACGTTCCATCTTCAATAGCCTTTCCTCTGCACGACGTCGGTTCAGGACCAGGGTTCAGGACGTTGGGCCGCATGGGGATGATCCGTTCCAACGTAGACCCGCAGTTTTTTGGCCATCTTTTTCCCCAGGGGCGTATGGGGAAGCATGCCCCGGATGGCTTTGGACACGACCTCCGTCGGGGCCTGTTTCATGAGCTGTCCCGCGGTGATGGATTTGATACCCCCGGGATATCCCGTATGGTGATAATAGGTTTTATCCTTCAGCTTTTTCCCGGTCAGTCGAATGGCTTCGGCATTGATCACGATCACGTGGTCGCCTGTATCGACGTGGGGCGTGAACGTGGGTTTATGCTTGCCGCGCAGAAGCGTGGCGGCCTGAGTGGCCAACCGGCCGAGTGGGGTCTCTTTGGCGTCGAGAATATACCACTTTCTGTCGATCTCATGGGGCTTGGCTTGAAAGGTACGCATCAGACGTTCTCCCTGTGGCAATCAGGTTTCGGATGGCCCCGATTCTTTGGGGTCGAGTTTAGCAAGCCACGCGTCCAGATTGTCCCCGGATCTTTTCTTGAGCACCTCGTGCGTCACGTAAATCGGACACTTGGCCCTGAGGGCCAGGGCAATGGCGTCGCTGGGGCGGGCATCCACCGTTCGTTCGAGTCCGTTCGCGGACAGGTGAATCGTGGCGTAGTACGTGTTGTTTTGCACGTCCGTCACCACGACGTGGGTGATTTTCATGCCCAAATGGGCCGAAAGATTCGTCATCAGATCGTGACTCATCGGTCTGGGGGCTACGACGTCCTCCAGGGCCAGACGAATGGCCGTGCCCTCGGTCGTGCCCACCCAGATCGGCAGGACGTCGGCATTGATTTCGTCTCGGAGGACCACGATCTGGGTATCCGTATTGGGATCAACCAGGACTCCGTGAACTTTTAACGGGATGAGGTCGGTATTTTGTCCCACATTCATGGCCGTCGGAAAAAGCGTCAGGGTTCACAGGGCCGTCGAGGACCCTAGGCCTCGAATTTGCCGAAATCTTCTGGTTTTAAATTTTCGAGCCACCGCTCCAATTCCTCTGAACTCTGTTTTTGAAGGACTTCCTGACTGGTAAAAATCGGAGCCTGGGCGCGTAGAGCCAGGGCAATCGCATCACTGGGTCTCGAATCGATGGAATATTCCGAATCCCCATACCAGAGGTGGATCTTGGCATAATACGTATTTTCTTTTAAGTCGGTGACCACGGCGCTCAAGACCTTGGCGTCGACGTTGTCCAGAATCGATTTCATCAAATCGTGGGTCATGGGACGGGGCGGGGTCATGTTCTCCAAGGCAAGACTAATGGCGCTTGCCTCGGATTTCCCAACCCAGATCGGAAGCATGTCGGAGTTCTGTTCATCCCGCAGGATGACAATATAGGCATTGTTATAGGGGTCGAACAGGAGCCCGTGAACGTTCATTTGCGTAATCATACTTCAGTGCCATTCCCCCCGTACCATGGCGTACTTGTATGCAACCTATCACTCGGGTGTTTCTGTTGTCAATTCAAATGCGGACAAAGCGGTTGGCTTCGGATGATCCCGTGCGCATGGCGGGACGGGGCCGGTTACCCGAGCGGGAGCTCATAGGAGGCAAGCAGGCCCTGGACGTGGGGGAGCACGTCGGTGGGGCGTAGGTGAACCACTTCTCCGGTTCTGCGTTGTTTGAATTCGATCGTTCCCTGGTCCAGTCCCCTGTCGCCGATGGTGAGATGAAACGGGGCTCCGATCAGATCCGCGTCGTTGAATTTCACTCCTGCCCGTTCATCGCGGTCGTCCCATAGAACTTCCAGGCCTGCTTCGATCATCGAATCGTACAGGAGCTCCACGGTTTTGATGACCCGCTCCGAGGCCGTGACCGGCAACAGATGAACGTGAAAGGGCGCAATGGGCACGGGCCAAACCATGCCGCGGTCATCATGATTCTGTTCGATGGCGGCCGCGGCGGTTCGGCTCACGCCAATGCCGTAGCACCCCATGATGGCCAACGTTTCCCGGCCGTCCGCGTCGAGAAACGTCGCGTTCATGGCTTTGCTGTACTTCGTGCCCAATAAGAAGACGTGGCCCACTTCAATGCCTTTGGCCTCGCGCAACAGGCCTTCGCTTCTGGGCGAGCGGTCGCCGGCCCGGGCCTGGCGCAGATCGAGAAACGCCTCCACGGTAAAGTCCCGATCCCAGTTGGCATTGATCAGGTGGGTGTCGTGCTTGTTCCCGCCGACCACGAAGTTCCGCATCGCCTTGATCGCATGGTCTGCGAGAATGCGGACCCCCTTGAGTCCCACCGGACCGGCAAAGCCCACGGGGGCTATCCGGCTTATGGCCTCCGTGCTGGCCAGCGTGACGTTCGTTGTCCCGAGGAACCGGTTGATTTTGACGGCATTCGCCTCGTGGTCTCCGCGAATCAGGACCGCAATGATCTCATCCGTCGGCGTCCGGTAGAGCAGGGTTTTGACGAGTCGATCGGGTGAGATCCGTAACACGGCACAGACGTCCCGGACGGTTTTGGCTCCGGGGGTCTGCACGGCTTCGAGGACGAGCGGAGTGGCGTCGTGCTCTTCCGAGGGAGGCAACACTTCCGCGCGCTCGACGTTGGCGGCGTAGGCTCCGTGTTCGTCATACACGATCGTTTCCTCTCCGGTGTCGGCCAAGACCATGAATTCATGCGACATGCTGCCGCCAATCAGCCCGTTGTCCGCTTCGACCGCGCGAAACGCCAGCCCGCATCGCGTGAAAATTCGCTCGTACGCGTCATACATTTTTTGATAGCTCTGCCGTGCGCTGTCTTCATTGGCATCAAAACTGTAGGCGTCTTTCATGACGAATTCGCGTCCGCGCATCAGACCGAAACGAGGACGGATTTCATCGCGGAATTTTGTTTGAATCTGGTACCAGTTCATGGGGAGTTGCCGATAGGACCGTACGTCCCGGCGAAAGAGGTCGGTGATGACTTCTTCATGCGTGGGGCCGAAGCAAAAATCGCGGTCGTGTCGATCCTGGCATCGAAGGAGTTCCTTGCCGTAAAAATCCCAGCGTCCCGTTTCACGCCACAATTCGGCCGGAGAAAGGATCGGCATCAACAGTTCCTGCGCCCCGGCCCGATTCATTTCCTGACGAATAATGCATTCGATTTTCTTGAGAACCCGCAGCCCCAGCGGGAGGTAGGTGTAGATGCCGGCGGCCACTTTTCGAATCATGCCCGCGCGCAGCATGAGCCGATGGCTGACGACTTCGGCCTCACCCGGGGTTTGCCGGAGGGTTGGAATGAACAATTGGCTGGTCCGCATAGGCAGCACGATCCTTTAACAGGTTGTCCCAAAACTCTCAAGTCGGTGACGTGACCTTGTCCGGGCAGGCCGTCCGGGCTGCGCACGGGCGGTCACGGGGCAGCGAAGGGGGACGACGCGCGGGCTACTGCAGCAGTCGCTGGATGTCATTGAAAAATGCAAAGATCATGATTCCGAACAGCAGCACGAGGCCCACCTGTTGGGTAAATTCCCGTTGCCGTTCCGCGAGCGGCCGGCCCAGAATCGCCTCACAGGCAAAGAAGAAGAGATGCCCTCCGTCCAGGACGGGAATGGGCAGAAGATTCAGAATGCCCAGGTTGATGCTCAAAATGGCCACGAAGAACAGGATGTCCGGGATGCCCCGTTCTGCAGCCGTGCCCGAGGCACTGGCAATCATGATGGGCCCCCCGATATTTTTCGAGGAGATTTCCCCCGTTACCATCTTGTAGATGCCCACGACGGTGAGTTCCGACCATCCCCACGTGGCGTTTACGCCCTGAATCACGGCCATGAGCGGGGAGGACGCGCGGAGGACAGAGCGTCCCGCCCCCATGATGCCGATTTTTCCGACGGTGGTGTGCGTTCCCCGCTCCGTGACTTCATGAGGCTCGGGAATGATCGTCAGCGTCAGCGTCGCGCCTTCACGATCCACCTGGACGGTGAGAGGAACCTCCGGATTCGCCTTGACGATGCGGGTCATCTCCGACCAGGTCTGAATCGGATTCCCTTGAATCGCGAGGAAGCGGTCCCCTTTCCGGAGCCCTGCTCGAGCGGCCGGCATATCCGGCATGATGGCCGTCACGATGGGGGCAGCTTCTTCGATGCCAATGACGTAGAGAGGGGGTTCGACGTCCTGCGTGTCGTAGCGTTCGGGGGTGAGGAAGAACGTTTTCGACTCGTCCCCTCGCCGAACTTCGATGGTGAGTGCGCGTCCTCCGCTTTCGGCAATGGCGGCATAGACGTCGTTCTTCGTGGTCATCTCCTGTGCGTCGATGCGCGTGATCCGATCGCCGACTCGAAGACCGGCTTGATCGGCCGGCGACTCCGCTCTGATGGCGTCGATCGTAGGGGAAAGCTCGTCGAAGGTTGGAATGGGCAGGGGAGCACCCATGGCCAACCAGGCTGAAAAGATCAGGTAGCTCAAGAAGAAATTGAACCCGGGCCCGGCCGCCACGATGAGGGTGCGTTTCCACAGGGGTTTATGCGTAAATGATCGTTCCCGTTCCTCCGGAGCGACGACCTCCCCCGTGTCTTCTCCGAACATCTTGACGTATCCGCCGAGGGGAATGGCCGAGATGAGGTATTCGGTGTCTCCGACTCGACGACTCAGGATCTTTGGTCCGAAGCCCAGGGAAAATTTCAGGACTTTGACCCCTGCCCAACGTGCCACGATGAAGTGTCCGAACTCGTGAAAAGTCACGAGGACGCCCAAGACCACCAAAAACCACCAGACTTTCTGAACGACGACGTAAATGATATCAGGAGACATCGTGTGACTCGGTGCGGAGACGGTTACGGTTCATTGCGGATGAATGCCGAGGCTTTCTCCCTGGCCCATCGATCGGCTTCCAGGGCGTCCTCCAAGGACGTGAGCGGTTGAACGTCGGCACATTGTACGGTTTGGTCGATGACAGAGGCAATCTTGCCAAAAGGAAGTCCATGATGCAGAAACGCATCGACCGCGGCTTCATTCGCGGCGTTCAGAATCGCGGGGCAGGTTCCTCCGCGTTCCAACGCCTCATAGGCCAACGGCAGACAGGGAAACCGTACGGGATCGGGTTGATGAAACGTCAAGGTGCCGAATTTCCAGAGATCCAGGGCCGGCGGCTCCAGCGGTACGCGTTGCGGGTAATGCATGGCATAACTGATCGGCGTTCGCATATCCGGCAATCCCAATTGGGCGATCACTGATCCGTCACGGTATTCTACCAGAGAATGGATGATACTTTCTCGGTGAATCACCACGTCGAGCTGAGCGGGTGGGCAATCAAAGAGCCAATGGGCTTCGATGACCTCCAGGCCTTTGTTCATCAACGTCGCGGAATCAATGGTGATTTTCGATCCCATCTGCCAATTCGGATGGTGGAGGGCCTGCTCGGGCGTAGCGGTCTCCATGACCTCTTTGGTGGCGTCCCAGAACGGGCCGCCGGAAGCCGTCAGAATGATGCGACGGACGTCTTCGCGTCGGTGGCCGACCAGCGACTGAAAAATCGCACTGTGTTCACTGTCTACGGGGAAAATGGGGACTCCCTGGCGGCGAGCTTCCTCCTGCATCAGTTGCCCGGCCATCACCATGGGCTCTTTGTTGGCCAAGGCCACCCGGCGCCCCGCGCGGATGGCGGCCATGGTCGGCTCCAGGCCCGCTCCTCCCACGATGGCGGAGATGACCAAATCACTCTCAGGATGGGCTGCCACTTCCCGCACGCCGTCAGGTCCATCCAGAATCTGAAGATCCGGATACTTGACCCGGGAACGGAGTCGCTGCGCCGCGGCGGGATCCGCCAGGGCCACGAATTTCGGACGAAACGCCCGAATCTGCTCTTCCAGTTTCCCGTCACGGTGTCCGGCCACCAATCCTAAAATCGAAAATTGATCAGGAAATCTGGCGACAATGTCCAGGGTGCTGTCTCCGATGGAGCCCGTTGATCCGAGGAGGATGATCCGTTTCATCGTTGAAGGTTCGGTTGGCAAGCGATCATTTCACGAACGCCAGATAGTAATACAACGCCGGTGCGTTGAGCAGCAGACTGTCGACGCGGTCCAACATGCCGCCGTGTCCGGGAATCAAGGACCCGGAATCCTTCATGCCGGCATATCGTTTCAGGGACGATTCGGAGAGATCTCCCAGGAGCCCCAGGACGGTGAACAGCAACCCCAGGATCAGACAATCGAACGTCGTGACGGCAGAGAGAAACCAGACGTGGCTGATCCAGGCCATGAGGAGCGCCACCAGCAGGCCCCCGAAAAATCCTTCGACGGTTTTCTTCGGGCTGAGTCGGGGTGCCAGAGGCCGTGCCCCCCAGGTTGTTCCGACGTAATAGGCGGCCGCATCACCTGCCCACGTGACCAGTAGTACGAACAGGACCAGCCACGCCCCGTCTTGCTGGTCTCTCAGCCAGAGAAAATGTCCGAGCGTATACCCGAGGTAGAGAATCCCAAACAGGAGAATGAACATGGAAAGAGGGCGAGACCCCGACGGCGCAAGGCTGACCTGGTAACACAGGAGTCCCACGAGGGTGATCGAGAGGGCCAGGGGAAACCCGAGCACCCCGGGCCATTGCATGGCCATCAGGAGCAGCAGGGTACCCGGGAACCCCACGAGGGCGTGCTGAGGCAGATGGCGTTTCTCGATGAAGAGTCCCAGGAATTCCCATTGTGCGAGCAGCACGGTTGTGGCGATCAACGTGAAGAACGCCAACGGAGGAAGATGCCGAATGCACACGTACAGGAGCGGAATCAGAACCAGGGCGGAATACACGCGCCTCGGGTCGAGCCTGGACGCGGCCGAGCCGTCGGCGAGGGGATCCGGAAGGGGGCTCCTGAAAGCAGGGTCAGCCACATTATTCGTGCTCACATCGAGGAAAGATGGCATGCGGAAGACGGCCGAAGCGACGATCCCGTTTTTGGTAGTCGAGCAGCGCCTGCAACAGTTCGCGTCGTCGGAAGTCAGGCCAAAGGGTTTTCGTGAAATACAACTCCGTATACGCGATTTGCCAGAGCAGGAAATTGCTGATTCTCGCTTCCCCGCTTGTCCGGATGAGGAGATCCGGGTCCGGAAGGCCGGCAGTGGAGAGGTACTGCTCAAACAGGGCTTCATGAATGTGCCCCGAGGCCTTTCCGCATTGAACGTCTTCGATCAGGCGATTCGTGGCGTCGACGATTTCGGAACGCCCTCCGTAACTGAGGGCCACCACGACGGTTCGGTCGGTAAAATGTCCGGTCTCCTCGGCGATGTCGTCCACCAGCTTCTTGGTGGAGGCAGGAAGTTCATGCAGGAGGCCGATGGGGAAAAAACGTGTTTTGCGTTCGTGAAAGACGTGACGCTCCTGATGCAAAAATTCTTCAAGGAGCGTCATCAGCAGGTCGATCTCGGCTTGGGGCCGATTCCAGTTCTCCTGCGAGAACGCGTAGACCGTGATGATGGGGATCCTCAGCCGATAACAGGCATTGAGGACTTCGCGGACGGCGATCAGTCCTTCCCGGTGTCCGGCGACGCGGGGAAGCCCCCGATGAGAGGCCCAGCGGCCGTTCCCGTCCATAATGACGGCGACGTGCTGGGGAAGGGTTTCATGATCGAGCTGTGAGAAAAGATCGTCCTCGGTCAGTTCCGTCAATGCATGGGTTGCCTGGGGCGTCATCGTTCGCGCGAAGGTGTTGATCGTACCCGATTCGGTGCAAAGCAGTGTAGTCGTGAGACGTGGGCTTGTCAAACCAGGGCAGGGGATCGGCACCCTCGGAACGTGCCTGCACGAGGCGGTGCATCGGTTCGCGCGTTTTGTGGCCCACGGGCGTTCTTGCGAACGTTTCAAGCATCGTGTTAAGTGTAGAGACCATGACCAGACAGGTGGTTGAACTCGAACATTTTTCGCTCGTGGAACGTGAAGTCGAGCAGACGCTGGCTCGGGTGAACGTCCCTGCCGTGGATTACGCGGATATCTATTTTGAATCGACGATTTCCGAATCCGTGTCCATGGAAGAAGGCATCGTCAAACGAGCCGTCAAAAGCATTACCCAAGGGGCCGGCGTTCGAGCCGTCTCCGGAGAAAAAACGGGGTTTGCCTATTCCGACGAATTGTCACGACGGGACCTGGAGATTGCCGCCGACACCGCGCGGTATATTGCCGACTCCCCGCAAGGCGAGACCCCGGTCTCCGTCACGCATCGTCCTGCCGGCCTCCAGAACCTCTATCCGCTCGAACGTCCCCTGACCGAAATCGCCACGCAGGAGCGCGTCGAACTGCTCAACCTGATCGATCAGGAAGCGCGTCGCTATGATCCTCGTATTACGAAGGTCATGGCTTCCCTGAACACCCAGCACAAGGTGATGCTGGTCGTGACCACCGAAGGCTTGCGAGTCGGCGACGTGCAGCCGTTGTCCCGACTGCAGGTGACGTGTATTGCCGAAGAGGGGGGGCAGCGACAGGTGGGCACCTTTGGCGGCGGGGGAAGGGTTGCCTTTTCCTTTTACCATGAACAGGATCGTGCCCGCTCCTATGCGCGAGAAGCCGCGCGGCAGGCCATCCTGAATCTTGATGCCGTGGAGGCTCCTGCGGGAGTGTTGCCGGTGGTGTTGGCGGGCGGCTGGCCCGGGATTCTGCTGCACGAGGCCGTTGGTCATGGGTTGGAAGCGGATTTTAACCGAAAGAAGACGTCGGCGTTCAGCAATCTCATCGGGCAACGTGTGGCGTCCGACGTCTGTACGATCGTCGATGACGGGACCTTGCCCTTCAGACGGGGTTCGCTCAACATCGACGATGAAGGCACGCCAACGACCAGGACCGTCCTGATCGAAGAAGGAATCCTCTGCGGGTATATCACGGATCGTCTCAATGCCCGCTTGCTGGGAATCCCTTTGACCGGCAACGGCAGGCGAGAGGATTTTCGAAGTCTCGTGTTGCCTCGCATGACGAACACCTTCATGCTGGCCGGGACTGCCGAACCCGAGGCTATTCTCCGGTCCGTCAAGAAGGGGCTGTATGCCGTGTCGTTCGGAGGCGGACAGGTGGATATCACGAACGGCAAGTTCGTCTTTTCGGCGAGTGAAGCCTATCTCATCGAGGATGGCAAGGTGACGAAACCGGTGAAAGGGGCCACGCTGATCGGGAGTGGACCCGACGTGCTCAAGCAGGTCTCCATGGTCGGGCATGATTTGGCCCTGGATTCGGGTATTGGGACCTGTGGGAAAGAAGGCCAATCCGTTCCGGTCGGCGTCGGGCTGCCGACGATTCGAATAGATGAGATCACGGTGGGGGGAACCTCCGCCTGACCGCATCGCGCCGAACCATTCAGAACGCCGGACGCCCTTGCATGAATGAATCCCCTGAAGTGCTGAAGAATCTTGCCGTCGAATTGGTCGACCGGGTCAAGGCCCAAGGGGCCACCGCGGCCGACGTCCTGGTCGCGGAAGGCGATTCGGTCTCGGTTCAGGTGCGGTTATCGGCCGTGGATCGTTTGAGCAAGGCCCGGGAAAAGCGCCTGGGGATCCGGGCCTTTTTCGGGAAACGGTCCGCCAGTGCGTCCACCTCGGACTTTTCCCACGCGTCGCTCGATCGGTTGGTGGCCGATACCTGCGCCCTTGCCAAGGCGGTCGCCGAGGATGAGACGTCCGGACTGCCGGAGCCAGAGGCCTTGGCAACCGAATTCCCCGATTTGGATCTCTATGATTCCACCACCACGTCCGTGGAAGACGCCATTCATTCGGCTCAATGTGCCGAACAAGCTGCCATGGCTGTCGATTCCCGCGTGACGAATTCAGAAGGAGCCGAATGGGATTCGGGCGGTGGTGCGGTGGTCCTGGCCAACACCCATGGGTTTCTGGGCTACCATCGGAGTTCCCGGTTTTCCCTGTCCGTGGCCCCGGTGGCCGAAGGCGTCGAGGGTCAAGGCATGCAACGGGACTTCTGGTATACGGCCTCCCGAAAACGGCATGAATTGGAGTCTCCCGAGTCGGTCGGACGCATCGCGGCGGAACGGACGCTTCGGCGTCTGGGTGCTCGAAAGATCGGAACCCAACGGGTTCCCGTCGTGTTCGATCCGGAAACGGCTCGCAGTCTGCTGGGGCATCTCTCGAGTGCGGTCTCCGGCTATGCCTTGTACAAAGGCGCCTCGTTTTTACTGGGACGATTGGGAAAGCCCCTTGCCCCGGAACACGTGAGCGTTGAAGACAATGGCCGCCTGCCCGGCAAGCTGGGCTCTCGCCCCTTCGATGGCGAAGGGCTGCCGACCCGAACCACGATGATCATCGAACGGGGCGTCCTATCCAGCTATTTGCTGGACACCTATTCCGGAAGAAAACTGGGCATGGCGTCCACTGGAAACGCTTCCAGAAGCATCGGGGATGCTCCGACCGTGTCACCGACGAATCTGTTTTTCCATCCCGGGGACGTGTCGCCCGACGAGATCATTCAATCCGTGACCCGGGGGTTGTATGTCACCGAGTTGATCGGATTCGGCGTGAACATGGTGACGGGAGATTATTCCCGGGGGGCTTCCGGCTTCTGGATCGAAAACGGCGAATTGGCCTATCCCGTTGAGGAAGTGACGATCGCCGGCAATTTGAAACAGATGTTTCAGGATATCGAGTCGATCGGCCATGATCTGGTTTTTCGAGGAGCCCTTGCGAGCCCCACCCTCTGCATACGTGACATGATGGTGGGGGGGCAGTAGACGCTCGCGTCGCCCGGAGGAGTCGTTATGCCACTTGGTGTTGAGGATGGGGTCAAAGCCTTACAGTTGATCACCTCGCGTTATGATCAACGGGACTGGCGAAAGAAAATTGAAAAAACTCTGAGCCTGCCGCCCAGCGGGTTCGAGGATCCCGCGCAGCAGAAAATTTTCGTCTATCTCAAGCTTCGACTCCAGGCGTATAAATCTCGCCGCGCCGATCCCCCGTCCTGGATTGTGGGTGGGTACGCGACCAAGGAAGTGGTCGATCGGGCCCGGTTTCGTCCCACGGAGATTGCGCCGGACATGACCGATGCCGACGTGTCGTTCCTGGGCGTCGATCCAGGGGTGGAAGTGGATGACGTGTGGTGGGAAGACATGCTGGTCAAGTGGTTTGAGACGCCGGAAGAAGATCAGGAAGAACCCGAAGACTCGAGTCAGGAGCAAGACGAGCAGAAGGGGTCGTCCGATCCGGAGGATGAGAACGTCGCCACGTAAGCTTCATTCTTTTTCCGCACGTCAGGTGCCTTAGGCCTGCCTTTTGCCGGCGGAGCCGTGCCTTCGGCTCATGCCGCGTCCTCGCTCCATCCTTCCGGGCTTTTTCCGAAGAGAAGCCGAACCGGGTTAAAACAGATCCATCTGGACGGGGTCGGCCGTGGCCGGTTCCCCTGCCTGCTGTTGCGGGACCTCCAAGGCCTGGAGGAGCTGCTGCAATTTCCGGAAATCTTCCTGAAGCAGAGGGAGGAGTTGTGTCTGGTGAAGCGCCGCGGCAGGATGGAACAGCGGAAACAGTCGAAATTCTGGCAACTGAAAGGATTGTCCGTGGACCTTTGTGATCCCGACGTTTCTTCCCAATAGCGTCCGGGTGGCAAAGTTACCCAGGGAACAGACCAAGTGGGGTTTGATGTATTCGATTTGCTTGAACAGAAAGGGTTGGCACGTCTCGATTTCATCCGGTGCCGGGTCGCGATTCTGAGGCGGACGGCATTTGATGACGTTGGCAATGTAGATCTGGGATCGGGACAGGCCAACCGATTCCAGCAATTCCGTCAGGAGTTTTCCCGCGGCCCCGACAAAGGGAACGCCTTCTTTGTCTTCGTGGAATCCAGGAGCCTCTCCGACGAACATGATCGAGGCCTCCGGGTTTCCGCTTCCGAATACCACGTGGGTCCGTCCGGAGGCCAGACGACAGCGTTGGCAGTTGCGCAGGGATTCGCACAGATCCGCGAGTGACATGAGAACGGCATCATAGAAAGCAGGGCCTTCGTTGTCAATTCGGTGGTGGGGTGTCGACCGTCAGGGACGGGACACGCGATTGGAGAACGAAAGGCGCACCCAGGCCGCCAGCGCCAGGGTAAGACGGAGGAGGGGAGGGACGCGAATGCGAGATGAAAAAATGGCGAATCGCGATCGCTCGATACGGGTAAGAAGGTTGAAGTAGATGACGCGCATGATTTCCGCCGAATGCAACGATTGGCGATCAGCCGATGAAAGGGCGTCATACACGGCCTGGGCTTTTCGATAGTAGTCATGGGCCCGGGCGGCCTGAAATTCCACGAGCTGCACGAATTGCGGCGAATAGGTTTTGGCCAGCAGTTCGTTCTCGGAATAACCAAACCTCGCCAGGTCTTCCTGCGGCACGTAAATCCGGTCCCGTTCGGCATCGACTCCAATGTCACGAATGATGTTGGTCAGTTGAAAGGCCATGCCCAGGTTGAGGGCGTAGTCCTGCGCACGAGGGTCATGGGTGCCGAACACTTTTAAACAGATCAATCCGACGACCGAGGCCACGCGGTAGCAGTAGAGAGACAAATCCTCAAAGGTAGCGTACCGCCGGATGGACAGATCCATCTCCATGCCGGCAAGCAGTTCCTGGAAATAGTCCTGGGGAATGCCGAGCGTGCGGGCGTGATCGGCAAGACTGATGGTCACCGGATCGTGCGGGATGCCTTGATAGGCCGACTCGATTTCTCGACGCCATTGCGCCAGTCGGTCCGAGGGATCCATGCCGTGAGGGGGGTGATCCACGGCAGCATCCAACTCGTGACACAACGTGTAGACGGTATACATGGCTTCCCGGCGGGGCCGGGGGAGAAAGAGAAACGAGTAGTAAAAATTGCTCCCACTGTTCCTGGTTTTTTTCGTGCAATAGGCATGGGCTTCCGTCGTGGTCATCTGCGTCGTCATCGACCCCGCGGCCGCTCGCCGTTCCCCTCACCCCCGCTCCGGGCCTTGGCACCCATTCATGAACGTGGCCGGAGGGCGGGTTCCTGAATCCATCCCGAGTCTTTGGATTTCGTGGAGACGAAATAGATCCACTGCTTCCTGATGAGCCTGCCGTCCTCGACCGTGAGGATGTCGCCGACATGCACCAGGGGACCCGCTGGTTCTCCTTCTGCCGCCGTGCGTAACCTGAAGCGAAACTGGCTGTTCTCCGGCGCGACGGTGACCCGTTGTCCTTCGTGAAAGCTTGGAACGGGATAGGAATTCAACGGGAGGGAGACGCGGTCGTCGACTTGAGGATCGGGCGCTTCGGCATAGAAATCGAGAGCGGCACGTATAGCCGTGGTCACCACGTTGGTCACGGAAGACCGAATCTCCGGATTCGTCAAGACGTACCAGAGCCCGCCTGCCAGCAGGATGGTCAGAATAAGAAAGGTCAAACATCCGCGGCGAGGGGGTTGACGCCGGGAGTCGTCGAAGTCTTCCAATTCGTCGCCGAAGTTGAGGTCATGGTCGTCGTCGCGAGCGAAGAGGAGAGGAGCAGCGGTACGCGTTGTCATCCGGGATCCGTGTGAGGAGGAGAAGATTCGAAAAAGAGGCGACCCACGGTTCTGATAAGGGACCCTTTTTCACAAGGCTACGCAATAGTGCTTATTCATACCATTCACCCTCGGGCATGTCAAACCGGAAGTCTGTGAGACGTGTTCGAATGGCAGGGCCGACCCAGGAGGTGGAGCGTTTCAGGTTCGGCAGGAAGGCTCTGCGTGGCGCGCTCGCTGAAAAACGAGCAAGCCGTTCCGAAGTGGCTTGCATCTCGGAGTCCCCACATGCAGAATGCAACTTGCAAACGGTGGAACAACCACCATGACGTTGATTCTCCCTCCACCCTGACGGGGGTGGCGGCCACATTTCAGCGTACGTCGAGCTCGGATTCTCCGCCCATGTCTAGTTGGTATCGCCCCGACCCCCTGACCAGAGATCTGATTCATCTGATCAACGCACGTCGGCATGATCACGCGGACTCCGAACTTGCCACTGAAGCCCTGCAAGCGTTGCTCGAACAGGACCGGGAGCATGACGTGCTCACGGTGCTGGCGGCGTTGGATGAGGAGATGGCCGAGTGGTTGTTCGATCTGTTGGCCGAGGCCGCCTGCTCGGTTTTGATCGAGAGCGATCAGGACGAGGAGCCTGCCTATGCCATTTTAGGGGCGATGGAGTTGTCGCTGCAGGCGAATTTGAATTCACCCCTTGGCTTGAAGATCGATCCCGAAAAAACCGCGGAGTTATTGCGAGAATGTTTGCAAGTCCCTCCCGGAACCGTGGTGACGGTGGAACCGCGATTGCTCACCGATACGACGCTGGATTTTTTAACGCTTCAGCAACTGCACGAGCATTTGTCCTGCATGGCCAGTTCCCAGCGTCGGCAACCCCTCATCGCGCGTCTGCATCCTCCCGTTGAATCAACGGCCTTTCTGCTGTTCGAATTGATCGGGGCGCGTGATTCCTCCCTCCCCGAGAGCATCCCCGACAAGGAACGGAACATGCTCTTGCGGGGCCTCATGGAGCAATGTCCTGAAATTGCCCTGGCGCCGAATATGTTGGAGGCTCCGGTCTATGCCGCCTACGGAATGTTTGACGCACAGAATGCCGTCAGACTTCATCGCCTGGCAGATGAAACGGCAGCAGTCTGGCATGATTTCGATCCTCCGGTCAGGAGCCGAGCCATCGCGCATTTGCACACGCAATGCGGGAATGGCGTCTACATGCCCGTCTGGACGGACCTGTTCGATCCTGATTTGCCGGAAGACCATGGGCCGATCTGGACCTCACCGGACGTCTGGGTCTTTACGGCGGATTTGCCGATCGAATGGCCGGGTGAGATGCTGATGAACCGGTTGCTGGCCGAAGGCTGCACCCGCTTTGAAAACCACATCGTCGAAGCACCGGAAAACTAGCGGATCCCCTAGATGTTTTGGAGCGTCGTCTCCGTTGGGGGAATCGAGAGGGTCTCTGCCGTGGGCATGATGCGCCGCTCACCGGCTTTCCCGGAAACGGTCCGGTGCTGCACCGGATCCGTGTGCACTCAACGAGCCTCCTGCAATTGCAAGGCAGCCTGTCGTAGCGGATCCAACAACGTATCCGGGACTTTCAGATTTCCTTTCCCCCGACCGACTTGAATCGACGGCGTCGCCGCACCGTGGAAGTCGCTTCCGCCCGTGACCAATAGGTCCAACCGTTTGGCCAGTTCAAGATACCGTGACGTGTGCCGCTGCGTATGCGAGCTGTAAAACACTTCCAAGCCCAATAGCCCGGCCTCCTTTAACCGGGCACACAGGCGAGACAGGTCTTCTCCCGTGCAGCGGGTTACCCCGGGGTGAGCCAGGACCGGCACTCCACCCGCGTGGCGGATCCAGGCGATGACGTCGCGCGTGTCGGATAAGGTCCGAGGGACGTAGGCCGAGGCTCCCTCGCCCAGGTATCGCGCAAAGGCTTCCTGGATGGTGTGAACGTACCCTTTCTCCACTAGGACCCGAGCGACGTGCGGACGTCCCACGGAGTCGGAGCCGGCCTTGGCCATGACTTCTTCCTCGGACAGTTCAAGCCCCAACCGGTTGAGCCGTTCGATGATCTGCGGATTTCTCAGGCACCGTGAACGACGTTGTTGTGCCAGATGGTCCCGGAAGGTCGAATCCTGCCAATCGAACCCGTAGCCGAGCACGTGGAGTTCCCGCCCCTCGAAACAGGAACTGACCTCGACGCCGGGGATGACGTCGAGGTCCAGCCCCGTGGCCGCCTGCATGGCGTCGGGAACGCCGTCGACGATGTCGTGATCCGTGATCGCCATGGCCGTGATTCCTTGTCGATGTGCCAGGGCCACGACGTCTTCCGGCGTCAGACTGCCGTCGGAGTACCGGGTATGAAGATGAAGGTCGATTCGTGCCATCGGCGAGTCCGCGATTGCCTCCGTCACGTCATCGTGACGCCCTGGTCGGCTTTTTGAGCGACGAGTCCGGCGGTCAGCGGCGGTTGTGGATCGGACGAGGCTGTAAGCGGGCCTTCCCGATAGTGCAACACGCGGAGGGGTGACGTCAGTCGAAGCAGTTCATTATGGGCTAAACAGAATTCCCTTCTGCGAGGATGATGAAACCGGACGTGGTTGTCGATCAGGAACGTTTCGTAGATGAGAACGCCTCCGGGCTTGAGGGCTTGCAGCAGAGCGGGGAAGAGCGGTCGGAAGAGGTAACAAAAAACCAGAATGCCTTCGTATTCCTCATGCCCGAGAGACGGGGCGCGGTCCGGATGTTTTTCCAGGTCGAGGGTCCACGTCGAGAGATTCGAAAGGCGATGGGCCTTGGCGGTCCGGGCAAGGCCGTCGAGTGCGCGCTCGTCTCGGTCGAGACCGACGACGTCATAGCCGCGAGACGCCATGTAGAGGGCATGGCGTCCTTCTCCGGTGGCCACGTCCAGGATTTTCCCTTTGGGGATCATGGGGGCGGTGGTCGTCAGAAAAGGAGAGGGAGGAGAGGGGAGGGCGAAGGACGGGGCCTCGCTCGTGTTCGGACGTGGATACGTCAGGCGGACGCCGACCGATCCCGAGACGTCCGGGAGCGGCGGAGCGACTTTGCGAAGCCAGATCGTCAATCGGTGGATGGGAAATTCTCGCAAGAGCACTTGGGCGATCCGATCCGTCAAGCGTTCGATCAATGCATGTTCCTGGGTCGTTCCCACGTCAATTACCCGTTGGACCACTCGAGCGTAATCGACGGCATGGATGAGCTCGTCGGAATGAATGGCGTCTTCGGCCGCACAGCCGACTTCGAGATCCGCCAGCAACGGTTGCGCGCGTTGTCGTTCCTCTGTCGTGACCCCACACCGTGCCTTGAAACGTATGCCTTCGATGATGATGTCGTCAGACATACGGGCATTCTCGGGGAGGTGATCAGACGTGTCAAGCTCGGCCGGTGGCACCCCATCCGTTCCGAACAGGCGCGAGAAAACCCTGTGGGCACACCAGCCTCCGTTGCTTGACCCGCTTTTGAGAGGGCTCTTATAATGGAACCGACGTGTTCCGTGAAGGAGCCTGCAACAGATGACGGATTTTACGCATTTCAACGAATCCGGACGTGCGAGGATGGTCGATGTGTCAGCCAAGGCTTCGACCGAACGTCTCGCGGTGGCACAGGGGCGGGTGTTGATGCTCCCGGAGACCCTGCGCCGGATTCAGGAAGGGAAAATCGCCAAAGGCGACGTGCTGGCCGTGGCCCAGGTCGCCGGCGTCATGGGTGCGAAACGGACGCCGGATCTGATTCCCATGTGTCACCCGTTGCTGATTACGAGCGTGAACATTGACTTTCAGGAACACGTCGAATCCGATGAGCAGGGCCTGTGTGCCGTCACCATCCGGGCGACCGTCAAAACCAACGGTCAGACCGGCGTCGAAATGGAAGCCATGACTGCCGTGGCGACCGCGGCGCTGACGATTTATGATATGTGTAAAGCCGTGGACAAGGGCATGACGGTCGGGGAAATGTGCCTGGTCTCGAAATCCGGCGGCAAATCCGGAACCTATGAACGGGCCGACGTCGAGGCGTTCACGCCGACCCATGGATCTTCTGTATGACCGTGACGGTGAAATTGTTTGGCATGCTGAAAACGCAGCTTCATGGCGAATCCGAGTTGCAGGTGCGCCTGGAGCAGGGTCGCCGGGTCGATGATCTGATCCTGGCCATTCGGTCGATGAATCCCGACGTGGGGGAATTGTTGCTCGAGAGAAAAATTCTCGTGTCGGTGAACCAGGACATTGCCCACGGCGAAACCGAACTCGCAAGTTCCGATGACATCGCGTTGCTTCCCCCGTTTTCCGGTGGATCGTGCGCATCAGAGAGGACGGCTTCCCATGTCTACCGTTGATTCCGAACTCATGCTGGTCCGAGTCCAGCGGGAGAATTTTTCGATTGATGAAGAGATCGACCGGGTGCGGAATCGATCTACCCGTATCGGCGGCATTGCAACCTTTCTCGGAACCGCGCGGGACCGGTCGGAGGATCGGGACGTCCGGCGGCTGACCTTTGAATACTATGACGGGATGGCCCAAAAGAAACTCCGGGAGATTCGGGAGCGTGCGTTACAGGACTTTGACGTCCTCGAAGTGCTGATTCTACACCGGTACGGAGACATCGACATCGGGGAAAACATCGTGTTGATCGTGGTGGGCGCCATGCATCGAGCGGATGCGTTCAAGGCCTGCCAATGGTGTATCGACGAATTGAAACAGATCACGCCGATCTGGAAGTGCGAACACACGCCGGATGGGCAAACGTGGGTGGCGCAACATCCGTGAACGCCGCATCTCTCCAGGGTCCTGAACTTCGTGACGTCTTGGATCGTCCCTTGCGGAGTTTGCGCATCTCGGTGACGGATCGGTGCAACCTGCGTTGCCAATATTGCATGCCGGAGGATGACTATACGTGGCTTCCTCGTGAGACCCTCCTGAGTTTCGAAGAAATCAACAGGCTGGTGGAAATCTTTGCGGAGTTTGGCGTTGACAAGGTCCGCTTGACCGGGGGGGAACCCCTGCTCCGTCGTGATCTGCCCGTGCTGATTCGTCTGTTACGGCAGCAGTCGGCCATTCAGGATATTGCCTTGACGACCAATGGCATTCTGCTGGAGGAGCAGGCCGAATCGCTTCATGACGCGGGCCTGCATCGCCTCACGGTCAGCCTCGATACCCTGAAGCCGGACCGATTTAAAATCCTGACCAAACGGGATTCCTTCGATCGGGTCTTGCGTGGCCTTGCGCACGTCGGGACGGTCGGATTGACCGGGCTCAAGATCGATACCGTCGTCATCAAAGGGTTCAACGACGATGAACTCGTCGAGTTGATTGAATATGGAAAGCACGTCAGGGCGGAGGTTCGATTCATCGAGTACATGGACGTGGGCGGTGCGAATGATTGGGGCATGGAGAAGGTCTTTTCTCAGGCCGAGATTCTGGAGAGGCTCCGTCAGGCGTACGGCCCGATCACCCCGCTTCGGGAAAACAGTTCGGCCCCGGCCCAGCGGTTTCAGTTACCCGATGAGACCACGTTTGGCATTATTCCCTCCACGACCACGCCATTTTGCGCCACGTGTGATCGAAGTCGGTTGACCGCGGATGGCCTGTGGTATCTGTGTCTCTACGCCAGACAAGGCTTGGACTTGCGGGAACCGCTTCGGATGAAGGATGACGAAACCCTGCGGGCGCGTATTCGTTCGGGATGGCAGCGCCGGATCGACCGCGGGGCCGAAGAACGCAAGGCGCTGGAGTCGTCGAATGGGCGCGGCCAGTTTATTCAGATCGACGAACTTCGCCAGGATCCGCATTTGGAAATGCATGCGCGCGGTGGCTGATGGCCTCGCGGCCGGCGCTCTTCTCTGCTGCCTTTCGTAAGGAACCCTCTCGATGGGGTGGTTGAAAAAGGACTCGTCCAAGGACCAGGGGAAGGGCCAACTGAACGTTATCGAGAGTCTATGGATCAAATGCCCCTTTTGCCGCGCCATCGTCTATCGGAAGGAAGTCGAGCAACATTTCAAAATCTGTCCTAAATGTGGCTACCACTTTCCCCTGTCGGTCGCTGAACGGATTGAGTCCTTGCTCGACCCGGACAGCTTCCGGGAATGGGATGCCGACTTGGCTCCCGATGATCCTCTGACCTTCGTCGATACCCAACCCTACCCCGGACGGCTTGCGACCTATCAGAAGAAAACCGGCCGTCAGGATGCCCTGGTCACGGGAGAAGGGACGCTGCATGCTCAGTCGCTCGTCGTGGGAATATTCGATTTCGGCTTCATGGGAGGCAGTATGGGGTCCGTGGTGGGCGAAAAGATCTGCCGTGCTGCTGATCGGGCCGTGCAGGGCGGCACCCCGTTCTTGCTCGTGACCACGTCGGGGGGCGCGAGAATGCAGGAGGGGATCCTCTCGCTCATGCAAATGGCGAGGACCTCCGCGGCCATGGCTCGGCTGCATGAAGCCGGTGTGCCGTTCATTTCCCTCCTCGCGGATCCGACGTTCGGAGGCGTCACCGCGAGCGTCGCGATGCTGGGAGACGTCATCCTGGCCGAGCCCAAAGCCCTGATCGGGTTCGCAGGGCCGCGAGTCATTGAACAAACCATCAAACAGCGGTTGCCGGACGGGTTCCAGCGCGCGGAATTTCTGCTCGAACGTGGAATGATTGACGCCGTGGTGAGTCGTTCCCATCTTCGAGCGACGATCCGTACCGTGTTACGGCACCTGAGTGCCGGGGCCTCGTAAGACGTTGTACGGCCCGTGCCTGCCCCTGCACCCGGAATGGGAAGAAGGGGTTCGTCACGGGGAGTCTTCGAGCCCGGTCCGATGCTGACGGCGCACCCTTGGAATCATTGATGAAGCGTTCCTACGAAGCCGCACGAGCACGTCTGTACCGGTTGCAACGATTCGGCATCAAGCTGGGACTTGAAACGATTTCCTCGTTGTTGTCGGACCTCGGGAATCCCCAGGAACGTGTGCCGGTCCTTCACGTGGCCGGAACCAACGGCAAGGGATCCGTGGCCGCCATCACGGCGTCGATCCTGCACGCCGCCGGTCTCCGCGTTGGGCTGTATACCTCTCCGCATCTTCTCGATTTTCGTGAACGAATCCAGGTTCGAGGCCAATGCATTCCCGAAGAGCGCGTCGTTGCCCTGTTCGATGCCATCCAGGCCCTGCCTTCGTTCGCCCTGCAGCCCACGTTTTTTGAAGTGGCCACGGCCATGGCCTTTCAATATTTTGCCGAGGAACGCGTCGAGGTCGCGGTGATGGAAGTCGGGCTGGGCGGGCGGTTTGATGCGACGAACGTTTGCCGGTCGATCGGGACGGTGATTACCAACGTTTCCTTCGATCATGAGCAATATCTGGGTTCTTCCCTCGAATCCATCGCGTTCGAGAAAGCGGGGGTGCTGAAACGGAACGTTCCTCTGATCCTGGGGCCGGTCGGCCAAGCGGTCGAAGGGGTCGTGCAGGAGCAGGCCCGGCACAAGCAGGTCCGGACGTTTACGTGGGGCCGCGAATTTACGAGCATCGTTCATCCATCCGGGTCGTTTGACGTGATCGGGATGGACCGCCGTGACGTGAACCTTCGCTGTGCGCTGGAGGGTGACCATCAAGTGGTGAATGCCGCCTGTGCGCTGGCCCTGCTGGAAGCCAGTGGGCTGTCCGGGACACGGATTGCCGCCTGGGCCATTCGACAAGGCCTGGAGGAGGTTTTCTGGCCGGGTCGGCTCGAACGACTTCGTCGTCATCCCTTGATCCTGTGCGACGGCGCGCACAACCCGGCCGCGGCCGAATGTCTCGGACTTCATTTGCAACGGAACGTGGCGGAGCAACGAGGACGCCGTCTCATTCTGATCGTGGGGATGATGCGGGACAAAAACCTCGTCACCTTTCTGAAGGCGTTGGCTCCGCTAGCCGACGTGGTGATCGTGACGCAGATCGATTCTCCCCGGTCGGCCACCGTGCAGGCCTTGCAAGAGGCGCTGCCGGCGACGGCGGGTTCCGTCTACGCGCGTGAGTCGCCCGGAGCGGCCATCGACCTGGCAACGGGTCTGGCGAGCAAAAACGATCTCGTCTGCATTACGGGCTCATTGTTTCTCGTCGGGCAGGCGAAAAGTCTTCTGCTGGGAAAGGCCTATGAGCCCGTGGTGGGATAGCCGATGGTCCGTCCGGCTGGTCCGCAGGCTGGCCATCGGTCTGCTGGTTGCCGGTCAGGTGGCGTGCCTGACGGTGCGTGCGGCCTCTGCGCTCCCCATGTTCCCCGTGTCCGAGCCAACGGGATCGGACCGTGCTGTCCGACTCGCGGCCGAACGACCCGACGACCCTTCCCCGCTTCGCCTCACGGCCGAGCGAACCGAATTCGATCGCGTTACGGAGGAATTCAAGGCCTTTGGTTCGGTGGTCGTGACACAGGGTGCCGTTCGATTGACCGCGGATCAGGCCGTGCTGCACAAACTGTCCGGCCGATTGACGGCGACGGGTCACGTTCACCTCGAGGACCAGATGACCGACACGTGGGCGGACGCCTTGACCATCAACGTGAATACGGAGTCCGTTCTCGTCGTCAATGGAAAAATTTTTCTGAAAGAAACGGAAACGTGGCTTCGCGGTCGTCTCCTGGAACGGTTTTCCGAAACCCATTATCGCGTGCAGGACGGGACGTTTACGAATTGCAAGGCCGATGATGGGCAGGTTCCCGACTGGCATTTTTCTTTTCGGGACGTGGACGTGGAACTGGGCGAGAACGTGTCCGCCAAGGACGTCTGGCTGAACGTCCGCAATCACCCGATTCTCCCGATTCCCGCGTTGCGCTATCCGATGCCGGGTGCCAGGAAAACCGGATTGCTGATTCCGACGGTGGGATTCGACAACGTGTTGGGCGTTCAATATCGACAAGGGTTCTATTGGGCGCTTTCTCCGAGTCAGGACCTGACCGTCGCGCCACAGATTCTCTCCGAACGAGGACAGGGTGGGGACGTGACGTATCGATACGCCCTGAGCCGCCGTTCGAAGGGGCAATGGTTGGTCAATGCGTTTCATGATACCAAGGAGGATCAGGCTCGAGCCCAGATTACGGGTGCCCACGTTCACCACGTGCATGACGATCTTTTCATCCGGGCTCGCCTCAATTATGCGACGGATCGAACGGTCTTGCAGGATCTGAGCGCGTCCGGAATCGTTCGGGCGCTGCCGAGCCAGGAATCCGTGCTGAACGTGACGCATCGATTGCCGGGAGGCGCGGTGTTTCTCAAGGCCCAATACTTGCAGCCGCTGGACGCGGGCGGCCTGGACACGTTTCAGCGGTTGCCGGAAATCGGACACCGGTACGGGCGGCGATGGGGCGTGGGAGAAGAGACGTTCGAATTGGGACTGGATTCGACGTTCGTGCACTTCGTGCGCGAACAGGGATTTAGCGTCAGCCGTTTCGACGTCATGCCGACGCTGGCCGTTCAGGGGCTCCATCTGGGGCACGTGGTTGGCCTTCGTCCGCAGGTCAGGCTCAGAGAGGTTCTCTATTCACGGGGACGGATTCAGGATGAGGCTCGCGACCGCGGGACGGTGTGGCTTGGCTTGGAGGCGGCGTCGAACGTCTCGCGCGGTTTTCGAGTCGGAACCGGTCATCGCCTGCGGCATGCGATTGAGCCGCGCGTGTTTTACGAATACGTGCCGGCCTCCAGGCAGTCCGACCTTCCGCAGATCGATGCCACGGATAATTTATTGAAGAAGCACCTGGTCACCTATTCCCTGAGAACCCGGTTGCAGGATGAATGGAACGGGACACGTTCTGCGACGTTGCTGGATCTTCTGGTCGCGCAAAGCTATCACCTTGGCGACGCGCCGGGCTCGGCGAACGTTTTTTCCGATTTGTGGGGCAGGGCGACGGTCGAATTGCCCGGGACGTCATGGCCGGGGACGCAATTCCGCCTGAGTCTTGATACGTTCTATAATCCGGAAGATCGGGAATTCACGCAATTCAATTCGGACGTCAGGGGGCAGTTTGGCCGTCAGGCGTACGTCCAACTGGGGCATCGCTATACGCGATCAGGGACGGTGCCCCGCCGGGGAGACATCTGGAATCCCGTGTCCTTCAACGAAGTGCTGGCCGCGCAATCGGAAATCGATTTTTTTACGGCCGGCGGCGCGGTCCGTCTCCCTTTTTTGGGCTGGACGCTGGGGACAAGGGCCTATCATGATTTCGTCACGGGCCAGACGCCCGAGTGGGACGTCGTTGGCTTGTATCAGAATCCCTGCAAATGCTGGTCCCTTGGCCTGTATTATATTCGCCTGTCCGGAGGCGACGGGTTCCCGGAACGAAACCAGTTGAATTTTGTCCTCACGTTGCGTGGGGTGGGGGCCACCACCGGATTGGGGACGCAACTGCTCGAGAGCATCCTGGGACCCCTGCTTCAGGATGAACCGGGCCTGCCGTGGGCGTTCAACAACTGACGCCGCCCCGCTCTTTCCGCATGATCCCGGTTCGTGCCTTCATCGGTCGCGAAGCACCCGTTCGGTTGCTGCGGCCAACGCAGCATCGGCCCGATGGTCTTCGGCAAAAATCCTGAGCTGTACGATATGGGCGGGGAGAAAGTCCAGCAGTTCCTGGAGCGTTTCCTTTTCGACGGTTCGGGTGGCCGGGTCATAGAGATAGAACTGGAACTGGCCCATGTTGAGGACGTTGAAGGGCCGCGTGTCCTTGCTGGCAATATCCACGCGAAAGGTCAGGTCACGCAGTCGGCGGGGCAATGTCCGGCGAATGCGGGATTCAAGCGTGGCGGGCGTTGCCACCGGGCCTCGCGGGTGGCAGTCTCGAATCGTCAACGCTTTGCTGTAGGCGGTTTTCCATTTTACCTGGCGTCCCAGCACGCGGGCCCATTCTTTTCCGATCCGCTGCGTGCTCCGGTTGGTTGACGACTCCCAGGTACGAACCGTTTCCAGGAGCGACCAATCCGTGAGTCGAAGGTATTGTGGCATGTGTTCGAGAGGATTATGCGGAAAAATCCGCGCCATAGTTTCGGGGAAAATCTCCGAGACGTGCAGGTCAATCGCTCGTGACGTGCGGTGATAATACACGTTGGAATAGAGATAGAGCCTTGCGTTGAGGAACATTTGGAGCGCGGGCAATCCGTTCTTGTGCAGGGTCAACCCCTTCGAGGTGATCAACGTGTAATGAATCAATCGGGGAATATCCACCGGCCCGATGGCGACCCCGCACATGTAGGAGTCGCGGAGGACGTAATCGAAGTTGTCTGCCGTGAAAAGCCCTCCGATGAGCGGTTGAAGAAGCCGAAGCCACCGGGGATAGGGCCGGCTTCGTTTGTTGGGATCTTTCAGGATCAGAAACGCCACGTAGTCGGGGTCGAGGGTTTCGTGGCTCGCGAACCTTCCCGAGGGACTTCGCCGCATTCGCTTGATCAGAGGGCCGACTTCCTGACGGATAATGGCCTGACTCAGGTGTTCATGGGACAACCCGTACGGACGAAGAAAATGGTGATCGAAAAAATGGCAGAAGGGACCGTGTCCCACGTCGTGGAGCAAGGCGGTGACTCGGAGCAAGGCTTCGACGTAGGGCAGGCTGGGAACGTCGCGAACGGTTTCGGCCAGGGTCGGGTACACGTGCCTGGCATATTGCCCGGCCAGGTGCATGGCTCCCAGAGAATGCTGAAACCGGCTGTGTTCCGCTGAAGGATAGATCCAGCGGGCGCTTTGCAGTTGATAGATGTACCGCAGGCGTTGGAGCCAGGGAGAATCGATGAGATCCTTTTCGGTTGTTTCACGGGAGCCGGACGAGGAATGGGGAACCGTAAATTGAATGTAGTGATGAATGGGATCGGCGATCAGGGAGAGGTCGTGAGGTGCTGGTTTGGCCATCATGCGTCGCGTGAGAACCCAACGTGCATCATAACGGAGCATGACGGAACGAACAAGGAAGGCTTCCCGGATGGTCCGGACGTCTTCGACGCGAGGCGCAGGAAGGAGGCAAGTCCAGTTGTCCCACGTCTCGGGCAGCGGTCTGTCTCGGGATCAGGTGGACGTGCGGTCAAGCCGGGAGTCGTTGGGCAATTGGGTTGGGGAGTGTTTGCGATACCAGGAAATGGCGAGCCAGCCCACGGGATAGGCCAGCACAGCCCCCAGCAGACTGAGGGCGAAGGCGCCGACGGTAAACGGAAGCATGAAGGGACGCACCGATTCGTACAACGTGACGATGGACAGCTCGTTCCAGGAAACGTCCGGAACGTTCGGCCTGCCCAACAGCAGAAATCCCATCCACATCGTGGCTCCCAGAATCGGCGCGAACGTCCAGGGATTGTTGACGAGTGAGCCGAGCAGGAGAGCGGGAAAATTCAGGCGGAACGCCCAGGCCAGGAACACGACGCTGACAACATGGAGTCCGTAGGTCGGCGTGAATGCAATAAAGACTCCGAGGGTAAAGGCCAGGGCCGTTCGTTCGGTCGACTCTCCAAGGTGCAGCGCTTCATGGATTTTCGCGCGAAGGTGTGTGATTGGGCTCATCGTGAGGCAATCGGCTGGATGGGCCGGCTCCTGAAGTGATCGAACCCCGTTTGCAGGAGGTTTTGTTTCCGGCCTTCGAGCAGTTCGAGACGTTGCCCGAACCGTTTCGGCTTTATTTCCCCAATCCAGGCAATCGGCACCTTGGTACTTCTGGAAACGTTCAACACCTTTTGGTGGTGTTTGGCCGGGGCGGTAAACAGCAGCTCATAATCTTCCCCTCCTGCCAGCGCCAGCTTCAGGGGGTCCACGTTGTGTTGCCTGGCAAAGGCCCGGAGTTGAGAAGACAAGGGGAGGGCCTGCCCACGGATTTCGACCCCGACCTGACTTGCTTCGCAGATGTGTCGCACGTCGGAAGAGAGCCCGTCGGAAAGATCGATGGCTGCATGCCCAAGGTTGCGGTTGGCGAGGAGTTGCCCCGTGCGGACCCGCGGGGTCGGTCGTAAATGACGTCGGGTGAGAAAGGTTTCAACGGCTGAAAGCCGTTTGGGATTTTTCGAAGAAGTTTGCAGGATGCGGAGGCCCGCATGAGAATCACCGACCGTTCCGGTCACGTACAGAAAGTCCCCGACTTCGGCCCTGCTTCTGGTGAGGGCCCGATTCGCCTGAATGGATCCCACGATGGTCAAACTCAGAAAAACGTGACGTGGAGAAGATGACGTGTCTCCGCCGATCAATTCCACGTTGCAGGGACGACAGGCCTCCCGGAGCCCCCGATAGAGGGCGCGAAGCGCTTGGGGCGGAATCCGGGCAGGAACGGCCATCGAGACAAGCAGGTACAGCGGGTTCCCGCCCATGGCCGCGATGTCGCTGAGGTTGGCCACGCCCGCGCGCCATCCTACGTGTTCCAGGGTTTGATAGGCCAGGTCGAAATGGATCCCTTCGATGAACGCATCGGTGCTGACGAGCAGGCGTTGCCCCTGGCGGGTTGCCAGAATCGCGGTGTCGTCGCCAATGCCTTTGATGATCCCCGGAGACGACGTGGCCCATCGTTGCGTCAGGTGTCGGATGAGGCCGAATTCTCCGATGGTCCCGAGGGCGTCGGACCCAGAGGCGAGTGTCATCCGTGCCGAGAGAGGGGAGTGCGCCTTCGCGCGGTTCACCGCCGAGACCTTTTGGCAGGCAAAGCGGCGACTCGTTTTTTCCGGTTCGACGATGACGTTTTGATGCGCGTGGACCGTGACGTGTTGGGTAGGAGCCGTGCGTGGGTCGGTCGTCGAAGCGCCGCCGCAAATACCTGATCCACGGTTTCCACGAGAATGACCTTGATGCCTTTCAATAAATGTTTTGGGAGTTCTTCCAGATCTTTTTCGTTTCGTTTCGGAAGAATGATGGAAGGGATGGACGCCCGTTTGGCCGCCAGGATTTTTTCTTTCAGGCCGCCGATGGGGAGCACGCGTCCGCGCAAGGTGATTTCTCCGGTCATGGCGACGTCGTGTCGGGCCGGGACGTTGGCCAAACTCGACGCAAGCGCCGTGGCCATGGTAATCCCCGCCGATGGTCCGTCTTTGGGGATGGCACCGGCCGGCACGTGAACGTGGATGTCGGTCGTCGAGAAGAGTTCTTTCTTGATGTTCAGGGCGCCGGCCTTGGCGCGGACGTAGCTCAAGGCGGCTTGAGCGGATTCCTTCATGACGTCGCCGAGGTGGCCCGTTAACGTCAGGTTTCCCTTGCCTCGCATCCCGGTGGCTTCGACGTGCAGTGTCTCGCCGCCCGTTTCCGTCCATGCCAGTCCGATGGTCAACCCGACCTGATCTTTTTCCTTTTCGGTTTCCGGGAGATATTTGGGAATCCCGATGTAGGTGCGGAGGGAATGAGGCGTGATGGCATATCGTTTCGGTTTCCCTTCGGCCACGCGTCTGGCCACTTTCCGCATGGCATTGGCGAGTTCCCGCTCCAGGTTGCGCACGCCGGCTTCCCGCGTATAGTGGGTCACGATTCTCTGAATCGCGGGGTCGGTAATTCGAAAATGTTTCTCGGAAATGCCGTGTTCTTCGAGTTGCCGTGGGATTAAATAGCGGCGGGCAATCCCGAGTTTCTCTTCTTCGGTATACCCGGGGATTTCGATGATCTCCATCCGGTCCCGGAGAGCCGAAAGAATGGGATCCATGAGATTGGCCGTGGTGATGAACATCACGTTGCTGAGATCGAAGGGGACGCCCAGATAATGATCCGTGAACGCGTGGTTCTGCTCGGGGTCCAACACCTCCAACAGCGCGGCCGACGGATCGCCGCGAAAATCCATGCCGACCTTATCGACTTCATCCAGCATGAACACGGGATTGTTGGTTCCTGCCTGTTTGATCCCCTGCATGATCCGTCCCGGCAACGCCCCGACGTACGTTCGGCGATGTCCTCTGATTTCGGCTTCGTCCCGCACTCCCCCCAGACTCATGCGCACGAATTCTCGACCCAAGGCCCGTGCGATGGATTTCCCCAACGACGTTTTCCCTACCCCGGGCGGACCGACGAAGCAGAGAATCGGGCCTTTGAGTTTCTCCTTGAGTTTGCGTACGGCCAGGTATTCAAGGATACGTTCTTTGACTTTTTCGAGGTCATAATGGTCCTCGTTGAGGACTGTTTTCGCAGCTTGAATGTCCAGGTTGTCCGTCGAGGCGTGGCTCCAGGGAATTTCGACCATCCATTCCATGTAGGTGCGCACGGTCGCCGCTTCGGCCGTGTCGGGGTGCATTTTTTCCAGGCGTTTGAGTTGCTTCTCCGCTTCCTTGACGACTTTTTCCGGCATGCGGCATTCCTCGATGCGTTTTCGAAATTCCGCCACCTCTTCGGCCCGGTCATCCAGTTCTCCGAGTTCTTTTTGAATGGCTTTCAACTGTTCGCGAAGAAAATATTCCCGCTGGGTTTTATCGATTTCCCCCTTGGCGTCTGCCTGGATTTTCTGTTGCATCGATAAGACGTCGATCTCTTTCGAGAGGATCTCCGTGACGCGTTTTAATCGCGCGACTGGATCGTCGATTTCCAGAATTCCCTGGGTCGTTTCCACTTTCAACCCCAGGTTCGATGCGATGACATCGGCCAGTCGGCCCGGTTCATCAATGTTTTCGATGACCACCATGACGTCCGGCATGAACGCCTTCCCAAGACTTGCGATCCGGTCCACCCCTTCTTTGGCCATACGAACGACGGCTTCGATCTCGAGGGACGGTGCGGGCTCCTGAGAACCCGGGATGGGTTGAATGCGGACGGAGTAGAACGGTTCAGACTGGAGATAGTCGGTGATCTTTGCTTTGGTCAGACCCTGAACCAGAATCTTGATGCGTTCATCGGGAAGTTTGAGCATGCGCATGATCATGCCCACGGTCCCGGTTTCGAAAATATCCTCGGGTTTTGGCGCTTCGGTGTCGTGAGATTTCTGTGCTGCCAGCAGGACCATTCTGTTGCCGGAGAAGGCCGTCTCAATCGCCTTGATCGACATGTCCCGTCCCACAAACAGGGGCAGAACCATGTAGGGAAAGACGACGATGTCCCTGACGGGAATCAGCGGCAAATCTTCGGGAATATCAGGAGGTGGGGGAGTTTCAGGAGATTCTTGCGTCATCGATCCTTCATGTATCGAGTCGATAAGGAATGCTGCGCATACCGGATTTCTGGGGGTGGCAAGACCTGGGCAAGAGATGAATCAGGGTCGTGACGCCAGTCTGCGACGTTTGCCTTCAACCGACCCTCTGATACTAGGGGAATGCAAAAATCGATGTCAAGGTAGGCCACGGGAGGAGATGTTCACGCGCGGGCCCCTTCCCCGAGCCAGCATGTGGGTTCTGATCCCTGATCGAGTCGGGGACAGGCTGTTTGAATCGGGGGTAGGAATCCAGGGGCGTCGCCGTTTCCTCTTTTTCTGGATGCCGGATCGGGGTCCGGCATGACGGGTGAGCGTCTCCGTCGTCATTCCTGCGAAAGCCTGCCCTCGCCCTCTGGGCGTCGTCCGTGCAGGCGAGCCATCATCGGGGCGCCGCTGCTACGCCGTCTTGACAAACTGGATCGGGGTTTCTATAGTCCACCCCACATGTTGAGGTTACGGGTGCAGGGAAGAAGGTGTGATTCCTTCGCGGTCCCGCCGCTGTAACCGGAAACGAAACCCGCAAATGCCACTGTCGAACTCTCGATGGGAAGGTGCGGGGAGTAGGTTTGATTCCGGAAGCCAGAAGACCTACCCGAGCCGGGAATCCTGTTTGTTGAATCGAACGGGATTCGCGACCTTCGATCCCTCGAGGGCTGGGGATCGGGTGAGGAGATGCGGGAACAATCCTCAGGGTCGTTCAGGCCTTGGGGATTTTTTATTTTGCAGGGTTGTCGCGCGCAGGCAAGGAAATGGATTGTTCCGGCGACCGTGCTTCTGGCTGTTCTCTCGGGTGATCTCCTTTGGGGGTTTCCCGATCCCTCCATGACCATGAAACGTCGTCAACAAGGAATTCTTACCGGGATGCCGTTTATGGCCAATGTGGCTCCCCGGACGTTTGTGGATGATGTCGGACGAAAGATTTACTTGGCCGGGATCCCCAAGCGAATCGTGTCCCTTGCCCCGAGTATCACCGAGATGCTGTTTGCCATCGGTGCTGGTGGCCTCGTGGCCGGGGTCACGGAATTTTGCAATTACCCCCCCGCTGCCCAGGAAAAACCCAAGGTCGGGTATTCCCAACCGAATCTGGAAGCCGTTGTTGCGCTGCAGCCGGAACTCATTATCGCGCCGAAATCTTTTTTGAGAGTCGATTTGCTGGGTCGCCTGGAACAATTGAAGATCCCGACGTTTCTCCTTGATGCCAAGACCCTCGAAGACATTTTGACGCACATTCAGCAGTTGGGCCGCATGGTGGGACACGTGCCCGAGTCCATCAAAGTGAGCGAACGCATTCGGAAAAGGGTCGCGAGCCTTTCCACTCAATTGGCAGGGCGTCCACGCCCCATGCTGTTATTCGTGATCAATACCGACCCGCTCATCACCGTCGGCCCGGGAAGTTATATTCATCAACTGATTGAACTGGCCGGAGCCAGGAATGCCGCAGAACAGGCAGGAACCCCGTATCCGCGTCTCAGTATCGAGGAAGTGCTTCGTCAAAACCCGGAATTTTTGCTGTTTCCCACGGGTCGTTTCGAAGGCATTTCGCAGGCCGAGCAGAATCAGTGGCGAAGATGGACGTCTCTTGAGGCAGTCAAACGGAATCATTTGGTGCAAATCGAGAGCGATCTCCTCAACAGACCAGGCCCCCGAGTCATCGAAGGCCTGGAGGCACTTATTGCAATCCTCCACCCTGACGTGTTCCCGATCCCGACGAATCAGGAGGAATGAACGCGGACCCTCGAAGGCATGGCGTCTTTGACTTCTCATTCGGGAAAACCCAGTGCCGTGGTCAGTACGGACTTGCCGGCATCGCCGCGTCTTTCTCCAAACAAACCGGCCGAGACCCTCGTTGCAACGGGCCGGCACGCCGTTCAAGAAGGCGTGACCCTCTCACCGATCAAATGGATCGGTGTGTCAGGAGGGTTAGGAGCATTGGCCCTCGTGGCGTTTGTCGTCTGCTTGGGGTTTGGCACCGAGCCGATTTCCTTTTCGCAGGTCGTGGCGATCCTCGCACAGGGGCTGTTTGCTGAACGGACCATGCAGGATACGCCTCAACACATTATTCTCTGGCAGATCAGGGTTCCCCGCGTCCTGCTCGCCTTTCTGGTTGGGGGAAGTTTGGCTGCGGTCGGGGCTTCGCTTCAGGCGTTGCTTCGGAACCCTCTGGCCGATCCCTACGTCATTGGCATTTCGAGCGGTGCCGCCCTCGGGGCGGCCGTGGCGGTGCTGTTTGGCGTCGGCCTCTCCCTGTTCGGCTTATCCGTGTTGCCCGTTTATGCGTTTCTTGGGGCCTTGTTGTCGCTCCTCATCGTGTATCGCATTGCCGTATCCTATGGGAGGTTTTCGATTCATACGCTCTTGCTGGGCGGAGTGGTGCTGAATGCAATTTTTTCAGCCCTCATCCTGTTTCTCACGAGTTTGGCCGATCCGTATAAGGCATCGGGGATGTATGCGTGGCTCATGGGGTCGTTAACGGGTTCAGATTTTTCAACCGTGCTCGTCTTGGCCGTCTATCTTCTCCTGGGGGTCTGCGTCCTGGTTTCACAGTCTTCGGCGTTGAACCTTCTCACGCTTGGCGAAGAGGCGGCTCGTTCGCTCGGCGTCGAGGTTGAACGAGTCAAACGCATCCTCTTTGCCGCCTCCGCATTGTTAACGGGGGCCGTCGTGGCCTTCAGTGGCCTGATCGGATTCGTGGGCCTCATCGTGCCGCATGCGGTTCGCTTGATGTTTGGTGCCGACCATCGGCTGTTAGTCATTGCGTCGGGCCTGGCCGGAGGCATGTTCCTCATGCTGGCGGATACCCTGGCCCGGACGTTGTTGAGCCCGACGGAAATCCCCGTGGGCGTGGTCACGGCCCTGGTGGGCGGACCGGTCTTTCTGTATTTGTTGGTCCGACAACGCAGGGGAATCATCACGTGAGCGGATGTTCGGAAAAACCAGGCCACCCGCCGCCGTTTGTGGTGGATGCCGTGACGTTTGGGTTTGGGCCACGGGCGACGGCCGTTCGATCTCCGGTGTTACAAAACGTCTCGTTCACGGTTGCTCCTGGGGAAGTGTTGGGAATCCTGGGACCCAATGGCTCCGGGAAAAGCACGTTACTCAAGGTGCTCATGAGAATCCTGATTCCTCAACAAGGACGGATTGAGCTGTTTGGTCGGCACCATGAGGCGTTTTCTCAGGCCGAGATTGCCCGCCGCGTGGCCTTCGTTCCGCAAGAAACCCAGCAGGCGTTTCCTTTTACGATCAGCGAAATGGTGTTGATGGGCCGCTATCCCCACCATAATCGAATGTGGGGGTTGGGATGGGAAAGCTCTCGGGATCGTGCCGTGGCGATGCAGGCGATGAGAGACCTGGACGTCGTTCACCTGGGGCCTCGGCTGATGACGGATGTGTCCGGTGGGGAACGGCAACGAGCCGTCATTGCCCGAGCCGTCACGCAAGAGCCGGAGATCCTGCTCTTGGATGAACCGCTGGCCTTTCTCGATCTTCATCACCAATTAGAGATTACGCGTATTATTCGTCGTTTCAGTCGAGAACGTGGGTTGACCGTGGTACTGGTATCCCACGATCTGAATTTAGCCAGTCAGTCCTGCGATCGGTTGTTGCTTCTACGAGAAGGAACGATTGCATGCATGGGTTCACCGGAAGAAGTCATTGTCAGAGAATCTCTGGAACGGGTCTATGGCTGCCCCGTTCTCGTCGATTGCCATCCGCAATCCGGGATGCCAAGGGTCACGCTCCCGGTTTGAACGGAACGGGCAGGACGGATGGGAATAGCCGAGGTGGTGACGGCCTTGACACGTTCACCACAGTTCAACAACTCAGGAGGCGTTCCTAAGGAAACTACAACGACAGCGACGGGGAAGATGGTGCAAATCCATCACGGTGCCGCCACTGTAAGCGGGGAATGAATCTGCAAACGACCACTGTGAACGGAACGTTCATGGGAAGGCGCAGGGACGTGTTGATCCGCGAGTCAGGAGACCCAACTGCCGTTGCCCTCTGGACCCACCCTTCGAGTCAAAGGGAGGTGACGCATGTTTCATCGATTCGTTTTTATCTGTCTGGTTGGTGTTCTTTCCATGCTTGTTGTGCCCGCGGCACGTGAATCACGCGCAGCTTCAGACGTCCAGACCCTGGACCCCGTGATCGTGAGTGCCACGAAAACGCCAGTTCCCCTTCGGCAGGTTACGAGTGCGGTCGAGGTTTTGACCGAAGAGGATCTCAAACGCCGCCAGGTCAAGACATTGCTGGAGGCCCTTCGTCTGACCCAAGGCACGGCCGTGTTGCAAAACGGTGGACCCGGTGGGGTGGCCAGTGTACGAATTCGAGGTGGCAGTGCCAACCAGACTCTGGTGCTCATCGACGGAGCGATCGTCAACAGCGCGACGAATGGACAATTCAATTTTGCACATTTGACTACCGACAATATTGAAAAAATCGAAATCGTTCGGGGTGCCCAGAGCACGCTTTGGGGGGCGGATGCCATGGGTGGGGTGATCAATATCACGACAAAACGAGGGAGTGGCCCACCGAAGGCGAGTGCATTTTTTGAATATGGATCGTTCGATACCCTGCGGGAAGGCGGATCCGTGTCCGGCAAGAAGGGACCGTTTGACGTCTCCCTGGAGCTCTCCAGGTGGGATACGACCGGCATCTCGGCGGTTAATTCTCGAAGAGGAGCATCCGAACGCGATGCCTATCGGAATTGGCAGGCTTCTTCCCGAGTGGGCGTGGACCTGCCGCGCGATGGCCGGCTCGATGTCAATTTTCGGTGGTGGAATGGTTCCTCTCAGATCGACAGCAGTTCAGGACCTTCGGACGTGTTCAAGGCCAGAAGCGACAGCAGGCAATTCATCTTCAGCGGAACGTATCGACAAGCCTTGATCGATTCGTGGACTCACGTGTTGACGCTTTCTCGCTCCCAGGAGGCCGGTCTGTTCGACCCGGGAACGTTACAACGAAATGTGTCGACCGGAGAGATGCGAATACCCTTTGGTGGTCCGAATGAGACGCGCGTGCTGGCGAATCGGATCGAGAGTCAACACGACGTTCGTCTCAACCCATACGTGACGTTGACCGCGGGGTACCAATTTCGTGAGCAGATGGGAGAGAACGACACGGGCGTTTCGGAGAAGATCGTCTCGTCCCATGCGGGGTTCGGTCAGATGCAGTTCAATCTGTTCGATCGATTTTTTGCCACGGCCGGGGTCCGTCACGACGGGTACAATGTCTTTGGCGATGCCACGACCTATCGGGTCACCGGGGGTTATCTGCTCAAGGAAACCAACACGAAAATACGCAGCAGTTATGCCACTGGATTTCGGGCTCCAACGATTAATGAGCTGTACTGGCCGGGGTATGGCAATCCCGATTTGCAGCCGGAAAAGAGCCAGAGCTTCGACGTGGGCATGGATCAGACTCTGTTGGGCCAGAGGCTGAAAATCAGCGCCGGCTATTTCTGGAATCGGTATCGCGATCTTATTCAGACGATTCAGAGTGCTGCAAGGTGCGGGACGGGTGCTTTTGGAGCCAACTATTGTCCTGTCAACGTGCGGTCGGCAAAATCGCAAGGATGGGAAGGCTTGGTGGATCTTGTCCTGATTCAGAACCGGCCTTGGATACAACGGTTGGCCCTGAGAGGCCAATACACCAGGACCCTCACCCGTGATCTTCTGACCGGGGCCAGATTGCGTCGTTGGCCGGTCGATCAGGCCAGTCTGAGTCTCTCTTATCAGCCCGTGGATTTCTTGAACGCGATCCTCGACTTTCGTTTTGTGGGAGAACAATTCAATGGAGCCGGAAACGACGAGCCGGTCGATTCATTCAACGTGGTCAATGTCGCGGTCAACTATGACGTGTCCGATCAATGGCAGGCCTACGTCCGCGTGGACAATCTGTTTGATGAAGCGTATGAAGAAATTTTGTATTTCGGGGCACCGGGGCGGTCGGTGTTCGGCGGAGTCAGGGTGAATTTTGATTTGCCGGTTGGAGCCAGTCTACCGTAGTACACCATGATTCATGGCAGAGAAGCTGCCAGGGAGTTTCAGCCCGCCTGAGGATCTGGGCATGCAGATAAAACCCAGAATATGCGATGGTGGTGCTTGATGAATTGAATATTGCCCTTCAGTATGATTACATTGACGTGGACGAGGTTCTGACCGTCGTTCGGAGCAGGCCCATGATGCAACACGTGGTGATGACCGGTCGAGGGGCGAATCCGGAATTGCTGGAGGCTCTGGATCTCGTCTCTGAAATGAAAATGGTGAAGCACCCGTTTCGGAAAGGCATCAAGGCGCAGAAGGGGGTCGAGTTTTAGGTCGTTCGAGCCGGGAGATGGCCGGAAGGAGGGCATCGCTCCATGAGGATCAGTAAAGTCTATACCAGGTCGGGTGACGCCGGAAAGACCCGTCTCGCCGGCGGTCAAGAAGTCTGGAAAGACGCGTTGCGCGTACAGACCTATGGAACGGTCGATGAACTGAACGCCGTACTCGGTCTTGCCAGAGCCTTGAATGCCGAGCAGGCAGATATGGGGGCGACCGGGGCGAAACTCGAAGAGACCTTGCGGTGGATGCAGAACAAGTTGTTCGATTTGGGAGGGATCCTGGCCACGGCTCCGGGCAAGACGTTCAAGAACATGCCGTCGGTGACGGCTGACCACGTGGTCAGGCTGGAGCGTCTGATTGATGCCTGTCAGGAAGACTTGGAGCCGTTGAAAGAGTTTATCCTGCCGGGAGGCGGAAAGGTCTCCGGGATCTTGCACCAGGCCCGAACCGTTTGCCGGCGGGCCGAACGTCTCTGTGTGAGCCTGTCTCGTGAGGAAGACGTGCCCGCCGAGCTCGTGCGGTTCCTGAACCGCTTGAGCGACGCACTGTTCGTGTTGGCGCGATGGGTCGCGAAAACACAGGATGAGCCCGAATATTTATGGGAACGAGAAGTGGGCTGAGGGAGCGGTTCACGTCTGCGTCGGTTCCATGAACGCCGGTGCGGCTCCTTCCGTCTTCGTTGCGAAAGATGCCCATTCCGGCATGAAGGGTGGGCGTCGAAATTGGCAGGAGGGCCTTTGCCACGCAGTCGGTTCCACGGGTTCTACGGGATTCCGGACGAACGTCTGTCACCGTCATGAAAACGGGTGATCGAGCGATTTCTGGTATGAAGAGTCGGAACCTGATCGGAGTTGGAATCCTTGGCGTGCTCGTCGTCGTGGGGTTCGTGTTTTCCCGTCCTCAAGGCGGAACCCCCGATGTGCCGGATGATCCCCAGGCGCATGAAGCCCTGGAATTGGTGCGTTCCCATCCTGCCCGCAATGCGCCGACGTTGGAAGAGGCGATCAACCGATACGTGGAAGCCTTGCAGGCCCAGGGCATTCCCCTGCATCGAGGCGAATGGCAGGTTGGCAAAGAACGTGAAGGCGTCTATGCCGTCAGGATGCTGGTTCGGGAAAAAGGGTTTAATGAATGGATCGAACGGGAGTTTGCCTGGCGGGTGACGTTAAAGGATAAAACCGTCAGAGTCATTTCTCTGGCGGCCATCCACTTCATGCCGTTTCATGAGTTGCCGCCGTTGCCGCACCAGGACCAGATATCAGAGAAACTCATGGAGCCTCCGTTGGCAACGCGACCTGGATGAGGCCGTGCTCCACGCGCGTCTGATAACAGGTCACGGTCCAATCCGGGGTAGGATTTTTCAGGCATTGCCCGGTCCGCACGTTGAATTCCCATCCGTGCCACGGGCATTCGACGACCTCTCCGTCCAGCGTCCCTTCCCCGAGGGGACCGCCCGCGTGAGGGCACGTATTATTCAGTGCCAGGATTTCCCCGTCCACGTTGAAGAGTGCCACCTCGGGGGCGTTCTCGGGTTCAACGGACAGGCACGTTCCCGGCTCAAGTTCTTCGAGTTTTGCAACGGTCACATAGTTCATCGAATTCATCGCGGCAACTTGTTTGAAAGAAAACCGACTGTACCAAGGCCTTCGTTCCGTTGCAAGCCATGAATGAGAGGCGCGTTGTTGATTCGGCATCGTGCCTGATGCTATACAGGTGCTCATATTCGTGTGCCGTCCATGACGCTCCTGTTAAATGCGACATATGAGCCCCTGCGGGTCGTGCAATGGCAAAAGGCCATTACCCTGCTGTGCCAGGGGAAGGTCGAGGTCCTCGAATTCTATGATCGGGATATTCGAGGCGTTTCGGTCTCGTTCAAACTTCCTTCGGTGATGCGGCTCCTGAAGGTCGTGAAGTTGAAGTCCGGCCATCGGGCCGTCAAGTTTTCACGGATCAATATTTTTACTCGCGACAAATATACGTGTCAGTATTGTTGCAAACGGTTTCGGACCGAGGAACTCACGTTTGATCACGTGGTCCCGATTGCCAAGGGCGGCATGAAAACCTGGGAGAACATCGTGACGGCGTGCTGGCGTTGTAATAACAGGAAGAGTGGAAGAACACCGGAGGAAGCCAACATGTCCCTGAAGAAGAAACCGCAGAAGCCGCGGTGGAATCCGACCCTCACCATCATGATCGGCATTCGGAACGCTCCGGAAAGTTGGCGCGACTATCTCTATTGGCACATGGAGTTGGATTCCGATGAGTAATGCCGGGTTTCAGGTTTCCCTGGACGTCCAGGGTCGATTATGCGTGGTGATCGGCGGCGAAGAGGAAGCCGCACACAGGGCCGCGTCGTTGCTGGACGTAGGGGCCAAGGTCGTCGTGGTGCACCCCACCCTGAACGTGCCGCTGCGGAAGCTCACGGCTGCCGGAAAAGTTCTGCATCGGGGGCGACGGTTTCGATCGACTGACGCCCGGGAGGCCTTTCTGGTTCTCAATACCCTCCCGGATGACGCGGATCTGGCGAAGTCGTTGCGTGAGTTGGCGGAAACGGAACGGTTCCTGGTCTGGTCTCTCGATCAGCCGGAGTTGTCGAATGTCCTGATGCCCGCCGTGGTTCGACGCGGAGCCCTGCGAGTGGCGATCAGCACAAGCGGGACGTCTCCCGCTCTTGCCGGCGCGCTCAGGCGGAACGGTGAAGAGATCTTCGATGAAGAATTCGAGGCGTTTCTGGAGTGGTTGGAAACCTTGCGTCGGGATCTCCAGGCCGATGAACCGAGTCCGGAAAGAAGGCGCGCACGACTGAAAGCCGCGGTCGAGGGGTTCCGATTGACCGGCACGGTCGAGTATCCACCCGCCTGGCTTGCGCACAAAGGATCTTCGGTTTCATGATCTTTTGAAGGATGGTGACGTATGGTGTTATTGGAGTTCAGCATGTCTCCCTTGGGAAAAGGCGAAAGCGTGGGGAAATACGTGTCCAAGTCCTTGAAAATCATTGACGACAGCGGGATCGAGTATCGGCTGAATCCCATGGGGACGGTTCTCGAAGGAGAATGGGACGAGGTTTTTGACGTGGTTCGTCAATGCTATGAGCGGATGAAAAAGGACTGTGACCGCATCTCCTGTACGATGAAGGTGGATTATCGAAAAGGATACTCCAGTCGCCTGAGCGGGAAAGTCGCCAGCGTGGAAAAACGGCTGAAGAGGAAACTGAAGACGTGAACGGCCGATGGCGGACGTGTCCTGCTCCGTCCCCGTGACTCACCCCTCGTCCCGCAGCGGTTCATAGATGCGCGTCGCGTGGGCCCCGAGATTGCAGAGGATCTCATAGGGAATCGAATCCTGCCACTTCGCCAGATCATAGGCGGTAATTTCCTGTGTCTCCGATTTGCCCATGATCATCACGTCGTCGCCCGGTCTGATCGTGGGGTCCTCGGTGACGTCGATCACGGTCAGATTCATGCAGATGCGTCCCACGATCGGGAACCGTCGATCATGAATGATGACCTCTCCTGTATTGGAGAGCCGTCGACTATACCCGTCGGCATAGCCGATGGGCAGAACCGCCAAGTGGGATTTCCGCTTCGTACGATAGAGGTCGCCATAACTGACGGATTCGCCTCTTCCGGCTGTTTTCAGGTGGACCACCTTGGTCGTCAGCGACATGACCGGCCGAAGGGCGACGGGGACTTCCCTGTCGGACACCGGGGCATATCCGTATAACGACAGTCCGGGACGAACCATATCCAATCGGGTGTGAGGATGCCAGAGGATCCCCGCGGTGTTGGCGGCATGCCGGCAGGGACGAGGTTCGCTCACGCGACGCAGGCTTGCAGCGGCTTCGTGAAACTGGTCGAGTTGGTGAAGGGTAAAGGTGGGATCCGGGTTGTCGGCATCGGCCAGATGCGTCATGAGTCCTTGACAGAAGAGGGTCCCGGAAAACAGGGGAGACTGTAAAAGGGGGAGCACCTCCTGGGGTGAGAACCCCAGTCGTCTCATCCCGGTGTCCACCTTGACGTGAACGGGGTACGGGCGCAGGGGCTGGGGAACTTCCCGCCCAAGGGCGTTCATGGTGTCGGCGTCGGAGAGCGTGGGAATCAGGTTGGCCTGAATGAGGTCGCTCACCTGTCCGGGCAGGATGCCTCCCATCACGATCAGGTCTTCGAGAATGCCGGCGTCCCGCAGGGCCACGCCCTCCTGGACCGTGGCCACTCCAAACCGTCGAATTCCGAGTCGGCTGAGGGCTTTGGCGACGGCGCTTGAACCATGTCCATAGCCGTCGGCCTTGACGACCGCGAGCACGTCGACGTGGGGCGGAAGAATGCGACGGAGTTCGAAGAGATTATGGGCAAGGGCGGGTAGATGAATGGTGGCCAGGAGTGGGGACAGCGCAGAAGAAATAGGCACGGAGATCGGAGAAAGGGGGAGGAGATCTTAAATCTCTAAGATTTCTTCCTCTTTTTTCTTGAGAAGTTCGTCGACCAGCTTGATCTTGCCATCCACGAGTTTTTGAATCGTTGCCTCACCGCGTCGCAGGTCGTCTTCGGTGATCGTCGAGTCCTTCTGGAGGCGCTTGAGTTCATCATTTCCCTCTCGACGAATGCCCCGAACATGGACCTTCGTCTCTTCCCCGTATTTTCGACAGACTTTCACGAATTCCTTACGTCGTTCCTCGCTCAGGGAAGGAATCGGAATTCGAATCACTTTCCCGTCATTGGAGGGATTCAAGCCGAGGTCCGAGGAAAGAATGGCTTTTTCAATGTTCTTGATGCTGGTCGGGTCCCACGGCTGGATCGTGATTGATCGGCCGTCCGGCATCGAGAGGTTCCCCACCTGCTTCAAGGACGTTGGCGTCCCATAGTAATCGACTTTAAGATGATCGAAGAGCGACAAGGAGGCCCGACTGCCCCTGACTGAGGCGAGTTCCTTTTTGAGGTGCTCGATGGCCCCTTCTATCTTGTGCGTCAGTTTTTCGATCGTGGTCTGATACGCCATGGTGCCGAATTCCGGTCACGTCAGTTGACGAGGGTCCCGATTTTCTCACCCAGGACGATCCGTTTCAAATTGCCCGGTTCGGTGAGATTAAACACGATCAAAGGCAGATGGTTGTCCATGCACAGCGTAATGGCCGTGGCATCCATGACCTTCAGGCTCTTGTTGAGGACGGACAGGAATGGCAGTTCGTCGAACATGCTTGCCGAAGGATTGTTCAGAGGATCCGAGTCATAAATGCCATTGACCTTGGTTCCCTTCAGGATCACGTCGGCCTTGATTTCCATCGCCCGCAACGCCGCCGCCGTGTCCGTGGTGAAATAGGGGTTGCCGGTTCCGGCGGCAAAGATCACGACTCGCTTTTTTTCGAGGTGCCGTATGGCTCGCCGGCGAATGTAGCCCTCGGCCAATTGCCGCATTTCAATGGCCGAGAGCACGCGCGTGGAGACTCCGGCTTTTTCGAGTGCATTTTGCAGCGCGAGGGCGTTCAGCATGGTCGCGAGCATGCCCATGTAGTCGGCAGCCGCCCGTTCCATCCCGTCTGCACTGGCGGCAAGGCCTCGAAAAATATTTCCACCCCCGATCACCAACGCGACCTCGATTTCCATGTTCACGATCTCGTGAATTTCGTCGGCGAGCGTCGTGAGAACGTCGGGATTAATACCATAAGCCTGGCTCCCCGCGAGCATTTCCCCACTAATTTTGAGGAGAATGCGGTGGTACTGCACAGGCGTCATTCCTGGCCTAACTGATATCGGGTAAATCGGGCAATGGTGATGTTTTCACCCAGTCGGGCAATTTTTTGCGTGAGAATTTCGGTAATCGTCAGGTTGGGATCCTTGATGAAACTTTGCTCGAGGAGACACTGTTCCTGGTAGAATTTTTCCAGTTTGCCCTGAACGATTTTCTCGATCGCGGCTTCAGGCTTCCCGAGTTCCTTGGCCTGAGCCAAGTAGATGGCCTGTTCTCGTTCGACCTGGGCCGCGGGAACCTGGTCGCGTTTGACGTAGGAAGGATTGGCCGCGGCAATTTGCAGGGCCACGTCTTTGACGAATTCCCGAAATTCTTCGTTTCGGGCGACAAAATCCGTTTCACAGTTGACTTCGACGAGGACGCCGATTTTGTTGCCGGCGTGGATGTAGGACGAGACCACGCCTTCCTTGGTTTCCCGTCCTGCTTTCTTTTGAGCCGCGGCCAACCCGCGTTGACGAAGCAGGTCAATGGCTTTTTCAATATCCGAATCGGTTTCTTTCAGCGCATTTTGACAATCCAGGATTCCGGCTCCCGTCTTGCCGCGCAGTTCTTTCACCAAGGCACCCATGCTGGACATCGTGTAACCTTCTCCCTTATTTGGCTAGGATGAACAATGACGGTCGACGTGCTAGGAGGTCGGCGGTTGTACGCCGGCCCCTTGATTCTCGGTTGAACGGGCAGAAATCAGCTCGGTCATGAGAACGTCTTCCTTCCCCGTGCTCGAAGGCTCCTGTTTGTTTCGAAGGTCCTGGCCTTCCAGACAGGCGTCTGCAATCCGGGAGGTAAAGAGTTTCAACGAGCGGATGGCGTCATCGTTCCCCGGAATCGGATAATCGATTCGCGTGGGGTCGCAATTGGTATCGACGATGGCGACCACCGGAATGCCCAGACGATTGGCTTCTTTGACGGTAATGTGTTGCACGCGAGTGTCGAGGACGTAGATGCAGCCGGGCAGATTTTCCATAGCCTTGATTCCGCTCAAATATTTCTCCAACTTGCCCCGTTCCTTTTCCATGAGCAAGACTTCCTTTTTCTTCAGGCGTTCATGGGTTCCATCGGTTTGAGCGGCTTCGAGTTTCTTCAGTTGGCGGATGCTTTTTCTGATCGTTTCGAAATTGGTAAGCATGCCCCCCAGCCAGCGTTGGGTCACGTAATACATGCCGCACCGGTTGGCTTCTTCTTCCACGATGTCCACGGCTTGACGTTTGGTGCCCACGAAGAGAACTGATTCCCCGGCCGCGACGGTATCCCGGACAAAGGTATAGGCATCGAGAAAGAATTTGGCGGTTTGTTGTAAATCAATCAGATAGACGCCGTTTTTTTCTCCGAACAGATACGGCTTCATTTTGGGGTTCCATCGATTGGTCTGATGTCCAAAATGGACGCCGGCCTCTAACATGTCTTTAATGGATATCATCTTGGGGTGTTTCGCCTCCGTTCAAATAGGTGGAACCCAACGATCGTTTCGAAATAACGGGCTTGAGTGATGGTTACCCTAAACTGAAAAGACTTAACATACCCCCCGTCTTCAATGCAAGGTCAATGGCCGGGCCTTTCTCGGAACGGCGAAGTGGACACGAGGTCCTGGAGGAAGCGTCCCGGACAATGGGGCGCGAGGTTTTGACGGGGATTCCCGAATGTCGGTACAGTGTGGCTTCACCGAAGTCGTCCCGATGGGATCGCCTGAACGATCCGTGGCGATGGCCAACGGAATCAACATCACTCACGATTGTCGAGTCGAGGTCTTACGCATGGTTGAAATTCCCATTAAACTCTACATTCAAAGTCTTGCCAAACAGGCCAATGCCGTGGCCCGTGCCACGTCGTTCATGAGGGGGCATGATCGCACCGTGGCTCTTAGAGCCATGGCGGAACAATTGGAAGCCGGCCGTGAAGACGTGTTCGCGGCCAATAAAGAGGATCTGGAGGCCATACCGAAGGACTGGGAACCGGAGGAGTATCGGAAGGCGAGAGAACGGATCACCGTGACGGAAGAACATCTTCTGGAGCTGGTCGACTTTGTTCGTGGAATGGCCGAGGCGCCCGATCCCACGGGGGACGTGTCTCAGGGATGGCTGACGCAGGACGGTCTGCATCTTCATCGGGTTCGCGTTCCTCTCGGGGTCATCGCCGTCATTTCCGAATATGGTCCCTCCGTGGTGGTCGAATCCATGGCGATGTGTCTTCGGTCGGGCAATGTCTGCGTGGTTCGGGGTGGGAAGGAATGGTTCCGGACGAATTCCGCGGTGGCAAAGGTGTTGCGTGAGGCGGCGGAACAACAGGGCGTCCCTCAGGGGGCGCTCACGTTTGTGGACCGTCCCGATCACGAAGGCGTTCTTGAACTGACCCGATTGCGCAACGTGGTCCACGGCGTCGTCCCAAGAGGCAAGGCGAGCCTCCGCAAAGCCGTGATGGAGCACTCGAGAGTTCCGGTTCTGGGGTATGACGGCGGCCTGTGTCACGTCTACGTCGATAAGGATGCGGATGTGCCGTTGGCCCAAGGGATCGTGGTGAATTCCAAAATCCAGGATCCGCTGGCCACCAACGCCGTGGATACGCTGCTGGTGCATCAAGGCATCGCCCGTCATTTGCTGCCGGGCCTTCTCAGGCGGTTGCTCAGTGAATTCGTCGTGGATCTCGTGGGCTGTCCGAAGACCGTCTCCATGATGGGAATCATGGCCATGACCGGGCACAAGGGGATTCGAGCAGCCACGGACGAGGATTGGGAACTCAAAAGGCAGTCGCTGACGCTGGGGATCAAGGTCGTCAAGGATCTCGATGAAGCCATCGCCTACCTTGCGGCCTTGGGGCCCGGACATACCGATACCGTCGTGACCCGTGATTATGACACGGCAATGCGATTCGTCCGGGAAGTGGATTCCAGTTCGGTGCTGGTGAATGCCTCGACACGCCTGCATGCCGGGCCGCAAATGGATTTGGGTGAAGAACTGGGCGTGAATACGTCTCGTTTCCACGTGAGAGGACCGTTGACGCTTCAATCCCTGACCGCCGAAAAATACGTCGGATTCGGGACCGGCCAATTGCGACAGCCGCATCCCGTGCCCGAGGCCTATCAGGATGCCATGATGCTCTCCTCGAAGTTTTAGCAATTCCCAGGGGCTTCGCGTCCCGCTTTTGCTCCCATGGCCGCCGTGGACATCGCCGCGCATCTTGCCCAATGGGGACTCTCCAGATTCCCCGATGAAGATTCCTATTACGCCTGGCAACGACAAACCCTGTCCGGCGAGCGGCTTCGGCTTCTTCGGCGCGTGGCGCAAGCCCGTGGGGAAGGAGACGAAGTGGATCGGGAATTTTATGATCTGGCGGCGTCTCCCGACGTGCTTCCCGTGTTGTACAGTCAGCGCTATGACTACTATCACGTGCTTGGCCCCGTCATCGCGGACGCGCTGGAGGGACCGCACGTTCTGGATGTGGGGTGCGGGATCGGGATCCTCACGACCTGGTACGCAACCCGTTTTCCGAACATGACCTTTCTGGGCATTGATCGGTCGCTGAAATCGATTGAAGTGGCCAGGCGGTTTGCGCAATCGGCCTGTCTCGAGAACGTGAGCTTTCGGCATGGCGACGTTCCTCAACACGAGCTGTCCGGGACCTTCCAGACCATCGTCTCCACCCAGGCGCTGTTTCAATCGGAATCCGATCCCGGACTGCCGAGCCGGGATTGGACGACCTTTGCACGCGATCGGGATCAACGGCAGCAGCGCGACCTGGAACATCGGACGGGCATCGGTCCTCGGTTGGATTGGCTCTTGCGTGTCCTGGCTCCTGCGGGCCAGGTCGTCTTCTTTGAAAAGGCCGTTCACCTGGGGAGACGCGTGTTGTTGCAACGGGCATTGGAAGCGAGGGGGTGGGTGCCCATTGCGGACCCTCGGCTGCTGACGTATGCGGAGCTTGGGGAATCGGTCCAGGACGGACCGCTGTACGTGATGAAGCGGGGCTCGTCTTCTGCTTCAGCCTTACGGGAAGACGTGCAGGACGATCCGCAACTGGGGCTGTATCGATGCCGGGGAACCCATGCGGATTTCGTGTATGCCAGAGTACGGAGCCATGGCGCCTGTTCGGAAAGAATCGTGACGAAGCTCGGAGATGGTTGTTACGAAACGGGCCGAACGGGATTCGGGTTGGGATACGGACGTCTCACCATTCAGGGGACGTTTTCCGGCCTTCTGGTTGGAACGATGGACCTCCAATCCCTGATACACGAGCTTGTCAGGGATGAAGGGACACAGGAGCCGATCGAGACCCGATTCGCGCGGCTCTGGCCGGAGCAGGAACACGGGCCCCTCGAACAGGTTCCTCTTTACGAAAATCATTCTCCCGTTGCCGCGCACGTCCGGCAACGGCTTCCGGACCCGGTGGTCTTACGAGAGCAGACGGACGAAGAGGCAGACGGACGACGGCGTCACATCGAACATGGGCGCTGTGCCGGGAATTTTCATTATCTGTATTGGGCGAATACCTTCGATCAACGGCAGATCGTGATCGTGGAACAGGAGCGAGGAGGGCTCCTGGCAGCCTATTATGAGGAAGCAATCGGGGAGCGATAGAGATCAGATCCGCGCCGAAGGGCACGGAGCTGGCTTCGCACGTTGTGCTTGCTCAGCGCGTTCGCTCTGGGAGCCTACAGGGGGCTGAGCGCATTGTGACAATGATCCATCAGGTTAACCCTCTCTGGGCTGAAGCCTGTTCAGGTGTTGTGGCCTTCCCTTGCCCATAGGTGACAGCGAACACCATATCTGACAACCACCGCTTGAAAGATCCGTTGTCGCTGAACTGCTTACACAACTCCGTTTGATCGTTGAGCAGTTCGTACATCGCGCGACTCAAGGCTTTGTCGTGCTCGATCCGGGCGTTCTGCCGGTCGGAATTGGCGATCGCGTTTCGGTACGCCTGGTCCACCGCCACTTTTGCGGGTAACTCTTCGGTGATGATCCGTTCGATTTTGTCCCGATCCTTCCACTCGATGTTCCCGAAGCGATCGTTGAATTCCCGGAGGATGTTGGAGAGCCGATCCATCTCGGGCTCTGGCCTGCTACCGCCGCCGCTAGTGGATGCCGGATCGATTGCCGCATCTTCGTCAGCAAGCCGAATGTTTTGTACGGCCTGCTTCTCCACCCGGTAGCTGTCCATGTCGATAGCCTGAAGAATCCCTTTTGAAAGATCGTTTTCAACTGGCGCGGGCAGCTTGGGAACGAGAAAGTTCAGGAAGATTGAGAGCTTTTCCCAATCGGCATTGGTGTAGGGCAGGATGGCCGACAGGAACCCATAGGCCCGCAGAAAAGCTTTCGCCTTGCCCTTGAAGTCAACCTGACCATCTTCGTCCAACTCTTCTCGATAGACCGCGACACAGGCATCGAGGATCGGGTCGAGCTGGTCGCGGTCGGAACCGGCAAGATAGCGTTCCACCAATTCATCAATGTGCGAAGGGCCATAGACCTGATAGCCATCAAGGGCCGCCGTGAGATCGTGTAGCCGATCGGGATCGGTTTCATCAGCCAGGATCGTGGTTCGGTAGTAGTCGGCGAAGGCATCCCGAATCGAGTCGATGTCGTTTGTGAAATCGAGCACGAAGACGTCGTGCTTCTTCGGGTGAGCCCGATTCAAGCGCGAAAGCGTCTGCACGGTCTTCACGCCGGACAACGGCTTATCGACGTACATCGTGTGTAACAAGGGTTCGTCGTAGCCGGTTTGAAACTTGTCGGCACAGACCAAGAGGCGGTACGGATCTTCTTGAATCCTGCTGGCGATCAGATTCGATGAGAAACCGTTCAAAGACGCTTCGGTGACGTTGGCGCCGTTGTCCTCGTGCTCGCCGGAGAAGGCGACGATGGCTTGGTAGGGGCTCTTGCGTTCTGCGAGATAGCTCCGGATGGCGTGGAAGTAGCGAATCGCCCGTTGTACGCCATTCGTCACCACCATGGCCCGTGCCTGCCCGCCGATCTTCTGCCGGCTCAGCACCTGCTCGTGGAAGTGATCCACCATGATTTCGGCCTTGAGGCGAATGGCATGGTCGTGGTTCTCGACGTAGCGGCGCAGTTTCTTCCCGGCTCGCTTGGCGTCGAATTCCGGGTCGTCCTCCACCGTCTTGACCAGTTGGTAGTAGCTCTCCACCGGCGTGTAGTGCGCCAACACGTCGAGGATGAATCCCTCCTGGATCGCCTGTTTCATGGTGTAAGCGTGGAAAGGCCGATGCCGGGTTGTGTCGCCTTCGGGTGCCGCTGTGCCGAAGATCTCCAGGGTCTTGTTTTTTGGCGTGGCGGTGAAAGCGAAATAGGAAGCGTTGACCAGCATCTTCCGGCTCTCCATCAGCCGGTTGATCTTGTCTTCTGTTGTTGCCTCGTCGGGCTCGTCGTTTGCTTCTCCGAGTGCCATGGATATGGATGCCGACGTCTTGCCACCCTGACTGGAATGCGCCTCGTCAATGACGATGGCGAAGGAGCGTGAGTGGTGCTCGTTGCCGATTGCGTCGAGGATGAATGGAAACTTCTGCACGGTGGAGATGACGATCCGCTTGCCTTCTTGCAGCAACTTGCGAAGATCGGCGGAACTCTCTGCGTGGCCAACGATCGAGCGAACCTGGGCGAACTGCCGGATCGTGTCGCGAATCTGTCGGTCCAGAATTTTCCGGTCGGTCACGATGAGCACCGAGTCGAAGAGTACGGTGCCGTTGCGCTCGACCCCGATAAGCTGGTGTGCCAGCCAGGCAATCGAGTTGGATTTCCCGCTGCCGGCCGAGTGCTGGATCAGGTAGCGGTGGCCGACCCCGCGGCTCGATACATCTGCCAGAAGCTTCCGCACCACGTCCAGTTGATGGTAGCGCGGCCAGATCTGCGAGCGGTTCCGTCTTCGGCTGCTGTCGTCTCGCGTCTCGATGACCTGAGCGTAGTTCTCAATGATGTTGACGAGGCTGTCGCTGGTGAGCACCTGCTTCCACAGGTAGTCGGTCTTGAGCCCGTTGGGGTTCGGCGGATTGCCGGCACCGTCATCCCAGCCCCGGTTGAAGGGCAGGAACCAGGATGCCTTGCCCCTCAGATGGGTGCAGAAGAACACCTCGTGTTCATCGATGGCGAAGTGGGCGAGGCAGCGACCGAGCGCGAAGAGCTTCTCGCTGGGGTTGCGGTCGCGTTTGTATTGCTGGATGGCGTCGTGCACCGTCTGCTTGGTGAGGCTGTTCTTGAGTTCGAGGGTGGCAACGGGCAGGCCGTTGGTGAACAGGCCGAGGTCGAGGGCGAGCTGGGTATGATCGCGGCTGTAATGGAGCTGCCGCGTCACGCTGAAGCGGTTCCGTGCGTAAAGGGTTTTGGCTTTCTCGTTTCCCGGTGACGGCGTGCCGTAGAACAAATCGACGTGGTGCGGCCCGTGATGGATGCCCTTGCGCAGCACGTCGATGGTCCCCCGCTTGGCGACTTCTCCTTGGAGCCTGGCGAGGAAATTGCGACGCGTGGGGCTATCCAGGTCCAAAGAGAGTACCTTGGCAACTTCGTGCTGGGTGTCGCGGAGGAAAGCGGCGAGTTGCGCCAGGTCCATGCAGTACTCACGATCGTAGTCACGCGGGTCACCGCAAATCCAGCCCGCGCCATAGCTCGCCGGACGTTCGTGCGCTTCGTCGGCGCGAACAGGCCTGCAAGGGTTGCCCGTCAGCGTTTTGCAGATGCGCGTCTCAAGGCCGTGTTCACTCGTGTCGGTCGTCATGCTGTTTTTCGCTTATCTTCAGATTGGGACTTCCGTCACATCCCCAGGCTGTATGTTGGCCAGCATTGCCCGGATCTCTTCCACCCGAGGCCAAAAGAACCTTCACCGAGGTGCCGGGACTTTCAGCGCGTTGGCTTCGTGTTCAAGAATGGCGGTGACTTGCCACCTCTCCACGCCTTCGAACCAGTCCAGAAATTCCTCCACCGTGGCCCCGCTCTCCAGGTTCTCGAAGAGCGCATAGACCGGCACACGGGTTCCCTTGAATACCCAAGCTCCACTGAGTCGGCCATGCACGCATTCGACAGCAGGGCACGTTTCCCAATTTGTCATGCCGTTACCTCACTTCCCATCGGTTGTTTCCTCTCTTATGCGTTCGCATCATCCTATCTGTTATCCCTAGTGTCTGCCTGTCGTGCATTTTTGTCTAGCGGATCTCAGTCATCGTTCTTGTCGGGCAGTTGGGCCGAGGCCTCACGCACATCCAGCTTGCCGGTGACCACGTCTGAGATGAGGCGGGTGCGGTATTCTTCGACCAGCTCGATTTGGCGTTTGGCGCGGACGATGGCGGTGTCGATGCGGGCGGTAGCGGTTTCAAGGTATTCGACGATGGCTTGTTGCTCGGGGAGGGGTGGAAGTAGTACTAGTGCTGCCCCTAACTCTTCAGCATTCAAGTGTGGCTGCGCAGAACGTGTACTCGTCGGGATTAACTGTTCGTCTCGCAAATAGCGTGAAAGAAACACTTTGGCAATGAAATGGGGCTGCGCCCCCTTACTGGTTAGGACCATGTCGTAGCCTGCGACCGCACCCTCATAGCTCTTGGGGATGATAGCCGAGTCAGCCGTGTAGGCTCCACTTCGTACGACTATGATTTCGTGTTCCTTCAGAAAAGCGTCGCGGCCGACCGGCACAGAGGTTGGATCAACATGAATCAGCCCTTCTCTTACAATCTTTCCGCGCTCAACATTTGTGGCTCGGATTAGTGGTAAGCCTTCCGTCGATTCTGCGGGTGGTTGTCCCAAGCCATAGCGAATATCGGCAATGGTCTTCAGCCGTCGTACATCCCAGTGCGCCGGTATCTCTCCCAGCCACTCGACGCCGGAGGGTCTGTAGGCGGGATAGGGCTGGCCGGTTCGAACATCGGTCTGGCCGGTGACGGCCTCGCTGACGATCGCCTCTCGCTCTTCCTCCAGCAGCGCAATGAGCCGCCGCTTAGCATCGGTGTAGCGCCGGATACGCTCGTCCACGTGGTCCAGATACCGCGCGATGGCTTGCTGCTCGGGGAGAGGAGGGAGGGGCAAACGGAATGATCCGAGCATGGAGCGGCTCACACGATCTCGTGTGCTTCCCCGTACCAGTGATCTTACCCAATCCAGATAGATCCGGGACGACATCGCGTAGACAAGAAACTCAGGCGCGATTTCCTTCCGAGGTTGTAAGATGCATACATCAACTGATGTGATCATTCGCTTGTTCAAATCTGGCGCCAGACAAGCTCTTGAAACAGGGTCTCCTAAACGACAGATCAAGAGGTCTCCTACATGTACCTCTGTGCATCTTAGATCCAGAAACGTCTTTTCACTAATGTAACGAAATCCCTTCTCTCTATATGTACCAACACCTATATTGCCTGTTTGAATAAGTCGAATGCCGTCTGAGGTAATGTAGGGACTCTCAATCCAGTCCCCGTCAACGAACGCATTATGACCTCGACGTGCAAGGTTCTTGATACTTAGTGCATGCCACCGTGCCGGCACCTCCCCCAGCCACTCCACCCCGGAGGGTTTGTAGGCGGGGTAAGGCTTAAGACAAAGAATCATCCTTCCACCTCTCCGGGAACATCGGTTTCGGTGCCCGAACCTGTCTGCCAGTTTTCGGCGACCTCGTGCCAGTTTGCTACCCGCGAGACTTGTGTGCCGTCTTGGCTACTACCTACCCACACGTCCCAGAATTCGGGGTCGTCGGAGCGTGGCTGCTGGGATTTGGGTAGGTCGTTTATCTTCATGAGCACTGGTAGTTCTGTGGCCCAGCCCAGCAGGATCGCCGTCTGCGAGGGCAGCGAGGGCAGTTCACGGAGCAGACCCCTCAGGTTGTCCGGAACGAGGCGGTGGACCAACTCCTGGTCGCGGTCGTTGCTGATTCGGTGGAGCAGATAGGTGTTGCACTGTGACAGCACGGTGGGTGAAAGCTCGGACGGTCGTTGGGACGAAAGTACGAGGCCGAGTCCGAACTTCCTGCCCTCACGCGCGATGCGCTCGAAGATTTGGCAGCATACCGTCGCCGCGTCCTGGTTCTCGACATCTTCCTTGTACCGTTTGATGAACGTGTGCGCCTCTTCCATCACCAGCACTGTGGGAAGTGTTGTGTCGTTCAGCTTGACGTAGCGCTGCAAAGCTTCAAATGTCATGCGGGCAATTACGGCCGTGACGATGTGTACCACCTCGGTAGGGACCAAAGATAGATCGATTACCGACACGCAACCATTTGCGGTCACATCGCCCCCAATGTACTCTGACAGCCACTTGTCGAGATTCGTATCGGCCGCATCTTCCATTATCGGCTTCATTCGAGTGTCTGTGAGTAGCGAGCGGATCCTGAGTAGGAGAGTCTCAACATGCTCGGAGACATTCAGTACCTCGGCTGCAGCTTCGACAGCTCGCAGCAAAGAGTCACCCTCGAAGGGGCGGGGCGCATCAACATCCGCTGGAATCACGTCCGAATCTGCGCCGCCGAAGGCGGAATGTGCGGCGCTCATGGCTCTCAAGAGGTTGTCGACCTCTTGCCGGGTGAAGTCCCAATGCGGGTGCGGTACACGGCGAGGGTTGCAGAGCGTTTCGATCATGTCGACAAGTGCTTCAAGTTTAGTCTGTTGGATTTCTGAAAATGCGTCGCCCCCGGACTCGAGCCCCGTTTTCCACTTTTCGAGCTTCTCGAAGAATGCTTTTGGTTTTGGAAACGACCCCCAAGGACTGCCGACGCTCTTCTCCGTTCGAGTGGTGGTGAGTAGCGTCCGAAGAAAACGGCGGATATCATGACTTGTATCAGCCATCGGTTCGACGTGACCGTCGCGTACGAGTCGTAGGGCATACATCAACGTCGGTCGCTGTGTTCTTGCGCTCGCTTGGGTGAACGAGCACCACTCGGCACTGTTCCAAAACCACAAGGGAACCTTGAGATCGGTCTCGTTTTTGGTCTCGTCAGGATTCACCTTGAAAATTCGTGTCTTGATCGATTCGTCGTTACCGAATGCCCGGGAGTATTCGCCGTTTGGGTCGAGAACGATAAATCTCGCATTGGGCGGTCCACTTTTGCGCTGTTTGGCTGCTTCCTCGAGACTCCACCGAATCAGTCCAGCGACAGAACAAGACTTGCCGCTGCCGGTGTTGCCGAGAACGGCAAGATGGCGCCCGAATAACCGGTTGGGATCGACGTAAACCTTTGCGTCATTGGCAAGCGGACTCGTGCCGATCTTGACCCGCCTCCTCTCGCCGGATTCCACGATGGAGCGAAGTTGTGTTTCGGTGGGCAGCAAGACCGCAGTGCCAACTGACGGCAATGAGTCGGCACCCCGGCTGAAGATGTACGCTTGTTCGTTTTTCACCTCTCGCAAGGTACCCAATGGGTTGAGGCGCAGCCTGCGTAGTGGGTACGGGAGGTCCACGAGCCCGAAATCCTGCATCCCACGTCGCTTCGGAAACGGCGAGCGTTCAACCGTAATCCACTCGGTTTGGCCGACGAGGAATCCGTCGTCGACCGGGACCAGTAGGTAGCCGTTGACTCGAGGGAAGGGCCTCGGACCACCCGTATTCAGCTCAACTGACTCGGGAGCTTCGATATCGAGGACGACCTTGATCTCGTCAGGAGAAACGAAGTCAGCCGTACCGATTCGAAGACTTCCTGCCTGTTCGAAAAGAGTCTCGGTCATCCGTCTGTGCCTTCTTCGTCCGCCAGAGATGCGGGTGCTTTATTGTCCTCGTGCTGGCTTGCATTCCACCGGGTTTTGAGCAACTCAGCCATGCGGGAGGTAGTTCGGTCGATCGCTGGCTTGGGCAGATAGTCCACGAGCGTCTGGAGGGATCCTAGGTGGTCACCGATGAGGAGCGTAACTTGGGCGTGTCGACCCAATTTCTCGTAGGTATTCATGATCCGGCCAAGCGGGTCGCCATGAGCGATGATCACGAGATGCGCGGATGGGATGGTCAGCATGTCCTCAATCACCCGATTGATGTGCTCGTCACCAAAGCTATAGCCGTAACAGACCACTGTGCTGTTCGGTCGGCAGATCGCTGCCGCGAAATCCCGAAACAATTCGACGTACGGGTACAACGCCGTTTCTCGATCTTTGGCGGCGTTCGGGTAGATCATGAGCCGCGCTGCATCGGTTTCGTGTAACCCCGGCGCTGCCAGGTATGAGTCTGTCTTATCGGCGCCGAATGGCAGTCCAATCCGGCGTATTGTTCGGTCGCAGTCGATCCAGTCCACAGAGCCGTGGAGTTTTGTAAAGCGAGCGACGCCCTCGAGATATCGTGGCTCGCCTCGAATTCCAGGGGGATTGTAGTGGAGATCTACATTGAGGCGCGAGGCGCGGAATACTGGCGTCAACGTTCCCACGAATCGATCAATCAGCCACAACCCCGCCACGTCGGCACCGGCTTCCACGTAGCGATCATAGTTTGTCGTGAACAGATGCAACCGCTCACGCGTGCCCGAGCGACTCGCGAAACTCAGCAGGAAGCTGACGAGGTAGTTGAACGCCTGCTCGCGTTTCTCGGGGGAAGCCGAAACGAGTTGTCGCTCTCCTTTGAGTATTGAAGCAGAGAACGAGTCGATGGCGTCATTCAAGCATTTTCGCAAGTCTGTGACCTGTTGATGTACTTGATCATCGTTCTTCTTTGTGGAAGCGATGATCTCCAAGCCGCGGAGCAACTCATTTGCAGCCCGTATCTGGTCCTCGAAATTCCCTGACTCGCGACCGGCAAGTTTTGCGGTACGCTTCGCCTCTGCGGTGATTTCTTCGTTCAGCACGTCGAACGTAACTTCGCTCATGCCGGATAGCTCTTCGTCCGTCGCGATTGCATGAACGGCGTGCGTCAGCCCGGAACCAAGAAGTAATGAGAGATGTTCGGACTGGACTAACGCCGTCAACCAAGGTTCTATTCTGGGACGCAGTTTCTCTGCCCCAAACTTTTCGCCCGCATTTGTCCAGGAACACGTCGCGCCTTCGGAGAGCATAAACTGCTTGGCGCTGTCCTCGGCTCTATCGTTGCACGTCAGCAAGACCGGTCTGGGGTCATCGCGTGTCTTGAGGATTTGACCGCCTTTTTGAAGATGTTCCTGAACATCTTCCAGTGTCACAGCTCGCCTCCTCCAATGACCTCTGCTAGCAACCCCTCCGTCTCCCGCTCCAGGGCCAAGATGTCTTTTCGGATTTCTTCCAAGGGTCGCAACATCTTCGGCTTGTAGAAGTGACGGTTGAAGCTGATCTCGTAGCCAATCTTTACACTGTCCCGAAGGTACCAGGCGTCGGCGGCGTAGGGTAGTACCTCACGCCGCAAGAACGCCTCGATGCCGCCCTCTTCCTGCAGGGGGATCTGTTCGGTGTCGCGCAAGTTGGGGTCCGGTTCGTATTCCACCACGGCGGATTTACCGTTGACAATGGCCTCGAACAGGCCGCGTAGCGGGTCGGCCTTCGTGCCTTTCCTATGGATCTTCCTGATGACCGGCGCCGCTGTCTCGCTGTGCTCAAGGCTGTCCTTCAGCTTCTTGATCTCGGCAGGCTTGTAGGCGCGGTCAGGGTCGGCTCCTTCGAGTCGCAGAGGACGCTCCACCGTCACCTTCCAGTACCCGAAGTCTGCGTTGTCGAAGATTTTGCTCTGCTCAGTCTCCTCGAATGACAGAAAAGCGTTACAGATGCGAGTGATGTTGGCCTCGCCGAGTACGCAGTTCTTTTTGCCCAGGTTTTTGCGCAGCGGCTGGTGCCACTCCGTCGCATCAATCAACTGCACTTTGCCCCGGCGGTGCTCGGCCTTGCGGTTGCTGAGCACCCAGATGTACGTGGCGATGCCCGTGTTGTAGAACATGTTGAGCGGCAGGGCGACGATGGCTTCCAGCCAGTCGTTCTCGATGATCCAGCGGCGGATGTTGCTCTCGCCCTGGTCCGCGTCTCCGGTAAACAGCGAGCTACCGTTGTGCACCTCTGCGATGCGGCTGCCGAGCGCCGTGTCGTGCTTCATCTTGCTCAGCATGTTGGCCAGAAACATCATCTGGCCGTCGCTGGAGCGTGTGAGGAGCGAGTACTCCGGGTCGCCGTCGTGCTCGATCACAAAGCGTGGGTCTTTGACCCCCGACTTGCCGCCCATACGCTCCAAGTCGTTCTTCCAGCTCTTGCCGTAGGGTGGATTGGAGAGCATGAAGTCGAACGCGCGGGACGGGAATCCCTCGGCGGCCAGGGTAGAGCCGTACAGGATGTTGTCCGCCTCGTCGCCCTCGCCCTTCAAAATGAGGTCCGCCTTGCTGATGGCGTAGGTCTCGGGGTTCACCTCCTGCCCGAAGAGGTGGGTGGAAACCTCCTTGCCCCGTTCGCTGGCAAGCGCTTGGAGTGTCTCCTCCGCCAGCGTCAACATTCCACCCGTGCCGCACGCGCCGTCGTAAACAAGGTAAGTGCCGGACTGCACCTGGTCGGCAACCGGCAGAAAGACGAGCCTCGCCATGAGCTGCACCACGTCGCGCGGGGTGAAGTGCTCTCCCGCCTCTTCATTATTTTCTTCGTTGAAACGGCGGATGAGTTCTTCGAATACGGTGCCCATGGCGTGGTTGTCGAGGCCCGCCAGACGCACCGAGCCGTCGCCGTTCAGAATAGGACGAGGGCTCAGGTTGACGGAGCTGTCGAGAAACTTTTCGATAAGGAATCCCAAGGCATCTGCGTCGATCAGGGTCGGAATCTGATGACGGAACTTGAATTTCTCCAGCACTTCCTGGACGTTGGGCGAGAAGCCGTCGAGGTAGGCTCCGAAATCGTCACGCAACTGCTGCTGTTTGCCGCGGGAGGCCAGGTCGCGGAGCCGGAAGGGCGAGGTGTTGTAGAATGCTTCGCCGGACGCTTGGCGCAGGGCGCTGTCCTGGTTGGTGATGCCGGCCTTGTCCAGTTTTTCCTTCATGTGGAGCACCGACTCCTTGGTGGGCTCCAGCACCGCGTCGAGGCGGCGGATGACGGTCATGGGCAGGATAACGTCGCGGTACTTCCCCCGCACGTAAACATCGCGCAGCACATCGTCAGCGATTCCCCAGATGAAACTGCTGACGTTCAGGTCAGTCATGTCCTATCGTCTCTCTTCCCCGTTTGGCTTGCGGCGACCTGCTTTTGTGTGTCGATTCGAATGTTGACGGATCCGACATGGTTACGCCCTTGCCTTTCTGGGAATCACGTCGGGATATAGCGGGAAAATCGTTTTACCATAGGGTAGATGAGTCCATGAAACAAGCAAAAAATGGATGTCGGGACAGCGTAGCGAATACGCGCAGGCTGCTGAGCGTTTTGTGTTCCGGTTCAATCAAGGGATCGATGACGTCAAGGGGCGTGGAAGGTAATCAGTTCCCTATACATGTTGTCCCAAGTGCCCCGTGTGGTGCTTTTGGAGACGGGGCGGGGAGACTACCCAAGCGGACAGGTTTGCCTATGTGGCCACGTCGGTCAAGGAGAATGACCTGGGAAAGAAGCGTTGTATCTGGAAGAATGGTGGCGGTGAAGGGTTTCGAACCCCTGGCCCGCGGCTTATGAGTCCGCTGCTCTACCAACTGAGCTACACCGCCACGCTCCTCTAGGATATACCACATGCGACGACGTTTCGACAATTCCCGCTTTTGAGAAGGCTCCGCGGCGTCCGTTAATGCGTGCGTTTGTCGTCGATCTCACCGGCCAGGGCATTCAACACGCCGAGCGCCTGTTCGCTGAGTTCGGCCGGCTGCTCATCCGCTTGGTGGGCGGGGAGTGCATCGTCCTTGGACGTTGGCCTCGTGATGGTGAGGAGTTCCTCCTCGAGTTCATCGAGTGTGGGCTCGGAGTCGGATTGAATGGCAAACAACCGTTGCAGGGCGAAGATGGCCCGAGCATGGCTGTGCCAGGGGCCGCTGTGTTCGCTGTCATGAACGCGGGTCATCAATTGCCAGAATCCCGATTCGGCTCCTTCCGGCATGGTGCCGTCCGCGAACGTCTTGAGTTTTTCAAGTAGGGCTTCTTCCGTTCGCTCGATGCCCGGGATGAAGGTGACGACGGAGCGCCGGGAAGGTTTTCTGGAAAGCACGCGCAGCGTGTCTTTCCAAAGATCGCGACCCGGATCAGTCTCGTCGTCTGCGGATTCCCGGTCCAGTCTGGTTTGGAGCGCCGAAAGATAGTGGGTCAGTGCCTTGGCTTTTCGTGCGGAAAGGCTTCCCAGTGGGATGCCCCAGATATGCGCGACTTCGTGGTCCTGCAAGGGGGAAAGGCCTGAGAGTTCATATTCCCGTTCGGCATTGGTCAATCGCCGGCGTTGCCGTTCCCGTCGCCGGAGCAGGGTCTGAAATTCAATCAGCAGCCGCTCGCGGTGGAAGTCGTCTTCAGAGATTTCTTCCAGTTCCAGTGCGCGTTCCAACCGTCGGATTTCCGGTCTCGGCAGTGCGGAAACCGCCGTCTTTCTGCGTTCCTTCAGCACCGCCCGGTCGACGTGAAATTTCGAAGTGAGCAGCCCTTCGGCCGCCAGAATGGTTAAATCGGCCAAGGCGATCTGCTTCTTCAGGCATTCCACCTGGAGCCAGGGCCGCTCGCGCTTTTGACGAAGGAACCCGCTGTACTGGTTGATGCGTTCGGTAACCTCATACGTCGCAGCCACCAGCGAGAGTTTTTTCTTGGGCTGATCTCCGGCCAGAAAACGCGAATCCGGCTGATCCTCCACAATGAATTGCACGTCCTCCTCGGACGGTTCCAGGTATTGAAGCAGGAGCAGACGGACCATGATCCGACTTTGGATGGGCAGGGTCTCCACGACGGCTTCGATGAGTTCAAACGTGAGCGGTGAATGCGTGAGGGTCGTGGTCATGGTGGGATTGCTCAGGCTTCGTCTTTTGCTTCCAGATACTGCGCCACGTATTCACGGACGTCTTGAATCGTTCCTTCGGCATACAATTTTCGAGGAATTTCCACGACGTGCAGGTCTTCCAGTTTCATACCTCGTTCGAGAGCCCATTCTTCGTCGGAATACAGGGTGACGGCACCGTCGGGATGACGATACACGAACAGGATATCCTTTTCTTGATCTTGCGTCTCTTCCATGAGCCTTCGGGATAACACACCATCATGAACTCTGTCAAAACGGCGACGGGCCTGTCATGCTCCGGTTCGAGCGGGGGCAAAGCAGGCGCGACGCCAGAACACGTAGACGGTAAACGCCACCAGGGAAAGGAAAAACACCGTGCGAATGCGACCATACCCGAAACAGGCGAAGTTGGCCACGGCATTGCCCAGGCCGAATCCGGCATAGACCATGTACACCCAAAGGGCCCACGGACGAAGTTTGAGGAATCCATAGCCAATGACAAGGTGAAGGGTGGGTGATTGGGCTTTGGCCAGGAGACCGGGAACTCCCTCGGGTTTGGAACAGAACAGGGTGAGACTGTATTCGGGATTCGCCATGATGATGTAGAGGTCCGTGAACGCGGTCAAGAGAAACAGGCCCCCCAGGTATCGAACGTCATGGGCCCGACGCCAGGCCGTTTTCAGGGCCTGGAACTGCCCTCGTGGATCGGGCAGGGAGGCTTCATAGGCTTGCAGGCACCACCAGGGTGGAATGATCAGCAGCGTGAAGAAGAATCCAGCCCCGGGCCCGCCGAGCCGACTCAGGACCCAGGCGATGAGTCCCAGCAGTCCGCCTACGGCGAGGACCCGGATCGCGTGCAGGGGATAGCCGCGGACCCATTGTCCCAGACCGGGGACAATGGAAGACAGGATCGCCCCTTGTCTAGACGATGCAGGAAACGGGGTTGCCGATGAATCCGGTTGCGGCATGGGTGTTTCACCGGAGGCAACGTCTGGAAATGCCGACTCGCGATGAAAATCGAGAGGCTTACCCGCCGAGGGTATCGAGGGCTTCCTTGAGGCTCTTCATGACACAGGTAAAGATCGGGATGTCCCGCTTCGTGTAGCGACTGCCTTCCGCCTCGCGAAGGTGCATGACCAGATCGAGAAAGTCCTGTGGGTGGTCCGTTTCAAAGGCCACCACGAATTCCTGATCGTCCAGTCCGAAGGAATAGGTCGTGTTGAGCTTGACCGAAGGGTATTTGTGCCCGATTTCAATGTGCTCGTCCATCATGCCTTGACGGGCGGCCTTGGTCAGGAGGTACCACTCGCGGGTTTTCTCGAAGGGATAGATGAAGATGTATTTGCTGCGGCCCGGCGTAATCTTCAAGCGTCGGCTTTCCTGGCCTTCATGCACGTGGTGATCCACGTACACCGAACGCTTCGTCATCGAGAGGTAGGAATAGGGGATCGTCAGATATCGGCCAAGCCCGGTTGCCAAAGCCTTGGACATCTGTTCTTGAAAGAGCTCGAGGTCGTAGGTGATGCGCCAGAGCAGAAAATCACAGTCGCCACGAATGCCAATCGTCGAATAGGGGACGACAATGACTTTGCCGGAAAATTCCTCGATGGCCCGGGCGAATTCCTGTTTGCCGGCTTGCCGCTCGTCATGTGGGAGTCTCCGCCACGCCGGATCGACCTTGAAAAAAATGAAATTGACGAACTGCCGTTTGGCAGGTTGTTCTTCTGCAGCCATGCGAAGTCCTCCAGATGCGGATGAAGCAATCTTGTGACTCGACTATCTATCAATTTTTCATCGGCGTTGTCAACGAAACGTCCTTGTACCGTATGGATCGGCATGCTCCTTGCCGTTAGGTCGCGTCGTCTTTATTATGCCGCTCCCTCGTCATGCCCGGCTCGATCCGGCATGAGGAAAAAGCAAGGCCTCCAACTGTCATGCCGGACTCCGATCCGACATCCAGAAGAGTAAAGGCAAAGGTCCTGGATTCCCGCCCCCGATTAAAAATGTCGAGGGCAGGCTTTTCGTGGGAATGACGGAAGGCGCGGTGGGCATGCCTGAGCTTGAATTCACGTCAAAACCCATATACGGTGTGCCCCGGTGAGGATGCCGTTACTGAGATCCTGGTTCCATCGCGTACGGCCACGAGGCCCTGGCAGTGCCTTCGTGTGTTTCCTCTGCGTGGGAGGAGGGCTTGCGGCCGTGGAAAGCCGGGCGATCGAGGTGAGTCCGACGAACGTACAGGTCGAGCAGGCCGTGGAGCAGGGGCTTCGGGCTGCCAGGGATCGCGTGCTGCCGAATCGCCTCTATACGTGGTTCGGATCGGATCAGGAGTTGTACCCCCAAGGGTTTTTGATGACCAAAATGAACGGCCTGACCGTAATGGCGAGTCATTTCGGGCTGCGAGGGGAAATCCCTTCCGAAACGGAAATTCAGCGCATTCTTGACGAGGAATCCATGCTTGTGAGTGTGACGATCTTCGGCGAAACCCCTGCCTTTGCCAAAAACAGTTACCTCGTGTTGAAGCAGGGCGAGAAACTGGTGAAACCCCTGAAAATGCGATTCGACGGCGTGGCTCATCGGACAAAAGCCTGGCCCCATGCTCCACGCTACAAGGCCAAGGTTATCGGCTACTTTCGGTATGATGCCTTCGATCCGAAAGCAAAGACCGCGATCACGGTGTTGACGAGTGAAGGGAGTGAAGTCTCGTTTGACGTGGATTTTTTGAGCATTCCCTAGGGTGACCAGTGGGAGCATGCACATGAGCCTGCACGGTTTCCCACGATGCAGTTCGTCCCGGAGGGCTGGTTCTCGGAACCCTTCCGTTCCTCGTTCCCCACGTTTGTTGAACGGTGCATTCTCTTCATGACAACGGCTGAAATCATTGCGGTTGGCTCTGAACTGCTTCTGGGCGGACGGGTCGACACCAATTCGCTTTTTCTCAGCGAGGCGCTGGCCGGGCAGGGTATCGAAGTCCGGTTCAAGTCCGTGGTTGGGGACGACGTTCACGACATCGGTCTGGCCCTCACGAATGCGGCAAGACGGTCGACTCTCGTGCTGGTCACCGGTGGGCTCGGCCCAACCATGGATGACGTCACCCGTGAAGCCGTGGCCAGGGCAACCGGAAATCCCCTGCGTCTCCGACCCAGCGCCCTCGCATTCATCAAGACGCGCCTGCATGCCGCGGGCAGGCGCGTTTCTGAAAACCAGCGCCGACAGGCGTTGTTGCCTGCTGGCGCGGTCCTGCTTCGAAACGCCGCGGGGATCGCGCCGGGTTTTGCCCTGACGTGGAAGCGTTGTCGGATCTTTTGCCTTCCCGGGGTCGGCCATGAGGCCCGCAGGATGTGGGAGGAATCCCTTCTGCCGATTCTCCGACGAGAAGGGCTCCCTTCGTCCTCCATCGAGACCAGGACGATTCATACCTTTGGGCTTCTCGAAGGAGAGATCGATCGTCGCCTGAAGGGGCTGGTCCCCACGGCAAGTCCTGTCCGTCTTGGGCTTCTCGCGTCTCCGCTCGGAGTCGTGGTGTCGCTCACGCGAGCAGAGACCATCAGAAGAGGGCAGACGGGGAAGGGATCCGTGGCGGTCTCCCACGCGGCACTCGATCACTTGCAGGATGACATCGTCGCCAGGTTGGCTCCGCACGTTTTTTCCGTCGATGGCCAAACCATGGAAGAAGTGGTCGGAGGGCTTCTTCTGGATCGAGGATTCACCATTGCCCTGGCTGAAAGTTGTACGGGCGGGCTTCTTACGCATCGCCTGACTCGGGTGGCCGGGAGCTCGGCCTACGTGGATCGGGGCGTGGTGTGCTACAGTAATCGTGCGAAAATCGAGTTGCTGGGAGTTCCTGTCTCATCGCTGAAAACATACGGGGCGGTGAGTGCGCCGGTCGCGAAATCCATGGCTCGCGGGATTCGGACGAGAAGCAAGGTGGACGTGGGCCTGAGCGTGACGGGCATTGCCGGACCCGGAGGCGGGACTGACCACAAGCCCGTTGGGTTGGTCTACGTGGGGTTGGCCACGCCGAAGAAGTCCTATGTGCAGGAATTCCGGTTTCATGGAGAGCGGGACACGATCCAACTTCGGTCCTCGCAAGGGGCGCTCGATGTGTTGCGGCGCTGGCTGTGCAAGGTGTCCTGGGCATGACTATTTCCTCTTGTATTTGGGGCGGATCGAGGCAGACCCCTGAGCCGAAGGCGTGTATCTTCCACGCGTCGCGACTCTCTCTCAATCATCAAATGCCTTGGAACGGGAGGAATCCTCGGGCATGAGTCAGGGCAGGAACACGGCTTCGAGGGTGGAGATGAACATGGGATTACGAACGTTTTTGGCGATCGATCTGCCCTCTTCCCTGCAAACGGTCATCATGCAGAACATACGAAAGATCAAACAGGAACTTCCGGGTATTTCATGGAGCAATCCCGAAAACTTCCATATCAATTTGAAGTTTATAGGATGGATGGAGGAGAGTCAGGTTCCTCACGTTCGCCGGATGGTGGAGCAGGCGGTTTTGCACGTGTCCCCCTTTGATCTTGAACTCAAGGGGTTGGGCGCGTTTCCGGATAACCGTTCGCCCCGGGTGCTGTGGATTGGTGTTGGTGGCGCCGTGGATGATCTGGCCAATCTGTCCGAACGCATCGGTCTGGAGTTTCCCGAAGAGGGTAGGCCGTTTCGTCCTCATCTGACCGTGGCTCGAGTCAAAAAGAACCATCGTGCAGTCGGGCAGGTGCTGGAGACACTTGGCGCGTTCACGGATCCCTTCTTCTGCGGGCACGTGTCCGTGGAACGGGTGACGCTCTTCAAGAGTGATCTCCGACCGGGCGGAGCCGTCTATACGAGAGTATGGGACGTCTCGCTCGTTGCGTGAACGGGTGCGCCGGTTCCTTGCGAAAGGTAGTTGGCCTCATCCCGGGTTTTCAGTATGATAGAGACGTTGAGTCGAGGAGGCGTTATGGGCGATCGAAGTTCGGAGAATCAGGAGAAAAAGAAGGCTTTGGAACTGGCCGTGACCCAGATTGAACGGCAATTTGGGAAGGGCTCGATCATGAAGTTGGGCAACGGCGACGTGTTGAATGACGTGCAGGCCGTGTCCACGGGGTCGTTGTCTCTGGATTTGGCCTTGGGAGTCGGAGGGTTGCCCCGAGGACGAGTCGTGGAAATTTTTGGTCCGGAATCATCGGGAAAAACGACGCTGTGTCTCCATGCTATTGCGGAAACGCAGAAAGCCGGAGGGTCTGCGGCGTTTGTCGACGCGGAACATGCTTTGGACGTGTCCTATGCGAAAAAGCTGGGCGTTCGGACCGACGAATTGCTGGTGGCTCAGCCCGACACCGGAGAGCAGGCCCTGGAGATTGCCGAGACCTTGGTCAGAAGCGGGGCGATTGATCTGGTGGTCGTGGATTCCGTCGCTGCGCTGGTGCCCCGCGCGGAAATCGAAGGTGAAATGGGCGATTCGCACATGGGGCTTCAGGCTCGCTTGATGTCCCAGGCCCTCCGCAAATTGACCGGCGCGATTTCCAAGTCCCTGACCACGGTGATCTTCATCAACCAGATTCGGATGAAGATCGGCGTGATGTTCGGGAATCCCGAAACCACGACCGGTGGAAACGCCCTGAAATTTTATTCTTCGGTACGGTTGGATATCCGGCGAATCGAGTCCATCAAGGATGGGCAGGATGTGATCGGGAGCCGGGTTCGCGTCAAAGTGGTGAAGAACAAGACCGCCCCTCCCTTCAGGCAGGCCGAGTTCGACGTCATGTTTGCCGAAGGCGTGTCCAAGGTCGGGGAGCTCGTCGACTTGGGGGTAGAGAGGAAGATCATCGACAAGGCCGGGGCGTGGTATTCGTTTCGTGAAGAGCGACTGGGTCAGGGCCGTGAGGCGGCGAAAACTTTTCTGAAGGAGAACCCGGAGACGGCCCGGGAAATTGAGACGAAGATTCGCGCGGAGGCCGGACTGGTTCCCATGGCCGCGGGTTCGGCCGAAGCGGAAACGGGAAAGAAACCCGGGCCCACGCGTGGGAAACCCTGATCCTCCCTTGTCCGACCGGGCTGTTCCTTCGGGGAAGCCCGGGGCGTTGGTCCTTCGATTCGGAGGGCCGAACGGGGGGCGACAGGGTTCAGTCTTGTGTTGACGCCGGGAGGAGGTGTTCTTCTGCCTCGAAACCGGATGTCGGCTCCAAAGAGGCCTGCCCCCGACTTTCCGGCAGGGCCGGATCGAGTCCGAGAGGACGGTAGGGCTCCGAAGACGATCCCTGGTGTCTGCGTGGACGTGAGAGAGGATGCGTCAACGAATGATCGAGACAGGGATGACGAACGCCTCGGATGACTAGAGAACCCTTCAAAGGATCCTGCCCGCCCCTGAGTGCCAACGAACTTCGCCAGTCATTTCTGGATTTTTTCCGCGCCGCGGATCATGCCGTGGTCCCCAGTGCTTCGCTGCTTCCCCAGGCCGACCCCACGCTTTTGTTTACGAACGCTGGCATGAATCAGTTCAAGCGAGTGTTTCTGGGCGAAGAACGGCGTTCCTATTCCCGGGCCGTTTCCGTTCAACGGTGCATGCGTGCCGGGGGGAAACACAATGATCTGGAAAACGTGGGGTATACCCGTCGGCATCATACGTTTTTTGAAATGCTGGGTAATTTCTCGTTCGGCGACTATTTCAAACAAGACGCCATCCGTTACGGCTGGGACTATTTGACGAAGACGCTGGGATTGCCCGAGGACCGGTTGTGGATTACGGTTTTTCAGGAGGATGACGAAGCCTTTGACCTGTGGGAAAAAGCTGTCGGCGTGCCCGTGACCCGAATCGTGCGGCTCGGGCACAAGGATAATTTCTGGCAAATGGGAGAGACGGGGCCCTGTGGTCCCTGTTCTGAAATTCACCTCGATCAGGGTGAGGCCCTGGGGTGCGGACGGGCCTCGTGCACGGTAGGCTGTGACTGCGACCGGTATCTGGAAATCTGGAACCTTGTGTTCATGCAGTTTGACCGCGATGCCGACGGCCACCTTCACTCCCTACCCAAACCCAGTATCGATACCGGCATGGGCCTCGAGCGGCTTGCCGCGGTGGTCCAGGGCGTAGACAGCAATTATGCCACGGATCTGTTCATGCCGTTGCTCTCGGTGATTGCCGACCGGATGGGTTCCGGATATGGCAGGGATGAAGCCGCTGATCGTTCTCTTCGGGTCATTGCCGATCATTTGCGGGCGATCACGTTCATGATCGCGGACGGGATTCTTCCTTCGAACGAAGGTCGGGGATACGTGTTGCGACGGATTCTGCGGAGGGCTTCACGCCATGGCAGGTTGTTGGGTGTCTCCGAGCCTTTTTTGTATGAGTTGACCGGCACGGTGGTGACTGAAATGCAAGCGGCGTATCCGGAACTGGCCCAGGCGGGAGAGACCCTCGGCCAAGTCGTCGAAAGCGAAGAAGAACGCTTTATCGGGACGCTGGACCAAGGATTGCCCATTCTGAATCGTCTGGTCGGTGAAGCCAAGGTGGATCGTCGCGATTCCCTGGACGGCGAAAGCGTCTTCAAGCTGTACGACACGTACGGCTTTCCCCTGGATCTGATTGAAGAAGCCGCTCGCGAGCAGGGGTTGGCCACCGATCATGCAGGCTTTCAACGTGCGTTGGAGGCACAGCGTGATCGGGCACGCAAGTCGGCCGTCTTCGTCGCGGAGGCGGGAAACCCCCTCCTCACCGAACTTGCCGAACGGCTTCGTCCTACGGAGTTCCTCGGGTATCAGGGGCTTCAGTCCGAGAGCGTGGTGCAAGCCATGCTCAAGGGCGACGTCCTGGCGGAAGAAGTCGTGGAAGGGGATGACGTGGAACTGATCCTGGATGCCACCCCCTTCTATCCCGAAGGGGGCGGGCAAGTGGGAGACCAGGGGACGTTGACGGGCCCGGACGGTCGGATTCTCGTCAGGGAAACCTCCAAGGGCGGAGGGGGGCTTTTTCTTCACCGGGGGAGGGTCGCGTCCGGTCGCGTGCGCACGGGCGAGCCGCTGACTGCGACGGTCAACCCGGCAACCCGCTCAGCCGCGGCCCGGAATCATACCGCGACCCACCTGCTCCACGCGGCGCTTCGTGAAGTGCTGGGTCCTCACGTGAAACAGTATGGTTCGCTGGTTGCCCCGAACCGGTTGCGTTTTGATTTTTCACATTTCAAGTCGCTGCGCACCCGAGATCTCGAGGAAATCGAATCCCTGGTCAACGTTCACGTGTTGGAAAACACGTGTGTCCTGACCGACGTCATGGGGATCCAGGAGGCGATTCACGCCGGAGCCCTGGCGTTTTTTGGCGACAAGTACGGTGAACGGGTACGCGTGGTGGGGATTGGCGAGTTTAGCAAGGAGCTGTGTGGCGGAACGCATTGTCGGTATACCGGCGAGATCGGCTCGTTCCGGATTGTCTCCGAAGGCGGGATCGCGGCCGGAGTCCGGCGCATCGAGGCCTTGACCGGGACCGGGGCGTTGGAGCATGGGAAAAGAGTGGAGTCCGACGTCCGGGAGCTGGCGGAGTTGCTGAAGAGCAGTCCCTCGGAAGTCGTCGCGAAAACCCGAAAGCTCGTTTCCCTGGTCAAGGAAAAAGAGCGGGAAGTCGAACGGCTCAAACTGAAGCTCATGGACCAGCGTGCCGGTCAAGAGGCTGCCCGGGTTCGGGAGATCCAGGGCATTCACGTTCACGTCCAGGAGGCTCAGGGGTTATCCATGCAGGACCTTCGACTGCTTTCCGACAAGGTGCGAAGCACGGTCTCCAGTGGCGTGCTGGCGTTGGGCTCGGTCGCGGAGGGAAAGGTGTCGTTGTTGGTGGTCGTGTCTCCTGACCTGACCCATCGAGTGCAGGCTGGAGCGTTGATCAAGGAGATGGCTCGTGAAATTGGCGGATCAGGCGGGGGGCGACCGGAAATGGCCCAGGCCGGAGGCAAACATCCCGACAAACTGAGTCAGGCCCTCGACAAGGTGTTTCACCTGGTTGAAGCTCAGGCGTCGAAGTGAGGGGCGTGGCCCGGCTTCCTGATCCCCGTTGGTCTGCCCGTGTGAACTCCCGTTGAAGCATCGATGATCAAAAAGGGACTCCTCCTCATCTCTGTCCTGCTCGTCCTAGGGTTTGGCGGGGGATTCGCATTGACGAATCACCTGCAATCCGTTGGTGATCCTTCCCGGGTCAGTATCCTGACTGTCCCCGAAGGAGCCTCCTTGGCCGAGGTGGCAGAACGATTGCATCGGCAGAACTTGATCCGGAGCGATTGGGCGTTTGTGTGGCTGGGCCGTCTCACGGGTGCTGACCGGAAAATCATTCCTGGGGAATACGAATTTCATGGGGGCATGGACTCCTCGGCCATTCTGGGGAAGATCCTCAAGGGTGAGGTTGTCCAGTACCGGGTGACGATTCCCGAAGGGTTTTCAGTGAGTCAGATCGCCGAGGTGTTGCACGAGCAACGGTTAGCCGATCGTGAGGCGTTTCTCCGGTGCACTAGGGATCCGAGCTTCATTCGAACCCTGTCGTTGCCCGTCGAGAGCCTGGAAGGCTACCTCTTCCCCGACACCTATCGGTTCGCTCGTCACGTGAAACCGGAACGATTGATTGAGGCAATGGTCGCCCGGTTCCAACGGGCCGTGACGGAGAAACACCGACGTCGGGCCGTGGAGCTGGGGCTGTCCATGCACCAGGTCGTGACGTTGGCGTCGGTCATCGAGAAGGAAACGGCGCGACCCGACGAACGCGTCCTGATCTCCGGAGTCTTTCACAATCGACTGCGAAGAAAAATTCCGCTGCAAAGCGATCCCACGGTCATCTACGCCTTGAACGACTTTGACGGCAATCTCCAGAAAAAGGATCTGGCGATCGAGAGCCCGTACAATACCTACCGCGTCCTTGGGTTGCCCCCTGGTCCGATTGCCAATCCCGGCAGCGCGGCGATCTCCGCGGCCCTCTATCCTGCCTCGACCCGGTATTTGTATTTCGTCTCCCGCAATGACGGGAGCCATGAGTTCTCGGCGACGCTTGCCGAACATAATCGCGCCGTGAGAAAGTATCAGTTGCGGCCACGTCGTCGTTCCTCGTAATCTTCGCGCACCATGTCTTTTGAACAACGCGTCACGACCCTGGGATTGAGCCTGCCGGCCCCGCCCCAACCCGTGGCCACGTACGTGCCTTCCGTTCAGGTCGGGGATCTGCTCTTTCTCAGTGGCGTCGTGCCCAGTCGTGACGGGCAGATCATCTTCCGGGGAAAGGTGGGACTCGATCTCTCCAAAGAAGAAGCCTATGAAGCGGCCCAGTTGTGTCTGCTCAATGCCCTGGCCAATGTCCGTCAGGCAACGGGCTCTCTGGATCACGTGCGGCGAATCGTCAAAATGACCGGCTACGTGGCTTCTCACGAAGGATTCAGGGACCATCCCTCCGTGATCAACGGAGCGTCCGATCTGCTGGTGGCCATCTTCGGCGAAGCCGGCCGTCATGCCCGAGCCGCCGTGGGCGTTGCCGAATTGCCCATGGGGGTTCCCGTTGAACTTGAATTGATCGTTCACCTGTCGTCCGGCGATTCGTGAATCTGGAATGAACGTGACAACACGATGGATCCTTCCGTTCTTCATGCTGTGCCTGAGTGCGCCGGATCATGCGCTGGCCACCGTGACGTATCTGACCGATCCGAACGGCTTCTCCTCCGTTCGAACGGCCAACACGATTTACGTGGAGGTACGGACTTCGACCTGGAAGACGCGGGGGAGACTGTTGTGGGATCCCGAAGCGGACGTTCGAGCCAAGCTGACGGCCGTGGGTTTTCAGATCGTGCGGGAGAAGCAACAGCCGCATGCCTTGACCCTGGTGGGTTCGTATGAGGAGACCAAAGGCCGGCCGTTCGGTATCAATCGATACGGGACGGTGCTCTCGGGAACCTTCCGGATCGAACACCACGAGAAAGGCCCGTTGTTTGAAATTGCAATTCAGGAAGGCGCCACGTTTACTCCTTCGGGCACCTTGCCGTACCTGGACTCGCTGCATAATTTCATGACCAATCCCTATTATCATTTTCTTGGGGAAATCGTGGATGGACAGATTCACCGGAACCACGACGCGCCTCGCGTCTTCCTGAAGGAGTTGCGAGCCAAGGTGGTTCCCGGTGTCGAGAGTTCGTCCGACGAGGCCGTGTGGACTTCCGACCGCACGATGCACAGCATGCAGCAAGCCCACATGCTGTATGAACCGTTGGCTACCAGGCGGACGATCGGGGAGTTCGTGCGGGCGGAGGATGACAGAATCGTCGACATCCTGCCGGATCTGTTAAACCATCCGGACGTGTACGTGAAGGTACGGAGCGTCCTGGCCTTCGGCGATTTTCACGTCGTGGAGGCTCTGCCGCTGTTGAGGGATCTCGAAGGGAACGCGAAAGAGGTCGAAGTCAGAAACGCCGCATCCGCCACGATTGCTCGCCTGACCGGAGCCTCGCCTTAACCATTGGCTGCCGAACCCGTTACGGGATCTCATCTTCGCAGGCGTCATTCATGGGCATGCCCGCCCCCTGTTGCGGGCTGTTGGATGGAAACGACCGTTGATTGACGATAAAAAAAATCATACGTTATAATCTTTTATCCGTGGAAGAGCAGCAGCGTGGGAACGGTTGGACAATCATGGTTTCTTCTGCGTTTTTCCCGAAAAAAATCGTCCTCAACACGTTGGCCATTGGCAGGATCGTCCATCGTGTTCCTCAAAAAAAGAAACGGCGTTGCCATGAGACATGGGTAGAGCATGAGAACAGTCTTGGTGATGGCGATGGCGTTGGTGGTGTTCTCCGGCCCGGTATGGGCTGAGGACGGATTGTACCTGGGGATGGACTTAGGGGTTGCGGTGGCTCCGGGCATGGACGTGGAGGCCTGGGATAATGACGTTGCCACGCAATGCGACAAGTTTATTAATACGGACGGGTCAGGAGGGTTTCTGGTGGACCCCATGAGAAATTGTGCCCAGTCCAGCCGAGACCAGTTTTCCTGGCTTCAGCAGTTTGACGGTGGTGCGGGCCTTCTGGCCGGGGTGTCTCTGGGGTATCGCCTGGGCAGCTTCAGAATCGAGGGGGAATATTTCTATCGCGGCACGACCTATGATGACGTGGACGACGAAATCGACCTTCTCCCCGGAGGGCCGTTTCAGGGTGGGAAGGAGCAAGAACTCCTGTACACGGAAGCCGGTGTCGATGACGTGCTGACGCACAATTTTTTCGCCAACCTGTATTACGACTACAGGTCGGACTCGAAATGGACCCCCTACGTGGGGTTTGGAGTCGGATTCGCGCGCGTGTCCCTGGACTTCTATAACCGATGGGTGAGAAATTATGATCCCAACGATATTCCGACGTTCACGACCGACCGCGATGGCAATGAAATTCAGACGGACCGTGATGCCCGTGAGGATCTGAACCGAAAGGTCGCCGGGACGACGACCATCAGCCGGGCCAAGCTCTCGGACACGCTGTTCGGGTATCAGGCGATTGCAGGGGTGGATTACCAGGTCAGTGACCCGGTGAGCATCGGGCTCAAGTTCAGGTGGGCGGATTTTGGTGAATTCGCGGATGGCCGGGAATGGGATCAGCTTCGCAGCCACGAGTCCGCAATTGCCGAGAACGGTCCGCGGGTACGGTACAATGCGGTGACAGACGACATTCAATTTTGGGGCGTGAGCCTCAACATGAAATATCAGTTCTGATAGGGAAAGGTCATTCCGGTATGAGACATGCGTTGCTAGCGGTACTGTGTATTTGTGGAATGGGTTCGTTGGCCCAGGCTGAATTGTTTCCGAATTCGGGGGCTCCGGGCTCCACGGTGACGATTGGCGGGGCAGCCTTCGGAGAATTTGTTTCAACCGCGGAGAATCGGGTGGAATTCAACGGCGTGTCCGCGTTGATTCAACTCTGGGAGCCTGACTTGGTGATGGTCAAGGTCCCATTGCAGGCCAAGAGTGGCGACATCACGGTTTCAGGGCCTCAAGGCACCACGGTTGCCGGCCGGTTTACCGTCCGGCCGGTGAAGATTGCCCGGCTGACCCCTCAGGAGGCGGAACCCGGATCAGTGCTCACGATCGAGGGTGAGAATTTCGGCGACACGGCCGGGTCTCGTGATCCCAATACGATGTTTGGCGTGAACAGGGTGTTGATCAACGGCATTCTGGCGGAAATTCTGAAATGGAGGCCTTCGAAAATCGAGGTCAAGATTCCGGCCAATGCCCTATCCGGAGACGTGGTCGTGCAGTTGGCGTCCTCCGATCCATTGCCTGACGGCTCCTGCTGTGCTCCGGTGGAATATGCCGAGAGTAATTCCATGCCGGTCTCCCTGATTCCCAGTATTTCGTTCGCGCCGGCAAAGGGGCCGGTCGGGACCAAGATTGTCCTGAGCGGACAGCAGTTCGGCGATGCCAAAGAGCCTCAGGATGCGATTGCGATCGGAGGCAAACCGGTGACGATCTCGAAATGGTCTCCGCGCACGATCGTGGCCCACGTGCCGTTAAACGCGGTCAGCGGGCCCGTGACGTTTCAGCGTGAGGGGCGCACGCGAACCCTGGGACAGTTCGAAGTGGTTCACCCTGGATTCGAACGACTGTTTCCCACCGAAGGGCCCATCGGCACCCTGGTCTACATTAAAGGGAAGAATTTCGGGGTGTTCTCCGAAGCGGGCAGTACGGCGTATGCGTTCGATTTCGATCCTGGCCAGAACCGGGTGGAAATTGGCGGGGTGCCTGCCATTATTCACCGATGGCAGGACACGGAAATCAACGTGTGGGTGCCCTATAGCGCCAAATCCGGACCCGTGGTGGTCAAGCGGGGAGCCACGATTCCCAAGCCGGATGGAACCTGTTGCGAGAAACAGGACGTGCTGGCATTCGAGGTTGGTTCGTTTACCGTGAAGACCCCAAAGGTGACGTCCTATTCACCGACCGAAGCGGGGATCGATGAAATCGTGACCCTGCGCGGCGAGGGATTCGGCGAGTTCCTCAAAATTGCGGAGGCGACGCGTCTGGAATTGAATACCGAAGCCCATGATTGGAAGAACTATCGTCTGGGGCCGGATGTCTCACGAACGGAAGTGCTGGTGAATGGGGTCGCGGCCGTGGTGGTTGCCTGGACGGATACGGAGATCAAGATTCAGGTGCCCCGACGACACGTGTTTGGCTTCGGGCATCCCGAAGGCTTTTACGTGGATCCCACCAAAGGGGAAATCGTCGTGCGCCGCGGGTCCTGGGACGTGCTCGAAAACGGCCGGTGTTGTTCCCGGAAGCAGTGGCTGAGTGCCGTGGCGGGTGCATTCAAGATTCTCCCACGGGGCTTGCCGCACAAGGAGTTTTTCTACGATTACACGCAAGAGAAATGGAGAACTGACCAGATCCCATGAAAGCCGTTCTTTTCGCTCTTCATGCTCTCCTGCTGGCAGGAGGTCTGTGCGGTTTCCCGGGCTTGACCGATCGGGTCGAAGCCGGAACACCCGTGGTCTCGACCGTTCAGAACAGCGGGACCAAGTCCACGCTTCTCGGGACCTTTTTCCTGAGTCCGCAGAACGGTTGGGCCGTTGGTGCCGGCGGAACGATCCTGAAAACGACGGATGCCGGGGAAACGTGGCAAACGGTGACTCGCCACACGGCGGCCCTGTTGACGAGCGTCTATTTTACGGATGCGCAACATGGCTGGATCGTCGGGCAAAACGGGACCATTCTGCATACGAACGATCATGGGAAGACGTGGCAGCGTCAGGTGGCCGGAGTGGGCATCGCCCTGTACGACGTCTATTTCCTGGATCCCCTGAAGGGCTGGATCGTCGGACAGCGTGGAACCATCCTGCGGACCGTGGATGGCGGCGTGACCTGGGAGGATCAACGCAGTTTGACCGCGGTCGATCTGTTCGGGGTCCAATTCATCGATGCGCAACAAGGATGGGCCGTCGGTGCGATCGGGACGATCCTGTTCTCAGAGGACGGAGGACAAAGCTGGATTCAGCAATCGACCGGGAGTGCCACGACGTTCTTCGATCTGTATTTTACGGATGTCGAGGGCGGGTGGGTCGTCGGATCCCAGGGCGCGATTTTTCAGACGATTACCAGTGGGAAAAAATGGGTTGATCGTACCCTGCCGTGCGGGTCTCCCTGCATCAGGCCACCGGACTTTCTGAAAGTCCAGTTTACGGGGTTTCGTGCAGGCTGGATTATCGGAGAGCGTGGCGCGTTTCTGAAGACCACCGACGCCGGTTTCACGTGGGACGAGCCAGAACTTTCGGAACCATTCAGCCTTTATGGGTTGTCCTTCCCCGATCCCGACGTGGGCTGGGCCGTTGGCCAGAGTGGGACCATCCTCAAGATCGTTTCCCCTTCATCCTGATCGGTTCTCCCAGATTTCCCAAATGATGTTGCAGGATGCTCAGCGCCGCCAAGGGGGCGGTTTCGCTTCGGAGTATGCGTTCGCCCAGTGAAAGGGCTTGGAACCGTTGGTGGTGGAGTTCCTGCCGTTCTTCCGGCGTCCAGCCCCCTTCGGGGCCAACGGCCAGCACCATGGTGCCCTGGAACGCGTGCTCGATGGAAAGCGATCCGAGTCGTTCGTGTTGTTCCCGTTCGACCAGCGCACAGTGGAGCGCCGCGTGGGGAACGTGTCGAAACAGTTCCGGGAGGGTCATCGGCTGGGTGACGCAGGGGAATGCCCATTGCTCCGATTGCTGCGCGGCGTCCACTGCGATTCGTTGCCATCGCTCCCGTACCGTTCCGATCCGGGCTGCCGGGGGACGAACAATTACTCTCGATGTCAGTAAGGGAACAATGGCGGTGACGCCCAGTTCCGTGGCTTTCTGAATCACCCAGTTCATGCGGTCCCCTTTCAGGAGAGCCTGCGCCAGGATAATTCCGGCCCGGGGGGGCGGAGGTCCTGCAACCGTTTCCAGGATGGACGCCTGAAGCGCGTTCGAATCGAGATGGTCGACCCGCACGTGATAGCGGACTCGTTGCTCGTCTCCCACCCAGATTTTCTGGCCTTTGCGAACGCGGAGGCTCTTGGCAAGATGGGAGCGGAGCGGATCGTCTATCGTGACGGTGTGATTGGCAATCCGGCTTGATTGAATGAAAAAGACCGCCATCGGACAGAACGACGTGGGGAAGCAGGCTCTGCTTGATCAATCGAACATGTTTTTCACCTTGTCAAACAGTCCGTCTTCCTGACTCGTTGACGAGGTTCCACGTTCTTTGGCAAAGGCGGTCAGCAGCTCCCGTTGTTTGGTCGTCAGGTTGGTGGGAATGCCGATTTTGATTCGAACGAGCTGGTCGCCGGCACTCCGGCTTTTCAAAGCCCGTGCGCCCAGTCCCTTGAGTCGAAGCACTTGATCGTGTTGGGTGCCTTCGGGAATTTTGACGTGGGTCTTCCCTTTGAGGGTCGGTACGTCGACCTTGCCGCCCAGGGTTGCCGTGACCATGTCAAGAGGCAGATCCACGAGAAGATCGTTGCCCTTTCGGGTAAAGATCGGATGTGGTTTGACGGCGACGGCAACGTAGAGATCGCCGGGAGGTCCGCCATTCACGCCGTGTTCACCCTCCCGGGCCAGACGAAAGCGCATGCCGGTCTCGATGCCCGGGGGAATGGTGACCGATAACGTGCGTTCTCTGTACACCCGTTTTTGCCCTCTGCAGGAAGAACAGGGTTCCGTAATGATCTGTCCGGTTCCCTGACATTGGCCGCAGGGCCGGTTGATCGAGAAGAATCCCTGTTGCAGGCGAATTTGTCCGGTCCCCTGACAACCCGGGCAACGTTTGACGGCCTCGGCCGATTTGGCACCCGTCCCATGACAGGATTCGCAGCCTTCCCATCTCGGGATCTTGAGCTTGGCTTCTTTTCCGTCGATGGCTTCTTCAAAGGACAGTTCCAGATTGTATTGCAGGTCGTTGCCCTGTTCCGGGTGACGGTGGCCTCCTCTCGTTCCTCCGAAGAAGTCTTCGAAAATATCACCGAAAATGTCGCCAAAACCGCGACCGAAATCGAACCCTTCGGCTCCCCCGAATCCCTGCGGCCCTGCTGAATGTCCGAACGTATCGTACCGTTTCCTGGATTCCGGATTGCTCAGGACTTCATAGGCTTCATTGGCTTCCTTGAATTTTTCTTCGGCGTTTTTTTTGTGTTGGGGGTCACTCTGCAAGTCAGGGTGATGTTGACGGGCCAGTCGTCGGAAGGCCTTCTTGATCTCGTCCTCGGAAGCGGTTTTTTCGATTCCGAGGACTTCATAGTAATCCCGTTTGGTCACGGTCGCCATCTTTTCTGTTTTAGGCTCGCCATCTCGACCGTTGTTATGCGAAAGCAGGGGCGTTCTGCCATCGGGACGGTTGTTCCCCGCAAACGCCGCGCATGCGCGGCGTCGCCCGGTGTTTCCCGTTATTTCTCTTTGTCGACTTCTTCGAATTCGGCATCGACGACTTTTTCGTCTTTTCCTGTTTCGGGGTCCGCTCCATCCGTGGAGTCCGATCCGGCATTGCCGGCCGTTTCGGCCGAGGTCTTCTTGTACATTTCTTCCGCGAGCTTGTGCGAAGCGGTGGTGAGGGTCTGCATGGCCGTTTTCATGGCTTCCACGTCGTCTCCCTCCATCGCCTGTTTCATGCCGTCAATCGCTTCCTGAATCCTGGTTTTCTCTTCCTCGGGAATTTTTTCTCCGTGTTCCTGGAGATTCTTTTCCGTTCCATAGATCAGGGAATCGGCCTGGTTTCGGAGTTCTACGGTTTCGCGGCGTTTTTGGTCTTCTTCGGAATGCGACTCGGCTTCCTTCACCAATTGTTCGACCTCTTCCTTGCTCAGGCCGCTCGAGGCCGTGATCTTGATGGACTGCTCTTTTTGCGTCGCCATGTCCTTGGCAGAAACGTGGACGATTCCGTTGGCGTCAATGTCGAACGTGACTTCGATTTGCGGCATCCCTCTTGGGGCAGGGGGAATGCCCACCAAATCGAACTGGCCGAGCAGTTTATTGTCATTGGCCATTTCCCGTTCGCCCTGAAAGACCCGAATGGTGACGGCCGTCTGATTGTCTGCCGCGGTTGAGAAGATCTGGCTTTTCTTGGTGGGGATCGTCGTGTTGCGGTCGATCAGCCGCGTGAAGACTCCTCCCAGGGTTTCAATGCCCAGGGACAAGGGGGTCACGTCCAGCAGTAGCACGTCCTTGACGTCGCCCCTGAGGACTCCTCCCTGGATGGCGGCTCCAATCGCCACGACTTCGTCAGGATTTACTCCCCTGTGGGGTTCCTTGCCGAAGAAGGCTTTGACTCGTTCGATGACTTTGGGCATTCGCGTCATGCCCCCGACGAGCACCACCTCATTGATGTCGCCAGCAGAAATGCCCGCGTCGGTCAGGGCTTTTTTACAGGGTTCGATGGACCGGGTGATCAAGTCGTCGACGAGTTGTTCCAATTTTGATCGGGAGAGCTTGAGCATCAGATGCTTGGGGCCGCTGGCGTCGGCGGTGATAAAGGGGAGATTGATTTCAGTCTCCTGTGTCGATGAGAGTTCGATCTTCGCCCGCTCCGCGGCTTCCTTCAGGCGTTGAAGCGCCATGCGGTCGTTTTTCAAATCGATCCCCTGATCCTTTTTGAATTCGTCCACCAGCCAGTCGATGATTCGAAGGTCGAAGTCGTCACCGCCCAGAAAGGTATCGCCGTTGGTGGATTTCACCTCGAACACTCCGTCCCCGATTTCGAGGACTGAAATGTCGAAGGTGCCGCCGCCCAGATCGTATACGGCGATTCGTTCCTCTTTCTTTTTCTCCAGGCCATAGGCCAAGGAGGCCGCGGTGGGTTCATTGATGATTCGCAGGACGTTCAGGCCCGCGATCTGGCCCGCGTCTTTGGTGGCTTGTCGCTGGCTGTCGTCGAAGTACGCCGGGACGGTAATCACCGCCTCCGAGACTTTTTCTCCCAGAAAATCTTCGGCCGTCTGTTTGATTTTCTGCAGAATCATGGCCGACACTTCGGGGGGGCTGTATTGTTTGCCGCGAATTTCCACGTGTGCGTCCCCATTCGAAGCCTGTAGAATCTTATAGGGCAACCGCTCGGTCGCGGTCGAGACTTGCTTGGTACCGAATTTTCTCCCCATCAGGCGTTTGACGGAAAAAATGGTGTTTTCGGCGTTTGTAATGGCTTGACGCTTGGCAATTTGGCCGACCAGCCGCTCATCCTTGTCCGTGACCGCTACCACCGACGGCGTGGTTCGTCCGCCTTCCGAGTTGGCGATCACTTCCGGATCGGCACCGTTCATGATGGCGATACAGGAGTTGGTCGTTCCAAGGTCAATTCCAATAATCTTGCTCATGCTTCGGCTCCTTCCTTCGATTGCTGTGCCTCTCCGGCGTCTGGTTTGGCCTTGGCAACGGTCACCATGGCTGGCCGTAATATCCGATCGTGGAGAAAATAGCCTTTCTGATATTCATCCACGATGACGTTTTCAGGGACGTTCGGGGCTTCGACCTGTCCCACGGCTTGATGCCTGGCCGGATCAAAGACCTCTCCCACGCTTGAGACCTGTGTCACTCCCATTTTCTGGATGGTGTCGAGAAAATGCTTGTACGTGAGGTCCACTCCTTCCAGAAGACTTTCGAGGAGGGATTGCTCACGTCCGGATTGAAGGGCCCGTTCCAGGTTGTCCAGGGTGGGAAGCAAATCCTTGAACAACTTTTCGTTTGCAAACCTGACCGTATCCCGTTGGTCGCGTTGAATCCGCCGTTTATAGTTGTCGAATTCTGCGGCCAGGCGAAGATATTTGTCATTCAGGGCATGCAGTTCCTCGTTTTTTTCCAGCAGGTGTCTGGTTAGCTCCGCCTCTTCATTTGGTTGCGCCGGTTCCTGAAATTCCTCTCCTTCGGAGTGGGGCGTTTCCGGTTGGTCTGCAGATGACTCGGGAACGGATTCTTCCCCATGAAATTCATCCTGCACTTTACTTTTTTCGCTCATAGGTCTCCCTTCGTGTGTTCTTCAGATAGTCACGGAGACAAAGCAAGTCAACCCGAAAAAATGAAAAACCATCGAAAAACTCGAAGGACAGGCGGGGTTCTGTCGAACGTGAGAGCCCTTATGCAAAGGGGGGATGCTGGTCGTGTTGACGGCGAAAGAGCAGTTCCAACCCTTCCAGGGTTAGCGATGGTCGGATTTCCTGAATGGTTCGGGAAATCGGCGCGAGGATCGGGGCCAGGCCGCCGGTGGCGATAACCTTGGTGGAATGGCCGATTTCTCTTTCGATTCTGGTGACCAGTTCATCGACCAGGCCCGCATATCCGAACATCAATCCTGACTGGATGCTGCTCGTCGTATCCGTCCCGATCACGTTCTTCGGGCGGGTCAATTCCACGTTGGGTAATTGGGCGGTATGGTGATGAAGGGCCTCGGCGGCGCTTTTGATGCCCGGGGCAATCACTCCTCCCAAATATCGTCCGTCCTTGGTGACGGTACAGAACGTCGTAGCGGTTCCGAAATCCACGATCACGAGATTCGTCCGATAGCGTGCAAACGCTGCCGCTGCGTTGACCAGGCGGTCGGTTCCGATTTCCCGGGGGTTGGAATATTCGATGGTCAACCCAAAGGGAAAGTCGGATGAGACGATGAGCGGGGAATGATGAAAAAAGGTTTCGATCATGGTGGCAAGGCTCGGGGTCAGGGGAGGGACCACACTGGAAATAATGGTGCCCTGAATCGCCCGGGGCACAATCCCGGATTCGCGCATGAGCGACGCGAAGGCAATCCCATATTCGTCAGCCGTTTTCGTGTGGTCCGTCGCGATGCGCCAGGAGTGTTGCAGAACGTGCCGGTCGAATACCCCGAACACGATTTGGGAATTTCCAACGTCAATCGTCAGGAGCATGGACTTTGCCGAAGATGCCGAACGTCACCGGATCGGATTTCCAGGGTTTGTCCTCCGGTCGCGACGAGGAGTGTCCCGTCTTTCCCGATGTCGACGGCCGTTCCGTAAATGGTTGGATCTGCCAGAATTTCCACTTCTCGTCCGAGCGTGGTACAGGACGCGGCATAGGATTGTCGAACGCGTTCGAACCGTCCGGATTTCACGTCATCATACCAGCTTTCCAACCGGTTGAACATGTCGGCGAGCAGGCTGTTTCGATCATGCCATCGTCGGGTTGCCTGGTAACACGAGGTTGCGATGGCACGAAGCTCTTCCGGGAAATCCGCCTCTCGACTGTTGACGTTCACCCCGAATCCCACGACACAGGTCGAGAATCGAGACCCGTGACTCGAACTTTCACACAGGATGCCCCCGATCTTTCTTTCGGCGTACAGCAGATCATTGGGCCATTTCAGCGCGATCTCGATGCTACAGGAACGTCGAAGGGCTTCGGCAAGGGCGAGGCCCGTGACAAGGGGGATCCAGGAGACGTGACGCGAGACGTCCGGATCGTTGAGGATCAGGGAACAGGAGAGGTTGAGGTGAGGGGGCGAGATCCATGGTCGTCCCCATCGTCCTTTGCCGGCCGTTTGCGCTTCGGCGAGGATCGCCGTTCCATGGGCGGCGTCGGCGCCGGCCATGGTCAAGGCCGTCACGTTGGTTGAAGCGAGTTCCTCAAACAGATGAAGCCGTCGCCCCAGGCTTCGCGTCGTCAACTGCCGTCGAATGGCTTCGGACTCCAGCCGCGAGGCTTGCGTGGAAGTCGACGTGTTCACGTGACGTTCTGGTGCGCGTAGGCGTCCAGCCCGATGTCGACGGCTGGCGCGGAATGGGTCAGGGCTCCGATCGCAAGCGCATCGACGCCCGTGGCGGCATATTCTCGGACGTTTTGGAGCGTGAGGCCTCCCGAAGCCTCGGTATACGCCCGGCCGTTGATCAGGCCCACGGCTTCCCGGACGAGGGACGGGGACATGTTGTCCAGAAGCAGCATGTCGGCGCCGCCATCCAGGGCTTGGGGAATTTGCTCGAGTGTCTCGATTTCCACGCAGATCTTGAATTGTCGGGAGAGCCGTGCCCTGGCTTTTCGGCAGGCTTCCCCGAGGGTTGCCCCCTGGGCTTCCAGCAGCGCCAGATGATTGTCCTTGATGAGAACCCCATCGCTTAGCGACGTGCGATGATTGGTTCCTCCCCCGAGTGACACGGCCCATTTCTCAAGTCGTCGAAGGCCGGGAGTGGTTTTTCTGGTATCTACAAGCCTGGTGGGATAGGGTCGGATGGCGTGGCAGAATCTGGCGGTCAGGGTGGCGATGCCGGAAAGGTGCTGCAAAAAATTCAGCGCCACTCGTTCCCCTCTCAGAATGGCATGCGCCGGTCCCCGGAGGACGGCAAACGTCTGTTCGGCTTCGAGGAGGGCTCCATCTTCGAATCGTGCAGTCACCACGACCTCGGGCTCCAGGACCCGATACACGGCGTGGAGCACCGCGACGCCAGCCAGGGTCAGCTTTTCCTTGGCCACGACGCTGGCTTGTGCCGTAAGGCCCGGATCGAGAAGGGCGCGCGTGGTGAGATCGCCGTGAGGCGCGTCTTCTTGCAGGGCCGTTGTGACCAGCGATTCGAGTTCAAACCAAGGCAGAGGAGTCCGGGACATGGGATTTCAGGACGCCATGGTCTGGAGTTGTTGTTCGCTGCTGGACAAAAGCGAGAGCTCCGCGCTCAGAAGGGCCAGACGATCTTTCGATTCTTGAACGACGTCCGGGGCGGCCTTGACGGCAAAGTCGGGGGACGCCAAGCGTCCGTGGAGGCGTGCGGCTTCCTTTTGTTTGGCTTGCATCTGTTTGTTGATCCGCGTCAAGGCCTTGCTCAGATCCACCTTGCCTTCAAGCGCGATCCCGATCATGAGATTGCCCATTGCGAGACGCAGGATGCGATCAGCCGGCCAGGCGTCCTGGTCGGCGATGGAGATCGTGCCTCGACAGAGCTGGGCGGCGTGGTGTCGTGATGCATGCAATCGCGCGACCTCGTCCGGATCGTTGGCCGTGGCCAGGATCGTCAAGGATTTTGATGGTTCGTAATCCAGGAGGGCCCGCCCGGTTCGGACGGTGGTGACGACCTGCTCGATCACGGCGAAAGTCTTCTCCGCTTCGGGGTTCTCCCATTCCCGGGTTGGTACAGGAAACGGCTGACGGACGAGGCTGTCGCCCTGGTGTGGCAGGGTCTGCCAGATTTCTTCGGTCAGAAACGGCATGAAGGGATGGAGGAGGCGTTGAAGATGTTCGAACGTTTGCAGCATGGTTCCGCGCGTGGATCGGGCAGCGGAAGAATCCCCTTCTTGCAGGACGGGCTTGATGAGTTCCAGATACCAATCGCAGTATTCGTGCCAGATATGCTGATAAAGCTGTCCCGCGGCTTGATCGAATCGGTATTCTTCGAGACGAATCGTCACGGCGTCGGTGACGTGGTTGAGCCGGCTCAAGATCCATTGATCCGCGAATGGCCTGTCGGAAACCGGTCGCAATTCAGACGGCCCCTCTGCGTTCATCAGGATGAAGCGGGCGGCATTCCAGATTTTGTTGGCAAAATTTCGATAGCCTTCGATCCGGTTTTCGGCGAGTTTGATGTCACGGCCCGGTGAAGCCATGGAGGCCAGGGTGAAGCGCAGCGCGTCGGTCCCGTATTGCGACATCTTGGTCAGGGGATCGATGACGTTCCCCTTGGATTTGCTCATTTTTTCGCCTTCGGCGTCGCGCACCAGGGCATGGATATAGACGTCACGGAACGGAGGCTTGCCGGTAAACTTGAGCCCCATCATGATCATGCGCGCCACCCAGAAGAACAGGATGTCCAATCCCGTGACCAGCGTCGAAGTCGGGTAATAGGTCTTGAGATCCCCGGTGTCTGCGGGCCATCCCAGGGTGGAAAAAGGCCACAGGGCAGATGAGAACCACGTGTCGAGGACGTCAGGGTCCTGAATGAATTGAGGCTGTTTGCAGGTCGCGCAGGTGGTCGGAGCGGTTTTGGACACAACGGGGGTGGCGTGCGTGGGGATCAGGTGACTGCCGCCACCTTCGAGCATGCTGCGGGCTTCGGGACAGCACGTGGTGCAATACCAGGCCGGGATGCGGTGCCCCCACCAGATCTGTCGTGAGATACACCAGTCCTTGATCCCTCTCATCCAGCCCAGGTAATTGTTCGACCATTCTTCGGGAATAATGCGAACGCGACCTTGCTCCACCGCGGCAATCGCCGGATCGGCCAACGGTCGAATCTTGACGAACCATTGAGGCGAAAGGAACGGCTCCACAGTGGTTTTGCAGCGATAGCACTGCCCTAGGGCCATCTGGTGGTCTTCGACCTTGACCAGGAACCCTTTGCGTTTCAAGGCCTCAACGACGAGGGTGCGGGCCTTGGTTGTCGGGACGCCGGCTATGCTGTCCCGAACGTCCGATTCGACCCCTGCGTCCCGAAGTGAATCGGGATCCAGGAGGGCCTGAGGGGTCAGGAGGGCAATACGAGGGAGTCGGTGCCGTTCCCCTGCCTCGAAATCGTTGAAGTCATGAGCCGGGGTGATTTTGACGGCGCCGGTCCCGAATTCTCGATCCACCAGAATCTCGTCGCCCACAATCGGAACGGTCCGGTTGGTGAGCGGCAGCCTGATGGATTGTCCGATGTACCGGTTATAGCGGGAATCGTCGGGATGAACCGCGACCGCGGTATCCCCGAGTAACGTCTCCGGTCTCGTGGTGGCGATGATGAGGGAATCCCCGGTGTCATCGGCCAGGGGGTAGGAAACGTGGTACATGGCGCCCTGTATCGGTTGGTGTTCGACCTCAACGTCGGACAGTGCGGTGAGGCAGCGGGGGCACCAGTTGATCAATCGGTGTCCTCGATACACGAGCCCTTCGTGATACAGGCGAACGAAGACTTCTCGAACGGCTTCGGACAACCCCTCGTCCATGGTAAAGCGTAGACGGGACCAATCGCAGGAAGCTCCGAGTCGTTTCAGTTGTTCGAGAATGTTGTTGCCGGATTGCTCTTTCCATGTCCAGACCCGTTCAATGAACGCCTCTCGCCCGAGTTGCTCCCGATGGAGGCCTTCTGCCAAAAGCTGACGTTCCACCACGTTTTGCGTGGCAATACCGGCATGGTCGGTTCCCGGAAGCCAGAGGGTATTTCGCCCTTGCATGCGGCGCCAGCGAATCAGAATGTCCTGAAGCGTGTTATTTAAGGCGTGGCCGATGTGAAGAGAGCCTGTGACGTTGGGGGGAGGGATGACAATCGTATAGGGTTGCCCCGTCGAGTCGGGAGCGGTGCCAAAAGCCCCCCGATCGATCCAATGCTGGACCCACCGTGCTTCAACCTCCTGATGTTCGTAGGTTTTATTGAGTTGCCGGGACGCCATGAGGATGAAGAACTCGTGCTGACGGAACGACAGATCCTAGCATGGGGGGTATGCCCTCGCAAGCAGCCGTGTGCATCCACCGCTCCCCCGGCGGATCGAGGGCAGGCCCCGACGTCTTTCATCGGGGGGCTGAACTCCGGCTTGTGTTCGCAAGAACGCCTGCGATAGAATGACCTCCGATCCTACGGGTGTCCGAACACGGGAAATTCCAATCACGGGAAGGAAGAGAGATGCCGAGAGGTCGAGAAAAAGATCGCGAACTTCGTCGCAAACATCGAAAGAATCAGCAACGCCTGAAGGCCCTTGAGCAGGCACAACGTAAAGCCGGCACCAAAAAGTAAGCGCCTCTGTCTTTTGTCACGGCGCCCTCCCCGCTCGGGCAAGGGTCCGTCCCCCTGGCTTCCTTGCCATGTCGAAATCACGCATAACGGTCGTGTTTTTCGATGCCGTTGGAACCTTGTTTCACGTCAAGGGGTCCGTCGGTGACGTCTATCTTCGGTATGCTGAAAAGTATGGCGTGCGGCGTTCGGTTGAGATGGTGACCAGAGTGAATCAGGCTTTCAAGGAGGCTTTTTCGCAGGCTCCTCCACCGATCTTTGCCGTTGAACACCCGGAACAATTGAAGCAATGCGAACGGCTCTGGTGGTTTGACGTCGTGCATGCGGTGTTTTATCGCGTTGGGATGTTTGAAGGGTTTGACGACTACTTCGATGAAGTCTATGAAGCGTTCAGGACGGCCGATGCGTGGGAGATCTACCCCGAAGTGCCAGAAGTGCTCCGGCAATTGCGCTCGCAGGGGTATGAGCTTGGGGTGATTTCCAACTTCGATACGCGGTTGTTTGAAGTCTTCAGGGAGTTGCAGCTGGAGCAGTTTTTTGATTCCATCACGATTTCCAGTCTCGTCGGGTCGGCCAAACCATCTCCGAAGATCTTTCGTCATGCCTTGGCCCAACACGTGGTCGAGCCGGAAGAGGCGCTACACGTGGGAGATGATCCCAAGGAAGACGTTGATGGCGCCAACAATGCCAACTTATACGGGGTCCTCCTGGACCGGGATGGGACGAGTCAAACGAAACCATGTATTTCCAATCTCCGGGACTTGTCCTGTGTTCTTCATTAAATCCCGTGCCAGGCAGGATCGCCCGGAGGCATTGAGGAAAAGGCCATGCTCAGGACGTGTTGCGTTTCTTGACTTCTGAAAGGACGGACTGCTAGAATTTTCCAGCTCTTTTTCGATGCAATTTAATTCAACAAAAATCATTCTAAGTCAATAGGTTATGATTTAAAGTTTAAATATAGATTTAAAATATTGAGAGGGTGTCATGAAGGATTTTCCCGATAGAGAGCGTGACCTGTGGCGGTTCGTTTCAAGGGTCGAAGGTCTTGAAGAAGACTGGGGCGCGGGTGAGGATGCCGATCAGGAGAAACTGCCCGATCCGCCGATGGGCGTCAAAGCCGTCGCCGGAAATGGATTTATTACCCTGATGTGGGACTCCGTTCCCGATGCGATGTATTACAACGTCTACTATCAGACCACTCAGGGAGTCAGCATCAAGCCGAATGAACTGACTCGCCCGATTGCGAGCAAGGAAGATTTCAGCCCTGTGATCGGGGTGACCAAGGACAAGGGGAATTGCATCGAAGGCCCTTCTTCTCCGCACGTGCACAACGACCTTGCCAATGGGCTGTGTTACCACTACGTGGTGACCGTGGTGACCGCCGATGGGGAGAGTCGTGAATCGGAAGAAGTCATGTCTATTCCCTCACCGTACTTGCCGGTGCTGCAGTTCGGACAGGAAGGCGTCGATGATGGGGAATTTCGTTCTCCGACGGGGATTGCGCTCGATCACGACGGCAACATCTACGTGGCGGATACCGATAACCATGCTATTCAACGGTTCGACCGGGATGGCAAATTTTTAGCTCGCTGGGGAGGGGAAGCCGATACGGAAGAAGGCACGTTTTATTACCCCAGAGGCTTGGCAACCGCTCCGGAAGGAGACGTCTACGTCGCGGATAGTGGAAACAACCGCGTCCAGAAATTTGATCCTGACGGAAACTTTATGCGTGCCTGGGGCAAATTCGGTTTTGCCTGGAGAGGCGCCGAGGCCGGAAAGTTCGACGTGCCCTGGGGGGTGGCCACGGATCAGCAGGGGAACCTCTACGTTTCGGACACGAGTAACGCTCGTATCCAGAAATTTCAGTCGGACGGGACTCCCTTGATCAAATGGGGAAAAGACGGCAGCTTCGACGGAGCCTTTTTCTATCCTCGGGGTCTGACGGTTGATTTTGCCGGCCATATTTACGTGGCTGATGAAGGCAATCATCGGATTCAAAAATTCGATTCCCGAGGAAATTTCCTCATGAAATGGGGCAGGGAAGGAAACGGGATAGGCCAGTTCAAGTCTCCTTGGGGCGTAGCATGCGACGCCCTGGGAAACGTGTACGTCGTGGATAGCGGGAACCACCGAATTCAGAAATTCGATTCGAACGGAACCTATCTGTGTTCCTGGGGCAACCGTGGGCTGACGGAAGCCCAGGTGAATTTTCCTTCCGGTATCGCGGTGGATAAAGAAGGGTTCGTCTACGTGGTCGACAGTGGGAACTATCGGGTCCTGAAGTTTGCCCCCACGGAGGAGGAACTCGCTCGGGGACGGGAAAAAGCCGAGAGGGCCGCACCGTCCGGAGATGGTCCGCTTGCTGCGCCGTTGGTAGGGAAACCCGGAGATACGGAGTCGATTCTGAGTTGGATGGAAGTGTCCGGTGCCGTGTCCTACAACCTGTATTTCAGTACAACGCCAGGGGTGGTCAAAGAGACGGCCACTCGCATCGAAGGCGTGATGAGTCCCTATACCCACACCGGACTGACGAATAATACGGCCTACTATTATGCGCTCACGAGCGTTGATGAGAACGACGTCGAGAGTGCTTTGTCCGAAGAACAGGAAGTCGTGCCGGTTTTGATTGACGTGGCCGCTCCGCAGAATCCGGATATTGTCCTGAATCACGGAGCGTACATGACGAATTCGTTGGACGTGGTGGCGACCATTTCAGCCCGGGACATGGATACCGGCGTCGCGGGATATTTCATTTCCGAAAATCCCATGACGCCCGGGGCGACCTTGCCCGGATGGATCGAGGTGGAACCGGAAAATCGTTTCGGGGCCACGATTCCTCTTACGGTATCGCCGGGTGACGGGCCCAAAACGGTCTATGCCTGGTTTAAGGACGTCGGCAATAACATCTCGGTTCCGGCCAGCGCGAACATCCTCCTGAATACCTCGGGGTACGTGTGTACGGCGAAATGGGGGAAGCCCGGTCGTGGCGCTTCGTTGCTGCACGGTGGGGAATTCATGGCGCCGTTATATGGCATGGCCATCGATCAACAGGGCAGTCTGTTCGTGATCGATAACGGCAACAACCGCGTCCAAAAATTTGATGGGTATGGAAATTTCATCCTGCTGTGGGGGAACTTCGGGACGGCCAATGGAAATTTCAATAACCCCACGGGCATCGCGTGCGATGGGAAGGGTGACGTGTACGTGTGCGACACGAACAATCATCGCGTACAGAAATTCGATGGAAAACTGGGCCAGTACATCATGAAAATCGGTGGGCGTGGCAATGGGGAAGGACAGTTCAATGCGCCTTGGGATATAGCCGTGGATCGCGTACGGGGCTACCTGTACGTCGTCGATAGTGCCAATTTCCGCGTCCAGAAGTTCGATGAAGACGGTGAGTTCGTGATGCAGTGGGGAAGTTTCGGGAATAGTGACGGGCAATTCTATTTTGCGCGGGGCGTGGCCGTCGATCAGAACGACGGAATGGTCTACGTCGTGGATATGGGGAATCATCGAATCCAGAAGTTCGATACCAGTACGAACGTCCTGCCACAACTCGTGGCGAAATGGGGTGGTGGGATCGGGCCGGGCCACGCGAGTAGTGCACAGGCCCAGGAGCCGGGTCAATTCCGTTCCCCTTGGGGGATTGCCGTGGATGGCGCGGGTGACGTCTACGTGACGGATACCGGGAATCAGAGGGTTCAGAAATTCGATCGAGACGGCAATTTCGTCACCCAATGGGGTGGATTCGGTAATGCCGATGGGCAATTCAACTTTCCCTATGGCGTCGTGGTCGATCATAAGGGACACGTCTTCGTCGTCGATAGCGGCAATATGCGCGTGCAGCACTTTATGCCCTCGGAAGACGCGGAAGAATTTCTGCGAGAGGAAGCGGAAACCGTTGCGGCTCTGCCGGAGGGAGAAGCGGAATAGCCACGGCCGGATCGAGGCCCTCGTGAACGCGCGTGGCTTCGAAGAGCTTGTTTTTTCCGGATCTCGACGTTGAACGACTCGGCTCATCCGAAACAGAGGCCGTTCGTCAGGCCAGTGCAGAGTTCGAGGGCAGAATGTATCTCGTTGCGGGCAGGCGTCGGGTGGTAGGATCGCGTCCGGTTTCAGGACGACTGTGAAATCGGAGTACGACGTGGAAGCGTTCTTGAGGCAGAAGATTCTATAACAGCTTGATCAGCGCGACGATCAGCCCTCCTTGGCCAATCAGTCCACCAAACGTCCATTTCAACAGGTCAGATTTGGTGGTTTCGATCGTCGCTTTGGTTTCCTGTCGCAAGGCTTCGATCGAGACGGTGATTTCCTTTCGCAAGGCTTCGATCGAGACGGTGGTTTCCTTTTGCAAGGTTTCGATCGTCGCTTTGGTTTCCTTTTGAAAGGCTTCGATTGAGACGGTAGTTTCTTTTCGCAAGGTTTCGATCGAGACGGCGGTTTCCTTTCGCAAGGTTTCGATCAACACGGCGGTTTCCTTTCGCAAGGTTTCGATCGAGACGGCGGTTTCCTGTCGTAGGGCTTCGAGAGTTTGCTGGATCAAGGCTATGTCGGTCTTGGTTGCCAGACTGCCGTTGAGCAGATTGATCTGCTCAATGGCAAGGGCTTCGGCTTGCTCCTCGGTAAAGCCTTTTTCCGTCAGATGCTTGACGAATCTATGGGTGTCGAAGGCGATGGCTTCACTCATGAAGAAATTCTAACGGGAGTGCATCGTCGGATGCAATAGGCCGTGAAAGTTGATGGATGTGTCGTAGAGGGATTTCCCGTCGATTTTTTGAGAAAATCTTGTTAAGCTGGTTTCACGCTTTTCAGTTGTCGATCATGGAGTTTCCCACAGTCCCGAAGAGTTGAGGAACACGCGGATGCCGCTCAACACGCGAATCGGTTTGACCTTTGATGACGTGGTTCTGGTGCCGGCCAAGTCCGAGGTGCTGCCCGGCGACGTGGATTGTTCCACGTACGTCTCGCGTCACATCAGGGTCAATATCCCGATTTTGAGTGCTGCCATGGATACGGTGACCGAAGGTCGTTTGGCCATTGCCCTGGCAAGGGAAGGTGGGCTTGGGGTCCTTCATCGCGCCATGTCGCCTGAACGGCAGGCCATGGAAGTGGACAAGGTGAAAAAATCGGAGAGTGGGATGATTCTGGATCCCATTACGATCTCACCAGATCAGACCATTCGTGATGCGCATGAAATCATGGCCACCTATCGGATCTCCGGTATTCCCGTGACGAGAGAAAAGAAGTTGGTGGGTATTCTGACGAATCGGGATCTGCGATTTGAATCCCGTCTGGATCTGCAGGTTTCTCAGGTGATGACGCATGCACGGTTGGTGACGGTTCCCGAGGGGACGAGTCTTGCCAAGGCCCGGGAAATTCTGCACGAGCATCGGATTGAAAAATTGCCGGTTGTCAATGACGAATTTGAACTCAAGGGGCTTATCACGATCAAGGACATCCAGAAACAGATCAAGTACCCCAATGCCTGTAAAGATACCCATGGTCGGTTACGGGTCGCGGCTGCCGTGGGTGTGGGAGAGGACGTGCCGGAACGCCTTGAGCGGTTGGTCAAGGCCGGCGTGGATATGATCGTCGTGGATACGGCGCATGGTCATTCTCAAAGCGTCTTCGATACGGTGAAGATGATCAAACAACGCGATTCGTCCATAGAAGTCATGGCCGGGAACATCGGCACGGCGGAAGCGGCCAAGGAACTCGTGGCCGTAGGGGTTGACGCGGTGAAGGTGGGCGTGGGACCTGGCTCGATTTGTACGACGCGGATCGTGTCGGGCGCCGGGGTTCCCCAACTGACCGCTATTGCCGATTGCGCCGAGGCCCTGAGCGGAACCGGCGTCCCGGTCCTTGCCGACGGGGGGATTAAATATTCCGGTGATATTTCCAAGGCGTTGGCCGGGGGGGCTTCCGCGGTGATGATCGGATCTCTGTTCGCCGGCACCGAAGAATCACCTGGGGAAACCGTCTTGTATCAGGGCCGTACCTACAAGGAGTATCGAGGCATGGGGTCGCTCGGCGCCTTGGAACGATGGGGCCGTGACCGCTATCGACAGGAAGGGCAGGTATTGGGAAAATTGGTGCCGGAGGGAATCGAAGGTCGTGTGCCCTATAAAGGCCTGCTGTCCAATATGGTGTATCAGTTGGTGGGTGGCCTGAAAGCCGGGATGGGCTACTGCGGGTGCCGGTCTATTCCCGAACTGCAGCAAAACGCGAGTTTCATTCGTTTGACCCACGCCGGCTTGCGGGAAGGCCACGTGCATGACGTGGTGATAACCAAGGAGGCGCCCAACTACAGGGCCGACGTTGAATAACGTGAGTGCCGGGATCAGCCGAAACGTGTCATTTGCCACAGCATCCTGTCACGATACGATCCTCGTTCTTGATTTCGGGTCCCAATACACCCAACTGATTGCCCGCCGCATTCGAGAATCCCGCGTTCATTCCATTATCCTCCCTTCTTCTGCTTCCCTGGAAACGATTCGAGCGACTCACCCCAAGGGCATCATTTTGTCTGGTGGACCGGCCAGCGTGGCGAACGTCGGACGCCCGGAATGGTCTGAAGAGATCATGAAGGAAGGCCTGCCGATTCTCGGGATCTGTTACGGCATGCAAGTGATGGCACAGGCGATGGGCGGGCGAGTCGGGCGGGCGAAGCGAAGAGAATTCGGTCGTGCGAAATTGCGGGTTCGGGGCGGGTCGGATTTATTCAGGGGGTTGGACGAGAAGAGCCCCTTTTCGGTCTGGATGTCGCACGGAGACCGCATTGAAACATTGCCTGCCGGTTTTACAACCCTTGCGCAGACGTCGAATTCTCCCATTGCCGCGATGAAATCGGCTCGGGGTCGTCTCTACGGTCTGCAATTTCACCCTGAAGTCGCCCATACCACACATGGTGCCCGTATCCTCAAGAACTTCATCAGTCACGTCTGTCGGGCGAAACCGACCTGGACCATGGGGTCATTCCTCCACGAGTCCATCGACCGGATTCGGCAACGGGTCGGGCGCGAGAAGGTGTTCTGTGCCTTGAGCGGGGGCGTGGACAGTACGGTGGCCGCGGCCATGACCCATCGGGCGATCGGAAAGCAGTTGACGTGTGTCTTTATCGATAACGGCCTCATGCGGAAAAATGAAGTCAAGCACCTGAAGCAGGTATTCAGGTCGTTTCATTTCAATTGCCGCATGGTTGATGCCTCGGGGGCGTTCCTGCGTGCGTTGAATCGAACGACCGACCCTGAAAGAAAGCGCAAGATCATCGGGCGCCAATTCATCAGGGCGTTCGACCGGGAAGCGCAGAACGTCGGCAACGTTCGTTACCTGGTCCAGGGCACGCTCTATCCGGACGTGATTGAAAGTGTCAGCCACAGGGGGCCTTCTGTGACGATCAAGACGCATCACAACGTGGGCGGCTTGCCCTCGCGGATGAAACTGCAACTGATCGAACCGCTGCGTGAGCTGTTCAAGGATGAAGTTCGCGTCCTGGGCAAGGAACTGGGTTTGCCGGAGGACGTGGTGCATCGTCATCCCTTCCCGGGACCGGGCCTGGCCATTCGCGTTCTTGGAGCCGTGACGCCTGCGCGCCTCGAGATGCTCCGTGAAGCGGATGCCGTGTTTCTGGATGAATTAAAGGCACAGGGATTGTACCGGAAGACGTGGCAGGCGTTTGCCGTGTTACTGCCGGTCCGTACCGTGGGGGTGATGGGGGATCAACGGACGTATGAGCACGTCGTCGGGTTACGAGCCGTGACCAGCGTGGACGGCATGACCGCGGATTGGGCACCGTTGCCGCAAGCGTTTCTGGCGCACGTGGCGAACCGGATCATCAATGAAGTGCCTGGGGTGAATCGCGTCGTGTACGACATCAGTTCCAAGCCCCCCAGTACGATTGAGTGGGAATGAATTTGTGTCTGGCACTGGCAGGCACCTGCTGGCATCAAACAGCATATCACTCATTGTAACTACAAGCTTATCAAAACAATACCTTACAAAATGTTGCTGACAGAAGGCGTTGTTCCATGACTAAGCATCAAAATGCGGCCATTGAACAAGTCGGGCTGCTTGGCACCGCGGTGACCGACGCCATCGAGTCCCTGAACGAGAAAGCACGCCTGGCAGGCCTGGAAGAAGCCGGCGAAGCGTCAGAACCGTCTTGAACTCAGCTATGCTCGGGCTCCTTAGCCTATCAAGTTCAGGTTGTAATTCCCTTAAATCTATAATATCGGATGAAACCAAAGATAATCGAAACCGCAAGAGCAACGCATGAATAAAGTTACTTGGAAAGAAATTTGGGAAAAGAAAAGCAGGGTTAACACCATAGTATTGGAGTGTTTAGTCAAAGCAGATGGGTTTGACTCGGTTGCTGGTAGTCTGTCCGTTGAACACTGGAGAGAATATGTTCAGGAACTTTTTTCAATCATAGGTGTGGAGCAGAACGATAAAGTTTTTGATGTAGGTTGCGGGTCTGGTGCTTTTTTATATGAACACTTTTTAAGAGGAGGATTGGTTGGGGGTGTTGATTACTCTTCACAACTTATAGATCTTGCAAAAGGGTTTATGCCTTCTTCCGACTTTTCTGTAGGTGACGCCAGAGAAATATCGGGAGTGACAAAATACGATGTTGTTACGAGTCATAGTGTATTTCAATATTTTGATGACCTAACCATGGCAGAGACTGTTCTTAATTGCATGACGGACAAATCAAAAAGAACAATCGCAATTTTGGATGTAAATGATGAGAAACACTCTGATGTTTATCATGCCGAAAGGATTGAAAAATTTGAGGAGCAGGGTTTCTCTGAGGCTGAGTATTGGAATAAATATCGCGACTTGAATCACTTGTTCTATACCAAGGAATTTTTTCAGGATTTTGCTATGAAAAATAATCTTGAGGTTTTGATTTCACCTCAAAATAATGTTCATTATGGAAACTCAAAATTGAGATTCAATGTTGTGTTCCATAAGAAGAGATTATTCTAAATAGCACTAATATAAACTTGGTAAGTCGGTAAGATATTGAAACTATAAGAAATTGACCACTAAGTTCCCAATCAAGAGGGGTCACAGTTCTGGAGACAAAAGAAGACAACACCAAGGTTAGGCTTGACCCTTAGGGGATAGTTGTGAGAATTGTCGGTGTTTTGTCCTTTGCCGACAAATTCTTTTTCATACTTGTGCAAATCTGTGGGATTGTCTTCATGCCGCGGCTGCCTGTCGCTTGAAGGTCGCCGTGTCCCATCGGACCAGGGCGTAATGGCCTGGCCTGCTGGAAAAAGGCCCGAACGATCTGCCTGCCTTCCTGGCCGTGGGAAGTACGGCAAGTAAGCCAGTTCTCACTGTTCCACGAACGTCATGCCCGCGCACGCGGGCATCCGGAGTCTTTTGAGGGTGAGCGATGTTGAGGCAGGTTTTTTGTCATCGTGGGCTGGAATCCAGAGCCTTTGCTTGCAGTCTTCTGGATGCCGGGTCAAGCCCGGCATGACGCTGGGAGCTGTGTCGCCGTCCCAGAGGGAAATGATCGCGGCTGTTCATACAGCTTTTTAATGATCGTGTCATCCATGATGGTCCGCTTACAAAAAGTCATTGCTGCCAGTGGAGTGGCTTCTCGCCGTGCGGCAGAGACCATGATTCGGGAGGGTCGCGTTACGGTGAACGGCAAGGTCGTACGCGTGCTTGGCACCTGTATCGATCCGTCGAACGACCACGTGAAGATCGATGGTCGTCACGTGCAATCGGCCGAACCCGAAGTCTTTGTCCTTCTGCACAAGCCCCCCGGATACGTGACGACGATGAACGATCAGTATGGGCGACCCACGATCGCGGATCTGGTGGCGAAGGTAAAGGTGCGGGTCTTTCCGGTCGGTCGCCTGGACTATGATACCGAAGGGCTTTTGCTGTTGACGAATAATGGAGCGGTGGCACAAGCCTGCGTCCATCCCCGATACCATGTGCCGAAAACCTATCTGGTCAAGGTCTCTGGGGTCTGTACGGACGAAGAGATCCGGAATCTTCAGGATGGAATCCTCCTGGCGGACGGGGTGACCGCTCCCGCGGTGATCGGGAAATCCGGGAAGGCCAAGGCCAATTCGTGGTTGGAGATCACGATTCACGAAGGCAGGAAGCATCAGATCAAGCGCATGCTCGAAGCCTTGGGCCGTCGAGTCATGCGTATCAGGAGAATTCGTTTCGGTCCGCTGGATCTGGGAGATTTGCCCGTGGGAAGTTGTCGCTTCGCCACCGATGCCGAAGCCAATGCCCTGCGGTCGGTCGTTCATCGAACACCCAGGACACGGAACGTTCGTGCCCGGTTGCAGCAGCAGGCCGACTTGCAAAATTTGAGGCCGGCTAGGGATACTAGCCCCCCGCGAAGGCGTGTGACGAATCCTCCTGCGAAGAAGGATTCAAAGAACAAACGCGGCAACGCTCGTTCGTCTTCCGGTCGTGCCGCGTCTGGGCGAGTCGTGAAGGGAAGGGGTCGTACACGGATGCGAGAAGGGTGAACAACGGGGTGAAACGGACACATCATTGTGGAGAGTTGACGCGTGAGCGGAACGGCGAGACCGTGACGTTGATGGGGTGGGTGCATGGACGTCGTGATCACGGCGGCGTGTTGTTTATCGACGTGCGTGACCGTTTCGGCGTGACGCAGCTCGTGTTTGACGTGGAGCACGATCAGGCTATTCACGAACGGGCCAATGACCTTCGCAACGAGTTTGTGATTGCCGTAACCGGAATCGTGCGGCTCAGGCCCGAAGAGTCGATCAACCCGCAGATCACGACCGGGGAAATCGAAATCCAGGTCAGTGCCTTGGACGTCTTGAATCGAGCCAAGACCCCGCCCTTTTTAATCGAAGACGACAGTCAGGCGACGGAATCCCTTCGTTTGAAACATCGCTATTTGGATTTACGCCGGCCTCCCATGCAGCGATTCCTGACGTTGCGTCATGACGTCGTCTATCGAACCAGGCAGTTTCTCCATGAACGCCGGTTTCTGGAAATCGAAACCCCCATCCTCACGAAGAGTACCCCCGAAGGAGCCCGAGATTACCTGGTGCCGAGTCGAGTCAATCAGGGGACCTTCTTTGCGTTGCCACAATCACCCCAATTATTCAAGCAGATTCTCATGGTCGGCGGTGTCGATCGATATTTTCAAATTGCCCGTTGCTTTCGTGACGAAGACCTTCGGCTCGACCGGCAACCCGAGTTTACGCAGATCGACCTCGAGATGTCGTTTGTCGAACGTGACGACGTGATGAACATGACGGAAGAGTTGTTACGACTCGTGTGTCAGGAAGCCGCCGGCGTTTCCTTGCCGTCTCCGTTTCCGCGCCTCACCTATCAGGAGGCCATGTCCCGATATGGAACCGATAAGCCCGATCGTCGATTTGGATTGGAGCTCCATGACCTGAACGACGTCGCCAAACAGGTTGAGTTCAAGGTGTTCCGGGATGTGGTCGAACAAGGCGGGCAGGTGTCAGGGCTGGTGGTCAAAGGCGGTGCAGACATTGCGCGAAACCAGATCGACCGTCTCATTGAAATCACCAAGGGGTTCGGGGCGAAAGGCCTCGCCTGGGTCAAGATTACCGAAGGGTGGCAGCTCGAGTCGGCCATTGCCAAGTTCCTGGATGCCGACTTGTTTCAACGGGTACTACCGGATGCCGGTCCCGGGGATCTCATGCTCTTTGTTGCGGATAAACCTGCCGTGACCTATGAGGTCTTGGGCCGGCTTCGATCCCATCTTGGCGTTGAATTGGGGTTGATCGATCACGACAAATGGGAGCCGGTCTGGGTCACGGATTTTCCCATGTTCGAGTACGATTCGACGGAACAACGGTACGTGGCCCTGCACCATCCCTTTACGTCTCCTCGTGCGGACGACCTGCCTCGTGTGGAAGCTGCGCCGTTGGAGGTTCACGCGCAAGCCTACGACGTGGTTCTCAATGGATTTGAGATCGGCGGAGGAAGCATCCGTATTCATCAAAGCGAGTTGCAGCACAAGGTGTTCACGCTGTTGGGAATTTCCAGGGAAGCCGCGCTGGAAAAGTTCGGCTTTCTGCTGGACGCATTGGAATATGGTGCCCCTCCCCACGGAGGGATCGCCCTGGGGCTGGATCGCCTGGTCATGTTGCTCGGAAAAGCCGAATCCATTCGGGAGGTGATTCCCTTTCCCAAGACGCAGAAAGTGCAATGCCTGATGACCGACGCTCCGTCGGACGTCGGGCCGACCCAACTCAAGGACCTCGGCATCAAACTCGACACCGAACGGCTTTCAAGTTAAGGAAGGATGTCTCGGCAGTCGCCCGGCAGTATTTTCACGCCACCGTCTTCGAATGGCTTCATGCTCGTGTTCATTGGGAAACAGGCTCCCCTTGAAGGTTCGAGTCTCTCAACAATACACAGGGCAGGTCAGGCGTTGAGCACGTTCACTACAATGCTGTGCAGGCCCGTGGCTCCGTTGGGTTGGGGTCGAGTGATTGTTGACGTTTGGACGGCGTCCGTGGTGTCGATGGCGCGAACGGAAACCATGCTCTTGCCTTTTGGCATATCGTGCCGTTGATAGTTCCAGATGACCCAGGACCAGGGTGATTGGGGTGGCTCGATCTCGGCTTCGACCCAGGTTTTCTCCTGATCGAAACTCAGTTGCACCCGAGCAATAGAATGGGGGCCGCCGAATGCAATTCCCCGGAACTGTACGTTGGGGCCACGGACGGTCTGATAATGGCCGGGGCTGTCGATTCGGGAAAAGATATGGATCGTCCCCTCGTCCGTCCATCCTTTGCGTTGCCAATATCCCTGATAATCGCCGTTGTAGACTTCGATTTCCGTAATCCATTTGACGTTCTTGATGCCGTATAACCCGGGCACGATCAGACGGAGGGGAAAGCCGTGGGCTTTCGGGAGTTTTTCCCCGTTCATGAGATACGCCAACATCACTTCCTCGTGCATGGCCCGTTCAAAGGGAATGCTGTCATGATAGGCGTCGGCCCCTCGAAAAATGACGTCCCGTGCCGTTTCAGGATCCGCACCGGCTTCGAGGAGCAGTTCTTTCAGAGAAATCCCTCGCCAGATCGCGTTCCCCAGACTCGTTCCTCCCGGAAGGGTATCGATGCAGATAAGGGTGGAAACCTGATCGAAGGGTTGACGATTCAGGACGTCCCGCCACGTCAGGACCATGGGATTGGTGACCGAGCCTTTCACCACCATGTTCCACTGCTCCTGATCGAGGTCGCGCGTGAAATTGTACGGAGAGTCCATGTAATTGACGGTATAGAATTTGTCATTGGGCGTGAAATACCGTGTTTCGCGCGGGGGGATCGCGAACATGCTGCCAAGGTCACATCCGCTGGTGAGGCCGGTGACGCCTGCCAGGGTGCCTAGGCCGCCCAGTTGAAACAGTTTACGACGGGTAATGTCCATGAGTCGGTGAGTAGTCTGCGAGGAAGATCATCCCCTTCTCATTACTATAGTACAGCGTCGGACCCTCTGCAAGAGGGGAGTGTTACGAACACATAAACTGTCCGCATCTGTAACACAACATCTGTCCGGTTTTATCATGTGCTATTTCAGGAGGCATGATGAACCGGCTTCAGAAAAAGCAAAGGCTCCAGTCGTCATGCCGGACTTGATCCGGCATCCAGAAAACGGAAAAGGCAAAGATTCTGGATTCCCGCTTTCGCGGGAATGACAAATGGGGCGTGTGCGGGTGCGACGGACGGGGCGTGGAGTGACGCAAAGGCCCTCCAGTCGTCATGCCGGACTCCGATCCGGCATCCAGAAAAAGGAAAAAGAAAAGGCCCTGGATTCCCGCGTGCGCGGGAATGACGCAGTGGGACACCGGATCCCGGAGGACCTTTCGACGGCGGCGTAAGGGATACGGCACAATGAGGCGTTTGAGACGGCATGCAGCGGCAAGACAAAAGCGGACAATTCATTTGTTACAGAGTAGGACAATTCTATTTGTTGCTAACAGAGGGGAGCATGGTGCCTGCGGCAGGCCTGCATCGTTGCCTTCACGGGTTTCTGCATTTTGTGCAGGACGGCTGACGAGACGGTCATCCCCGTACGTGCCCAAAGTGCGCTGTTCTCAGGAAGGCCGTTGAGCGGGCGTTAACGGCAGGGGTTCCCAGACCCCGCCGCCGTCATTCGTTCGGAAGAGACCGGCGCGATTTGTACCCACGTACAAGGTCGAAGGATCCGTCGGACTGATGACCAGGGCCCGAACGTTGAGATTGGTCAACCCTTCGTTGATTTCGTTCCAGGTTCGGCCTCCATCCCGGCTTGTATGGACTCCGGCCCGGCTGGCCACGTAGACCACGCCAGGATTCATCGGGTCGAGCACGAGATCACTGAAAAATTGATCGGGGAGCGATTCGCCGAGACGTTGCCAGGACTCTCCGTCATTGGTGGTTTTGTAGAGCCCTTTCAAGGTGGCCGTATACACGGTATGGGGCGTCTGCGGATCGATTCTGACCTTGACCACCCCGAGGGCACGGGACGATTTCAAGACCTCCGGGGGGACCAGGCCGTTGTTCACCTTTGTCCAGGTTTTGGCTCCATCGAGCGATCGATAGACGCCTCCGCTGGTGCCGGCATACAGGGTCTGTGGCTGGTTTGGGTCAATATCGATGGTGACGACCATGAGGACTTCGATCATGCCGTCCATCCGTTTGACCCACGTCGCTCCCGCATTGTCCGTTTCGAAGACTCCCATCGACGTGGCGGCGAAAATATGCTGGCTCGATCCCGGAACGAATTTGATTTCATGAACGACGGAGGTAATGGTCACGCCTTCCAATCCCTTGCGTTGCGAGATCCACTGGTGCCCACCGTTGAAGCTTTTGAAGACGGCGTCGCCTTTGGTCCCGGCATACACGTTCGCAGGAAGGAGAGGATCAACGGCAAGCGAAATGACCCGTGAATGGGTCATGCCTTTTGAAACGTTGGCCCAGGTTTTCCCTGCATCACGCGTCTTGTAGATGTAATCGTTCGTCGCGATATAGAACAGGTTGGGTTTGGTCGGATGCAGGGCAATCTCGACGACCGATTCGCTGCTTCCGCCGCAAGCCGTCAAACAGAACAACAGCATGGATGGCATCAACTTGTTCATGCCGTCCTGGATGGTTTGGAAAAAGAGGAGAGGATCGGACGCATGGCTCTGACGTTGTCGGAAGAGAATCGCGTTGCTGGCCCTCGCCGCTTGAACCGTCTGATCCGTGTCCGTGAAAACACGACGGAAGACGTGGCGTGGTCAGCCTTCTGTTTCGTCAGCCAATAAATGAACACGTACCGGATTCTGCAACGGCGTCTTTCGATTCTATGAAGGGCTCCGTCTCGAAATCCACGTGGGATCGTTACTCGACCGGGGGAAGGGGTGAGACGGGTGCTTTCACGGCACGTTCATAGCGTGCCATGGCTTCGGGCATCCACTGCTTGAGGTTTTGAATGCGCGTATCGTGTGCGGGATGAGTCGAGAGAAATTCCGGAGGGCCGTTTTCCGAAGATTTGGCCATGCGTTCCCACAGGCGGATGGCTTCTTGTGGATCGTATCCGGCATCGGCAGCCAGCAATAATCCAATATAGTCCGCTTCTGATTCGTGGCTTCGACTGAACGGGAGTAAGATGCCGATGCCCAGCGCCTGCGTCGCCAGCGACTGCGTCAGTGGCTTGAGATCCAGCGCGATAGAAGCGAGTTGCATGCCGACGTTGGTTGCCGTGTGTTGGCTGACTCGTTCGGCACCATGTCGAGCCAAGGCATGAACGACTTCATGTCCCAAGATGGCCGCCAATCCGTTTTCGTTCTGAGCCTCGGGGAAAATGCCCGTGTAGACGGCGATTTTGCCTCCGGGAAGGGCCCAGGCATTTTTCGTCTTGTCGTCTTTGATCACCGTGACGTCCCAGTCAAACGACTTCGCGCGTTCGGCATATTTGGATTGTTTGGCGGCTGCAATAATCCGTTCGGCCACCCGTTTGACTGGCTCCACTTCGGCGGGATTTTGGGAGACGACGAGTTTCGGGTCATTGAGCGCTTGGGCATAGGCCTTGTTGCCCATGTGGACTTCCTGGCTTTCCGGGATGAGCAGGAATTGCCATCGATTCGTGTACGGGTTACTTGCACATCCTGCGACCCCGGTGAGGACACCACACAGGATAAGCATTGGAATCATCTGTTGACTGGCGTTTCTGAAGTTCATCGTCGTTTCCTCGCCGGAGCAGGATTTCCAGATCTCCGACGATTTTACGATTCGGGTATGGAAATGTCCAATTCCTCGACCGTTTCATATCGTGCCAGGGCCGGTGCCGTGCCCTGGCGAGGGCCCATGATCAGAATCACGAACTGATCCGGGTTGACGTGCAGACGCGACGCGTCCCGGACTTGTGCGCCGGTTGTTCGTTCGATGCCCGTTTTGAATCTGACCAGCCAATCTTCGGGATATCCGAAATATTCATAGGTGAGAAATTTGTCCAGAACTTTTCCAGGAGAATCGACGGAAAAGACAAAGGAATTCAGGAGGCTGGCCTTGGCCTTGGAGACTTCTTCGTCAGTCGGGGGGGCCGTGTCCATGATTTTACGGGCCTCCTCCAGTAAGGCATCGATCCCCGCTTGGGTGGTGGCCGTCTTGGTGGACATTGAAAAACTGGTGGTTGCCGGATAGTCCCACCCGAATCCGACTCCACCATGGACGTCATAGGCCAATCCTTTTTGAGAGCGAATACTGGAAAAGAGCCTCGACCCGAAAGAACCGGACAAGATCTGGTTCATGATGACCACGGGATGATAGTCCGGATGGTTTCGCATGAGCCCCAGATGTCCGATGATGATCTTGGCCTGGGTCATGTCGGGTTTTTCAACGTAATAGACTCCGTTCGTGGTGGAAAGCTGGTAGGGGATGGCCGGGTCGTCAAAGTCGTTCCCTTTCGGCCACGTTCCCAACGTGCGTTTCACCGATTCCAGGACGGTCTCCGTTGTAAAATCTCCGACCAGGCCCAGGATGATGCGATTCGGGACAACGTATTTCGCATGCCAATCGATAAGATCCTGTCGGGCAATCTTGTTGATGGTGGCATAGGTCTCGACCCAGGCATAGGGGGAATCCTTCCCATAGACCAACTTGGCAAATTCTCGGGACAGAATGCCGTTGGGGTCATCATTTTGTCTGGCAATGTTTGCCATGACCTGATTTTTGGCAATGGCGAGTTTCCCGGGATCGAATTGTGGGTTTCGCAGGACGTCGCCGAATGCGGCAAAGACCTCGGAAAAGTCTTCGCTCAAACACGTCATCGAGGCTGCGCCCGAGGCGACGCCGATGCCGGTTTCAATGGCAGCAGCCTTGCGTTCCAAATAATCATCGAGTTCGTCTCCGGTGCGCGTGGTCGTGCCTCCGCTTCGCATGACGGTTCCCGTCAGAGAGGCGACCCCCACCTTATCAGACGGCTCCAGACGGGAGCCGGTTCGTATACGAGCCGACACGTGGACGATCGGGAGTTCATGATCCTCCAGAAGAAACACCACCATGCCGTTGTCCAGGACGACTCGAGTCGGTTGGGGAATGTGGACTTCCGGCAGAGGAGGGTACGTCAGTTGCTCAACCTTGTCCACTTGACCGGACACCGGTGCGGTCAGCGCGAGAGAGAACACGGCCCATGCGATCGCGGCCGTCAGGAACCGTCGTCGTCCGTATGTCGGACGGAGCGTTCGGAACGCGGTGTCTTTCACGTCATGGTCCTTCCCGGAGTGTCGTGGGGATGGGTGCAGGCGTCACGGTTTCGATTTGTGCGACGATCCGGTTAGAGGCCACAAAGGTTCGTCGGGCGACGCGTTGGATGTCCGCTTTCGTGACTTGTTCAAAACGTTGGATGGAGCGAAACAGTTCGCGCCAATCACCAAAGAGGGTCTGGTAGTCCGTCAACTTCATGGCCAACCCCAGATTGCTTTTCAGGGAATAGACGAGATGGGCTTTGGCCCTCGTTCGGAATTTGGCCAATTCCTCGTCCGTGACCTCTTCGGTTTTCAGTCGAGACAGTTCTTCGCGAATGGCCTGCTGAACGGTTTCATTGGAGACTCCGCGCGCGGGCACGGCATACGCGACCCACAGATGAGGATATTTTTCTCCCGGGTACGCTCCGTAGGCCCCCGCATCGACTGCAATTTGTTTGTCCCGAACCAGTGAGCGGTAGAACCGGGAAGTCCGTCCGTTCGTGAGAATGTCGTCGATCGCGTCGAAAACGGGCTGGTCGGGATGCGTGACGGCTGGTTTGTGGTAGCCCTCCAGGTAAAACGGTTGAGCCGGATCTTGAAGCGTGACGGTTTTTTCCCCGATTGACGGTGGTTCCACGGTTCGCAGGGGCGGAGGCGGCGGTCCACCGGGGATTCGACCGAAATAGGCGTCGAGAAGAGGGATGAGCGTTTCCGGGTGAATGTCGCCGACAATCGCCGTGACCATGTTGGAGGGGACGTAATAGGTTTCAAAAAACGTTTTGGCATCGGTCATGGTATAGGATTGAATGTCGCTGGCATAGCCGATGACCGGATGGTGATAGGGATGGGCCGTGAAGGAAGTGGCCACAAATTGTTCGATGAGCCGGCCGATGGGACGGCTTTCCGTCCGCATGCGCCGTTCTTCCATGACTACGTCCCGCTCTTCGTAGAATTCACGAAACACCGGGTGTAAAAACCGTTCCGATTCCAGATAACAAAACAGCTCGATCTTGTTGGCGGGGAGTGCATAAAAATATCCGGTGACGTCGGCACCGGTGAATGCATTGAGGGCTACGCCTCCTTCCCGTTCAACGACGTCGGAAAACTCATTTTTCTTCACGAACGTTGCAGCGGCTCGTTGCTTGTCTTTAAAGACGGTCTGCAGGCGTTCGAGGCGCTGCGTGTCGATCGGGGACGCCAACCTGGCTTCCTGGTAAGCCAGATACGCCCGTTCCAACTCCTCCAGGGCTTTTTTCTCTTCCTCGTAGTTTTTGGTGCCGAGATGAGGCGTGCCTTTGAAGGCCATGTGCTCGAACATGTGTGCAAGCCCGGTCCGACCCGCGCCTTCCTGTGCCGATCCCACGTTCACGGCCGTCATGAAAGCAAAGACCGGAGCCATGGGTCGCTCGACGAGAATAAAGGTCCAGCCGTTTTTGACGGTATGTTCCGTGACTCGTGGCTCGAATGCGGCAAGGTCTATGCCCTGAGCAGCAGGCGGAAAACAGAAAAGACAGAGAAGAAGAAAAAGGAAGGAACGTTGTCGGGCAATCGAGTTCATGGAGAGGCATTCAGCTTTTCTCATATCGTAACCCGTTCAAGGGCCCTGTGCAAGGTCAGCGACAACGCGAACGCGATCAGGGAGGTTGCCGGGTCCGTCAGTTCCTGCTCTCTTCCAGCTTCCTGAAGAAATAGGAGCCGCCGTAGAGTCGTGGGGGAATAGGAGGGTAGTCTCCTACGCGGGTATACCACCAAGTCCCTTTGGCCGTTAACAGATCTTCCGAGAGAAGCACTTCAAACGCTCCTTCATGATCGTTGCCGGTTTGTTTCCATGTTCCTGTCCAGAGACGCCCATCCAGTTTCGTGGTCGTGAAGGTGCCCCCTTCATGGGTGTAGGGCCCGTTTCCTCGTGCATCCAGGGTCGCATGATAGGTGTTGTCCTCTTCCTGAATCTCCCACGTTCCGCTCAGATCCGGGAAACGCGTCTCCGGATTGCCCAGAGCAATGGCGTGAACGAAACACAACGGTACGGCCAGAATCCACAAGATCATGGGAGACAACGTCACCTGCCGGGAAACGATTCCTGCGTTTCAGTGAGAACGGGTTTTTCGTCGTGCCACGGAAAACAGGAGAACCCTAGAGTGAAATCGATGCAGAATCAAGTCGAATCGTCATCCCTGCCAACGTTCACGCCTGCGCCGCCGGCATGAAGCCGCGTGCCGTGCCGACGTCTGATCCGGCCTCCGGAAGAGGAGTCTGCCAGGGTCGGATTCATCTGCGGGAACGGTTTCGTCAAGGAATGGGTGAGCGCCTGTTCATCGGGCTTCCCGAGAAAACGACGTGACGGCCTGAAAGGCAGGAAGATCGAGATCGAGTCCGGGGCCGTGCCACGGGTGAAGCCGTGGCCCTTCGTACGTGTATCCTCCGTCAATCGGATCGGTTTCCAGTAACAAGGGGGTATCGAGATCCAGGACGGCGCATCCACCGAGGCCCATGGCGAGACCGTAGGAACAGCCCATGGCCAGCCGGGTTTCTACCATTCCACCCAACATCACGCCCAGACCGGAGGCCTGCGCAACGGTTGTGATGGCGAGGCCTTCCATCAGGCCGCTTTTGGTAATTTTCACGTTGATGGAGTCCGCCGCGCGATGCTGGATGACGGCTTGGAGGTCTTGTCGTGATTGCACCGATTCATCGGCGGCAATGGGAACGTGAAAATCGAGTCGCAGTTTGGCATGGCCGTCGAGGTCATCCCTGGCCAGGGGTTGTTCGAGAAGGCGGATCGTGCCCTCAAACCCGTTGACGCCCCTGAGCAGGGTCGCGGCTTCCTCGAACGTGTATCCTTGGTTGGCATCGATCACAAACGCGACGTCGGCATACTGGCGATGAAGCGCTTCCAACCGGCGAATATCTTCGTCCACGTCATGGCCGACCTTTATTTTCAAGAGACGAAATCCCTGCCCATACCATTGTCGAGCCAGTGCGTCGGTTCGCTCCACGGAGGCGATGGGAATCGTGACGTCCGTTTCACGGACCCGAACGTCCGCTCCGCCCCACAAGGCCCACAGGGGGACGTGCATCGCACGCGTCAGGGCGTCGAGCAAGGCGGTTTCCAATCCACACCGGGCTGCGGGAGCCTGGGGCGCGAGTTCGGACAGTTCGTGGCCCAGTCGTCGGTAATGAAGAACCGATCGTCCGAGAAGGTGTTGTCCCAAGATTCCTGCCTGCACCAGACTGCTCGCACGGTCTTCCCCGGTAATGGCAGGAAAGGGTGCGATCTCGCCGTATCCGATGGTTCCATCATGAAGGGTCAGCCGGACGAAGGCATTCTGGGCCACCTGAAGCTGACCCGTTGCGACGACAAAGGGATCGGTGATGGGAAGATCCAGGGGCCAGAGCTCAACGTGGGTGATGGTAAAGGAACGGGACGCACTCATTGTCGGATGCGATCCCGGCCCCGAGCATGGGTTTGCCAAGGAGCCGGTGGCTCAAGAGCCGTTTGGGGATTTCTTCCAGGCGAATCCGGAAGCCCCGGCGAGGACCCGAGGGGTTTGCAGACCGGTATAGCGTTGGTCATCGATGATCCAGGTCGGATAGCTCCGAATGTCGTTTGCCACGCACGGTGCGGTCAAGGGGCTGCCGCGTCCACCGGAACTGCATTCGACGTAAGGCAGTCGCTTGGCAGAGGCCTTGAACAGCGCTTTCTGTTCCTGACAGCGAGGGCACCAATAGGCTCCGTAGAACGTGGCTCCCGTTTCGGTCAGATGAATGGCCAATGCCTGAAGTTGAGGGTCTTCGGGTCCGGCTGCTTCGTCGAAGACCCCGCTGTAGTACAGATGGAGCCCGACAACGATGAATGCAGCCACAACACTCGCTTCTTTCAACGACGAGATCCAGTCCGGAGGTCGCTGGATCACGGTCAGAATCATGATGGTGGTCATGGTGGCGAATGAGGCGAGACAGTAGGAACAGGTCGCTTCGATCTCCACGATCGAGATCACGGTCAGATAGGCACTCACGGCGAATCCACCGACGGCGACGAACAACAGGGGCGTCTGGTATCCGGGTTTGATTCTGATTCGCCACGCCAGGGCTGCGATCACGAGGTAGGTGAAGAGGCCCCACGTCGCCATGGGCATTCCCAGAAACGTCGCCCACCGACTGCCTTGCACCAGATCGCATCCGGACCCCTCTCCACAGAAGGCCGGGTGCGTTTCGAACGAAGCGACGTAGCTGAGGTACAACGTCAGGAGCACGCCGAAACAGGCCAGCCCAAACGGAGCCATGGTGAGAGGGGAGTTGGACGCGTGAATCTGATGAGCGGCCTGTCCGGCGTTTTTCGTTTTGTGCTTGGCCATTGTCGCGTTCTTCGTGATGGGCTGTTGGCACCTGGAATCGGGGGTATGATACCCGCGTCGCGCCTACGATGCCAAGGGTGCCTGAAGGGACGAGGCGGTCTCTCCCTCAGGCCTTCCCTAATATGACCCGTATCACGTGTTCTTTGTGATCCCGAAGGATTCGAATGCTGACCGTCTGAAAGGGTTGGGTCCGTTCGATCAAATAGGTTTTGAGCTGGCTTGCCGAATCGACCGGCTGATCGTCAATGGCCAGAAGAACGTCTCCCTTTTTGAAGCCTGCCCGTCGTGCGGGTCCCGTTGCATGTGACACGGCCATGTGCCATTGCCGTCCGACCTTGACGGAGGTGAGCTGCAGCCCGAGTTTCGAAAAATGCAGCGGCTTCCCTTCCATGAGCGCCGTCACGATCTTGTGGACCAACCGTCCCGGGACGGCAAAGGCAAATCGGCTGCAACGCCGTTCCTCGACCGTCCCATCGGTTTGAATGATCGCGTGTACGACGCCGACGATTTCTCCTCGTGCGTTGAACAATCCTCCTCCGGAATTCCCGCTGCATGCGGCAAGATCCACTTGCAGGAGACGGGATTGAACCGTGTGCAGGAACGTCTGGGGATTGCCGACGTATCCGTAGCTCATGGCCGGTCCCCATCCCAGCGGGTAGCCGACGGTGAAGACCCGCTCTCCGGGGACCGCCTCGGTCTGACTGAACGTCATGGCGGAAAGCCCATGGGGGCGCATCTCCTGAGGGATGCGATACAGGGCCACGTCCAGGAATCCGTTGACGCCGATTAACGTGGCAGACGATTCTTCCAGGGTGCTCGAAATAAAGGAAATCTGCGGGGGATCCGCGGTGGGTCCGTCTCCCTGGCGTTTTGTCGCATGCCGTGCGGTCAGAAGATATCCGTCTCCCAGGTAGATTCCTGCGCCGTTCACGGACAAGGCCTTCCGGTCGGTGGAGGAATCTCCGGATTGTTTGAGAATGCCCACGGTTCCGTGCTTGGCCTGTTCGATAATTTCAGCAAAATCAGAGGCCCACAGCAGCGAAGGGAAGAACAGACACGTCCCCAAAGCCAGCGCGGTTGTTTTTAACATGGGAGGTCTCTCGTCAATGCCCGATCGGCCCGTGGCCATTCAGTCAACGGCCGATGAGGGATGGTTGCCGTGGTTCTGCGTGAAAATGGGAACAACCGATGACCCGTGCGGTCACGTTCGCGGCGTTCCTGCCTTGAATTCTCAGATCGACCTTGAGTATTCTTTGGCCCGGACGTTTCATCATTGCCCATCATTGAGTTGGAGTCGACGTTGACGGGTTTTTCTCGGAACCATTGGCCAGGCTGTCTCATTGTGCCATGTGTCATCGTGCTGTGCCTGATTCCCTTTCAACGGGTGCTCTCTCACGGGATACTGCTCGAATCGTCTCCGACGCATGGATCCATTTTGCAGGTCAGCCCCACCCAAGTCGTTCTGCGTTTCAATGCTACCCTTGAACCTGCCATTACTCAAGTCAGCCTCGTCGATTTACAGAAAGTCCTCACTCCGTTGGATGTCACGGATACGTCGTCGGTGGATACGGTTGTGGCCCAAATTCCCCAGTTGCTCCCAGGCGTATACAACGTACAGTACAAAATCTTGGCGACCGATGGCCATGTGACTGAAGGCTTCATTCGCTTCACCATCCTCACCCGATAAGTCATCTCGTTTCATGACGGAGCTTCTTGAATTCATCAGCGGCTTGCTGGATGGCGCGGCTCTTTTTTCGTTGTCGTTAGCCCTGGGAGGCCTGGCCTGTACCCTGGTGGTTCTGCGTCCGATGCATGCGCAGGATCCGGTCGTCCGGTCTGCCGGCGACGTGCTGTTGATGGTCAGCGTCTGGAGCCTGTGCGCCCTGGCCGGATTTCGTAGCCTCCAGTTGGCCGTGAAAGCGCTCGCGTTGACCGATGGGTTCGGCTCTTTGGGGTTGCAGGCCGTTCTGCAAACTCGATTTTTTCGATTCGGGGCATTCGGCATCCTGTTGGCCCTGGGCATGGCGTGGTCGGTGGCACGGGTACGACGGGACGTCTCCGGAAGATGGTCCTGGAGTCTCGTCTTGCTCGTGGCCGGGTTGTTCATGGTGAATGAAGCATGGCTGACTCATGCGGCCAGCCGGTTGGACCATCGGGGACCATTCTTGATGGTGGCAACCATGGGACACATGTGTGGCGCCACGGTCTGGGCCGGTGGAGTGGTGCATATGCTGTTGCTTCGGAAGATGATGAGGAACACGTCTGCCGGTCGATGGCCCGACATGGTCGCACGTTTTTCTCCCTTGGGGATGGGATGCATGGCATTCATCGTTGGGCCGGGTGTCTTTCTCTCGTGGCAGTACGTCGGGAGTTGGGCGGGATTGATCGGGACGGGGTACGGCAACGTCCTGTTGGCCAAGCTCGTGTTATTCGTCTGTGTGCTGGCGTTGGCTACGCGTAATTGGTTGGCTGCCCGGCAATGGGCCAAGGGCCATGCTCCGGACGTGCTGTTTTCGCGCGTCCCTTCGTATCTTGAAGTGGAAAGCCTGCTTGCGGGAGTTATTCTGTTTGCGGCCGTTTCCCTGACGGGCGCTCCCCCTTCGGTCGACGAGACCCCCGTCACCTTCTCGGAAATCCTGGTGATGTATGAGCCGAAAGTGCCTCACCTTTCGGGTCCGGAGCGTCTTCTCGTCGAGGCCCCGGAACTGATCGATCTTGAGACCGGTGAAATCGGAACAAAAGAAGACGTCAGTTGGGACCGGTTCAACCATAACGTGTCCGGTGTGATTATCCTCGTCATGGGCATGCTGGCGCTGTTCGAACAATTAGGACGATTGACCTGGGTCCGATTCTGGCCGCTGCTGTTTCTTGGATTTTCCGGTTTGATCGTCGTGTTTGCCAACCCGGACCATTGGCCATTGGGTTCCGTAGGCTTTCTTGCCAGCCTGCAAAACCCCGAAGTTCTCCAACATTGGCTCGCGGCGATCCTCGTCTTTGGTTTAGGCTGGTTCGAGTGGCTGTCGAGAAGACAGGCATCAGCAAGAACGCCCTTCCAGTTTGTGTTTCCTCTCTTGTGTATTGTCGGCGGCATGATCATGTTGACCCATTCCCACGGGGTGATGGAACGAAAACAGGAGTTTCTTATTCAGGGGACGCACGTCTGGATCGGAGTGCTGGCCGTCCTGATGGGGGGCGCGCGCTGGTTGGAAATACGATTGCCGAGGCCGTACAATCGTTTCGCCGGCCTGCTTTCGGTGCTGGCGATGGTGCTGGTCGGATTCGTGTTGCTGTTCTATGTGAAACCCCTCGCGGCGTAGTTCGGCCCCCCAAGGCGTCACGGGGAGGAAGCCCGTGGACCGTGACCCATGGACACGACCCTTCCGATCTGGAGTAGAATGAAGCAAAAGTCTCACAACCGATAAAGGAGACGCCGTGATGAAACGCTGTCAATTTGTTCTCCTGCTGGTAGGAATGACGTTCGTCGGCATGGGCAGTCCGTCAATCGGTGAAACGGGCGACTATGCGGTTGCCACGTTTGCAGGGGGGTGTTTCTGGTGCATGGAAGGTCCGTTCGATGAACTCGCCGGCGTGGTGTCCACGACGTCCGGGTATACGGGGGGGCATGCGATCGATCCGACGTACGAAGAAGTCTCTGCCGGAGGAACGGGACATGCCGAGTCCGTTCAGGTTGCGTATGATCCTCAAAAGATCAGTTATCGGGAGTTGTTGACCGCCTATTGGCGAAACACGGACCCCACGACGCCGAATGCGCAATTTTGCGATCATGGCAGTCAGTATCGTCCGGCCATTTTCTATCATGACGAGGAACAGCGTGAAGACGCGGAAGCCTCGAAAAAAGAGGTCGAACGCATGCTCGGCGCCCCGATTGTGACGGAAATCACCCAAGCCACGACCTTTTATCCGGCAGAGGAGTACCATCAGAATTTTTATCAAAAAAATCCCATTCTGTATAAAGTGTATCGCTTTAGCTGTGGCCGTGACGCCAGATTGACGGCCTTGTGGGAGAACCACGACGAGGGATAGGCCTTCACGGACCGTTTCTTTCGCCTGGCTGCGTCATCGCTTCGGACCATCTCCTGCACCCCTTCCGTCATTCTCGCGAGGCCCTTTCTGTCCTTGCCATACGCCCCCAATCGTCATTCACGCGAAGCCCCCCATTTATCGTCCCCGCACGCCCAGTCCGTCATTCCCGCGGACGCGGGAATCCAGAGTCTTTGCTTTTTCCTAATTCTTCTGGATGCCGGATCGGGGTCCGGCATGACGGATAAGAGCCCCCAATCCGTCATGCCCGCGAAGACCCTCCTTCGTCATCCCCGACATTTTTAATCGGGGATCCAGGGGTTTTGCCTTTTCCTTTTTTCTGGATGCCGGATCAAGTCCGGCATGACGGAGGGGGGTGCCAGGTCAAGTTCGGCATGACGGAGGGGCATACCGGGTCGAGCCCGGCGTGACGGATGAGGCACCTTGAATCGAGAAGGAGTGGCTCATGCAGAGGCTTGCTGATCTCTCGGAGTTGGGATAAGGTAAAGAGCCTTTTCCTGCTGACGTGCCATTGGGCTTGAGGATCATGAGGCTCTCGGGTCGACAGATCGGACTCTTGAAAGAGTACATGCATGATTTGGTCGAGCAGGCCAAGCAAGACGAAGCCACTACCCGGGCATTCGGGTATTCTTCCACGCCGTATCGGGCCGATCAGGCGATCTCGGATCTGTTGGCGCTCCTGGACGATCGTATTGAATCAGAAGGGGTACAGGTTGGATTGTCGGTGGAATTCCTTCATCACATGTGGACGCTGTGCAATCAGGCCAACGTCCAGGTGCAGGATACGGTCTGGCTGAAACGCAGCCTGGACGGAGAGCCGGCGACAAAAGCCAAGGTTCGTGAGCTGACGTATCTGGCTCTGTTGGAGTACCTGGAAAACCTGCCTGAGAATCCCTCAATGTTCTTGTCGTCCGACTGACGCATCGTCCTCCTCGTTCGTATCCACAGAGGCGAAGTCATCCCATCGGAGGGTGGGGCGATCCTTGGGCACGGATCGTTCCGCACGATGAATCATCATGGATCACCACCGGCACAGACGCGACCACGTGATCTCCCGCGGCAGGGAACGCGGCACGCGTCTTCTGCAAAAGGGGCGACGCGTCAGCCTGGCCCTGAGCCGAAGCCGAATGGGCCTCGTGCTGGCCGGGACGGCGGGTTGCGTCGCGTTGTACAAATCCGGATGGTTCGTGACGGGCAATTGGGTGTTGCTTGGATGGGTTCTCTGCTTTCTGGGAGTCGCTCACGTGCATCACCGCGTGGAACGCCGTCTGCGTCGTCTGGAAATATGGCTTGACATCCAGACGGGCAATCTGGCCCGGCTCAGGCTGGATTGGAACGGCATCCCTGAAACCACGATGAATCTGCCTTCCGAGCATCCGTATGGGGCGGATCTTGATCTTGTCGGGAAGTATTCTCTGTTCCGTTTATTGGATACAACGGTGTCACGAGAAGGGCAGAGGCGGCTGCTGACCTGGGTGGCGTCTCAGCATGAGGACCCGCTTTCTTTTGACCGCTGGGAAAGCCGGCAGCAACTGGTTCGGGCCTTGACGTCATTGCAGGGCTTGCGGAGCCGGGTTCGAGTCGTGGCGAAAGGTCTGAGCCACAACCCCCTCAATGCCGATCGCCTGGGTCATCTGTTGGACAAGACCGGGCAGGTTGCTCAATGCGGTCCGTTGTTGCTGCTGGCGGGCAGTCTGGCCGGTCTCGATCTTGTCCTGTTTGTCTTCTGGACCATTGGCGGACCCGGATATTGGATTATTCCCTTTCTGGGGTATGCGTTGCTGATGCTCGTCACCTGGGGTCGGCTGCGCCAGGTGTTTGAGCGAACCGTGGACCTGCACGTGGAATTCGGCAAACTCGCCGCGGTTATTGGACTGTTCGAGAAACGGTCGTTTCGACGGTTTCCCGCGATCCTGGCCGTCACCGAACCATTGAGCCATTGGGAGAGCCGACCCTCGGTCGCGCTCAAGCAACTCGAGAGAACGTGCAGTGGACTCAGCCTCAGGGCGCATCCACTCTTGCATGTTGCGGTCCACGTCGTGGTCCCCTGGGATCTGGCCTGGACCTGGTTTTTGCAAAAGGTCTGGCGTCGGCTGCATGACGTGCTGCCTGAATGGATCGAACGATTCGCGACGCTCGACGCGGCGATGGCGCTTGCCACGTTTGCCTATTTGAACCCATCATACGCGTGGCCCCGCAGAAGACTTGAGGAGAACGGTTCCGGGATCGGCATGGCCGGAACGGTCATCGGTCATCCCCTGATTGCCCATGAACGCCGCGTCACTAATGATCTGACCCTCGAAGGCCTGGGACGGGTTTTGCTGGTCACCGGCTCCAACATGTCCGGAAAGAGCACGTTCCTGCGAACGATCGGGGTCAACGTGTGTCTGGCTCAGGCCGGAGGACCGGTCTGTGCCGAATCCTGGGAATGGTCGTGGCTGCGCACGTGGACTTGCATGCGAATCGGAGACGTCCTTGAAGAACGATTGTCCTATTTTTACGTTGAAGTCAAACGGCTGAAAAACCTGTTGTCGGCAATGGACGCCACGCGGGAGCCTCCGGTGCTCTTTCTCATCGATGAAATTTTCAAGGGAACCAATAATCGGGAACGGCGGCTTGGCAGCGAAGCATACATTCGAGCATTGACGGCCGGGCGTGGCTTGGGCCTCGTCACGACGCATGACCTGGAGCTGGCGAACCTGGAAGAGGAATTGGCGCGTCTCTCCAACGTTCACTTTCAAGAAACGGTCGGCAACAAGGAACTGCTGTTCGACTATCGGCTCCGTTCGGGGCCCTGTCCTACCACCAATGCGCTGCGCATCATGGCCATGGAAGGCTTGCCGGTTCCGGACCCGACACCCGAATCGTGAGAAGACGTCAGGGAAGGATCAACGTGGGGGCCTGCTGGTCGATTTTTTCCCCGGTAGAGGTGCCGCAATAGGAACACATGTATTCATATTTGTTGCCTGACGGCAGGACGAGCAGGAGGCGTTCGCGTGCCGGTGTCGCCTCTCTGCAATTCGGACAGAACAGGAGGGTCGCCGTCAGGGAACGGAATTGGGCGTTGGGATCAGCCTGTGAAGGCGCAGGGTGCATGCCCGGCTGCGGAAAGCCCATGGAGTGAGGATCAAACGGAACGCCTGCCATGGCGAAATCTTAACCGGGGGGATTTCCCGGGTCAAGATGAGAAACGTTTGCGTGTTCCGGCCTGATGGTTGTGGAGAGACCGGCACGAAAGATTGTCCGTCTTGTTCTTCCAAGAGCACACGTCGTGCGATCGTGAGGGCATGGCCGTGCAGGACGCAGAGTGGAGCTGGCGGTATCAAGGATCCGTGGCGTCGGCAGAAGAGGGGGGCTTCGTGGCTCGAAGGGTCTCTGCCTGGCGGTCGATGATCAGGGCTTCTTCTTCACGGTCGGCCTGACGCAGGAATGACGCATACCGTTCATAGAGGGGAATCAGGCCGGGATGGTCAGGCCCCAGGGACCGTTTGCCGATTGCCAGGGCGCGCAGGTAATACGGTTCCGCACGATCAAACTGTTTTTGAGCCTGCGTGACCAATCCCAGGGTGAGCAGGGATTGGATAAGATGGGGGTGCTCGTCTCCCAGAAACTGCTCACTGATGGAGAGCCCTCTTTTCCAAAGAGGCTCTGCCTTGTCGAACGCGCCTTGTGAAAAATACAACGAGGCCAGATTGTTCAGGCCGACCGCGACGTCGGGATGATCGGAGCCCTGGATCGTTTCGATCATCGTGAGCGCATGACGATAACGGAGTTCCGCCTGTTCGTGTTCTCCCAAGGCTTCGTGGGTCGCGCCCAGATTGTTCAGGGTCGTGGCGATGCGAGGATTGCGTTCGGTGGGTCCGCCGAGGACGTTCAAGGCCCGGTGAAACATCTCCCGAGCCATGACGAAATTGCGTTCCCTGTAGGCCAACATGCCGGCGGTATTGAGCGTCTCCCATGACTCCGTTTCCGCTGCCACGGAGGAGGATGCCAGGACGACTGCTACAATCAGGATTACCGCATGCATCGTTGAATGACCGGACGTTTGCGAGGCAACCGTTGCGTCATGTGTATCATATCCCTGTGCACAAAGTTAACCCTCATGCATTCATTCATCGAGCCGGCCGTGGTATTCTGACTTGTCGCAACATTTCAACTGGGGAGGGCGTGATGAACGTGCCGGATCGATCTCGAACGATTTGCCTGAATGTGCTGTTGTTGGTTCTCGGATGGTGTCTGACGGACGTGAATGTGTCAATGGCGAAAGATTGGAGGGAGGACGTTGCCCCTCCGTTGACGCGGGCCAAGGTGTATCTGGCTGCCGGGGATTACCGTCGTGCGATCGAAGCCTGCACGATGGTCGTTGACGAATCGCCGTCAGTCGAGAGTTACGTGTATCTCCTGTACGTGTATCATGCCACGGACGGGTATATGGAGTCGTTGGCCAAACGCGATGAGTGGGTCAAGGTGGGGCAGTTGTCGCTCTCCATGGTCAATCGCGGGACCATGGATCTTGTCGATCCTCCTGATCTGCTGGCCAGGATGGCCAAAGAACTGCTGCATGAGGGAATCCGGCAGCAGTCTGACGTGGTGGCCGGGATGGCCAATCGGCTCGATAGAGCACGGGTCGATCAGTTATGGCTGGAAGTCCGGGCCTGGGAGAAGGCCCATCCTGAAAATTGGTGGGCCGGCGTGCCTGAAACATGGGAATGGGACTCCGTGGAGGCGTTACGGAAGAGGGCAGATGAGCGGTAGATGAGGTGCGTAAGAGACTCGGAGGACCTGAACCAGGACAAGGCGAGATTGCGCGATGACGGACGGCCGAAGTTGACACCCGATTCCGGCACGGTTAGGATTCTTTTCACGATTGGTCTCATCACTGCCGGAACAACAAGGAGGATGCCGTGTCAGAACTCGTGGTGCAAGCAACGTCGGTCAACTGGGAACCCGAGGTGGAGAAGACCGATGAATTGGTGATGGTCGATTTCTGGGCCGTCTGGTGCGGACCCTGTCAGATGGTCGCCCCGATCGTCGAAGAATTGGCCAAGGAATACCAGGGAAGATTGAAGGTCATGAAATTGAATACCGATGAGTCCCCCGAGGTTGCGGGCAAGTTCCAGATCATGAGTATCCCGACGATTCTCTTCTTCAAGAACGGACAGCCGGTGGAAAAGATCGTGGGTGCAAGACCCAAAACCCAATTCAAACAGGTCATTGACTCGCTTCTCACACAGCATTCTGCTCCTGCCTAGGGTGGTGAGTATGCGCCGTGTTTATGCTCGCTGAGCTGCGCATTTCCCATTTTGCTCTGATCGATCACCTCGAACTTGAGTTCTCGCCCGGCTTTCAGGTGTTTACGGGGGAGACGGGCGCCGGAAAGTCGCTTCTGGTTGACGCCCTGATCCTGTTGCTGGGCGGACGCGCCTCTGCAGAACACATTCGTAGCGGGGCCAAGGAGGCCGCGTTGGAAGCGGTGTTTTCCCTGCCGGACGACTCGCCGATTCGCACGAAACTGAAAGAACGGGATCTGCTGCCCGAGGGGACTCGGGATCTTCTGCTTCGTCGGCTCCTCTCACGGGAGGGTCGGAGCCGAATGTACGTGAATGGAACGCTGGTTCCCTTGCATCAGATGGCGGAACTGGGTGGCTGGTTGGTCGATATTCACGGGCAGCATGAACAGCAATCCCTGCTCTCGCCAAACGTGCAGATGCACGTTCTCGATGCCTTCGGAAGTCTGCTGGCGTTACGTGAGGACTATGCCGGACAGTATCATCGATGGCAGGACCTCGTTCGTGCCGCGACAGAGGCCACTCGGCGAACCGGGGAACGGCAGGAACGCGAGGAATTTTTACGTTTTCAAGGTGAAGAATTAGACAAGGCGCAGTTGAGTCCGGGAGAAGATGAAGCCCTCATACGAGAGCACCGAAAGTTGCAGAACAGCGGACGGCTGCTCGAAATCGTGAATCAGACCCATGACCTCCTGTATCGCAATCCGGATTCGGTCGTTTCCCGGTTGACGGAAATCAGGAAACTGGTTCAGGAACTGGCCACCCTGGATGAAACCGTTCGACCGTGGAGTGAGTTGACCGATGGCAGCCTTGCGCACGTCGAAGAACTGGTCTGGGCCGCCCGAACGTACAAAGAGGGTTTTGAGTACGACCCGACGAGACTCGCGTGGATCGACGAACGCCTGGCCCTGCTCCAGCGTTTGAAAAAGAAATATCATGAGTCGCTTGAAGGCCTGCTTGAACGTCAAGCCCGGATTCGCTCCGAATTGGAAGAATTGGCCAATCTGGACGAGCACGTGCAGCATCTTCAGCAGAACGCCTCGCAGGCCGGTCAGGCCGCGCAGACTCTGGGTCGAAAACTGTCCGAATCCCGTCGAGTCGTGGCCCACGAACTCGAACAACGAATTGCCGCCGAGCTGGCCCAATTGAAGATGGAACAGGCCCGGTTCCACGTTGGCCTCCTGACGGCCCCTGACGAGGAACACCTCGGACCCAACGGCAGGGATCAGGTCGAGTTCACGTTTTGTGCGAATCCCGGGGAATCGTTGCAACCGTTGTCGCGAGTGGCCTCGGGCGGAGAACTCTCTCGGCTGATGTTGGCGATGAAAACGGTGCTGGCCAGCGTGGATCAGGTGCCCGTGTTGATCTTTGATGAAGTGGATACGGGCGTTGGAGGGAAGGTGGCTGCGACCATGGGACAACGGCTCAAAGCCCTGGGGCAGACGCATCAGGTTCTGTGCCTCACCCATCTTCCACAGATCGCAGCCCAGGCCCAGCATCATTATCTGGTCAAAAAGGAGCGCGTCGACAAGCGAACCGTGGCCACGGTCGCGCGTCTTCAGGCCGAGGATCGAGAAGAAGAAATCGCACGGATGTTGGGAGGCACGACGATCACGCAAACGGTCAGGAAGGCTGCCGGAGAGATGCTCCGCGCGACACGTTGAGTGCGCCTCGTCGGACCGGCAAGCCTGCTCCTCTGTGGCCCCGTGATTGTTTCTACAGCGTCTTCCAGAAGAACACCACGGCCATACGTTTTGAAGCCAGTTCGGTGCCCCATCCGAAATACGAAGTGGCAGAATGAATCAGGTCGGATTTATAGGCCAGCAGTCGATTGAACACGTAGGGGACTTCCAGAATTTCTTCGAAGAAGGTCGGGTCCATTTCTTCCGGCATTCCGGGAACGTCTCGCAGACTTTCATGTTCGCGCGGGCAGACGTTGCCCCCGGGTTCCTCTCCCGGCATGTGGAGCCGATAAAACGACGTGCCGGCATGGGGCGTCGGGGGGGTCGGGTGAAGGTACAGGACTCCGGCATAATCGCAAATGGAGGCGGAATCCACATGAGGACGGGCCACGCCTTCGGCCCCGCCGCAAAGTTGGATGTGATTGTGGCCGGAGATTCCCATGGCCGAATCGGTTTGCGGTTGCAGCGCCCGAATGCCGAGTCGACGTTTGACGCATTCCTCGATGCGTTGTAATTCTTCGGGCAGAAGGGCATTGGGAGCCCTCATCCCGGGCCAGGGTTCCGGACGCCAGGGCGAGCCCAGGGTCCAGGTGCTGTTCGTGATACATCGGTGCGCTGTTTCGAGGGCATGGGGAAGCATATTGTCTTCGACCCAATAGTCCTCTCCCAACCGCGGCTCCCGAAAGGGAAGTGTCACCGTCATGAGTCGCTCCGTGAGGTTCGATCCTGCCCGTCAGAAGAAGGGAGCATAGTGACTGACTGGATCTGCGGTCAAGAAAAAGTTGCCGAAAGATGGCCCAGGCCTCCATACTCCGTGAACGGGGCGTTCCCGTCCATGGGGCGCATTCGTTGTGACGGCATGACGGGCGCGCCGTCTCGACTGCAAACGATGCAGGCCTCCGATCGTGGGTGCGGGCAGGCCGCTGCTTCGACTCGAGCGTGCAACGCTTGACGGCTCGTTGCGCCTGAGTTAGTATTTGCAAACCATTTGCAATAAATATCGGCATGGATCTGAAAGACAGTATCAAAGATGGGATCAGGACGACGGGGAGGCGAATGACGCGGACGCGTCGGGCCGTGTTATCCGTACTCGAATCCACCAGATACCCATTGAGTCCGAGTGAATTATATGACCGCTTGCAGAAACAGAAGGTCGCGATTGATCTGGCCACGGTGTATCGCAACCTGGATACCTTAAAGAACCTCGGGCTGGTCAGGCAGCTTAAGCTGCACCAGGATGGGCGGTTTCGTTATGAGATGAGGGAGGGTCGTGACCATCATCACCATATTCGGTGCAAGAACTGCGGGCGCATCGTGGACATTCTGCTGTGTCCGCTCAAAAAGATCACGGCCATGATTGAGCAGAAAACCCAATTTGTCGTGGACGATCATTCATTGGAATTCAGCGGCTGGTGCCCCAGATGCCGATAGCGTTGGCCGGTTCGGTATGACGACGCTGGGCAGGAAACTCTCCTCGGCCGGTTCGATCCTCTCGCTGGTCTGCGCGGTGCATTGCGCCTTCACGCCCCTGGCGTTGTTGGCCCTTCCCCTGTTGGCGGCGCACTACGGCGGAGCCATGGCCTGGCTCTTTGGCGTGGTGTTTTCTGAGTCGGCTGAATGGGTGTTTCTGGGGGTCGTGGTCGGGATCAGCGGGTTGGGCGCGCTCGTCACCTATCCCATTCATCGGGACCGTCGTCCGGCCATGCTGACGATGATCGGCTTTCTGACGTTGTTGTTGGTTCGCGCCTTCGTGGAAGAAGGATCGAGTTGGGCCCTCACCGGAGACGTGCTTGGGGCGTCAATCATCGCCTGGGGAGGATTTGTCAACTGCTCGTTGTGTCGCTGTGCTCCTTGCCATGGACGTGCAGACAACGCCTCGACGTCGTTTCCGGTTTCAGCGGGTCCCTGAGTTCCGGTTGTCTTACCGTTTCCAAGCCATCATCAGCCACGGGGCGTCATGGCCTACGTGCCGATGTTCCCGGAATGGCCAACGGGAGGCGTCGAGACCTTCAGGGTCTGGCAGACGTTTGAGGATGGAGCCGACGACCCCGTGCTCCTTCAAGGGGTGAGCGCGGGCGCGGAGGATCGTTTCGCCAACGTATTGGCCAGGTCGTACAGCAGGACTTCCGTCTCCTCCCAACCAATGCAGGCGTCGGTGATCGACACGCCGTATTCCAAGGTGTTGGCGTTCGCCCAGGCTTGCTTGCCTGGTTTCAGATTGCTTTCCAACAACAGTCCCAAGATGGATCGTTGCTGGTCGCAGTACTGTTTCACGACCGAGTGGGCGACTGGAATCTGACGCGTGTGATCCTTGTCGGAATTCCCATGTGAGCAATCGACCATGATGGGTCTCGCGATGTCTTCATCCGCCAACCCGTTTTGGGCCTGCAGAATGTGTTCCGGACTGTAATTCGTCTTTCCGCCGCCGCCTCGCAACACAATGTGCCGGTCGGGGTTCCCATTGGTCTTGATCAGGGACGTGACGCCGTCGAGATTAATCCCCACAAAACTGTGCGGCTGCCGTGCCGCGACCATGGCATTGATGGCGACTTGCAGACCGCCATCCGTCCCGTTTTTGAAGCCGACCGGCATGGACAGCCCACTGGCCATTTCTCGATGGGTCTGGCTTTCCGTGGTGCGTGCACCGATGGCGGCCCAACTGATGAGATCGGACAGGTATTGGGGCGTGACCGGGTCGAGCAATTCGGTGGCACAAGGCACCCCGAGATCATTCAGCTTGAGAAGAACGGTTCGGGCCCGTCTGAATCCTTCGCTGATGTCACAACTCCCGTCCAGGTGAGGATCATTGATCAGCCCTTTCCAGCCCACCGTTGTTCGTGGTTTTTCAAAGTAGGTTCGCATGACGATCAGCAGATGCTCCTTGGTGGCCTCGATCGCTTTTTTGAGGGAGGCCCCGTAGGCATAGGCGGCTTCGGGGTCGTGAATCGAGCATGGCCCGACGACCACGAGAAGCCGGTGCCGGTCTCGTCCATAGAGGACGTTCCTGATGGCCTGTCGGGTTTGCAGGACCGTGCCTTCGGCGGCTGCGTTGATCGGAAGTTGTTCCTTGATCTGCCGAGGGGTCACCAGTTCTTTGATTTCAACGACGTATCGATTATTCAGCGGTTCTTGCATGAAAACGACCTTCCTGCGAAATGCGCGGGGTTCTCGGGTGTCGATGAAGACAACTGGTCATCTTGTGTTGGCAAGAGACACCAGATTATGATTAGCCGCCTAGCTTAATGGAAAAGAAGATTCCTCGCAAGCGTCCATAGGGGGTGTCTCCTCCGGAAGTCCGGGAAATTGAGGAAGAGCGTTCCCAAGGCCAGGGAGGCTCACGTGTCGTCCTGGACCACCTCCTTCCTCCGTTGACAACACCGGGCGTTGCCCACACCATGAGGCGTCAGGCCGTCCCTTCGCATTTCTCTCGCAGGGGAAGGGTCAACGAATGAGAGAAGGCTGAGTCTCGGAAGGAGGCATGTTTGCGATGAATCGACCACGTGAGATTTTTGTTCCCGCCAGACTCACCGACGAGTACACGTATGATCCGGGTGAGGTGAGAAAGGTCGCCTTGACGTTGCCGGAGACCTTCGACGTCGATGGACGGTCCGTCCCGATTCGTGATCGCATGCTTCCCGGTTCGGCGTTTTTGGTGAAACCATTTGGTGCGCGGACGCAAAAGTATCGTCGCAGGATGTATACGCGATCCAATTGTTCGGACGAAAGTCCACGCGTATTGGAAACGATTATCAACGACACGCATCGTGAAAAAGCCGATACGTCTCCCTGGTGGCAGACCGAGGACATCGTGCAGCGTTGCCGAATGGGTGGCTCCCTCGACGTGTGCATGGAATATGATGAGACCCAATCGGAACTGGTGGTCTATCAAAACAGTCAGACGGTTGACCCGACCACCCTGATCCTGGAGCCGGATCAGGAGTGGTGTTCCATGCGGATCGTGGCGTTGGCGCTCTCGACGGGGATCACGCCGTTCCTGTCCTATCTTCGATACATGAAGGCCAGGGCGTTCGGAGCCCGTGACGGATCAGAGGGAGGGCATTTCAGCCTTATCGTGAGCGTTAAAACGCCTCGTCAGTTGATGGATCATCAAGCCTTGCTGGATCTGGCCCATGAATTTCCCTCAAGCTTTTCCTATCATCCCGTGTTGACCCGGGAATGGCCCGAAGATTGGTCTCATGGGAAAGGGCGGATGATCCAGGTCCGGACGGACGCGGGTCAGGACGCGTGCGTCGATCTTGCACGGCTCATTGCGCTGGAGCCGAACCTCCGACAATGTCACGTTCGATTCTGTGGAAATCCACTGGCAAGGGACCAACTCGTCCTGGGCCTGCAGCAAGCGCAATTGACACCGCTCAGTTTTCGGGCCGAGGCGTGGTAACGGTTGTTTGGGGGACCGGGTAGGGCGGCGCTGTCCGGGAGCAGCGGGGGGTGGAACGTGACCCGATCGGCTTCGATCTGGTTGAACAACCTGTATCCATTGGCTTCCCGTTCTTTCCAAAAGATGCCCTGAACTTCAACGGTTCGCCCGGTCGTCATCTGAATGTCGCCCATGGTTCGGTCATGTTCCCCAAAGACCAGAACCCGGTTGTCGAGGTAGAAAACAAACTTGATGAAATGTTTCGAGTCGTCGAGATGCAGTTCCAGCCGCGTGACGGTTCCTCGGACTCGAATCGGTTTTTGGTGGTATCGGCTGGGGGTCTGAAGCAGTTTCGAAATCGTGACGATCTCGATAAATCCTTTATTTTCAATTGGTTGCAGAAAGCATGGAGAGAGGAAATGGCAGGGAAAGAACGGTTCTGCCGCTACGATGAGCCCTAGCCAGAGGATACGCATATTTTACACGGTTTTCACGAGTTCGACGCCCTGTCTCATGTATGCTTGCCATGCTCAAGATTCGGCTATCTTGAAGGGAACCGAGCGAGTGGTATAGACTGAAAGCAGGGGTTCGAATTTTTAACCAAAATCTACAGACTACTCCTATGACACGGCAACAACGCTATCAGCGGCGTCACAAGGAAGCGGGCCTGTGCATTTATTGTCCCAGAAAAGCCTTGAGCCAATGGTTTTGTGCCATGCACTTGAAGAAGCGGCGGACAATGATGCGGGTTCGTAAGGGCAGTCGGCCCTGGCATCCTGGCGGTCCCGGTCGTCCGCCGTTAACCAGACGATCCCGTCAGGCCTGACGGAGAGGGCTGTCCGCGCCCGTTCTCCTGTAAAGGCCCTCTTTATCGTCTTCCTGTCCAGGAAATGCCTCAACGGGAAGCGGTCAATCTCCACCCCTGGCTTTCCAATACGGCTCGCAACCAGTCGAAGGCTTCATGATAAATGCCTGGGCAGGTACTTTCTCGAGGTCCGGCCACGTTCAGAACGGTTATACCCGTCCGGGAGATCCACGATGCGACGGTGCGGGGATTCGGTCTTGTCGTGAAATCAACGACAAGATGCGGCTTGTGAAGGCGCAGGGCGGTGTGAAGCGTCAGGGCTGTGCCGCCCGTCGGTGGGTGGCGGGTCAGGATGAGCGTTCCATCCGCGTCGCGGACGTTCCATCTTGTTCGTTGGGAATACCGCCGCGATGGCGTTTCTCGGAGCGGATACGCCAACGCAATCATGCCGTCTTCAGCCCGACGCCCTCTCGGACACCAGCCTCCGGTTTGGAGACCGATGGCCTGCGCGACGTCGAGGGCTGCCCGATCGACTCCTGTTTGTCCCCCTGCAATCAATTTGGAAACCAGAACGTTTGACACAACGGCCGATGTCCCAATGCATGAACACGGGGCGTGCGCGCCCAACTTCTCTCACAGCGTACGAAGTGCGCGCTTGTTCTGCAAGCCGGTCCCCGCTATGATCGACCCCCAAGGAGCCGGTCAACGCTAATGGGTCGAATCCATCTTGATTACTATGCCACGTTGGAAGTGACGCCACAGGCCTCGGATGAAGAGATTAAGCGGGCCTATCGAAGACTTGCGCTCAAATACCATCCGGACCGCAATCAGGGAGACAGCCGTGCCGAAGAACAAATTCGGGCAATCAATGCCGCGTATGAAGTGCTCGGTGATCCCGAGACCCGGAAATCCTACGAACGAATTCGGTTTGGGGGATATGGCCGGAAATCGGATTTTGCCGAGGAACCCACTGAAACCATTGACCCGGGGGTCATCCTCGAAGCCATGGAGAGAAAGTTGCGGGAGGAAGGACGGTTGGAGATCTTTCGGAAATTAATGCAAGACCTTCCCTTGGTGAAACAGGAATTGGCCAACATTCGTAAGGCCACGGTCGCCAAACTGGGCTACGACAAATTTCATGAGGACATCGTCAAGCAGCATGCGGCCTCCGCGATCAATGAAATCGTGACGCCTGAAATGGAAGAGCGAAAAGCGCGCTTGCTGGACGTGGCCTTCCACATGATGGTCTCTCAGGGCGTCGAGGGCCGGGGAGGGCGGGAAGGCGTGGAATGGGTCAAACGGCAACTGGCCTCATCGTTTCATCAGGGTCGGGTGGCAGGGTATTCTGAAGCCTGTGAGTTGCTCTACGTGCGCCGGTAGCCTGTGAAGAGAGGAAGATTGGTCGCTGTCTTGAACCGCATCTCCCTCCCGTCTCAAACGCCGATTGTGCCCCAGCCCTTACGCCGCCGTCGAAAGGTCCTCCGGGATCCGGTGGTCCTGCGCGTCGTCTGTGTTCACACAAGATGTCCTCGAGGGCCACGGACGCCGGTCCCGACGTTTCCGATGCGCCCCGCTTATGGGTCAACCACGGTTTTCTGGATGCCGGATCGGGGTCCGGCATGACGGTTGAGACCCTTGAATCATCATTCCTGCGCCCCCCTCCACCCCACGCGCCCAATTGTCATTCCTACATGTTACCCCCTCTGTCATCCCCGACGTTTGTAATCGGGGATCCAGGGTCTTTGCCTTTTCCTTTTTTCTGGATGCCGGATCGGGGTCCGGCATGACGGTTGAGACCCTTGAATCATCATTCCTGCGCCCCCCTCCGCCCCACGCGCCCAATTGTCATTCCTACATGTTACCCCCTCTGTCATTCCCGACATCTTTAATCGGGAATCCAGGGTCTTTGCCTTTTCCTTTTTTCTTCTGGATGCCGGATCGGGGTCCGGCATGACGACTGCGGCCTTTCTTTTTCTGGATACTCCGCTTCATCATGCCCCCCAGAAATGGCACATGATAAAATCGGACAGATGTTGTGGACAGATACGGACAGTTTATGTGTTCCTAACACCAAGGGATTCGATCCATTGGAAACAGGATTATGCAATCCGGGCAGGGAGCCGGTAACTTGTGCTGCGCCCTCCACCCGGATTTTGAATAAAGATGCCACGCTCCTTCAAATCCTGAATATCTCTGAGTGCCGTGTCGTTCGAACACCTGGCTAATTTGGCATATTTGGACGTGTTGATAGGCCCCTTGAAATCATCTTCGAGCATACGGTTCATGATGAGGCGCTGGCGTGCATTGACGGGCTTCTGGTTAATGCGACCCCATAGCTGTGCCTTGAAGAGAATATGGCCGAGGGTCGTTTCAGCACTGGAAATAGCTCGTCCCAGACAATCTAAAAACCATTCAAGCCAGCCTGTCATGTCTGGCGTGCGGCGTTGCTGTTTCTCCAGTTGGGCATAATAATCCTTACGCTCAGCCTCAATTTGCGATGACAGGCTATAGAAGCGATCCGGTGTGCCGTCGGCACGGGCCAGTGCCATATCACCAATCGCCCGGGCAATCCGTCCGTTTCCATCTTCGAACGGATGGATCGTGACAAACCATAAGTGGGCAATGCCGGCTTTGAGCACAGGGTCGATGTCAGGTCCGTTACCAAACCACTCGAGAAACGCCTGCATCTCCTTTTCGAGACGGGCAGCGTTTGGCGCTTCGAAGTGAACCTGCTCTTTGCCGATCGGGCCGGAAACAACCTGCATCGGGTCTGCATTCAGCGTGCGCCATGCCCCAACGGTGATCCGGTGCATGCCGCTGCGCCCTGTCGGGAAGAGTGCTGCATGCCAATCAAACAGGCGGGCTTTGGTGAGCGGTTTTGCAAACTGCTGCGTGGCATCGAGCATCATTTCGACGATGCCTTCTACATCCCGGCTGGCAGGGATAAGTCCGGCAATATCAATTCCCAATCTGCGGGCAATAGAAGAGCGCACTTCTTCCGGATTGAGGTTCTCACCTTCAATGGCAGATGATTTCACCACGTCATTGGTCAGGGTCCTGAGACTTGCCTCGCGCGTAAGCTCAAAGCCAAGACCTTCCAGGCGGCCAAGCAATCGGCCTTGTCGATGGCGTACAGCAGCCAGCTTGGAAGCGAGGGCGTTCGTGTCCCAAGTAAAGTTTGGCCAGTCTTGATGTTCATGAATCCACATGTTAATCAACGCACTATTTGCGGTGATTATGGCTGTTTATTCACCGCAAATTCAAGCAAATTCACCGCAAAATATGCTGTGATTGGATTGCCTGTTCACCGCACCAACGTTAGACCTTCTGAATGATGGAAAAGCCGTAGCTGTCAAAATCCCGGTGCTTTTTGCAGAGAGCACTCTCGGTCATTTCTCTGCATCAATAATCGGCTCGGCTTCGTCAGAATTGTCCTTGCCTAAAAAGGCATCAAAGCTGTGTTCCAAAGGGGTGTCGTCATGCTCAATCCAGCAGGATTCAGGCAGTGGAAAATAGCCCTTCAATACGAACCTTGCTCTTCGAGAACCCGGGCTTTGAATGTGTGGATAAAGAGCCGTGGCTCTTGTGAACGCAAACAATCGGTGGGGGGGATGCTCGGTTCCGACAAACAAGGGGTGGGCACCAACAGATGCCCACCCCTTCAGCCTAAAACTGGTATTCCAATGCTACGTAGTAGAACCCGCCGTTGAACCCGAAGGGCGCGGATCGGCGTGAGTACTGGAAGACACCAGGGGAATCCACGATGACGTTTCCTTGCTCATCGATGATTCTCCCATTTCTTGCTTGGCCAATCGTGTTTCTGTCTGGTGTCACGTCGAACAGGTTGTTGGCCCCCAGCTTGAAAATCCCGAATAGTCCGAAGTTGTAGCTGAGCTGGACGTCGGTTACGTACTTGGGGTCGAATGTCTGCTTGCTGGGCTTGTCTCTACCCGGCTCCGTCACCGTGTATGAGCCGTAGCGATGAACCATCACCATGGCCGACAATCGGTCCAACTGATACAAACCGGACAGTGTGAAACGGCTATTGGGCTGCCATTCTTCGATGATGGATCTGTCCTGTTCGGTAAACAGTCCGGCTGGAAGCCCTGCCGGCAGGTTGATCGACCTGATCTTGGTTTGCATGAGGGCCCCAAGGAAATTGAGTTCCAAGTCTCCACGGTTCACGAACGGCACGTTCCACGAGGCGACGATCTCTCCGCCCCGTGTCTCGGTATCCGCTGCATTCATGAAAAACTGGGCTGAGCTGACGCCTTGATCCTCGAGGGCGACTCTGACGCCGTCAGAGAGCGCTGGATCGGTTGCTGACAGCCCGCCACTGACGATGATCCTGTCCTTGACTTCGATGCGGTAGACATCAGCGGTGATGGTGAGAGAGTGGGCCGGCTGGTACACGATTCCTGCACTGAGGTTGGTCGAGATTTCCTGCTTGAGTTCAGGGATGCCGATGGCTTTTGCAATGGCACTGTCGTTCCTGAACGTCCCCCGCTCTTCAGCTACTAACGATTGATCGTCTCCGCTGCTAACAAATTGGGTGCTCACGTTGTTGAAGTAGAGTTGATGCATCGACGGCGCCCGGAACCCGCTGCTCATGGAACCTCTGACTGCGAAGGCGCTGGAGAGGTCCAGTTTTGTGGCCAGTTTTCCATTGACGGTATGGCCGAAGTCGCTGTAATGCTCATACCGTACGGCGGGACTGACCATCACGGCATCGAAGACACCAAGCTCATCCACGAACATCTCCGCGTCCGTGTAGAAGGAGAAGGCGTGCCGTGACTCGTTCACCTCGTTTTCAGGTTTGAATCCAGGGAATACCTGAATGCCTGCGGCTCCCTCTCCAGGCCCGTCGTAGTCGGCATACGAATACTCTTCTCCTGCTTGAATTTGGTAGTTGTCTCTCCGGTATCCCGCTCCCCATGCTATATTCATGTTCTTATCCGGGATTGGCAGGGAGAAGTCCAGGTTGACGGTCGTGAGGTAGAGTTCCAGGTCACCGGCATCGGCGGAACTCGGAGCAGATTGGCCAGGATTGTTCACGATCCATGAGGCATTATGGGAATTGGTTATCTCGAAATTGAACGTGTTTCCACCATGCACGACTCCAAGATCCGCCTTGATTCCGTTGTCGAATTCTTTGATGAGACCCGCGCCAAATGAAAAATCCCAGATCGTCGAGTTGATGAGCGGCAAAAATCCATCCGGATAGCTTGAGCCCGTGGGGTTTCGATCCCTCTGGTTTGCCCTTCTGTAAAAACCGCCGCTTTCGTTTTGTCTTCTTGAAAGATCGGCAAAGGAATAGAGCTCGACTCCATGCCCAATGGATTTGTCGAAGTTGAGCACGCCGCTGAACTGTTCCGAGTCGGCATCCCCGATTCGGAAGTTGCGACGGTTGAAGCTCTTTTCTTTTTCATCCAAATCACTGTTGGGATTATCCAGAACGACGTAGGTGTCATCCGGGTTGCTTGTGAGTAGCATGTCTTTGTTGGGAAGTTGCGCGTCAGTGCACGAGCTTAGCTTGCATGTCGTCCCGGGGGGGGCCTGGGGGTACTGGGTCTGACCGCTCAGGCCCGCACGGTTGGTCCGTTGTCGATTACGATATTCGAACGTGGCATGCAACATGCCATCGTCGCCGATCTTGACCCCCTTGTCCAAGCTCGCCACGAACTGATCTCCGTCGCCTTCGTAGGTCGTTCCATAGTTCGTCCGGAAGCCCCCTTCGTAATCGTCCTTGAGGATCACGTTGATGACGCCGGCGATGGCGTCCGATCCATATTGGGCCGAGGCCCCGTCCCGCAGGACTTCGATGCGCTTGATTGCACCCAACGGGATCGCGTTCATGTCAGTGCCCGTATTGCCGCGCCCGACAGAGGTGTTGACGTGAATGAGTGCACTCCCGTGACGCCGTTTTCCGTTTACGAGGACGAGTACCTGGTCAGGTCCCATGCCGCGCAGCGTTGCCGGACGCAGGGCATCCGTGCCGTCGCTGATCGAGGAACTCGAGAAGTTGAAGGAAGGGATCAACCGCTGGATGGCACGGCCCACTTCGAGTTGCCCCGTTTTGAGCATGTCTTCTTGCTTGATGAGGTCTACGGGGACAGGGGAGTCCGTTATGCTTCTGCCCTGAATTCTGCTTCCAATGACGACGATTTCATCGAGTCGTATCGTCTCGTCCGTGGAATCGTTTTCCTGTGCAAATACTCCGGGTGCCAGCACAAAGATCATCATTGTGCTGAGCAACAGTTTGTTGTGTGGCATGTCTTGTTTCCTTTCCGAATGTTAAAAAACAGCAGAGTATAACAAAAACAAATGCCTGGGCAAACAACCCAGTACAGATTGTGTTAGCAACAAAGAGAATGGTCCTACTTTGTAACAAATGAATGGTCCGCTTTTGTCTTGCCGCTGCATTACGCCCCCTCCGTCATCCCCGACATTTTTAATCGGGGATCCAGGGTTTTTGCTTTTTCTTTTTTTCTGGATGCCGGATCGGGGTCCGGCATGACGGTTGAGACCTTTGAATCATCATTCCCGCGCCCCCCTCCGCCCCACGCCCCCAATCGTCATTCCTGCATGTTGCCCCCTCCGTCATCCCCGACATTTTTAATCGGGGATCCAGGGTTTTTGCTTTTTCTTTTTTCTGGATGCCGGATCAGGGTCCGGCATGACGTTGTGAAACACTCTCAGCTATGCCTCTGGCGGCCCGGAAAAGGTGAGTGGTCTTCGCGAATGTGGCTTGTCGACTCCGTACTGCTTTGGACCTCGCTGTGGCTGTTCTTTTACGAAATGTGGCTCGCGACAGGCGATTGGGTGGGCGGTGGCGAACACCCGGAGGTAAACCTGAAGTCCGGCCTCAATTCAAGTTGAACTAAGGCGTTGGACACTCTTGGTGCCTGTCCTCCGAAATCGAGCATACCGTTAGATTTCGCATGCCCCAGAGTTATTGGGATGGTTCAACCCGCTTCGACAACGGCCTCTTGAAAGACGTACACAGCACGCAGTCGCCGCTTTCCTCGACCTCAGGGCGGGGCGAAGACCGGCGAAGATTGTCAGACTACCGCACCTTCAATCCGGCAAGTACCTCGCGAAAATTGTTCAAGCCGGATTCCAGGTTCTCGATGATCTCTTCAGCCAACTCGTCGGGGTCGGGCAGATTGTCCAGGTCGGTCAGGCTCTTGTCCTTGAGCCAGAAGATGTCAAGGCTGGTCTTGTCACGCGCCTTGATTTCTTCGTAGCTGTAACTGCGCCAACGGCCTTCGGGTTCTTTCTTCTCGTCCCAGGTCGCCTTGCGTTCATGCCGGTTCCGTGGGTTGTAGCACTTGACGAAGTCCGCCAGATCCTCGAAGCGCAGCGGCTTCTTCTTCAGCGTGTGGTGCACGTTGGTGCGGTAGTCGTAGTACCAGACCTGCCTGGTCCAGGGCTCAGGCCTGGCCTCGTGGTTATCGAAGAAGATCACGTTGGCTTTCACGCCTTGCGCGTAGAACACGCCGGTGGGCAGGCGCAAAATGGTGTGCAGATCGGTGTTGTCCAGCAGCTTCCGGCGAATCGTCTCACCGGCACCGCCTTCAAACAGCACATTGTCCGGCACCACGACGGCGGCGCGGCCGGTGGTCTTGAGCATCGTGCGGATGTGTTGCACGAAGTTGAGTTGCTTGTTCGAGGTGGTGGCCCAGAAGTCCTGCCGGTTGTAAGTCAGGTCATCCTTCTCTTGTTCGCCCTCCTCGTTGGTGAAGGTCATCGAGCTCTTCTTGCCGAACGGCGGATTCGCCAGCACATAGTCGAACCGTTGGCCCGCATCGGCCACCAGCGAGTCGTTCGGCGAGATGGGCGCACTGCCATCGATCTCGCCGATGCTGTGTAAAAACATGTTCATCAGGCACAGGCGGCGCGTGTTGGCGACGATTTCGTTGCCGTGGAATGCCTCATGCTTCAGGAACGCCTTTTGTTTCCTGTCCAGCATGAAGTTGCCCGGGTTGATCATGAAGTCATAGGCGGCCAGAAAGAACCCGCCGGTACCACAGGCCGGATCCGCAATCAGCTTGCCCGGTTCGGGACGCACGCACTCGACCATGGCGCGGATCAGGGCGCGCGGCGTGAAATACTGACCTGCGCCTGATTTCGTGTCCTCCGCGTTTTTCTCCAGCAGCCCTTCGTAGATATCGCCCTTGATATCGGCGCCCATGGTGACCCACTCGGTGTCGTTGACCAGATCGATCAGGCGGTAGAGCTTTGCCGGATCCTGGATCTTGTTCTGGGCCTTGGTGAATATCTGCCCGAGCATGCCCGGTTTGGTGCCAAGCTCACGCAGCAGTGTGGCGTAGTGACGTTCCAGTGCTGCTCCATTCTTCGACTTGAGGCTTTGCCAGGTGAACTCGGTCGGGATGCCGACCTCGCGGTTGTAAGGCGGCTTCTCATACTCGTCGGCCATCTTGAGAAAGATGAGGTAGGTGAGCTGCTCCAGATAGTCGCCATAGCCCACCCCGTCATCGCGCAGGGTGTTGCAAAAGCTCCAGACCTTGGAAACGATGGGCGCGGTGTTCATTGAGCGGCGCTCCTTCCTTTGCTCTCTTTTGCTAGCACTTCCCCTAGAGCGGTTAATCGGTAGCGCTGGTTTTGGCTACTCGGCTTGTCCGGCAGGGTCATTTGAATCAGCTTGGCTTTAAGAGCAGGCCGCAAGTAAATCGTGGTGAAGTGGCGGCGATGCTTTAGCCGCAGTGCCCTTTGCAATTCTGAACGGCTCATCTCTCCGATGAGAGCAACCACCAATTGCTTGACTTGGTCGGTTACTTGGTCGGTATTCTGCACATACTCCATTTTTATCAATGAGTTACCTTGGTCGGTTACTTGGTCGGTTACTTGTTCGGTCGCTGTCTGTAAAGCCTGCTCATGTACCGGCAGGCACACCCGAAACCAGGTGCGGTCGTCGTCGCTTTCGAAGACCGGATCCGGCGAGCCGTTGCGCCGCATGGCCCCAAAAATCTTCGGGACGCCGGTTGAACGCGCTTCGGCCAGGTCCAGTTCCTTGAGGAAGTCACCAATTCGTCGATTCCGATATCGACGGCTTACGGCCTGCCCCTTGTTGAGATCCTTCATGCGGATGGATCGGTCGGCGCCGGGATAGCTCAGCACCAGCAATTCCTCTTCCGTAATGCGCACCTCCACGGGTTCGCGTTCTTCGTAGGAACGATGATAGATCGCGTTCACCAGTGCTTCTTCGATGGCGCCGATGGGGAAGTTCCAGAATCGCTCTGCTTCGGGTTTGTGCGGAACTTTGATGACGGTTTCCTTGAGGTAGTTGCGCTCGATGTAGCCGATTGCCTCGCTGAGGATGACCGACAGCGGGCCGCGAAATTCCTTTTCTTCGAAGCGGTCTCCACCGGGGCCGTCGGGGAACCACACCACGTCGATCTGCGTCGCGGGGAAAAACTTGTGCGGCTGGTCGTTGAAAAACAGCAGCCCGACATTCTTGGGGAATGGGGCTTCGGGCGGCCCTCCAATGATGTTCATGCGTTGCCCGAGGTCTGCGACGGAGAGCCCAAGCGCGTCTTCGGCGAGATCGCTGCCGATGTCCCGAAGGTACTCGCAGATGAGCCGATGCGAGAGATCATCAATCGACGCGGTCTGGCAATAGCGGTCGTCGAAGGGTACGGTCGCGGCCAGGCGGAGTAACTCCCGCTCATCCTCGCCCTTGGCACGCACCGTGCTGCTGAGCTTGCGGATGTAGTAAGCCCATTCCGAACGTGCTTTGCCGAGGCTGCTCTTCGCCTTGTATGGACGGGTTTCGCCGCCGAAAACCCAAAGGGCTAGGATCATCCGGCCGTCGATCTCGTAGACGGCTGTAAGCGGGTGATAGAAAGGCCGGATCGCCGAGTTGCCAAGATTCAGCAGTTCATTCTGAATCCCGTCGATGGCATCGGGATCGAGCCCCTGGGGCGGCAGCAGCGGCCTGCCGTTGCGTTCTTCGACGCCCAACACGATGTACCCGCCGCCCAGGTTGTGGAAGTCGTTGGCGAAGGCGCAGATGGTATGCAACACGCCCTGTGGATTCCATCCTGCCTTGTACTCGATCCGCTCCCCTTCGATCCGGTTCGGACGGAGCAGATGGTCGATGTTGATGGGAAGTTCGTTGCTCATGCCGTCGTCGCCTTGCGAGGGCGCGTCTTACGGGTTTTGTCTTTCGATTGTACCGCTTTCTCGGCTCGAATCCGTTCCAGGAGCACAGACGCTGGTTCGTCGTTGGGATCTTGCGGAACCAGTTGGCCGGAGAAGGCTTTTTTGAGGATGGATTGGCGGAGGGCGTCGGCTGAACTTAGTTGCTTCTTGAGTTCACTCTCAATCTCGTCAATACTAGACATTTGGGCTTTAATTGTCCTTACAATCACTTCTTGCTCGGAAATCGGCGGTACTGGAATCACAAATTTCTTGAACTCTCGAATGGGCAATTGTGGCTGCGCCGTACCAGAATTTAGTCTCTTAATGTGTTTAGCAATGATTGGCGAAATCAGCAGAGAAGAAAAACATTCACCCTTCATAATATGGGAGTAATTTCTCAAAATAAACATTCCAGAGTTAATTCTGATCGCTCCGAAATCTAGCGTAGATGAATGTAGTGCGATGTTACCAATTGTACCCCTACTAGTGAAAATTATGTCGCCAATCTCGACGTTTCCTTTTCGAAGAGAACGATGCCTTTCCTCGCTGATGAACTGGCATTCATCAAATACAAAACCTTTCTTTGTAACGTTTTTTGCGCTTAAGAAAAGACAGTATCCGTCAGGGAGGTAATCATCCTTTTGGGGATAATTGGATCCACGATCTCCATCTACGATGTCACAGATGCTATCTACGGTTAGATGTAACCAACATTTTGGGTTCACTTCGTTTTTCTTGTCGGCGATGGTAACGAGGTTCGACAGCTTTCGCGGTTTAGGCGGCTTCTTGCCGAGCTTTCCACCTTCCTCCCACTTCTTCACAGCAGCCTTCCACGCCTCAAGTTGCCGCTGGTAGTGTGCGTCGCGTTCCTGCTTGATGCGGGCGAGTAACTGTTCGGGTGTTTCGAGTTTGTCCTTGTTCTTCTCGCGCCAATCCGCGGTGAGCTTGCCTTCGAAGGCGTGCTTGAGCACGGCTTGGCGGTAGACTTCAAGTTGCGCCCGCGCCGTCTTCAGGCTTTCGATGCCCTTGTCCAGTTCGGAGAACAGTTCCTCGATCTTGGCGACGATGCGGCGTTGCTCTTGTGCCGGTGGCATCGGAATGGATTGGTCAACCAGATAGGAAGTCGGGACGCGGCGTTGACCAACTGCACCGGTCATATTGTGCTCGGCATCCCTTCGAAACGATTCGGATGATACAAAGAAGTAGATGTAATAAGCGTTTATCTCACTACAGGGTCTCAATACATGAAACTCAGTTGATCCGAAGCCAAGGCCGTTCTTGAGTGACGGAACGACCGCTATTTTCCCGTTTTCCATGCATGGTGTGATTTTGGCAAAGAGTACGTCATTTTTTCGGAAAGGTGTGTAGCCCTTCTTCACTTCCTCCAAGGTTCTTGTCTGACTAACATCAATAGTACCTGTACCCGCTTTTACTTGAGGCATCGGTACGAATGACACCTCGGGATTGCCTGTATGTGCAGACTTGTTAAATCGTGGGTTCAATTCTGCGATTTCACACAGTTGTGCGAGTGTCCAACTCGCAGGCAGATTCGTTGGGGGTAGGCCACTCATGCCGCCAACACCTCATTCACCTCACTAATCACACCATCCATGCCGTATAAATGGTAGTCTATACAACAAGATCTGACGGCGGCGGATACCGAGGTGTTGTCCAAGCTGGTGGCAGAAATCAAGAAAGAGAGGCGGGAACGATGAATGAACGCACCAAGATCGGCCAAGAGATTGAAACGGCCCTCGGCGAGGTACTCGCTCATGCGCGCGGCGAGGCAACGCTGGCCTGCCGGATCGTGGACGATCCCAGTGCCGCGCGGATTGTTGCGCTGCGTAAACGATTGAAGCTGAGCCGACAGAAGTTCGCGAACCGCTTCGGCCTCGATGTGCGCGCTGTGCAGGACTGGGAACAGGGCCGCCGGGTTCCGGAACGGGCCGCCCGCGTTTTGCTGACCGTGATCGATCATGATCCGGATTCGGTCGCGCGCGCGCTTGCCGCAGGGGGGACAGAGCCAGGAGATGCCCCAATAGCGACTCCGTGAGCGCTGAAACCGACCAGCCGGGGACCAATGGGGGCAAGGCAAAAGGAAGAAGGATGAAGGATAAAGGATGAAGGGAGAAATGCGCCTCAAAATCAACGCACGACCTGTTGAGCAGAATTGTCCTTCTTTCTTCTGCTTTTTCCCTTCTACCTTCCGTCACGCCGCCAACGCCTCATTCAACTCATCGATCACGTTGTCCATCCGGTCGCCAAATAGCTTGTACATCTGACCCAGGCCACCTTTGGCATCGAACGGCGCCAAATCCAGATCGTCGCGGTCAAGGTGAAAGGACGTGATGACGTGGTCGCGGATCATGCGCAGCCATGCCATCTGTTCTTCGTTGAACTTTTCTCCGGCGCCACTGTGGCGTGTCATGATCCAGGTCTGGAAGTTGCGGCGCACGGTTTCTGCGTAAGGCGATAGCGTGGCATCAATGCCGCAGACGCGGCGAATCAATGCCACAAGCGCCGTCAACTCGCTCACCGGCTGCTGACCCTTGTATTCGTCAAGCAGCCTGTACGCTTGCCAGACGCGCATCGGCGCCAGCTTGGGCCTGTCGGTCTTTAACCGGTCGAAGACCTCGCGGATCATTTTGTAGGTCAATTCCCGCCGGCGATGGGGTTGGGCGAAGAAAATGGTCAAGGCTTCGATCTCATCGCGGTTGGCTTCCAGATATTCCCGAAAATCGCTCACCAGAGCTTCGGCGTTCTCGCGGGAGTCGCCGTCCCATTCGGCGCGCAGCAGGGTATCCTGATTGTCATGGTCGATGGTCTGTTCCTTGTCGCGGCGAATCGAATCGAGCAATTCGATCAATTCGCCGTTGAACATGCTGGTTGCTCCGGCAATCAATGTTTGTTGCGCCTTGTCGCATACCGCTGGCGAGGGTTCGGCGTTGTCGGGTACGGGTTCGCTCTCACGGGCTTTCTCCTCGATTCGGTCAGGGTCGATGGCAGCCAGCAGATTGCCGACAATCTGCGTGAGTTCCATACCCCCGGCTTGTTGCTTGATCTTCTCCTTCTCAGCGGCGTCGAGTTGCTGGTTCAGCCGGGCGAGACGTCCGGCGAGGGAACTCACCGTGTCTTCATCGCGCGCGCCCATCATCACGCTCATGGCGAGGTCCCGGAGCGGTACCGTGGGCTTGGTATCGAGCGGCTGGCTGGCCGTCTTGAGCGATTGGGTGACGCCAATCGCATCCACGATCACGTAGTGGGTCTTGGCACTGGCCGCGGAAGGCGAGACCTTCTTGAGATCGTCGTGATCCAGGGTGCGCGTGCCCCGGCCCTTCATCTGCTCGAAGTAATTTCGACTCCTCACATCGCGCATAAACAGCAGGCATTCGAGCGGCTTGACGTCGGTGCCGGTGGCGATCATGTCCACGGTGACGGCAATACGCGGGTAGTAGTCGTTGCGGAACTGGGCGAGGACCGACTTCGGGTCTTCATCGGTCCGGTAGGTGACTTTCTTGCAGAACTCGTTGCCTTGGCCGAATTCCTCGCGCACGGTCTGGATGATGTCGTCGGCGTGGCTGTCGGTCTTGGCGAACACGAGCGTCTTCGGGATTTCGCGGCGGCCGGGAAAGATCTCCGGGAGCTTGTCGCGGAACGTCTGGATTACCTTGCGAATCTGATTCGGGTTGACGACGGTACGATCGAGTTGCCGGGCCCCATAGGTGGCGTCCTCATCCTGCCTCTCCCAGCGCTTTCGCCTGGTGAGCCGCTCGCGTTTCTCCACGAGCTGCTCTGCCCTGAGCTGGCCACCGTGCGTGGTCTTCTCCGTCTCGATGACGTAGACTTCGTTGCCGACATTCACACCGTCGGCCACGGCCTGCTCATGGGTATACTCACTGACGACGTTTTCCTTGAAGAACCCGAAGGTGCGTTTATCCGGCGTTGCGGTCAGACCAATAAGATAGGCGTCGAAATACTCCAGCACCTCTCGCCAGAGGTTGTAAATGGAGCGATGGCATTCATCGATGATGATGAAATCGAAGAATTCCGGTGGAATCTTGTCGTTATAGACGACCGGCATCGGTTGTCTGAGCTTTCCCATCTCCGCCGGGTTGATCTCCTCGGCGGCTTCGTCCATCTCCTGGTCCTTGAGAAGCGAGTACATGCGCTGGATGGTGCTGATGCAGACCTGGCTGTCCTTGGCCACGAAGGAGGATTTCAGGCGCTGGACGTTGTAGAGTTCGGTAAACTTGCGGTTGTCGTCGTTCGGCACGTAGGCCATGAATTCCTGTTCGGCCTGCTCTCCCAGATTCCTGGTGTCGACGAGAAAGAGGATGCGCTTGGCGCCGGCGTGCTTGAGCAGCCGGTAGATCGACGTGATCGCGGTGTAGGTCTTACCCGAGCCGGTGGCCATCTGAATCAGGGCGCGGGGCCGGTCGTTCTTGAACGATGCCTCCAACCTCTCGATGGCGGTGGTCTGGCATTCCCTCAGCCCTGCACGATCCAAACCCGGTAGACTCCGGAGCCGAGCGCGGAGCGTAGCCGGTTGGGCGTGCCAGTTCTGTAGCGTCTCCGGCCGGAAAAAGCTGAAGACTTCGCGGGATCGGGGATGCGGATCGCGCGTGTCGGTAAAGCGCGTGACCACTCCGGTGCTCTCGTACACGAAGGGCAGGGGTTCTCTGTTGTTCACCCACTTGAGCTTGGCGTTTGCATATTTGCGGGATTGGTCCTCGGCCGTCTTGATCTTATGGCCGAAATGCTCAGGCTTCGCCTCGATCACGCCGACGGGCTTCTTGTCGATGAAGAGGGCGTAGTCGGCGGGGCCAGCGTCCGTCTGGTACTCGCGAATGGCGACCCCGAGACCGGCACTGAAGTCGAACGTCTTCTTTGATTGCACTTTCCATCCGGCCTGTTCCAACATCGTGTCGATGTTGTCGCGGGCCAGTTGTTCCGGGGTGCGGTTTTCGTTCGTCACTGCCGAGGTGCCTCAAGTATTTGCGACCCGCCGGTGTGAGGCGTGTTGATCACCCCATGAAGAGGGTACCCCACCTTCAGAACCCACGTTCGACTCCATTCCCTTTGAGTACGGAATGGAGTCCATTCTCGATCTATGGCCTTTGTCGCGATGGCGGAGGGGGTGGGATTCGAACCCACGGTCCCGTGAAGGACTCCGGTTTTCAAGACCGGCCTGTTCGTCCACTCCAGCACCCCTCCGGGTTACGGCGTAGATGTTCGACGTACATGCCACCTCGTGCGAATCGCGGGCGAGGTTCCGGCACGTTCATCGTCTGACGTTCATTGTTCAGGGCGGATTGCTCAACAGAACGCGTACGGTCCGAGTCGGAAGACTTCCCCCGTGCTCTTTTGACTTGGGCGTGGTCAACGGGGCATCGCGTTTACATGGATTCTTCTATGAGAAACCAGCCATGCTTCTGCATGCAGACTTCGTAGCTTGCCGCGCCTCTGAGCCCTGCCATGCCCGGATCGTTTTCGCATTCGGCGCTCACGCGTTCAAACTCGCCTGGGGCGGCGCCTGGTTTTGACCAGGACGTTTGAACGTTCGTGATCCCGCATCCACCCATGATTCCGAGTATGGCCAGGACACCGGTCGATCGTTTGATCAGGTTCATCATACTCACGGAGGACCTCCTTGTTAAGCCCAGATGGTCGTAGGGGCTGTCCGAATCCCTGATTCAGTGGCCACGTCAGGATGCCGGGTTTGCCGTGATTCGTTCAACTCCATTCATGTAGGGCTGTAACGCCTTGGGAATGCTCACCGAGCCATCTTCCCGTTGATAATTTTCCAGCACGGCGGCGACCGTTCGGCCCACGGCAACGCCGGATCCGTTGAGCGTATGGAGATAGGCCGGCTTCCCGCCTTTGTGGCGAAACCGGATATTGGCTCTCCATGCCTGAAAGGCTTCGAAATTGCTGCATGACGAGACTTCCCGATAGGTCTGTTGCGAGGGGAACCAGACTTCGAGGTCATAGGTTTTGGCCGCGGAGAATCCCATGTCGCCCGTGCACAGGCTGACGACTCTGTAGGGCAGGGCGAGGGCTTGCAGAACCGCTTCGGCCGCGTTGGTCAGGCGCTCGAGCTCGGCATACGAATCCTCCGGGGTGGTGAAGGCCACGAGTTCGACCTTGTGAAACTGGTGGACGCGAATCAGGCCGCGGGTGTCTTGTCCGTAGGAGCCGGCTTCTCGGCGAAAACAGGGGGTCGAGGCCACGTGTCGAATCGGGAGGGCGGTCCCTTGCAGAATTTCATCGCGATACATGTTGGTGATCGGCACTTCGGCCGTTGGGATCAGGATGTAGGCATCATCGCGGAGATGGAACAGGTCGCTTTCGAATTTCGGGAGCTGTCCCGTGCCGACCATGGCCTCTCGATTGACGAGGTAGGGCGGAAGGACTTCGGTATAGCCATGGGTCCGGACGTGGAGATCGAGCATCAACGAGGTTAACGCGCGTTCGAGTTGGGCGCCGGGGCCCAGGGTCATGGAAAATCGCGCCCCCGCAATCTTCCCGGCCCGGTTGAAATCCAGAATCCCCAGGAATTCTCCGATGTCCCAATGGGGTTTCGGGGTAAAGGAAAAGACCGGTGGTTCACCCCATCGACGAACTTCGACGTTCTGCGATGCATCGGCCCCTTCGGGAACCGTGTCGTGTGGGACATTGGGAATGCCCAGGGCCTGTTCTTCGAGTTGCGTCTCGATCGTCCGCAAGTGGTCTTCGTGTACGGCAATGGTGTCCCCGAGTGCCCGCATGGCCGCAACGGCTGCTTCGGCCGGCTGGCCCGTGCTCTTCAACCGGGCTACGTCCTTTGAGCCTGTTTTGAGTTGAGCCCGGAGCGCTTCGACTTGCGAGAGTCGGTCACGGCGCTCCTGTAACAGCGTTTCGATTTGCTCCCACGCCACCCCTGCGCCACGGGCGCCGAGGCGGTCGCGAATGACAGGCAATTGCTCTCTGAGTGATCGAACGTCATACATGGAGAAGATTCCAACCCGTTGAAAATACGAATGAAAGTTAGCATGTGGCTCGGAGCCAGTCAATGAAGCGCATGGGGAAGGTGCTCCACGCTTGACGGTCCTCGACGTTCCTAGGGGGCATGATGCAGCGAAGTATCCGGAAAAAGGAAAGCCCCACCGTCATGCCGGGCTTGAACCGCCTTCAGGAAAAGCAAAGGCTTCAGTCGTCATGCCGGACTCCGATCCGGCATCCAGAGGAAGAAAGGAAAAGGCAACGACCCTGGATCCCCGATTGACAATGTCGGGGATGACGGAGGAGGGCACGGGAAGGACGCAAGGGGCGGGGATGACGGAGGTGGCACATGGGAAGGCAAAAGATGCGCAAAGAATGATAAAATATGCGTAAAAAGTGACAAAAGATGCGCAGAAAATAATAAAAAGTGCGTAAAAGATAGCAAAAAGAGCGCAATAGATTACGAAAGGGGCGAAGAAAGGACGGAGGGCCCTCAACCGTCATGCCGGACTCCGATCCGGGGTCCAGAGGAATAAAGAAAAGGCAAAGACCCTGGATTCCCGCTTTCGCGGGAATGACGATTGGGGGCGTGTAGGGATGACGGAAGGGGGCGCGTGGGGCGGAGGGGGGCGCAGGAATGACGAAGCAAGGCTCCTCAACCGTCATGCCGGACTCCGATCCGGCATCCAGAGGAATACCGGAAAAAGCAACGACTCTGGATCCCCGATTAAAAATGTCGGGGATGACGGAGGGGGGCACGTGGTGCGGAGGGGGGCGCAGGAATGACGAAGCAAGGCTCCTCAACCGTCATGCCGGACCCTGATCCGGCATCCAGAGGAATACAGGAAAAGGCAAAGACTCTGGATCCCCGATTAAAAATGTCGGGGATGACGGAGGGGGGCACGGGAGGGACGCAAGGGTCGGGAATGACGGAAGGGGGCGTGCTGCAGAGGCAAGACAAAAGCGGACCATTCATTTGTTACAGAGTAGGACCATTCTATTTGTTGCGAACAGAGGAAACTTGCCGTGACGTGAGATTTTTCTTACGCTGAATCCATGCCGTATGTGTTTCCTCATGAGGACCTTTTTGTCTGGGGGGTGGCGTTCGTGATCCTGGGGCTTTTGCTTGTGCGAGTGGTGGTCGCCAGGAAGCACAAGAACCGGGATGTTGACGGCCGTTCATAGTCTCGGTTTGCCCTTTTTTTCATCGAGTGACTATAATTTTTCCTCTGGATCACCTTTCGCTCAGGACGATAAGCTGATGAACGATTACTCTCACGTGCGACGAGACGATGGCCGCCGACACGATGAACTCCGACCTGTCACGGTGACCCGGCCGTTTATCAAATATGCGGATGGGTCCGTGCTGCTAGAAATGGGTGAAACCAAAGTCATTTGTACGGCTTCGGTTGAAGAAAAAGTCCCGCCGTTTCTGCGGGATAAAGGGCAGGGCTGGGTCACGGCCGAATATGCCATGTTGCCACGGGCCACGCATGATCGAACGCCCCGTGAAGCCTCGCGAGGCAAGCAAAGCGGTCGGACGCTGGAAATTCAACGGCTCGTGGGTCGGGCGTTACGCGCCGTGACGGATTTGTCCGCGATGGGCGAGCGCACGATCTGGATCGATTGTGACGTGATTCAAGCCGACGGCGGGACGCGCACGGCCTCGATTACCGGAGCCTTTATCGCGCTTGCCGATGCGTTGGTGGCCTTGAAAGAAAAGAAAATGCTGACGAAGACGCCGCTGGTGGACTATCTGGCCGCGGTCAGCGTCGGCAGGGTCGGAGGCGCTCCCCTGCTGGATCTGTGCTATACGGAAGATTCCAGGGCTGAAGTGGACATGAATCTCGTGATGACCGGCAAGGGGCGCCTCGTCGAGGTGCAGGGGACGGCCGAACGCGGTTCGTTTGCAAAAGAGGAATTGGATTATTTTCTGGCTTTGGGATGGAACGGCATTCAGCAGTTGATCGAGCGGCAAAGAGACTGTGTCGGCCGTCTTGCGTAGACCGTCGTGGAACTCGTGTTGGCAACGGGCAATCGGGATAAGCAGCGGGAGATCACGGCGCTTCTGCAGGATCTGGGTGTGACCATTCGGACGCTGGATGAGTTTCCTGGGGCTCCGACGGTGATTGAAGACGGCGAGACGTGTCGAGCGAATGCAGGCAAAAAAGCCATGGAGATTGCTCGGTTTACCGGCACCCTGACCCTTGCCGATGATACCGGCCTGGAAGTCGACGCCCTGGATGGGCGCCCGGGCGTGTTTGCGGCTCGATATGCCGGAGCTCATGCCACGTACGAAGACAATTGTCGAAAATTGTTGGACGAATTGGCAGGGGTCCCCGTGGATCAACGGCGGGCCCGATTTCTGACGGTGGTCGCCATCGCCGAGCCCGGCGCTCCCGTTGAATTCGTGGAAGGGGTGTTGCAGGGACGAATCGCGGACCGCTGCTTCGGCAGCCGCGGCTTCGGGTATGATCCGGTCTTTCTCGTTCCGGAGCTGGACCAAACCCTGGCAGAATTGACTCTTGACCAGAAAAACCAAATCAGTCATCGTGGCCAGGCCTTGGCCAAGGCCAAAGACCTTTTGAAAGACAAGCTGATGTCGGGGCGTAGCGCAGCCCGGTAGCGCGCCTGCTTTGGGAGCAGGATGTCGGAGGTTCAAATCCTCTCGCCCCGACCAGGTATTTGAGCGGGGTGGCTGCTGTCACGTCTCAGACCCCATGCCGTCTCGCGTCGCATGGTCAAGAGTCAGATCGAGCGCCCGTAGCTCAGTGGACAGAGCATCGGCCTTCTAAGCCGAGGGTCGCAGGTTCGACCCCTGCCGGGCGCGCCACTTTCGATCCTCGATGCGGTGGGGACTTGAGGAACCGGGTGCCTGCCGACAAAGGGAACGCGTGGGCCATAATCCCGAATTCGAACGACTGGTTGAGAAACGAAAAGGCCACGTTCAGGAGTGCCGGCCGAGTGAGGTCATGGCGCGCCTCGAACGCGGGGACGTCTTTTACTTCGTCGATGTTCGGGAGGATCATGAAGTCGCGAAAGGGTGCGCCCAGGGGGCGATTCACAAGGGGCGCGGGATTCTGGAGCGCGATATCGAGGATCTGATTCCCGATAAAACCAGCGACATTGTGCTGTATTGCGGGGGCGGCTATCGGTCGGCCCTGGCTGCCGCCAATTTACAGGAAATGGGGTATACGCGGGTCTGGTCCATGGCCGGCGGCATCAAGGCGTGGCTCCAGGCGGGGTATCCGCTGCACCCCACTCCTGCTTCTCGCCGCGAGTAAGCCGCCGCCGTGGTCTTCGTTTCCGGTTATTTGTAGAGTTCATTGAACTCCTTGACGACCTCATCGGTAATATCCATCCCCTCGGCCGAGTAGATGACAATTTTCATCGTGGATTCATGGCCTTTGTCAACGACCATGGAAACGCCGCGCCGTTTGGCGACGGCCTGGGTCGCGACTTCGATTTTCTTCATGTACTCCGTCAATATGGCCTTTTGTTTTTCCGCCAGTTCCTGCTGGAACGTTTGGCTCCGTCGCTGGTAATCCTGGACTTTGCGTTGGAGCTGCTCTTGCAGGACTTGCGTTTCGCTTTCACTGCGGGTTTCCCCGTTTTGCAGTTCCTGTTCGAGCTTTTGTAATTCGACAGCGTCCGTTTCCAGCAATTTTTGACGAACGGCGACGTGTTCTTTTAAGGTCGCGAGGGCCTTTTGGCCTGAGTTGGAATTTTCCATGACCGCTTGAGGATCAACGACGGCAACTTGAAACGATTCCTCTGCAAAGACCTGAGGGAGGCCACCGAAGATCAGGAACGATCCAACCAGGGCTAGAATTCCTTTACCGAGTTGACGCGAGGTCTGCTGACTGCGTGCTTGCATAAGACAGAACTCCTTCCTCGAAACCGACAGGACGTGAGTATTGGGAGACAGTGTTGTTCTCGGACCGAATTGCCGTGAACGGCCTCTCTTTGAGAGAGATAAGGCTATGCATTGAGACTAGGTGATGTCAAGGGGAGGGCGTCCGGCCATGGCTGAACGCGTGAGGTCGAGCGTTCCTTCCCCTCTGCTTCTTGTGTGTTTCGGAGACAGCCTCACCGCGGGGTATCACGTGCAGGCTGAGTCGGGGAGGCCGTTGCCGGACGTTCCCTATGGCGGATGGCTTCAGGAATGGTTGGGCGAGCGGGGACGGGTGTCCATTCAAGGCCGGTGCGGTGAGATCACCTCCGACATGATGACGCGGTTTTCTCGCGACGTCGTTGAGGTGCGTCCCGTCCAGACCGTGATCCTGGGCGGCACGAACGATCTGGGCTGGGGCGTGACGCCTGCCACGATCATGATGCAGTTGGATCATTGCTATACGGTGGCGTTGGCCGCCGGCATCCAACCCGTTGGCGTCACGGTCCCTTCGATCCGAGCCGAGGGTTCCGGTCCGCTTCCGGCGTGGCTGCATGCCCACGTCGACGCGCGGCTGACCTTGAATCGGTTGATTCGGGAACGGTGCCACCATCATCACATGCCCTGCGTGGATCTGTTTCAGGCGACGTCGGAAGGCCCTTCTTCTCTCCTCGCCGCACGTTTTTCCTGTGATGGCCTTCATTTCAATCCCGCGGGGTACAGGACATTTGCTCAATTGGTGTGGAACGAAGTATTCGCGGATCGTTTCGGCACGTGCCCGGCTTCGCCGTGAGTCGCGTCCTCCGCGTCACCCGTGGCGTCGTCGGCTGAGAAGCCTCAGGTGGCGGAATTCGAACTGGCGTTTGCGGCGGGCTTCGATTCAGGAGAAGAGGCGGTCGATCCCGAGTCAGGGGCGGAGCCGGCTTCGGGTTTCGTGGCCCCCTTGTCCGGTCCACTGTCGGGTTTGTCCTTGGCTTGACCCTCACTCTGTTTGGCTTGATTCGGCTCTTTCAGCTTATTCGAGTAATCCGTCACGTACCAGCCGGTCCCTTTGAACATGATGCCGGGGGCCGAGATGAGTTTTCGGACTTTGGCCCCGCATCGTCCGCATTGTTCAATCAACGGGTCGGAAAATTTTTGCTGGACTTCGAATTGATGGTGACAGGTGTCGCACTTATACTCGTATAGCGGCATCGGGTTCCTCCGGTTTCACGGGTGCTCTACGTTCAATAAGCCTTGTCTCGACAAAGTCAAGGACCATCAAGGATCAAGCCAGGGCCTGAACCGCCTTGGTGAGCCTGTCCAAGCCTCGTGCAATTGTCTCGCTCGTCGGCGCATAGGTCAATCGCAAATGGTGCGGACTGCCGAACGGTTCGCCCGGGACGCAGGCCACGTGCGCCTCATGCAACAAGTAGGTGGCCAGATCCGCCGCGGTCGCAATGGTTCCTTTGGCATGACGGGTGCCCAATAATCCCGACACGTTGGGAAACGTGTAAAAGGCTCCTGCCGGGGTTGGACAGGTGATGCCGGGGATCGCGTTCAGTGTGTCAACCATGAGGCGACGCTTGGGGCCAAGGTCCTCAAGCAATGCGCTGAAACATGATGTCCCCGACCGGAGGGCCGCCACCGCGGCTTTTTGCGAAATCGACGTCGGATTGGACGTGCTCTGGCTTTGAATCGTCGTCATCGCGGCGATGAGTGCCTTGGGTCCTCCTGCGTAGCCGATTCGCCATCCGGTCATGGAAAAGGCCTTGGACATGCCGTTGACCACGAGGGTCCGGTCGGCAATCTCCGGGACGACGGACACGATGCTCAGGAATGGAATTTCCCCATAGACGAGTTGTTCGTAAATTTCGTCGGAGATCACGAGAAACCCATGACGCTGCGCCACGTCGGCCACGGCTTCCAGCGTCTCCCGTGTATACAGCGTCCCCGTCGGGTTGCAGGGGCTGTTCAGGATCAACGCCTTGGTGCGGGGCGTGACGCTGGCTTCCAGTCGTTCCGGATCGATGGCGTGGCCATGGTCTTCCCTGGTCTCCAGGAACACGGGGTGCCCATCGGCCAGCCGCACAATATCCGGATAGGAAACCCAATACGGGGCAGGGATAATGACTTCATCCCCGGGATCCAACAGGGCTTGGGCCGCGTTGTACAGGGTGTGCTTGGCTCCACAGGAGACCAGAATTTGCGATGGTTCGTACTGGACGTTCTGGTCTCGCGAGAATTTTTCGACGATGGCTTCTTTGAGTTCCTGGGTGCCCGCGGGGGGAGTGTATTTGGTAAATCCCTCGGTAATGGCCGCCTTGGCGGCCGCCTTCACCACGTCGGGCGTGTCTGAGGCCAGTTCCCCGGAGGAAAAGTCAATGACGTCGAGGCCTTGAGCCGCCATGGCTTTGGCCGTTGCCGAGACGTGCAAGGTGGGAGACGGAACGATTCGCGTGGTTCGGGTTGCCAGTTTCATGGTGATTGATGCCCGTATTTTTCACGAAGGTGTTTGGCGACCTCGGGGATGAGAAAGGCCTCCAACTCACCTCCGAACAAGGCCAGTTCTTTGACGATGCTGGACGTCAAATACGAATATTCCTCACTCGGCATGAGAAAAACCGTTTCCAACTGTTCGTCGAGTTTCCGATTGAGCAACGCCATTTGAAACTCGTGTTCAAAGTCGGAGACGGCGCGTAATCCTCGAATAATGGCATGGGCTCCTCGCTTTCGTACGTATTCGACCAGCAGGCCATTAAATGAGTCCACTTCCACGTTGGGCAATTCCTTGGTGGCGAGTTGTGCCAGTTCGACCCGTTCTTCGAGCGACAGCAGGGTCCCTTTCCGCGGATTGGGCGCGACCGCGACGATCAGCCGGTCGAAGATCCCGAGACTTCGACTGATGATGTCCGTATGCCCGCGCGTAATAGGATCGAAGGTGCCCGGATAGACCGCTAGGCGCATACGTGCTCCGAAGACGGGTGAAAGAACGTGAGCAGGGTGTCGCCGTACCGAGACTGACGCGTTTGGGTGAGTGCGCCGATTCGGCTTGGAACGGCCTGCTTGAAAAAATGTTCCAGAATGACCATGCCTTGCCCCTTGACGGTTCCACTCAGGCTCAGGCATTCGAGCAAGCGGACGAGATCGGTGGTGTGATAGGGCGGATCCGCAAAGACAACGTCGAAAGCCGTCGATTCGTCAAACGACGGAGGCCTGGTGAGGAACGTCTCGACGGGTTGCGTGAGAATGAGGCTTCGATCCTCGTACCCGCACAGGGCGACGTTTTTGCGAAGAATGCGTACGGCGGGAGGACGGTTCTCCACGAACACGACCCGGTGCGCCCCACGGCTCAACGATTCGATGCCCACGGCTCCGGTTCCGGCGTAGAGATCCAGCACGTCCGCCCCTGGGATGCGAGGACCCAGGATCGACAGTAAGGCCTCCCTGACTCGGGCCGAGGTCGGACGGAGGTCGCTTCCTTGGGGGTCCTTCAGCCGCCGTCCTTTGTGCGTGCCGGTGACAATGTGCACCTGCTTGCTCCTTTCGGACGGAAAACGTAGCATACTGATTCATGAGCAGCAAGACACACTCATCAGGAAAACCCCTCGCCTTTTCGGATACGTGGCTTCGTCGGTGCTGATCGTTCAGGGGCATCGTGCGACGGAACGCAGCGGTGGAGATGCGCGAAAAAGTTTCTACAACGATCGGACAGTGGCCGAAAGGTGAACGGCCGCGGGAGCGGCTGCTGGAAGAAGGCCCGGAGTCCCTGACTGCCGCGCAACTGTTGGCCATTGTGCTTCGGGTCGGACGACCCAGGACGTCGGCCGTCCAGGTCGGCATGGATCTTCTGGATCGGGTGGGTGGCTTGCAGGGATTGGCCAATCGAAGTGTGCGGGAACTCAGTCAGGTCCCAGGCATCGGCCCCGCCAAGGTGGCCCAGATCAAGGCTGCCATCGAGTTGGGCAAACGCGTGCTGTCGACTCCGCTGACGAGCGGAGTCGTGATTGCCCGGAGTCAAACGGTCTTTGACCATTATTATCCGCTGTTGCGAGATCTGCGGCGCGAGCTCTTCAAGGTGATCCTTCTCGATGCCAAACATGCGGTTATCAGGGAAAAGACCGTTTCCGAGGGGAGTTTGACCAGCAGCCTGGTCCATCCGAGGGAGGTCTTCAATGAAGCCGTCCGGGAGTCGGCTGCCGCCGTGATCTTCCTGCACAATCATCCGAGTGGGGACCCCAAGCCCAGCCGGGAAGACCGCGCGTTAACCGCGCGCTTGCAGGAAGCCGGGGACATTCTCGGCGTGCAGGTCCTCGATCACGTCATTATTGGCGATGGACGCTATGTGTCCTTTGCCGATGAGGGGTGGATGTCGCCGCCGTCGAGGCCATCGGCATGAACCGTCTCCTTCGAAATATTTCTTGTCCGGCAGCGATCTTTCGTAGCTTTTCCACACCCGTCATGATACAAATACAGTTTATTGGTCGTCCGTCTGTCTCAGTGATACAATGGAGTAGCTTGTTTAGCATGGGAGGAATCTCCTTTGTCCATGCGCGTTGAGGTCAGTCAGGTGGAACAGGTGGCGGAGCTGGCCCGGCTTCGACTGAGCCCGGAAGAACGGGAACAGGTGAGTCGCCATCTGAGTCGTATCTTGACCTACATGGAAGAATTGAATACCGTCGAGACGAGCGGCATCACCGGGACGACGTCCGTGGTCTCCGGGGAGACGACGGGATTGCGCGAAGACGAGGTCCACCCTTCACTGTCTCAAGCACATGCGTTGAGCAACGCGCCGAACGCGGTCGACGGGTTGTTTCAGGTGCCGCCAATTCTCAGCGATCGGTGAACCCGGGAAAATCGAGGGCGTGATGTTACGGCAGATGTTACGTGCGAAAATTCACCGAGCCGTCGTGACCGACGCTTGCCTGGAGTACGAGGGCAGTCTGACGGTCGATGAGGACTTGCTGGATGCCGCCGGGATTCTTCCGTATGAACTCGTGATGGTCTCGAATTTGAACAATGGCGAGCGGTTTACGACGTATGCCATTAATGGAAAACGGGGGAGTGGCGAAGTGGTGCTCAATGGACCGACGGCCAGAAAAGGGGTGAGTGGAGATCTGGTCATCATTTTCTGTTACGAATACTACAACGATGACGAAGCCAAGCACCATGCGCCCCGAATCATTCAGGTCGACGGAGAGAACCGGATCGTCAGACCTTCTTGACTCCCAACGGGGCTTGGGATCGTCAATTCTTCCTTCGCTCGTCTACTCGTATCCCTGTCATGTCGTTGGTTAAGTGGACGCTGAAAGAGCTTCAGGATCGCTTTACGCGCGGAGACGTGAGTGCGGTGGAGATCATCCGTGCCTACTTTCTGCGGATCGACGTCGTGGAATCCAAGATCAAGGCCTATATTACGCTGAACGACAAGGAGACCCTGTTGTCTCGGGCCAAGGCACTTGATGAGACGTTGCGATCGTGGAGAAAAACCAAGCCCATGATGGCAATGCCGATTGCCATCAAGGACAATATCTGCACGGAGGGCGTGCCGACGACCTGCGGGTCTCGTATCCTTGGGGGCTTCACCCCTCCGTATTCCGCTACCGTCGTGGATACCCTGCAGGCGCAGCAGTACTGTCTTCTGGGCAAAACCAATCTGGATGAGTTCGGGATGGGATCTTCGACCGAGCATTCGGCGTTCGGTCCGAGTCGAAACCCCTGGAAGCTTTCCTGTGTGCCCGGCGGATCGAGTGGGGGCTCTGCGGCGGCCGTGGCCGCGGATGAATGCGTGGCGGCGCTGGGGACGGATACGGGTGGATCCATCCGTCAACCGGCTGCCTGTTGTGGCGTCGTCGGTCTGAAACCCACGTATGGACGGGTTTCTCGCTATGGGCTCATTGCCTTTGCCTCTTCTCTGGATCAGATCGGGCCCATCACCAAGGACGTCATGGACGCCGCGTTGATGCTGAACGTGCTGGCGGGTCATGACCCTCGGGATTCGACCTCGGTCGACAAACCCGTTCCTGATTTTACGCGGGCCTTGAAAAAGAAAGACGTCAAGAAACTGAAGATCGGGATCCCGCTCGAATTTTTTGCCGAAGGGCTGGACCCGGAAGTCAATGAAGCCGTCTGCGAGGCCCTTGCCGTCTTGCAGGAATTGGGCGGCACGATTCAAGAAGTCTCGCTCCCGCATACGGGGGTTGCAGTCGCCACCTACTACATCGTGGCGACCGCAGAGGCGAGTTCCAACCTGGCCCGATATGATGGCGTCAAATATGGATTCCGGGCCAAAGAAAGCCGCGATCTCCTGGAGATGTATCGAATGACGAGGCAGGAAGGGTTTGGCCCCGAGGTGAAACGACGGATTATGCTGGGCACCTATGCCTTAAGTCACGGATACTATGATGCCTATTATGGCAAGGCTCAAGCGGTGCGGACCCTCATTCAACGGGATTTTGATCAGGTCTTTCAGGATGTCGATCTGCTCGTGACCCCCGTGATGCCGACGACGGCGTTTCAACTCGGGGAGAAAATCGAGGATCCCCTGCAAATGTATTTGTCGGACCTGTATACCATCTCCGCCAGTTTGGCCGGGATTCCGGCGATTGCGCTGCCTTGCGGATTGAGCCGAAAGGGGTTGCCGATCGGCATGCAAATTTTGGGTCGCCCCTTTGAGGAAGACGTCGTGCTTCGGGCGGCGCGTGCCTATGAATTGGCCACGGAGTGGCACAACAAGCGACCGGTGATTCGGTGGGGGAAATAAGGGATGCTTGACTTCGCCGCCGTGGTTATTGCCGTCGCCTTTGTGGTGCTGGTAGGGTACGTTGTTCCGACCGTGATTCAATTGCGAAGGACTGTCACCCAATCCGAACAATTGCTTGCACGGATCAATGCCGAATTGCCCGAGCTCCTGAACGATCTCAAACGGACGAATGAGAACGTCCGCGTCATGTCTGCCCAGGCGCGGGAAAGCGTGGAGCAGGCGTCCGGATTGATGCAGGCCCTTGGCAACGCAGGCCAGACGGTCAATCAGGTTCATGGAGCCGTTCGCGACAAAGGCACGATGCTTCTGGTGCATCTGGGACGAGTGCTGGCGGGCATGAAAGCCATGGCGCACACCGTACAGGATCACGTGCGAAACAAGGAGGAGAGATAAATGGGAAACAATAATGCCGACGCAGCCGTGAGCAGCGTCATTCTGGCTTTTTTGAGTGGGCTGGCCGTTGGTAGCGTGGCCGCCTTGTTGTTGGCTCCGCAAGCCGGACGGGAGTCGCGGGAAACCCTGTTCCGGACGGTGCGACGCGCGAGCGATGACGTCCGGGATTTTTCGGAAAAGGCCACGGACACTTGGGGTGGCGTGGTGGACCGGGGCCGGGAGTTTTTGAATGAGGCCGGGACGGTCGTCAAGGATGCCATCGACGCGGGGCGAGAGGCCATGCAGCAGACCAAGCGTCCTCCTTCCAAGGAATCCGACCCGTCGCGGTGACGTTTGACACGGACGAGTCTCTTCGCGCCTGACTCCACATCCCGCCAGAACCGTTTGGCCAGGGGAATCCGGGGTGTCGCTGGTGTGGGACGCGCGGGCTCGTGCCTGAACGTGCCGGGGAAACGGCCATCGAGGGTGCAGCCCGACGTGGCCGAACAACAAGCCGTGAAGGGCTAGGGGCTCCCGTTGTGCGAGGGTCCGGGAACGATGACGCATGATTGACGTTGCCGTCGTAGCCATTGCAGTCGCCTGTGTGGTGCTGGCGGGCTTCGTCGTGCAGACCGTGATTCAGGTGCGAAAAACCGTTCGGCAACTCGAACGGATTCTCTCGCAGGTGAATGCCGAATTGCCCGAGCTCCTCAACGATCTCAAACAGACGAATGAGAACGTCCGCGTCATGTCTGCCCGGGTGCGGGAAGGCGTGGAGCAGGCGTCCGTGTTGATGCTGGCCGTTGGGGACGTGGGTCGCACGGTCCATCACGTTCACGGCGTGATTCGCGGCAAGAGCACGATGCTTCTGGTGGCGCTGGGCCGAGCGCTGACGGGCTTCAGGACCACCGCGTTCACGTTGTTGAAAAATTACGCGCAAAAAAAGGGAGGCGGATGAATGGGCAAGACCGACTCCCATCACTCTGCCGTCAGTGAAGGCGTGACGTTTGAAACGGTCATCGGGGTGGAGGTGCATGCCCAGCTTCGAACGCGGTCGAAGCTGTTTTGCGGTTGTGCCACGGAGTTTGGAGGCGACGGCAACACGCGAACCTGTCCCGTGTGTCTGGGATTGCCCGGTACGCTGCCGGTCGTGAACAAACGGGCCGTGGATATGGCGATTCGGACGGGCTTGGCGTTGAATTGTACCGTCCGGACAACGAATCAGTTTGCCAGAAAAAATTACTTTTACCCGGATTTGCCGAAAGGGTATCAAATCTCCCAGTATGACCGCCCTATTTGTGAGCATGGGTGGATCGAGTTCGAGGTACAGGGGACGACCAGACGGGTGAGAATTCGTCGCGTGCATTTGGAAGAAGACGCGGGGAAAACCATTCACGCGGGGGAGGGGAGTTTCATCGACCTCAATCGGGCGGGCACGCCGTTGATCGAAATTGTGACCGAGCCCGACATGGGCTCAGGGGAGGAAGTCGTCTCGTATTTGAAATCCTTGCGGGACGTGTTGATGTACGTCGACGTCTGCGACGGCAACATGGAAGAGGGCAATCTTCGCTGTGAACCGAACCTGTCCTTGAGACCCACCGGGTCCGACGCTTTGGGCACCAAGGTGGAACTGAAGAACATCAATTCGTTCAAGTTTGTGAAAGACGCGATCGAGTATGAAGTCAGACGTCAAACCCACGTCCTCACGGAGCGAGGGACGGTCTCTCAGGAAACTCGGCTGTGGGATCGTGATCGTGGGCAGACCGTTGTCATGAGAAGCAAGGAGGAGACCCATGATTATCGCTATTTCCCCGATCCCGATCTCGTTCCGCTGTTGATTCCCGATGAATGGGTCGAGGAAGTGCGATCCACGATTCAGGAATTACCCAGGGACCGGCATCGTCGATTTCAGCAGGAGTACGGCTTGCCGGACTACGACGCCGGTGTGCTGACGGGCTCTCGTGCCCTGGCCGATTACTTTGAAGATTGCGTGAGCCTGTTTGCCGAACCCAAAATGGTCAGCAACTTCGTGATGAGTGAATTGTTGCGGGAACTGCATCAATCCGGGATCACCGTTGAGGCTTCCCCCGTGTCTCCGGAACGGTTGGTGGGGTTATTAACGCTTGTGCGCGATGAAACCATCAGTTTGAACGTCGCCAAGGAAATTTTCCCCGAGCTCTACGCCGGAGACCAATCGGCTGCGCAACTCGTGGAGGCCAAGGGCCTGCAACAACTGTCGGACGAAGGCGCCCTGCTGGCCCTGGTGGATGACGTCATCGAGAAACATCCTGCACAGGTGGCCCAGTATCGTGGAGGGAAAGAGGCGGTGATCGGTTTCCTGGTCGGCCAAGTCATGAAAGGCTCCGGAGGCAAAGCCAATCCCCAGAAAGTCCATGCCCTGTTCAAGACGCGGCTGTCACTCTCGGTGCCCTGATCGTTGCCTGTCTTGTTCTCATCGGCCACGCGACGTGCTCACGCACGGCACGTGACCGGCCACTTCGTATCGAAGACGTTCCGTTTGGCAGAAAAGGATCCATGCATGAGCAAAATTCGAGAGATTAAAGGGAGAGCCATCCTCGATTCTCGAGGAACGCCGACGGTTGAAGTAGACGTCCTGCTGACCAGTGGGGCCTGGGGACGAGCCGCCGTCCCTTCCGGGGCGTCAACGGGGACGCGAGAAGCCCTCGAATTGCGGGACCACGACCCTCGACGGTGGATGGGGAAAGGGGTCAGCAAGGCCATTCGGAACATTACAAGAATTCTGGCCCCCAAACTTCGGGGCATGAATGCCCTGGATCAACCGTCCATCGATTCCACCATGCGCGTGCTGGATGGAACCCCGGATAAATCCCGACTCGGGGCGAATGCCGTGTTGGGGGTGTCGCTTGCCGTGGCCCGTGCCGCGTCGGTGGAAACGCGGCAGCCTTTGTATCGGTATCTTGGCGGAGCCAAAGCCCGTGAATTGCCCGTGCCGATGATGAACATTCTCAACGGTGGCGTTCACGCGAATAACGGCTTGGATCTGCAGGAATTCATGATCATGCCCGTGGGCACGACGCGCTTTCGTGAAGGGCTGCGAATGGGCGCGGAGGTGTTTCACCAGTTACGGGCCGTGCTGAAATCCAAGGGGTTGAGTACGGCAGTCGGCGATGAGGGGGGATTTGCTCCGGCGCTGCGGTCGAATGAAGAGGCGTTGGCCGTGATCAGTCAAGCCGTTGACAAGGCGGGCTATCGACTCGGATCGGATATTGTGTTGGCACTTGACGCGGCGGCTAGTGAATTTTACGGCAAAAAGGGGTATGTTCTTCGTGCAGAAAAGCGTCAGTCGCGGAATGCCGCACGGATGATCGATTTTTACGAAGGGTTGGTCGAGCGGTATCCCATCGTGTCGATTGAAGATGGCCTCCATGAAGACGATTGGCAAGGCTGGAAACTCCTGACCGACCGGCTTGGTGCGCGGGTTCAGTTGGTCGGGGATGATTTGTTTGTGACCAACGTCGACTATTTGTCGAAGGGCATTGAAGAACGCGTGGGAACGGCGATCCTGATAAAGGTCAATCAGATCGGCACCTTGACGGAAACCCTCGAAACGGTGGCACTCGCCAAACGAGCGGGGTTCGGCGTCGTGATCTCCCATCGTTCCGGAGAAACGGAGGATACGACGATTGCCGACTTGGCCGTGGCGTTGAACGCCGGGCAGATCAAGACGGGTTCGTTGTCTCGAACGGACCGGTTAGCCAAATACAATCAACTCCTCAGAATCGAAGAAGAATTGGGTAGATCGGCAATCTATAAAGGCCGAAGGGTGCTGCGAACACGGAGGGCATGAGATGGTCCGCCAGAATCGAAAACTGGGGAACCCGCGCCGCTCATCACGATCAACGTGGGCTGTCCTTGGTCTTGGCATTGGGATCGTGCTGTGTCTGGTGTGGGTGTTGGAAGGAGCCGGGTTGCCCCGGTATTGGAGCATGCTTCGGGAACTCGACAGGACGCAGGAGGAGATCGTCTCGCTGGAGCAGTCCAATGCTGCGCTTCGAGAGAAAATCCATCGCCTGGAATCCGATCTCTTTACCCTGGAACGGTTGGCGCGGGAACGGTTAGGATACGTGAGGGAAGGAGAGACCGTGTATCGACTCGTCGAGTCGCCGTAGACGTCCGGGGGCGAGGCGCCAATCATCACGGTTTCCTGCCCGTCCGCGTGGTTTCTCTTTCGTGTGATGGTTGGTGGTGAACGATGAAATTCGGCACGATGGCTGTGGTGGGGTGTTCCAACGTGGGGAAATCCACCCTCGTCAACCGGTTGGTTGCTCAGAAGATTGCCATTGTTTCCGACACCCCACAGACTACGCGCTCTCGGATTCTGGGCGTGGCGCATTTCCCTCAGGGGCAATTGGCGTTGTTGGACACGCCTGGGCTGCATCGGCCTTGGCATCGGCTCAACCGACTCATGGTGCGAACGGCGTTGAACGCCCTTCATGACGCCGACGTGCTTGCGGTCATGGTTGATGGGCGAAGTCTTCCTGGTCCAGGCGATCGATTTGTGATCGACCAGATCTTCTCGACGAACGGGCGGCCTCAGCCGTTACCCGTGTTTCTGCTGGTGAATAAAATCGACGTGATTCGTAAACGTCGCGTGTTGCCGGTGATCGAGGCCTACCGTTCGCTAGGAGCGTGGACGGAGATCGTGCCCATCTCGGCCAAAACCGGATTGAACGTTGACCGGCTGACGTCGCTGGCCTTTGATCGAATGGGTGAGCAGGCGGAAGCCTTTGAGGACAGTTTTGTCACGGACCAGTCATGGCGTCATCTGGCGGCAGAGATCATACGGGAAAAAGTCATTGAATGGACCGGCGCGGAATTGCCGTATGCCGTCGCCGTGAAGGTGGAGGAGTTTCAGAAAGAAGGCCGCGTCACGAGAATCGCCGCGTCCATTTTCGTGGAAAAACCAAGCCAGAAGGCCATTGTGATTGGAAAATCCGGTGCGCGGCTGAAAGCCATTGGCACTGCCGCCCGCTTGGAATTGGCAGAGGGCTTGGCCGGGAAGGTCTTTTTGCAACTTCACGTCAAAGTGAAAAGCGCCTGGCGCGATGATGACCGTTTGCTGGTCGAACTGGGCTATTAACCATCATGACGACTCCAGTCAAGACTCCGAATGTCTCCCCACCTGCCAAGGAACAGGTCGCGTCGACGTCTGCCAACCAGCAGAGCAAGTTTGACGTGGTGCGGCTCTCGACGCGTCGTCTCTTGAAGCGGGGCGCCATTTCAAACCTGACGAATCTGATTGCCCGGTTGCATCCCGCGGACATTGCCCGGGTGATCATGAATCTGGATGCCTCTCAGGAGCGACGGACGATCTTTGAATTGGTCAAAGGGGTGGCCGAACAGGGAAAGGTCGTCAGCGAGTTGAGTGACGAGATGATTCTGGAACTGCTTGAAGATCGGAAGCCCGCGGATCTGGCGTGGATGTTGCGAACCGTCCCGGCGGATGACGCCGCGTACATTCTCGGCGTCCTGCCCGACGACCTGACGCAGAAGATCCTGCCGCTCATGAAGGCCGAAGAATCTCAGGAAGTGGCCAGTCTCATGTCGTATCCCAAGGGAACGGCCGGCAGCATCATGACCACGGAGTTCTTTTCCCTGCCCGAGGAAACCATTGCCCGGGAAGCGATCCAGCGTCTTCAGCAGGCCACCAAGGCCGAGACCGTGTTTTATATTTATGCGACCGATGGCGAGGGCCGGCTCACGGGCGTGGTCTCGCTGCGCGAACTCCTGGTCGTGGCCCCGACGACGCCCCTGAGAAGCATGCTCCGTCGAGACGTCATCAGCGTGAGCGTGGAGACCGCGCAAAAAGAAGTGGCCAGTCAGGTGGCGAATTACAACCTTCTGGCGATTCCGGTGGTCGATGCCGAACAGCGGCTCGTGGGGATTATCACGGTGGACGACGTGGTGGACGTCATTCGAGACGAAGACACCAAGGACATGCTGAAGATGGCCGGCGCCGCGGAAGAAGACGCTCAGATGCGGATCCCCAGTTTTCTGGCTGCGGGCCTGCGGTTCCCCTGGCTGTTTACCAATTTGGCCGGCAGCCTTGTGTCGGGATTCATCCTGTGGTGGTTCCGGTTCACGATTCAGGAGGTCGTCGCCGTGGTCACGTTTATTCCCGTGATTGCGGCCATGGGCGGGAATCTGGGGCTTCAATCCTCGACGCTGATCATTCGGGGGCTTGCCACGGGGCGCGTCGAGCCCAGTGATATCTGGAAAGTCGTATTTCGGGAATTACGCATCGGCTTGCTCCTGGGGATCATCTGTGGCGCGCTCTTGTTTCTCACGGGATGGGTGTGGCAGGGGAACGGGTATTTGGGGTTGGTGGTGAGCGGAGCCTTGCTGATCACGTTTCTTATTTCGTCGAGTATTGCGACGGTGACCCCCTTGCTCCTGCGCAAGTTTCGCATCGATCCGGCCGTGGCGGCCGGACCGTTTATCACGACGGCCATGGACATCACGGGGGTCAGCATCTATCTGGGGTTTGCCACGATCATGCTGGAGTATCTGAGATGACCTGGCCTTGGACCAATGAAGAAGCGGCCCGGTCGTCCGCTGAATCCGACGATCTGCGGGTCCGTGTTTTGCTATGGCGCTTGTGACCACGGATGCGATCGTGCTGAGCCGCACGCGCTGGGGAGAAGCCGATCGCATCCTCACGTTTTTTTCTCTTCGACTCGGCAAGATTCGAGGGATTGCACGCGGCGCACGCCGGATGAACAGCCGATTCGGTGGAAGGCTCGAACCCTTTTCGTTGGGCAGTCTCACGTTTTTCGACAAGCGCAACGACAGCCTCGTCTCGGTCCGACAGATCGATGGCCTCGAATCCTTCAGCGCCTTGCGAGAGCGTTTGGACCTCATCTGGGCCGCATCCGGCATGGTGGCCCTGGTCAACGGCGTCACGGCCGACCGTGATCCGAGTCCCGAGATTTTTTATGCACTCCTGGAGGGGCTGCGGGCGTTGGGTCGGGCCGATGATCCAGGCTTGTTGACGGTGATTTTTCAGATTTACGTCCTGGGAGAAGCGGGGTTTCAACCGCAGATCGATCATTGTGTCTCCTGTGGTCGGGAATCTGATGCCCCATCGTTCAAGTTTTCTCCTTCGGCCGGGGGGCAACTGTGTCGATCATGCGATCGGGGGAGCTGGGACTATTGCCTGCCGATGTCTCCGGGGAGCAGGGCGTTTCTCCGCCAAGTCAGACGGAGCCCCTTCGCGCTTGCGACGAGGCTGAAGGCGACGGGGCAGGTGAGGAAAGAGGTGGAAACCATTGTCGAAACCTATGCGCGAACCGTGGCAGGGAAACGGTTGCCGGACAAAGTCGCGATGGCACCGGCTCCGTCGTACGGAAAGACGTGATTGAGGAACGGATGGACTCGGAGATCATTCAGCCTGAGGACATGAATTGGCTCCGGAAGGGCGTGTTCGGCATCAGGTGGAGCGATGGGCATCAGGGCGTGTATCCCCTTCGACATCTGCGGCTCCACTGTCCCTGTGCGGCCTGTACGGATGAATGGACCGGGGAACTGAAACTCCGGCCCGATGACGTGCCGAGGCTCATCATGCTGAAAGACATCCAGCCGGTGGGTCATTATGCGTTACGTCTGATTTGGAGTGATGGCCATGATACGGGATTATATACCTTCGGCAAACTTCGTCAGTTGTGTCAGTGCGATCTCTGTCAGCCGAACAAGGATCAGAACGCAGACAGCGTCCCCTCGCGTCGTCTCCTCTGAATGTTCGCCTTCGGGTGGTGTTAGCGTCTCGACCGCGGACCGAGGACGTGGTCTTCGTAATTTGCAAACAGGCGTTTGGTCTCGGGGTGGAAGGTAAAGCCGTTGCCGTGAGCAATGTCACGAGTGCGGAAGAAGGGAGCGAGTTGCCCCGAGGGATCGAGATAGGCGGCACGAAGCGGGACGGAGCGGTTGCGATGATGGATCAGGTGACAAGGCCGGGAGCGGATCAAACTGATCCACGCGGCGACTTCGTCAGGATTGCCGATTGAGGCCGACAGGAGGAGTAACCGCGACTGCGCCGGGCAGAAAATAATCGTTTCTTCCCAGACCACGCCCCGTTCCGGATCCGCGAGAAATTGTGATTCATCCAGGATGACCAGTCCCAGGGTATCCAACCGCACGTCGATCTCACCGCCTGCGGCATCGTAGAGCAGGTTCCGCAGGATCTCCGTGGTCATGATCAGCACAGGGGCTTGAGGATTGTCACGACGGTCGCCCGTGAGGATGCCGACCTGATCGGCCCCGAAAATCTGCGCGAACTCCGTCAGCTTGGTGTTTGACAGCGCCTTCAAGGGCGACGTGTAGATGACCGTTCGCGAGGCTTCGATGGCCCGTCGCATGGCTTCGATGGCCACGTAGGTTTTGCCGCTGCCGGTCGGCACGCTCAGGATCACGTCATTGGTCGCCAGGTGGTGGATGGCTTCCCGTTGCCAGTCGTCGGGTTTGAAGGGGCGTGGCGGAGGCACGCCGATTCCCTCGAACAGCGCCTTCGTGGTGACAGCCGGTTCCGCGTTCTGCCGCTGGGGGGGAGAAGCGGTCCGAGGCCGGGGCGTCGGCTCCTGCGGGGTGGGAGGAGACTGGAGGGACGCGAGGTCCGTCTCGACTTCTGCACGCTGCTCGGGTGACAAGGCCAGAAGGGTTTGCACAAGGCGGTTCTTTCCCATTCGGAAATGTCGCGGCACTCGTTTTTTGGCCAGATGGTGGAGCTGCTTGGCGGGCAAGGCGGCTAGTTGTTTGGCCAGCGCGTCGTGTGTCGCGTGAGCCGGTTCCATGGTGTGTTCCTCTCGTCCCGGAGACGCGGGGCCGTTCTTGGCTTCGTCGTTCATGGTAATTCCTCCAGCACGTCCCGGCGCATCAGGTCCATCGCGTCCCTTGCGAGATCGGCCAATCCCGGATGGGTCGCGTGTAATCCGCGAAGTTGTGAAAGATATTCCAGGGTTCTGGCCAGCAGGCGATAGATGTCCCCTTCGGCCATGGTGGTCGAGCGGACGAGTTTGCTCCAAGGCAGGGTCGGTTCGGCGATCCACAAGGCCACGATGGCGGCCACGTCCGACCGCAGGAGCGGGGGCGCTTCATAGGCGGACAACGAATGGGCGATCTTCCGGACTTGTCCCAGCGTCGAGGCCATGGCCGAATGTCGTCCTGGAAAAGAGGCCGGACGATCATCGTCGTGCGCGATGCTGGCCAGCACTCCCGCCAACAACGAGGACGTGATCCCTTCAAACGCCCCCATGCGTATCAGTTCCGTGATGAGGAGCGAGTGATTGATGCGAATCAACCGTGCCCAGTCGCCATCGAGGGTTAGCTGACACGTGGGGGTCAGGTAGCCGAATTTCTGTAAGACGTCCACGTGTTGCTGAAAGCGATGCCACAGTTCGGTGCGCAAGGCATGAATGGTTTTCGTCAGGCGCCGATCTTCCTGGCGCAGCTTGAGGGCCCGCGGATGATCCTTCCGACAGGCCTGCTGGGCCGGACAGGTTGGACAGGGAAATTCATCGACGAGTGTTTCGGTCAGGAGCGGGTTGTCGGCGCTCTCCTGGTCGACTCGAATGGGAAGACGTCGGAGCCGAGAGGAAAGATTGTTCAGCGTTTCGCTCGCGTGATCCAGGCTGTGGGGCATGCACCAGGGAAACTTTCTGGTCTCGGTGACGTCAATGATTTCATCGATCACCGCGGTCACCGCGTGTGCAGGATATTCGACGATGCGCCCATGACTGCGAAGCACGGTCAACATGGCGTGCCCTTGTCCCCGGCTTCGATATTGACGAAGGACGACGGCATGGTCCTTGGAAAGCGCGACGATTCGTCCTGGCGTCAGAAACGCCAATTGAGCCGAGACTTCCGGCGAGTCGTGTCGTGTCTTCAGGCGATGGTGCGAGCGGTGCTTTTTGGCGAGATTGAAGGCCTGCCACTGTGTAATCCAATCGGCACATTCCCGCTGGCCATAGGTTTCTATCTGCCGTTCCACGTCATCCAGTTTCGTTTCATAGGCATCGGCCCGCTGGTTGAGCTGAAATTGGGCGAAGCTCTTTTCCAGAATGGGTTGGATGTGATCGACGGTATGGGCTTTGAGGAGATTCAGGACCATGGGATAGGAGATGAGAAATTGACTGTCGATAGGCTCCGGGTGGTTCGTGAGTCCGTTCGCAATGGGGGCCAGGTCGATGTACGGCGACGGCGTGATCACGACGAAGCCCACAAAATCCTTTCCTCGTCTTCCCCCACGACCGGCGAGTTGCTGGATTTCGTTGACGGTCAGTTCCGTGATATCGCGATCCTTGCGAACGCTCGATTGGGTAATCACGACGGTTCGGGCGGGAAAATCCACTCCGGCGGCCAGGGTCGTGGTGGCAAACACGGCATCCAGACACCCTTTCCGCATGAGTTCTTCAACGGCAATCTTCCAGGAAGGCAGGTGCCCCGCATGATGCGCCGCCACGCCATATTGTTGAACCGTGGGAATCAGGGGATGGTGCGCGATACTGGAATAGTCGGCGATCACCTTTTCCAGAACTTGCGCAATGGCGGCCGACCGCGTGGGTGGAAGAGGAATCTGGCGGTGTTCGAAGCTTGCAATGGCTTCATCGCAGGCGCGTCGGGAAGTGAGAAAGACAATGGCTGGGGTCAGACGCTGGTGTCGGAGAACCCGGAGAAGTTCGACTGGATGAATGGCAGGTGGCATGAATGGGAAAAATTGTAACAGGATCGCGTTGGAAGCACAAAGAAGACCGCGCCGCCGTGGACTCGGGTCTTCGTCTGACGACCAGGAAAACCCATTTGGCCAGGCGGAGAAACGGCATGCACGGCTCTGCGAGGCGCGTCGTCACGACGAATCGTCAAGGCTTCAGAAAGGGTGCGAGCGCATCGACTTTACAGGGTTCAGCCGAAAACGATAAAAAACGTGCTATCATCCGTTGTCACGATTCGCATGGATTCCACAGAACACGTGGTTGTTGATAGAAGGAAGGCTGAGGATACTATGCCCGTCATGGTTGCATCCCCATTGGCTGCCGGTGAGAGACCCTCATGACTGGTTCCCCGATTTTTGTGCTGTTGTGTGCCGTGGGCTTTTGTTCCTTTGTCAGTTATAACCTGGTCCGAATGCCGGCCCTGGCCCCGTTTGCCGAAACCTTGGGGGCCGGACCGGTCATGGTGGGGTTCATCGTCGCTGCCTCGACCATGACGGGGGTCCTTCTGAAGCTTCCGGTCGGAACGTTGTCCGACCTGGTGAATCGATCTCGCCTGATGCTGATCGGGGTGCTGGCTTTTGCGTTTCCGCCCTTTGTCTATCCGTTGGTGTCCAACCTGGAGGTCTTGACGGCGTTACGGCTGGTCCATGGATTGGCCACGGCCGTCTTCACCCCGTTGGCCTTGGCCATGGTGGCAGAATTGTATCCTGCCACGAGAGGTGCGGCCTTGGGTTGGTATACTTCTGCGGCCCAGGGGGGTGCCCTGCTGGGCCCGATGTTGGGTGGATGGATCATCGATACGGCCGGATATACTGAAACGTTTCTCGTCGGTGGAGGGGTTGGACTGGTCGGGCTCGCGTTCTACCTGGTGCTGTGGTGGCAATGTCCTGTCCCGTCACGCACCGTGAGACTGGAGGCCAAGGTTCTCCTCTCCAACGTGCTGCAAGGCTTGCGGATCGTGCTGCGGCATCTTCAGATGGTCGCCACGAGTGTGGCCGAGGCCTCGAAGATGTTGGCCAATGGCACCCTGATGGCCTTTCTGCCGTTATACGCGCTTTCAATCGGCCTGAGCCTGGGAGAGGCCGGATTGTTGTTCGGAATACAGGGGGGCGTCTCGTTTCTCTCCAAACCGGTGATGGGACGCGTCTCCGATCGCGTCGGGCGACGACCGTTAATTGCCCTGGGGTTGCTGATTTGCGGGCTCGCCATCATGGCGGTTCCTCATGTGAACCGCTTGGCCTGGTTGCTCCTGTGTGCCGCAGGGTTCGGCTTGGGTGAAGCGATCATTACGTCGTCGTCGGCCGCGCTGATTGCCGATTTGGGAAAAGCCGACCACATCGGAGCCGGCATGGGATTGCGCGGCACGATCATGGACATCGGACACGTTGCCGGACCGATTCTGGCGGGTGTGCTCATCGCCACAATCAGTTATACTGGAGCCTTTACCATGATCGGGTGCCTGCAATTGATGACGGCAGCGGGTTTTTGGGTGGCAACGGGTCGGGCTTTTGGATTGTCCCACGGGGGCCTCGACGGAAAGGATCAACGGGCATGGAAGCAGGAATGACAACGGGTGACGTCGTCATTGGTCTCTTGGCCGGGGTTGGCGTGATCGTGCTGATCGTGGTCTTTATTGTCGTGTTTCGCATGGTGTTTTTCGGCGCCGGGAAGGATGAGTGACGTGTTCAGCGGGATCGTCGAAGAACTGGGGGCGGTCAAATCCTTTGAGCGAGGCCTGGCTGGTGCGCGCCTGTCGATTGTGGCAGGCCCCCTGCTCAAGGGGCTCCAACTCGGGGAAAGCGTCAGTGTCTCAGGAATCTGCCTGACGGTTTCCGAGATTGGCGAGACCGATTTTTCCGTCGATGTCTCAGTCGAAACCATGAAGGTGACCACGTTGGGCATGTGGAGGGCCGGTGCGGCCGTGAACCTCGAACGGGCCTTGAAATTGAACGACCGTCTAGGCGGGCATCTCGTGACGGGTCACGTGGATGGAACCGGCATCCTTCGAGAGCGGACTCAAGTGGACAATGCCCTCCTGCTGACGTTCGAGGTCCCGGACGCCATTCTTCGGTGTTGCGTGCCCAAAGGCTCCCTGACCGTGGATGGGGTCAGTCTGACGGTCAATCGGGTGTGGGAGCATGGGGTCTCCGTTGCGATTATTCCCCACACGTCGCGAGTCACGACCCTTGGCGTCAAGCAGCCGGGCGACGTCGTGAACCTGGAGTCGGATTTGATCGGCAAATACGTCGAGCGACTGCTCCAACATAGTGGCAGATTGCCGGAAAAACCGGCTTCGGTCATCGATCGCGACTATCTGGAAAAACGTGGATTGCTCTAGAGCAACGATTGCGGTCTCGCCCATGAAACGCCTTTCCGTTCCCGTTCGCCTCCTGTTGTTTGCCATGCTCGTGTCGCTGATGATTCCATTGTTCCTGTGGCTGATTATCCAAGGCTATGAGTGGAGTTGTGCAACCTGGATCACCTGTCAGCCCATGGGGAAAATGCCGTAGCCGGAGTCGGAGTCGGAGTCGGTAGGGGACTCGAGTCCCGTCATTCGGAACGTGGCCTCGGCAACAGGGTTGACCTAGTCTGCGGTGGAGCGGCCTGCCGTGATCAGGAGCACGGTCGTATTGTCCGGGCCTCCCTGAAGATTGGCTTGCTCGATGAGGGCCAGACATTGTTTCGTTGCGGTTCTCTCCGTTCTCAGGACATCCAGAATCTGATCGTCGTTCAATGCCTTGTTCAGGCCGTCGCTGCACAGGAGAATCTCATCTTGTGCTTGAAGGGTTATCATCGAGACGTCGGCCTCGATCGTGGAATGGATTCCAATGCCTCGGGTCAGCACGTGCCCCAACGGATGACGCGCCGACGTTGACTCCGGCAGGAATCCCTGCTGAATGCGTTCTTCGAGCACGGTATGGTCTCTGGTTAATGCAGCCATCCGTTGCTCGCGAATCAGATAGGCACGGCTGTCACCGGCATGGGCGATCCACGCGAGGGGAGACGAGGGAACCGGTCGAAAGCAGAGCACCACGGTCGTGCCCATACCGGTGTATTCGGGATTGGCCCTGGCATACGCGCAAACGGCTTCATTGGCCTCTCCGATCACCGATTGCAGGAAAACGGGAATCTCTTCGGTCTTCGGGGGGGCGGACCGTCCGGCACGTTTCATGACGGACCCCTGAATCGCTTCGACGGCTGTTTGGCTGGCGACGTCGCCTCCTGCCTGTCCACTCATGCCATCGGCGACAATCCATACCCCCAGTTCGTCTGCAATGAGGAAGGCGTCCTGGTTTGTCGGGCGGATCAAGCCGATATCCGTCCCGCCGACTCCATGCCATTGTGCCGTGCGGTCCATGGTCAATCGTGAACGGGTCCGTGCCGATCTCGCAGGGCCTGATACAAATATTCGGCCAGCGGCTCGAGATTGCGAACGTCCGCCTCATTGTACGCTTGCAGCGTCTTGCCGGCTTTTTCATCTCCGGCTTGCCAGGCCTGCCACAAATTGACGGCATCCCAGCCATCCAGGCCTTGCACGTCAACGGAGCGAGCCAGCCCGAATTCGGTTTCGATGCGTTTCAACCCCCCTCGCAAGCCCAGTCGTCTGGCGGCAAAACACAGGTCGAAATGGGCGTGGGTGAGATCCAGGTTCGGATAGCTCGTGCGCAGATAGGGGAGATCGAATCCCGATCCGAAAAACGTCACGATCAGGTCATAGTTGGACAGTTCCTCCTGCAGACGATCCGGGGTCAGGTTCTGATGGCGAACCAGCGTGGTCATCGTGTGGTTGCCGTACAAGCCGACCAGGGTGATCTCGCCTTCTCCTGCCGGATATCCGTTGGTTTCGATGTCAAGGAACACCGTTCGTGCGCGAAAGGCTTCGAACAGTCGCCAATGATGGGTGGCCTTGAACCGCCTGGCGACCCTGCGCCATTGTGCACATTGGAAATCCTCCCACGTTTGTTCCACCTCACGATTATAGAGCACTTTTCGTGCGGACCCGATGCCCCCGACGGCGGGAGCCTGGAGAAAGTGCCGCCAGTGGGTCATGCCGTCTGCCCACAGGCGTTGTTCCGTAGCTTCTCCGATCCCATTCAGAAAAATAAACGAATGTTCAAGCATGCTGGGGCCTTGCATCCTCTGAGTCTTGCGCTCGTCTTGGGAACACGCTACAGTCGGCTTCCAGGAAATTCAAGAACGATGAACGGGAGGTCGCGGGAACGATGGGCGTGTCTGACCCATGCGAGACGCTGTCGTGCCTGGGGTGGAATAGGAGGCCTGCCGCGCGCAATGTGAGGCGCTAGACGTTTTTGTCGTGCTTTCAGATTCAGAACCCCCGATCGGGGTGAAGACAGGCGTGAGCGCCAGGTTTTCGACGAGAATGCCAGATTCAGGGTGCCTGGATTCGTTGCAGGCCCAGGGGGGGGTCTGGTTGCCTGCCCCAGAGTCGCCGAGATTGCCATAAGGGAGAACGTGTCGATGGAGGACGAACCAAAACGGATCAAGATCACGATTGGCGATATTGTCGTGGAAGCGGAATTAAAGCCGACACGTACGGCGCAGGGCTTCTACAACGTCCTGCCGGTCGAGGCCAAGATGAATCAATGGGGAGAAGAATTTTATTGCCAGGTTCCCGGGGTCAAGGACCACCGGGAAACGGCGACGACGAATGTGAAAGTGGGGGATGTCGCCTATTGGGGACTCGGTGGGATGTTCGCCGTGTTCTTTGGTCGAACCCCCATGAGCATTGGAGACGATCCGGTTCCCGCGGATCGGGTGAACGTCATCGGACGATTGCTCGGCGACCCGACGGTGCTCCGTGAAGCCGTCGGTGCCACCATGATGAAAATCGAACGGGTGGCTTCCTGACGGGATGCGAGTGACCGAAGAACGCATGGGCTTGCTGGCGACGGCCATCGTGGAGTGCTTGCAGGAGCAGGGGCTCTTGAAGGTTTCCGGGTCCAAGGAACGTCTGATCGAGGCCGTTCGGAAAGCCATCAAGGATGAACTCCTGGTGGAAGATCGACTCCATGCCGAAATTCGGGCTCTGTTACAACGTTATGAGGCGGAGTTCCAAAGCGGTCGATCAGATTACCAGCGGATGTTCGAGATGGTCAAAAACAAGTTGGTCAAGGATCGCGGCTTGGTGCTGTAATCGTCATCGCGTGAACGCATGTTTCACCTGTTGTCCGACGAGAAGTCCCGGCATCTTTCCCACGTGATTCTTCAGGCGCTTCAGCACACGTCGGAAGGAACGCTTTGCGGCGCTTCCACGCAAGCCCTGAAAGAAATCAAACGCCTTCTGGCGGATTCGATCAAAGCCGAAACCCACATTCATCGCCTGGTCAGGTCCCGTCTGGCTTCCTACTCCCGCCCGATTCCGGAAAATTCACCGGAATGGGACGTGTTGTACGAGAAGACGTATCGGGAAGAACTTCGCAAGCGTCAACTGGGCTAGCGATTACTTCCTGCCGTCGGCTTTCGGGAGAGTGAGAAATCCTGGCTGGATCTGTCCGGGATCGGCATGTTACAGTAGATCGTGAAAAGCGGTTCGGGCAGGTTTCCGATTTGACGTTCTTCAGGATTTCTCTTGTGAACGGTGTTGTTTCCTTCCGATTCGCCTTGTCGATCTTCATCGGCATTGGTTTCCTTCCCTGTACAACCACGGCGCAGGACACAATCAAGGGGCACCTGATTGTCGAGGACGTTCTGGCTCGACCGGGGACGTTCGTCACGTTGAAGGCCGCGTTGATTCGGAAAGGTCTCCTGGGCGACCAGGGCCTCGGAGGAGAAACCATTGCGTTTACCGTTCAGGGTCAGCCTGCCGGCACGGCGTTGACTGGTGGAGATGGTCTGGCCTTTTTGGAATTCAGGACCCACATGCGGGGCAATCACAAGATCGTCGCCACGGTGGAACCCAGCCCGCGCGTCGAGTCGGTGGACGGGCAGGGCAATCTGGCGTCCTGGGAACGCCGTCGTCCGATTCTCCTGGTCGACTTTTCCACGCTTCTTCAACAGGAGGGTTCGCTCCCCTTGCCCGTTCTTCCCGTCGTCGGGGCTCTTGTGGGACAGGGGAAGCCTCAAGAGAAGGCTGCTGAAGCCTTATCGAAGTTGGCTGAATTTTATTACAACGTGATCTATTTGCATGAATATCAGGACACGGTCCGGCATGAACCTCGCGAATGGCTGAGACGACACGGTTTTCCCGTTGGAATCACCAGGATGGTTCCTCAGGAGACCAAGGCCCTGTCCTCGTTCATGGACACGTTGACCGAAGGAGGGTGGGATAATCTGGAGGCCGGTATCGGGCGGACGTGGACATTTGCGCACATCCTGGTGAAGAATCGAATCAAGACGGTGATCTTTCCCGATCCACGGGAAACAAAGAAATATCCACGACGGGCGAAACTCGTCGGCTCATGGCAAGAAGTCCGGAAACAATTGTGATCTCCGATCATTCCTCGATTGTCCATGCATCTCATGAAAACCGGTAAATCCCGGACGATTTTCGTCTGCCAGGAATGCGGCGGACAGACGCCACGATGGGCGGGGCGTTGTCCGGATTGCGGGCGTTGGAATTCCTTGAGAGAAGAAAGCCTCGCTCGGCATCGGACCGAATCCAGGAAGGCGATGGCCAACGGAGAATCTGCCACGCCGATCAACGACGTGGCCGTGACGAAGGACATTCGCGTGGCGACCGGCTTGACCGAACTCGATCGGGTTCTGGGCGGTGGCGTCGTTCCAGGGTCGATCATCCTGGTCGGCGGCGATCCTGGAATCGGGAAAACCACCCTGCTGCTTCAGGCGTTGCACGGATTGGAGCAACGACATCCGCCGGTGCTTTACGTCACGGGTGAGGAATCCGCTCAGCAGATCAAAATGCGCGGAGATCGTCTGGATGTCCTGAGCTCCTCGTTGTATATTCTGACGGAAACGTCTCTGGAAGGTCTGCTCAAAGTCGCCCACACCCTTCGACCGACGGCCCTGGTCGTGGATTCCGTGCAGACCATCTCGACCGATCAGGTTGCGTCCGCTCCGGGAACGATCAGTCAGGTGCAGGAAGTGGCGTGCCAACTTATGTGGTATGCCAAACAAACGGGCGTGCCGGTGTTCCTCATCGGGCACGTGACCAAGGAGGGCATGATTGCCGGCCCCAGGTTGCTTGAGCACATCGTCGACACGGTGCTGTATTTTGAAGGAGACAGGAGTCACGCCTACCGTATTCTGCGGGCCGTCAAGAATCGGTTTGGGGCGACCAATGAAATCGGCGTCTTTGAAATGAACGATGGGGGATTACAGGAGGTCGCCAATCCGTCCGAATTGTTTTTGGCGGGACGGCCTGCCACCAGCACGGGGTCGGTCGTGGTGTCGAGCCTGGAAGGGAGTCGTCCGATTCTGGTTGAACTGCAAGCTCTGGTCACGGCCACGGGGTACGCGATGCCCAAACGTATGGCGAATGGGATCGAATTGAATCGCGTGGCGCTCCTGCTTGCCGTGGTGGAAAAACGATTGGGCTTGCACCTGTCCGGCCATGATGTGTATCTCAACGTGGTTGGAGGGCTTCGGCTCGAGGAGCCTGCCATTGACGTGGGCATCGTGGCGGCCATCGTGTCGAGTTTTCGCGACCATGCGCTTGACGGGCAGACGTGCTGCATCGGGGAAGTCGGGTTGGGAGGGGAGATTCGTCCGGTCAGTCAAGTCGATTTGCGAATTCGTGAGGCCATGAAATTGGGGTTTCAACGGTGTCTGGTGCCTCAGGGGAACATGACCAGACGGTTGAGCCATCCGGGGATCGAACTCCACGGGGTTCACGAAGTCGGGGACGTGTTCGAGTACGTGGTCGCGGCGGCTTCGTAGCCATGGGATGGAGGTCCACGTGAATCCGGATATCAGGTGTGCCCTGTTCGCGTGCGTGGGGCTGTTGTGTCTCTACCTGGGTGCCTGCACCGGGCGCGTTCCTGCTCCTGCCCCTGCTCCTGCCCCCGACCCTGCGCTGACTCCCGAGGTCGTCCTTGCGACCCTCCACGCCCGTGAAGGGCAGATCAGCAGTTTGAAGGGGCTGTTTCAGGCCGACGTTCGAGGGGCGTTTTCCCTGTTTTCGTACCACGTTCAAGGGACGCTGTCCTACCAACGGCCGCAATCGATCCGCATCAAAGGGTTTACGCGATTCGGCAGCATGATTTTTGATTTCCTGTTGCGCGGACGATCCTATGCGCTCCATATGCCGGGACGTCTGAACCCCGTGGTCGGACAGGTGCCGGATTTTCGTCGTCTTGGGGATTTCGGGACACCGGTTCAACTCAGCCTGCGTGCCATGGACGTCCTCCTTGGAAAGGTTCAATGGGCCGTGGATCAGCCGCTTGAGGTTCGGGTGCATGACACGGCCTATCGCTATACCGTGCCCCTTTCTCCCCGAAACGCCAGGGACGACGCCATTCTGCAACACGTGTGGGTGGATCGCTACTCGGCTCGGATTCGAACCATTGAATATCGCACCGCAGAGGAAAAGAGCCTGATCACCCTGTCGGCTTCGGACTTCCGACGCGTGGAATCGCCTGAACACTCGGAGTCCATTGTGCTGCCCTTTTTGGTCGAGGTGCAAGACCATATGACGTCAGGATCGATCACATTCGAATTTGCGGAACTTGTCGCCAATGTTCCGGTGTCCGATGAAGAATTCGAATTTCAGTAATCTGGTCTGCGTCCGTGTTTGCGCATTCGTTTACGGGATGCGTGAACCGTGACGGACTGCTGTGAACGGGAGCGATGAAAATACTTGCCGTCGAAACCGCGACCCGATGTCAAAGCGTGGCACTCCTGGATGAGACGGTGCTCTTGGCTCAGAAGACCCAGGAGCACTGTTCCTCCCACGCCAGTTCCCTGGTTCCCGCGATTCAGACGCTTCTGGCCTCCCTCCGTTGTTCGTTGTCGGTGGTGGAGGGGCTTGCCGTTTCCAGCGGACCCGGATCGTTTACGGGTTTGCGCGTGGGCCTTTCGACGATGCTCGGGTTCCGAACCGTCACGGGGCTACCCCTTGTTGCCGTGCCGACCCTGGAAGCCATGGCGTGGCATCATCGAACCTCCATCCATCCCGTGTGTCCCATCCTGATTGCCCGGACCCATGAAGTCTATTGGGCACAGTTTCAATGGAAAGACGGACGCGTGGTTCGGTTGTTGGACGATCGGGTGGGTACGATTCAGGACATGATGGATTCGCTTCGTCTCCCCACGGTCCTGTTTGGAGAAGGCTGGGTGCGTCATCGGCACGTCATCATGGAAACGTTGAAGGATGGTGTGCTCTGCGGATCATCGGAATCGATGAATCCGTCTGCCTACCACGTGGGCCTGGCGAGTGTGGAGGCGTTTCGAACCGGAACCCTTGCCGGGTTGCACGTCTCGCCGCAATATGTTCAACGTGCGGATGCGGAAATCCAATGGGACCGCAAGCGACGGCACTCGTCGCCCTGATGATGACGCCATGGGAACTCGCACTGCACCTCGTCTCGACGTTCACCCGCTTCATTCCCGTGATTTGGACGCCGTCCTTGCCATTGAACGGGACTCGTTTTCCGTCCCCTGGACCCGGGAGATGTTTGAAGCGGAACTGCTGGGGAATCCCTTCAGTCGGGCTGTCGGAGCCTTTGGCAAGATGGAGGCTGGGCCGGCGACGCAGCTTCTGGGGTACATCGGGTACTGGGTAGTCTTTGAGGAGTTACGGTTGATGACCTTGGCGGTGCGATGGGATTGCCGACGCCGGGGCATCGCGAGTCACTTGGTTCGACATGCCTTGCAGGAGGGGATGACCCAGGGGACGACACGGGCCCTTCTCGAAGTCCGGGCCTGTAATCACGTTGGGCAGCAGTTGTATCAGACGCTGGGGTTTCGTCAATACGGCCGACGCCAATCGTACTATACGAACCCGGAGGAGGATGCTATTCTTATGCAGTTGCCATTGACGGAACAATTTCAACAGTCACCCGGATATCTTGACAAGGGAGGGGCCCCATGCTAACCGATGACCAAATCGCCGAACACCTCCGTACCACCAATGCCGATTTTCGTGAACTGCAGGAGACGCATCATCAATTGGACGAACAACTCCAGGAATTGCTGAAGAACCATATGTTGACGCCTGAGGAAGAAATGCGCAAGAAACAGATTCAGAAAGAGAAATTGGGGAAGAAGGACCGCATGGCGATGCTTATCCGCGAATACCGTAATGCGCATGTGGCCTCGTAGTCAGGGATTCAACGTTTCGTAAGAGACCATGGCCCCGTTCGTTCACCCGTTGACTCTCCATATCCGCGACGTGAAACGTCGCCTGCTTATTGTCGGGGCGACGATGATGATCTGGTTCGTCGTGATGTTTTCGTTTTCCGCGGAGTTGATTGAATGGTTCAAGCGGCCCTTTGCGGATGACCTTCTGTTTTATGGGCCGGCCGAAGCCTTGTTCGCGTCGATCAAGATCTCGTTTCTTGCTGCGCTCGTAGCCAGTCTGCCCGTTCTGCTGTATCAATTTTGGCGATTCATCCAACCGGCCTTGTTGCCGGGAGAGCAGGGACAGGGGATTCCCTTGTTTCTGCTTGCGACCGGGTTTTTCGTGCTGGGCCTGGTCTTTTGTAATCTGGTGATCCTTCCGCTGGTGATCGATTTTTTCGTTTCCTTCGGGCTGGAGCGTGAACTCAAACCCGAATTGGCCGTGGGCACCTACGTCGATTTCAACGTGAAGTTTCTGGTGGCGTTCGGGTTTGCGTTTGAAATTCCATTGGCGTTGTCGCTTTTGGCACGGGTGGGATTGGTGTCTCACGTGCGCTTGGCGCATTATCGTCGGCATGCGGCCATGGTGGCGCTGATTCTGTCTGCGGTCATCACGCCCGATGCCACGCTCTTTACCATGCTCCTCATGGCCATTCCGCTTATCGTGCTCTATGAAATCGGCATCGTCGGGGCCAGGATTTTCGGACGAACGCCGTCTGAGGAAAAGGAAGACCACGATGGCGGGGAAGAAGAGACGTCCTTGCCAACCGGAACCGCCGGTCATCGCGTGTCCTAATCAATGCGTACGCCTTCTCTCGGTTCTCGCATGACGCTGCCTCGAGGCTTTTTCGCCCTGGCCCTGGTCGTCCTCATCTCCCCGTGGGGCGCGAGCGGTTTCGCCGAAGACGGAGTCCATCCCGATCCATTCGTACGCCCGGGCGGCATGCCGCCGAGCATCCAGGCCCTGGCCACGACGGGTGAGGGCGTGCTCTATGCCGGTTCGTTCGGGTTCGGAATGTTTTTGAGTGACGATGACGGCGAAACGTGGGAATCGATCAACGACGGCTTGGGGAATCGCTTTATTCTCTGTTTGAGTACGGATGAGAACGGAACGGTGTATGCCGGAACGGTGCGTGGTGGGGTCTTTCGGACCCGAGAAGATGGAAAAACGTGGGAGTCGATCAAAGCCGGCTTGAAACTCGTGGAAGTCAAATCCCTCCTGACTCGTCACGGGATGATTTATGCGGGTACGGGAAACGGCGTCTACCAGTGGCACGAAGCCGCTCACGCGTGGTCTCGAATGGCGCGGGGTCTCGATCAAACGCTCATTTCGAGTTTGGCGATGACGAAGACGTTTCAATTATTCGCTGGGACCGCAGGCAAGGGACTCTATCGGGTCGATGCCACCAAGCCCGGCACGGCCGGATGGCAGAAAGTGGGCAATCCGCTGGTGGACCCCAAAGAACGTCTGACCCATACGCATATTCGCGTCACGACGGTGAGCCCTCAGCAGCATGTGTACGTGGGGACCCAGGACGGGGGAATTTATCGGAGCACGGATTCGGGGAAGACGTGGCGCCCATTCGGGCGTTCGCTGCCGAATGACTCGATTCGTGGAATCGTCATCACGGAGGCGGCGCTCTACGTGGCCACGGGTCGAGGGGTCTTCAAGAATAATTTTCAGAATGCCCAATGGACGTCGGCCAACAACGGGTTGACCGAACGGGCGATTCAGGTCCTGATGGCGTCTTCGGACGGTGCGTTGTACGTCGGGACCAATGCCGGTGCCTTTCGCAGTCTGGACGCCGGCGACCATTGGGTCAACATCAGCGAAACCCTGGGCATGCATGATGCCGTGCCCAGTCCGTATTTTTGAAAGGAGGATTGGCGATGACCGCGGTGACCTCATCCACTCGGGCGACCATTGGCGTGTCTTCTCAGGGCGAGTCCTGGGGAGACATCGTTCTGAAATTTTATCCGGACGTGGCTCCGAATCATGCCGGGAATTTTTGCCGGCTTGCCGAGCAGAATTTTTACGACGGGACCACGTTTCACCGGGTCATCCCCGGATTCATGATTCAAGGCGGCGACCCCAACAGCAAAAATCAGGATCGTTCCAATCATGGGATGGGTGGCCCCGGCTATCACGTCAAGGCCGAGTTCAACTCCATGCAACACAAGCGTGGCGTGCTGTCGATGGCTCGGGCCCAGGATCCGGACAGTGCCGGGTCGCAGTTTTTCATCTGTGTTGCCGATTCGCTTTTTCTCGATGGGCAATATACGGCGTTCGGAGAAGTCGAGCGTGGGATGGAAGTCGTGGATCGTATCGTCGGCGTCAAGCGAGACGGCAATGACAATCCCCTGGAACGCGTTGAAATGACGGTGACGATTGCATCGTAGCCTGAGCCGTTCCCATGCCGAGATCCCGCTGTCCCGTGACGCGGTCATCGGAGCGTTCTCCGTCAAGCCGGGTTGTCGTGGAAGCAACCCGAGGGGCCCTGGAAGAAGAATGCTGCCTTGGAACAACTGGAAAACACGAGGAACGTGGAGCTGGCGAGAGGAATCGAACCTCCAACCAGCGGTTTACAAAACCGCTGCTCTGCCATTGAGCTACGCCAGCTTCAGGTGTATTCTTGCGCACTCGGATCACTTTGACAAGAGACGTGCAACGAAAACGCCCGTTTTCGCCCCGGGAATCCGTCCCTTCACGAGATGGGGACGTCAACGCTTGACTCGTCTTTGACGTCTCTCCTACGTCATTTCCAGAATGACTTTCAAGACGCCTTTTTTCGCGGCGTACGCAAAGGCCTCGAGAGCCCGTTCAATCGGAAACCGTTTATGGATCAGTGACTGCACGTCAATAGCGTTGTCCCGCAGCAGCGCAAGTGCCGGCGGGAACGGACCGCACCGCGAACCCACCACGGTTATTTCATGAATCACGAGTGAGGTCACGTCCACGGTGGCATGCCGGTGGCAGGTTGATTTGAGCACGATGGTGCCCCGGGGACGCACGTAGTCACGGGCCAACACGAACCCCTCAGGTGTGCCGGTCGCCTCGACGACGACATCGAAGCCCGGAGAAAGCGCATCCGGGTCCTGATCCGTGTGAATGCCTCGGGACGCCAGGATCTGCAATTTTTCCGGATGCCGTCCGAGGACCGTCACATGGCAGTGGGTGCGGTGCAGGACTTGTGCACACAACAGTCCCAGTTTGCCGTCTCCGATGATCAGGGCCCGGTCCGTCGCGTCGATGGACACCTGTTCGAGAATTTGACAGGCCGCGGCCAGGGGTTCCGTAAAGACGGCTTGATCATCGGTCATCTCATCGGGAAGGGGATACAGATTTTCACCGGGCAGGGAGAGAAAATCGGCGAACGCTCCATCACGGCGGTCGATGCCCAGGGTCGTTCGATGCGGACAATGGGTCGGTCTGCCGGCTCGACAGACCGGACAGATCCGACAGGCCGCGTTGATTTCACCACTGACCCGTTTTCCGACGAGGTTCGGATGGTGCGGGGCCTCTTCGACGATTCCGACGAATTCATGGCCCGGCACGCCTTGAAAGCCCATGTATCCCTGCACCAATTGCAGATCCGTGTCACAGATCCCGGCCTGGATGACTCGAACGAGGGCTTCTCCGTCGACCGGTGCCGGAGTGGGGTAGTGATCGCAATATTCCAGAGCGGAATGCAGGGTGAGGGCACGCATGGTTCGCTTCCGGGCCGACATTCGCTGGTTCTCCTGCCTCTTGTCCGTCCTGAGTCTGCGTTGAGCGAAGCGGAAGATCCGTGAAGAGGGGCCGATTCCTCTTTTCTTGTCAAAGCATTCTCGATTTGCCTTTGAAGAGCCGGAAGGGATTAGTGTAGAATCGTCTCATTGGTATCACCAACGTCGTTTGGGGAAACGACCAAGACGTTCTGCTCTGGCACTGACTCGATCCACCAACCATAAAGGATAACGCTGCATTATGGAAATTTTACAGAGATGTCACAAGAAAAAATTTTTCGTCGTTCTCGTCATGCTGGCTTTCGTGGGCATTCTTGCCGCTTGGGCACCCGAACCGACGTTGGCAACGGTCCCCGAAGCCTTTAGCAAGGGCTTTTCCGATATCGTGGCCAAGGTCCAACCCGCCGTGGTGAACGTCGCGGTTGCAGAATCGGTCAGTTCCAGAGGACCCCGACGGTTACCTCCTGGTCCTTTTGGTGGCCCACCCGGGCCTCCCATGCCCCCTCCTGGTCCTCCGGGCAGGCCACCGTTCGGACCTCCCGGCCTCAGTGCCGGTTCAGGCGTCATCATCAGCCCGGAAGGGTATATCGTGACCAATAATCACGTCGTGGAAGATGCCACAGACATTACGGTGACGACGTTTGACGGGAAAGAATCTTCGGCGACCATCGTGGGAACCGATCCCAAGACGGATTTGGCCGTGATCAAGATCGACGGGGAGGGTCTCCCGTTCATTGCCTGGAGTGCCCACGAAACGATCAGGGTGGGCGATCTCGTGTTGGCCGTAGGGAGTCCGTTCGGCCTGAAGTCCTCCGTCACCATGGGCATTATCAGCGCGATGGGCCGTGGCAACGTCGGAATCACGGAATACGAGGATTTTATCCAGACCGATGCTCCGATTAATCCTGGCAATTCCGGTGGACCGCTCGTGAACATGGCCGGTGAAATTGTCGGCATCAATACGGCCATTTTTTCCCGTACCGGCGGCTCGGAAGGGATTGGATTTGCGATTCCCGTCGATATTGTCAGAAATATTGCCAACAGCCTTATCAAGAACGGACGAGTCGTACGAGGCTGGATGGGGATTGCCATTCAAGAGTTGACACCGGCCCTGGCCCAGTCTTTTCAGTTGCCGGACGTTCATCAGGGAGGGGTCTTGATCAGTGAAGTGAATGAACAGGGACCGTCCGCGGGCGGCATTCTGCTGCGGGGAGACGTGCTGCTCGAATACCGCGGCGAAACGATTCGAGACGTCAATCATCTTCGAAACATCGTGGCGCGGACTCCGGTGGATACGGAAGTGGAAATCACCGTGTTACGCAACGGCGAAAGAAAAACGCTGACCATGAAGGTGGGAGAACGGCCAAACGATGAAATGTTGGCCAGCCGAGGAAATGCCGCTCCTCCTGCGGCCCTTGAAAAACTCGACAACGTTCTTGCCGGACTGGACGTCGGACCGTTGAGCGAAGAACGAAAGAAGCAACTGAGTCTCCCCGAGGACGTCGCCGGCGTGGTCGTGAACGAGGTCAAACCCGGGAGCGCAGTGGAAGCAGCGGGATTACAACAGGGAGACATCATTCAGGAAGTGAATCGGGAGGTCGTGAACAGTCTGGCCGATTACCAACGGATTGCTTCCATGATCGAGAAGAAGGAATTGGTCGTCCTCTTCCTGAACCGGAGAGGAAACAATCTTTTTGTAGCCGTCAATCCTCAATAACGGGGACAGGCCGTGGGGCGCGGGCCGACCCGCGATCACGGCCGACTGGCCTTCGGACCGGAAGCGAAGCGGAGACATGCCGGAACAGTCGACATTCAGCAAGTGGATGCAGGACAAGATCTTTAATCCTCTCGAGGATAAAAAGATGCCGGTCATGCAGCATTTGTTCGAATTTCAGGCCAGACTGACGAAAGCCGTCCTGGTGACGGCACTGTTCTTCATTGGAACGTTCTTCTACGCCGATACCCTGGTGCAGTGGTTGCGCATTCCCTTGCAGAACATGTTCGTCCCGGGAAATCTGGAATGGGTCCCGACCGACCTTCCGAAAATTCCATTTATCTTTTTGTCTCCGGCTGAAGCCTTGTGGCAAAACCTGAAGGTCGCGGCCCTGTTTGCTCTGGTGCTTGCCACGCCCTACATTCTCTGGGAAATATGGGCTTTTGTGGTTCCCGGTCTGCATGCGCAGGAGCGCCGGTTCGTGGCGCCGTTCGTTCTGACGAGCGCCCTTGCATTTTATCTGGGTTTGGGATTTTGTTTCTTCTTTGTCTTGCCGTTTGCGCTCAACTTTCTGATTTCCTACGGCGTCAAGGCCGGGTTCATTCCGCAGTTGTCGATTGCCAGTTACGTGGGATTTGCGCTGTGGTTTCTGGTGGTCTTTGGCTTGATTTTTGAAGTGCCGCTGGCGCTCACGCTCATGGCCAAATTGGGATGGGTCGATGCGCCGTTTCTGAAGCGGTACCGAAAATGGGCCTTTTTGGGCTCATTTCTCTTTGCCGCGCTTTTGACGCCAACTCCCGATCCCTTTAATCAGTGCCTGATGGCCTTGCCGATGTACTTCTTTTATGAAGTCGGCATCATCAGTGCCGGGTTTTTCAAGAAAACGCCCAAAACAGGCGAAGCGGAAGAGAACACGAAGGCCACGTCAACGCCGTCCGATGTGCTGCGCCCCCATACGGCGACCAGGGGGAGCGATGATGAATACGTGGGAGTTCCCTGACGTGATAGGCCGAGATGATTGACGCTGCGGTCCTGGTCATCAACAGCAAAATCTGCTCCGGGGAAGCGGACGATCATGGAAAAGAAAGTCTGTGTGAATATCTGGAAGGCCATGCCGTCCGTCTCGTCGACTATGAAGTCGTGCCCGATGATCGCGAGGCCATTCGCAGGCATTTGCTCAGCCTGTGCGAGAAACGGGATCTTCAGGTGATTTTCACCGTAGGAGGAACGGGGGTTCGACCGACGGATTGGGCTCCGGAAGCGACGCGGGACGTCATCGAGAAGGAAATCCCGGGTATCGGGGAAGCCATGAGGGCGGAAAGTCTTCAAAAAATGAGAACGGCGATGTTGTCCCGAGGAACGGCCGGAATTCGCGGCACCACCATGGTGGTCAATCTTCCGGGCAGCCGGAAGGGCGCGATCGACAACGTCGCGACGTTGCTTCCGATTCTCGAACATACCGTTCAAAAACTCTCGGCTCCGGTCGAGAGCGTGGGCAGGTGAAAACGCGAGAGACCGATCCCGAATGAGGAAACGGCGGATTCTTCGAGGATTGCAACCGAAGACGTGGAGGCATGCATGAGTGCTGAATTGAAAATGTTTCAACCTTCGACGCAGGGAGATGCCTGTACGTACATGTGGGCCTGCGCCATTTGTGATGAGAATGAAACGTGCCAAAAAGACAAGGAAGGGCACAGTCGATGGTTGGTGGCCAAGCGCATGGAGCGAATCGACTACAAGATTCTCGTCATGAGTAACAAAGGTGGAGTCGGCAAGAGCACCGTTTCCACGAATCTGGCCGTCAGCTTGGCGTTGAAGGGCTACGAGGTCGGCATCTGCGACATGGATATTCATGGTCCCAACATTCCCAAGATGGTTGGAGCCGAAGGCCAGCGCCTCAAGATCAGTACGGGCGGAGGCATCATTCCCCATCAGGCCTACAACATGAAGATTGCCTCGATGTCGTTTCTGCTTCAGAACTCCGACGATCCCATTATCTGGCGCGATGCCTACAAATTCGAATTCATCAATCAATTGCTCGGTGGCGTCGAATGGCAGGATCTGAATTTTCTCATCGTGGATTTGCCCCCGGGGACGGGAAACGAGTCGGTTACGACGATCGACCTGATTGGAGAAGTGACGGGCTGCGTGATCGTGTCGACTCCGCAAGAAGTGGCCTTACTCGATGCCCGAAAGTCCGTCACGTTTGCGAGGGACAGCGAACTGCCGATCATCGGCATCGTGGAGAATATGAGCGGCCTCGAGTGTCCGCATTGTCACAAGGCCATCGAAGTCTTTCGGCTGGGCGGAGGCGAAGCCTCCGCGCACGACATGGGCGTTCCCTTTTTGGGACGCATTCCACTCGATCCGGAGGTGGTCCGGCAAAGTGATTACGGCGAACCCTACGCCCTGTTTCATTCTGATCTGCCGACGGCCGACGCCTATCATGACATCGCCAATAAAGTGGATGAGTTCTGCAAGAAAAAAGGGTCCTTGGTGTCGGTCGCGACCAAGAGCCCATTCAAGAAAAAATAGGGACGCATGAACGAACTCACCCCTCTCGCGCAAGCGCAACGCATCGTGCTGGACGCCGCCACCCCCTTAGGGTGTGAAAAGGTCGGCTTGCTGGATGCCCTGGGACGGGTTTTGGGCGAAGACATCGTGGCGCCCAGGGACAATCCTCCGTGGAACAATTCGGCCATGGACGGATTTGCCGTCCGGTGGGAAGACATCAAGAAAGACCATGCGATCACCAAGCCAGCCGAATTGACGGTCATCGAAGACGTGCAGGCCGGTCAGGTTGCCAGAAAATCCGTGGGCCCCGGTGAAGCCATTCGCATCATGACCGGCGCCCCGATGCCGGATGGAGCCGATACCGTGGTCCGAGTCGAATTCACGGAATCCTCTGAAACCCGCGTCAGGATTTTTCAGCCCGAATCCCTCGGCGCCAATGTCCGTCCACGGGGTGAAGACGTCAGGGAAGGAGAATGCATCATTCGTCAAGGCACCCAACTGCGTCCGGCGGAAATCGGCATGCTTGCGATTCTGGCGAAATCATTTGTGCTGGTGCATCAACGTCCCCGAGTGGCCATCCTTTCGACGGGTGACGAACTTGCCGATCTCGATGAAAAATTCGACGAAAACAAGATCGTCAATTCGAACAGCTATGGCATTGCCGCTGCGGTGCAGGAGGCAGGTGGGCTCCCGCTCCTGCTGGGCATTGCCAAGGATACCCCCGACTCCCTCAAGGAGAAGATTGCCCAGGGCCTCGGCTGTGACGTCCTGGTTCTCTCTGGTGGCGTGTCCATGGGCGACTACGACTTCACCAAGGTCGTGTTTGCGGAACTCGGCGCCGACATGCATTTCTGGAAACTGGCGATTCGCCCGGGGCAACCCCTGGCCTTTGGAAACATCCAGGGCACGTTGGCTTTTGGCCTGCCGGGAAATCCCGTGTCGTCCATGATTACGTTTGAACAGTTGGTTCGGTTGGCTGTTATGAAGATGGGCGGCTATCGGCATCTGGATCGTCCGGTCGTCGAGGCCGAATTTCAGGAAACGTTTTCCAAACATCCTGATCGCCGACATTTTTTACGAGGCATTCTGGAACGGAAAAACGGAACCCTCGTCGTCCGGACCACGGGGTCGCAGGGGTCCGGAATTCTGACGTCCATGGTCAAGGCCAACGGGTTGATTGATATTCCGGAAGAGGTGGAACGGGTCAATCCCGGTGATCCCGTTCGCGTGCAGGTACTCAGCAGGCATTTTTAATCCATGGCTCCCCAGATCCTCTCCTTTGTCGGACGTTCGAATAGCGGGAAAACCACGTTGATTGAACGGGTCATTCCCGAGCTCACCCGTGCGGGGTATCGGGTGGCAACCGTCAAGCATGCGGGACATGGATTCGACTTGGATACCGAAGGGAAGGACAGTTGGCGACATAAACAGGCCGGAGCGCATGCCGTCATCGTGCTCGCCAAAGGAAGCCTGGCCATGTTTGCAGACGTCTCCGAAGAAATGAAAGTCGAAGAGGTGCGGGATCGGTTTCTGGACGGCCACACGGATTTGATCATTGCGGAAGGCTGGAAAAGCGAAGGGTATCCGAAAATTGCCGTCGTCCGTGAACGGCTTGAAGAAGTGAATGTCGCCGTTGACGGGTTGTTGGCCATCGTTTCGACGAAACCCATCGCCACCTCCGTGCCGTGCATCGATCGTGATGATATCGGGGCGCTGACCAAGTTGATCATTCAGCAGTACCCCAAGCCTCCCTCAGTCTGACATGAACCGAAGGACCGTCACCGTCCTCCTGGTCGCTGTCGCGGTCCTTTTCGTCGCCGGGACGGCAGCCATTCCGCTCACCAACCATCCCGAATTCTGTGCTTCCTGCCATACGATTCGTCCCTCGGTCGACAGTTGGCACGCGTCGTCCCACAGGGACGTGACCTGCGTGGCGTGTCACGTTCGTCCCGGCTTTCGAGGATTCCTCGAAGATAAGGTCTATGCCGGGCTGAAGGACGTGATGATCACGTGGTTCGGGACGCCGACGGCTCCGCATGACTTGCAGGCGCGGGTGGATTCAGACGTGTGCCTGAGTTGTCATCGTGCGATTCTCAGGGTCTCGGAGGTTTCGACGAGAGATTTGCCGAGCCCCGTCAAGGACGTCGGATTGATCATGAGTCACCGGACACACATGGAAGCCTTTCGCACCCGCGGGCAAGGGGAGGGCTGTTCCACCTGTCACGCGCGCGTGGTTCATGGCAAGCCCGTCAAAGGCTATCCCATTGTGATCCCACGGGGGCACGTCGAGTTGGACATGAAGCCGTACGAACCCGAGCACCCCAAGGGCTCGGCCCTCTGGAATTCTTCGCTGGCTGATTGTATGCGGTGCCATGATAACGAGACCGTGTATGAGGGCAGGGTCCTCAGCAAGGATTGTGACGTCTGCCATCTTCCGGACAGAATCGGCGATTTGTTGTTTTAATCTCAACGATACCGATGTCGGCCCCTATCGTTCGCGTTCAAAACCTGACCAAACGGTTCGGCGAGTTTACCGCGGTGGATCACGTGTCGTTCGAGATTCAACCCGGAGAAACCGTTGGCCTGTTGGGACCCAACGGTGCGGGAAAAACCACGACGTTCCAAATGCTCCTGGGGGTGATCACCCCCACGTATGGGACCATCGAGATGCTGGGCCTGGACCTTCGTCACCATCGGGAAACGATTCTCCGGCAAGTCAATTTTTCCTCCACCTATATCTCGATGCCCTATGCCTTGACCACGGAGGAAAACCTTCGAGTAACGGGTCGATTATACGGGGTCTCGGATATCGACAGGCGAATCGACGACGTGATCAAAAAACTCGAAATGGAAGACATGCGCCATAAAGTGACCCGCAAGCTGTCATCCGGGCAGATGACTCGGTTGACGTTGGCGAAGGCGGTGCTGACCGAACCGAAAGTCCTGTTTCTTGATGAACCGACGGCGAGTCTGGATCCGGACGTTGCCCACAAGGTAAAAGGGTTTTTGAAGGAATATCGTGAGACGTCCGGATTGAGCATGTTGTACACTTCGCACAACATGCGGGAAATCGAAGAGATGTCCGACCGGATCATGTTCCTTCAGCGTGGGAAAATCATCGCCGAAGGAACTGCCGAAGACATCGTGGCGCAATACGGGGAGGACGATCTTGAACGGGTGTTCCTCCGAATTGCCCGTGAGAGTTGAGCCGTCCCGTCGAGTCTCGGGAAAAGACGGACAAGCCTCTGGATTGTGGCCCATGAAGCCGGCCTCGTTGACGCAGAGGCGACGGGACATGAAGCATGAGAGTAACAACAATCGCGATTCCGCCATCTCGGAGGACTCGCACGGGAGTGATGCTGGTGATCCCCGATAGGAGAGACCATACGTGAACGTCGGACGGATCTTTGCACTCATTACCAGGCATCTCTTTCTCTACCGCCGGAGTTTTCCTCGGTTGTTGGAGGTCTTCTACTGGCCTCTTCTGGACCTGGTCGTCTGGGGATTCATCACGATGTATCTGGCCCAGGAAGGCAAGGGCCTGCATGGTGCCGTCGTGTTTTTTCTGGGCGCACTCATTTTCTGGGACATTCTCTTTCGGGCGCAACAGGGAATCACCATCTCCTTTCTTGAAGAAATCTGGTCGAGAAATCTCATGAATTTATTCTCCAGTCCGCTGACCGCCGGAGAATTTCTCGCGGCGATGATGGCCATGAGCGTCTTCAAAGTCACGGTGGTGTCCATTATCATGGCACTCGCGGCGCTGTTTGTGTATTCCTACAACGTCTTCGTCATGGGGCTGACCTTGATCCCGTTCGTTCTGAACCTGATTGCCGCGGGGTGGCTCATCGGAATCCTGACCATGTCGGTCATCATGCGATTCGGCCAGCAGGCCGAGGTCCTCGCCTGGGGGCTGGTCTTTCTTTTTCAACCGATCTCCTGTGTATTCTATCCCTTGTCCGTATTGCCTGGCTGGTTGCAACCCGTGGCTCTGGCGAATCCCGCCGCCCACGTGTTTGAAGGCATGCGCGACGTCCTGCTGAATCAGGCCGTGCCGTGGACGCATCTGTGGTGGGCGATGGGGTTGAACAGCCTGTATTTGCTGATCATGATCGGGGTCTATCAATACACGTTTGCCGTCTGTAAGGATCGGGGTATGCTGGTACGAGTCGGGGAATAGTTCCGCTGTTAGTAGCGTCGCAACGCGGGAATCCCGATTTGCCATACGTTCCTGCGCACGATTCCCCACAGGCGCTCGAAGACGGCGTTGAGCTCCGTGGCGGAGCGTGCGACGACCTTGACGACCAGACCCGGAATGGAACTCTCCGACACTCCGCCGAGGACGTGTGGGGACGCCAGCGCCGCGACGGCTTCTTCCTCGATCCGTCTCCGGGTGGCCGATGGCACCTTCTCACTGACGAGAAAAAGGGATCCGACGTAATTCCACTCCTGATGAAACGCGAGACTGGGGTTGTTCTGACCTGAGAGCGTATATCGTTCCTCCAGGGACGTCCCATTCGCCAGCATGATCGTGATCCGATTCCCGAAAGAGTCAAATGCCCACCGTTCTCCTCGGGCGATGCGTCCGGCAGCCAAGGCGTCCCATAAAATCAGGGATGCGTCGGTGTCGAGCCGTATGGTGATCGTTTGCTCAAAACGTGAGCCCGCAAACGGAATCGTGAGTTCCGGTATCCATTCGAGGACGGCGTTGGCGCCGACGTCGATTCCAATGGATTGACGAGCCGGGTGCTCCATGGTTCGGTAGACCTTGGTCGCCGAAGGCGTGGTCAAGACCACGTGCGCGTCGGTTCCCAGTCTTGCCGACAGCGTACAATGATCTCCGCCGACGAATCCCCCCGATGGGTTGGCCAGGAACGTGGTCGCACAGCCCGTCGAGTCGAGGTAGAGGGGAGGGAAGGCGTACCAGGGGTGAGTAAAGCGCGAAGAGGTGAAGATGGTTTTGCCGTCCCTGTGTGCATAGTCCAGGGACAGTTCACTGACGGAAGGCGTCTTCTCGGCATGGGGCATGGTGTGCGTGGATGCCGTCCCGGATGGACGACGCCTCCTCGAGGCCGTCAGGTCTGTCGTCGTCTGCGAACGCGTTGTTCGACCCATTCCGACACCTGGAGGAGTCCTTCACCGGAGAGGAGATTGGTGAAGATGAACGGCCGGTCTCCTCTCATGTTTCGACTGTCCCGATCCATGACCATCAGGTCCGCCCCGACGTGCGGAGCCAGATCGATTTTATTGATGACCAGGAGTCCGGACCGCGTGATCGCGGGCCCACCCTTTCGTGGAATCTTGTCGCCTGCGGCGACGTCGATCACGTAGATGACCTCGTCCACCAGTTCGGGGCTGAAGGTGGCTGCCAGATTGTCTCCTCCGCTTTCCAGAAAGACCAACTCCAGATCAGGCACCCGCGCGATCAATTCTCCAATGGCGTCCTGATTGTGGGAGGCGTCTTCCCGCACGGCCGTGTGCGGGCACCCTCCGGTTTCGACGCCCAGAATCCGCTCGGGGGGCAACACGTCTCGTCGGGTGAGGAATTCGGCGTCTTCCTTCGTGAAAATATCATTGGTGACGACGGCCAGTTGAACGTGGGATTGAAGCCTGCGGACCAGGGCTTCGACCAACGCGGTCTTGCCGGACCCCACGGGGCCGCCCACCCCGATGACGGTCACGGTAGTGTGTCGCGTTCGCGTGACGGGCGCTCCGTCTCCGACCTGGTGATCAACGAGGTGCATGACGTTATGACCTGAACAACCTGACGGTGAGTTGCGAATGCCGCATGGCGTCAATGTCCTGGAGCGGAGTCCACGACTGCATCGGCCTGTCGGCGTCAATGCGCTGGCTGAGTTCCGCGATGAGGGGCGTCCACGTTTCCAGCAGACGTTGACCTTCCCGTTGGCCTATGGGCAACACCTTATAGGAAGCCGACACGAAGCCGACTCCGACCTGATACAGAAATCCGGCAATCGCATGTGGCCGATCCCATCCCACCGTTTGCAAGGTCATCCCCAGGGCCACGGCCAGATGTCCCGGTGAGCGTCCTGACTCGATGTGCTCACGAAACGCGTCAAGCATTCCACGTGCGGGTTCCGGATGAATCGCGTTGTGCAACAGGTTGCGTCCCATTTGCCGACTGGCCTTCCGGGTTTCTCGGCAGAGTTTCATGGCTTCGATGGCCTGATCGGCGTCGAGGATGGCTTGAAGGTCCTGGTTGCATGAGGCTCGATGACTCCGTGCCAAGGCCACGGCGTCACAGGGGGCCGCGCTCCACCACAGATAATCGGCGACGTAGTGAAGCAGGTCTGTCGACGTTCGGACGCGGTCTTCTTGCACCGCGGTTTCCAGACCGGACGAAAAGGCAAACCCCCCAGACGGAAAAAACGCGTCGACGTGGCGGATGCCCCTGAGTAGCGCGTGAGTCTCCATGACGGATTCCATCGAAACGACGTCATTCGTGTCGGCGCCGTTCAGGCGACGCGTTAAAACAGAAAGTATCGCTGGGCCATCGGGAGCACGGCCATGGGTTCACAGGTCAATTGCTGTCCATCGGCTTCGACCACGTAGGTTTCAGCATCCACGTTCATGCGAGGTAGTGCGTCATTCAGTTTCATGTCGCGTTTGCCGATGTTCCGACAATGCCGGACGGCCGCCACTCGCTTTTGCAGACCCAGGCGCGTCTGGATGGTGCCATCGATCCCTGCCTGTGAGAGAAACGTCACGCTGGTAGCGAACGGAGCCCTGCCAAAGCCTCCGAACATCCGTCGACTCAAAACCGGCTGCGGCGTAGGAATGGACGCGTTGGGATCGCCCATGGCCGCTTCGACCGGGAATCCTCCTTTGATGACGAGATCTGGTTTCACGCCGAAGAACGCCGGATTCCATAGGACGAGATCGGCCAATTTCCCAACCTCGACGGATCCCACTTCATGGGCAATCCCATGCGTGATGGCCGGATTGACGGTGTATTTGGCCACGTAGCGTTTGGCTCTGAAATTATCGTGACGTTCCCCGGATGCCTCAAGACCGGAGGGACCGAGCGATCCGCGCTGGATCTTCATCTTGTGGGCTGTTTGCCAGGTTCGGAGGATCACTTCGCCGATTCGTCCCATGGCTTGAGAATCCGACGACATGATGCTGATGGCGCCCATGTCGTGCAGGATGTCTTCCGCGGCAATCGTTTCTCCTCGAATTCGGGATTCGGCAAAGGCAATGTCTTCGGGGACACGGGGGTTCAAATGATGACAGACCATCAGCATGTCCAGATGCTCGTCGATGGTGTTCACCGTAAATGGCATGCTGGGGTTGGTGGAGGAGGGCAGGACGTTCGGTTCACCGCACACGCGGATAATATCCGGGGCGTGACCGCCGCCGGCGCCTTCGGTGTGAAACGTGTGAATGGTGCGTTGCTCGAACGCCCGGATGCTGTCTTCCACGAATCCGGCTTCGTTCAGCGTATCGGTGTGAATCGCGACCTGGACGTCATACTCATCCGCCACCTTCAGACATGTCGAAATGGCCGCCGGCGTGGTTCCCCAATCTTCGTGCAGCTTGAGACCGATGGCCCCGGCCTCGATCTGTTCGACCAGGGCTTCGGGCAGCGCGGCGTTCCCTTTTCCCAGAAATCCGAGATTGACCGGAAACCCATCCGCCGCTTCCAGCATGCGGTGGATGTTCCAGGCTCCGGGGGTGCAGGTCGTGGCATTCGTGCCCGTTGCCGGTCCCGTTCCGCCACCCAGCAGGGTCGTCATGCCTGAGGCCAGGGCTTCGGGAATCAGTTGCGGACAGATGAAATGGACGTGGCTTTCGACTCCGCCGGCCGTCACGATTTTTCCTTCCCCCGCGATGACTTCGGTGCCGGCTCCGATTTCCATCCCGGGGGTCACGCCTGCCATGAGGTCCGGGTTTCCGGCTTTTCCGATTCCGATGATGCGGCCGTCGCGGATGCCAATATCGGCTTTGACGATTCCCCAATAGTCGAGGATCACGGCGTTCGTCACGACCACATCCAGGGACCCGTTGCCTCGCGTGGCAGTCGGGGACTGTCCCATCCCATCCCGAATCACCTTGCCGCCGCCAAACTTGGCCTCTTCTCCCGGCGTGGTCAGATCTTGTTCCACTTCCACGATGAGTTCGGTATCCGCGAGGCGGATGCGATCCCCTTGGGTCGGTCCGAACAAATCCACGTATTGACGCCGGGGAATGTTCATCAGGATGCTCCTTCTTCCAGAAATCCAAGTTCGACGGCACGCCGGAAGGCCTGAACCTTCACCTGCTCGTCGTCGAGGGCGCCATTGGTCAATCCATTGATGCCATAGGCGATTCGGTTTCCTCCAAAGGCCACGAGCTCCACGCGTTTTTCCTCTCCTGGTTCAAACCTGACGGCGGTGCCGGATGGCACGTTCAGGCGAAAGCCGAAAGCCCGTTTTCGATCAAACCGTAACGCACGATTGACCTCGAAGAAGTGACAATGAGAGCCAACCTGAATGGGCCGGTCACCATGGTTTGCGACTGTCAGTGTGACGTGAGGACGCCCGGCAAAGGCCACGACGTCATCGTCGCCCAACAGGATTTCTCCCGGGATGATGGGAGCTGCATCAGTGGGGTGCCCTCGTTCTGCCCCAGCGGAGTTCGAGGCCGGCTTGGAGGGTTTCAGCGATGGCGTCTTTTTTTTGTTCGGCATCGTGCAGGCTCCATCATCAAGCGTTCAGGGTTCCGTGACGGGGAGGCGATGCTGTTTGATCTTTTGCCTTCCACGAAAGCATTCATCTGATAGGGCTGTGGATCGTGACCAGCTTGGTCCCATCGGGAAACGTGCCCTCTACTTGAATGTCCGGCAGCATCTCCGATACTCCGGCCATGACGTCGTTTCTGGTCAACAGCGTCGCTCCATACTGCATCAGGTCGGAAACGGAGCGTCCCTCCCGGATCCCTTCCAGGATGGCCGCGGTGATATAGGCCAAGGCCTCGGGATGATTGAGTTTGAGCCCACGGTTCTTCCTGTCCGTGGCAAGCTGTGCGGCCACGTAGATGAGCAATTTTTCCTGTTCTCTGGGGCTGAGGTGCATGGCGTTACACGGTCAGGTGCCGTTTGACTTGTTCTTCCGTCAGTTCGTTTCCCGGTCCCGCTGCCACCACGGCCCCTTTTGCCATCAGCACGAACGCATCGGCCAATCTGGCGGCAAATTCAAAATATTGTTCGACCAGCACCATAGCGAATCGGCGTTGGTTTTTAAAGCCCTCGATGACTCGTTCGATTTCCATGACAATCGAGGGCTGAATGCCTTCCGTCGGTTCGTCCAGCAACAAGAGGCTCGGTTGAGTCAGCAGTGCCCTTCCAATGGCCACTTGCTGCTGTTGTCCGCCACTCAGGACTCCTCCCTGTCTGTTCAGCAGGGCTGGCAACGCGGGGAAAATGGAGTAGATTTCTTCGTAGGCGAGGTCCGCGCTCTTCTGGTCCTGAGGCCCTCGACGGGCTTCGAATCCCAATCGGAGGTTTTCGGCGACCGTTAAATGCGGAAACAGCTCCCGACCCTGTGGCACGTAGGCCATGCCTTCCGCTACCCGTCGATCAGGAGAACGTCCGGTGACGTCTTTGTCATTGAAGGCAATGAGTCCGGTCCGCGGTTTGAGCAGCCCGATGATGGTTTTGAGCAAAGTGGTCTTTCCCACCCCATTACGGCCCATGAGACACACGACCTGACCCTTTTGCACGTCCATGGAAACGTCACGGAGAATGTGACTCTCTCCGTAAAAAACGTTGAGCCCCTTACACTGAAGCATGGACGTCCTTCTGTCGCCCCAGATAAATCTCGATCACGCGGGGGTCGTTCTGGACCGTCTCCACGGAGCCTTCGCACAGAACGGTCCCTTCATGCAGGACCGTGACCGTCTTGGCAATCTGTCTGACGAATTCCATGTCATGCTCGATGACGATGAGGGAATGGTGTTTTTCCGTCAGCGATTGAAGCAGTTCGCCGGTTTTTTCGGTTTCCTGCTCGGTCATGCCTGCCACGGGTTCATCGATCAGGAGGAGTTCGGGGTCCTGGAGCAGCACCATGCCGATTTCCAACCATTGTTTTTCTCCGTGGGACAGTTGACCGGCAAGCACCCGTGCCTTCTTTGTCAGTCCGATGGTCTTCAAAGTCCCGGCAATCCTGTCCGATTCTTCATGGTTCGATCCGGACAACAGGGTCGCCCACACGCTCTTGCTGTTTCGATGAAGAGAAAGATCCAGATTGTCCCACACGGACAAGGTGGTATAGACCGAGGGCGTCTGGAACTTTCGGCCGATCCCCAATGCGGCGATCTCATGTTCCCGAAGGCCGATCAGATCCGTTGCCTGTCCAAAAACGACGCGGCCGGACACGGGGCGAACTTTTCCGGAGATCACGTCCAACAGCGTGCTTTTGCCGGCTCCGTTGGGTCCGATCACGACTCGCAGTTCATGATAGTCCACCACCAGGTTACAGCCGGACAAGGCTTTAAACCCGTCAAAGTCGACCGTGATGTTGTCCAGATAGATGATCGAGCGTTGATGCCGGGAGCCAATGACCTTGCGTCCTCTTGTGTCCGTGGCTTTGGCCGACCCGCGTGGTTCGTTCTCCATCGTTCTCCTTTGCCTTACGCGTCATCCGATGAGGATGCCCGGGGCTTGTGCGTTCCGAATGGATTCCTCTTGTAGAGTGTCCCCAGCAGGCCGATTATACCTTTCGGGAAAAACATGACAACGGTAATAAAGAGCCCGCCCAGGAAAAAGAGCCAGAATTCCGGAAAATGATTCGTGAGGAAACTCCGCATCCAGTTGACCCCCGTGGCGCCAAGAATCGCGCCGGAGAGTGTGCCTCGTCCGCCTACGGCGACCCAGATCACCATTTCAATCGACGGCAGCACGCCGATCTGGTTGGGTGTGATGATTCCCACCTGCGGCACGTACAAGGCCCCGGCGATGCCGGCGAGTCCGGCGGAGACCACGAAGACGAACAACTTGTAGCTCGCCGGCGAGTATCCGGAAAAAAACACCCGTTGTTCGCAATCACGAATCGCGATCAGAACCCGTCCCGCCCGGGATTGGGTAATCCATCGACAGAGGATGTAACTCAATCCCAGACACAGGATGGTCAACAGGTACATCACGCGTTGGGTGGCGGGATCATGTAACGAGAATCCCAGGATATGCTTGAAGTTCGTCAAACCGTTCGTCCCGCCCATGTTCGTTTCGTTGCGATTGAAGACGAGCCAGGCTGCGAGTGCAGCCGCTTGCGTGATGATGGAAAAATACACGCCGCGAATCCGGCTGCGAAAGACGAAAAACCCGAAAAGCGCGGCAAACGCCATTGGCACCAGGACGACGGCGACCAGGGAAAATCCCAGACTGTAGAAGGGTTTCCAGAACCAGGGAAGTTCCTTGACTTGATTCCAGACCATGAAGTCGGGCAGGGCGCTGCCGTAGACGCCTTCCTCGCCGATTCCCAGCATCAGGTGCATGCCCATGGCATAGGCCCCCAATCCGAAAAACACGCCGTGCCCCAGACTCAGGATGCCGGTATAGCCCCAGATCAGATCGATTCCAAGGGCCAAGATGGCAAAGGCGAAGAATTTTCCAAACAGATTCAGGGTAAAGTCGGACACGTGAAAGATGGAATCCTGGGGCAGGAGATTCAACAGCGGAACCCCCATGATCAGCACGAATCCCGTGATCCAGAACGGCCATCCCAGGTTCAGGCAACCCAATCGGAACCAGGACGTTCCCGTTGTCTCTTGGGGATTGGTGAGGCGAGGCTCAGGAGTCAAGGTTCCGTCCCTTTAGTGCGGAAAGTCCGGAAGGCCGATACTGGAGAAAGAGAATGATCAGGACGAGAATCATGACCTTTCCGTACACGGCTCCGAATTGCGGTTCCAGGAATTTATTGAGGGTGCCGATGCCAAAGGCGGCCGTGATCGTGCCGGCCAGTTTCCCGACTCCACCGGTGACCACCACCATGAACGAGTCGACGATGTAGTTCCGGCCGAGTTCGGGATCGACGTTTCCGACCATGGTGAGTGCGCTGCCGGCCAATCCTGCCAATCCCGAGCCGAAGGCAAACGTATAGGCATCCAGCTTGCGGGTTGGGATACCCAGACAGGCGCTCATGTCGCGATTCTGCAGAACGGCTCGGACCCGAAGACCGATGCCCGTTCGAAAAAGCAGGAAATAGATGCCGGCCACGGAGCCAAGGGCCAGCAAGATGATGAAGAGCCTGTTGTAGGGAAGCTGAACGCCGACCATAATCTGTGCACCGCCTCTGAGCCAGCCTGGTGCCTGAACCGCTGTGAGGTCGCCAAAGATGACGCGGGCGACCTGAATCAGGACAAGCCCGACGCCCCACGTGGCCAGGAGCGTTTCGAGCGGTCTTCCATAGAGGAAGCGAATCAGCGTTCCCTCCAGAATCCATCCGATGAACGCCGCGGTCAGAAACGCGCACGGGAGGGCAAAGAAGAAATAATAATCGAAGAAGCCTTCGCCCAGGTAGAGTTTGAACGCTTCCTGCACCACAAACGTGGCATAGGCGCCGATCATCATCATTTCCCCGTGGGCCATGTTGATGACGCCCATGAGGCCGAAAACAATGGCGAGCCCCAGTGCCATCAGGAGGAGAATGGAACCGAGGCTCAGCCCTTGCAGCAGGATTTCCAGTCCGCCTGTGATATCCTGCCATTTTTGTATACGGCGGGCGGCTGTCGCCGCTGCGTGACTCAACGTCTGCTGTTCCAGGTCACTCGTGGATTGGTTGGCCAACGTGTGCAGCAGCGGAAGTGCTGCGGCACTCCGCTGCTCACCAAGCTTTTCGATCGCCGCAAATCTGACTTGCGGGTCTGCATCTTCCAGGTTGATCAGGTTGATGGCTTCCTCGAGGTCATAGATGACCCAATGATCCTGTTCACGGGACAGGGCCTCGGAGAGAACCGGTAAGGCCTCTTGCCTCCCCCGTGCGCCAAGATCCCTGGCCGCGGCGCGACGGGTTTCCGGATCCGGACTGGCCAAGCCGGCCTTGCTCCGAAGCAGATTGATGACCGGCTTGATCAGCTTACGAACCCGTCGATTGACATGCGAGCGGAGTTCTTCGAGTTGAGGCAGTAACTCGGGGTCCCCATGGGCCAGGAGGTAGGTGACGGCACGTTTTTTTTCAGCCCATGCACCCTCGACCAAAATCGTCATGGCTTCAGGAATCCCTTTCACGTCGGCCGAAGTGGATTCCGGTTCCTGTGCCCATCCCGTGGCGCCGCTTTGTAGAAGCAGGACGGAGAGGATCAACGCGACACCAAACCATCGCCTCATGGGAATCGGTGTAATCAAAGGATTCATTTCCGTCTTAGCCGTTCACGCTTTTTTGTAGGTACCGCTGTGGTTGACCCAATCACAGCCCTTGTCGGGATTGGTATATTCACTCCAGGGTTCCGGTCGTACCAGATCCGTCTGCGAAATCACCATGAATTGCCCATCCTTGCGAATCTCACCGATGAGGACGGGCTTGTAGGTATGATGATTGACTGCGTCCATTTTCTTCTTGCCGCCCGGTGCATCGAATTCCAGGCCATACACGGCTTTTCGCACGGCATCCACCGCGGTCGTTCCGGCTTGTTCCACGGCCTGTTTCCAGACGTGAACGCCAAAATATGCGGCTTCGATCGGATCGTCGGTGACCCGGGCGTTCCCACCGGGGAGTCCGTTCTTCTGGCAGTATGATTTGAAGTTCGACACGAATGTCCGGTTTTCCGGCGTATCGATGCTCTGGTAATAGTTCCAGGCAGCCAGGTGTCCGACCAACGCCGTCGTGTCCATGCTGCGAAGTTCGTCTTCCGCCACGCTGAAGGCCATGATGGGCACGTCTTCGGCTCGAAGGCCCTGATTGGCGAATTCCTTGTAAAACGGCACGTTGCTGTCTCCGTTGATCGTACTGATCACCGCCGCGTCTCCACGTCTGGCAAATTGCCGGATCTTGCTGACGATGGTCTGGTAATCCTGATGATGAAACGGGGTATATTCTTCGCCAATGGCTGAAGCGGGAACGCCTTTGGCAAGGAGCATGGCGCGCAGAATCTTGTTCGTCGTTCGGGGGTAGACGTAATCCGTGCCCAACAGGTAGAACTTTGTATATGCGCCACCTTCCTCGCTCATCAGGTATTCGACGGCGGGCACGGCCTGTTGATTCACGGCGGCACCGGTGTAGAACACGTTTCGTGAACATTCTTCGCCTTCGTATTGCACGGGATAGAACAGCAACCCGTTGTGACTTTCAAACACCGGAAGGACGGATTTCCGGCTCACGGAGGTCCAGCAACCGAACACCACGGCCACCTTGTCGACCAGGAGCAGTTGCTTCGACTTTTCCGCAAACAGATCCCAATTCGACGCGGGATCGACGACGACCGGCTGGATCTGTCTCCCCAGCACGCCGCCCGTGGCGTTGATTTCTTCCACGGCCATCAAGACGACGTCTCGCAGGGAAACCTCGCTGATCGCCATGGTGCCGCTCAGGGAATGCAGCACGCCTATTTTGATGGGTTCCTTGTCCGCGGCATACGACAGCGCGTAATTCCCCAGGTTGCCCAACAGCGCTGCCACGCCGAATCCCGTTGCCACCTGTCCGGCTTCCTTGAAAAACTGACGACGACTTTTCTCGCATGACGTCTCCGAAGACGTCTCGTTTACAGGATCGAGTTTATCCGATCTGGTCTCCATTGTTGACTTCTCCTTCACAGTAGGTGAGCGTTGATTGAATCAGATTTGCCACTGCAGCCCCAGCTTGAAGACCCCGACCTCGTCACCGGTGACTCCCGGCGTCCAGGTTCGTCCCTTCGTGGCGATATCGCCGTATTGGTAGAACATGGAGACTCTGGCATTGTGTCCGTCGATAATGTAGTTCATCCCGATTTCGAATTCGTTTCGAGTCGGGCTGTGATCAGGTACGTTTTCCGTAAACCGGACGTAGGGCTGTAATTGCCCGAATCCTAATTTGTCGGGAAACAGATACAGCCCGGTCGCCGTCCAGGACTGGCCATCAAACAGGCAGAAACAATTTTGATCATCGAGAGCAGCCGCGGACAGGTCGGTCTCGAAGACCTTGTATTCGCCTTCCAGGGTCAGGACGCCCTTGTTCGGCAGCACTTTTTCCATGAGGAGATCGGTGCTGTACCCGAGGAAATCCGATTGTTCGGAGGCCGTGCCGACTCCATCGGCGTGACGCTGGAGCGCAAACGCGAGCGTCAGGATATCGCCTCCGTTTCCATAATAGGTGCTGCTGGTGTAATAGCCCGGATTCTGCTCGACGTTCCAGAAGTTGTAGGTGAGGCGGCCGGCCCAGAGGAAATTGTCACTCTGATTGGGCCGGGTGGCATTACTGTCGACTCCGTCGAACACGCCCGCGACGTAGGTAAGCCGCTTATCTTCAAACAGGGCTCCCCAGATGTTGACCCCATCGTCACGACCCCATCGTCCGGCTATGAAGTTCCCGAAGTCCGACGGATAAAACGGCGTCTTGTTGAAGTCGAACGTATTCTGGAAATAGGGACCGTCGAGTTCAGCACGATCCGATGGCACAAGCAGGCGACCCGCCCAGACGTTCAGGTACTGATTGAACTCAAATTTGCCGATGGCGTCGAGAATAATCATCGTGCCTTTTGAATTGGACCCGAGACAATCCGTGCAGTCCGTGTTGAATTCGATTTTCAGATATTTGTGAATCTGTCCGTTGACGTAGAGTCGCATGTTCTCCAAGGAAAAATTCCTGCTCCAGCTTTTCCCGTCCTGTGCGCCGTCTTCCTGGGTCATGAAGCTGGTGCGCGCTCCGGCGCCGATACTGATCCACTTGGTTTCGTCCATTTTCAGTTTTGGTCCGGCGATGGCCGGTGTGGCAATCAAGACAAGTCCCAGAAAACCTAGTCCGATGATCCGTCGTATTCGGTCATTCATATGCGGGTTCCTTCCGTATTCAAAGCTCCTCCCTACTCATGGGTAGGGTCGTGGGACCAACGACGCCGGGCTTTGGAAATATCAGGGAAACGCCATTATTTCCCGTTCAGCCCAGCAAGGCGTTCGCTCCCTTCCTGCCGTCGTGATGAGCGTGAACAAAAAAAAACGCCCTTTTGGTTCAAACCTCAAACCAAAAGGACGTCGCTGTCCTTGCCTTATGCAGCTTACCTCTTCCGGCAAGCCTCTTTTTCAAAGGCCGTCAGGAAAACTCCTTCGTTTTCTTCACGGCACTGCTTCATGCAGTGATCCGTTTATAGCGAAATGCCTTCCCCGTGTCAAGGGTCTTCGTTGGGGGATTACGCCGTTAACTTGGCAACACGATACCTTACAGCAGATTGCTGCCAGAAGGCGCGCCCCAATGACCTTCCAGGATCATTTCATCAAGCGGACGCCGAGTATTCGGAAATTCCCGCTCCTGGAGATGCGGTGGCAAGGATTCCCGTGGCCCGCGTTTGCCAATGGCAATCATGGCCAGCACGTCGTACTCTTCGGGAACGTGCAGAGCCTCTCTGGCCTTCTCATAATCGAATCCTTGCATGCCGTGGACCACGAGTCCACGCCGCGTTCCTTCCAGCGCCAGGTTTTCCCATGCCGCACCGGCATCGAAGGCATACGTGACGGCTGGCTGGTCATTGCGTTCGAAGAACTTTCTGGACGTGACGACGACCAGCACGGCAGCCTGCCTGGCCCAGACTTTGTTGCCGTCGGCCAGTAAATCCACGAACGTCTCCCAAAACGGCGTCCGGCGTTTTGCATAGACGAACCGCCACAGTTGCGCATTGTTCGATGAGGGCGCCCAACGCGCCGCCTCAAAGAGCGGCATGAGTGCCTCGTCGGATAATTCCTCACCGGTCATCGAGCGAGGAGACCAGCGGTTGAGGAGAAGGGGATGAATGGCATGGTTCGTCGTTCTCGCCTTCCGAACCTCTTCGGTCAGTGAATCGTTCATGGTGTGCTCCTTCCGTTCTTGTTGAATGCGTTCCGGCCTGCACCGGAAATTTTCGTGGAGGATCAGGATGCAAGGGAGTCCTTCAGCCGGTCCAACCGTGCCTGATTCACGAAGATCCACAGGCTCTTTTCCCGAGTGACCGTGACCGAGCCGGGTTTCGCGCCCTTGGGTTTTCGAACGTTTTTTCTCAACGTATAGATGATTTCGCCTTTTCCACTCTTCCGCAGGTCGCTGTAAAACAGGGCCAGGGTTGCAGCATCCTTCAGAGTTTCGGACGGGATCTGTTGATTCTTTTTCAGTTTGATGATCACGTGGGAACCTGGCGTCCCCCGGGCATGCAGCCAGAGATCGTCCGGCCCAGAGACCTTGAAGGTGACAACATCGTTGTCCTTGGCCGTTTTTCCGACGAGGATGGCATGGCCTTCCTCGGAACAAAATCGGCGGTAGGGGAGGGCCGGTTGGCTCTTGGACGTTGAGCGTTGGAGCTTTTGGGGCGGCATGGCCTTTGCCGAACCCTGTCCGGGTTCCTGTCTGGCTCCGTGTTCCAAGGCCAGGAGTTCTTTCTGAAGTTCTGCCAATTCGGTTCTGGCCTGATCGAGACGGGGCACGAGGTTCTTTTGTGCCCCGGCAAATTTTCCATGCTTGGCGAAATAGTCTTTCAGGTTGCCGGGTCCGTCTTTTTCAGGATCGAGGGGGAGCGTGAGTTCGGGTAGTCTCTCATCGAAATAGTCGACCACGGTAATCCGTTTCTGTCCTTTTTGCAGCGCGGACACGTGACTTTTTAACAGTTCGCCGTACCGTCCGTACTCACGATAGGCGTTGACCTTGTCAAAATCCCGGCTCAAGTTTGCGATCCGCCGCTGTACTTTTTTCACGTGTTTGCGCAGGGCAGCGAGATGGTGATGGTGTTGGTGATCGTGCAATGCGTGTTGTTCGGAGATGAGATGAGACGCTTCAATCCGTTCGGAAACGGGAAATCCGGCATCACGAAGCTCTCCGGGCGCCTCGTCGGCCAGGGGGCGGGGAGAAAGGGTAAACGGTTGCCCCACGATCTGGCGACTGGGTCTCAGGGATCGCAGGACCGTGGTCTGGGCGTCCAGGACGAAGAGATTGGCCGAACGTCCGAGAAGGGCCAGGACCAGAAAGAACGTGCGCTCGTTCTTCTTCAATTCGAACCACACGAGACGATCATGGGGCGTTTGCATGAGACGATGAATCCTTGCTCCGAGGAGATGGGCGCGGACGTATTGACAAAACGGGGGAGGAACCGGAGCGCCCGAGAGTTTTTGACTCATGACGTGCACTCTTCCGTATTGGGAATGGGCCGAGAGCAGGATCGAAAGGGAACGGCCCGGTCGACGAACAACAAGAATGATCGTTTCCGGGGTCGGCTGCTGGATTTTCTGGATGAATCCCCCGACGCAAGCCGGTGCCATTTCGGTAAGCACGGCATCCACGTCATCGAGGCTCAACATGAATTGGCTCTTCGGATTGCTTCCGGTGGCATCGTCGCACACCGTCCGGCCCCGGGCAGGCTACCCGACCTCAGGGCACGAGAGCGCGGTTTTCAGGCTGGCCGTGAATTGACTGATTTCACGAATCAGGTCGGGAGAGTGCCGGAGTTCTTCGATTTTTCGAACGAGGGCGCTACCCACGATGACGCCATCGGAAAACGCGGCGATTTGGCGGGCATCGTCGGGGGTGGCAATGCCGAATCCTACGGCTACCGGTTTTCTGGCTTTCTTTTTGAGCGCGAGCACGTTGTGTTTGATGGAATCCCTGTTCTGCAGTTTTGCTCCGGTGATGCCGGTCATCGAGACATAGTAAATGAATCCGTTGGTGCGTTTGATGACGTCGGTCTTTCTCGCCGGCGTGCTCGTCGGCGCAAGGAGAAAGATCAGGCAGGGACCGTGTTCCTCGACGGAGGCGCGTTGCAGCGAGCCGGCTTCTTCAGGTGGCATGTCCGGAATAATGACTCCATCCACCCCGACGTGGACGGCCTGGCGGCAAAATTCCCGTTCCCCCATGGCCATGATCGTGTTGTAATAGGCCATCAGAATAAGCGGAACGTGGGTCTTGGCCCGCAGGGATTTGACCATTCGCAGGATGCCGGGAAGGGAGGTGCCCGCTCGCAATGCCCGTTCGGCCGCCTTCTGAATCACCGGGCCGTCGGCGATCGGATCGGAAAACGGGACGCCGATTTCAATCAGATCGGCCCCGGCTTTTTCCAGGGCCACCACCAAGGCTTCCGTATCGGCCAATGAGGGGTCTCCGGCCATGAGATAGGGAATCAGCGCTTTTTCCCCCTGTCCGCGGAGTCGTTCAAAGGTGGTGGCGATATGATTGGATGGAACAGCCATGATTAGAGCTGGATGTCCCGCATTCGGGCGATCTGGTTGACGTCCTTGTCCCCGCGTCCGGACAGGTTCATGATCAGGATCTGGTTTTTCTTCATCTTCGGTGCCCGTTTCACGACTTCTGCCACGGCATGGGCACTTTCCAAGGCGGGAATAATCCCTTCTTCCCGTGACAGCAGGTCGAAGGCTTCCAAGGCTTCCTGATCGGTCGCCGTGGTATAGTGAATGCGACCCGAATCGTGATGCATGGCATGTTCCGGGCCAACCGCGGGATAATCGAGCCCCGCGGACACCGAATGGGTGCTCTTGACCTGCCCGTCCCGGTCCTGGAGCAAATAGGTCATGGTTCCATGCAGCACTCCCGGCGTGCCATCGGCAAAGCGAGCGGCATGTTTCCCGCTGGTCAGGCCCATTCCCCCGGCTTCTACTCCGACCATCTGAATCCGAGCGTCCCTGATAAACGGATGGAACAGGCCGATGCTGTTGCTTCCGCCTCCTACGCAGGCTACCAGGCAATGGGGGAGCGTTCCTTCCGCGGCCAGGATCTGTCGGCGTGCTTCCCGGCCGATCACCGATTGAAAGTCGCGGATCATCATCGGATAGGGATGCGCCCCGAGGACGGAGCCCAGCAGGTAATGCGTGGTGCGCACGTTCGTCGTCCAGTCACGCATGGCCTCACTGATGGCGTCCTTGAGCGTTCGACTGCCTGCATCCACTCCGGTGACTCTTGCCCCGAGCAATCGCATGCGAAAGACGTTGAGCGCCTGACGCGCCATGTCTTCCGTCCCCATGTATACTTCTGCCTCCAGTCCGAACATGGCCGCAACGGTCGCCACCGCCACGCCGTGTTGTCCGGCACCGGTTTCCGCGATGACGCGCCGTTTCTTCATGCGTTTCGTCAGCAATGCCTGCCCCACGGTATTGTTGATCTTGTGCGCACCGGTATGGCAGAGGTCCTCCCGCTTGAGATAGATTCGCGCTCCGCCCAACGTCCTGGTGAGTTGTCCGGCAAAATAGAGGGGAGTCGGGCGTCCCACGTATTGTCGCAGACATTCGCGCAATTCTTTTTGAAAACCGGGGTTCTTTCTGAGCTTGGCATAGACCTGCTCCAGTTCCAGAATGGCCGGCATGAGCGTTTCGGGCACATATTGTCCCCCGTACTGGCCAAATCTGGCATGTGTTGCGTCCATTCTTGCCATGGGAGGCTGTCTCATTCCACCACGGAGCCCGTGAACAATCTTGAAACGCGATCACTCGTGTGGTTGATATCCGGCATGGGTCCGTCGGTTCTGCTGATGGTCACATCAGCACGGCAGGAGTCCGTCTTTCAGTATCGCTTCTTTCGGCAAGGCCTCGTTGCCTTGAAGGTTGCGCACCGTGTTCATCCATCTGACAAGGCGATTCCCCCTGTCGCGGTTTCGTGACGACACCCGTTCTCTCGAGTGCTCCTCCACGCACGAGGCCCGTTCCCTGGCGGCAACAGGTGTCATCTGGAATTGACTGCGGAACGGTCGTCGGCACGAAAAAGAATAACGGCTCGGCTCATGATGACACAAGTTTCACGGCTTGGATAAAGGCCGTGACCTTGGCCGGATCTTTCTTGCCGGGGCTGGCTTCCACGCCGCTGCTGACGTCTACGCCATACGGGCGCACCGTCCGGATCGCTTCCGGGACGTTCTCGGCCGTCAGTCCTCCCGCAAGGAGAAAGGAAAAGGAGCGAGCAGCTTCCACGGCGAGGTTCCAATCCGCGACGGTGCCGGTTCCTCCGTAGGCCGTTGGCGAAAAGGCATCCAGGACGAATCCTCGAACCCGGGATCGGCCTTTGTACTCGGCCATGGCGAACAGGGTATTTTGGTCACGAAGCCTGACTCCCCGTATGACCGGACGTCCCAGCGACTCGCAATACTCGGCCGATTCGTCTCCATGAATCTGCGCGAGCGCCAATCCGCATGCATCCATAGTCTTGCGAACGTGTTCCTGTTCCGCGTTCACAAACACTCCGACGGGCAAGACGAACGGGGGCAGATTGCCCACGATGGACTTGACGACGTTGACGCTCACGTGACGCGGACTGTTCCTGTAGAAGACAAACCCCAAGGCATCGGCTCCTGCATCCACGGCCTGCAGGGCATCGATGGGATTCGTGATTCCACAGATCTTGATTTTCGGCAGCGCCATGGCCAGATTGCGCGGTGATGACCTTACTCGGGAGGCTCGTGTTCCCGCCCGGTCATCCCCCGTAGTTCCAGAATTTTGGCGCCGATGTCATCCGTTCGAACCAGTGATTCACCCACGAGCATGGCCCTGGCTCCGGCTTCCAGAATCTGCAAGACGTCCTCGCGTTTGTGGATACCACTTTCACTCACGATGATCTTGTCGGAAGGAATCCGATGAGCCAGTCGTCGGGTCACGGCAAGGTCGGTAGAAAATGTCGTGAGGTCTCGATTGTTGATGCCCACCAGGGTGACGTCGGGAATGCGTTCCAGAACCAGATCGATTTCCGACTCGTGGTGCGTTTCGACCAGCACGTCCAACGTCAGACCCCTGGCCATCGCATGCAAGTCTTCGAGTTGAATCCGGTCCAAGGCCGCCACGATGAGCAGGATGGCATCGGCTCCATAGGCGCGAGCTTCATAACATTGCACGTCTTCGATCATGAATTCCTTGTTCAGGGTCGGGAGCCCCACTTGGTCCTTGACGGACGCGAGGTGGTCCAGGTGTCCGTGAAAGAACGCCTGATCCGTCAATACCGACACGGCTGCGGCTCCATGCTCCCTGTACGTGGAGGCAATGTCGACCGGGTCGAATCGGGTGTCAAATTCCGGACGCATCATCCCCTGACTCGGGGACGCTTTTTTGACTTCCGCGATGAGGGCAGGGCAATCCGGTGTATGGGCTGCTTCCAGGGCTTTGACAAAGCCTGAAGGCTCGGATCGATCGGCGATTTTTCCCTTGAGTTCGGCCAGATAGCCTCGATTCGTCTTGCGGCGGAGTTCCGCCTTCTTGTGTTCCAGGATTCGATCGAGGATCATCCGGCGGCCTCGTTCGAAAATTGCCTGAGTTGGTGGAATTTCTCGTACGCCGCACCACTGTCCAGGGCATTCGCGGCCTGATCAAACCCTTCCTTCAGGCTTTTGGCTTTTCCGCAGGCCACAAATGCAGGGGCGGCATTCATGAGCACCACGTCCCGTCTGGCGTCACGCTGGCCCTTGAGCATCGTCTGAATCATGAGCGCGTTGTCTTCGGGGGCTCCGCCCTGGAGTTCCTTGGGATTCACTCGGGTCAATCCGAAATCTTCCGGCGCCAGGTGATAGCTCGAAACCCTTCCGGCCTTGCCTTCGGAAACATACGTGAAATCGGTCAGCGTGATTTCGTCCAATCCATCCTTGCCGTGCAGAACGAAACAGCGTTGGGTGCCCAGCCGGATGAGGACCTGAGCCAATTTTTCCGTCAGGGCGTGATCATAGACTCCTAGAATCTGCACGGTGGCGCCGGCCGGGTTGGACAGCGGCCCCATGATGTTCATCAACGTTCGCACGCCCATGTCCGCACGGGGTTTGGCGCAATGCTTCATCGCTCCGTGGTACAGCGGCGCGAACAGGAATCCGATGCCGATTTCATTGATACAGGCTTCCACCCGTTCCGGTGGAAGATCGATCTTGACGCCCATGGCGGCCAGGACGTCCGCACTTCCTGACCGGGAAGAGACCGACCGATTTCCATGCTTGGCTACGGTAATGCCTCCACCGGCTACCACGAACGCCGTGGCCGTGGATATATTGAAGGTGTTGGATCGATCACCACCGGTCCCGCAGGTATCCACGACCTGAGGATCTGCCACGTGAATCCCCACGGCCATTTCACGCATGGCTTTCACCGAGCCCGTAATTTCCTCCACGGTCTCACCCTTCATGCGAAGACCCATGAGGTACGCAGCGATCTGGGATTCGGACGTGGCCCCCTGCATGATCTCGATCATGACGTCATAGGCTTCTTGTTCCGTGAGGGGGACTCCGTCCGCCAATTTCATGAGGGCGTGCTTGATCATGCCGTCTTCTCTTCACCATTCCGGGGTTCCCGTGCGAGAAAGTTTCGCAACAGGTCCATGCCGGATTTCGTCAGGATCGATTCGGGGTGGAACTGCACGCCTTCCGCACCGGTCGGACGATGCCGGAGCCCCATGATTTCCCCTTCGTCGGTTGCCGCGGAAATTTCAAAATCGGGGGGCAGGGTTTCTGCGTTGACGATCAGCGAGTGATACCGCGTGGCTTCGAATGGATTGGGCAGGCCCTCGAAAATGGTTTGACCGTCGTGCCGGACCCACGACGTTTTGCCATGCATCAAACGATCGGCACGGATGATGTCACCGCCGAAGGCAACGGCCAGCGACTGATGTCCGAGGCAGACGCCCAACAATGGCACGCGTCCGGCAAAACGTCGGATCACGTCCACGGAAATTCCCGCTTCGTTCGGCGTACAGGGTCCGGGGGAGATCACGATGTGCGTCGGCTGTCGTTCCGTAATCGCCTCGACGGTCATGGTGTCGTTTCGATGCACCTCAATCTCCGCGCCAAGCTCCCCCAAGTATTGAACCAGGTTGTACGTGAAGGAGTCGTAATTGTCGATCATGAGCAGCATGGCAAGGACCAGTTGCGAACGTCAGTCCAGGCCTCGTTCGGCCATTTCGATGCTTCGCATCATGGCCTGGGCCTTGTTGCAGGTTTCTTCGTATTCCTTTGTGGGATCGGAGTCGGCGACGATACCTGCGCCTGCCTGGATAAAGGCTTCTCGCTCCTTGATGACGATCGTTCGAATGTTGATGCAGGTGTCCATGTTGCCCGAGAAGCTGAAATACCCCACGGCTCCGGCATAGGGCCCGCGCCGTGTGGGTTCGAGTTCTTCGATGATCTGCATGGCCCGAATTTTCGGCGCTCCCGAAACCGTGCCCGCGGGAAAGCAGGCCTTGATCACGTCATAGGCGTCGTTTCCCGCCTGTAACGTACCCGTGACCTGCGAGACGATATGCATGACGTGAGAATATCGTTCAATTTTCATGAACGGATCAAGCGCGACCGTGCCCGTTTGGGCCACTCGTCCGACGTCGTTCCGACCCAAATCGACCAGCATGACGTGTTCGGCGCGCTCCTTGGTATCGGCCAGCAGTTCTTCGGCCAATGCCTGATCCTCCGCCACCGTGGCTCCGCGCTTTCGAGTCCCTGCGATTGGCCGAACGACGACCCGGTCTTCTTCACATCGGACCAGGATTTCCGGTGAGGAGCCAACCAGTTCGACTCCCGCCACCCGGAGATAGAACATGTACGGCGAGGGGTTCAGCACCCGTAACGCACGATAGATTTCCATGGGAGGCGTATGAATCCTGGTCCGCCATCGTTGCGAGACGACGGCCTGCACGATGTCACCGGCCTGAATATATTCCTTGGTCCGCATCACCATTTTTTCGAATGTGGCTTGGGTCATGTTGGCCACGAAGCGCGGAACGTGCCTTCGGGTGGGGGCAGGCTGCCGACGCAAGGGCGTCTTGAGTTTCGCGATCATTTTTTCGATCCGTGCCGTGGCGTCCACGTATGCGGATCTGACGTCCGAGTTCGTGGGAACGTGTGCATTGGCCACGACTTTGATCGTATGCCGTACATTATCGAAGATCAAAAGCGTATCCGTGACGAAGAAGGCCAGCAGAGGCAAGCGGACGGAATCCTTGGCGTATGCGGGAATCGGTTCAAAGAATCGCACGACGTCATATCCCAGATAGCCAACGGCTCCCCCGACAAAGCGCGGGAGGTCAGGTACCCGCACGGGCTGAAATTCTTCGATCAGAGCCCGGAGAAGGGTCAAGGGATCGTGTGTCAATGGATGGGTTTCCGTTTTGCGACCCTTTCGGACGTAGAGTTGGCCGTTCTCTTCCCACAGAATCTGTGTGGCGCTGCTGCCCAGAAAGGAATAACGCGCCCAGTGTTCGCCCCCTTCGATACTTTCAAACAGGAACGCCGTGTGGCCGGAATTGATTTTCGAAAACGCGCTGACCGGTGTTTCCTGGTCCGCGAGAATTTCACGATAGACCGGCACCAGATTTCCCCTGCGAGTCAATTGGCGAAATTGAGTCAAACTTATTGAATAACAAGGGTTTTTCATGATTTCAACGGTATCATGTGGCTTCAAAACAAGTCAATGAAACGCCATTCGCCGATCCATCCGGGCCATGAGAATGCCCTCGGGATTTCCCGCCATGCCTGGCTTGCTCCGGCATGGCGGGAGGGGGCTCAGGGGCCGGATGAATGACCGGTTCGTGAGCGATTCGGCTGTCAGGATTCTCTCGGACCGTTGAGGCGCTTGGATCGGCTTACGGAAGACCTGTATAGATCTCTGGGTTCTTTTCCCCTTTCACCTTCAGGAGGCCCAGAGCGCCTTTCTCGATGCGAAAGATCGAGTGGTCCACCGAGATATACGTGCCCGGCACTTCTACGGTAAATTCCACGATGGAAGATCCCGCCGCCGGTACGAGGGTGGTTTGCACGTTTTCCAATGGTGGAGTCGTGAGCGAACCTTCCGACCAGACTTTGTCGAAGATTTCACCGATGATGTGCCATGAGGCTACCAGGTTGGGGCCAGCATTCCCGAAGAAAATTCGAATGCGGTCGCCGGCCTTTGCCGTAAGAGGATTCTTGACCAGGGACCCGGCCATGCCGTTATAGACGACGTAGGTCGGGTGTTCGGCAGACCCTTTTTCATGATCGAATTCCAGGACGCCACCCTTGCCCTTCTTGGTATAGAAATCGCTCTGGAGAACGTAGAATTCCTTGTCGACGGGAGGAAGGCCGCCTTCCGGTTCCACCAGGATCATGCCGTACATACCGTTGGCAATGTGTGCCGGGATCGATGGCGATGCCGTAGCGCAATGATACACGTAGAGCCCCGGGTTGATCGCCTTGAAACTCAGTCCGGTTTTCTCCCCGGGTTCGGTGTTCAGCATCGCGGCACCACCACCAGGTCCGTTGACCGCGTGGAAGTCGATATTATGGCTTTCACTGCTGTCCTTCGCGTTCGTGAGATGGATGTGCACGGTATCGCCCACCCGGACTCGGATCATGGGCCCCGGCACGGTGCCATTGAAACTCCAGAATTTGTATTGCACGTCTTCTGCGATGTGGCCAACGTATTCCTTCGCTTCCATCTCAACGACGACCGTTGCCGGCGCGGACCGGGTAATGGGGGGAGGAACGTTCGGCGCCGTTGAGAGCTGAGCCTTGATGGTTTTCGCGGGGGCCAGGGTCGGACAACTGGCCAGGCACAGAGCCACCACCCCCGCCATCCCTATCGTTCGAGAAAATTCCTGCTTGATCATGTACGCCTCCTTGCTGTGATGCGGATCATTCGAGCCGAGTATTCATGAAATCTCATGGACAATGGGGTTTGCCTCTTCAAGAAACAGATTGGAGAAAATCATTGACTTCTACTGCCTGCCTGTGATCTATACGGGCTGCTTGGTATTTTGGGTACGCGTGCTGCATGGTATACGATCTCTCTTTACGAAGGCAATTTGGCCGGCCCCCGTGGTGTTGGGTCACTCGCCTTTGCCTGCTTGCCCCTCGATGAAAATCATCCGGTTTCAGGATAAGATGGGCGACATTCGTTACGGCGAATGGCTGGACGAGGAATCGGCTCGACTCATCGAGGGAACGATTTTTGAAACGTCCCGGCCCACCGAGCGAGTCGTTCGGATCGAAAAGTTGCTCGCTCCGGTTGAGCCTCCGAATATTCTCTGCGTTGGGCTCAATTATCGACGACATGCAGACGAGATGGGGGCAACGATTTCGGAATACCCCGTGCTGTTTATCAAGGCGGTGAATGCGATTGCTCATCCTGAAGATTCCATTGTTATTCCCAACGTCGCCCCGGGACAAGTCGATTATGAAGGTGAACTGGCCGTGATCATTCGAAAGCCCGCAAAGAACGTCACACGACACGAGGCTTTCGACTACGTCCTCGGGTACACGTGCGCCAATGACGTCAGTGCCCGTCGTTGGCAAAAAGAGGGTGGGGGCAAACAATGGTGTCGGGGAAAATCCTTTGATACGTTCTGCCCTCTTGGTCCCTGCCTGGTCACGACCGACGAAATCCCGGATCCCCATGGTCTCAGGATCTCGACCACGCTGAACGGCGAGACCATGCAGGATTCAACCACCGCGGACATGATTTTCGACGTTCCGACGCTGATCAGTTTTTTGAGCGAAGGCACGACGTTGTTGCCGGGAACGGTCATTCTGACCGGTGCTCCGCAAGGCGTCGGGTTTGCACGAACTCCGCCGGTCTTTCTCAAAAAAGGGGACCGAGTCACCGTTGAAATCGAACGAATCGGAAGACTCATCAATCCCGTTTCCGAGGAAAAGTGACATTGTTGAAGCGTTCCCCATCATCCTCGTCGGTGTTCAGTCGTGTGTCGCAACGTGAAGGGGTTTCTGCCTCGACTGCAAACGACTCTGCCTGCCCCTGATCCGCCCTGAACCTGCCTCCGAGCCTGTTCCAACCTGCTCGAACATCGAGGAGAGGCTGTTCGTAATAGAAGAGTCGGCCTGATGGAGGGAGAAGCACGCCTTGGACGACGGTGAAGCGAGCGTTCATTGCCGATTCAGATACGTTCGTGCCTGCCAGATGAGGACCAGGACGGGTATCCCCAGCAAGGCGGTCAACGTAAAGAAACTCGAATAGCCCAGGCTGTCTACGATGGTGCCTGAATAGCCACCGAGAATTTTGGGAAACAGGGTCATGAGCGAACTGAAGACGGCATATTGCATGGCGGTGAACCGGACGTTGGTGAGGCTGGAGAGAAAGGCGACGAATGCGGCGCTGGCCAGTCCTGCGGACAGGTTATCGACGGAGATGACCAGATACAGGAGGCCAAGGTCATGGCCCGCGGCGGCCAGCACGATGAACAGCAGATTGGTGGCTGCGGTCAAGACGGCGCCGAGCAGGAGAATGCGGATGACGCCGTATCGGACGGACAGGAGACCGCCCAGCACCCCTCCGGCAATGGTCATGAACAATCCGAAAGTTTTGACCACCTCGGCGATTTCCGGCTTGGTGAATCCCATGTCCTGATAGAACACGTTGGCAATGACACCCAACACAATATCGGAAATGCGATAGACCCCGACGAGGAGCAGAAGCAGCCAGGCGGTCTTCATCCCGTATCGCCTGAAGAAGTCCTTCAAGGGAGCGATATAGGTGTTCTCGATCGTCTCCTGATTCACGATTCCGGTACGAATCACGAGTGTGGCCATTAGCCATGCCACTCCAACGCCTGCAGCCAGCCGTGCTGTTTCGACGACGAATCCGGCACCGGCCCCGGCTGTCTCGGACAACGTGCGGCCCAGTTCGTCGGCCAGGTCGGCCGAATAATAAAAGATCAGGATAAATCCGGTGACCGCCGCGAGGAAGGCGCACAGCATTCCCGCCGAATCCCTGCTCGATCGGGCAGGCAGACGCGTTGCCGTGGCGGACGGTTCGGAAATCGCGAGCGTCGTGCAGACGCCTACCGACATGGTCATGGCCATGATGAGATACGCCCCTTGCCAGGCCTGATAGTCATAGGCGCCCTTGGCCGATCCGAAATCACTGGCCAGGAACAGCGCCCCTGCGCCAGAAACCAGCATCCCGATGCGGTACCCCGCGATATAGGTGGACGACATCAGTGCCTGGAGCGAGACGTCCGCGGATTCGATTCGATACGCATCGATCACGATATCCTGGGTGGCGGACGAAAATCCTAGCAGCACCGCAGCCAAGGCCATCAAGGTCAGGCTGGTCTCTCCCTGTGCAGGATCGATCAGGGCCATGCCGGTAATCGCGGCAATGATGGCACCCTGTGCCAACAGCATCCACCCGCGCCGACGTCCCAAACTGTTGGTCAACAATGGAAGGGGCAACGTATCCACGAGTGGTGCCCAGACGAACTTGAAGGAGTAGCCCAAGGCAGCCCAACTGAAAAAGGTCACGGCCGATCGCTCGACTCCGGCTTCACGCAACCACAAAGAGAGTGAGGAAAAGATCAACAGGAGAGGGAGCCCGGCCGAAAAGCCGAGAAACAACATGGTGATAACCCTTGGATGTCCGAACGACTGCAAGGATTTCTGCCAGGATTGCGACGTTGCGTCCATCTTGCGATTCTGATGTTCTGAGGCCCAGCCGCGTGTGAAAGGCCTTGCCCGATGGTCCGTCATGCTCTAGGATGAGACGTTCTTCGTAAGGCATGGAAGAACGGGGGACCTCATCGAGGCTGGGAAGAGAGGCCGTTCATCGTTCGGAGACCGCGAGCCGTGACGTGATGACCGCATGGGTTGATGGAGCAAGAGCGTGATGACGAAATACACCGATTTCATCAATTATCATCTGTCGATGCTGGTTGATGAGACGAGGACCGGTGCGTACCGCCAGGCGATTGCCCGCGTAGTGAAACCCGGCGACGTGGTGGTGGACGTGGGCTGTGGGTCAGGCATTCTTTCCTTTTTCGCTTGCAGGGTCGGCGCTCGTCACGTGCATGCCGTGGAGAGCGAGGCCGTCATCAAAAGCGCCGAACTCGTGGCGGCGCAGAACGGGTTTCAGGATCGAATCACGTTTTACAACGACCTGTCGTTCAACGTGGAGTTGCCTGAATCCGCTGACGTGATCATGACCGAAACGATGGGCACGTTCGGGTTTGAAGAAGGCATTCTCGGGTCCCTGACCGATGCCCGTGATCGTTTTCTCAAAAAGGGTGGAACCCTCATTCCCCACCGCGTAGACCTGTTCCTCGTCCCGGTTGAACTGCCACAATTTTATGAACACGTCGTCGATTTTTGGGTCAATGGGTGTCAAGGGTTCGATTTTTCACCGGTTCGTCGCCTGACGGTCAACAATTTTCATCCGGTGAAATTGCATGAAGGAACGTTTCTCGGCGATCCCATGCGCGTGGAAACCATTGAATTCGAAACCACGACACAGGCTGAAGTCAAATCCAGCGTCTCCGTCTATGCCAAACGTCGGGGCTGGTGTCATGGATTGGCGGGTTGGTTCAGCGCCGAATTGATCCCGGGCCTATCCATCTCCAATGGTCCTCAGGACCGGGCCTCTCATTGGGGGCTGGCTTTTTTCCCCATTGATCGTCCCGTTTCAGTGGAACGGGGCCACCGGATCGAGGTCTCCATGTTCTCAAGCCGCAATGGGGAGGACTGGAATTGGAACGTCACGGTGAACGGGCATCGATTTCACCACGCCACCTCGCAAGGGTCTCTACCGCTGGCTTCAGAGAAGTTGTCCGGTTAGTGGCGGTTCCTCTGCCGAGCAGAACAACCCCGTCCACCTTCCACGCTACTCGGTTCTGCATCTCCGAGGAGACGGCCGGCTCGGCCAATATGCCAACCTCGAAATGGAACGGTGATTACGGTTCACTGACGATTAATCGTTGCCCGATGGAAATGATGTGGTCGTGCAGGTTGTTCCACTGCTTCAATTGATCGACAGTCACTCCATACGTCCGAGAAATCCGGTAGAGGGTGTCTCCCTTTATCACCGTGTAATAGGTAGGAGTTCCCATGCTGCCGACGGTAGGAGTGCCCATACTGTCGACGGTAGGAGTGCCCATACTGTCGACGGTAGGAGTTTCCAGGCTGCCGACGTTCGTTTGCTTCATGCCCGCGTCTTGACTCGTATCGTTGAAATCCGACTCGTCGAATGAAAAGTCGCTCAGTCCGAATTCCGCCATTGAAGAGTCAGAGAAAGGCATGTCCAATGAGTCATCCGGAGAACTTGACACGTCGGGGAAGGTGTCACTTGAGGCACTTGTTTGTTGCTGTTCGATCTGCTGTCGAAGGGTGTCGACCTGAACGGTCAGTTCGCGATTTTTTTCCCCTAACGATGAGACCTCCAGTGTTGCTTCCTGCAAACGGGTATCGAGTTGGCTTGTTCGCTGTTCCTCTTGTGCCAACAGGCGTTGGAAGTTCAAGGCCCTGGCCTTTTCTGCTTCATATTCCCCGGAACTCACACATCCTGACACCAACGCTGCGCCCAGTAGGCAAAGGGATCCTCCCCAAACGGTCCATCCGATCAAGGATGAGCCACGTTTTTGTTGGTGGTGTGCTTGTCTTGTGAGGATCATCGTTCGGCTCCCTTGTTGTTGTACCGGTTGTGAGGGAAACGCTTAGAATGTCTGGCTGGGAGACAGAGGGGCCATCCTGCTTAAGGATAAAAGGAGGGCCCCTAAATGTCAAATGCAATATCTTGCGACGGATCGTCTGTCAGAAGAGCACGTTCGCCAACAATGGGTAGACGTGGTGGGTCGCTTATTGAGGCTTGGTGGAGTTGCGTGCTTCCTCGAGTATCTTCATCAGTTCTTCTTCACTCATGAAGGGATCCGAGAGCGGCGAGTCTGGAAATGGCACGTTTTTTGAGGTGCCGGTTGAGAGGGTGGAAGACGCAAGCGTCTTTTCCCGTCGTCCCTGGTTTTGCTCGTGAAGGGCGTCAAGTTCAACGGCCAGCTCACGGTTCTGCGATTCCAGCGACGCGATGGTCCGTTTGGTCTCCTCCAGTTGAGCGTTGAGTTCCTTGATGCGATCATCTTTTTGTGACAATTGGGCGTTGAGGGCGTTTGCACGTTTTTCTTCCTGTGCCAGCAGACGTTGGAAGTTCAAGCCCCGTACCTTTTCCGCATCGAGTTGTTCGCTGCTGACGCACCCCGCCGCAAGGGTTATGCTCAGGAGGACGAGGAGGCCTCGGATCCATCCGATCGAAGGTGGCAGAGGCCGGTTCCCAGGCTTCAGCATCATCGGGTTCTCTTTCGACGTTCAGTTAAAGACGTTGGATTCTCATGGACAATTCGGGGAACAAGGATAGAGAGCATGGCTCCGGAATGTCAAATATACGACCCGAGGTTGCGAGAGAAGGACCGAGATCGCGTTCATTGACCCTCGATCATGCCTGTGCTAGCTTGATCACAGGCTCTCCCATGGAAAGGGCGTCCTATGTTTCATGAATCTGAACGACATCCCGGACAACAGCGAACGATGACGGTCGAGGGGACTTCCGTGCGCCTGGCCCAGCCGGACACGTCACAGCAGGAGTGGATCGGCGATCGTGAAACTCTTCAACAGCTTCTCGCGTGCTGGCTCGTTCTTGATGAACGCGATTTGCCACTGTGTCCTCGAATTATCGGTCAGCCTGGCGTTGGCAAAACGACCCTGGCCACGTCCGCGGCACGGGAGCGGAAGCAGGACTTCTATATCTATCAATGTACGGCCGATACGAGACCCGAAGATCTGTTGATTACTCCGGTGATTGCGGAAAACAGCACCATTCAGTATCAGGCCTCTCCCCTGGTTACGGCGATGCTGACCGGTGGGATCTGTCTGCTGGATGAAGGCAATCGGATGAATGAAAAAAGTTGGGCTTCCCTCGCGCCGTTGCTCGACCACCGTCGCTCGGTGGAATCCGTGGTGGCCGGTCTCCACGTCAAAGCCCATGCGGACTTCCGGTGTTGCGTTACCATGAATGAAGATGCCTCCACCTATGAAGTCCCGGATTATATTCTTTCCCGGCTCCAACCTGGCTTGAAACTCGAGTTTCCCTCCCGTGACCATGAATTGGCGATTCTCCGGTATCATTTGCCGTTTTCTCCGCAGGAGATGCTGACCGTCACCGTCGAGTTTCTGCAGAAGGCGCATCGACTCGATCTGGGGTTTTCGGTCAGGGACGGCATTCACCTGGTGCAGTATGCACTCAAGCGTCTGGCTCAGGATCCTTCTCATCCTCTGTCCCGTGACGCGGTTTGGCGGGAGGCCCTCATCACGGTGCTTGGTGAAGAGGCGCTGGATCTGGAGACTCTCGCGCACCAGCAAAAACGAGCTATCGGTGAACAGGCGTTCCCCCAAGGATTGGGCGATTTCTTTTTTGAACCTGATGATCCGCTCCATCCCGACAGATAAGCCTTCATGAGTCTTCCGTCGCAACAGGCGGTTTTTCGTCTTTCTCCTCGGGTTCACGTCGTTCCGATTCGTCACGGAAGCGCCGACGTGTCCATGGCCATTCGAGATCTGTGGCTGACGCGTCGGTTCGATTGCGTGGGGCTGCCTTTGCCGGCTTCCGTGGAGCATCCGGTCGAGGAGGGGATCAGGCGATTGCCCGTCATTGGCGTCGTGGTGTTGCCCGAGCCTGGCGAACCTCCGGGGCACAGCTACGTTCCCCTCGATCCCTGCCAACCCGTCATTGCCGCGATTCGAATGGCCATGGAAGAGGGGATTGATCGGGCGTATCTTGATCGGGAGGTGACGACGTATGAACCCACGGAATATCCTGCTCCCGATCCGTATGCACTGAGATGCGTCTCCCTGGCCTCCTTTCTCGGTGCCACACTGCCGTTTCTCCCGTACCCCAGACCGCAAAGCCAACGCTGGTCACGCATAAAGTGGATGGCGTTCAAGCTGCACGAACTCGAGTTGGACTTTCGATCGATCCTGTGTCTCTGTTCGGTCGAAGATTGGCCTTGGTTGCGTGATGCCTACCGGAACCGTTGGCCGTATGAGGGGCCCGAATCCCTGGCGGGCCCTCCGACCCTCCACCTTGTCGAACCCCGTACGTTGTATTTTCTCCTCTGCGAATTGCCCTTTCTGACGGAACTGTTTGAGCGGAGACGAGTCGAAGCCCGTTCCGATGCCCATCTTTCCGTCGATGGGATCAAGGAACTGCTTCTCGAGACCCGCCGGCGATGGCTGGCCACGCGTCCGGCCCATTTACAACAGGAAACCAACTGGGTGACGCCACAGTTGCTGCAGATGTATCTGCAATACGTGCGGAATCTTGCTCTGGGAGAATGCCGCCTCACACCGGATTTGTATACCTTGACCCTGGCAGCCAAACAATTTGCCGGAGACGAGTTCGCCGTGGCCTTGCTCGAAACGGCCAAGCGTTATCATTACGAGCCGGACGAATCACTGCGTGCGGCCATGCCCCCGTATTCGGCTGGTCTTGGTCGGTTCGAGTCTCCGGAAGGTCTTGTCTCGATGGCGAAGAATCGACTGGGCAGTACGCCCGTCTCGTGGAGAACGTTGTCGCTCAGGCCCAGACAGGACCCGCGCACACGACGTCAATGGGCCTATCGCTGGAACCCGTTGGGTCAATGTTCCTGGCCGCCGGAAGACAATCGGATCGAAGGCTTCACGGCTCACGTTCGTGAACAAAGCAAGGCCTTGCTCGGGGAGGACCTTGCGCGCATCGAGAAACTGACGACTTCGATTCGTGATGGCATCGACATGCGGGAAACCCTGCGTCATTGGAACCCTCGAAAACAATTGCCCGATATTTACGTGAAGGACGTTCCACCCTCCCGCGGGGCCGTGGACATCGTCGTGTTGCTGTTCGAGGTGCCTGCGGATCCTGCCAAATTTTCATGGCAGGCAACGTGGTACGCGGAACATTCCCAGGAATCCACGCTCTGCTTCTATGCCACCCCGTTTCTGGAGAACATGATCGGGCCTGGCATCGGGCTGTCACACTACGGAGGGACGCTGTTCCAGTTCCCACCCAGACCGATTCCGAACATCTGGGAAGATCCGCGACTCGATTTTGCTCAAACCCTGGAGGAACGACTGATCGCCGGCGCGTCCCTGCATTCCTTGGAACAACACGTGACGCTCGTGAGCCCCGTTCCGCTCTTCGCCAGGTGGAAGCACGTTGCCAGGACGTTCAACCGCAAACTCATTCCGATCTCTCTGTCTCGATTTTCCGGACAAACCGTGGCCCGGCTGAGACGCTTTCACGTGCTCAACGGACATGAAATCCGAAGTTTCGCCAGCCAGTTCATTCAAGGATAGGGGGATGGATCCCGGTATGGCCTCCTTTGATGCGTCTCCTCACGTTCGGGCTCAAATTGCCGAATTGCGCGAACAGATCCGTCATCATGACGATCTCTATTATGGTCTTGGGACAATGGAAATTTCAGATTCGGAATACGACAGATTGTTCAAGGCCCTGCAGGAATTGGAAGAGCAGTATCCAGACCTGGTGATCGCGGATTCCCCCACGCAACGGGTCGGCGCCGCTCGCCTCGAGCGTTTCGAACAATTTTTGAAAGTCCCCCATGATCGTCCCCTGTTGAGTCTCGATTCGGTTCTGGTTCCGAATGACGTGCAGGCTTTTGATACACGCGTCAAAAAAGAGCTCGACGTGAAGCAGATCGGGTACGTGGTCGAACCGAAATACGATGGCTTGTCGGTCGTCATCGTGTATGAAAACGGGACGTTTGTCAGTGGGGCAACCAGGGGGGACGGGCAGACCGGAGAATTGATTACCCCAAATCTTCGATCGATTCTCGCCAGGCAGGGCTGCCTGAAACTTGCAGCGGACGTCCCGCAGCGAGTCGTCGTCCGGGGGGAAGTGTATCTGCGGCTTCCCGATTTTCAAGCCCTCAATCGCCAATTAACCGAGCGGGGGGAGCAGACCTTTGCGAATCCCCGCAATGCCGCGTCCGGCTCGCTTCGACAGCTCGATTACCGGGTGACCGAATCCCGTCCCCTGGTTTTCACCTGTTATGACCTGATGGTCTCTTCCGCTCCCTTGCCGGCCACGCATTGGGAAACCGTTTCCGCACTCGAAGCCTGGGGACTGCCCGTGCCCGAGCAGCGTCATCGGTTTCACGAGGTCGAGGAGGTGATCGCCTTTCACCACGGTATGCAGGAACAGCGTGAACACCTGCCTTTTGAAATCGACGGGATCGTGGTCAAGCTCGATTCCTTGGCTCATCAAAGGCAGCTGGGCGAAAAATCCAGGAGCCCGCGTTGGGCGATTGCCTTTAAATTTCCTCCGCGCAAGGAATTGACGACCATTCAGGATATTGTGGTGTCGGTCGGGCGAACCGGAGCCTTGACGCCCATTGCCTTATTGACGCCGGTCGAAGTCGGTGGCGTGACGATTAGCCGAGCCACGCTCCACAACGTGGAGGAAGTCGCACGAAAGGACGTGCGGGTTGGAGACACGGTCAAGGTCGAGCGGGCAGGGGACGTGATTCCCGACGTGGTCGAACGGATCGAAATTCCCGGCGAACAACGTGGCGCTCCGTTCGAGGTTCCCCGTGCTTGTCCGATCTGTCTCTCGGCCGTCGTGCAGGAAGGCCCGATCTACTATTGCACCGGGCAAACGGTGTGCTCCGCACAGTTGAAAGGAGGGATTCGCCATTTTGCGTCCAAAGGTGCGCTCAATATTGAAGGATTAGGAGAGAAGACCGTTGCGCAACTCGTGGATAAATCTTTTGTGCGGGATTTGTCGGATTTGTACCGATTGACCAAGGATCAGCTTCTGGGTCTGGACGGATTCGCGGAGAAATCAGCCACCCAGTTACTGTCGGCTCTTGCGAACAGCAAAACGCCTTCATTGGATCGGTTTCTTTTCGGTCTTGGGATTCACCACGTTGGCCGTCACGTGGCGCATGTCTTGGCCGCGCAATTCGGTTCATTGGAAACGCTGTTGACCGCAACCCGGGAAATGCTGTTGAACATTTACGACGTCGGACCCGAAATTGCGCAGAGCGTCGTGCATTTTTTCGGCGAGCCTCGAAACGTCGCCGTGCTTGAGAACATGAAGGCCTTGGGCATGGCCGTTCAACCCGTTTCCCGTGAGACGACCGAGTCTGTCTCGCCATGGAGCGGGAAAAGTTTTGTGTTGACCGGCGGGCTTGAGAGTCTGAGCCGAGAGGAGGCCGCTCAATGCATCAAACGCCTCGGCGGACGGGTCACGTCCAGCGTCAGTCCTCATACCACCTACGTGGTCGTGGGAAAGTCTCCGGGGTCGAAATTGAACGAGGCCAAACGGTTAGGGGTGGATGTGCTCGACGAAGCTGCGTTTCTGGAGCTGACCAGGAAATTCGAGGTCGCTTGATGGAATCCGTCGCGTTATTTCAACGGAATGGCCTGGACAGGTTCTAGTTTTTCCTGGGACGATTCTTCCATCTTGCGGATCCGGACGCGCTTGATGGATTTTTTGTCGGCCTCCGTGACGGTCAGCAGACAACCGGCCACGTGGAGTTCCTCCCCGACGGAGGGAATATGTCCGAGGTGTTGCTGGATGAGGCCACTGATCGTGTGAAAGGCGAGCTTGTCTTCCTTGTCCAATTCCACTTTCAGCACGTCATTGATTTTTCGAATTTCCGTTCGCCCACTCACGAGAATCTCGCCTTCCCTGATTTGCTCGATCAGCTCCTGCGTCACGTCCGTTTCGTCGAGAATGTCGCCCACGACTTCTTCCAGAAGATCTTCCGTGGTGACTAATCCCATGATTCCGCCGAATTCGTTCACCACGATCGCAATGTGCCGCTTCTCCTGCTGAAACTGTTTCAGCAGATCCACGACCGGTTTGGAAATGGGAATGAACAGGGGCGGGAGGGCCAGTTCCTTTAAGAGGACGGTATGCTTGCCCTGTGCCAGTTCGCACAAGGCATGCGTTCGATAAAGAATCCCGATCACGTTGTCGCGAAGTCCGTCGTAGACGGGAATCCTCGAATATTTGGCATTGAATAATTCATCCTTGGCTTCATCCAAGGAGAGATTGCCGTCCATGATGAACGTATCGATTCTCGGGATCATGACGGATTTTACCGTCAAGTCGGTGAACGTGAAGATGTTTTTGATCATCTCGACTTTGTCGGTAGCGAGGACGCCGGTTTTGCCGCCGGTCTCGATCATGACTTCCAGTTCTTCCTGCGTCATGAAAGGAAGGGTCATGCCCTGGCCTCCGGTCAATTTCAGAATCAAGGGTTCCACCATGTAGAGAATCGGAGAGAAGAGCTTTTCCACCCAATAAATGGGATAGGCAAAAAATTGCACCGCGGTGGTTGCGTGCGTGGTACACATGGTTTTCGGAACGATTTCTCCGAAGATCAGCACGAAAATCGTCAGGAGCCCCGTTGTAAGGGCAAGCGCTTCGGATCCGAAATGCTCCAGGGTGACCTTGGAAATCAGCGCGGCGGCCGTCAGGTTGACGACGTTATTTCCGATCAGGATGGTAGAAAGCAGTCGCTGGGGATTTTGCCTCAGGAACAGTGCCAGTTTCGCTGACTGACGGCCGTCCTCTTTCATGGTTGCCAACCGGCTCTCCGGAATGGAAAAAAATGCAATTTCCGCTCCTGAGAACGAACCGGAGAGCAACAAACAGATCAGAATAACGATATATTCCATGTGATCAGATCAGAGACAAACCCTAATCCTGAACGGGGAAAACGTGAATCAGATCCCTGGTACGGCCATGTTGTGGGAACCGGTCAAAGGAGAACGGAGATGGGAGGCTTTGACATTCGTGACGGGAGTATCGTCTGGGACCGTCGTCGTCCATGATGATAGATTATCCTAGCACAGGATTTGATTGCTTCGCAACCAGATTTTCAAGGATCTTACGGACCCGATCATCGCGTTTTCTCCCGCCTCTATGAGCTGAACCGATCGGTCATTCCTTGATCCGTCTGCTTCGATCCTCTGGCGGACAGCAGAAAGGATTCGTGAACGGAGAACGGAACATGGGCGACTCTGAACGAAGTACCTGGTTGTGTCACGTGCCTTCCGTTATTGAGAAGGGGAGCGTTCGAATCTGTAGCTCTGTTTGCCGAGAACGGGAAAAACCGTGAAGATCGGGGTACTGTGAGGAATAAAGCCCGTGTCCATGCCAGGGCTCAAGGTCAGGTGCAAATTGACGAAGTTGAAACTCAACCCTTCCTGCCAAGGTTGAGACTGGGCTTCGGCATAGGTCTGGACCTTGTCGGAGGCATAGGAACGGGTCATCAGCCCCGCCCCGCCCTGAAGCCCATATTCGTACAGATCCGGGGCCCCCTGTATCAGAACCGAGACCTTTGAGGCATCGAACCAGACCTTGAAGTTGCAACTGATCTGAATGAACGGGCCGAGGCTGCCGGTATGTTCCAGCACCGCGAGCGGGTAGACGTACTCCGGAGGCACCTCTCCGGACGCCTGGACGGGAAATTCGGCATCCTTGATGCCGGACATGGACACGAACAATAAATTCGGATCATCCAGCGCAATGTCATAGACCTGCCCATCGTGATAACTGCACAGTTTGCCCATTTCATACCGGAGCGGATAGGAGTATCCCATTTTCGCATAAAAGATCCGGACGCCTGCATCGAGCGGGTCATCGGGGCGACGGCTGATCTTCAGGTCGAATGGGAGCATCATGTGAAATCCATTCGTCCGAACGGCCATGAAGGGAGCACAGGCGCCGGGAAATTCCTTGTGCAGGGCTTGATTGTCCGGCTCGAACCGCTTGGGGGTTCCACCGAAATGTTGAGCGGTCTTGGCTTCCTTGGTCAGCCGGTATTTGTTCTGGTAATACGCACCGGCTCGTTTCTGTGCCAGATCCAGAAAATATTCCGGTAAATCGGTCTCAATAACCAACAGGTGCTGGTCGACCGGCACGTTCCGCGAGGATTTCATGGCTTCGGTATAGATGTTCAACTCGGCATGGGTTTTCTGAATGTCATGCTCCAATTCCCTGGCCAATTCGGGATCGAAAAATCGCGTCGTTGAGAGAAGCTGACGAGCCTTCTGCAACAATTCCAGCTTGAGCGAATAGCGTTTGGGTTCAGCAGCAATGGCCTGAGTCGTGGCAATGATCAAACTGAATTGTTCTTCCGGGGCGATACCAAGAGCCGTCAGGTTCTGTTCGCGAAGAAACGAGATCGCCAATGGCCCAAACGCCTCTTCGCGCCGGAGCCCCAATGTCAACAGATAATTAAGATACGCGCGGGCTTCGTCCTGGGTCATGATCCGCACCTGCAGTCATTGATAGGCAAAGAGTCCCGATGCATCCCATCGATCCTTCCCTGGCCGTGTTCATTCATGTCTTGAGCACTCCCTTCTTCTGATCGTACAGATGGGGTCCTTGGGGTGGGCCTCCACCCGAACTGCTACGTGAGACTGTTCGGTTGTTGCGGATTCGCTTAGCATGAGAGTGAATCCTGGCATCACCCATTGTAGAAAATGTTTCATAATTATTCCAAATACATGACAACAATAAATATTTTGTTGGCATGAAAAAACTATTTTTGTATTTCTGGCATTTATCTTGCCCAACAAAATGAAACCTCTCGTTTGTCTTGTCATAAAGATCAACAACAGATGGAAAAAAGACCAGGCTTGAATCATGGGCCAGATTTCTTTTGATTTTCGCGGGTTTTCCAATTGTCCGGTGTGACAACGGGTGTTCGCGGCCCCTTTCGTTTCGTCTGCGACTTCGTTACTCTTATCCGACGTCCAATACAGAAACCCGTATCCCGTATCCTCGTGTCTGACCACTCCGCCATTTCCGAGACTCAACAAGCCCTTGAATGGCCACAGGTGCTGGAGGTTCTGGCTGCACAGGCGCATTCTTCATTGGGCGCCGATTGGTGCCGACGGTTGCCATTGGAGAAGACCCTCGAATCCGCGCAACGTCGCATGCAGGAAACCACGGAAATGCTTGAGCTTCACGATGCTTCCGTGCCGTTTCCCGCGGTGCAATTCGAAGATTCATCACAAGCCCTGGAGAAAGTTGAAAAAGGAGGAGTCCTGGACCTCAAGACGTTGAGAAACCTCTCCGTCCTGATCCACGTGGCAGGGAACGCCCGACGCGCACTCGTCGCCAATCAACGGACCATCCCCACCCTATTTTCTTATTATGCGTCCCTGCCGGATCTTTCCGGCCTTCGACGCATCATCGACGGTTGCGTGAGCGAAGAAGGTGAAATTCTCGGCCATGCCTCACCGACGCTGCAAGACGCTCTTCGCGTGGCGCAGGAATTGAAGCAACGCATACGCCATCGCGTCGAACGCATGGTGTCTTCTCCGCATTACAGAGAATTGTTGCAGGAGCCGTATTATGCCCAACGGGAAAATCGATACGTCCTGCCGATCAAGGCCGAACGCCAGCATGATCTGCCCGGGATCGTCCATGATGTTTCCGCCAGCGGGGCTACGGTCTTCATGGAACCCCGTGAACTCGTCGATCTCAACAATCAGCTCAAAGTTGCCGAGATTCAGATCATTCGTGAAATCAACCGGATTCTGCAGGAACTCACAAACCACGTCGTGGAGCACGTGCAGGCGCTGCGGACCCTGATGCAAATCCTGACCACCTTGGACTGTATCGCAGCCCGGGCGCGTCTGAGCGTCCGCATGAAGGGCACGCCGGTTCATCTTAATACGGAAGGCCACATTCGTCTGTGGAACGCGCGGCACCCCTTGCTTCTGTTAACCAAAGAGCAGGTCGTTCCCAATGACGTCATGTTTGAAAAAGATGCGAACGTGTTGGTGATTTCCGGTCCCAATACCGGAGGGAAAACCGTACTGCTAAAGCTGTTGGGGCTTTGCAGTCTGATGGTGCGAGGCGGACTCCATCTTCCCTGCGGGGATGGATCGGAAATGGCGTTTTTCGAGGAAACCTTTGCCGATATCGGCGATGCCCAGGATCTGACCAAGGATCTTTCGAGTTTTTCCGCCCACGTTAAAAAAATCATCGATCTTTTCAAACGCATCGAGCACCGACCACAAGATGAATTTCCGCAAACGCTCGTTCTCCTGGACGAAATCATCAGCTCGACCGACCCTGCCGAAGGAGCAGCCCTGGCTGAAGCCCTTCTCCGTCGATTTGCCGAACGCAATCTCAAGGTCGTTGTGACGACGCATTACAATGCATTAAAAACCTTGGCCCTTTCGACTCGGAAGTTTCTCAACGCAAGCCTTGAATTCGACGTGAACACGCTCGCCCCGACCTACCGATTCATTTCCGGCATTCCCGGGGGGTCCTCAGCGCTTGATATCGCCGCTCGCCTGGGGATGGATCCGTTGATTTTGGATCATGCGTTGAAACTCGTCCATCAAGAAGACCGGCAACTCGATTCGATCTTTTCGGATCTTCAGCACATTCATCAGCAGTTGAAAGAGGAACTGGACGAAGCCAGGATTCAACGCGCAGTTGCCCACAAGGACGCGGAAGAAGCCCGTGAGATTGCCGAACGGTTGCGTATGGGAGAACGTGAAGAGATCAGGAAAATGAAGAAGGCACTTCGAAGCGACCTGGCTGCTGCGCGGAGCGAAATTCGTCGAATGATCGACTCCTTACACCAACAGAACACGTGGGAGCGAGCGGAAGAAGCCAGGCTCCGGCTACAGGAGGTTGAAACCTCCGTCATGCAACACGGGCAGCCACATCGGGAAACCCTGCCTGTGGCGTCTCTCGAAGAAGGCGATTTCGTGGAAATTGCCGATCTGGAAACCCCCGGACGATTGCTGGAAAATCCTCAAGACAAGAAATACGTTCGTGTACGGGTTGGGACCACGGAGATGTCCGTCCACGTGAACCGACTCGTGGGGCTTGGGAAAGAGGAGGTGGCGGTCCGTGCTGGCTTGCGCCCCGAGCCCTCCATCCCTTGCTCGTCGAAATCCACCCTGCCGGCGTCCAACGAGCGATTGCCATCGGGAACCAGCCTGTCCGGCCTATCCGGGTTTGCCAACGTCGATCTGCGTGGTCGGCAGACGGAAGAAGCGCTTGAATACCTGACGGCTCGATTGGATCAGGCCTTGCTGCACGATTCCAAGGCCATTCGAATTGTTCATGGACATGGGACGGGAAAACTCAAGGCGGCAACTCGAGAATTTCTGGCTCAATCGGCCTACGTCACGACGTTTCGGCCGGGAACGCGGGAGGAAGGCGGTGATGGCGTGACGATGGCGGAGTTGACGTAGCCTGCGAGGGGATTCGAGGCGAACGTTCGTTCTGCAGGGCAATGGCGACGTTCCGCGTAAATCCTGAAAACTTTGCACGTCGAACGGGGGAGCGTGCAAAGGTTCGGGAAAAGTCTTCCTCGCTCAATGTTGATAATTCGGACAAATTCGGACCCTGCGTCAGAGGGGTTGGGAAGAAGGCTGGTTCGTCCGTTGTCGAGGCAAAGACGTTGTACGGACAGGCGTCCAGACAGTCATCGCATCCAAAGATGCGGTTTCCCATGCCGGCTTGCAGGTCTCGTGAGATGGAACGTTCGTCGCCCCGGTACTCGATGGTCAGATAGGCGAGACACTTGTTGGCATCCACGACGTAGGGTTCGACAATGGCACCGGTCGGACACGCCTCGAGACACAGGGTACAGGTTCCACAGAGGTCGGTTCCGGGTTCATCGGCCTCTAACTCCACGGTGGTGAGAATCTCTCCGAGGAGCAGCCAGGATCCGAAGGTCGGGGAGACGAGATTGGAATGTTTTCCCAGCCACCCCAGTCCGGCTTGCTGCGCCCAGAATTTTTCCATCACCGGCCCCGTATCCACGTAACGGCGCGTGTGACAACCCGGCTCGAGTGACTTGAGCACGTCTTCGATCGTCTTGAGTTTCTTCTGAAACACGCGATGGTAATCCTCTCCCCAGGCATATCTGGCAATTCTCCCGTTTCCCTGCCGCTCATCGGGGAGCACGTCCGTCCAATAATTCATGCCCAGGGAAATGATCGAGCGGCAGCCGGGCAAGACCCTGGCAGGATCAGCCCGGCGTTCGGGATTGCGTTCCATCCATTCCATCGTGCCGTGGTATCCTTGCGCCAGCCAATTCCTGAGACGATCAAGAAGCCGATGACCGGATCGATTGGTTGATGATGAGCGGGTGTCCGTGACAGGGTTTGCTGACGAGACACGGGCAATACCCACCGCGTGAAACCCTTGTTCGAGAGCGGCTTGTTTGAGAAGCTGGGTTATCGACGACACGAAAGGATCCTCTCCCTTGTCATTGGCAGGCGAAGAGCCAACGACAGGCATATCGGGCATTCCCGAGACGAGCCCGTGACAGCCAGTTCCCTTTTGTTCCGCCGATCTCCCGGTTCTCAAAGATTCCCGGTCGGAGTCGGGGATACGACCAGGCTCCTGGGCAGGCCTTGTTTGATCCCCCCAACCCCTTCTCTATCGAGGGGAGGCCCTTGTCTGGGGTCAACGAAGGAGTCACTCCTCGCAAGGATCACGAACCTGATGTCCTCGAGAGGACTAATCTTTGTAGATTTTTCTGGGCTGGGTGGTCATGGGAGCACTGTCGCCACACGTGAACATCACGCTGAACCGAGCCGAACAGTTGTCAGTGCCGCATGGCCCACAGGAGCCGACAATCTTCGTTTTCCAGTCGGTTTGTTCCTGATCGATGTCACAGCTTGTTTGGCCTCCCTTGGAGACGTCAATCCACGGAGTGTCATAGCCGGGGAAATTTGCCACTTCACAGCCCGATGGGATCGGCACCTCACAGGTGCGTCCCTGCTCTCCCTTGACCATGCCCAAATTGCAGATCGATTCAGTTCGGGGCTCTGCGTTGGCTCCCACGCCATCCATGAACGAGATTCCGGTGGAAGCCAGTGCCAGTATGACGATCAATGCCAAGTCTTTCATCATTCAGTTCCTTTTTTGAAGCCGCTCATTCCTAACCCCGGAGACATTTTTCATACCATAGAATTCTTCAAGGCGCGCGAGCAAGTCTTTTCCTATGGGGGTTGGCAGGAACAATGACTTCAAATTGAGATTGGGAACGCCAGTGCCCGGGCGGATTGAAAGAGGATCCTGGAAGAGAACCGGGCTTAAAAAAACGAAGGCCCGGAGAAATTTCCCCGGGCCTTCCAAACGGCCTCATGGACAGCCGAGATTCGCCAGGCCGGGCCACAACCTGCCTGGTTGTTCTCTTCTGCCGGGTCGAGCAGGGTTCTTACATCATGCCGCCCATGCCGCCCATGCCGTGGTCATGGCCGCCCATGCCACCGGCTGGCTCTTTCTTCTCCTCAGGCAAATCGGTCACAGTCACCTCGGTGGTCAACATCAACCCTGCGACGCTTGCGGCGTTTTGCAGGGCGCAACGCGTGACCTTGGTGGGGTCGATGACCCCGGCCTCGACCATGTTGACGTATTGATCCGTGGCGGCGTTGTACCCGTTGGTGGCCTTGCCACTGCGTACCTTGTCGACGACGATTGAGCCTTCGACTCCGGCGTTCTCGGCAATCAGCCTGATCGGTTCTTCGCAGGCGCGCCGGACAATGTTGACGCCGAACTGTTGATCGCCATCCAGGCTCATTTTTTCCAGGGCGGGAACGGCTCGAAGCAGCGCCACGCCGCCACCGGGAACAATGCCTTCTTCCACGGCTGCTTTCGTTGCATGCAGCGCGTCTTCGACACGGGCCTTCTTTTCCTTCATTTCGGTTTCCGTTGCGGCCCCGACGTTGATGACGGCCACGCCACCCACGATCTTTGCCAACCGCTCTTGAAGCTTTTCGCGGTCGTAATCCGAGGTGGTCTCCTCGATTTGCGCCTTGATCTGTTTGACCCGGCCTTCGATTTGCTTGGGATCTCCGGCACCTTCGACGATCGTCGTGTTATCCTTATCGATCGTCACTCGCTTGGCGCGCCCGAGGTCCGTGAGTTTCACGTTTTCCAGCTTCACGCCGACTTCTTCGGAAATCACCTGACCACCGGTCAGAATGGCGATGTCTTCCAGCATGGCTTTTCGACGATCCCCGAATCCGGGCGCCTTGACTGCGGCGATGTTCAGGGTGCCGCGAAGCTTGTTCACCACCAGGGTTGCCAAGGCTTCGCCTTCGACGTCCTCGGCCACGATGACGAGAGGTTTCCCCATTTTCGCCACTTGCTCCAGGATGGGCAGCAGGTCTTTCATGGCACTGATCTTCTTCTCGTGGATGAGCAGAAACGCATCTTCGAGGGAAGCCTCCATGCGTTCGGCATTGGTCACGAAATAGGGGGAAATGTAGCCACGGTCGAATTGCATGCCTTCGACGACGTCCAGGGAGGTGGTCATGGACTTGGCCTCTTCAACGGTAATGACGCCGTCCTTTCCTACCTTGTCCATGGCTTCGGCAATCAGATCGCCGATGGTGGAGTCGTTGTTCGCGGAAATGGCACCGATTTGACCGATTTCCTTTTTGTCCTGACAGGGCTTGCTGAGGTTTTTCAGCTCCGTCGTGGCGACTTCAACGGCCTTGTCGATCCCACGCTTCAATTCCATGGGATTCGCGCCGGCACTGAGGTGCTTCACGCCTTCACGGAAAATGGCTTGAGCCAACACCGTCGCGGTCGTGGTTCCGTCACCGGCCACGTCGCTGGTCTTGCTGGCCACTTCCCTGACCAATTGGGCTCCCATGTTCTGGTAGGGATCTTTAAGCTCGATCTCTTTGGCCACGGTCACTCCGTCTTTTGTGATCGTCGGTGCGCCGAATTTCTTGTCCAGGATGGCGTTTCGACCTTTTGGCCCTAACGTCGCCTTCACGGCATTGGCCAATTGATTCACGCCTTGGAGAATCGCACTCCTGGCTTGATCGCTATACAACAGCTGCTTTGCCATAATCTTCCTCCATCAAATTAAAGTATAACTGAAGTTTTTGGTTTCATGGAACCGGTTGAGTCATTCAGGAATCGACGAAGATGCCGAGAATGTCTTCTTCTTTCAGGATCAGACAATCATCGTTTTCGACTCTGATTTTGGTTCCGGAATATTTGTCAAACAGGACTTGATCGCCGATTTTTAGGGTTTTGACGTCTTTCCCAACGCCTTCGACTTTTCCTCTCTGAGGCTTTTCTCTGGCGGAGTCGGGAACATAAATGCCTCCGGCCGTGCGCTCGAGTTCTTCCGTGTAGGTCACAAAGATGCGGTCGCCGAGAGGCAAAAATCCTTTGGCCGCGGTGCCTTGGGTTCCTTCCTTTTCCTTTGTTTGTGTGGCCATGTGACAACTTCCTCCTTTGGTTGATTATCGATGCATGGTGAATAGTCGGTATGTTTTGGAAGACCCATGGGGCTTCCCTGCAATGATCAGACTTGAGGTAAGGTCTGATTTCTCAAAGTCAAGGGCCCGGGCCAAAAAAATGTGGGCCGTGGCAGGAGGGAAGGAATGGTCAGGTGCGCAAGGCTTCGAAATCCTTGAGCTCGGCCTTCAGGAAATCTCGTAATCTCTTGATGATCCTGGCTTCAAGCTGTCGTGAACGTTCCTTGGTAATCGAATACTTCCGTCCGATTTCCTCAAGGGTCAATGGTGTTTCCGAAAGCAGCCGGTTTCGCAGAATATCTTCCTCCCGTTCATTGAGCATCTTCGAAAATTCTGCGAGTTTCTTTCGAAACAAAAGCCTCAGCTCCTTTTGGGCGATGACGTCGTCCACTCGGGGCGTAGAGGCAGGGAGGACTTCAAACAGGGTACCTTCTTCCTTGTCTTTGTTGATGGGTTGATCGAGGGAGAGCTCCCAACTGCCCAATCGCTGGTCCATTTCCAGGACGTCCCGCTCCCGTACCTGAAGTCGGTCGGCAAGGAGTTTGGCATCCGGCACGAATCCCTGTCGTTCGAGTTTAGCCTTTTCCTTTTTCAAGTTATAGAAGAGTTTTCGCTGTTCCTGGGTCGTTCCGATTTTCACCAGACGATGCGAGTTCAGGAGATACCGGAGAATATAGGCTCTGACCCACCAGGCCGCGTACGCGTAGAAGCGGACGTTGCGGGATACGTCGAATTTTTTCATGGCCTGCATCAGCCCGACGTTCCCTTCCTGAATAAGATCCATCTGATCGGCCCCGGTATGCGCGTATTCCGACGCGATGGCGACGGAGACCCGGAGATTCGCCAGGATCAACCTGACCGCTGCCTCTCGACTGCCCGTGACCCTGTATTCGTGAAAAAGCTGTACTTCTTCTTCTTTGGAAAGAAAAGGATATCGACGGACCTCGACGAGGTAGCGGCTCAGTGCCGTGGTGGGAACGAGATCAGTTGATTCGGCCCGTTCGGATGGGGAATCGCCGGCCGGTTCTACAATCTCGCAGGAGAAATCTTCCTCAGAATCAAACGAGAATTCAGCGTCAACCAAAGCCTCGTCTTCTTCCAGTCGGCTCTCGTCTTGATGGGAAGAAGGCATCGAGTGGATATCGGCGTCTTTTCAGGGGAATGGCCATTCGTGCAATTGCTGTAAAATTATAACCCAGATGAGGGGAATCACAAAAGAATCCTTTCACGTCGTTCCCGTGCGTTGATTGCAGGGGGGCGAGACCGTCCTTTATAGTGATGCACCCGTCCTGTAAAAAATGCCACCGCAGGCTTTTGATTCATTTTTGACCATGACGCTGAAGAATGCCCTAAAAAGTGGCCACTGGCCTTCCTTATTCGGAGCATGGTTCCACTTCGAGGTGAGTTTTGTCGTCTGGCTGCTGATCGGCGCCTTGGGCATCGCCATTGCGCAGGACTTTGCATTGAGCGCCACGCAAAAAGGGCTGTTGGTGGCCATTCCCCTGTTGAGCGGGGCTCTGTTACGCATTGTGATCGGACCTTTTACCGATCTGTTCGGGGCAAAACGGGTCGGCCTCGGGATTCTCTGGCTGGAAGTCATTGCGTTGTTAGCCGGGTGGCTGTTTGGACAGAACTATGCCCAACTGGTCGGCATTGGTCTTATATTGGGAGCGGCAGGCGCGAGTTTTGCCGTGGCGCTTCCCATTGCGAGTCGAGCCTATCCTCCTCGGCATCAAGGGCTGGCCATGGGAATCGCCGCGACGGGAAACAGCGGGGTCCTCCTGGCAACGTTTTTTGCCCCACGTCTCGTCGCCCACGTCGGATGGCATGGAGTGTTCGGCCTCATGGTGGTGCCGGTCCTGATTGCCGCGGTGGTCTTTTCGCTGTTCGTCCGTGAGCCTTCCTTGCAACGCGTGTCCGGAACCAGCCTCGCGGCCTCTTTCCGCATGGTCTTTCATGAACGATTCATGCAATGGCTGTGTTTCTTCTATGGGCTGACGTTTGGCGGGTTTGTTGGATTTTCCAGTTTTTTGCCGATTTTTTTCCATGATCAATACGGCTTGGATATGATCGCTGCCGGGACCCTGACTGCGGGATGCGGATTTGCAGGAAGTCTTGCCAGACCGATCGGAGGGTACTGGGCCGACCGGGTAGGAGGATTCATCCTCCTTCAGGGAGGATTCCCGCTTATCGGTGGGTTGTGCGTTCTTTTGGCATGGCTGCCACCGGCGTTCTGGGCCTTTCCCCTGATCGTGACGACCCTGCTTCTTCTGGGGTTCGGGAATGGGGTCGTGTTTCAAGTGGCATCATTGCGCTATCAGAACGTGATGGGAACGGCTTCGGGTTTTATCGGGGCCGCCGGGGGGCTTGGCGGGTTCTTTCTGCCATTCTGGTTCGGCTTTTTAAAGGACGTGACAGGAACCTACGCGAGTGGATTTCTGGTCTTTGTGGTCCTGACGGGCATTGCCACCGGCAGTGTGATCAGCATTCAGCGGTCCCTGCCTCTTTCGATAAAAACTTCGGATCCGCTGTCATCCTGAATCCACGACCGTCGGGCATTCTGCCCCCGAGCCCCTCCCGAAGAGCATCGATGGATCAATGAATGCGCAACCCGCAGGTGCAAGGATGACAGGAACGGTTGAGGATGGTATTCTGAACGGGACACTGGCTGATCCTGTTCTTCATGGTTGAGAAAGGATGATGGACATGACTGCATTCAATACCATCGATGAAGCCCTTGAGGATATTCGTGCAGGAAAATTTGTCATCCTGGTCGATGACGAGGATCGTGAAAACGAAGGCGATCTGGTCATGGCTGCCGAATCCGTGACTCCCGACGCCGTCAATTTCATGGCTAAACATGCCCGTGGGCTCATCTGTCTGACCCTCACGATGGAGCGGGCCAACCAGCTTCATTTGCATCCTCAAAGCGCGGAAAACACCGCGCCATTCGGCACGGCCTTTACCGTGTCCATCGATGCCTCACGAGACGTCACGACGGGAATTTCAGCAGCAGACCGGGCCACGACGATTCGCATGGCTGTGGACCCTTCGTGCAAACCCTCTGATTTTACGAGGCCGGGCCACGTGTTCCCCTTGAGGGCACATGACGGAGGCGTGCTCAAACGGGCCGGCCAAACCGAGGGTTCCGTTGATTTGGCCAGGATGGCCGGCAGGTCTCCGGCCGGGGTCATCTGTGAAATCATGAATGACGATGGAACCATGGCCAGGATTCCCGACCTCATGGATTTTGCCAAGCAACACGGCCTCAGCCTCATTACCATCAAGGATCTCATTCATTATCGGCTTTCACGCGAGACGTTTGTCAAAAAATCCGTGAGTGCGGAATTGCCGACGATTTTTGGAAATTTCCAGGCCTGGGTCTTCGAGAACGAACTGGATAATGGATCGCACATGGCTTTGGTGAAAGGCCATATCGATGAATCGCCGACCCTCGTGCGCGTTCATTCCGGATGCCTCACGTCGGACGTCTTCGGCTCTTTGCGCTGCGACTGCCGTGACCAGCTTCACCGCGCCATGGCCGTCATTGAAAAAGAAGGCAAGGGCGTGCTGCTGTATTTGAATCAGGAGGGGAGGGGCATCGGGTTGCTGAATAAAATCAAAGCCTATCATCTTCAGGACCACGGCAGCGACACCGTCGAGGCCAATCTCAAGCTGGGGTTCAAACCGGACTTGCGGGATTACGGCATTGGCGCGCAAATTCTCGTCAGTCTGGGACTCAGGCAGATTCGTCTCATGACCAATAACCCGCGAAAGATCGTGGGGATCGAGGGTTATGGCCTGGAAGTTGTTGAGCGCGTTCCCATTGAAGTCGATCCCCGGGACACGAACGTCCATTACCTTCGAACGAAAAAAAGCAAATTGGGACACATCTTAAACAACGTCTGATCATCGTGAGCCCGGCAGCCCGGACCGTGAACAGGGGAAGCCGGCAGGCTGAGGCGTGCATGAAGATCCCCTACTCGAACCAGCCATGAAACTCGCCGAAGGACATTCGAATGCCCAGGAACTGCGATTTGGCGTCGTGGTGAGCCGGTTCAATGAATTCGTCACCAGTCGGCTGGAAGCCGGGGCGCTTGAAACCTTGAAACACCATGGTGCGCAGACGGATAACCTGCAAATTGTTCGGGTGCCCGGGGCCTTTGAAATTCCACTGGTGGCGAAGCAATTGGCTCAATCCAGACAATTCGACGCCGTGATCTGTTTGGGCGCCGTCATCAGAGGCGAAACCCCTCATTTCGAATTCATCGGCGCAGAAATGAGCCGGGGCATTGCCCAGGCCTCATGGGACACGGGCATTCCCATTATCTTCGGAGTCCTGACGACGAATACCACGGAAGAAGCCTTGGCCAGGGCAGGCGCCACGGAAGTCAACCGGGGCTCCGATGCCGCGCGTACCGCCATTGAAATGGCAACCCTGATGAAGGAACTGCACGAAATCAATCGCAAACCGACCGGCTTCCGGCAACCGTAATGTCAGCGAAGACGAGCAACGTGGCACGACAAGAACGAGACGCTGAACGTCGAGGAGGGGAGACGCGGCATGATGCGCGTGAATTGGCTCTCCAAATTCTTTTTCAATGTGATTTTCACGGATCGACGGAGTTCTGGCTGGAGCAATTCTGGGCGCAGCAGAACGCCTCGGAATCGGTTCGGGGATTTGTGTCCCAGTTGGTCGCCGGCGTCCGGACCCATCAGGTCGAACTCGACGGCCTGATTACCGCCTATGCACGAAACTGGACCGTGCAACGGATGCCCGTGGTGGACCGGAACATTCTGCGCCAGGCGATGTATGAATTGCTCTGGATCCCTGACGTGCCGGCAAAGGTGACGGTGAATGAAGCCCTGCAACTGGCCAAAAGTTTTGCAGACGATGAAACCAGGCGATTCGTGAATGCGGTCCTGGATCAGCTCATCAAGCACGATGCCCGGCTCGAACTCAAACGCGGCGCGCTTGCGCACTGAATTATTCTTACACGCCACGCGGATCATTCCTTCTCGTCAGGGAATTCAGTATCGTTGAATGAGGTTGTCATCAGAGTCCGTCCTTGTGGCACCGTTCCTTTCCGGCTCTGTCGAGAACCGTTAGCTTGTGCCTTACTCGAATTCTGAGAAAGATGCGATGTAACGTCGCGGCGGTTGGAAATGATTACTGAACGAGACGTCGAAGTTGCATGTTGGACGGTCGTCTTCTGAGAAGTTCCGAAAAAAGCCGTGCTCCTGTACGAGGAAGAACGATCAAAGCACTCCTGGATGTTTGAATGAACGACGAAATTAAAAAGAACGACAATCAATTCGTCGTCAAAAGTAAAATATGGCCCCGACATTTGCGACGATTATGTGCGATGCTTGATCGGACTATAGAGGAGATTCAGCAATCGTCTGATGTTATGTTGGATTTTTCCAAGTGTACCGGAATTACGGAAGCCGTAATGCTGCCACTGATGCCTATCATTGTGAATTACCAAAAGAAAGGCGTTAAATTTCAGTTAATCAAACCCAATGGCGACGATCTTCAACGGCTTTTTTCTAATACCAATTGGGCGTACTATATCAATCCCGATAGATATGAACAAACTTCACACGAAGGAGGCCACGTGCCTGCCCTTCGTTTCGGAGATGATAGGGCGAGTACGATAGACGAGATTCTCGACAAGGTCATGAACTTAATCTTGGGTAAGTTGGAAACGGATCGAGCAACCTTAAAAGCCGTCGAATGGGCGTTAGGGGAGATCATGGATAATGTGGTCAATCACTCTCAATCTTCGGTTGGCGGGTTTGTGCAAGCAACGGCATATAAAAACGCTAATCAGGTTGAGTTTGTCGTCGCCGATGCTGGCATCGGCATTCCTCGTAGCATAAACATATCCGATCATGCAGAAGCTATTCGACGAGCGATTGACGAAGGCGTTACACGAGACAAGAGCCAAAACGCCGGTAACGGGCTCTATGGAAGCTACCGGGTCGCAACCCTTTCAGGTGGCACCTTTGAGATTCATTCCTTGAATGGCTTGCTTCTTGGTAAAGGAAATGAAGGGAAAATCGTCAATCGTTTAAAGAGTGTTCCGTATTGCGGAACATCAGTTCGATGTGGGATTAAAGTCAGCGATCCTGAATTGTTGGGCAAGGCCCTTCGTTTCAAGGGCCGATCTCATGATCCACCCTACGATTACATTGAGCGTAAATTTGAGAACAAGGAGGGCGGATTGGTTTTTCAAGTCAAGGATGAGGCACAGCGTGATACAGGCTCTCGCCAAGGTGGAAGGCGGATTCGAGGGATGATCGAGAATCTGCTGCGTGAGCCTCGGCCGGTTATTATCGACTTCGACGGCGTGGGCGTTATTTCAAGTAGCTTTGCCGATGAAGTTTTTGGCCGTCTGTTCGTGGAGATGGGGCCACGCGCTTTCATGACCCGAATCCAAATGCGTAACGTTGACCCCACGGTCGAAGGTCTGATCGACCGCGCCATCCTGCAACGAACCAGACTCGGGAACGGCGACGGTTGATTCTTACCGGGCAGGTGTTTCAACGGGTTGGTGCCGGAGACCGCATTTTCCGCGCAGTCGTATTATTGCAGTCGCAGCAGAAGTCTGGTGTGTTTGGATGAGAGACATTGACTCACGAATGTGCGAAATGCCATCTGGATTTATGAATGGGCCTGTGCTGAAGAAGGATTGACCGTGGAGTACGGATGATTGAACGCTACACGTTGCCCGGCATGGGAGCCGTCTGGACCCGGCAGCGGAAATATGAAACCTGGTTGGAAGTCGAACTGGCCGCCTGCGAAGCCCGTGAAGAGATCGGTGAAATTCCCAAGGGCACGACGCAACGAATCAGACGAAAGGTCAAACTCGACCCGGACCGGATCGACGCAATCGAACGGGTGACCAAACATGACGTGATTGCGTTTTTGGAATCCGTTGCCGAACAGGTCGGCCCTCCGTCCCGGCATTTACATGCGGGAATGACGTCCTCCGACGTTCTCGATACCGGGCTGGCAATGCAGTTGGTCGAGGCGGTGGGGATTATCCTGGAAGATCTGGACGCCTTGTTGAAGGTGCTGCGTGATAAGGCCATGGAGCACCGGAAGACGATGATGGTGGGGCGGTCGCACGGCATTCACGGCGAACCCATTTCCCTGGGCTTCAAGTTTGCCATCTGGTACGAGGAATGTCGGCGGCAGCGCAGTCGTCTGCTCGCGGCAGGAGAGGATATTGCCGTTGGAAAACTCTCCGGAGCCATGGGGACGTTTGCGCATCTTCCCCCGCGAATTGAAACAATCGTCTGTGCGAAGCTGAAGCTGAAACCGGCTCCCGTGTCGAATCAGATCGTGCAACGTGACCGGCACGCGGCGTTTGTGACCACCTTGGCCCTTCTCGCTGCAAGCATTGAAAAAGTGGCGACCGAAATCCGCCACCTTCAACGGACCGAAGTCCTGGAAGCCGAGGAACATTTCAGCACCGGACAAAAAGGATCGTCCGCGATGCCGCATAAACGAAATCCCGTAGGATCCGAAAATCTCTGTGGCCTCGCCAGGGTCATTCGAGCCAACAGTCTCGCCGCGCTGGAGAACGTCGCGCTGTGGCACGAACGTGACATCAGCCATTCTTCGGTCGAGCGAATCATTCTCCCGGACAGCACGATTCTGATCGATTACATGATCGTACGCTTGACGCAACTGCTGGAAAATCTGGTGGTGTATCCTGAGCGGATGTTGAAGAATCTGAACCTGACGGGCGGCTTGGTCTATTCCCAGCGCCTCTTGTTGGCGTTGGTGGATCATGGCATCGAACGCAAAACCGCCTACGAAGTGGTTCAACGCCATGCCATGGACGCCTGGGCCGGGCAGGGGACGTTTCACGATCTCGTGGTGCAAGATCCGTTCATCTCGAAAAAAATGACGCGAGCCGAGATCGATGCCTGTTTCGACCCTCAATGGTACGTTCGTCACCTGAACGAGGTGTATCGCCGAGTCTTTGGCTCGAAAACCGCCTCTGTGAAGCCCGTGCGGAGACGAACACGCAGATGATCAAGGCCAAAGTCCACGTGACCTTGAAATCGGGCATTCTGGATCCTCAGGGTCGGACGATCAGGCAATCGTTGGAGACCTTGGGGTTTTCCGGCGTGAACGACGTCCGGGTGGGAAAGTTTCTGGAGATTGAATTAACCCAGGACGATCCTGCGCAGGCAGAAGAGCAACTCAAAGCCATGTGTGAAACACTGCTCGCCAACATGGTGATTGAAGAATATCGGTATGAGTTGGTCCCTCCACCGCCACGGCATGCCTCATGAATTGGGGCGTCATCGTCTTTCCCGGATCCAATTGTGATCGTGATTGTGCGCATGTCCTGGCAGAGGAGTTGGGACAAAACGTCAACCTGATCTGGCACGGCGAAACGTCCCTGGGTGAGACGGATGCCGTGATTTTGCCAGGAGGGTTCTCCTATGGGGATTATCTTCGCACCGGCGCCATCGCGCAATTATCGCCGATCATGCGTGCGGTCAAGGATTTTGCCCGGGCAGGTGGGTTGGTCCTGGGAATCTGTAACGGGTTTCAGATCCTGCTGGAGGCAGGGCTGTTACCCGGAGCCATCTTGCCGAACGCCGGACTCTCCTTTATTTGCGAAGACGTCCGGGTAAAAGTGGTCAATACCGAGACCCCGTTTACTCAACGGTATGAATCCGGTCAGGTGCTGCGTTTCCCCATTGCCCATGCGGATGGCAATTACCATGCCGACCCCGTCACCTTGGCTGCGCTCCAGGCCAATGCCCAGATCGTGTTCAGGTATTGTCGGGAAGACGGAACCGTCACCCCGGAAGCCAATCCCAATGGGTCGCTCGATAATATTGCCGGGATTCGCAATGCGGGTGGCAACGTTCTAGGGCTCATGCCGCACCCCGAACGCTGTGCGGAAGCCGTTCTAGGCAATCGGGATGGGCGATTGTTGTTTTGTTCCATGATCGACGCCACCATGCCGCAACAGTCCTGACTTGCGCCTGCTCGATCCTACAAGCAGAAACATAACGGGTCGTTTCTCGGTTCAGGAGACTCTGGATGCCTGATCGGGGTCCGGCATGATGGATTTGGAGTCTCTCTTCGTCATTCCCGCGAAAGCCTGCCCTCGACATCCTTAATCGGGGGCGGGAATCCAGGATTTTCTTTTCCTTTATTCTTCTGGATGCCGGGTCAAGCCCGGCATGATGGAGAGGGGAGTCCGGTCTCCGATTGCGTCATTCCCGCGAAAGCCTGCCCTCGACATCCTTAATCGGGGGCGGGAATCCAGAGGCTTTGCTGTTCTCTCAGGATGCCGGATTACATCAGGTATGGCGGCAAGGATTCGGGCGACGAATCAGCCTGTTCCATGAGCAAAGATCGCCATGATGGGAATGGCCGGTTTGTCGAAGATATTGGTGCCGAGGGGCAGAATCGAACTGCCGACACCAGCCTTTTCAGGGCTGTGCTCTGCCAACTGAGCTACCTCGGCACGAGGAAGAGAAATGCGCTTGTTTGCTGAGGGAAAACCAGAACATGTGTAGCAGGATTGAATACGAAAAATCAAGGAAATAGCATGGAAAACGACCCTGATCATATCGGTGGGTCCCAAAATCATTCGGCGTGGCACTCGATTGCTTCCGGCTGCCATCGGCCTTCCCAGATCTTGACCTGGTTCATGAGGCATGGGTATTCTCCATTCCAGGCTATCACATCATCTTTTACAGGCTGGAGAACATGAACGCGGAAGAAGAATTGAATGTGGAACACGTAGAGGAACCATCGGAAGGTGCCGATACTCTTCCGGAAAAAGAAGAAGAGAGTGTCGATACCCCGACGTATCTTCGCATGCTTCTGGAACAGGCACGAGCTGCTGTGCCCCAATTGAGTCGTTTGTCGGCATCAGTCAAGAATGATGCCTTGAGAACCATGGCAGAAGGATTGGAAGAAGCCACCGATGGACTCCTGGAAGAAAATGCAAAAGACCTTGAAGCCTTTGACGAGAAGAATGGGCAGGAGGCCATGGCCGACCGGCTTCGCCTTACACCTGAGCGCATTCGGGAAATGGCTGACGGGCTTCGTCAAATTGCCAGGTTGCGCGATCCCGTTGGTCAATCGTCAGGCATGTGGGAACGGCCCAACGGCATGAAAGTCGGACGGGTCCGGGTGCCCATTGGGGTCATTGGAATCATTTACGAGTCTCGCCCGAACGTTACGGCCGATGCCGCAGCCCTGTGTCTCAAATCAGGAAACGTCTGCGTGCTTCGAGGGGGCTCGGAAGCCATTCATTCCAACGTGGCCATTGCCCGAGTCCTTTCCGACGCCGCACAGAAGGCCGGGATTCCTGACGGTTCGATCTCCCTGGTCGAACGGACTGAACGGGAAGCGGTGCTGGAGCTGTTGAAACAGGACCAGTTCGTGGACCTGATTATTCCGCGAGGCGGGGAGTCTCTGATGACACTTGTCACCGAGCATTCGACGATTCCGGTCATCAAGCATGATAAGGGCGTGTGCCACACCTATATCGATGCCGATGCCGATCTCAAGATGGCCGAAGCCATCAGCGTGAATGCCAAGGTCCAACGGCCTTCGACGTGTAATGCCGTGGAGACCTTGCTCGTCCATCAGAACGTAGCCCGAACCTTTTTGCCGAACCTGGCGAAGGCTTTAACCAAAGCCAAGGTGGAAATACGTGGGTGCGAACGAACCCGTCAACATATTCCCGAGGCCCAGCTTGCGACGGAAGAAGATTACGGCCGGGAATTTCTCTCACTGACGTTGGCCATCAAGATCGTCAAGGACCTGGATGAGGCCATGAGTCACATCCGGACGCATGGCTCCCGGCATACCGAAGTCATCGTGACCAAGGACTACGGTCGGGCCATGAGATTCCTGCAAGAAGTCGATGCCGGCGCGGTGATGGTCAATGCCTCTTCACGGCTCAACGATGGCTACCAATTCGGCCTTGGCGCGGAAATCGGTATCAGTACGACTCGGATTCATGCCCGAGGGCCCATGGGGCTTGAAGACCTGACCTGTTGCAAATACGTGGTGTACGGATCGGGTCAGCTTCGGGAATAGCGCGAGGAGGTTCGCGGCTTGGCCTGGTGGATGGTTGGCATGCCGCGTCTGAAGACAGGCTAAAACTCGAATCCCCAACCGGCCAGGACACGCAGGGCCGGGTCCGCGTTCGCATTATGCCCGGGATTGTGCGTCCAGGCTGCGCCGAAGCGGAGTTCCCCTGCATCGGCCAGTGGCCGATGCCATTGCGCCGAGACTTCGACCTGTCGTCCCGATGGGACGAGGTTGGCTCCCAATCGCTTGACAACGACGTCACCTTCTTTGGTCCTGCCTACGGGGATGGAGAGCGCTGCCTGGCCAGTTTCCACTCGCAGGGGTTGCGCAAGTGTAATCGTCACTGATCCGCCGTGAAGGAGCCTCCGCGTTGCACGCAAGGCGAACGCGCTGGTGGTCAGGTTCGACATGTCAGTCACGATTCCGTCTTGCAGACGGGGCGCCAACGTGCCAATGTCAACATCGGCTGCAAGCTGCCATTCGCCGAAATTGCCATCCGTTTCAAGCCCGGCAAAGACGGCATTGCCTGAAAGCGTTCCAAACGCCCCGTTGGTTCTGGTTCCCAGCAGGGTGTCCTGTTCCGTAAGCCAGCCGGTGCGCAGGCCAACCGGTCCATTCACCGGCCGCCAGGACAATGAGACTCCGGACGTCGGCGCTCTTCCGATGAGACCGGCCGTGCTGAATGCGGTAACGGCAAGGCCGTATTCTCCGGTCAAGGTCAACGTGGTCGCATCCCGGACGAGAGAGAGATGACCATTCTCAACGTCTGCAATCCTGTCTCCCGGCCTCCTTAAAAAGCCGAATTGAAGTCGTGCATATCCGAGATCCTGTTCTATTGAGCCGCCGATACGGTCTTGAGTGAAAGTCGTCAACTGGCCTCCGATTTGTTGTGTGATCGGGGTCTCTTCCATCAATTCGTGGAGTCGGAACAGAGAGGACGGTCCATTGGTGTTCCCCAGAAAGTTGGAAAGTTTGAACCAGAACGGTGCTCCCAGGCTGTCAAACGCCACGATTTCCTGCCCGGCCAGCGAACGCCCGAGTCCATCGCCCAATGCTCCTCCGAGGCTGAGATTGGTAGCCTGAAGGCTGACTGCCGTACCTCCGACCCTGTTGCCCAGGGCAACCGTGGGGGCACCTACGGGATTTGTCGCGGCTCCGAGATCCATCATTCCCTGTCCGTAGATTGCCCTGGCCGCGTACCTACCGTTTTTGTTGGCAGTGGCGAAGAGCCGCTTGACCAATTCCGGGTTGGAGAGTTGATCGCGAAAAAGCTGCTTCATGAGCGCGAGCCCACCGGAGATCATGGGTGCGGCAAAAGAGGTTCCACCGGTGGAGCCTATTCCTCTGAAGCCGGGGCGGTCATTAGGACCAGGACCAAAATAGGCGAGGCGTACGTCATCACCTGGTGCCGCGAGACACCATTCTGCCGCGATTCCGCAGCGGTTGGAAAAATCGGTGATCATTCCATCGGGATCCACTGCGACCGCGGCAATGGAATGCCCCTGCAGTTCTTCGATCCGTGCGACCAGACCGGCTAACAGATCCGGCGAGCTTGCATCCACCGATCCGTCAGGGAGGCAATGAGGCGGTCCCTGTGTACAGTTATCGTCATGACTATTACCGGCAGCCCAGACCAGAATGGCTTTCTCCTGCCTGTTTCCTTGCGCCAACGCCGTGATCGTCTGTCCAAAATTGCTGCGAAGGGTCGACTCTTCATAGTTTTGGATGTTCCCTTGGAAGCCAAAACTCAAATTCAGGATGTCCACTCCGGATCCAAGAACAGTTTCATAGAGCGAGATACTTTGTGTATCAGATGCTTTCAAGTCGTCCCAAATGATCGGGGTGTAATCCGGTGGGGCTTCGCCGAGTGGAATGGCGAACATCTTCAGGTCGGCACCCCAGGCGACCCCCTGAAAGCTCCCATCTCTGCCGGCTCCGCCGGAATTTGGTCGGGCTGCAATGACACTCGCCACCGCAGTGCCGTGGGAAATTTCCCCGCCTCTTTCATCGCCCGCGCCGAGAAGACGTGTTTCTTCGATCCTTTCGACGTCAAACAGGAAATGATCCTGATCGATGCCGGTGTCGATCAGGCCAACGGTCACGCCCTCGCCCGGGGCCGCGTTTTCTCCTTTGGCCAACCGGAGATCCGCATACGCCTGATCCGCGTTGATTGCCGCCAAGCCCCATTGATTGGAGAAATCGCTTGTATTTCTATAGGTTGCCGCGAATTCTTCCCTTCGTTCCTGATATGCACTTTCGGACAGACAGCCGAATTCGGCGGTCTGGTAACAGGCAGGTGTAGGGGTTACGGGTACAGGAGGAATTACTACAGGAGGGGGTACGGGATCTGTCGCGATTACACCTCCGCCACCACCCCCGCCTCCGCAGGCAGAAAGCGTTATGCAGAGAACCGGCCATGCCGCCTGCCATCGTCGTCGGGCACGACGTGGCTTTTCAATGAATGCGTGGGAGAACGTTGAGCCGGATGCAGCATGCGTTGTTTCCTGCATCGACGTCCTGAAGCTGTCGATCAAGGGCGGCATCGTCTTTCCTCCATCCTGTCGAGTCGTTCGGCTTACGAATCTGCTTCTAAGAGAATGATTCTGGAAAGTCAAGAGACAAGTTTGTTCCATGGCCGTGCTTGCGTTATGATGCAGGAGGTATCGACGTGCCGTCAGCTTCTTCGGGATGAGTTCCGGTTTGAACAATCCTTCCGTCATCGTTTCGTCTATTCTCAACAATCCACGGGCCTTGACGCTGCCGGGCAATCGGGCCTTTGGCACAAAGTCAGCAAACGAACTCACGTGCAAGCGCCTTGAGACCGGCCACGTGGTGTTATACGGCCCATTGGGGCGGCGAATGCTGATGACCGACCCCGACGGTCACCCGCTGCACGAATGCGAGTGGGAAGCACGTGCGGATGGAACGGCTCGTCTGGTATCGGCCCGGTTCTGCCTGGACTGGGGGCAATGGGTGGGCCTCAAACCCAACGGGCTCGTGCATGCCATGCAACTGGATCTGACGTCTCGTCCGGAGTGGCAAGCCCTCACCAGGCATGACCTCCGCATGATGGCTTCCCGGGCCATGGGCGTTGGCATAGAAGAAGTGGGATTTTTTTATGCCGATGATGATCTCATGCTTGATGGCACCGGGCATGCCACGATTCGTCAACGAAAGGATGCGTTCTACGTTCTGGAAGATGGCGCTTGGGAGCGGGCGCGGTTCATGTCCTGCATGAGCGCGATGCATTGGGCAACCATCGATTACCTGCCCGTGGTGGAATTGTTCAAGTCATTGTTGCCGGGAACGGGCAGCGCCGCGTTTGAATTGATCCGCGGACTGTATGACGACCAGAATGCGCATACCCCGAAACCCTTGCGGTACAGGGGTATTCCAACGTACCCGTCGGCAGCAGCCTTTGGGCTCTTCAGCAATTTTTTTACGGCAACGCATCGCGGTGAGGAAGATGCCTTTGCCGTGTTCATGGATCCACCCCGATCGCATGAAGTCGAATGGCTGCCGAATCCTCACCCCCCCGTACGCTACATCGACCCTCATCATCGGATTTGCCTGACGGTCAAGCAAGGAAACATCCTCAAGGTGACGAAACCGGATGATGCCGACGGTCTGTCGTTTACGCCACCGAATCCGCAAGGATTCGCTCCTTGTGGAAAACGGATTGCCGTGAACTCCGATCGGCTTCTCCTGTACGACCACAAAACCTCGTACGAGATTCCATTGCAGCCAAGCTGGGGCATTCGGCATCAGACGACGCCTCAGACAGCATGGCAGGTTGCTGCAACAGGGGAACGTTCCTGGGAAGGGTTGTTTCCCGAAGGGCCTCCCGTGGTTTCTTCACGGGAGGCGTATTCGGCCGTCTTGCTCTATCCGGAAGATGATGTGCAGATCGGTGAACTCGCAAGCCAACCGTTTGTGGCTGATTTGTTGAACGACTTCATCGAGCAGGATCGAGGCCTGGCTGCCCAGGCCGGGCAGGCCGGCCGAATGCTCATTCATGGATTTGACGGGGTCATCGGCACATTGCTTCCTCTCGATCGTCCCCGTTCCACGACCATCCTCTATTCGCAAGCCGCTCATGCCCAAAAACATGCCCAGGCGGCATGGAACCGGTTGGCGCTGAACAACCGGCTCGAATGGCAAGGCTCTTGTCGTTTTCTGAGCGAGGAGGCGTTCCAACGGGAGGCGTATCGGACTGCATACGATCTCGCGTACGTCTGGCTGCCGTTTGTGGCGTATCATGACACGGCAAGAATCCAAACCCATCTCTCCCGACTCAGCGAAGCGCTCCGTGCCAATGCCTTGGCGTGCCTTGCCGGGCCGGATTCACTCGCTTCCCTCGTTTCCGGCCTCCCCTTGGAAATCCTCTTTGGTGACCGTGTTTCGGAATCGCAACCGTTTCAGATGCACCGATCGATTCTGCCCAAGGCAACCCTCAATCCTCGCCTGTTCGTGTGGATCCTCAGGAAATCGTCGTGAACCTTCCCGCAAGAAACACTTGACGAAGCCTTCTGCACCTTCTAGGATGTCCTCACCTTTAATGCTCATCCCGTGAGGTGAGGAAGGTCATGCGTTCCGGACGACAATGCGCTGAATCCGTCTAACCTTCTTCTCATGGCGAGGAGAAGGTTTTTTTTTGCACGCTCATGGCACGGACGACTCCCTCCCACGAATCCATCATCATGGAAGGCCATGAAATGATGCGTACCTTGACCAGGATCGCCCATGAGATTCTGGAACGGAACAAGGGATGCCACGACCTTGGTCTCGTGGGGATCCGTACCGGTGGGGTCTACCTGGCCCAACGGTTACAACGCCTGATCGGGCAGATCGAGCGCACGGAGGTTGTTCTGGGCGAACTCGATATTACGTTGTATCGGGATGATCTGGCCATTCGCAAGGACCAACCCGTTCTCAAGAAAACAGACATCCCTTTTCACGTTTCGGGTCTCAAGATTATTCTGGTCGACGACGTGCTGTTTACCGGAAGAACCATTCGGGCAGCCATGGATGGACTCATGGATCTGGGGCGACCGGCTGAAATTCAATTGGCGGTGCTCATTGACCGGGGACACCGGCAACTTCCCATTCGAGCCAACTACGCAGGGAAAAATATTCCAACCTCGAAAGACGACAACATTCGAGTCTTCCTCGAAGAACTCGGAGAAAAGGATCGTGTGTCCAAGCTCATCAACGGGGAGGAGACGGGATGAGCTTCAAACGAAAAGATCTTCTGAGTCTTGCCTCCCTGTCACGCGAAGAGATGTCGCTGATCCTGGAGGCTGCAGAACCGTTCAAAGAAGTGAGCGGACGGGAGATCAAAAAAGTTCCGGCCCTCCGAGGGAAAACCGTGGTAAATCTGTTTTTTGAGCCCAGTACGCGGACCAGAACGTCCTTCGAGTTGGCGGCCAAGAGGCTGAGCGCCGACGTGGTGAATTTTTCCCCTTCTGCAAGCAGCGTGATGAAAGGGGAAACGTTACTCGATACCGCGAGGAATATCGAATCCATGCAGGCTGACATTCTCGTGCTTCGACATTCGTCGGCGGGAGCCGCGGAGGCCCTGGCCAAAAAGATCCGGATGTCCGTGATTAACGCGGGGGATGGATGGCACGAACATCCCACACAGGCCCTTTCCGACCTGCTGACGATTCAAGAAAGAAAAGGACGGGTTCGCAATCTGAACGTCGTGATCGTTGGAGATCTGGCTCACAGTCGGGTCGCTCGATCCAATATTCACGCGCTGACGAAGATGGGCGCCAACGTGCGCGTCGTTGGACCTCCGACCATGATCCCGCTGTTTCTCCAGCGTCTTGGGGTCCGGGTCTTTCACGATTTTGACGAAGCGATTGCCGGGGCCGACGTCGTGATCATGTTGCGACTCCAACTTGAACGACAGGGCCGTTCGCTCTTTCCGTCCATCAGGGAATACGCCAGGCTGTATGGCCTGACCCCGGAACGCGTGCAACGAGCGGCCCAGGACGTGCTCATTATGCATCCTGGTCCGGTGAATCGAGGCGTGGAAATTTCTCATGACGTAGTTGACAGCGGTTCTGCCGTTATTCTGGACCAGGTGGCAAACGGCGTGGCCGTCCGAATGGGGCTTATGTATCTGTTGTCGTCACCCCGTTAACCGTGAGCCGGTCGAAACCGGACGGGAGAAGTCTGATGGAGCATCATAAGCAGATCCTGATCACCGGAGGATGGGTCATCGATCCCGGTCGATGGAACGGGCCAGCCGACGTGCTGATCGAGGAGGGAAAGATCAGCGCAGTGGCCCCCAACCTGCACCATTCCTTGCAGGACTCAAAGGCCTTGCGCAGGATCGACGCCGGAGGATTGACCGTGTGCCCAGGATTTGTCGATCTCCACGTTCACTTTCGGGAACCGGGATTCGAGCACAAGGAAACGATTGCCACGGGAAGTGCCGCGGCCGTGGCCGGTGGCTTTACCTCCGTGTGCTGCATGCCCAATACCATGCCGGTCAATGATTCCCGGTCGGTCACCGAATTCATTCTTGCCCAGGCTGCGGCCGCCCGGAAAGCCCGAGTCTTTCCCATCGGGGCCATTACCAAAGAATCGAAGGGGGAGGCGCTCGCCGAAATCGGGGAATTATTCGATGCCGGCTGCGTAGCCATTTCCGATGACGGCTCTCCGGTGATGAACAGCCTGGTTATGCGTCGGGCCATGGAATATGCCTCGGCCTTTCATCTCCCGGTCGTGGATCACTGCGAAGATTCTCTGCTCTCGCGCGGCGGCTGCATGCATGAAGGCGCGGTCTCCACCGAACTGGGCCTCCCCGGGATCCCGAAGGCTGCCGAAGAGGTCATGGTTGCCAGGAACATTGCCCTCACCGAGTTGACCGGCGCACGCTTGCACCTGCCTCACGTCAGTACGCTGGGCTCGGTCAGAATGGTGCGGGAAGCCAAGGCGCGAGGGGTCCCCGTGACGGCCGAAGCCTGCCCCCATCATTTTTCGCTGACGGACCAAGCCGTTCGATCCTTCGATGCCAATGCCAAGATGAATCCCCCGTTACGGACCGAGGAGGACGTGCAGGCCATCAAGGAAGGGTTGCAGGACAACACCATCGACGTCATCGCCACGGATCATGCTCCCCATGCCGTGCATGAGAAACAACTGGAATTTGACGCGGCCCCGTTTGGTATCATCGGCTTGGAAACGGCGTTTTCGCTTGCCCTGAATCTCGTTGAGGAGGGGGTGCTGACCTTGGAACAGGTCATCGCCAAATTGACGCTCGAACCGGCGCGCGTGTTCGGCCTGAACCATGGCACCCTTGCCCCGGGCGTCGACGCCGATATCGTGTTGATCGATCCGAAGGCCACGTGGGTGGTCGACCCCGCCAGCCTGCATTCGCGCAGCCGCAATACGCCGTTTGCAGGCTGGACCATGAAGGGACGCGTGCGCAACACCCTGGTCGGCGGGGAAATGGTCTATGCCGGGGAACCCGTCATTTCGGATACATGAGCCCACTTTCTTCGAGATGGTTCCGCAGGAGCGATCAATGACACGACCCACGTCAGGCTGGCACCTGTCCTGCTCGCTTCTGGAATTGCTCGGTCTCATGGTCTGGATCGGAGGCCTTGCCATGCTCCTGACCACGGTCATTCCCGCGGTCTTCAATACCCTGGGCATGGAAACGGGAGGGCGGTTTCTCCGTCGTGTCTTTGACGGGTATAATAGCGTGACCAGTGGCATCGTCGTGATGCTCGTGGGAACGGCCGCGTTTCGATATTGGCAGCATCTGCGGGAGCCAGACCGGAATCTGCCGGTGAGGCGATCCGAGGTCGGCCTGTTGGCGGCGCTGGCGTTTGTCACGTTTCTGATTGTCGTGATAATGGGACCCAAGGCCGTGGCCCTACAGGAGGCCGCGTTTGCCGCAGACTCGCAGGAAGCGAAACAAGCCGCTTTCAAGGCCTTTTTTCGAATGCACATGATTGTGCGTGCCCTTCATCTGCTCAATGCCGGGTTTGCCGTCAGTCTGCTCACGGTCAAACTCTACCACTGGAGGTGGCATCGAGCCGTTGTCGAACGGGCAGCGCGCTGACATGCGTTGATCGTTGTGAAGGTGCCGGAGCCTCGTTGTCGCAGGCCGACGGTTGGTTGAAGTTCGAAGGACTCGATGAAACAGGCGATTCTTGCATTGGCCGATGGAACCGTCCTTGAAGGACGGGCTTTGGGATTCGAGGGTGAAGCCTCCGGGGAAGTGGTGTTCAATACCGCAATGACCGGATATCAGGAAATCCTCACGGATCCTTCTTACAAAGGACAGATGGTCCTGATGACCTGTCCGCACATCGGCAACTACGGCATTTCGGAAGAAGATAACGAATCGCACCGCATCTGGGCTCATGGCTTTATCGTGAATGAGGCTGCGCGGAACCCCAGCAATTGGCGTGCGGAACGTTCGCTGCACGAGTATCTGGTGCAGCATGGAATCGTGGGCATCGAAGGGATCGACACCCGGTATCTCACGCGTCACCTGCGCACGCATGGTTCGCAGGCCGGAATCATCTCCCACCTTGGCAGGTCCCCTGAGGAGCTGATCGCACAGGCACAGGCACTCCCTTCTTTGTCCGAACAGGATCTGGTCGGAGCCGTGACCTGCCCTTCCGCGTATGTGTGGCCGGAAGGCACCGGAGCCTGGCCTCAGCATGCGCCTGCCACGGACCCCATCCATTCCACGAGACGATTCCGGGTTGTGGTCTATGATTTTGGGGTGAAACAGAACATGTTGCGGAGGCTGGTGGATGAAGGCTGTGACGTCACCGTGGTGCCTGCCTCCACGACGGCCGAAGCGATTCGAGCGATGAATCCGGACGGTATTCTCCTGTCCAATGGCCCCGGGGACCCCGAGGGCGCGTCGTATGCCGTGCCCCACATTCAGGATCTGATCGGGTGGCGACCGATCATGGGAATCTGTCTGGGTCACCAGATGCTGGGGCTGGCGTTGGGACTCTCTACGTATAAGTTAAAATTCGGACATCATGGCGCCAACCATCCGGTGCTGGACCTACGGTCAGGAAAAGTGGAAATTACCTCGCAGAATCACAATTTTGCGGTTCGCCTCCCTTCGACGGAACAGACCGAAGGCCTCATGGAGACTCCCTGGGGGCAGTTTCGCCCGACGCACGTGAGTCTGAATGACGCCTGCCTGCAGGGACTCGAGGGCACGACCGTGCCGGTTCTCTCGGTCCAGTATCATCCGGAAGCTTCTCCTGGCCCGCATGATGCGTCGTACCTGTTTAGCCAATTTCGAACCATGATGGAGCAGGTTCATGTCTAGACTCCTGTTGTGCGGTCTGGCGTTGATAACGACGGGGTGCATGTCCGCGTCCTTCTTCCCTAAAACGACCCCGTTACAGGAAATCGTGCTTTCAGGTGAAGGACGGGATAAGGTCCTGCTGATCGAAGTTTCCGGGATTTTGACCTCGGCGAAACCCAGCGGCGTCGTCGATCGGCTCTTCGACCGTCTCAGTCTGCCCACGAGATTCAAAGAACAACTCACCAAGGCCGCGGATGACGAGGACGTCAAGGCGATCCTGCTTCGAATCAACACACCGGGAGGGACGGTCACGGCTTCGGACATCCTGTATCATGAGATTCAGGAATTGAAAAAAACCCGAACGCTCCCGGTCGTGGCGTCCATCATGGACCTGGGCACCTCGGGGGGCTATTACGTGGCCATGGCTGCCGATCGGGTCGTGGCCCATCCCTCCTCGGTAACGGGCAGTCTCGGGGTGATCATGTTGTCGCTCAATGCCGCGGGCCTGCTGGAAAAGATAGGGGTCCGGGCCGATACGGTCGTCTCAGGACCCCATAAGGACATGGGGTCCCCTTTCAGGACCATGACCGATCAGGATCGCGCCATTTTTCAAGGGGTCATCGATTCCTTCTATGACCGGTTTCTTCGCGTCATCGAACAGGGGAGACCGAAGTTGTCACCTGAAACGATTCGTCAGTTGGCCGACGGGCGGATTTATTCCGCGACTCAGGCCAAGGCTCATGGGTTGATCGACGCGATCGGCTATCTGGATGATGCCCTTGAACTCGCCAAACAGGAGGCCGGGCTCGAAGAGGCGCGGATCGTCATGTATCAACGGGCAGGCGGGTATCACCCGAACGTCTATGCTCAAGGTCCCGGAGGACTGGAGCAGACGAACTGGGGTTTTCCGAGCCTGAATTCGGTTTCGCTGGCGTCTCTCCTGGGAGGAGGGACGCCGACCTTTATGTATCTCTGGCTTCCGTAGAGAAGATCGACGTGACCCGAGAACGTGCGACCCTCACCATTCTGAAGATTATGATCCTTTGCGGGCTCCTGGCCGGCTGCGTCAAGGCTCCGGGGACCACGCGCGATCAGATCATCTTTCTTTCAGAGGAAGAGGAAATCTCATTGGGGGTCAGTGCCTTTCGGGGCGTTCTGCGACAGGCTCGGCTCAGCGCCAACGCCGAAATCAATGAAATGGTGAACCGTGTTGGTCGGCGCATCGCCGCGGTAGCCGACAAACCGGAATATTATTGGGAATTCGCCGTCATTCAGGACGACGATATGATTAACGCCTTTGCCCTCCCCGGCGGAAAGGTGGCGATCTATACGGGTATCCTGAAACATGCAAAGACCGAAGACGGGCTGGCCACGGTCATGGCTCATGAAATCGCGCATGCCCTTCAGCGACACGGCGCGGAACGCATGAGCCGTGGGATTCTCGATCAGATCGCCCAGATCGGCATGATTGCCGGGGCTGCCACTGGTGCGGTCTCCCCTGAACTGGCCATGGGGGCCATGAATGCCTATGGCCTGGGAGTCACGTTGCCACATAACCGGAAGCAGGAATCGGAAGCGGACTACATCGGGTTGCAACTGATGGCGAAGGCAGGCTATGACCCGCGTGAGGCGATCAAGTTTTGGGAACGGATGAGTGGATGCCCGAAACAGTTGATCGGAAAGTACTGTTTTCGTTCGAATGCCGCCATTCCCGAATTTCTTTCGACCCACCCCTCGGATGCGAGGCGGATTCGACAGATCGAGGCCTGGGTTCCGAATGCCATGCAGTATTACCACCCTCGCCCTGATGAGGCCGAACAGGACAGCGGCACACCGGACCCTTCGAAGCCGACTGCGGCCATTCCGACAAACTGACGGTTCATGCCTAAGACGGTTCATGCCTAAACGAGACGACTTGCGGCGCATCCTGCTCATTGGTTCGGGTCCCATTGTGATCGGGCAGGCTTGCGAATTCGATTATTCCGGCACCCAGGCCTGCAAAACCTTGAAACAGGAAGGGTATGAGGTGGTGCTGGTCAACAGCAATCCGGCCACGATCATGACCGATCCCGACCTGGCGGATCGTACGTACGTCGAACCCATCACGGTTGAGGTGATCGAGCGGATTATCGAGCAGGAACGTCCCGATGCTCTGCTCCCGACGATGGGTGGCCAGACGGCTCTGAACGTGACCATGAGTCTTCACAAACGGGGCGTGCTGGAAAAATACAACGTGCGACTCATCGGAGCGCATGAAGAGGCCATCAAGAAGGCGGAAGATCGTGAGGCCTTTAAACGGGCCATGGAAAAGATCGGCGTGGCCACGCCGTTGAGCCGGTTGATTCGCACCAGGGAAGAGGCCTTGAGTTTTCTTGAAATCGTGGAATTTCCGGCCATCGTCCGCCCCTCGTTCACGTTGGGGGGAACCGGGGGAAACATTGCCTACAATCGAGAAGAGTTTGAACAACACGTGGACTGGGCCTTGCTCGCCAGTCCGGTCGGGGAGGCTTTGATCGAACGGTCGTTGATCGGATGGAAAGAATACGAACTCGAAGTCATGCGAGATCTGAACGACAACGTCGTCATCATCTGTCCCATAGAAAACTTCGATGCCATGGGCATTCACACCGGCGACAGCATCACGGTGGCTCCGGCGATGACCCTGACGGACAAGGAATATCAACGCATGCGGGACGCCGCGATCCGCATCATCAGGGAGATCGGCGTTGAGACTGGTGGATCGAACATTCAATTCGCCCTGAATCCCAGAGACGGGGAGATGATCGTGATTGAAATGAATCCCCGTGTGTCGAGGAGTTCGGCCCTGGCCTCCAAGGCCACCGGATTCCCGATTGCGAAAATCGCCGCAAAATTAGCCGTCGGCTATACCCTGGATGAAATTGCCAATGACATTACCAAGGTGACCAAGGCTTCCTTCGAACCCACGATCGACTACGTCGTGGTCAAGATTCCACGGTTCGCCTTTGAAAAATTCCATGGGTCCGACCCCATGCTTACGACTCAGATGAAATCCGTGGGCGAGGCGATGGCCCTGGGAAGAACGTTCAAGGAAGCGTTTCAAAAAGCCCTGCGGTCCCTGGAAACGGACCGGTGCGGCCTGCTTTCCCTGAACGGCCTGGACCATTTTCTTCCGGGTGACGTCTTGGACCCGTCGGTTCAGGAGTCTATTCGTACGGCCATTCGCGTCGCCCATCCCGACCGGCCATGGCATATCGCCGATGGCCTGCGAATCGGTCTTTCCACGGCGGAGATCTTTGCCGACACGTGGGTTGATCCCTGGTTTCTGGAACAGATCGAGGAGCTTGTGCGTTTCGAACAACGCTTGCTGACCCGGGTCCGTGCATGCACCCGGAACGGCGAGGCGGCCACCACGATCCTGCAAGCGCTTTTCAGCGATCAGGAGGGGCGTGAACTTCTCAAAGAGGCAAAACGTGTGGGGTTTGCCGATCAACGATTGGCGCAATTGCTCGATACGACGGCTGCGGCCGTCAGGACGTTTCGAAAGACTCAGTTGCCTGCTCACCACGTCACGTATTCGAGGGTCGATACCTGTGCAGCCGAATTTGAAGCCCTAACTCCCTATTTGTATTCCACCTATGGCCGGGAATGTGAAGCACGTCCGACAAACCGGGACAAGGTCGTGATTATAGGCGGAGGCCCGAATCGGATCGGGCAGGGGATCGAATTCGATTATTGCTGCGTCCATGCGGCCATGGCTTTGCGGGAATTGGGCCTCGAAACCATCATGGTGAATTGCAATCCTGAAACGGTGAGCACGGATTATGACACGTCGGATCGACTGTACTTTGAACCGCTGACCGAAGAAGACGTGTTGAACGTCATGGACGTGGAACGGCCCATGGGCGTCGTTGTGCAATTCGGAGGGCAGACTCCGCTCAAGCTGGCGCTTCCCTTGGCACGAGCAGGGATTCCGATTCTGGGTACGAATCCCGACTCGATAGACCGGGCCGAAGACCGTGAACGGTTCAGTGCCTTAATCGCCACGCTGGGCCTCAGGCAACCACGAAACGGTATCGCACGTTCAGGCGAGGAAGCGTTGGCCATTGCCTCACGCATCGGGTATCCGGTCATTGTCCGTCCGTCATACGTCCTCGGAGGACGGGCCATGCAGATCGTCTATGACGAACGGTCGCTTCGCTCCTACGTCGAAAACGTGGTCGTAACCGCGGACCAATATCCACTCCTGATCGACCGGTATTTGACCGATGCCATCGAGGTGGACGTGGACGCGATCTCCGACGGAGTCAACGTCGAGGTCGCGGGTATCATGGAACACGTGGAAGAAGCCGGCATTCACTCCGGAGATTCCGCCTGTTCCCTTCCTCCACATTCGTTACGAACGGAGTTGATCGATCACATTCGAGCCCAGACCGTGGCCTTGGCCCGTGAACTTCGAGTGATCGGTCTCATGAACGTGCAATTTGCCGTTCAGGGGAACGAGGTGTTTATCCTGGAAGTGAACCCCAGGGCTTCCCGTACGATTCCATTCGTGAGCAAGGCCCTTGGAATCCCATTGGCCAAGCTTGCCATGAAAGCCATGGTTGGGCATTCGCTTCACCCCTTGCCGTTGACCGACGGCTCGAAGATTCGGCACGTTGCCGTCAAGGAATCGGTGTTTCCATTTACGAAACTGGGAAACGTGGACGTCCTGCTGGGTCCTGAAATGCGTTCGACCGGAGAGGTGATGGGGATCGATCAGGATTTTGGATGGGCCTTTGCAAAGGCGCAGGCGGCGGCAGGCCTGAGCCTCCCTCATCAGGGCACCATCATCTTGAGTGTCAAAGACGGGGACAAGCCCGGCACGGTCAACGTCGCGGAACGATTACAGGCACTGGGATTCACACTCCACGCCACGCGAGGTACCGCCGAATATTTGCTCAAACGCGGCATCACGGTGGAACCCGTCAATAAGGTCAGGGAGGGCCGGCCCCATCTCGTGGATCACATCAAGAACCGCGAGGCGCATCTGGTCGTGAATACCGTGGGCACCACGTTCTCACAGGATGATTCCCTGCCCATTCGACGAGAGGCTCTTCAACAGAACATTCCCTATTTTACGACGATCCAGGGCATTCGAGCCGCGGTGACGGCCCTCGAAACCATGGCGAAGTCTTCGCTCAGGGTCAAACCATTGCAGGACTATCATCCGACCCGATGACGAACGTGGCAGGCACGCGGAGGAATTATGGCTGTTCCGATGACGAAAAAAGGCTATGAGGCGCTCAAGACCGAATTGGACCGGTTGCGGAAGGTGGACCGTCCACAGAACATCCAGGATATTGCCGAGGCACGGGAACACGGTGATTTGCGGGAAAATGCCGAATACAAGGCGGCAAAGGAGCGCCAGCAATACATCGAGACGCGGATGAGTGAACTCGAGCATAAATTGGGAGACGCACAGATCATCGAGTCCGGGACCGGACCCAGTGAAACCGTGGTCTTTGGCACCACCGTCCGTCTTCTGGACGTCCAATCGGAAGAGCAAAAAACCTATACGTTGGTCGGCCAGGAAGAAGCCGACCTCAAGAACGGGTCGATTTCCGTGCAATCGCCCATCGGACGCGCGTTGATCGGTCACCACGTGGGGGACGTTGTGCAGGTGAACCGACCGGCGGGGATGATCGAGTACGAAATTCAGGAAATTTTTTTCCAGGAGTAACTCCATGCCTTCAGCCATTTCCGTTTTGACGTTACTGACCGACTTCGGAGTCCGAGACCATTTTGTCGCCAGCATGAAAGGGGTGATCCTGGGTATTAATAATCAGGCTCGCATCATCGACGTCTCGCATCAGGTCAAACCCCACTCCATCGAAGAGGCGGCGTTTCTTCTGAATGCCTGTTATCATTATTTTCCGGATGGAACCGTGCACGTCGTCGTCGTGGACCCGGGCGTCGGTTCGGCGCGTCGAGGCTTGCTCGTCACGACGTCGAGGTTTTTCTTTCTCGCACCGGACAACGGCGTCTTGACCTATATTTTTGAGAATGAACTCTCCGTGGAGGTTCGACAAATCGAAAATCGCCAATTCCGTCTGGATTCGGAAGGAGCCACGTTTGACGGCCGCGATCTCTTTGCACCGTCCGCGGCATGGTTGACGCGAGGACAACCGCCTGGAGCCTATGGCCGCCTCGTGTCCGATTATGAAACGTTGTCCATTCAGAAGCCCGAGGTACGGGACGGCTCTCTTCATGGTCGCGTGGCGTACGTCGACTGGTTCGGCAATATCATTACCGATATTACGCCAGCCGACCTCCAGGCGCTCCAAGCCGTGACCAAGCGTAACGGCATCGCCCTCGACGTGAACGGCATGACCATCGATCACCTCAAAACGCATTATGAACAGGGTTCTTCGGAAACACCGAACGCGCTGATCAACAGCAGTGGCTATCTCGAAGTGTTTATGAAAGAAGGCCGTGCTGCGGAGCTACTGGGGGTCGAAACCGGAAAGCCGCTCACGATCCACGCCACGGCCGATGGTGAAGCGGATCGAGGCGGTTAATCGCCTCCGTGAAACGCATCTCGATCATACTCCTGCTGCATTGATTCGAGACGGTTGCCCAATCCACTGGCAAAGGATTGTCGAATGGCGAGGATACGGTCATACACGTCGGTGCCCTGCACTTGAGAGCCGAATCGGGCGAGAAACTGCCCGGTGAGCCGAACTCCCGTGTGGAAATGCCGGGGAATCGTTTCCTCGAGAGCCTGTTGCCAGGTGATGAAGATCAGAAATTCCTGAAAAGCCTGGGCCTGAGGCAGGGTTTCCCCGATTGCCAACAGGGCCTCATAGGCTTGTTGGGCCTCTGCCCCCGTTTCAGAAGAAAAGCGTTCCTCTGCTTCTTCGATGTCTGCATGCCTCTCGTTCAGGGGATCGTGGGCATAGGCTCGAGCCAGGGCTTCCTGGGCGGCAATGGCAGGATCAAAGTTCATGGTCGAACCGACAAAGCCTTCGTGAGAATACCCGTCATCCGCCGTAATTCCCGCACAGTCGTCGACAGGGGAGGAACGAGGATGAGGATATTGCCTATGGGTCGGATGAGGAGTCCGCGACGGCGACATTCCGCCGCAACGGCGTGCCCCATGCGTTCGGACGGGGGAACTGGCTCCCGGGTCTTCTTGTTTTTGACTAATTCAATGCCTGCCATCATCCCGCATTGGCGGATGTCTCCCACGATCGGCAAATCGGCCAGGGGTGAGAGCAGGTTCCGGAGCGCTTCTGATCGTTTCTTGACCCGAGTGAGCATCTGGGTTTTTTTTAAAATTTCAAGGTTTGCCATGGCCACGGCACAACCAAGCGCGTTGCCTGTGTAGCTGTGGCCGTGAAAAAATTGGTCGCCCGGCTTCCCAAGAAATGCCTGATACACCTGTTCCGTGGCCAAGGTGGCCGCGAGCGGCAAGTACCCTCCGGTCAGTCCTTTGGCCACGCACAGGAGATCCGGGGTCACGCGTTCATGATCGCAGGCAAACATGGTTCCGGTCCGGCCAAAGCCGGTTGCCACTTCATCCGCAATCAGCAGCACGTTGTATTTCGTGCAGAGGGTTCGAACGTGGGAGAGATAGCCCGGCGGCTGTGTGATCATCCCTGCCACGGCTTGCACCATGGGCTCGATGATGACACCGGCGATTTGCTCATGGTGCTTGGCCAGAACGTCTTCCAGGGGAGTGAGGCATGCCGTACGACACGACGGGAAGCGTAAATGCAGAGGGCATCGATAACAGTAGGGGGCTTCGAGAGGGATGGCTGGAAACAGGAGCGGTCGAAAGCGTTCATGGAACAGGGAGATTCCGCCGACGCTCATGCTCCCCATGGTGTCACCGTGATAGGCGACGTCCAGGCGAACAAATTTCTTTTTCTTCTTTTGCGGGGGATGCCGTTGTTGCCAGTATTGAATTGCCATCTTCAAGGCCACTTCGACGGCCGTCGAGCCATCGTCCGAGTAGAACACGCGCGTCAGGCCTTTGGGCGCGATCCTGACGAGTTCACGGGCCAGGAGAATGGAGGGAGGACTGGCCAACCCCAATAAGGTGCTATGGGCGATTTTGTCGAGTTGTCGTCGAATGGCCGCATCGAGCAGGTGATGTCGATGTCCGTGCAGATTGACCCAAATCGATGAAGAACCATCCAGGTACTTGTTGCCATGCAGGTCGTAGAGGTAGACGCCGCTGCCCTTTTCGATGATCAACGGATTTTCCTGTTCCCATTCTTTCATCTGGGTAAACGGGTGCCAGACGTATTGCCGATCCCATTTCGAGAGCTTCGAAGAAAAAGATGCTGAAGAGACCCGTTTCACGGATACCTGACCGGACATCTGTCACGTGATGAATGGTGAATGCTTCCTGTTCATCGACAGGGAGAATGGTCGGCTGCGTTGCTGAAAGCTCCTCCTTCCATCCAAAGAGGGAAGACGACGGAACGTCACTGGATTATAGGAGTGGATTCTTTCTTTGACAAGACGAGGAAACCTTAATAGAATCAACAAATTGTGCTTTTGCGATGAATAAACTTTCCCGTATCCGCAATTTTTCCATTATCGCCCATATCGACCACGGAAAATCCACCCTCGCGGATCGTTTGCTGGAACTGACCGGAGCGATCACGTCGAGGGAATTCCGTGAGCAAATCCTGGATGATATGGACCTGGAACGCGAACGCGGGATTACCATCAAGGCTCACGCCGTGACGACGTCGTACAAGGCCCATGATGGATGCACCTACCAGTTGAATCTCATCGATACGCCAGGACACGTGGATTTCACCTATGAGGTCTCCCGCAGTTTGGCCGCCTGCGAAGGCGCCTTGTTGTTGGTGGATGCGACGCAGGGCGTGGAGGCCCAGACCATTGCCAACGTGTATCTGGCCATAGCCAACGATCTCGTGATCCTCCCCGTGATTAATAAGATCGATCTGCCCAGCGCGGACGTCGAAGGCGTGAAGCACCAGATCGAAGACGTCCTGGGCCTGACGGGAGAAGAGGCCCTCCTGGTGAGCGCCAAACGGGGGATCGGGGTCGATGCCCTGCTGAATACCATGGTTCGCAGCGTGCCACCGCCCACGGGATCCGTCGAGGCTTCGCTGAAAGCACTGATCTTCGATTCCTGGTTCGACAGCTATCAGGGCGCCATTGTGCTGGTCCGTATATTCGACGGCGTGGTCAAACCGGGCATGAACATCACACTCATGTCGACTGGGCGGACGTTCGAGGTCTCCGAAGTCGGCATTTTTTCTCCCAAGCGAACCAAAACCAGGGAACTGACGGCCGGTTCGGTTGGCTACGTCGTCGCCGGCATGAAAGACGTGTCGGACACGAAAATCGGCGATACGCTCACCGATGCCAAGCGGCCCACGCCCACGCCGTTACCCGGTTATCGTGACGTGAAGCCGTTGGTCTTTTGCGGGCTCTATACCATGGACAACGCGGACTACGAAAATCTTCGCGATTCGCTCGATAAACTCCGTCTCAATGATTCTTCGTTTGTCTATGAACCGGAGTCTTCCTTGGCGTTGGGGTTCGGCTTCCGTTGTGGATTTCTGGGTCTCCTGCACATGGAAATCATTCGTGAACGCCTGCATCGTGAATATGGCTTGAATCTGATCAGTACGGCTCCTACCGTGATTTACCGGGTCCGAACGCTGCCCGGGGAGGTGTTGGACATTGAAAATCCTTCCAAACTTCCCGAGCCGGAGGCCATCGAAGCCATGGAGGAACCGTTTATCCAGGCAACGATCATTGCGCCGGAACGATATGCCGGAAACATCCTCGCCCTGTGCCAGGAACGGCGCGGAATCCAAAAGAGCATGCAGTACCTGGATACCACGCGCATCATGCTGGTCTATGCCTTGCCATTGAACGAAATGGTGCTGGATTTCTACGACAAGTTGAAATCTCGGACCCAGGGCTATGCCTCCCTGGATTACGAATTGATGGAATACCGGGAATCTGATCTGGTGAAACTCGATGTGTTGTTGAATGGCGAAACCATTGATGCGCTGTCTTTTATCACGCACAGGGAGAAGGCCTATCATCGTGGCCGGCAGTTGGTGGAAAAGATGAAGGAACTGATCCCGAAGCAAATGTTCGAGGTGGCCATTCAGGCCGCGATCGGCAAACGCGTGATCGCACGCGAAACGGTGTCCGCGATCAAGAAGAACGTCACCGCCAAATGTTATGGAGGAGATATCACGCGAAAGCGCAAGCTTTGGGAAAAACAGAAAGAAGGCAAGAAGCGGATGAAGCAACTCGGGCGCGTGGAAGTCCCCCAGGAAGCCTTTCTGGCGCTCCTGAAAGTGCAGGATGAGTCATGACCGATCATGAACCGAACCCGGTGCTGCCGGATTCCTCCTCCGATGATTCCGAGCGTTCTTCCTCCCGTGAAGAAAATCGGCAGGGGCAGGCATCCACCAAACCATTGTGGCGGGAATACCTCGAAGCCATCGTCATTGCGCTGGTCCTGGCGCTGACGATCCGCGTTTTTCTCGTCCAGGCCTTCAAGATTCCCTCGGGATCCATGATTCCCAGTTTGCAGATCGGCGATCACATTCTGGTCAATAAACTCGCCTATGGGTTCCAGATTCCCCAGGATTGCGAATTCGAAGTCGCCCTGCTTCCCCTCACCTGTTATTCCTCTTCCATGCTTCTGGAGTTTGGAAAACCCGCACGGGGAGACGTCATCGTCTTTCGATACCCGGAAGACGAGCACAAAGATTTCATCAAACGCATCATCGGGCTGCCCGGTGACACGATTCACGTTCGCAAGAAAATCGTCTACATTAATGGCGAGCCGTTTCAGGATGAATCGTTTACCCAACGCGTGGACCCCGGCATGATCGACGGTCAGATCAATCCCCGGGACAACTTCGGCCCGGTGACCGTGCCTCCGAATGCCTATTTCGTCATGGGCGACAACCGCGATCAAAGCCTGGACAGTCGTTTCTGGGGATACGTTCAAGAACACAAGATCAAGGGCCGGGCATTTCTCGTCTACTGGTCGTGGCATGGGCAAGGGGCATGGACGGAATGGGTTCGATGGAATCGAATCGGCAAAGCCATCGAGTGAGACTCACGAAATGACGCCTTCGTCCTCGACTCAACGGGTCCCTCGAACGCAGACGGCGTCGAAGGTCTCCTCGGCGTCCCTTGAACGCCGCCTTCGCCGGTTTTCACGGGGAAGGGTGTTCGTCCTTGGCGACCTGATGCTGGACCATTACATCTGGGGCACCGTCACCCGTATTTCTCCCGAGGCCCCCGTTCCGGTGGTGCACGTTGAACGGGAATCGCTTCAACTCGGGGGAGCCGCGAACGTGTACAGCAATATTCTCTCCCTGGGAGGCCAGGCCATGCTCTGCGGCGTGATTGGTGCGGATGACGCCGGACGGGCGTTGCTCAGAAAATTGCAGCCGAGCGGACAAGCCCATCAGGGGATCTTTGTTGATCCGACGAGGCCCACCACGAAAAAAACCAGGATCATTGCCCATAGCCAGCAGGTCGTTCGGTACGACCTGGAACAACGGCATGATATTTCCACGCGGTTCGCCAAGCGGATCCTGAAATACGTCGAGGCGCAACTTTCTTCGATTTCCTGCCTCGTGGTGTCCGATTATTGCAAGGGAATCATCACGCCCTCTTTGATGGCCCAGCTCGGAAAGCTGGCGCGTATTCGACGCATCCCCATCCTGGTCGATCCGAAGGTCGAACATTTTCCCTGTTATGCCGGGGCCACCATCATTACGCCCAATCATCTGGAGGCGCAGCAGGCCGCAGGCCGCTCGGCGTGTGACCACGAATCGATTCATGAGATCGGCCACCAGCTTCGCCAAAAGCTCGGCTGTGAAGCCGTCCTGGTCACCAGGGGAGAGCAGGGGATCAGCTTGTGTGAATCAACGGGCGAGAGTTGGCATATTCCGGCCATGGCCCGGCAGGTCTACGACGTCACGGGGGCCGGAGATACCCTGCTTGGAACTCTGGCACTGGCCCTGAGTGCCGGGGCGTCGATCAAGGAAAGTGCGATTCTGGCCAACCATGCGGCAGGGGTGGCCGTCGGCATGATCGGGACCGCGTCCATCACCAGAACGCAACTGCAAGAGGCCCTTCGCCATGACGGCGGATAACGTGACGATTGTCATTCCGGCCCGGTATGCCTCCTCAAGATTTCCCGGCAAGCCCTTGGCCCTTCTTGGAGGGGAACCCCTGATCCATCACGTTTATGCGCAGGCGGCCCGTGTCCCCAAGGTGAAGGTGCTGGTCGCGACGGATGACGCTCGAATTCACGAAAGCGTGCGCCGTTTCGGCGGGTGTTCCACGATGGTGACCGAGCCTTGCCGCACGGGTACCGACCGCGTGGCGGCAGCGGTCAGGGAGCTGTCCTGTGAGATCGTCGTGAATCTTCAGGCCGATGAGATCCCGTTCTCGCCGGATCTCCTGTTGGATTTAATCGATCCGTTTCTGGCCAGTGACGCGCAGATGGGCACCCTGCGTCGTCCACTCCTGGGTGGCGAGGAATTTACGTGCCCCTCGGTCGTGAAGGTGGTGACGGATCGGCAGGGGAGGGCCCTCTATTTTTCCCGGGCCCCGATCCCGCATGTACGCGATTCCGTCCGTGAAGACGGATCACCCTTGGCCGCGCTTCATGTAGGAGTGTATATTTTTCGGCGACAGACCTTGAATCGATTTGCCGCCTTGGCAAGCGGGGAGTTGGAGCAGGCGGAACGGCTCGAACAGTTGCGGGCCCTGGAACATGGGATTCCCATCCAGGTGTGGGATACGGCCCATGCCTCACTCCGGATCGACACCAGGGAAGATCTGGAACGGGCGGAGGCTTCATGGGATGAACTCGGGGCAGGACGGGTGCCTGGGGATTCGGAAAGCCAGAAGACGGGGCGCGGGTTTCATGAGGGAACCGGATGAGTAAATTCATTTTCGTGACCGGTGGGGTGGTGTCCTCATTGGGGAAGGGCTTGGCCTCGGCTTCCATTGGCCATCTCCTGGAGAGCAGGGGCTTGAAGATTTCCTTCCTCAAACTCGATCCCTACATTAACGTCGATCCCGGCACCATGAACCCCTATCAGCACGGGGAAGTCTACGTCACGGACGATGGGGCTGAAACCGACCTCGATCTCGGACATTATGAACGATTTACGAACCTCACGCTTTCGCAAAGCAACAATTGCACGACGGGGCGCATTTATGACTCGGTCATCAAAAAAGAGCGCCGGGGAGATTATCTGGGGAGCACGGTTCAGGTCGTCCCGCATATTACCGACGAGATTAAACAAACGATTTTGCACGTGGCGCACGGCACGGAGATCGTGATCGTGGAAATAGGCGGGACGGTCGGTGACATCGAGAGTCTGCCCTTTCTCGAAGCCATCAGACAAATGCCGTTCGACGTAGGCCGTGAAAACGTTCTGTACATTCACCTCACCCTGGTGCCGTTTATTGAAACCGCGGGCGAGTTGAAAACCAAGCCGACCCAGCATTCCGTCAACAAGCTTCGTGAAATCGGCATCCAGCCTCACATCCTCTTGTGCCGGACCGACCGGTTTCTGTCGCCCCCGGTGAAGGAAAAAATCGCCCTGTTTTGCAACGTGGACAAGGGGGCGGTGGTTACGGCCAAAAACGTGGAGACCGTGTATGAAGTGCCCATCGTCTTACGAAAGGAAGGACTCGATGAGTTGATCGTGCGCTTCCTGCGATTGGAAGCCGGTCCGCCCAACCTGCGCGATTGGGACGCCATGGTCCAGAAGCTCAAACGCCCGACGCATGACGTGACCATTGGAATGGTCGGGAAATACATGGCGTTCAAGGAATCGTACAAGAGTCTGTCAGAGGCCCTCGTGCACGGAGGGCTTTCCAACGAGACCGGGGTCACGATCCGATTGATCGAATCGGAAGACCTCGAACGGAGCAATCCCGAAGAATTTTTAAGCGATGCCGATGGAATCCTGATTCCGGGTGGGTTTGGCACGAGAGGGATCGAAGGCAAGATCACGACAATTCGCTACGCGAGGGAAAAGGGGATTCCTTTTCTCGGACTCTGTCTGGGGATGCAATGCGCGGTCGTGGAATTCGCCCGTCACGTTGCCGGTCTCGCAGGGGCCGAAAGCGGTGAGTTCAATCCGACGGGGGACTGTAAAGTGATTGACCTGCTTCCGGAACAACGGACCGTGGAGGAACGGGGAGGGTCCATGCGACTCGGGAGCTATGCCTGCCGTCTTCGGGAAGGCTCTCTCGCCCAACGGATCTATGACACGTCGGAGATTCGGGAACGACACCGGCATCGATACGAATTCAACAACGATTTTCGCGAGATCCTGACGTCGAAAGGGTTGGTGCTGAGTGGAACGTCACCCGATGGTCGGCTCGTGGAAATCATCGAATTGGAACACCATCCCTGGTTTATCGGAACCCAATTTCATCCTGAATACCAATCACGACCGCATGCGCCTCATCCTGTTTTTCAGGCGTTCATTCGCGCGGCGCTGAAACGCAAATTTGGCCGATAGCGGGTGAAGCGGTTGTGGCTCAACCCAAGAGCCGACGCGATATCATGGAGACCATCATGCGGGACGTTCCCTTAGGAAGTTTTTCTGGAGGAGGGGTTCATCCGCATTTCCTGATTGCGGGACCCTGCGTGATCGAGAGCGAGCAGATGGTCCTGGATACGGCGTCTCAACTCGCCGACATTGCGCTGGCGATGGGGTTTCCCTGTATCTTCAAATCATCGTACGACAAGGCGAACCGAAGCTCCATTCATGCCTATCGGGGTCCGGGCATTCAAGAAGGCCTGCGTATCCTGGAAAAGGTGAAAGAACGGGTCCGCCTGCCGATTCTGACGGACGTTCACAGCGTCGAAGAAGTTCGACAAGCCGGACAGGTCGTGGATATTGTTCAGATTCCCGCGTTTCTCTGCCGGCAGACCGATCTCCTCGTTGCCGCGGCCCAAACCGGCAAAACCGTCAACGTCAAGAAGGGACAGTTTCTTGCTCCATGGGACATGCACAACGTCGTCAGAAAATTGGAAGAGAGCGGAACGCATCGGATCCTCCTTACTGAAAGAGGATTCTCCTTCGGGTATAATAATCTAGCGGTTGATATGCGAGCCCTTCCGGTTCTGAGGGGATTGGGTTATCCCGTGGTTTTTGACGTCACGCATAGCGTGCAACTTCCCGGAGGTGGAGGAACACATTCATCAGGACAACGGGAATTCATTGCCCCCCTGGCTCGGGCAGCCGCCGCAGCCGGTTGTGATGGATTTTTTATGGAAGTTCACCCGAATCCGGATCACGCTCTCTCGGACGGACCGACGATGATTCCGCTGGACAAGCTTCAGGCGTTGCTTCAGGAATTAAAGCGGGTCTGCCTGGCTTCCGGAAAAGGCTCCAGCGTTACGTTCTGATGATGCCGCACGCTCAGGCCGCCAAATCCCAACACAAAGCCGGGAAACGCGTTGAGCAGACGTTCAATCTGCCGAATACGCTTACGTTTTTACGCATATTGCTGGTGCCGGTCTACATTGGACTCTTTTCGACGCCAACCGTAGAGCGGTCCATTATGGCCGCAGCCGTATTCGGATTGGCGGCCCTGACGGATTCGCTGGATGGCTATATCGCACGCCAGCGAGCGCAAGTCACCAGAGTCGGTCGCCTTTTCGACCCCCTTGCCGATAAATTTCTCGTGATTTCAGGCTTGGTCTTGCTGGTACAATTCCAACGGGTCGAAGCATGGCTGGCGATCGCGCTCATTGCCCGCGACCTTGCCGTGACCGGCATTCGAGCCGTTGCCGCAAGTCGGGGGGTCATCATTGCCGCAGGGCAGTTCGGAAAATATAAAGTCATTCTTCAAGTTACCGCGATCATTTTTTTGACACTGGAGGGAGCAGTGTTCACGTCAATCCTGAGTCTTCATTTGGTTGGGACGTTGATCCTCTATGGGGCCCTGATCTTTTCCCTGGTCTCTGCCTGGCAATATATACGTGAAGCCAGAAACGAGTTTTCCAAAAAATAGTGATGCAGATGTTGCAACCCATGGCTCCAGAAATTCTCGGGTTCTTCTTCTGTCTTGGAGCCTATGTGCTCGGATCCATTCCTTTCGGTCTCGTCTTCTCGCATCTGCTGGGAGCACCGGATCCTCGGGAAGCAGGCAGCCGCAATATAGGCTTTTCCAACGTCCTCCGCGTATCAGGGAAAAAGGTGGGAATTCTCACGTTATTCGGCGACTTGGGTAAAGGGTGGCTGGTGGGGTGGACTGCCGGTTCGGGGATTCTTCCGAATCCGTGGGCCTTGTTGGCCGTGCTCGCGGTGGTGCTCGGACATCTCTTTCCAGTCTTCCTGAAGTTTCGTGGCGGAAAAGGCGTGGCTACGGGTTTGGGGGGGATCCTGGGGGTCCACTTTCTCCTGGGGCTTTTTCTGGTTTTGATCTGGATCATCACCGTCGGCATCTGGAGATATTCGTCGGGCGGGGCGCTCATGGCCTTTGGGTCTCTTCCCATCGCAAGCTGGTTTATGACGTTTGATCTGCAATTTACGATTTTCTGTCTTTTCTTGAGCGGCCTCGTGATTGCGAGACATAGAAGCAACATCGTTCGTTTATTGGAAGGAACCGAGACACCGTTTCGCCGAGTTCCTTGAAAATCCATAATTTGACATAATCATTCTTATCCGACATTAAGGAATGGCGAAGAAATGGCGATTCAGGCGTGCCGACGCCATTGAATCCTTTCTTCCCGTCACCGGATGATGCAAGACCTCTTTCATTTTTGACGACAGCGAATCATGCCTTGGCTTGCCTTCATCCTTCCCCTGGTTTTTGCGACGCAAGCGTTTGCCGCCGCTCCGATCGAGTCCAAAGGGCTCCGACTCCTGGAAGAGATCCAAGAAGCCATTTCGGCGCTTGCCGAAGAGGTCACTCCGACAGTGGTGGGCGTCTCCACGATCCGGCAACTTTCCGGAAAAGTCCCGCGGCAGGGTCGCTTCAAGGTGCCCGGGTCCGGTTCCGGTGTGGTGATCCATGAAGATGGCTATATCGTGACCAATAACCACGTGATCAGTAATGGCGTGGAAGCCGAAGTTCATTTTTCCGATGAATCGACTCTCGTGGCGGAAATCATCGCGCAGGATCCCGATACGGATCTTGCCCTCTTGAAAGTCGAAGCACCCCACAAGCTGCCGAGTGCGACGTTCGGGGATTCCAGCACGGTCAAGGTCGGACAATGGGTTCTGGCCGTGGGCAATCCATTCGGTTTGGACCGGACAGTGACCCTGGGCGTGGTGAGCGGGATCGGCCGGGACAACATGAATCTGTCCCGTTATGAAAACTTTATTCAAACCGATGCGTCGATCAATCCGGGAAATTCCGGCGGACCGCTTTTTAACTTGCGGGGCGAGGTCATCGGGATCAACACGGCGATCATCAATTTCGCGCAAGGAATCGGCTTTGCGATTCCCTCCAACATGGCGAGTCACATTATCGAACAGCTCAAGGCGGGGGGGAAAGTGATTCGAGGCTGGCTGGGGGTCGGGATTCAGCCGCTGACGCCCCAACTCGCGAGTAAATTCGGTGTCCCTGACGGCAAAGGCATTCTGGTGAATGAAGTGTTTGCCGAAGATCCGGCAGATCAGGCCGGCCTGCTATCCGGCGACATCATCACGCAAATCGGGAATGAGCGCTTGGAATCACCGAATCAGTTGTCCCGCGTGGTTGCAGGGTTTTCTCCGGGCGATACGGTCCTGGTCCACGTGATCCGTGATGGGACGTTGCTCAAACTCCCCGTTTTGCTGGGAGTCAAAAAAGACAAACCCATCGTGGCTTCATCGCCTCCGACCGTCGTGGAAGTCGATTTGGGGATCGACGTGTCTCCCATGACCGAGGAGTTGGCCCAACAATTTTCCCTCGAACAGACAACGGGCATTTTGGTGGTTCGTGTCGTTCAAGGCACTACCGCCTATGCAGAGGGCTTACGAAAAGGAGACGTCATTCAGGAAGTCAATCGCACCGCCGTGCCCACCATGAAGAAGTTCAAGGAAATTCTCGAAGCCGTTCGTCCGGGCGAGACGATCCTCCTTCGGATTCTTCGGGAGTCGAAGGCGTTTTTCGTCGTCCTGAAACCCTAGGCGGGAATGTGATGACAGGCGGCTTGCTTGCGTAGCCACGTGTTCCGACGTGGATGCGGCATGGGGCGGATCTGGATCTCCCGGCTCAAGACGACGCAGCCTCCTTCGCCGCCTTATGCTCCTCGACGACTTTATTGACCACTTCACGCGGTGCCGGTTCATACCCCGAAAATTCCATGATATAGGACCCCTTCCCCGCGGTAATGGAGGTGAGGACCGGGGCGTATTTCAGAATTTCCGCCAGCGGGACTACGGCTTTGACGATTTGATGATGCCCCTTGGCATCCATCCCCAGAATACGACCTCGCCGGCTGTTGAGATCTCCAATCACCGTCCCCACCATCTCGTCCGGCGCCGAGACTTCAACGTTCATGATGGGTTCGAGAAGAACGGGCTGCGCCGATTCCATGGCTTTTTTGAACCCCATCGAGGCTGCGACCTTGAACGCCATTTCCGAAGAGTCGACGGGATGATGGGACCCGTCATAGACCGTGACTTGCACGTCCACGACCGGAAAACCGGCCAGCATGCCTTCATGCATGGCCTCGACGACGCCCTTTTCCACCGCGGGAATGAAATTTCGGGGAATCACTCCTCCCACGATCTTGTTGAGAAATTCGAATCCACCGTTGCGTGGTAACGGGTCGAGTTGAAGCCAGCAATCCCCGTATTGTCCATGCCCGCCCGTCTGTTTTTTGTATTTTCCCTGGGCTTGGGCCATTTTCTGAATGGTCTCGCGATACGCGACTTTCGGGGTATGCAGGTTGACGTCCACTCCGTATTTGCGGCGGAGTTTTTCCAGGGTCAACTCGATATGAGTCTGTCCGACTCCACTCAGCAGCATTTCCTTGGTCTCGTCATTCCTGATGAATTCCAAGGACGCGTCTTCTTCGACCAACTTGTGAAGACCCAGGCTCACCTTGTCGATGTCACCCTTGGATTTCGGTTCGAGCGCGAATGACATCACCGGACGACGGATTTGCACCGCCGGCAGGACAATCGGCGCCTTATCGGCACAAATCGTCTCACCCGTTTGCGTTTCCTTTAATTTTCCCATGACCACGATCTCACCGGCGACCGCTCGTTGCGTCTGCGTGCTCTTCTTCCCCTGCAGATAATACAGATGCCCGCCTTTTTCTTTTACGTTTCTCACGGAATTGAAAAAGGTCGAATCGGCTTCGAGGACTCCGGCACAGACCTTGAGATACGTGAGTCGGCCCATAAAGGGATCGATGGTGGTCTTGAACACGTAGCCGGCCAATGGCTCTTCCGCCTTCATGTCCCGCACGAGTGCTTCGTTCGTATCAGGATGGACCCCGGTCCAAGGAAAGGCCGCGGCTCGCTCTTCAGGAGAAGGCAGGTATTGCATGATCGCCTGGTGCAGGACCGTGGTGCCGAGATTCAGGATCGCCGACCCACAGGCCACGGGGATGCATCGGCGGTTTTTCGTGCTCAGGGTCAGGCCTTGAAGAATTTCCTCTTGCGTCAGATCCCCTTCGCTCAGGTATTTTTCCACCAGGGCATCATCGCTCTCAGCCACGGTTTCGACCAATTGTTTCCGCAGCGCGGCAATGTTCTCTTTCAGGTCCGCTGGGATCTCTTCTTCCCGGACTTTATGACTGTTGGGCACGGGGATAATGGCCTGTTGCGTCACCAGGTCCACCACGCCTTGCAGATTGGCCTCACTCCCGATGGGATAGGCAATCGGGACACAGGGAATTTCGAGCGTTTTCTGAATCTCTTCCAGAACGGACTCGAAATTCGTCCGTTCCTTGTCCAGTTCGTTGATAAACACCAGGCAGGGAAGTTCTCGCGCCTGAATACATTCCCAGATCCGTTCCAGTTCCGCTCGTATGCCCGACGCGCCGACGACCAACACCGCGCCGTCTGCCACGTGAATCGTATTGTGGGTGTCGGCAAAAAAATCCAGCGAGCCCGGAGTATCGAGCAGGGTCAGAAACGTCCCCTTGTGTTCGTACTGCAACAGGGCCGTACTCATGGAATGATGATGCTGAATCTCTTCGGCCTCGAAATCAGCCACGGCGGTTCCGTTCGTCGTCGTACCCATCGACGACGTCACACCCGCGGAAAACAGCAGGGCCTCGACGAGCGACGTCTTTCCTGCACCGACATATGATGTCACCACGACGTTTCGGATAGATTGAGAATGTGTCATGTGCCACCTCCGATTTCGGCCATTCTAGGCTTGGCCAAAATGGAGTGTCAATCGACGAGGTGGGGCATCGCGTTTGACTTTACGACGCAGGGCTCCAAAAATGTCTCTGGAGTGATGAAGCCCCTGCACAGACGGTTCCGCCCGGTCACGGAGTTTCCATGATTCAACCTCGAACGGGACGCCAGGCTTCCCATCTGATGGCAGCGCTTTGCCTGGGCCTTTTTCTCAATGCCCTTGCCCTCGATTGGCTTCAACCCGAGAGTGTGTTCTCGTCGGATCTCCATCGATCCATCTGGTACGGGTTTCAATTCGGACTTCCCGCGCTCGTGGGCGGAATCTGCCTGACCGGGAAACGATGGGCCGCGATGGTTGGCGTGATGTATGGCACGATCGGCCTGGCCCTGGATGTGGCCACCGTGATCCAGAGCATGATCTCTGCAACGGATTCTCTGCACTTTGTCGGGCTGATCCTCCTGACTGCCCTGTGCAACGTTCTCCTTATTGTGATTGGCGGGCGGCAGGTCGTCACCGTATAAATGGCGTGGGCTCGCCTGCCAGGAAACGGGAAGGCCTGTCAGACGTTCCGTCGTGGGACGAATGCGAATTGCACGAGAGGGCCATGCCGTGCCCTCTCGCGCGCTCGTTCCAAACGACCGGCTAGATTGTGCCCTCGATGATGACGCCGTCCCAATCACCGGTTCCTCGTTTCAACTGAAGACACCGGGTGTTCTTAAACCCGCAGGTTTTGAGCCATTGCCGCACCTCCTCGGCACGGTAGGTGTTCCCCGTCGGGGTGAACAGGAGCATCGTGATCGCGAACAGATTGGTTTCCATTGTCTCGAACCCTGGTTTGTTCATGAGGAAGGTGTCCTGAATCAGAATGCGCCCGCCTGGGTTGAGCGCGCGTCTGAGTTTTCGGAACAGGGTTTTATTCTCCATCGGTGAAAAGATGTGCAGCACGTTCGAGACCCACATTACGTCAAATTTTCCCGGGACCGGACTTTCAAAAAGGTCACCGGGGTAACAGGACAGTCGCTTGCCATGCCGCAAGGGCTTGGCGATTTCCCTCGCGACTTCAAGCGCCGGAGGACGATCCCAGATACCTGCCTGCAACGAGGGATGTTTTTTCAGAAATTCGAGTGCATACGTGCCGGGTCCCCCGCCAACGTCCAATAGCGTCCCGGCGTTCTTCAGATCGAGTTGTGCGGCGACTTGCCCAGCGGGTTTGATGGAGCGCTGATGCATCGCCCAGGTAAAGGATCGACGATATTCCGGATCATCCGGCGCGTCGTTTTCAATCGGTTTGCCCGATCGAACGGCCTGGGTTAGCTGCGCCCAGTTCTCCCATTGGTGATGGAGCAGATCCAGGTAGGCACCCTGATACAGGGGGCTGTGCCGATTCAGAAACGTACGGCCGACTTTTTCCACGCCGTAAGACGTTCCGCGTTGCTTGAGCAAGCCGGCAGTCGCTAAATTCCGAAGGAGGATCTCGACTCCCCGTTCGCTGGCCTTCAAGGTCCTGGCCAAGGCCGTGGGTGTCCAGAATCGTTGTCCCATATGCGTAAAGAGATCGAGATCCAGAGCCGTGGCCAAAACACGGGACAGGCGAAACCCGTAGATGACGTCGCGAAAATCATCCATCGTACGAACGCGAAGTTGCTGATTCATGAATCCACTCCTGGGCTGAGGGAAAAAGGTATCAGATATTGGCAAACTGCCGTCGATAGCGCGTAATCAATTCATCGAGATTGGAGAGATCGTGGAAGTCGACCGGTCGTTCAAAAAACACCGCCACGTAGTCTTCATTCATTTCGATCCGCTCGCTGAAGCCGTCCCGAATGAGGCGATCGCGATATTTCGAGACGACTTGCTGGATGTAGAACTTGGCCTGTTTCGCCAATTCGTCGCTTCCGAGGTCTTCGGCCGTGCCGTCAGACAGCAGGCTCTGCATGTCTTCCAGGGCATATCCTGCCTGACACACCAGCAATCCGGCCGGTGTGATTTCGAGTTGCCAGTCCTGATCCTCCAACTCGAGGGTCAAGGCGCCATCGGGCTGATATTGGATGAACCCCGTGGTCTGTTTCAGATGGGTCTGGACTCGTTGCCAATCCGGATGGGCTCCATCAATCATGAGGCGTCGTTCCTTCTGTCGGGTGTTGCCAGCTTCGTCCGGAGCGCCTCGAGTCGCCTGGTGTTTTCCTCCAACTTGGGCAGTCCGTATTTTCGATCCACGCGAACCACGCGATCAAGACATTCGGCTTCTTTTTCCCCGGCCCCTTGGGCCCGGTGGCAATCGGCCATCACGTACCAGGCTCCGCCCATGCCCAATTCATCGTGAACCCGCTCGGCCATGGCCAAGCTCGTTTGCGCACAGGCCATGGCCTCATCGTAACGCTTCCAGGAAAGGTATAGCCTCGCCATCATCTTGAAGACCTCGACTTGCCCATCGTGGTTTCCCACTCGTTTCATCAAGGCCATGGATTCCGAATAATAGGCCATGGCTTGTTCGAAACGTCGAGTTTCCTTCGCGACCAACCCTAAATCGGAGAGCAAGACAGCCTTGGCGGCATCGTCTTCGAACTGCTCCATTCTATCCAGGGCTTCGAGGTAGTAGGCACGCCCCCGTTCCCATTCGCCGGCATCCACGTGCAGGTTGCCAAGATTGGCGAGCGTGGCGCTGATCCCACGGTTGTCTCCAACGGTCTTCTGCAGTTCCAGCACCTCCTGATAATATTCCTGGGCTTGCCGACGGTTGCCGCTTACGGCACAGATGTTTCCGAGATTTCCCAACGTTGCGACGAGGGCCCTGGGATCACCGCTTTTTCGATCGAGTTCCAAGGCCTTGGCGTAACACTGGTAGGCTTCCGTATAGAACCCCCGCGAAAAATGGGTATTGCCTCGTTGATTGAGTCGTGCCGAATGAGACGGTCGCACGGCCGCGTTCATCCACGAGTCTGAATGCCGAATACCAAGAGCCGGCAGACCCCCTCCCCTTGTTGCAGGCAGGTCATGCTTCCAAGGTTTGAGCCACCACGGCCTTGGCCCCGGTTAGAATAGAGGCCCCGTCTCCGACCAGGAGCGAATCGAAATGATATTTGAGCAGGCGGCGCAAGCCTTCACGCGCCTTGGCAGGATCGGCATACTTTTCAGCAGGCAACAGACTCACCGATCCTTCGGGTTTGCCCAGCAAGGCGTCGCCGACCAGAAGAATGCCCCGTCCCTGCTGGAGAAACAGGGCCGATTCGCCGGGAGACTTCTGATCGGAGAGTTGCACGACCCAGATTCCACCAGGCAGCAATTCTCCGTCGACAAAGGTCTTGTCGGGAGTCACCGACATCTCCTCGGCATCGGCTTGCGGAACGTACACACGCGTCTTCAGCACGTCTTGGTAGGTCGCGCTTTCACGTTCGTGATCCCGATTGGTGAGCAGAATGTAATCGACTTGACCGGCCTGTTGCAGGTTCGTCAGATCGGCGTCCGAGAGTGGCGGAGGATCCACCAGAATGCGATGTTCACCGACGTCCAGCAGATGGCCATTGAAATTGATCTGCTTTTCCTCGGAAAACCACGACCACGTGGCGATTCCCGGTAGAATCGGTTTCATAGTTCGGCAATCGTCTCCTGAAGCATGGCCGTTGTTTTGGATAAGACGTCCTCTTCGGAAGGCAGGTCGAGAATGTCGTCTTCCGGTACCGTGAGAAATTTTCGATTGGCGCCTTTGGTCAGAGAAATCAGAAACCGGCCATTGGAAGGAGTGGTTGGGATGACCACCTCGACCGTCCCGTCGATCCCCTTCACCAGCTCAAGGAATTTCGCTTTTCCCTCTTCAAACTCATCCATACCGTTTTTTGAACACCTTTCGTGTAGATGGAAGAACGGACGACCGTGCGCAGGATCGCGACGGTCAGGCCCCCTCTTTTGCAAGAGTCCGGGGAAATGATGCCGGGCAACACGTCACAAGTCGGTCGATCCCGAAGAGCCTTCCAGTAATTTGTTCACCTCATCCAGAATTGCCGTATGATTCGCCAGATCCATGTTGCCGACTCGCTGCCATCGAATCACCCCGTTTTGATCCAGAATATACACGTTCGGGATAAATCGTCCGCCGCCATACAATTCGTCGGTAATCTGGTCCGGATCGATGAGATAGGGATACGTGATCGTGAGGGGAAAGACGTTCAGAAATTCCAGCACGTCGGCTTTGGAATCACCCGAGGAGTTGACCCCAAGTACCGCGACGTTCTGTCCGCGCGTGGCGTCATGCACTTTTTGCAAATTCGTGCCTTGAACCAGACAGGGTTCGCAAATATGAAAAAGACCAAGCACCACGACTTTGCCCTGAAAGTCTTTCAGCGAAACGGGCTCCCCCGTGACCGACGTCAGCGAGAACGTTGGCGCCGGCTCCCCGACCTTGAAAAACCCACCAGCCCAGGCGGTCGTCGCCATGGCGATGGAAAGCGTCAACGAGAGCAATATTGGATGTTTCATGGCATCCTCCATTTTGAGAAGCAACGGTCAAGACAAACCCACCATCTCAAATCTTAACACAGGATTTTTCGTGTGGGCAATTTGAGAGAAACAACGTCCTCGATCGCATCCAACGATAGAATGGCGGGGCCTTTCTCCGTCACGGTTGTCTTTGCTCCCGATTCGTCGAATTGGCGTCGAACAAACCGAGTTGCTGTTCTTCGGCTTTGGTGAAGGGGATGGGATACTGTTCGGTGAAACAGGCATGGCAATAGTGGTCGCCCCGACCCGGGGCAGCATTCAGCATGCCCTCCAGGCTCAAGTACCGCAGGCTGTCGGCCGTGATGTATTTGCGGATTTCCTCGATGGAATGACTCGACCCGATCAGTTCTTTTTGCGTGGGAGTATCGATGCCGTAAAAACACGGCGCGATGGTTGGCGGAGAACTGATGCGCACGTGCACTTCCCGGGCTCCGGCGTTCCGGATCATTTTGATAATCTTCCGGCTTGTCGTCCCCCGCACGATGGAATCATCCACCACCACCACGCGGCGGCCCTTGAGCACGTCCGGCACGACGTTCAGTTTCAACTTCACGCCAAAGTGCCGAATGGCCTGTTCGGGTTCGATAAACGTTCTGCCGATATAATGGTTGCGCGTGAGACCGATTTCAAAGGGAATGCCCGATCCTTCCGCATAGCCCAACGCCGCAGGCACGCCGGAGTCCGGAACGGGAATCACCACGTCGGCCGAAACGTGCGCTTCCTTGGCCAGTTGTTGGCCCAAGGCTTTTCGAACGTGATAGACGACGTGGTCGCCGAATATTTTGGAGTCCGGTCTCGCAAAATAGACGTATTCAAAGACGCATCGGGAAGGGGTTGGGGGAAGGCTGAAGGGACGATGCGAGGTCAGCCCCTGCTCGTTGACGACGATGAGTTCTCCGGGTTCGACTTCCCGTACAAACTCGGCACCCATGAGATCAAATGCGCAGGTCTCTGACGCGACCACCCAGGAATCTTTGAACCTTCCTAAACACAGCGGCCGGAACCCATGGGGATCCCGCACGGCGATCAGATCATCGTCGGTCAGCAGCGTCAGTGAATAGGCTCCTCGGACCAGGGAGAGGGCTTCGATCAATCGTTTGAGCAAGGTCTCTTCCCTGGAATGGGCGATCAGGTGGATGATGACTTCCGTGTCGGAATCGGATTGGAAAATGGCACCATGGGCTTCGAGTTCGCTGCGAAGCATCCAGGCATTGGTGAGATTGCCATTGTGGGCCACGGCCAAATTGCCGAATGCAAAATTGACGGTGAGTGGCTGAACGTTGCGAAGGTGGCTGTTTCCGGTAGTGGAATAACGATTGTGCCCGATGGCTTTGTTGCCGCGAAGCCGGCGAATTTCCTTTTTTGTGAAAATCTCCGAGACCAGTCCCATTCCTTTTTCCACGTAAAAATCCCGGTCATCCGACGAAACGATTCCGGATCCCTCCTGCCCACGATGCTGTAACGCATAGAGCCCCAGATAGGTGAAATTCGAGGCCTCCCGATGTCCGTAAATCCCGAACACCGCACATTCGTCATGAAACTTATCAGCGGCTCTCAGAGAGGCCCGTGTCGAGTAAGGCTTCATCGTCTCAGACAATTTGGAAATTCTTGATCCGTCGCTCCGAGCTTCACACCGGTCCGAAGCGAAGCCAAGGCCTTATTCAGGATGATAATTTGGACTGCAAACCATGGCTCCACCGTTCGAATAACGTGGATACCGGGACATCGATCGTGGGTTGCGCATCAACATGAACCAGCAAACGGTCGTCACCAACCATGCCAATATCCTGCGCAGGCACCGCATACTCGCGGGCAACGTCCAGGACGTGCTCGGCATGGGCAGGCGATACCGAGAGAATGATTCGCGAAGGACTTTCCCCGAAGAGCAAGGCGTCCATGCGAAGTCCGTTCGCAGCAAGTTGAATCGTCGCCCCCAGTGGCGTATCCGTGGACGTCCGAGGCGAAAAACAACATTCCGCCAACGTCACGGCCAATCCGCCGTCCGAACAATCGTGTGCCGACTGCAGCAGGTTGTCCGCAATCAATCGGAGCATGCACGCGTGCAACGCCTGTTCCGTCTCCAGGTTGAGCCATGGAGGAGACCCCTGCTCCCGATAATGGACGATCTTCAGATATTCGGTTCCACCCAAATCCTCCTTGGTCTCTCCTAAAAGAATAACGCGATCTCCGGAGTTTTTAAACCATTGCGTGATCGCGTGATCGGCCTGTTCCAGAAGACCGACCATGCCGATAATGGGCGTGGGATAAATGGACAGGCCATTGGTTTCGTTATACAGGCTGACGTTTCCGCTCACAACGGGGATCTGAAAGGCGCGACAGGCATCGGCAATGCCCTCAACGGCCAAGACAAATTGCCACATGACGTCCGGTCGCTCCGGGTTTCCAAAGTTCAGGCAGTCCGTCACCCCAATGGGGCGAGCTCCCGAGCACACGAGATTCCGGGCGGCTTCCGCCACGGCCAGGGTGCCGCCCACGTAGGGATTCAAGAGGCAGTACCGGCTGTTGCCGTCCGTGGCAATGGCCAAAGCCTTCCGAGTCCCTTTGATGCGCACCACCGCGGCGTCCGAACCCGGTCGGACCAGGGTGTTGAGGCCTACCATGTGATCATATTGTCGATAGACCCAGGCTTTGCTGGCAATCGTCGGCGAATCCAATAACCGGAGCAGGATGGTTCCGGCGTCCCGCACGTCCGGCAGATTTTCAATCGTCAGGGATTGCAGGAGTTCCTGATACTCAGGCGGCTTGGCCGGGCGCTCATACTTGGGACTCTCATCGACCAGGGCCTTGGCGGAAATCTCCGCCACCACCGTCCCCCCTTCCTTGATGCGGATGAACCCGTCATCCGTCACCTTCCCGACGACTGCGGCGTCAATCCCCCATTTTTTACAAATGGCGATGACCTGGTCTTCGTGGCCGGCCTTGGCGACGAGCAACATGCGTTCCTGGGATTCCGAAAGCATCAACTCGTATGGCGTCATCTCCGGCTCTCGGCGCGGCACGTTGGTGAGTTCCAATTCGATACCCGTTCCTGATCGAGCAGCCATTTCACACGATGAACTCGTGAGACCGGCCGCACCCATGTCTTGAATGCCGACGAGAAGACGTTGATCCAAAAATTCCAGGCAGGCTTCCAGGAGCAACTTCTCCAGAAAAGGATCCCCGACCTGCACGTTCGGTCGTTTGTGCTTCGACGCATCGTCAAAACTGTCCGAAGCCATGGTGGCACCATGAATTCCGTCACGACCGGTTTTCGCGCCGATATACAGAACCGGGTTCCCCACGCCATCGGCTTGGCCTCGAAGCAGTTGCTCGGTTTTCACAATGCCGAGACAAAAGACGTTGACCAGGGGGTTCCTGGAGTAGATATCGTTAAACGCGATTTCACCGCCGATCGTAGGAACACCGATACAATTGCCGTACCAGGAAATGCCTGAAACCACTCCCTTGACCAGGTGACGATTCTTCGGAAGGTCCAGTTCACCGAATCGAAGGGAATCCAGCAAGGCGATCGGCCGTGCCCCCATCGTGAAAATATCGCGCAGAATGCCACCGACTCCGGTCGCGGCTCCCTGAAAGGGTTCGATAAAGGACGGATGGTTATGGGACTCCATCTTGAAGACGGCGGAAAGCCCATCTCCGATGTCTACGGCTCCGGCATTTTCGCCTGGTCCCTGGACCACCCGTTCGCCTTCGGTGGGAAATCGTTTCAGATGGACTCGGGAGCTTTTGTAGGAACAATGCTCGCTCCACATTACCGAAAAGATTCCAAGTTCCGTGAGGTTCGGCTCACGACCCAGATGGGTGCGGATCCGCTCAAACTCCTCATCCGTCAGGCCGTGCCGTTGAATCACCTCCGGCGTGATTAGTATATCCATCATTAAATTCAATTAAAACTTTAGTTTTATCAGTTTATCCTGATTCTACGCTTTCCATGGCCAGAACGGCAAAGAGAGGGGTTCAGCGGAAGCGGAACCCTCGTCCTGAGCCGCAGGCGCAGCATTTTCAGCCCGAATGCGGATTAATGCCTACGATATACGAGATCCAAGCCAAATCGGCCTCGCCCTCTGTTGCCCGATGATAGATGCCGGTTCCTTCGTTGGTTTTTCGATTGGTCCCCTCCCAGAGGAAATGAACGTCCTGAAACCCGGCCTCGTTCAGTAATTCCATGATTTCGGGCATGGTCCACATGCGCCAGTCGTAGACGAAGGCATTACGAATCTCACTGTCGTCCCGAAAAGAAAAGTGAATGCGCATCGTACAGCCGTACGAGGCAGGATCAAAGGCATCCTGATCCCAAATGAAGGTGAAATCACCGATGCCGTCGTCTTCAGGATTGTGGATTTCCCGGGGCTCCTCCTGCAAGACCTGGCTTTCGCTGCCCCCCCAGTTGTCCAACACAAACATGCCGCCGGGCTGAAGCGATTCTCTGACTCTCCTGAAATATCGCAGGAGCGTGGAGCGATCCTTGAAAACCATGTAGCTGAAATTCAGCGCCACCGTCAGTTGGGCCGGCGAGGGATGAGGGTCCAGGACGTTGCCTTGAATGAGCGTCAATCGTTCTTGCTGCGCGACCGTCAAGGGAGAGCGGTTATGCTTCATCCCCCAATTGAGCGTCGGCCAATCCAGGTCGATGCCCATGGCGCGGTTTTCAGGATGTTGCGTCACGAAATATGCCGAGAACAGGGCCGTGCCGCAGAAGTCTTCCCGCAGCACGCGGAGAGGACGGCCCGTATAGTTCTCATAATACTCGGCGAAAAATGGGACATCGCAATCCGGGCTTTGTACGCTTTTCTCGTACAGAGCATGGGGATCCGCCAGGTCAGCCATGCGCGCAGGCCCATCGGCTTTTTTGCGAGACTTCTGTTTCCGTGTCTTGGCCACTGAGTAGACTCGATCCTAAGAACAAGGACGCATCATAAGGGAAAAACGAAGCCGGATGCTAGGGGCAGGCCATGAACGATGCGAGGCGTTGAGAAAGGCAGTTGTTCCGGGTCGGGGCTTTATGATACGAAAACAGCAATCTTCTACCAGTTTGGGTGTTCTCATGAGAAAGGAACGCGACGATGGAAACCTATGCACGTGAAGAAACCAAAACCGGAAACGCCGATGACCCCAAGGCTCGCGAACTCTTGCAACGGGCGTTTGCCAAAACCTCACGGTGGCCTGAGGACTTTCGAGGATTTGAAGCCGATCTGCGCATCAACGTGAATGGCGAGGAAACCACCGGGAAGGTCACCGTGAAGTCTTCCAAGGAAGTCGAGGTGTCCCTGCCGAATGAAGAGCTCCAAAAATGGGCGCACAGTCAGATTTCGATGATCGCCACCCATCGAGGCCCACGCAACTTCGCGGAATCAGACGGAAAATACAACTTGTCCTTTGAGGGCGAAGAAAAGCATCCTCAAGGACCGCGCATCAGCCTGGGCGATTCCATGGGTTCTACCTACCGTATCAAGGATGATCGCATCACCCAGATTAACCGAAAAATGCCATACGTGGCGTTTACGATTAACGTCGAAGATAGTGCGTTGACGCAGGACGACACCTATCTCACGACCCGCTATACCGTGTATTACTACTCGCCCAAGGATAGTTCCCTGACAAACGTGGAGAGCTTTTCCGATTCTCACGTCAGGATGGGAAAGGCGGATTTACCTGCAACCCGACGCATTATTTCTTATGAGAAAGGCGCGACAATAACGCGGACCATGACATTTGAAAATCATAAGCCGCTGTAGGCAGACGTCCGGCAGGTGTGGGCCGCCCGCCTGAAGCGAGACAATGATGCGCCATGCCAAGCCTGGCGGCCTGGGCTGAATCATCGCCGTGCGCAACCCAAACAGTCTGAGAGATGAGGGGCATGGCGTTGGCTGATGGCACTATAAGAGCCCCTGTTTGCTCGTACTGCCGCCAAACCCTCCGAAGTTTCCCCCGAACCCACCCTGCCCCGTACTCCAATAGCCACCCCGTCGCCATCGTTGAAAAGGATGTCGGCGTTCGGGTCGGGTAAAGCGCCAAAGGACAAACACCATGGCACAGGCCACAGCAACGTTCATCCAAAATCCGACGGTTGAACTGGCGCGTGCGGACGATCCGACCGCGTGGCCAGAGGCCGAGGCCAAGCCCACTGCCGTACGGTACAAGGATTCTCCGTACTGGGTATTTTTGAACATGGGGATGAGAGACTCCGCCGAGAGTTCATCCAACTGTGGCTTTCCGATGACCGAAAGCAAATTTCGTCCGAGCACCACCACGGCCTGTTGCTCCTTCAACGACGCGAGCAACAACATGCCGCGCTCCTGTTGCGCCGAGCCGATGTGCCACGCCCGATAGAGTTTTTCCGCATACTCCCGTGCATGCGAATGAGGACTCACCGTTGCAACCGTGACGACGATCATTTCAATGCCGGTCCGATCCTCCAGTTCCTTGCAGACCTGACGAATTCGGTTTTGCCAATCTGGCGCAATCAGATCCGCGTAATCGCTGACGTAGCCGAGCGGGCTTGGGAATGCAGGTTTCGTCCCTCCCCTGGAATCTCCAGCCGACACCGGAGAGGCCAACACAACCAACAGAAACAATACAGTAGCTGAGCACCATAAGCTCATCGTTGAAGGAACATCCCATCTGGCCGAGAACGACAATGAGAATGCAGAACGCGCTTGCCGTACCTTTTGCGTAGTGAAGAATATTCTCATGCCGTAGCTCCTGAGCAATATCTACCCTATTGAGTCACGCTCTCATCCATATTCCAGAGCGGATCTTTTAACTCTGTCGCTCTTAATAACCTGAAAACAGTCTCGTTGTCGATAGATTCATAGAAATCAATGTCACCGGCCACCTTATTCAACGTAAAAAACATAATCTTTTTTCTCATATTAGCAACAAATAGAATTGTCCTACTCTGTAACAAATGAATTGTCCGCTTTTGGCTTGCCGCTGCATCCCGTCTCAAACGCCGATTGTGCCGCGGCCCTTACGTCGCCGTCGAAAGGGCCTCCGGGATCCAGCTTCCCACTGCGTCATTCCCGCACCTCCATTCGTCATCCCCGACGTTTTTAATCGGGTATCCATGGATTTTTCTTGGTTTTGTCTTTCCTGTATTCTTCTGGATGCCGGGTCGGAGCCCGGCATGACGATTGTGGCCATTTAGTCCTTTTTTGCACCTTTTATGATCTATTTCGCATCTTTTGTGCTCATTTTCGAATCTTTTATGCTCCATTTCGAACCTTTTATGCTCCTTTATGCCTCTTTTGTCGTCCCATGTGCTACCTCCGTCATCCCCGTACCCCTTGCGTCATTCCCGAACCCCCCATTCGTCATCCCCGACGTTTTTAATCGGGGATCCAGGGATTTTTCTTGGTTTTGTCTTTCAGTCTTCTGGATGCCGGATCAGGGTCCGGCTGACGGGTGGGGGTCTGATGGCTCTTCCCGAACAACTCAGGGTCTTGTTTCTTCGAGACCGCCCGCTGATACCAAGCATAGTCATACTTCACGCTCCACCCTGAATACGCGTCTTCAAATCGCATCTGCTTGGTCTCCTCTCGCCATTCGGTCCGCTTCAGCATGCCTTCTGAAATGGCACATGATAAAACTGGACAGATGTTGTGTTACAGATGCGGACGATTTATATGTTCCTAACATGACTGACATTTGAGCTTGCCTCTGATGACCCTTTCGGCTAACATGGCAGGACAGCTTGATGAAGCTAGGATCCTGCCTGATACCATCGCCGCGTGCACCGTCGATACTCTGTGGGGCACCTTCGAAAAGCCGCTGCAGGCCTTCGACCCCGACGAATGCTCCGACTGCTTCCGCCAGGCCAGATATGGCCCAAACTGAACCGAATCCACTCTAGACTATGGCCATCGATAATGTTATCGGCTTTCGTCAAAATTTAAGATTGACTATAGCTTACGCGGAGGCGACTTGAACATGTCCATCATGCCTGAGCAGTGCAGCATGGCTCGCGCAGGCTTGTATTGGAGCCAGACAGAACTGTCACGCCGGTTCGGCGTCGCTCCAGCAATTATAGCTGCGCCTGAGAGAAGGCTCCGTAATACCTATCCGAGAACCGTTAGAGACTTGGAAGTTGCTTTTGAGACAGCGGGAGTCAAGTTGATCAACGGAGGAACGTCTGTCGCTAGGAGTCGCAATCATGAGTCAAGACATGGCCCCAGTTGATCCCACACCCCTAAAATCCACCACCTTAGTATCGGTCGAACGACTCGTTCTGGACCAGCGCAACCCACGCTTGGTGACTGTTAACGGCAATGCCTCCGATGAAGCAATCATTGCTCAACTCTACCGCGCTGAAGAGCTTAGAGAGTTACTGCTGTCAATCGCTGCCAACGGATATCTGGATATTGAACCATTGATTGTGCTGGGAGAGGGCGAACGTCTCGTCGTTCTGGAGGGGAACCGTCGTTTGGCCGCTATTCGCCTTTTCCGCGAACCCGAACTCGCTGAAAAAATCACTAACAACAAACATCTCCGTATTGCGGTTCCGGAAATTTCCGACGAACACCGAGCCACACTTGACTGTGTTTCCGTTTACCGTGTCGCCAGCCGGAAAGATGCCCGTTCCTTTATCGGCTTCAAGCACATAAACGGGGCTGCCAAATGGGAGTCATATGCAAAGGCCAAATTCGCAGCAGATTGGTATCGGGAAGGCGAAACACCGCTCGCAGATATTGCGAACCGCATTGGCGACAAGCATGACACGATCAAACGGATGGTCAATGCGATTTATGTGCTTGAACAGGCGCAGTCGCAAAAGGTTTTCGATATTGAAGACCGAGTAAGCCCTCGTTTCAGTTTTTCTCATCTCTATACTGCGTTATCCCGTGCACCCTATATGCAATTCCTCGGCCTCGACGCAGCATGGTCGAGCTACGATCCGACACCAAACCCGGTGCCCAACGAGAAAATAGATCACCTCTCCGAAGTTCTGAGGTGGATATACGGATCCAAGGAAGAGAACCTGGATTCGGTAATTCGTTCTCAAAATCCAGACATTAAACGCTTGGGTGAAGTACTCGAAAGTACAGAAGGCTTGGCTGTATTGCGAGCAACTGGATCACTCGCCGAGGCTCATACAAGTACACATCCAGCAGATCGAAGATTCTCCGAAGCCCTGATTAGAACACGGCACCAAATACGTGAAGCCTCCCATAGCCTACGTGGCTTCGACGGTCGTGATGTCTCTCTTTTTAATGTAGCAGAAGACATTCTTGAGACGGCTCAGGCGATTCACGATTCGATGAAAAAGAAAGTCCAAAACGCAGCAACGGACGACAAGTAATGTCCGCAATCTATTTTCCGTCAGATGAATTTACTGGAGTCGTCCCTCCCAATTTTGACTTGGCAGCTGACTATCTCGAACTAAAGGCGGTTTTCTCGGACGAAGGACAGGCCTTTAGCGCGGACATTGTCGACGCCTCGGAATTAGCGGCCGACGCAGATTTCTCTGACGTCAATGAGGAAATGCAGAAACGAGAGGAAGTGGCTGCCGGAGCAATAGCGCGCATGGCTTCTCGAAAACAGGTGCTGGCTGCAGCATACCCGTTCGAACTTGACCCCCGTGGAGACGAGATTGTCTTCACTGCCAACAATCTTGACCTGGGACAAGCCGCTTATCTGGTATCACTTCTTCTGTCCAATCTTCGTTCCCTGTCCCCGTTGCTTGACGCTACCGGCCTGCATCCGTCGAATGACGAAGTCCGCCAGCTGCGTCTTTACTTTCAGTATTTTGCGACATCGGCAATTGCCGCTGAAATTCGAGGATCCGCTTGGTCCTTTGGGTTTCCTCGCCCAGACAGTACCGGCTTCATCGAAAAACTTTCTGAAGTCTGGGCCGTACTAAAGGATGGCACAGTCGCCCCGGATCCGTCCGCACCCGCTGCACCTAAGGATGACCAAGTCGACGTGTTCGCGTGGCGCGAGCAGCCAGATGGACTTCCCGGGTTCCTCCTGGTCGCTGCACAGGTAGCAACAGGCAAGGATTGGAGAGATAAGTCCATCAAGCAACATGTCCGAGGAGTGTTTGAAAAGCGTTGGTTCAATCGTCCACCTGTCACAGAAATGGTCGCGTACCATGTGATTCCCTTTGCTCGACCGGACGAACTATTTCGTGATGACGTTCTCGTTCTCGGTAACGTCTTGCATCGGCTCAGGTTACCGCGCCGTGTTTCCGAGGCTGCCCACCTTGTACAGGATGGCGCATCAATTGAGGCATTTGATCAACTGGACAGCGCAGTTGACTGGATCGGGTCGTATGTGAATCAGGCGAGAGTGAGATGAGACACCGTTTTCATTCCATTTGCCCCTACTTTGCGATGTTCCCAGAGATATTTGTTGAAAAGCATCTTGCCGCGACAAAGTTCCACGGGGTGGTGTTTGACCCGTTTTGTGGGCGGGGAACAACGATTTTCGAGAGTCTCATTCGCGAACGGGACGCCGCAGGATGCGATATACATCCCGTCGCCGTTTGTATATCAGGTGCGAAGAGTGACCCTCCGACCCGTTTTGAGACCCTAGAAAGACTTTCCGTCCTGGAGAAGGAGAGTGTGTCGTTTCGCTCTCGTGATTACCAGGGCGAATTGTCTGACTTCTTTAGATTATGCTTTGAATCGTCCACATACAGCCAAATTCAGTTTCTGCGAAAAAGCTTGTGCTGGCGCAGCAGTCGGGTCGACCGCTTTATTGCAGCTCTGTGCCTTGGATCCCTGCATGGAGAGTCACACCGCAGTGCAAACTACTTCAGCAATAGAATGCCACGTACCATAAGCACCAAACCAGGCTATTCCATTCGATGGTGGCGGAGACACGGGTATCAACCGCCTCATAGAGACGTATTTTCCATACTACGGCACATGACCGAGTACCGCTTCCGAACTGCACCTCCGAGGGGACGAGGTTCAGTTGCTATGTCTGACGCACGACGGGCGGCTTCGGCATTCCCGGAGCTATCAGCGACAGTTTCTGATGTTATCACCTCGCCACCCTACTTGGACACAACCAATTATTTCGAAGATCAGTGGCTTCGGCTCTGGTTTCTCGGGGGCGATCCTGTCGTTAATCATTCTGGCGGTGACGGTCGACATTACAATCCCTCCAAATACTGGACATTCCTGACTGAGGCGTGGGCCGGAGTCGCTCCATTGCTAGCGACGAAGTCAAGGGTCGTCGTTCGCATTGGCAGTCGTAAACTAGCCAGACTGGAAATCAAGAAAGCACTTACACACTCTCTCGAGCGCGGGACTAATCGCAGGGTTGAACTGATTGGCGCAGGAGTATCGTCTGTAGCCAAACAGACGCAAGCGAATTCCTTCAGGGGTTCAAGGCCGTCACCTACAATAGAACACGACTTTTGCTTCCTTTTGACCTGACGCACGGCTTGGCCAGCCTACATTCCTAACGTAATCCGTTTCCATGATACGTACACTGTAGGACTTGACATGAAGTCGCTGGTGTATCGAGGATGTTGGAGTATCGTCGACATATTTTTTGCCGCCTGACAAGAAATTCGCACCATACACTTACAAATGTACTTCAACGCTGCCGGTTATTTCGCAAAGTGATCAAATTCCGCTCTGGTTAGTTGGCCGGATGCTGAGTAAATACTACAGCACTGAGGTCGTGCTCACATCTCCGAAATCATGCTCCTCGCGAGCTTCACACCCTGTGCGCCGACTCGACGTAGGTCATGCCTCCGTCGAATAGCTTTTTGAACTTGTCGAATAGGTCCCCGCTCTCGACTACGTTCAGGAAGTCATAGCCGTCGTTGGTGATCCGTGCGATGTGTTGCTTCGGCGAGCGCCACTCGGCATGACCAGCGTCAACTAGCAATTTGACATGGTGGCGTTTTTTTTGAGCATCGACGGGCATGTCGAGTGCGAGTGGCGCTTCCATATTCCCAAGCGGATCGGACGCCATTTTGCGCAAGAGTCACAGCATCAACTCCGGGCTCTCATGGTCGGTCTCCGAACTCCGGGGTAGCATGTGCAGTCTGTTAGCAACAAATAGAATTGTCCTACTCTGTAACAAATGAATTGTCCGCTTTTGTCTTGCCTCTGGTGACCCTTTCGGCTACCATGGCGCGATAGCTTGATGAAGCTAGGACCCTGCCTGATACCATCGCCACGCGGTGCCTTGATCGCCTAAATAATGCCGTGCCCCTTGGCCAGATGAACGGAAATGGCGGAAGTAACCCCTCTCTGGACCGCGTCCCGCCCGGCAACCGCCTCGAACGTCTGAGCGGCGACCGTGACGGTCAATACAGCATTCGCGTATCCCGAAGCGGCAGATTTGCTTCACATGGCGAGACGGGTATGCCTTTGACGTCGAGTTGAACAACCATTACGAGCGTTAGACGGAGGATCACGATGGCCGCCATCCCCACACACCGGATCGCGACCCACCCCGGCGTGCTGCTTCGCGAACAGATTGAGGAATTGGGCCTGTCCGTTCACCGGGTCGCCCGGGATACCGATCTCCCGGCAACGCGACTGCACGAGATCGTCCATGAGCGACGGGGCGTGAGCGCCGAGACGGCAATCGCTCTGGGTGAGTATTTCGGGCAGACTCCAGAATTCTGGATCAATGCCCAAAGGGCCTTCGATCTCAGCAAGGCCCTGGCAGAGAACGGTCCGGCCATTCGTGCCCGAGTCCTGCGCCGCGCGGCGGATCATGTCGCCGCCGGTTGACCCAGCCCCCTGCGCCGTACTGTCGCTTCGCTGGCAAGTCAGACCCACACTCTGCGTGGAGCAGGGATCAATGCCGTCCCGCAAGTTTCTTAGTATTATCTGAAAGTGGATCGCGCCCTACCCTTCTTCGCAACTGCGTTCTAGAGAACCCGAATGTCCCGCGCCATTCTCATTCGCGAAACCGGCCAACCCGACGTCCTGCGCCCGAGCGAGATTCCGACCCCGGAGCCCGCGGCCGGAGAGATCCTGATCCGTAACCATACGGGCGCCGTGAACTTTATCGACACGATCATCCGCCGCGGCAAGATGCCCGAAGGCTTGATGCCCGCACTGCCACATGTGCCCGGCGTCGAAGGTGCGGGCGTGATCGAAGCCTTGGGGCAAGGGGTCGAAGACTTTGTCGTCGGTGACCGCGTCGCCTGGACAGGGCCGTCCGGTCCCGCGGACCGCGAATACGGCGGCGTTCAAGCCGGCGAAAGCGGGATTCCTCATCGCACCCCATCCTACGGCCTCATCCCCTCGGTGGGGAAGAATCGTTGCCGTGCGAGTCTCGCTCCCGGATTTGGCCGTCTCGGCCATGGATGAACAACTCGGTCCGTTGGTTCCGAGCGATCTCACGACCGGCATCAATGGCCTCCCGCTGCGTCCGGTGAACGGACAATGCACGCTGGCTACCGGCACCGCGCACGGCCCATCCGTGTTCGTGGGGAACGACGTGCTGATTGCGTTTTCTCATGTTAGCCTCCTGATTTTGAGCCATATATTCTCCTTGCCAGTGCCTACAGGGTGAGGTTGACGGGGTCGGGAGTGTGGTTTACAATTATAGCATATATTATAATATTGTAAACCTTAACCCCTAAGGAGTCGCATGTTTGGAGATCGCCTGAAGCTCGCTCGGAAGAAAACCGGCTACTCGCTGCGAAGCCTTTCGGCGGCGCTGGGCGGTAAGGTCACCGCGCAGGCCATCGGCAAGTACGAACGCGGCGAGATGGTGCCCAGCTCCAGCGTGCTGATTCATCTGGCAAAGGTGCTGGGTGTCTCGATGGAGTACCTGCTGAGCGAACAGGTCGAGAAACTTGAAGCCGTTGAGTTCCGTAAACTCTCGGGTACGAGTGCGGGTGAGCGGGCGCGGGTAGAAGCGTATGTGATCGACTGCCTCCAGCGCTACATCATGATAGAGGAAATCCTTGAGCTGGGCAGCGACACCTGGGAGGCTCCGCGTTTCGGCAACCGTTTCCTGGGGCGGGAAGAAGATGGCGAAATTCTGGCACAAGAACTACGTCAGGATTGGAAATTGGGAATCGACCCGATCCCCAACATGACGGCACTTCTGGAAGACAGGGGCATCAAGGTTCTCGTGATCCCCCTACCCGATCCCGTCTCCGGACTTACTTGTCTCGTGCGCCGGCCGGGTCATAAGACCAGAGTCCCCGTGATCGTGGTGAACGAGCGCAAAACCTTGGAGAGGCGGCGCTTGACGCTCGCGCACGAGCTGGCACACCGGCTAATCGATGAGTCTTCGCCTGTCCATCATGAAAAAGCATCGAATGTCTTTGCTGGAGCCTTTCTCGCTCCCAAGGATCATCTAGTACGCGAAATCGGAAAGCAACGAAACGCACTGGGCTATCACGAGCTGGTCCAGCTTAAACGTATGTACCGAGTCAGCGCTGCGGCATTTCTGGTGCGCCTGAGACAGGCCGGCATCATAGATCAATCGACCCTAGCCTATGCGTTCCAGACCTTTGGACGGGGCTGGCGATCTAGAGAACCGGAGCCTTTGGAAGGACCAGGCCAAGAAGGCAAACACGAAGTCCCGCGGCGATTCGAAAGACTTTGCTACTGGGCACTGTCGGAGAAGCTTATAAGTCCTGGAAAGGCGAGCGACCTGTTGCAGAAGCCGTTGGCAGAAATCGAGAAAGGAGTGAAAGGACCTGCCGAAGGCAACGCGTATAGTGGTTAGCGACACGAGCTGCATGATCGACCTGCAGAAGGCCGGTCTTCTGGAAGCCCTGTTACGCCTCCCCTACACATTCGTCATGCCTGACACACTATTCGAGGATGAATGGCTGTGTCTAGACGATGCCGAAAAACAGACGCTGCGGAGCTGGATGGCCTTGGCGCGCGCCCACCGTCTCACCCAGCGCCTGAACGAAGCAGCGGTGCTGAAGGCGTTGCTCCATTCGCTTAAGCCACCTCACGATGTCGGTTCCTGGCAGTATCCGGCGGTTTGGGTCCAAGCGGTTACGGTATCTCGGGAATGGCAGGTATTGTGTTTGTGGCCAAGGCGGTGCCATTCAAAAACAAATTTTCACGATCTGCTCGTTATATTATCATTTTTCATTTTTTTAATTATATGTTATTGTTTATCTTGAATCAGGTTTAATTTTTCACAAGATGTGACAAGAGCAGCACTACTCTCTGGAAAAAACAGTTTAGGCATGGAATTAACGAATCAGAATCGTTTTTCAGGCCAAGTTACCGTTTTTCAGGAACGGCGCCTTCCCTTGCCCGCAACTCCGGCTGGTTACGCTGCCCTGATCGGGGCCTACAATCTGCGCGTGCCGTTGCCACGGACCCTGAGCGCGACCGGTCAGCAGCATAGGATCCTGGAGGAGGCCGGCTGGCACATATACTCGCCACGCCATGCGCCGGGAGCGAGCCTGGAAGGCCATCTCACCTTTGCGCTGAAATACGAAGGACTCGATCTGACCGTCCTCAGTAGACTGTTCGACGCGGTCAGCCCCAACGCCCTGGCCGCTCTGGTCAAAGCCAAGCCCACGGGCGCCTACGCCCGGCGCATCTGGTTCCTCTATGAATGGCTGACCGGAAGGCAGCTCGATTTGCCGAATGCCGATCGCGGGGCCTATGTGCCGATCGTCGATCCTGACCAGCAATATGCGGCCCCCGCGGAAACGTCGCCCCGGCACCGGGTCAAGAACAACCTGCCCGGAACGCCGGCGTTCTGCCCTTTGGTGTTCCGCACGGAGGCGCTTGAGCGTTTTGTCGCCATGGACCTGCACGCGCGGGCACAGGATGCCGTCGCCGCCGTGCCGCGCGATCTGCTGGCGCGCACCGCCGCTTTTCTGCTGCTCAAGGATTCGAAGTCGAGTTTCGCGATCGAAGGCGAGCATCCGCCGCAGGATCGCATCCAACGGTGGGGTCGTGCCATCGGTCAGGCGGGACAGCAGCCGATCGATCCTGACGAACTGCTGCGCCTGCAACGCATCGTGATCGGCGATACCCGCTTCGTCCATCTTGGTCTGAGGACGGAAGGTGGCTTTGTCGGGGAACGCGACCGCGATTCGCGTATGCCGATCCCGGACCACATTAGCGCCAAGCCGGAGGACCTGTCCGGGCTCATAGACGGCATGGCCGCTTTCGATCGCCAGGCCGCGCAGCAGCTTGACCCGGTGATCGCCGCAGCGGTCCTCGCCTTCGGTTTTGTCTATGCCCATCCTTTCGAGGACGGCAACGGCCGGGTGCACCGCTATCTGATCCACCACGTCCTGGCCCAGCGCGGCTTCAATCCGGCAGGGGTCGTTTTCCCCGTTTCAGCAGCGATACTGGAACGGATTGAGGACTATCGCGTGGTGCTGGAAGACTACTCGCAAAGATTGCTGCCAGTCGTGGATTGGGAACCGACGGACAACGGCAACGTCAGGGTGCTTAATAGCACTGGTGACTTCTACCGGTTTTTTGATGCAACAGCGCAAGCCGAATTCCTCTACCGGTGTGTGCAAAAGACCATTGAGCAGGACCTACCGGAAGAAGCAGGCTTCCTGAAGCGATATGACAGATTCCGAAGCGAGCTGAACCTTTTGGTCGATATGCCGGACCGGCTGTCTAACTTGTTGTTTCGGTTCCTTCATCAGAATGAGGGCCAAATATCTCGCCGCGCCCGCGAGCAGGAATTCGCGGCGCTGACCGATGATGAGGCCGAGCGGATTGAGGCAATTTACCAGGATGCGTTCCCCGCCATTCGAAGCTGAATTGGCGGACGTAGGCAACAACCGGGAGTGTCTTCTCGGCCATCCGCGCGGTTGCAGAAAGCCCGGGAAGCCCCTCCCCTTCCTCAGGTTCGAGACTTCCAGCGCCACCGTACCGGCGCACGTCTCTCCACTGCGCTAGCGGTAGCCGTTACGGCGGGTGATCGAGTTAGGCGAAGCTCGCCATGTACCTCACCGGTCAGCATCTCGATCGGATTCAGGATTTATCAAGATCGTACCATCCGGTAGCATCTCTGATCCTTCCCTCAGCCAAGAAGGACTGATCGGCTTTCCGTCAATCATCGGCGTAAAGGACAATTTACCGCTATCGCTCTTGCTGATTCTAATTCGCAGACCTCCCGAGCCATCTTGTGCGGCCCCCATGCAAACTATTACCGAACTCCCGGGGGGTAAGTGTCCCTCAAGTCCCAGTGCAACCTCGTTCGGATTCAGTCCCCCTGGATACTTCCCCAAGAGCCCGCGATTTGCGCCTATCGGATATCCGATCTCGATAAAATCGTCATCATCCAGCCACGGAAAACGGCCCAGGAGCTGCTCCCAATTCTGCGTCAGAGACCACTTTGCTAATGTTGGCGTGTTTTCTTTTTTACTCCTGCCTTGCCGTATTGGAGTCATAGCAGGTACGACGTAACGCCCGTTCTCTTCTCCCACTGCCGTCGGCATCAAGGAAATGTCGCGATCTGCCGGAGTTTCTGACGTAGGCCTAGGAGCAATGGCAGCCGGATGGGCGGCAACCTTGTTCCGCCATTTCAGAATGGGAATCATCCATGGAATCGATTCGACATATTGATTAATTCGGCGACGTATTGCTCCTTCATCTGGCTCGTCCGTCCCAACTTCCCCACAGGAGTTTTCGTTACCGCACAACCAAATCTCGCCCAGCAGATTGACGGCTATCACGGAGTACGAGTCGAAGAGGGCTGCAATCGTTACATCAGTGAAGTTTATACGAGAAACTGGCTTCTTTGGGAGGCGGTCCTCGCAAGCCTTGACGTGGCGATAAATCTCTCGGGCCTTGAGGCGATCTGCGTTTATCTTTGCTCCCACCAGCCCTCGCACATCGCCTCGAAGTCCGGCTTGGGCATCCAACGTCTTCTTCATGCTTGGTTCACCTCCGAGGCTTCACGGATGTCGGGTAATCGTGCAACGCTCGTCCGTGGGGACGGGCAGTTGGCCATGCGCCAGACCCTTCAAATGACGGCAACATCGTGGCAGTTCAGCCCTTGGACTGAGACCGGGTAGCATACCATTTCGAACTCGTTAGTAATGACCATTCGGGTGTTCGTCCTCACACCCTTCTGACTGTCCAGATTACCTTGCCGACGACAGGCGCGTTCTAGGCGAGGCAGGTGTAGTCCTTGTAGTCGGGGTTGGCTGACCTGAGCCAAAGCCTGGGTGCTTCGCCGTCGTCCGGCACTGGCTCGACGCGAGGGAATCTGTCCGCTGTCTACGTCTTGCGTGTTGCGAGCCAGTGACTGCGGCGTTGAAATGGATACCCGGGCAGCGCAATCCTGCGTCTGGCCTCGCCTGCGAACAGCCCTGCGAATGAAACCGGCAGGCCGGCCTCATAAGCTGCCGCGACCGCGTCAATAAAGTTGCTCTCCACGGACTGCCGCACGCTGTTGATACGCGTTCCACCCTCGGTCGAGGCCAGCACGGCGTCTGCGAGCTTTGCCCCCTGGTCGCTTCCCGACCCGACCTCGATGACGGTGGTTACGCCGTTCTCCACGAGTGTGTCGGCGCAAGGCTTCAGTGGCGTGGCGCCCAGCGCCCGGTCGCGCCAGTATTCAGCGACCGGCACTTCGCCCGGCTTCAGCAGCCGACCGGTCTTGCCGCTGACAAAACCGATCAATGGATGTGCAACCGCGATTCCATCGAGCACGGCCTCCGGTTCGAGCGGGTTGGCCGCCAGCCGCAATCCATCCTCAAGTCCGAACGCGCCGGCGCTTTGTGCTGCTGCAACCTCGCCTGCTCCAAATCCGACCACGACGTCCGGTGCTATGCCGACGCTCTCCCAAAGCGCCGTCAACGCGCAACCCATAGCGAACGCCGCCGACGATCCCCATTCAGGATTGTCCGGGGCGGCCCCTGTCCCGTTCCTGTTGAAAAGCGCGTCGAGCAGCGAATGGCCCCGCATGTCGAAAAATGCCTTCTCGCAACGGTCCAGCACGGCCCGCACCGCCGGTTCCGTTTCATAGAGCGCCTCGTAGAGAGCCCGTTCGTCGATCATGCCGGGATAGACAAAGGCAACCTTTGTCGAGTCGGGAACGTTCCCGATCTCCCCGGTCGCTGCGAGCGAAGTCAGACCGGCACGAAGCGACGCGGCATCCCGAAACGTCACGCCGGCACGGAAGGCCAGATGACTTCGCCCGATACCGGCAGTCCACGCCAGGTCGGAAAGCAGCGGATCGGACGCGGCAACGTCGGGCGACAGCCCGTCGGCCCGTTCGTCGAGCCACTCCAGATACGACTTGGCGAGCGATTTGAGCGCAGGCTCGGATTTTCCAGAGAGCGGCAGGAGTCGCACGTTCCGGGTGGTTTGTTCACGGTCGTCGAACGGCAGAGTCTCAACCTGCCCAGCCCCAAGCGCGACAATCCTTTGCTGAGCCCCCGCAGGCGTTTGCCCATTCGGGCTCCCGCAAACTCCGCCGGCTGCCCCCAAACCTTCCAGCACGATATGGGCGTTCACGCCAGAAATGCCAAATGCGCTGACGCCGGCGCGCGGCGGTCTGTCGGGGTTGTCCGGCCAGTCGGTCGGCTCTCCCGTCACCCGCACCGGAAGTCTGTCCCAATCTATGAGTGGGCTCGGGGTGCGGAAATGCAGAGTCCGGGGGATCGCGCCCCGATGCAACGCCAGCACAGTCTTGATAAGACTGGCGATGCCGGCAGCCGACTCCAGATGCCCGATATTGGTCTTTACCGAGCCGATCAACAGCGGGCGGTCTGCGGCCCGATCCTTGCCGTAGACCGCCGCAGCGGCCTTCACTTCGATAGGGTCGCCAAGTTCCGATCCCGAGCCATGGGCCTCCAGATAGTCCACGTCCGCGCCCGTGAAACCGGACCGCGACAGGGCCTGCTCAATCACTCGTTCCTGTGCCTTCCCGTTCGGGACAGTCGCGCCGGCCGCCGCGCCGTTGTGGTTGACCGCACTGCCGCGGATCACTGCCCAGATGCGGTCGCCGTCGGCTTCGGCGTCGGCAAGACGCTTGAGTACCACCATCCCGCAGCCTTCGCCCCGCACGAACCCGTCGGCCTCGGCATCGAAGGTCCTGCACACACCTTTGCGCGAGAGAAGCCCCAGGTCCGCCATTTCACGAGTCACCGGAGCAGAGAGCACGGCGCTTGCGCCGCCGACCAGGGCCAGGTCGGCCGCACCCAGACGCAGGTCGGTCACCGCCTGATGCACGGCAACCAGCGACGAGGCGCAGTTCAGTCCCACCGGCATCACCGGACCGGTGAGGCCGAAGTGGTAGGAAAGGCGCCCGACCGCCATGCTTGCGGCGGTGCTCAGATAGCCGATCCCGTAATCTTCCGTCTTCATCAGGTCGCGGTATTCGCTGGACGCGACACCGGCATAGACGCCGGTGTTGCTTCCCTTGAGCCGGTCCGGATCGATGGCGGCATCCTCCAGCGCGTGCCAAGCGGTCTCAAGCAGCATCCGCTGCTGTGGTTCCAGTATCTCCGCCTCGATCGGCGAAATGCCGAAAAACTGCGAATCGAACAGGTCGATCCGATCGACATACCCGCCCCGGCGAAACGCGGCATAGTCTGCGGGCAGTGCGTTTACGCTCTCGCCCCACGGTCCTGAGCCTCGTCCCTCGTCGCACACGGCGTCTGTGCCGGACTCGAGTAAACGCCAGAAAGCGCCCAGATCCGGCGCGCCGGGGAAGCGGCACGCCATCCCGACAATGGCAATGCCATCGGCGTGCTCACCCTGTTCGTGGCGCGCCGACGATTGAGGCACTGGTGGCGGGGGTGGAGACGAAGAAGGCGCGTCTTCGCCGATCGCCTGCGCGAGCTCATTTGCCAGAAACGTGGAAAGGGCAGCGATGTCGGGATAGTCGAACACCACCGTGTTCGAAGCGGTGTAGTTCCCCGCGAAGGCACGGTTCAGCCGGTTGCGTAGTTCTACCGCCATCAGCGAGTCCACGCCAAGGTCGAAGAACCCGACGGTGGTCCCTGGTGTCGCAGGCAACCTCAGAATCGCCTTGACTTCTCCCTGCAGGAACAAGGCGAGCACATCTTTGCGCATCGCCGCGGGCACATCGCGCAGCCGGGAGAGAAGATCCCCGGACGAGGACTCGTCTGCGCCGTCGTCCGTGCCGTCGGACAGCAGATGTTCCAGCAGCGGCGGTCGGGAATCGAGGGACTTGCCGAGCGCCACCCAGTCGCGCGCCAGCACCACGGCAGCCGTGGCATCTTCCCGCACCAGGCGGTCGAGGGCCCGGATACCCTGTTGCGGGTCGATCCACTCGATCCCGCCCGATGCGAAGCGCAGGGTGATGCGCTCGCGCTGCTCCTCAGCCTCGCCGATCTCCGACCACGCGCCCCAGGCTATGGCCTGGCCGGGAAGTCCCAGCGAACGCCGATGCGCGGCGAGCTGGTCAAGAAAGGCATTAGCCGCTGCGTGGTTGGCTTGGCCCGGATTGCCGAGCACGCCGGCGACACTGGAAAACAGAACAAACATATCGAGATCGCAACCGACGGTCGCCCGGTGCAGATGCCATGCCCCCAAGACTTTCGGCCATAGCACGGTCTGGAAGGTTTCCCATGTCTGGTTGCCGATCGATGCGTCCAACAGGACCCCTACGCTATGGATGACGCCGCCAAGCGGCGGCAGATCCGCTTTGACGCGTGCCAGCATGGCCTCCACGGCGCCACCATCGGTTACGTCGGCGAGCTCTACCCGGATGTCGGCTCCGCGTTGGCGCAGCGCCTCGATTTGCTTTTCGATCTCGGGATCCGGGGGCCGCCGGCCGTTCAGCACGATGGTGCCGGCGCCGCGATCAGCGAGCCAGCCGGCCACCGCGCAACCGATGCCGCCGAGCCCGCCGGTAACCAGGTAACTACGGTCATCGCGCAGACGTCCCCTGGCGAGCGGCGAATTGGTAAAGACGATCTTCCCGATATGACGGGCGTTCTGCATGCACTTCATCGCGGGTCCGGCTTCGGCCAGCGGCCATCTGGCGTGGAGCAGCGGCGTCAGCTCGCCCGCTTGGAACCGCTCCATGAGCCGTCCCAGGATCTCGCCCACCCGTGCCGGCTCTTCTTCCTTGAGCACGTCGGCCATCAGGATGGCGTAGGACACGTCCGGCCGCGCCGCCGCCATCTCGTCTTCGCTCAGGATACCCATCCGGCCCGCTTCCACGAAGCGTCCGCCCTTGGCAAGACATGCGAGGCTTGCCTCGATGAAGCCCTCGCCGGTCAGGCTGTTCAACACCATGTTGACGCCCGCACCGTTCGTGGCGTCGAGGACATCCTGGGCGAAGGCCGTCGTGCGGCTGTCGAATACGTGGTTCACGCCGAGAGATCGGAGATAGCCGCGCTTGCGCGCGCTCGCCGTGGCGAAGACCTCCGCGCCGCCAGCCTGCGCGATCTGGATCGCGGCGAGCCCGAACCCGCCCGTTCCGGCGTGAATCAGCACGCGGTCGCCAGCATCGAGCCCCGAGAGTTCGAACGACAGCGCCGCCGAGACGAATGCTGACGGAATCGTCGCGAGTTCGGTAACCGAGAAGCCCGGCGGTGCGGGCACGATCATGTCTTCCAGGGTCACGGTCTCGGAACCGTAACTGCGGTGCGCCATTCCGACGATACGGTCTCCCACGGCGACCCTGGTAACGCCTTCTCCGCTTTCGAGTACTCGACCGCAGAATTCCCCACCCATGAAACCGTCGGCAACGCCGATGGCGATGAGCAAATCCCTGAAGTTGAGACCGAAGGCCTCGATCGCGGCGCGAACCTCGCCCGGTCCCAACCGGCGCTCCGGCATCGATGTCACGCCGATCGCGTCGAGGGAGCCGCCGGCATCGGGCTCCAGCACCCAGCCGGGATCCACCGGCAGAGACAGCCGATCCGTGACCGCCGCCGTGCGAACCAGTCGCGCCCCCCGGCGGTGGCCGAAACGATGGGCGATATGAGTCTCGGCATCGGGGTGGAGAAACTCGTCTGCCAGTTCGGACGGAAGCTCCGGATTGCCGGGATCGAGATCCAGCATTCGCGGTTGCAGTTGAGGCGCTTCCGGCGCTGCCACCTTGCCGAATCCCCAGAGGGTCGCGCCAGCCGGTTGCCCGCCCCGTTCACGCTCCAGCACCTGCGCGCCTCGAGTCAGGAACCAGAGGCCCCTGGCCAGAGTCAGATCACAATCCACCAGCGCCTGAGTCAGGGCCAACGCACTCGCAACAGCATGCTGTACGTCCTCGGCCATTTCCTGCGTCGTCGCCTGTGCGCCGTGACCGTCCAGACCAGCGAGATGCACGACCCCAACCAGCGGCAGATCCGCAGGCAAGCCGTCGAGAAGGGACTTCCAGGACTCGCGCCGCGCCGCTTCCACGAACGCCTCGGCGACGACGGCGCCGCTTGCCTCCGGAGGCCTGTCGGGATCTGCCTGCGCGCTGGCAAGGACGACGGTCTGGTTGTGCGCCGCGAGCACTGCCGCGAGTTCGGCTGCCACTTCGCCGCGGTCGGCGGCCAGCACCCACATGCCCGGTGCTTCCTTCACTTCCGCCGGCCCCTGCGCCAGGATCACGCCCCGATCCGGGTTGGCGTTGGGATCGGACTCGTCGACACCCAGTATCGCAATGTCCTCGAAGCCGGCGTCCACCAGCGCTTGGCGCCATACAGCAGGCTCGGCAAGCGCGTGGTGCGGGCGATATTGATCGGCGAAGCGCCACCAGCCGTCGAGCTGCCCGAAGGTCAGGTCGAGCCAGCCCTGGCCGAGCATGTTCTCCAGTGCCACCAACTGACCCGACGGGGCGAGGAGTTCAAGGCAATGTGCCAGCGTCTCGTTCAGATAACGCGTGGCATGCAGCACGTTGGAAGCGATTACCAGATCGTAGCCGTGACGGTCGAAGCCCTGTTCCACCGGGTCCTTCTCGATATCGAGAACCCGATAGTCGATCGATGCCTCGACGCCGCCGAGGCGCGACTCTGCCTCCGCGAAGAAGCCGGCGGAGATATCCGTGTAGGTGTAGTCGTACCGGCCCTCCGGCAGTTCCGGAAGTATCGCGGCGGTCGCCGAGCCCGTGCCGGCGCCCACCTCCAGCACCCGCAGCCTCCGCCCTTCGGGCATGGCGCGCAGCAGCGCTGCTGCCGCGTCCGTCAACAACCGGTTCGCGGCGCGGGACACCGCGGCTTTCACATAGAGATCGGCGGCCGTCGGCTCGCCGCTGCTGAACAGCAGCGTCAGCGGATCCATTCGGCCCTGCAGGACGTCGGCTAGTGCAGCGGCACTGCGCCGGAACAGACCGATTTCGGTCGCTCCATGAGGGTATCGCGCCACCAGCTCGTCCGCCATCGCATCGGGGTCGTTGGCCAGACCCTCCGGCCATGGTTCGTCGGACCCAACGGCAACCGCGAATCCGCCGCCCGACTCCTCCAGCACCCCGGCGCGGGCCAGCATCTCCAGCATCCGGCGGAACAGCCGTTCGTGCTCCACCCCGACACCCAGACTCTCTCTCAATTTCTCGGACTCCACCACGGTGCCAACTACGCGCCGCCAACCGAGTTTGTCCAAGGTCGCAAGAGCGTATGCGTCGGCTAGCCGACCCATTTCGGTCACCATCGCTGCCCTGTCGTCGGCATCGACGCCCTCGTTCGCCAGATACTCCGGAAAAAGGCTCGTGTTCGCCGATATCTCGGAGGGGCTGTTCAGGAAGTCGGCGGACGTGATGCCCGGCGCGAGTGGGCAGTCCTGCCAGACGACCTCGTAGAGCAGGTCGTCGATTCCTTCCACTGCCGAGAACAGCGCCGCCCGCGTGGCCCGCTTCACCGTAAATCCGACCAGTTCTCCGACGACGGCCCCGTTGGAGTCGAAAAACCGCATATCCGCCGCATGGACCTCCGGCAGTTCGCCCTTATCCCCGACATCCTCGCCCGCGTCTTGCGGACTTTCCTTCATGCGCACATGGCAAATGAGCCGTTCGGGCAGGCGTCCAGCGAGCCACAGCCGTTCCCATGCAAACGGGAGGTAAGTCTCGTCATCTTCGCCACCATCGGGGTTGCGCGCCGCGCCGAAAGCCTGAAAACAGCCATCGAGGACCAGAGGATGCACGTCGAACGGGCTCCGCTCAAAACCGGCAGGGAGCGCGACTTCGGCGACCGCCTCGCCGGCCCGGGCCCAAAGCGCCTGAAGTGTGCGGAAGGAAGGCCCAAGTTCGATCCCCACCGCTGCCTTGGCGCGGTAATAGGCGGCAAGATCCACCTCTGATAGGCCGACCTTCAGTTCCTCGACATCCAGCGCGGTACCAACGTGCGGCAGGCCGTCGGCAGCCGTTGCAACCCGGCCCTCCGCATGCAATGTCCACTCGTCTTCGTCCTGGCCCTTGCTGAGAACGCGAACCCGGCGAGACGAGTCGTTCGCAACGTCGTCAAGGAGAACCTGAATGCTCCGGCATGCATCCGCCGAGCCGTTTTCGGTTTGTTCGTCCCGGATGACCATGGCGTTATGCATCCAGAAATCTTCGAGGACGACCGTTTCGGCTCCCTCGGCAAGAGACGCCGACGCAGCCATCGCTCCGTAGAGTGCGCCCGGCGCGATGACACGGCCAAACACCCGATGGTCGCTGAGCCACGCCGGGTCCGCCGGATAGACTTGAGTATCGAAGGCAATCTCCCCACTCGCCGATTCGTGCCGCGTTCCCAACAAGGGGTGCCCCACCTCCGATCGCCGCCTGTCTCCTTCGACCCAATAGCGCTTGCGCTCGAAAGGATAGCCCGCCAGTGCGATCCGGCGACGCTGTTCGCCGGTGAACAGCCCGTCGAAGCAAAGTGAAAGCCCCGCCTCGTAGGCTCCGGCAACCGCCTCCACAAACCCGCCGCCACTGCCCGCTCGCGGCGGTTCTTTATCTTTCTCCAGGTGCCACAGGCTCGAGAGAACCACTGGCAGTGCAGCCCCGCCGTCCTCCGGCCACGCCATTCGTGCCATCGGGCCCAGCACCGCTTGGGGTCCGATCTCGACAATGGCGTCAACGCCCATCTCCGCCAGTGTCTCCACACAGGCGCGAAAGGCGACTGGCTCGCGCACTTGCCGCCGCCAATAGGCCGCGTCCGGCACCTCACCCGCTTCGAATGCGCAGCCGGTCAGGTTGCTGACGAAGGTGATCGACGGAGGCCTGAAGACCATCCCGGCCAGTGACGCTTCAAGTACGTCCAGTGCGGGGTCGACCATGGCGCTGTGATAGGCGGGGCTCTTGCGCAGACGTGCAACCAGCACCCCCTGCGCTGCCAGAATTTCCAGCAATGCGCCGATCTGCTCCGCCGGGCCGCTTACGATCTGATGCGCACCGTTGTCCGCCGCGATGCAGAGGCCGATGCCGGCGCATGCGGAATTATGCGCGTCCACCGTCTCCGCCACGCGCGACGCCGGCGCAAAGACGGCCGCCATGGCGCCTTCGCCGGGGAGCCCCCCGATGAGCTCTCCCCGGGCCGCAGCGAAGCGCAACCCGTCCTCAAGACCGAACACCCCGGCGGCGTGTGCGGCCGCGATTTCACCCAAACTGTGCCCGACCACGACATCCGGTCGTACGCCGAGACTTGCCCACAACTCGGTCAGTGCACATTCAAGCGCGTAAATTGCCGGTTGTTTCCATTGCGGATCATCCAGGTCGCCCGACGCCCCAGGCCGGGCGAACATCACGTCCAGCAGCGAGGCGCCTCGTTCGTCGGCAAGCACGGCATCGCAGCGGTCGAGCACGGCCCGAAACACCGGTTCACTGGCATACAGCGCTTCGCCCATGCCAGGCCATTGGCTGGCCTGTCCGGTATACGCAAACGCGACCTTCCTGGCTGCCGGAGCCGCCTCGGCCCCGTCCGCTTCGGAGAGCTGCCGCAGCCCCGTGCGCAGGGAGGCAGCGTCCCGGAAGACCACGGCAGCCCGGTGGTCGAAATGGCTGCGCCCGTCGGCGGCCGTCCAAGCCATGTCGGCGAGGACATCCGTGGCGTTGTCGTCAGCGGCCAGGACGTCGCCGTGTTCGTCGAGCCACGACAAGTAGCGTTTCGCAAGCTCGCGAAGAACCTCGCCCGATCTGCCGGAAAGCGTCAGGAGGCGCGTCCCGCGAGGATGAAGCTCCGCCTCGGCCGCCGAACCGCTGGCAGCGGCCACCGAGACCGCGATGGCGCGCGGCGATCCGGAGGGGCCGTGTTCCGGATCGCCGGCAAGACCTTCCCGCCGGTCACCGTATCCCTCCAGCACGACGTGGGCGTTGGTCCCGGACCAACCGAAGGCGCTTACCCCCGCTCGAGGCGGAGCATCGGAACACTGTGGCCAGTGCGTGGGCGTTGCCGTCACCTTGAGCGGCAGCCTGGCCCAATCGATCTTCGGGCTTGGATCCTGAAAATGCAGGTGTCTCGGGATGACTCCCTGCCTCATGGCCAGCACGGTCTTGATCATTCCGGCGACTCCTGCCGCCGCTTCGAGATGGCCGATATTGGTTTTGACCGACCCTATCAACAGAGGCCGATCCGGGTCGCGCCCCCGGCCGTAAGCTGTGCCCGTCGCCTGCGCTTCGATTGGGTCGCCAACGTCCGTGCCCGTTCCGTGAGCTTCGACGTAATCCACGTCGGAGGGCCTGAGCCCGGCTTGTTGTAACGCAGCCTCGATAACCTTTTCCTGCGCCGACCCGCTCGGCACAGTCAGCCCCGGGCTGGCGCCGTCCTGATTCAGCGCGCTTCCCCGAACCACCGCCCAGATGCGGTCACCGTCGGCCTCAGCGTCCGCGAGGCGCTTGAGCACCACGATTCCGCAACCCTCGCCGCGCACATAGCCGTTTGCCGCAGCATCGAATGTGGCGCAGCGGCCGTCCGGGGAAAGCATGCCGGCATTGGCGCGCATCTCAAGCAGTCGCCCAGAGAGGATCGCGTGCACGCCGCCGGCCAAAGCCAGGTCCGTTTCGCGACGCTGAAGGCTTGCAATTGCCTGGTGGATCGCAACCAGGGAAGACGAGCAGGCGGTATCCAGCGCAAGCGCCGGACCTTCGAATCCAAGCGCGTAGGCAACCCGGCCGATTGCGGTGTTGAAGGAAGTTCCGGTCACGGAATAGAGGCTGGCGGCGGGCTCGTCGGGCCGCGTGCGCTCCAGGATCACCCCTCGATATTCGTTATTGCTGATCCCCGCATAGACGCCGGTGCGACTGCCTTTGAGGCGATTCGGATCGATGCCGGCGTCCTCCAACGCATGCCAGCAGGTCTCCAGCATCATCCGCTGCTGGGGATCCAGAAACTGCGCCTCGACCGGGGAAATGTGGAAGAAGGCGGCGTCGAATTGGTCAAGATTGTCGAGATAGGCCCCAAACCGGCAGGCCGGGGCCCGACCTTCGCCCGCAGGGAACAGCGCACCGATGCGGCCGATACCGGAACCAGGCTCCCCTTCGATGACACCGCTTTCGCCCGCTTCCAGCATGCGCCAGAATGCGGCGAGACCATCCGCACCCGGAAACCGGCAGGCCATGCCGACAATCGCTACCGGCTCATTCAGCGCGTGGCTCCCGGCCCGATCACTCTCCCGGGCGTTGTTCGGGCTGCCTGAATCCATCATCACACAGAAACGACTTTCTTTTCGGTTCTGGTGCGCTCCGACTACAGCGCCCAATCCATAAACGCTGCCAGTTCTTCAAATGGCCCGGGTCGCAGGGGCACATTCATCATGAGCCGATACCTTGCTCTCGACCGTAGGGGGCATGTTCCGCAACTGAAACCGACGTGGTTTTCGATTACTTTGTGAACGTGACGTATCTGAATTTCGTCGTCCTGGAGATTGCGTAGGGTTTGGTTGGTAGCGGGGTGGTTCCAACCCGGGATATTTCTCCACCTAACGCTTCGCGCACTGGTTGGCCTTCATCGATCCACCTTCTGAACATTCGTCGGCGGAGTACACAACTTTATTTCCAGTATGTCATACTATGCCTTCGGTCAGCCGAAAATCAATGCGATCCATAGGCCGGAGTCCTTGTGACTCTCAAGCTGTTCCAGGTTTGTTCATGAACTGAGGCGGTGGCGTCGCTTCAACGTCATTGCACATCGGCAAATGCTTCGCGATCATCTGAATTGAATGCAATGCTGTGGCGCCCCATACGGGAGACCGAGGAAGAACTCATCGTCCACTTGGACCTGGGACCGCATGCCTCCCGCGAAAGGGAAGCATTGGGCTGGCTCGACGAGAGTGAACTCGAGCGTCGAAGTCGGTTTCTGCATGCTCAATCGCGCCGGCAGTTCACCTTGTGCCGCGGCATGCTTCGATCGATTCTCTGCCGCAAGCTGGGATGCGGCAATGAAGCCCTTTCGTTTACTGTTTCAAAGTTCGGCAAGCCTATCGCCATGGTCGACGGCGTCCCGGCACCAATTGCCTTCAATGTCAGCCATGGCGGCTACCACGGTCTGATTGCCATGGCGCCCAAGGGCCGCATCGGCGTGGACGTCGAGGAACGATCACTCGACCGTAACCTGGAGGCTTATGTGGATGTGCTGTTTACGCCAAATGAACGAACGGAACTCGAACAGGCGGAAGGCGGCGCCAAGGTGAAACTTTTTTACTGCCTTTGGACGATCAAGGAGGCGTTGGTCAAGGCTGCCGGTGAGGGATTGTCGATGGATCCCGCGGGATTCGAGATCCCGTCCGCTCTGATTCGGGGCGATACCGCCGCCGAATTCAGTTTTCCGGAAACTCCGTCGATCCGATGGCGCGTAGAAAATATCGGCAACGAGCAATTCGCGGCGGCTGTTGCCCGGGAACTGGGTTGAGCGCGGCTATCGACCGACCCTTGCATTCATGAACTGAATGCGGCCTCAGGCCGGTTACCGGGGAGTCATGCCGACGATGAGCCCGGTCACGGGGTATCCGACGACTCGCGCCTGATGGAGCAGACGCTGCTGGCCGTCATGCAGAGGTTACTTCGACGAATTGTCGATAAAGTTGACGAGGTCTGCCAAGCTTTCAAATTGGACATCCTCGCGGCTGAGGATCGACACGCCGAACTCGCTTTCGACTTTCTTCAACAAGGCCACCTTGTCGAGTGACGAAAGTTCGTCCAGCTTTACTTCACTCTTGCCGAGGCTATCCTGCACAAGCTTCTTGATGCGATCTGCAGTATTGCTCATCACGTATTCCTCCTCTTGAGCCTTGCGTGTTGCAACTTTTTATATATCAACAACTGCCAGTTATATCAGGAGAACAAACAAATGGAAAGCATAAAATTCACGACATGATTCCCGTATAAATTCCTCGACTAGGATAGGCCGTGTTCGGCGAGAAACTCGCGGACCTTCACAGCGCAAGCTTCTGGTGCTTCCAGTTGAAGGAAGTGAGACCGGTCAGGCAAAAAGTCGTACTCAACCGCCGTGGCGACAGCAAGGTCCTTGGTCGGCAGATAGGTGTCCGCCAACATTGGATCGCCACCGATGACCTTCGTCGGACAGCGCAGAGTCGAAAGATCCAGTAATGGCTGGAAGCTCCTGAAATAGGTCTCTATCTGGGCTTCGAAGACGCGTGGGCAGCGGAGTTCGAAACCATGTCCGTCGGCTGTCCTGCGAAGCAACGATTGCGCCATCAGGTGGTGAATCTCCAGCGGAAGGCGGGCGAACGAGGGAGCGAGGGCAAGAACATCGGCGAGCTGCTTCTCTGTATCGAACCGATCCTTCCGAAGCCGGCTCATTGCCGCGTGCTCCATCACTTTGGAGTCGAATGCCGACTCACTGAGACCGGGCTTGAACACTGGCGGATCAAAAAGAACCAGCGCCGAATATCGGGATCTTGAGGAAATGAGCGGTACGAGCGATGAGAGGGAGTGAAAGATTCCCACGGTCGTTTTTTCGCCAAAGTTGCGAAAAATGGTGTCGAGGACGATGTCATGGTCGGCCACCATCGTTGGAATGTTGTGTTTCCGCCGATCACCGACATTGTTCCAGCCGTGATTTCTGAGATCGTAGATCATCAGGTCGAAATCGTCCATGAAGAGAGACCAGAACGGAAAATAGAGATCGACCGTAAGACCGTTGCCGTGGCTCACGACGAGTCGGGGGCCGGCTGAATTGCCGTGCCGCCGCACAGCGATCTCGGTGTTGTCATCGACCTGTACCTTGCAGATCGAGAGCGGCTCGGGCAGCGTCCACTTAGTCTTGTTCGTCATGGCGAACCGCATCCATTCAGATGTCGATGAAATTTTGTTGGGCTCTTTTGGATTTCGAGTGGGTTGGGCGAGATGGGAATTGAGCCTGTCGAAGCCGAGGTGACAGTGATTCGATGTTGATGCTGAGTGCTGGGGCGCCGGCCCTGGGGATCAAGGAGCGTAGCGACGGGGCCTGGAGAGCTTACAGCGTTGCGTATTCTGTTGATAGCGGTCACCGTGCTGGAGTGGTGCGAAAACAGGATCGTGCGGCACATTGTACGTCCGTTCAACTTTGAACGGCAACACCCTTGGTCGTGGGAACCAGTCCCCGTCCAACCATCTCTTGATTAGGGGGCAGGTGGCTGCAAGACTCTCGGTGTCAACCAGGAGGGTCGTGCATTGTGCGCCAGGCTAATTGGTGTGAGTGTCGTGGGGTGAACGTCCTGGCAGGAAGGAGAGGCTCACTGCCACTGTCACCGCGAGCCGTGCCTGGAATCGAAGGTGCCAGGCATGGCTTCGATTCGGTCCACTAATTGCCCCAAGCCGGCCAGGTACCGTTCCAATAATCTGGGGAGTTCATGTTTCCCGGGTGTGCTGAGTCCGCGTTTCACCTGCCAGACTTCGAGAAACACCGAAGGCTCGATATCCAACACGGTTTTCAGATCATTCAATACTTCCGGAGACTTCCTGTTCGATGGATGGCCCAGCAGACGATAGACGCCCCGCAGACATGGCAGCAATGTGGTTAACGAGAGTGGCAGCAGAGTCTGAATCGCTTCGACCTTGGCCAATCCTTCGACGTAACATTGACGAACGCGCAGGAGATTTCCGTGAACTTCCTGCCGGCATTGAAGCAACAGATGAGTGGAATCAACGTGGAATTCCGGGAATGGATCACGGCCTTCCAGCAGGACGTAGCGTTCTTTGATATCCAGAAATTCCAATGGAAACACGTCTGAGGTTTGTTCCAGATCTTTGTGCGTGAGAAACAGGGGTGCAATGATTTTTTCCTTGGCCCATTGTCTTTGCAGACGACTCCACTGTTGCAGAACGGGTTGCGTGATCCGTTCGAGCACGATCAGCACGTTGATGTTGGAGTAGCCTTGCAGGAACTCCCCGCGTGCCGCGCTTCCATAGACCAGGATGGCTTGCGCCACGAGAGCCGTGTCTTGTTTGATGGAACGGAGAAAGCCGCAGAGTGGAGCATGGGTGTCTTCCTGCAGGTGACACCAGGGTGGAGCAACGGACATCGTCACCGCCTCGCTTCCGAGGTGCCGTGGAAATGGATCTTACGACAGGGCATGGGGTGGGCGTTGGTTGGCTCGTGGATCAGGCACCAGTCCCAGAGCCAGAAAGCGATCCAAATATCCAAAAGGCGGCGTTTCACGAAGACCCGCCGTCGCGGTCAGGACCCGATATTTCAGTCGTTGGTTGTGATCGATCGTTGAAAAGACCCTGTTGCGCAGCCACGCGAGCAAGGGATTTCCCGTATTCCAAAAAAATGCCTCTTCATCGGCAAGCCGCTGCAACATCTCAACATTGGGGCGACGTTGCGTTTCATACACCTTCAAGCGGGATTCTTCGAAATTGTCTTCCGCCAGCCATGCAGGAATCAGTTCTGCCAACACCGTCGCATCCACCATAGCCTGCATGCGCCCTTGCGAGGCATGCGGATTCATCCCATGGGCAGCATCCCCGAGCAGGACGGCTCCATTGGTGACCCACGTGTGGACACGGGTTCGCCCCGTGGGCATTATCGTCGACTGTTCCCAGCTTGTGAATCCCTGAAAGGTTGCCGCCAATTCAGGATAAATCGTGGACCAGCGTTTACGAAGGGGGGCAACCCCAGCCGAGTGTATCGCATCCTGCGATTCCGTTCCGATCAGGTAAACGAGGTATATTTTCTCCCGTGCAGCCGGAAACAAGCCCAGAATTTCCCTTTTTCCCAGAAAATATTGTGCTTCCTCCAGCTTCTCCGGACAATCCAAAATGGCGACAAGGTAACTCTCAGGATAACGATAGAGCCTGCATGGAATCTCAAGCGCCTCACGAACTTTTGAGGTTGGCCCATCGGCACCGACCACTAATTTGGCGGAAATACGAACGGGGTTACCCTGAACGTCTGCTTGGATACCAATGATCGCGTTGTCTTTTTTCAGGACGTTGGTGAAGCGGGAATTGTACCACAGTCCCCCGGGATTCCGCTGTTCCATAGCGTTCAGCACCGTTCGATGGGCGACGTACGGCAAGGTCACGAGGGCGCGATCATAGGGGGACGGCAACTCGCCGTAGTCGATCGAGCACAGCCGCGTGCCTCCAATCTGTCGAAAATGAAAATGGCGAACGGGCTGCACCGCATCCTGTGGCAATTGAGCCAGCAGGCCGAGATCATCCAGAATCTTTTGTCCGTTTGGTTGAAGAATTTCTCCGCGTATGCCGTGGGGAGGGCCCGGGGCTTGTTCAAGGACAAGGGTCCGAATTCCTTTATTCGCGAGGAGGAGGCCCAGGATCGCACCGCCGCCTCCGGCCCCGATCACCACGACGTCAACAGAAATATCCATGAGAGACAGGTGAAAGAGAACGACGCGAAGGTCTCAGGCTTCAGTCAGGACGGAATGGCCTGCTCGGGTTCAAATATTTTCTGAAAGTGCTCCTCGGCTTCTTCCCATGCCGTGGAGTTCGTATTTTTGAGCCAATCTTTCAAAAAAGCCTTTTGTGCAGGAGAGAGCATCTGTTTGATCTGGTGAGAGCGGCCCTGCAAGGGCTGCAAAAACCCGATTTTTTTGACGGGGTCAAGCGTGGCGGTTCGAACGTAGACGTTCGTATACGCCGAGGGCGTATCGTTTTCCCCTTCACCCTGAAGCCAGACTGAAATATACTTTTCCATGGTTAATCCTGAACTGTCCAGGGCCGGATCCGTTTCATGAAATAAGTCATTCTCCGTTTGAGGCAACGGGACGGCTTCATGAGCCCGAAATAAAAAGTTTCGATTCCACATAACGCAAGCGATGAATGAACCTTGCCGCATAGTGTCAAGGAGCCGGCACGAAAGTCAAATCTCACAGTTTCTCCCTGTTAGGAACACATAAGATGCCGCGCGTGACCTCGAAGAAACAAGACCCTGCGCCGTGCGGGAAGGGCCATCAGGCCCACAGCCGTCATGCCGGACCCCGATCCGGCATCCAGAAGAACAAAGGAAAAAACAAAATCCCTGGATCCCCGATTAAAAACGTTGGGGATGACGAATGGAGGCCTTCGCGGGAATGACGCAGTGGGAGGCTGGATGACCCATAAGCGGGGCGCATCGGAAACGCCGTGGCGGCGTCCGTGGCCCTTGAGGACATCTTATGTGAGCAGACGACGCGCAGGGGCACCGAATCCCGGGGGCGGCATAAAGTCTGGGGCACAATCGGCGTTTGAGACGGGATGCAGCGGCAAGCCAAAAGCGGACAATTCATTTGTTACAGAATAGGACAATTCTATTTGTTGCCAACAATCGCAAAGTTTCTCTCTTGCGTGCGCAAGAGAACGCGTGTATTCTCTTCCTGGCTTGTCATAGAGTGTCAGAAAACAACAGAAACATTGGATGCGATACAAAATGCAGTCCACAAATGTGGAAAGGCATGCGTTGAACTACACAGGGAAAAGGAGTGTCGCCTCATGAAACGATTGTATCTCGCAGGGTTCCTTCTCACGGTTTTATTCCTTTCCGGATGTCAAGGAACCGGAGAAATCAGCCAGTTACGCATCCCGCACGTCGATCCCGAACGTGGGGGTAAAGCCTCTGGCCTCGCGGTTGTGGTTTCCCCGTTCGATGACCAGCGCCCCTCATCCGAGCACTTGGGGGTCCGGTCCCACGGAGGAGGAGAGGAAAAATACTTTGACGTGATGGACGGAACTCTGAGCCAACGAGTCACGAGTTCTTTTGTTCATTTCCTGAATGGAGCAGGATTTTCCGCATCCGAAGGCGTCGAATCCGGGGATATCAGAATCGAGCCCGTCATCAAAAAATTTGAAGTGCGGGCCATTGGTGGAGGACTCTCCGCTTCCCTGGAAGTCGACGCAATCATGACGTTCACGATCCATAATGCAGCCGACGAGAGCGTCGTACGAATTGCGATTGGGGTCGGTGGCACGGACAACGCCATGTTCTCTGTCCAAAGGGATCTGGAAACACTCATCGGAGAAGTGCTCGCCGAGGGGTTCGAGGAATTCCTGGAAAAGGTCGAGGTCCAAGGGAAGGCGATCAAATTTCGTCTTCTCGAGGAATCATCCTGACGGTTACAAAATCAATCCCTCTGTACTCCGAACCAACGGTAGCGATACCGGGCCACGAATTCATAGAGGGCGAGGATGATCCTCCGCCATGCGTGAAATTTCCAGAAAAACATGAAAATTTTTCCGCTGGCATGTCCCTGAAGAAGCGGAAGAAACGCTTCCGGTCCACCAACAACCGTTCCTTGCTCATCCACCCAATAGGCCATGGAAGGCCGACTGCCGGGTTGATGGCTTTCCCCTAGGCATTCAGCGGCCTGTTGACTGTCATAGGGGATAAACCGAACGTGTTCATGCCTCCGCTCCAATGTTCGCTTCACGGTCACGCAAAGACGGCAATGGGAGTCATAAATAAGATATCCGGCTTGCGGCCGGCTTTGCGCTTCGTTCTTCATGGTTCACGTCCTGGAGCGCGTTTCAGGCGAATCAGAGCCGTGAGGCATGACGACACGATCAACGTCTCTCCCGATACTCCGGAGACTGCTCGGCAATCCGATCCGGTGGCACGACGCCTCGCTCCGTAATAATGCCGGTCACGTATTCGGCCGGCGTCACGTCGAAAGCCGGGTTAAAGACACCGACCCCTTCGGGGGCAATCCATGCCTGCCCATTGATGGTGGTGATCTCCTCGCCGGGACGTTCCTCAATAGGAATAGCAGAACCGGACGGCGTCGAGACGTCGATGGTCGAAGATGGTGCCGCAACGTAAAAGGGAATGCCGTGAGCCTTGGCGAGGACCGCGACGGCATACGTCCCGATCTTGTTCGCCACGTCGCCATTGGCCGCGATCCGGTCCGCGCCGACCACACAGAGATCGATTTTCCCCTGCCGCATGACGACTCCGGCCATGCTGTCCGTGATAAGGGTCACGGGAATGTCGTCTTCCATGAGTTCCCACGCCGTCAGTCTGGCCCCTTGGAGCACGGGACGGGTTTCATCCACAAAGACGTGTACCCTTTTCCCCTGCTCCGACGCAGCCCGAACCACTCCCAGGGCCGTGCCATAGCCTGCGGTGGCCAATGCCCCTGCATTACAATGCGTTAAAATAGTTTGCCCATCCTCGATCAGGCGGGCACCCCATTCGCCCAGGGCCTTGCACATGGCAATATCTTCCCGTTGAATCGCCAGCGCTTCCTGGACGAGTCGGGATCTGATCTCAGGCACCGGCAGGTTGCGGGACTTCTGCAAGACGCCCTTCATGCGGGCAATCGCCCAAAAAAGATTCACGGCCGTGGGGCGAGTTGCAGCCAATCGATCACACGTGGCCAGAACGCTCCGTTCGAACGTTGAGACGTCGGTCTCGGATACGGATTGCGCGCCCAATGCCACTCCCATGGCTGCCGTGACGCCAATGGCCGGTGCACCTCGTACCTTCAACCCCTGAATGGCGGAGACCACGGCCTCCACGTCTCTGCACTCGAGCCGTTCAAGACGACCGGGCAACCGACTTTGATCGAGGAGCCATACGGCTCCTTCTTTCCATTCCACAGTAGGAATCATTTTCTCAATCCTTCTGTTGCCACGGGGGTCTTACCCCTTGATGTTCCCGATCGGCAGCAATTCCGCCACTTTTCTCGTAATTCCGGCCGTCTCCACCGACTCCACGACGTCGGCAAGGTTCTTGTACGCAATGCCCGCCTCTTCGGCCAATCCCGACGTCGAAACCGCTTTCACGAGGATGCCCCGTTGGGCCATGGCTTGTTGAAGCGTCGCGCCACGGACCGTTCGTTTGGCTTGAGCCCGGGACATCGTCCGACCGGCACCGTGCACCGTAGAGCCGAAGGATTCCGTGTTGGCTTGGGCCGTCCCCACCAACAGGTACGACCCCGTTTCCATTGACCCACCGCAAATGACCGGTTGGCCGACCTTTCGGAACGATTCCGGAACGTCCGGACTTCCGGGGCCGAACGCACGTGTCGCACCCTTACGATGGACGAGCAGGGTCCTGTTTTCATAGCGTTCGACCTTGGCAATATTATGCGCCACGTCATAGACCTGCTCCATGCCAAGCCGCTCGGGAGATTGCTGAAACACGGTGCGAAAGGCTTCACGAATTTGATGGGCAATCACCTGGCGATTCGCAAATGCCGTGTTGGCTGCACAGTTCATTGCCGAAAAATAGTGCTGCCCTTCCATCGACTGATACGGGGCACACGCCAATTGTCGGTCCTTCACGTTGATGCCATCGCGTCGCATGACCTTTTCAAAGCTTCGGACGTAATCGGTGCCGACCTGATGTCCGAGACCGCGAGACCCACAATGAACCATCACCACAATCTGGTCGCGTCCATGAATTCCGAATTGTTCGGCCACGCGTCTGTCGTAGATGCGATCGTCCCGGACGACCTGGACTTCCAGGTAATGATTCCCTGATCCCAGCGTTCCCAACTGCCCTATGCCCCGTTGACAGGCCTGTTCGGAAACGTGGTCCGGGTCGGCTCCGGCCAGACAGCCTTCCTCTTCCGTACGAGTAAGGTCGCTCTCCCATCCGTATCCATGTTCCACGCTCCACCTGGCCCCCTTGCGCATCACGTCCCGAAAGGCCTGACGGGACAGATGCACGAAGCCTTTCGATCCGACGCCCGCCGGGACTGTACGAAACAATTCCGTCATCAGGGCGTCCAGCCGCGGCGTGACGTCGGCCAGCGTCAAATCCGTACGGATCAGTCTCACCCCGCAATTGATGTCATACCCCACGCCACCGGGTGAAATGATGCCGCTGTGGAGGTCGAAGGCGGCAACCCCGCCGATGGGAAATCCATACCCCCAATGTCCGTCCGGCATACAGAGGGCATAACGCTGAATGCCCGGCAAACAGGCGACGTTCGTGACCTGCTCAAACACGCCGGAATCCATGGCACTCAGAATGGTTTCCGTTCCATAAATTCTGGCGGGAACCAGCATGCCGGATTTTTCCGTCCTGGGAATTTCCCATGTCACGTCGGTGAGCCGATTCACCTTCATGGCCGTCGCGAGTCGCATCATTCCGTTCCCATTCGGGTGGGTGTACCATCAACACCGCATGAAACAACGGTCTCGAATCATGTCAGACGTCCAATACCACGTGGGCATGCCAAGTCCCGTCTTGCTGTCCGACTTCATACAAATGTCTGGTGACCGCCTTGACGTCGGTTCGTAGATCCTGGCGGGATGCCTCTACCCGTTCTCCGAGCAGTGCGGCGTCGAGATGCCAAAGGTTCTTTTCTGAATCATGCATCACCGTCGCACGGACGTCGCCAAACACCATCCCCTCCACGTCCTTGATAAAGACGATGGCCTGCAACCATTCGAAGAGCAGGTCATCGAGTTCAGCTTCGGACAGCCGAACTTCCTGCGTCCGATTCGATCCCACGGTCAGCGGGTCGGCCATGGTTTCGATCACGGCCCGGGCCGCGGCCACAAACAGCTCGGAAGCTGAATCGCCGGTGGCTTCAAACGCCACGTCGCTCAAGGCGACCTCTTCACGAAACCAGTAGGCGTTCCCCATGTCGCTCAATGGACACCAGAGAGATCCGCGTGTGAGCCTTTCGGAATGAGCGACAATACAGGAGCAGGCCTGATACCAAAGACCAGCAGGATCTGCAAACATGGCGCACGCCCATGGTCAGTCCTGTTCCATGAGAAGGTCCTCGGATTCCTGGTCGTTGAGATCATTCCGTTGGGAATCGGATGCCTCATCGTCCTCGAAGGAAAACATTTTCTGTGGCAACGTGATCGTATTTTTAAGGATCGTGAATGCCAACCTGGCAAATCCCGTCAATCCGAACGCGAATGATTCCATTGGCATGGATTCGATTGTCGGATCATGAAGCGAGCCCCGGACTGAAAACATGATCATGTCGAGTCCCCGCTCTTCACCGTCAAGCAGCAGATGAACCAACGGAATTTTTTGGAGAAGATCAAAATACGAACCCAGGGGACTGGCGGCGGTGACGACGTTCAATTCATTCTTCACCATGTCATATTCTCCCGCGGCCGTCATTTTCAGAATCGGTCCATCGATGACGATATCTTCCGAGACCACACGCCCATCGGCAATGACAAGGGTGCCGGTCTGCCGGTCAAAGGGATACCCATCTTTTTCAAGGTCAACGGTCCCTTGGAGGAGACTCGGCAGATTCATGATAGCCAGGATTTTGGGAAGCACCGTACCTCTTTTGATCCGGCCATTCACCGTTGAGAGTTTCAGCCTGCCCTTGATCGTTTGGAGGATGCCCTGTTGATTTCTGCCATGCCCTTGAAGCATGCCCTCGGCGGACAACAGACCCGTGACCAAGCGTTTTTCCAGGGTTTCCTTATCAAAAAAGGTTTGTTGCAGGTTCACCAGGGGGATCCTATCAACCTTAAACCACGTTTTTATCGAGGCAGGACGTTCAACGGGCATATGGATTAACAGGCGTCCTTGAATCGTCCCGTCGTCAATTGTTCCCTGAACGTGATCGATGCCGATCACGCTGTTTTTGATGCGGACGTGACCGGTCAACTCCTGAAAACGCAGGTCGTGGTACCACGCGTGATCGAATCGTATCTTCGTCGAAACTTCGGCACTTTTGGCGACGTTTTCCAGCAACGTTCGCAAAGGAGACGGTTTGTCCTTGGGCACCAGAAGATCGATGTCGAATCGCGAAACAGTGAGGTTCAGGTTCATTTTCGGTTGGCTGTCCCACGTTTGGATGCTCCCCGTCGTCTTAATCTGACTGTCCCCGAAATTCCATTGAAGCCGCTTCAGCTCAGCCGCATGACCATCCAGTGTCACCTGAAGATCCAGCGCGGAAAGCGGTGTCGCCGTCTCCCTGACTCTGACGACTCCATTCGTGAACGCCAGCCATCCTGATTTGTCCCACGACCTCCAATCACTCCCCGTTCCCTGAAGCGTGACCGCGCCCTTCAAGGTCCCGGAGGCGATCGCCTTGTCAAATAATTCAAGCTCAGGCGGCAATGACTCGAAGCGTATCGATTCAGTCTCCAGCGAGGCATTGAAGGTCAACGTGCGATCATACGAAACCTCGCCTTGCCCTGCCAGGCGAACGGAAGCAAGCGTCAGGAGCATGCGTTCAACCGTCAAACGATGGTCATGGCCGATCTGAACGCGAAAGTCCAGATTGCCGGGAAGCGCGGGGGGCTTGTACAGGATGCCCGGCACGAGAAGTTCCAGGCCTTGCAGGGCCACCCTGCCATGGATGGCAGGAGTCTCCATGCTGCCGGTGACCATCACGAGATACTCGGCCTTGCCCGATACCCTCCGTTGCGCCAATTGGCTTTGATCGAACACGAGAGACAGCAGATCATCGTCACTGAACCGACCCTGAACGTTCATGTCGTCGAAATACGCACGTTGTTCGAACCTCATGTTCCCCTGGACGTGGAAATCGCTTTGTCCATAGAGCCCCGTGACGTTTTCAAAACGAAGGTGATTTCGAGAAAACTCGAGCATCCCTTTTACTTCCTTAAGAGGGTTCTTCAATCCGGGGAGTTGAACGGAAACCCGTTCCGGATGATATTCGGCATCCTGGAACGCGATGGATCCGGGATCCTCCGGTGGTCCGGCAAATCGTATGAGCAGCAATCCGTCGCCAGCCTTGCCCTGCAAAGACGTTATCGGATGCAGGCTCAGTGCAATCCTGTTTTGCATGAAATCCATGATTTCCTGGGGCGAGACCCTCCCTCCGATTTCCAGCGTGAACCAGGAGCCTTCTTCGGCAACGACGACCTCCCCCGCGCCTTGAGTGACGGGAATTTGCTCATAGTCGCCCTGAATATCCACGAGCCGAATCCGATTCGGCTCGACGTGAATGGAGCAGGTAATCCCCTGGGCGTTCCCCAGCTTGGGTCCGAAGTGTATCGTTCCTTCAGAAAGCTGAAATTCTCCGGTCAGAGAAGACCCGACTTCCTTTCGGGTCGAGCCGGTCCAGGTGGCTGACACGGCCCGGATCTTTCCACTAATGGTTTGACGATCAATGAGTTCGTTCAACTCGAGGGGGACGAGTTCCCTGGGAAGCAATCGCGTGAGACGGTCAATGGCGATGGGAGCACTCGTCCATTGACCGGAGAAGATCGGAGGCTCGGGATCGAATAACCGCGTCATGCTCACGTCTGCATTGAGGGCAACGCCATCGGCCAGAAAGGCAAGATCGGATACGGTCAAATCATAGCCTTGAAGTCCAGGAGCAAACCGGATCTGCCCTTCGGCTTTGATCCGCTCTCCGACGGGCACCTCGCGCACGTTGAAAAGCTCCGCCAGTTGCAGCAGGGTTTTCCGATCGAGTTCCACACGAGTGTGCAGATCGAATTGAGGCAAAGCTTCACGCCGGGCCACCGAGTCGGTTTTCAGCAATCCGCCGAGGTCTTGGAGGGTGCCGTAGGACGAGACGAGCGAGCCGGGATCCCGCTCGGAAAGTCTCGCGGAGAGAAAGACTTCCGTCGGCCCATCCAGGACTAATCGCTCGACGTGCAATTCCACCTCTTCCGCCTGAAGCCTGAAAGCGGTTTCGCGGCGATAGTGGTCACTGAGGCGGATTGATCCATTGAGCAGCTTCAACGAACGTCCGTACAACCAGGCTCCCTTTCCCGTCCCATCAATGGATTCTCCTGCAAGAACGTTCCGGTAGTTCCACTGCCCGTTGGCATCGCGTGCAAGATCGAGCACGGCGTCCTCTATGATCAGGGCATTCGGCATAGGCCTCTCCTGCAGCAACGACAAAAAACTCAAATCCAGTTGAATGCGAGAGGCGTGAAACAGCCGGTTGCCCCGTTCCGGATCATTGACGTGGACGTCTCTCAATTCCAACTGAGGGTACGGAAAAAGACTGACGTGCATGTCTTCGATCACGACGTGCTCGCCAAAGGACCGGGCAAGAAGCGCGCGACCCGTTTCTTGCAGGTCTTCCGCGTGGAACGTCACAACATATGCGACAACCGATACACAAAGGACCATGATCAGCAACAGGCTGATCACCAGGCGTTTAAACGTCATCGCTCATTTCCGGCTGACTCGACCACGGGATTGACGGGTGAACCAAGGATCTCCTGATTCTCACGATAGCACGTTTGTCCAGATTCAGAAACCATCTGCCTTCTTCGTGTTAGCAATACAAGATATCTTCGACGGCCATGGACGTCGGCCCCGGGGGTTCCGGTGTGCCCCGCTTATGGGTCAACTACGTTTTTCTGGATGCCGGATCGGAGTCCGGCATGACGGGCGAACGTCCCAGTCGTCATTCCCGCGAAAAGCCTGCCCTCGACATCTTTAATCGGGGGCGGGAATCCAGGGTCTTTGCTTTTTCCTGTATTCCTCTGGATGCCGGATCGGAGTCCGGCATGACGGAGAGAGGAATCCAGCCTTCCTCGACGTTTGAGAAGCCTTCGGGCCACCCGCTTGATGGAAAGGCCTCGAATCGTTCAATCCGGGGGCCGACGGAACATGAGGCCATGCCATACGGTTTCTTGACAGGTTGACGTATTCACTATTATGGTCTTCTCCCGTTCACGTTCACCTCACCTGCGGGCCATGAGATCGAGTTCTTTGCCTTTGTCGTCTCCCTATCCAGCTCTTCTCGTTTCGCAATCCTTGGCCAGCACGCTGCTGAAATGTTACGACTATCCTCACCCGCTTAAACCTCATGCCATCATCAGAGGATACGACAAGGCCCATGCCTTTCGAACGGCGAAGATGTGTGCGGTCGTTGCCCAGCACCTTTCGTATGAACCAGCACGCGTCCGCCAATTTCAGATCGCCTGCCTCCTGCATGATCTGGGAAGAGCCGGGCTGGATCGTCGGCTCTTCGGCAGAATCTGGTCCTGGGCGCGTAGCCGGAATATTCCGACGAGACCCGCCGAATGGCGAACCAAGCACCCTCATTCGCGGTATGGCCGAGAAACCGAAGCCTTTGTGAAGGCCTATGCACAGGCCTTGGCCGAAGAAGGATTGCCGCTCACTCAATGGGCGTGTGAACAGATTGAAATGCGGCTGGGCTTCGCGCGTCGCCATCGCCGGCAACTCAAACGGGTGAAGCCCGTGCTGGAAAGCCTGGAAATCCGCTGGTTGCCGTGGATGGAACGGGTCACGTTGTATTATTATTATCCTGAAAAACTGGCACGGTCTCCGGAATGGGTCAGAGAACTCGGGGAAATTCTTGTCGCCTGTGAACAGTTGGAAGCCTACAGCAATCGTCGACGGGGAGCCGACTATTATACGCGTTCCGAGGAAAGCTTTCGAGACGCGTTTCACTACCTCGATTCATTGCAACGGCAAGGCCGATTACGGACAAACGTGCTCAAGGCCGTTCGGACATTGACGGCCTGCGGGCTTTTCGACTCCATCCTGCAAGCGGCTCGAGGAGGCCCATTCTCGCGATCCGAGCAACGCTTTCTTCGATCCCTTGCCTAGACGGAGGCCCATGCCGGTCATCACCCACAACTTTTCGGTTACGATGCAGGGCCACGCGCAAATCGAGAACATCTCCGAGTCCGTTCGCGAGTTTCTTGCCTCCACGCCTCTGCAAGCCGGAATTGTGACGATCTTCGTGAAACATACCACCGCATCGGTTCTGATTATCGAGGATGAACCGGGTCTGCGGGCCGACACCAAAACCGTTTGGGACAACCTGATTCCTCCGAACGCGGCCTGGCAACATAACGTCAGAAACCCCGGAGAGAACAACGGGCACAGTCATCTCCGAGGTCAAATCCAGGGACAATCCCTCACCATTCCCTTTGCCGACAACCAATTGCTTTTGGGGACCTGGCAGGAAATTGTCATTCTGGATTTTGATACACGGGCACGTTCTCGGGAGATCGTCGTACAGATCATGGGTGAATGATGAAGCGCGGAATGCGCATCCGCTCCGAATGGCCTTTTGCTTTTTTCGACAATATCAGGGAAGATAGTCCATGATTCATGCTTTCCTACCCTCACGGAGGTCAAGATCCATGACAGAGCAACGCCATTCCAACGCATGGGCCACCCCGTTCTTCTCGTGGATGACGGTATTGCTGCTCTCCTGCCTGTGTTGGTCCCCTGCCTGGGCCGACAGCCTGGATGAAGAGCAACTCGTGGAAAAAGCCACGCATACGTTTACCAGCTTTATGGAAGATCCTAATCTGACCTGGTTTCAGGACCACGTCAAAGAGGCCAAGGCCCTCTTGATTATTCCACAACAGTTGAAGGCTGCCTTCTTTCTCGGGGCGGACGGAGGCAGTGGGGTGTTGGTCGTTCGCGACAAACAAACGGGAGCATGGAGCCATCCCGCCTTTTACGTTGTTGGCGGATTCAGCTTTGGCTTTCAGTGGGGAGGACAAGCTGCTGAAGTCATCCTTCTGATCAGGACCGAAGGAGCGATTGAAAAACTCTATTCCTCCTCCTTTAAACTCGGGGGCGAGGCTTCCATCACAGCCGGCCCCTATGGAACCGGAGTGGAGGGCGCAACCTCGGCCAATCTGGACGCAGATTTTCTTTCGTTTTCGCGTTCAAAAGGGGCCTATGCGGGCGTCTCCCTGGAAGGCTCGGTCATCTTTACCGACGATGAGGCAAATGCGGCCTACTACGGGAAAACCATTCGCCCCGTGGACATTTTCGTGGTCAAGTCCGTCAAAAATGACCATGCGTCCGATCTTCGCCGAGTCATCACCGCGGCAACCCAATAAGCAGGAGAGGCCATGCCTCTGTCGCAAGGCGCCTGTGTCGGCGTCTTGTTTGAACGGAATGTTTATTCCCCGGTGACGGGGATGATGACCACCTGCCCCTCTTGGCAATCGATCCTCACCGTGTCGCCCTCTTGGACCTCTCCTGTGACCAGGAGCTTCGACAAAGGCGTTTCCACGTCACGTTGAATCAAGCGTTTCAGGGGGCGGGCGCCATAGGTGGGGCTGTAGCCTCGCGTGCCCAGATTCGCCAACGCCTCATCGGTCACCTCCAAACGAATGCTCCGGTCCTCCAGTCTGGTTTGTAACCGAGCCAGTTGAATGTTCGCGATTCGACCGACTTCATTCGTGCTCAACGGATGGAAGACGACGATTTCATCGATACGATTCAAAAATTCAGGGCGAAAATGGTGTTTGACCTCGTTCAAGGCGAGCGTCTGCAATTCTTCATGGGTTCCTTCATGCTGTTGAGCTTCCAGAATTTTCTGGCTGCCGACGTTCGACGTCATGATCAAGACCGTATTCTTGAAATCCACGGTCCTGCCCTGGGAATCGGTCAATCGACCGTCATCCAGCACCTGCAACAGGACATTGAAGACATCATGATGGGCCTTCTCGATCTCATCCAGGAGAATCACGCAAAAGGGATGGCGTCTCACGGCTTCGGTCAGTTGCCCTCCCTCTTCATAGCCCACGTAGCCGGGCGGGGCGCCGATCAGTCGCGCCACGGAATGTTTTTCCATGTATTCCGACAGATCGATCCGTATGAGATTGGTCTCGTCATCGAAGAGGACGTGAGCCAAGGATCGCGCCAGTTCGGTTTTTCCAACCCCGGTCGGACCAAGGAATAAAAACGATCCGATTGGCCGGTTGGGGTCCTTGATGCCCGAACGTGCCCGAAGCACGGCATCGGCGACGGCGCGGACCCCCTGCTCCTGTCCGATCACCCGTTGATGGAGCCGTTCACCCAGGGACAGAAGTTTTTCCATTTCTCCCTGCAAGAGCCGGCTCACGGGAATACCCGTCCAGCGACTGACGACGTCCGCAACGTCTTCTTCATCGACCTCTTCTTTCAGAAGGCGTGAGTCCCCCTCCTGTCGATCAAGATGGGCTTCTTCGGCCTGCAAGGCACTCTCCAGACGCGGCATCGTGCCGTAGCGGAGTTCCGCAACCCGATTGAGATCATATTCCCGTTCGGCCTTTTCAATCTGATGCTTCAGGGTTTCGATCTGTTGCCGAATCTGGTGCAACCGTCCGACGGCCGATTTTTCCGTTTCCCATTGTTGCGTCAGCTCGGCGAATTCCCGCTGCCTGGCCTCAAGTTCATGCTCCAAGGTTTTCAGTCTGGAGCGACTGCCCGGGTCCTCTTCTTTCTTGAGGGCCTCCCGTTCGATTTCGAGTTGCAGCACCTTTCGGGAGACTTCATCCAGCTCGGCGGGCATACTGTCGATCTCCGTCCGCAGTCGGGCCGCGGATTCATCTACGAGGTCGATGGCCTTGTCCGGAAGGAACCGATCGCCGATGTAGCGATGAGAGAGCCGCGCGGCTGCCACCAGGGCGGCATCCTTGATTCGAACGCCATGATGCACTTCATAGCGTTCCTTGAGTCCCCGCAAAATCGAAATCGTGTTTTCCACCGAGGGTTGTTCAACGAGCACGGGTTGGAAGCGACGTTCGAGAGCCGCATCCTTCTCAACGTGCTTGCGATATTCATCCAGGGTCGTTGCCCCGATCAAATGGAGTTCTCCCCTCGCCAGCATCGGTTTGAGCAGATTGGCCGCGTCCATGGCCCCTTCCGCGGCTCCCGTGCCGACGACGGTGTGCAATTCGTCGATGAAAAGCAGAATGTCCCCCTGAGACGACTGAACTTCTTTCAGCACGGCCTTCAACCGTTCCTCGAATTCTCCACGGAATTTGGCCCCTGCCACGAGGGCACCCATGTCCAGAACGACCACGCGCTTGCGTTTCAAACCTTCGGGTACGTCTCCCTTGATAATCCGTTGCGCCAAGCCTTCGACAATGGCCGTTTTTCCGACACCGGGTTCGCCGATGAGTACGGGATTATTTTTCGTCCGTCTCGATAAAATTTGAATGGTTCGCCGGATTTCCTCGTCACGGCCGATAACCGGATCCAGCTTCCCCTGTCCGGCCAACGTGGTCAGATCCCTTCCGTATTTTTCCAATGCCTGAAAGGTGCCTTCGGGATCCTGGGTCGTGACTCGCTGATTGCCGCGGATGTGTTGCAGCCCGGCCAGGAGGCGATCCCGTGTAACGCCCAGGTCCCGCAACACGCCTTCATGGGCCGCCATCGCAAGCAGGAGGTGTTCGACACTGATGAACTCGTCTTTCAGCGACCGTTTTTCATCGTCTGCACGGGAAAGAAGCGTGACCGTCCGTGGGGTCAAGTGGAGCTGTCCGGGGGCGGCTCCGGATCCGCGAACCTGAGGAATCTTTGCGAGTCGTTGCTCGGCCTTGGCTTGAGCGGCCGTACCGGATACGCCGGCCTGTTCCAGGATCGGCCCGGCCAAGCCATCCGATTGTTCCAGTAAGGCCACCAGCACATGCTCGACGTCGATGCCCTGATGATTCCGATGCATGGCAAGAGCCGAGGCCGCCTGGATGGCTTCTTGAACTTTCAGGGTCATGCGGTTCATATCCATAATTGCCAACTCCCCTTTCCCAGATGCGTCATGATCGAATATCATCAGATAATCACGATTCACCGAGAATCAAGGAGGCGGGCACGGAAGGGTTCGAAGCAGACCGGGGCGCCAGGTTCGAAACGAAGGCCTCGGCAAGGCTTTCCGATCGCTGAGGTCTATTGTTCCGACAGGCTCAGCCTGACAAGGAGCACGTCCGTTCGCAGATGGCTTGAACCCGTTTCCTGACGGACCCGTAGCGGGCAAGCAAGGTCGTGGTCGCCGAGGAGGGGGGATAGCCCAAACGGATTGCGCATTTGATCAATTCGGAAGGCTGAGCCGGCAACGTATGGGTTTGCAATTCATGAACCATTTGCAGCTTGTGCTCGATATCACGGAGAAACACGTAGGATTCCTCCAGAAATCTGGCGTCATCGGAGGACAGGAGTTCGAGCGCAGACAGGCGTTGAAGCCCCAGGATGGTGTTCGACTCCAGCAATTGGGGATGGGCTGTCACGTGCAATAATTGAAGAAGCTGAACCGTAAATTCAATGTCACGAATGCCTCCTGGACTGAGTTTGACGTTGCGCTCGTGCTCCCCTTTCCGTTGGATTTTCTGATGAATCCGTACCCTGAGGTCCACGACCGTCTCTCTCAGGTTTCGGGCTCCCCGTTTTTTCGCTCCCACGATAAACGGTCGGACTTTCCTCAGAAAGGCCTGGCCCAGAGACCGCTGCCCTGCGATGGCCCGGGCCTTTAACAGGGCCAGGCGTTCCCATGGCCTCCCCCGCGTCTGATAGTATTGCAGGGCGTCATGACTCGACCAGGCCAAGGGCCCCACGGCTCCCTCGGGCCGCAGTCGCAGATCCACTCGAAACAAACACCCCTCCGACGTGGCCGCCACCAGAACCCGCGTGAGTTCCCTGGCCATGAGTTGAAAAAACGCGTCTCGGCTCAGCCCGCCTTCAAGCGTTGCCCGCCCCTTGCTTGAGGCGTATAAATAGATAAGATCCACGTCGGAACTGTAATTCAATTCACGTCCGCCCAGTTTGCCCATTCCCAACACGACGAATCCCGTCTCACCCACGGGACGGCCATACGTTTTTCGCAGTTCTTCGTTGACCAATTGATACGCTGTATGGATCACGATTTCCGCTAGTTGGGACAGCGCTCTGACGGTCTCTCCTACGGACGCGACATGCAAGAGGTCACGCGCACCAATACGGAGCATCTCGCGTCGATGAAAGCGTCGAAGCGCATCGAGTTTCTGCTCGTAGGTGGACACGAGCCCAAGGGCATAATTCAACATCGCCCGAAGGCGTCTGGAAGGAGGTCGAGTCTTCAGGATCTGCTCATCCTCGATCCAGTAAATCAGCATGGGATCCCGGATAAGCGTTTCCGCCATCGCGGGACTGTTGCCAAACAGGACGCACAGCAATTGCAAGAGATGCGGTGCTTGCGCTAAAAATCCAAATACGTGGGTCCGTGCATCGCCGGCCGCAAGGTATCGTTCCCATTCGCGGAGTGCCTGGTCCGGATCCGCGGTACCTGAAACGGCGTGCAGCAGATCGGGAAGGATGCCGGCAAGCTGTGTTCGGCTTTGCGGATCACCGGCCATGAGTTGCAGGTTGGCGTCGGCCTGCTTCCAATCACGGAATCCGTACGGAGCCAACAGCCGAGAGACTTTCGACGGCGCTAAATTCGACGAAAGCAGCAGCGGACGAGGATCGAAAGCTGCGGACGCGTTGCTCATGATGGGCCTCGGAATCCACTCACGTCCAGGGCCATGCGGGCACGCAACCCGAACCATACCGTAAGACCACGGTCATGAACGAGACGTTCGACGCAACGGCCTTGCAGGGATTCTGCCCCCACGTGGACCCCACGGTTCTCAAAGATTTTCTGGATCGGATGGATCCGGATTATTTTTCCCAATTTTCGCCGAAGATCATCGCGAAACACCTGACGCTGGCCAATGCCCTGACCCCGGAAACCCCTTGTAGGCTCCATGCAGAAAAGGATGGAGGCCTGTACCGGCTCACGGTCGTGGCCTATGATTATTTTGCAGAATTTTCCACCATATGCGGGTTGTTGTCTGCCCATGGTCTGGATATACGCGAAGCCCACGTGTTTACGTACCGGGATGATCCCGTTCCCTCTCCTTCCTTCCAGTCCCCGCGTCGCATGCAGACGCGCCAATGGCCAATCCGCCCACCCCGCCAGCGGCCGGGGCTCTCGAGAAAAAAAGTCGTGGACGTCTTTCGTCTTCACGTGCTTCCGTGGGCCCGATTCAACGAAGAAATTCGACAGGAGCTGAGCCGGGAATTGACGGACATGATTCGCCTGCTCGAGTCGCAGGACATTCAGAAGGTCCGCCATTACGTGAATCGTAAATTGGTCGAAACGCTTGAACAACGACAAGCTTCGGCTCGCGTGCGTCCGGTAGAAATTTTTTTCGACAATGCGCTATCCGCACGCGAAACGGTCGTGGACATCAGGGGCGTGGATTCTCCCGCCTTCTTGTATGCCTTTACAAATGCGTTGACCATGAGAGGGCTGTATCTGTCAAAGGCCACGATCAAAGGAACCGGCACACGGGTTCATAACCGATTCTTTGTCAGAGACCGACGTGGCAGAAAAATCGTCTCGGCGCAAGAACAACGGGAACTGCGCGTGGCTGCGGCGCTCATCAAGGAATTCACCCATTACCTCACCTGGGCTCCTGACCCCAGCAGAGCGTTGAATCATTTTAACCACTTCCTGGATCAACTGCTGGAACATCGTCTTGATAAAAACCAGATCACGTGGCTCACCCAAAAAGATTCGCTGACCAACCTGGCCCGGTTATTCGGCACGAGTGATTTTCTGTGGGAAGACTTTCTTCGCCGACAACACGTCCATCTCCTGCCCATTCTTCAGCAGTTTCATCAATCCCGAGTCCGTTCGTCAAAACCCTCGCTCGCCAAGGCGTTGAAAGCCAGTCTTGGAAAGAGCAAAAAGCCTGCGATTCGAAAGGCGGCGTTGAATCGGTTCAAGGATCAGGAGTTGTTTCGTATCGACATGCACCATATTCTCGAGGGAACCCCTCTCTCCGAGTTTTCCAAATCTCTCACGGCCCTGGCCGAAGTGATCTTAGCACAAGCCCTTGTCGAGTCCCAGACCGTGGTTGACCGGTTGCACCGATTGCCTGCCACGTTGAAAGGGCATGCTTCGTCGTTCAGTATTTGTGGATTGGGAAAACTGGGTGGGCGTGAACTGGGCTATGCGTCCGATATCGAACTGCTCTTCGTCTACAGAAATCCTCCCGGCGTTCCCGGTCCTGTCATCGGTGAATACTATGAGCGACTCGTACAGGAATTTCTGCATTGGATCGAAGCGAAACAGGAAGGAATTTTTCAACTCGACATCAGACTGAGGCCTCACGGAGAAAAAGGCCTGCTGGCGTCTTCCTTTGAAGACCTCACAGACTACTACCGTGACGGAGGGGCCGCTGCGCCTTTTGAACGACAGGCCTGGATCAAACTACGACACGTCGCAGGGAATGCCACGCTTGGGCGACAGATCGAACGCTACCGTGACGCCTTCGTGTACAGCCAGACCCCTTGGCCCTTGGACACCGCCCTGCACCTGCGCCGTCGTCAGATCCAGGAACTGGTTCCTCCCGGAACCGTTCACGTGAAATACAGCCCCGGCGGGCTCATCGACCTTGAATATACCGTGCAATACCTTCAAATCCAGCATGGGCATCGGGAACCGGCCCTTCGTACGGTCGGCACCCTGCAAGCCATCGAGGCGCTTCAAGAGAAAAAACGCCTCTTGCGTCGTGATGCCTCGATTCTGCTGGACAATTATCTGTTCATGAGAAGGGTGATCGATGGATTACGCATCGTTCGGGGAAACGCCAAGGATCTGGTGCTGCCGGAATCCGGTTCGGACGACATGACCTATCTGGCAAGACGATTGGGGTACAGAACCGACGTCTGGCAAAAGGGAACACGGACGTTTGAACGCGAGTTGAAAGAACGCATGACCCAATCCCGAGCCCTCTTCGTCAGGCTTTTTGGCCGGGGACACCTTCGAACGGGGAAACGACACCACGCAGATGGTCACCAGGAAGAACAAAGGCGTATCTCCGATTGAACCGGAAATACGCCTTTGTATCGGTCTTGGCCGGTCGCGTTAGATATCGTAGTACAAAAAGAATTCGTGTGGATGAGGTCGAATGCGAACCTGATCGACTTCATTCTCCCGTTTATAGCCGATCCAGGCTTCGACCAGGTCTTCACTGAACACGCCGCCCTTCAGAAGAAACTGATGGTCGTTTTCCAGGCTGTCGAGGGCCTCGGCCAAACTGGCGGGAACGGTTGGAATATTGGCCGCTTCTTCAGGCGCCAGATCGTAGAGATTTTTGTCCATGGGTTCGCCCGGGTCAATCTTATTCTGAATGCCGTCGAGTCCCGCCATCAGCATCGCACTGAACGCCAGATAGCAATTGGCCGAGGGATCGGGAAATCTCACTTCGATGCGTTTGGCCTTCGGATTAGGAGAATACATCGGAATCCTGATGCCGGCCGACCGATTCCGGCTGGAATACGCCAACAACACGGGCGCCTCGAATCCCGGCGTCAACCGTTTGTAGGAATTGGTCGTCGGATTCGTAAAGGCCGCCAAGGCCTGGGCATGTTTCAGGATCCCACCGATGTAATACAAGCACATCTTTGAAACCCCGGCGTATTCCTTGCCGGCAAACGCCGGTTTCCCGTCCTTCCAGATACTCTGATGGGTATGCATGCCCGTCCCATTATCCTGGAACAACGGTTTCGGCATAAACGTCGCGGTTTTATTGTGCCGTCGGGCGACGTTTTTGACGATGTATTTGTACATCATCATTTTGTCAGCCATGCTCAACAAGGTATCAAAACGAAGGTCGATTTCAGCCTGTCCCGCAGTCGCCACTTCGTGATGATGTTTTTCAACGTGAATGCCGGCCTTTTCCATTTCCCGAACCATTTCGGATCTGATGTCCTGTTGCGTATCCGTCGGGGCCACGGGGAAATAGCCTTCCTTGTGCCGGGGCCGTGCGCCAAGATTGTGCCCATCGTCACCAGAATTCCAAATGCCTTCTTCGGAGTCGATGAAATAATATCCCGAGTTGCTGGTCTGGTCATAACTGGCGTGATCGAACACGAAAAACTCGGCTTCGGGCCCCCAAAAGGAGGCATCGCCGATTCTGGTGCTCTTCAGGTACTGCTCCGCCCGTTGCGCCACGCCTCGCGGGTCGCGCTCGTAGCCTGCCCGCGTGATCGGCTCTTGCACGCTGCACACCATACTGAGCGTCGGAAGTTCCGTAAACGGATCCAACCGGGCGGTGTTCGGATCGGGAAAAACCAGCATGTCGCTGTTCTGAATGGCCTTCCAGCCGCGGATGGAAGACCCGTCGAATCCCGACCCATCCTTGAACAAATCGAGATTGAACTCAGAAACCGGAATGGAAAAATGCTGCCACGTCCCGACCAGGTCGACAAACTTGAGATCGACCATTTCCACTTTGTGTTTTTTTGCAAAATCCAATGCCTCACGCGGAGTCATTCCCTACCTCCTTGTTCACAAATAGGTTTCATAAACACGAACGCGTTCTCAAGAATAGGCGCGCTCATTATGCTGACTCAAATCGAGCCCGACGGCTTCGTCTTCCGAAGAAACTCGAAGACCAACCATGAGGTCAACGACTTTCAAGATCACAAAGGTCCCGACCAGGACAAACAGTACCGTGGAAACGGCCAACACGAGTTGAATCAGGAATTGTCCGGGATTGCCGAAAAATAAGCCTTGTGCTCCTACGGAAGCGAACAATCCGGTGGCGAGGATTCCGGCAAATCCGCCTACTCCGTGAATGCCCACCACGTCGAGCGAATCATCGTACCCGAGTTTGACTTTCCAGACAACCGCAGCGTAACAGAGCGCCCCAGCCACGATTCCAATCAGTAACGCCGACAGGGGCGAAACGAATCCGGCTCCCGGAGTGATCGTGGCCAGGCCCGCGATGATTCCACTCGCCAATCCCAGGACGGTGGGTTTGCCGCTCCGCACCCATTCCGCGACCATCCAACTGACCCCCCCGGCGCAAGCTGCAATATGCGTCGCCACGAACGCCGACGCCGCCCCACCGTTCGCGCCCAAGGCGCTTCCAGCGTTGAATCCGAACCACCCGAACCACAACAAACCCGTCCCCAGGATCGTCATGGGCAGGTTGTGCGGCACCATCGACTCAACGCCATAGCCTTTCCGCGGTCCCAACATGAGCGCACAGACGAGGGCGGCAATGCCTGAACTGATGTGCACAACGGCTCCGCCGGCAAAGTCCAGGGCCCCCATCTCTGCCAGCCAACCGCCACCCCAGACCCAATGGGCCAGAGGGGAATAAATCAGAACGGACCAGAGTACGGCAAACAGCAGCAAGGCCGTGAATTTCATTCGCTCGGCAAAGCTGCCGGTAATCAAGGCCACGGTGATGGCAGCGAACATGAGTTGAAAGACCATAAAGGCCAAATGGGGAATGCCCGTGCCGGGGTAAGCGTCTTGACCGACCCCCAGCGAGCCGAGAAATTCCAGACCACCGATTATTCCGCCCACGTCCGGACCGAAGGCCAACGAATAACCAAGCAGGACCCACACGATGCTGATCAGGCACAGGATGATGGCCGTATGCATCAGGGTCCCAAGCACATTTTTCCCACGGACGAGTCCGCCGTAAAAGAGGGCCAATCCGGGCAAGGTCATGCATAGCACGAATGCAGACGACACCAGAATCCACGCCGTATCACCTGTATCAATGGCTCCTGAGGTTCCATCCTGAGCCCAGGCCAGCCCACACCATAAGCTCAGAACCACAACCACTAGCCACGTGAATGAGAAGTGCTTCACGGTTCCACCTCGGGTTAAGGGTTAGTGAACCGGGGGTCAGTCGGATCCGTCAGCGACCCCGGAAAATTGAAGGCCTGTACCGATCCAGGTTTCGGCGGCAACCTGATCGCTGACACCCCGTCCACGGCCTTCGAGTGGTTTTGGGAACAACCGATTACAGCGCGCCTTCACCCGTCTCTCCGGTGCGAATACGAACCACGGTCGTTAACGCTGAAACGAAAATTTTTCCATCGCCGATACTTCCCGTTTTAGCGGCTTTTTGCAGGGTTTCGATGACTTTTTCTTCCATGTTGTCGGGAATCGCGAGTTCAAGCTTGACTTTCGGCACGAAATCGATTTGGTATTCCGTTCCGCGATAGGTTTCCTTGTGACCTTTCTGTCGGCCGAACCCTTTGACTTCCGAGACCGTCATTCCCTGAAGGCCCAATTCAGTCAGGGCATCTTTCACTTCATCGAGTTTAAAGGGCTTGATGATGGCTTTGACGAGTTTCATGGATCTATCCCCCTTCAAGATTGAAAATGTCGGCGGAAAAGCCTGGAGATCGCTCATGTTTGACGCGATTCATCCTCAGGAACCGATACGATGGCTCATGGATATGCACGTTCGCTCTGTTCACTCCAAAAGAGTTGCCCGGGATTTCCGAAAAACACGTTGCTTTCTCCTCCCAGGCTGGCAGGGAGTCCCGTTCCCATTGCCTCCAGGTTCCTCCGATGCCGTGAATACCCACAACGTCGAGGGCATCATCATAGCCGAATTTGGATTTCCATACCACGGCTAAATCACAAAAGGCTCCGCCTCAAGACCAATCCAGATCGAAAAAATCGGGCCGACAAAACCCCGGCGGGGTCATCGCCCTCAAACCGTCAATCGCAACGCCCAACGGCATTGGTTTGCCGCAAGACATTCATTCGACCGCAAGCCATGACAACACGTCGGTTGCCGTTACCACATGCGTGGCAACAAAGGCGCTGGCGGCAATCCATTAAAAGAGGAAGATCGCTTCCGCGCCCAACGTTGTTTGGCTGTTCCCCAAACCGGAGCCATCTTCAAATGTATCTCTGTCGGATTTGTCATACCGCAACTCTGCTCTGGTAATGAAATTGGGAGCCGGCTTGTATTGGAGCGTCCACGTCGTCTCCCACAAGGTCTGATCGGCCATGGCCCCATCAGGACAGACGAGGGCATTCCCAGCCTCCCCGACGCTCCCTCCGCAGGAAAAGAACCCTGCGGCATCTTCAAAGACTTCCCCCCGAACGTGGAGCCCCCACTGGTCGTTGAAGCTATACATGATGTAGCCCGCGACCCCATTCCAACGAGCATTGTCCTGGCCCGGACGAGCCTGATTTCCATAATAGCCCTCTAACACGAGTTCGATTTGCTCGGTGGCTTGAACGTCGAGGATCCCTCCGACCTGGACACGATCCGTATCTTTTTGTCCTCGAGCCCCCTCGGGTCCCCAAAAGCCGAAAATGGAAACCCCCACGGTATCCATGGGCGTCAGAGAAAGGAGGGCTTCCACGGATTTGCTGCTATTTTCATCGGATTGCGACCCCGTAAACGAATTGATGGCACTCACGGCGAATGAAGCAGAATCCGTAAAATCATAGGCCGCACGAAGTCCCGTCACCGTGAAGGGCTCTCCCATGCCAAACAGAAACGAGCGTGAAAAATTGGGGTTCAGCGGACTCTCGATCACTTCATACCCGATGAGGGTATTCATGCGCCCTGCTTGGAGCATGACCCCGTTCCCAATCGGGGCAATGTACTGGAGATAGGTTTCCTGAAAGTCGAATTCATCCGAACCGGTATTGCCGCCGGTAAATTTAGCGTCTTCCCCGAAGTTCAGTTTCACGCGGAATCCTGCCCGGTCGCTCAGGGCCCCGGTTGAGCTTGCGGCCTTTTCCAGAACAATCTGCGCCATGTTGGGCCGAAAGGAGTTCGCATCACCATCGAAACTCCGATTGCTGTTCACGCCGCTCGAAGGGTTGTTGAAATTTTGCGTATAGGAGGCTTCCACGTAGCCGTACAGCGAAAGATCCAATTTCTTGGCCAGCGATTCATCCTCCGCCAGAGCCATGGAACTCACGAAGGGCGCCGGAAGCCACCCAACGACGGCAACACCGAAAACACACAAGAACGTTCGAATCAGCTTTCGTTTGGTCATGTTGGGTTCTCCTTTATCTCTACAGAGAGATGAGGGAAGATCATTCCGATCTTTCCCCACAAAAAAAAATCCCCAACCCCTTTTGAAGGGTTGGGGACTTCCTCGTCCCTTGAATAGAAAAATAGACTCCCAAGACGACGCTGTCTCGGCAGAGTTTCTTATCTCTACATCAGTTTTCCGTTACAGTCAAGAAAAAAGTCAAAAAAATTTCATGGGCTTGTCTTCCGGCCAGGCATCGTTTTTTCTGCGCAGGCGTGAAAAACAGGGTCATGGTGGCATTGAACGAAGGACGACAAGAATTTAAGATGGCAGATGGTTCACCCTCTACCCTTCACGGCTCTTATGTCCGACACCCACTTTCCTTCACCTTCGGATTCCTTGCAAACCCCTCATGGGCTCAACGATCCTCCTCCGAATCCTGAAGGCGGTAAAACCCTCATTGTCGATCACACCGACGCTTCCTGTTATCCTCGACCAAGTGCCGCCCTCAAGGAAGCGGGACCGGATGATCAGGTGTTTGTTCGTCCGGGAATCTACGAAGACCGTCTCTTCCATGCGCAACAGCCCATTCAATTGATCGGAGCCGGTCGGGACCACGTCCAGATCTTCAGTCGCCGGAGCGGCCCCCTGTATCTGCAACAGGTGCCCAGGGGACGCATTGCCGGCCTGACCTTTCGTTACGTCGGAAGCGACCAGCATTCCGCCATCAACGTGTTTGATTCCACCTGTACGATTACGCAATGTCGGGCAACCGAGGGCCTGCTTTCGGGCATTGTCGTGTATGGCCCGAACTGCAGGCCGTCTCTCGTGGATAATGAGGTCTGTCAGAATCGAGAATCGGGCATCTTCTGTTTTGCCGGCGCGCAACCCTACGTGGTCGGCAACACGTGCTTTCACAATCACCATTTCGGCCTGGCGGTTCGTGATGACGGCACGAGACCGGATTTTCTCAAAAACGTCTGTCATCATAATATGCTCAGTGGCATGCTGCTTTTCTATGGAGCCCAGGCGTTGATCCTGGAAAACCACTGTCACGACAATTGCCATTGGGGACTCGTCATGACGCCGGACTCCCGATCGACGCCGGAAACGGATCAACTCCTGTCCTGTAACGCGTTGACGGAAAACCCGCGAGGCGCCTGTGTCGTCACCGAACAACCGCTGGGAGAAATTGGACGATAACTCGGGGAAAGGAAGCAGAAGGTCAAGGCGAGAAGACCGTCGGGAGAACACGTCCCCAGGTTATCCGTTGCCATATGCGTTCATGTCCCCAATACAAGGCGATTTTGGCCAATGCATCGAAGGCACCGACGATAGCCGCGGACGCCAACTCCCCCGAATAGACAAACACAACGGTCGTCGTGACCATGGTCGCCACAATCCTCCAGCTCACGCCTTTCGCTACGCTCCGAAGATGTGTGTCCATAGGGACTCCTTATTGAGTTCTGGTGAGGACGCTGCCCCTTCGGGGTTTCGAGGCGTTCCGGGAACGCCGATTCGGACCACGATCATAAAAAGCCCTCAAGGTATACCGATCCAAGACGTTCGCCACGGCGTTTCTTACGTCGAACATGACACTCTGAATCGGACATTCCCTGGACTCGGAATAGGGACAATCCTGGCACGTTTGATAGGCGGTCTGACTGACACAGGCAATGGGCGCGAGAGGACCGTCCAGCACGCGAATAACCTGTCCGAGTGAGACGTCTTCCGGAGACTTGATCAACCGGTAGCCCCCCTGAGCACCAGGACGACTTCCTAAAATCCCCGCCCGCTTCAACTCCAACAGGATGGTTTCCAAAAACCCCATGGGAATTTGTTGGGATTCTGCAATGTCGGACCGTCGCATCGCAGACTGCTCATACGCCCCGGTCAATTCAATCAAGGCCCGCAACCCGTATTCGCTTTTTCTGGAAAGCCTCACGTTCTTTCTTAATATTGTTAAGGAAAATTGTTGAGAATTAGGCCAAACAAATCATCCCTTGCCCTTTACGATCACTCGACAAATGACAGATGAGGAGACAGGGGCTGGTGGAGGGCAGGGGACTTGAACCCCCGACCCCAACGTTGCGAACGTTGTGCTCTCCCAACTGAGCTAGCCCCCCACGTGCCCTACTCTATCAAAAGGACCGGAGCCGTGCAATCGAGTCAAGCGTTGCGTATGTGGACGACCCGACCCTCAACCGTCAAGCGCCCCTCCGCAAACAACCTGATGGCTCTGGGTAAGAGGCGATGCTCTTCCTTGAGAATTCGTTCGGACAGGGTCTCCGCCGTATCGCCTTCTTCCACGGGCACGGCTTGTTGCAGAATGATGGGCCCCGTATCCATGCCTTCAGTCACAAAATGAACGGTGCAGCCGGACACTTTCGCCCCATGCTCCAAGGCTTGCCGCTGGGCATGGAGGCCTGGAAAGCTCGGAAGAAGAGACGGATGAATGTTCATGATGCGCGAGGCGTAGGCATCGATGAAGAGCGACGTCACGATCTTCATGTACCCCGCCAAGACCACCAACTGCACACGATAGTCCTGCAACGTTTCCAACAGCTTTCGGTCATACGCGTGCCGAGGATCCGACGCGTCTGCCACTGATTGTGGGTCAAGAAACACGGTGGGCAGGCCATGGCGTTTGGCACGCTCCAACGCCGGGACCCGTTGTTTGTTACTGATCACTACGGCCACGTCTGCCTTCAGGGTTCCGGCCTCAATTTCATCGATAATGGCTTGGAGATTGGAGCCTCTCCCCGAGACAAGCACGCCCAGCCTGAGCCCGCTCATGGCCTGAGCCCCAGGCCGGATGAATCGTGCATTCGAACACCGACCCTACACACGAACAAGCTCCACCAGGGTTTCGACGTGAGCGGTCTGTGGAAACATGTCAAACAGTTGCACCCGCTCGACGCGATACCCGTTCGTGCAAAGCCGTTTGAGGTCACGCGCCAGGGAAGCGGCGTCACAGGAAAGATACAGCATGCGCGGGGCCAGGATACGCGTCAGGGACTCGACGCAACCTCGACTCAAGCCCGTTCGCGGTGGATCCATCACGATCACGTCGTAGTCGTCGGAGGTCACCGTCTCCAAGAAGTCCTCGACCTTTGCCGCCCGTGCACGGTAACGCCCAATGTGGTTTCGAGACGCCGAATGTTTCGCATCGGCCACGGCGTGAGGATTCTCTTCAACGTCGGTGACCAGGGCGCCGTGTTTCGCCAAGCCCAAGCCCACGCATCCGACCCCTGCATATAATTCGAGCACGCGGGTTTGTCGATCCCGGATGGAAATCCAGTCGAGCAAGGTTTGAAACACAATCGAATAGACCGCCCAATTTGCCTGCATGAACGATCGGTCACTGATCCGAATGATCATATCCTGAAATTGTTCGAACAGATGGGGAACACCATGGACGACTCGCCGCCTGGATCTCACGGACGAAGAGGTCAGCACGCACCCGACCACCCCGGGAATATCTTCAAACGGGGCCAAGATTGCCCGTGCCCGGATTGGCGAAACACGGGGCGCCGTACACACAATCAGATGGGTCCCGAACGCGTCCGATGATCGAATTTCCACGTGTGAGAGAAATGCAGGCAATCGACGCCGACGGGCCAACCGTTCTTCGATGGTTGCCACCACGTTCTGCATGGACGGCGAAATCAGCAGACAACCCGCGCCCCTGACCGGTTGGTGTGATCGTTCCCGAACGAATCCAAGATGAAACGTCCCGTGCTCCTGAAACACCCTGAAGCGAACTCTTCGCCGGTATTCGTAGGGAAAGGGAGAAGGAACGGGATCGTTGAACGTTACCTGCCCGATTTGGCCGAGACGGGAAAAGGCTTCTTCCAGCACGCTCTGTTTGTACTGCACTTGCGTCTCATAGCGAGCATGCTGAAGCTGACAGCCTCCACAGTCTTGATACACGGAACATGGAGCCTGCACGCGGTGCGGTGACGAGATGAGCACGTCCCCGAGGGTGGCGAACTGGTAATCGGAATGCCGCTCATGGGGAACAGCCGTAATCACTTCACCGGGCAACCCACCCCGAACGAACGTGACCATCGAGCCTGAACGGGCCAAGCCCCAGCCTCCGGCGACGACACGTTCGATCGTGAACGCGTGACCTGCAACATCCGCCATCAGGATTCCGAACGAAGTTCCACGCTCAACAGTTTGATTTTTCGATGCAAGTGACTGCGTTCGATTTTCAAGTCATCGGCGGTCTTTGACACGTTCCAGTTGTTTTCCCGCAACCGGACGGCAATGTATTCGCGTTCAAACGCGTTTCGGGCGTCACGCAGGGAATCATACACGTCGATCGGAGTGACTCGGTTCATGGTCCCTGCAAACTCTCTGGGCATCAGCGGCAGGACGTCGCCGACCTCTATCGTGGTTTTGGGAACCATGATCATCAGCCGCTCGACCTGATTGCGAAGTTCTCGAATATTGCCCGGCCACTTGTGACGCGTCAAAACGTTCAAGGCGTCCTGCGTAATTTCTTTCAGCTTCACGCCCTGTTCTTCCGCATGAATCTTCAGAAAATGCCGGGTGAGGGTTGGAATGTCCTCGCTTCTCGCACGCAGGGGCGGGATGTCAATCGGCAGGACGTTCAACCGATAGAACAGGTCCTCGCGAAAGTTTCCCTTTTCGATTTCCTGACGAAAGTCCTTGTTGGACGCTGCAATGACGCGGACGTTCACCTTGATCAGTTTTCCCCCTCCTACCCGCGTAAACTGTTGTTCCTCTAACACGCGAAGCACTTTGGCCTGAGTGGCCAGACTCATATCGCCGATTTCATCCAGAAACAGCGTGCCGCCATCCGCAAAATCGAATTTTCCGCGTTTTTGAGAAACGGCTCCCGTAAACGCGCCACGTTCATGCCCGAACAACTCCGTCTCAATCAGCGTCTCGGGAATCGCCGCACAGTTGACTTCGACAAAAGGGCGGGTTCGTCGAGGGCTTTGCTGATGGATGGCCCTGGCCACCAGTTCCTTTCCCGTGCCATTTTCTCCGGAAATCAGGACGCGACTATGAGTGGGCGCCGCCGCCGCAATTTGCTGGCGAAGCAGCTCCATCACGGAAGAGGTGCCAACGAGCTTGGACTGGCGTTCAACCTTGACGCGGAGATTGCTGTTTTCTTCTTCCAGTTTGCGCTGGTGCAGGGCATTGCGGAGCAGGATGGTGACTTTTTCGAGATCCAGGGGTTTTTCCAGGTAATCATAGGCTCCCAGTTTCGTGGCTTTTACCGCAGTTTCGACGGACCCATGACCGGACATCATGATGACCATCATGTTGGGAAATTGTTCGCGGACCTGTTTCAACACCTCCAAGCCGTCGAGCCCCGGCATCCAAATGTCGAGGATCACGACGTCCGGCGGATCCATTTGAATGCATTTCAGGGCCTCTCCCCCGGTTTTCGCGATCGAGACCTGATACCCCTCGTCCTCCAAAATACTACTCAAGGTGTTCAGGATCGCAGGCTCATCATCGACGATACAGACCGTACCGGACATCCTTTCTCCTCCGAGTCAAATTATCAGTAGAACCGTTCCATCAAAGACACGTTGGGCAATCCGCTGCCCGCCACCTCGCGTGCATGTCCCGAGAGCGTTCGATCATCAAGCGACGGGAAGCTCGATCAGAAACAGGGCTCCGTGGGGATCGCGATTGGACGCCTGGATGATTCCATTATGATCCGTCACGATTCGGTGGACAATCGCCAGCCCGAGTCCGGTCCCCGTTCGTTTTCGTGAGAAGTACGGGACAAACAACTTTTCTCGATCCTCTTGAGGAATGCCAGGACCCTCATCGGCCACGGTAATGCACACCCGTTGATGCTTCCAATCCATTTTCGTGGTGACCCAGATGCGCCCTTTTTGCTTCATGGCCTGAATGGCGTTGTCGAACAAATTGACGAAGACGCGACGCATCTGTTCCCGATCCAGGTTCAGGTCAGGGACCGAAAAATCAAAGGTCGGAATAAATTCGACGTCATGATGCCCTCCCCGATACAGGTCACTCACCTTTTCAAGGACGTCGTGCAACGAGGCCCTGGTCATATGGGGAGCCGGCATCCTGGCAAATTTCGAAAATTCGTCCACCATGCGCTTCAAACTTCCCACTTCATTGACAATGACGTTCGTCGATTGATCGAACACGGCTTGAAAATCGTCGGAATTTTCGAAGAATTTTTTACGTAATCGCTGAGCCGCAAGTTGAATCGGCGTCAGAGGATTCTTGATTTCATGGGCCACCCGTTGTGCCACTTCCTGCCAGGCCTCGGTTTTTTGCGCCTTGATCAATTCGGTCCGATCTTCGAAGACCAGCACAAACCCCAAATCCTTTCCTTCATCGTTTCTCATTCGGGAAAGATTCAATCCCATGGTCAAGAGCTTCCCCTGCACCTCCATTTGTCCTTCGAGGGTCAGACTATCCTGCCCATCGAGCAAAATCCGGTCATACGCTTCCTGAAACAGCGTGAAGCGATGCGCCTTGAAGACGTCAAACACCACGTGCCCGCGGATTGCGTCACCGCTCACGCCCAAGATCCGTTCGGCGGCATGATTAAACCTGGTAATCAAGCCATGAGGATCCAGAGACATCACCCCCGAAGCGATCGTGTCCACCACGGCACCGGCTTCGACGTTCGATTGCATGAGCGATTGATTGGCCTTTTCCAAGTTGGTTTTGCTGTTGGACAAATCATCAATCATGTCATTAAACGATTTAATCAGCGTTCCGATTTCGTCAGTGGCCGTGACGTTGGCGATTTTCACGTCGAGGTTGCCACGCGCGACGGCTTCGGTATGTCTGACCAAATCCTGAATCGGCATGGTAATGCTTTTCGCCACGTACATTCCAAACCAGGTGGCGCTGAACAACAACAGGACCGTGATCACCGCAATGAATAAATATGCGCCGAGCCTGATGGGATTTTCCGACGCCTTCATCTGCCGGAAATCCGTATACTGTTTGGCAATGCCCTGCATCTTTGACAGCATCGGTTCCGGGACGTAGGTATGGACGACCACCACGCCGTCGATTTCTCCCGGGCGCACGGTGGAAAACACCGGCACGGCCGCGCGGATCAACCGCCCCGTCTGCGCGACTTCCACCGAGGTCTCCTCCTTCTGCGAATCGAGAACCTGACGAACGAGTTTCCCGGCCGGCAAGCTGAAGATCCGGTCGGTCGCTTCAGGCGTACTCTCGCGAACGAGCCGTTCCAATTTCGACGAAAAGACTTCCACCCCCGGAGCGTTGAATTCCGCACGCTTCCGAGCGATGACGCCCATGAGGAGGTCGCGATAATCCGGCTGCAACAACGCTTCCCGTTCAATTTCCTGGCCGATGGCCTTGGCACTCTGCATGACGAAGACCGTATGGCCTTTATGATACCGCCTGGATAATTCCTCCGCGTCTTTCAGAACCTCCTCGATCTGATTATTAAACCAGACGCTGATGACTTCATTGATCACCCCGCTGGCCATCACCGCCAACAGCACGGTGGGAATCAGTGAAAACCCAATGAACGCGGCAACCAATTTCGTGCGGAGTTTCGACTTTCCTTCCTCGAAAGAGGTCTTGATCAGCTTGCGAGACAATAACAGAAGCAGGACGACCAATCCGACGACGTCCAGATAGACGAGCAACAACACCAACGCGTAACTGGCACTGGGGAGAAGGGAATCAGCCGCGCGCCCCCTGAATCCTCCATATTGGGCGTGGTAGACCGTCAGGAGCAGGCAGGGAATCAAGAGAGACAGGACGATCAGGACGGGTTTCCAATGGAGGCCCTGGGATTGGGAAGGCGGTTCATCCTCACGAACGAGCAGATCCTTCAACGTGGAAAAAGAAAACAAACGAAACAACCGTGGGCTCAATTTGGAAGGAGTCGTCATAACGATATCACAGGATCCCTCATGAATTCATGAGAAACGGTTCTGTCGCCGCTGTCGGCATGAGTTGCACGTGAGGCCATGTCCGAGTGTACGGCAAAGAACAGGCAGGAACAACGGAAATTATGCGGTCGAAGGGGAACCCGAAGCCAAGGCAACGTACTTCATCTGCAACGTGTACAGCATGTCACGAATCACGTTCGTCTCTTCTTCGGTCAGATTGCCCTTCGTCTTTTCTTCCAGGATGGAAAGAATATCGATGATTTCCTTGGCTTGCGGCAGATTGACCGGCAGAGCGGGGTTCTCCGGTGAGAGTTGTTCTCCCATCAACATGAGGGCCGACGTGCCTAATGAAAAAATAAACGTCGAAAAGGAGAGGGGTGGAGCAGCCGTTGAGCCGGATGACGAACCCGAAGCGGGAGAGGCTGCCGGTTCACCGGACGCCGGCTCTTCTTTCTGCTGCCCGCGTCGGTCGCGGACCACAAACCCTGATCCTGGAATATCAGCCATGTCCCTTCCCCAACGGGAAAGCACATTAGCACAATCCCGGCAAATCCCGCAAGGGAACGAGCCGATTCAGGCCATGGGCCACGGTCGCCATCGGGATCCGGCATCCGAAGAAGCCAATTGAAGCAGGCACGAAAACCGGTTATCCTAGTCAACGTGATGGTGTCCGAAGCCAGGCTTCGGAGCGCCCTCGTCCAAGAGGAGGAAAGATGTCTGAAGCGTTCAACGATCTCGTCGGGGTGGTCGCCCGGCTTCGCTCTCCGGAGGGGTGCCCGTGGGATATCCGGCAGACCCATGAGTCCCTGAAGCCGTTCTTGTTGGAGGAAGCCTACGAAGTCCTCGAGGCGCTTGACGGGCAGGATCCCCGCCATCTGCGCGAAGAATTGGGAGATCTGTTGCTCCAGATTTTGCTTCATGCCCACATCGAATCCCAACAGAACACGTTCGGCATCGAGGACGTGATCACCGCATTAACGGAGAAGCTCATCAGACGGCACCCCCACGTCTTTGCCACGCAACCCGGCGAGCGGCTCGATTCCGAGCAAGTCGTCAAGCAATGGGAGGCGATTAAACGAACCGAACGGGCATCCGACTCGATTCTGACCGGGGTCCCGGCTGCGCTCCCTTCCCTGTTGCGTGCCCATCAAATTCAAAAACGAGCTTCACGCGTCGGGTTTGACTGGAAAACCACCGAACAGGTTTTCGAAAAACTGGATGAAGAATTGGAGGAACTCCAAACGGCCACCTCCCCTGCGCCCAACGCGTCCGTTCACCCATCGACGACGGAAGCGGCGATTGAACACGAGTTGGGAGACGTGTTATTCACCATCGTCAACGTGGCCCGTTTCTTGGACGTCAATCCGGAGGAAGCCCTTCGCAAGGCCAACAACCGGTTCATCGCGCGGTTCCAGCACATGGAACGTCACGGGATTCAGGATGGGCAAGAGCTCGCGACAATGACCGAACCGGAATGGGAAGCGTTGTGGAACGCGGCCAAACATGCCACGCACCAGGAGGCTTTCAAAGACCATGAATGATTCGGACCCTCAGGGCAAGCGCGTTGGCCTGCATCCGGCGATCGTCATCTTCGCGGTCATTATCGGACTCTGGCTGTTCATTCAGGCGATCATTCCAAAATCCAAGGACATTCATCCCCCTCAGGGCCATGAGGCTCGCTCGGAACGCCTGGATCTCCTGCTCAAGGAAGCCGAATCGGCCCCGATCCCTCCGATCAAAGTCACGGCTCACGTTCAAGACATGAATGCGCTCGGTCTGCTTGTTCCCCAACAAACTACCGACAGCCAGATCGTGGCCCTGCTCCATCACCTGAGGCGCGCGCGAACGGATGGATCGCTTTCTTCACAGATTCCCGCCACCACGCCGGGGAATGATCTGAGCGAATTTGCCGTCGCCGACATGTACATCTTTTCCGATCCGGAGTACGCCGTTTCCGAGTCCGTTGAAATTTTATCCGTCGGAGCCCATGCGCCGGGTGATTTTTACCAGAACACCATTCCATACGAAATCGCCATGGAACATGTGCGCGGGCATTACGCCGTGAATCTCAACTTGAAAAGTCAACCCGAACGCGCGTCCCTAGGATTCGGAGAAAAAGCCACGGGCCTTTACTCACGACGGTATCAACCGTTGTTTTAAGGTTGTCTGCCCGCCCCTGCACCGTAGCCAGCCCAACGCAGGAGGGAGAAAATGCTGACTCTGGAGCTGGCTAATGCTGCCAGGCAGCACCCATCGTCTTCGATTCCGCTCGTTGAATCATCGCAAGTTCATCTCTTTCACGGACCGAACAAAATCGACATGTTTCGCGTGAGATTCCGCAGTCACGGGAATTCTGGCCGCCTCTATCTTGCTGCAGATCGTCTTCATGTGTTGACGCGTCCAACCCTGATTCGATGCGGAGGCAACCGAGAAGTCGATGTAGGAACGTAGATCCGCCAAGCCCATGCAGACGACACCTCGCATCCGCCATATCCCGTTTTGACGCGCTATCTTCTCATGCTCATCAAACGGCAGAAACTCCTCCGCCGTTTTCAGTTGGGCGTCCCCGACAAATGTCACGATTGGCCGAAGTCTCCAACGGTCGACGATGCCGAGTCCAACAAGCGTCTTTGCATGGCCCTCGTTTTGCAGTAGCGGATTGTAGAACTTGAACTGCCTCGACTTAAGCCCAGCTTTGCGAGACCACCGGTCGGCCATAAACGATTGCGTCCACTGCTGTCGGCCGGGACTTCCGAATATCCATCCATTCATCTCTTTGGTCTCAATCAGAAATACAGCGCTTGGAGACACCAAAATATGATCGATCTGGGTGGTCCCTGGACCGGATGGGAGCAGCACGTCATTAATCAAAATCCAATCGCGGTAGTGTCGCATCAGATCCGAAGCGACCAAGCGCTGGCCATCGTTAACCTGCGGCATTGGGGCTGCCGCACCGCGTTTCCGGCGCAGGAGAAACAGCAGAAGCCCTAGAACGATCGCGCCTCCGATCCAAACATCCCAAGAACCATTCACCATGCCAAAGCCATGTACCGTTTAAGACACGGCGCTCTTGGAAATGAAAGATCCATGCGCATCCACCGCCGTGTAAACAACGATCCTTTGACCAACCAACACCAAGTCAGGATTTTCGATACGGGTCCATCGCTGCAATGCGTCAACGCTGGCACCCTACCGAGCCGAGCCTTTTCGACGCTACTGGCATAAATTAGTGCCATTCGCTATTATGAAGCAAACTGGGCAACGGAGAAGACGATGTCCAGGACCATTACATGATCGACAACCGTGTTCGCTACGATTTGGGCAAGCCGCAAGGAGTATAAGGCGACCGCCTGTGGCGGTACCTGGATGCGCGAGATACTGGCGAGCGATTCCCCTACCCTTAACCGACGCAACGAGTCCATCGCACAGGCCGTGAATTGCGACGCCGCTCCATAAAGTTTATAATCTAGCCAGTTAATCTAGCAGGAGGCTTGTCTATGCGTGACTGGTCGTTACAGGATGCCAAGAACCGTTTCAGTGCCGTGGTTGACGCTGCTCTGTCCGGTGCTCCGCAGCGGGTGACCCGCCGGGGTAAGCCTGCCGTCGTGGTAATCGAAGTGGATGAGTATGAACGGCTTTGTCGCGCCGGGCAGGTCAGCACGCCGACCTTCATTGACCTGCTGCTGAACATCCCGCAAGGCGGTGAAGAGTTCGAACGTATCCCCCTCACTTCCCGCGAACCGGATCTGTGAAGTTTCTGCTCGACACCGACGTGGTGTCGATCCTGCGTCGGCAGGACCGTCATCCACAGGCGGCTAGGTGGCTGTCGGCCCAGCGGGCCTCAGACGTGTACCTGAGCGTGGTCACGTTGGCTGAGGTGGAACGCGGCATTGCTCAACAGCGGCGGCGCAATCCGCCCTTCGCCGTCGAACTGACCTCTTGGTTGGAACGCATTCTGGATTGGTATGCGGATCAAATTCTTCCGGTCGATGCCGGAATCGCCAGGCGTTGGGGGCAGCTATCCGGAGTTCTGGGATACCACGGCGCCGACCTGCTTATCGCCGCCACCGCCTTGGAACACGGCCTCACCGTGGTAACGCGCAACGTCAGCCATTTTCAGCCCACTAGTGTCTCCGTGCTGGACCCTCTCGGCGGCGACTAACACCCACAATGCCTCTAGTCGGCAAGATCATCGTTTGCAAAGCTCCTGACAGGGAAATTCGCGTAGATGTGCGCCTCGAACGGGAGACGGTGTGGCTATCGCAGAAGGACATGGCAACGGTATTCGATACGACGCCAGAGAACGTTCTCATGCACCTGCGGAACGTATTTTCCAGCAACGAACTGGAAGCCGAGGCAACTGCTAAGGATTTCTTAGTAGTTCAAGCCGAGGGGCAGCGGCGGGTGCGCCGCCGTGTGAAGCGCTACAACCTCGATGCCATCATCTCGGTCGGCTATCGCGTCAACTCGAAGCGCGGCAGACGCTGGACCTGCTTGCCCGGACGCTCAAGCGCCAGTGGACGAGACCGGGCTGCCCTCATCCGGTGGCATGCAGGCCCTTGCCCGCATCCAGATTCGCCAGTTTGGCAATTGCCGTACCGCTCTTGCGCTCCGCGAGCCGCAGTTCGTAGAGCTTCTGAAGGTTCAGCCAGAACTCTCCCGAGGTCCCGAAGAAGCGCCCCAGGCGCAACGCCGTGTCGCCGGTCACCGCCCGGCGGCCGTTCAGAATCTGCGTGATACGGTTCACCGGCACCTCTATCCGCCGAGCCAGCTCCGCTGCGCTCATGCCGAGCGCGGCGAGGTCGTCGCGCAGTGTCTCGCCCGGATGGATGGGTTCGCGCATATCCTGCCTCCTCGCTAATGGTAGTTCACGATTTGCACTTCGGTCGGTCCCGTGCTCCCGTCGGGCCACTTGAAACAGATCTGCCACTGGTCGTTTTGGGGTTACAGACCGACTGTTTCCCGAATTTCCTGTCGAAGTCTGTCGCGTTCCTGGTTCATCCAGGCTTCGAGACGGGGAAAGAGGTGGGCCAACGAGTCCGTAAAGGGGTCGATCATGACGTCCCGGCGGTCATCGAACAGGTTTTCTTCATTGGCGATTTTAAGCTTGCAATCTCCGATGGCTCGTCCAAGCACTTGATTGATCCGAAGCTGCTGGCCCGCCGTTCCGCCTGACACCTGCAAGATTTTCGTTTTGAGCAGGTCCAGCTCTTCTGTAAGCCCGATCTTGACCCGCACGCCTTGGGGGGTTGCCCAATCCGGACGCTGGACGGAGTAATCAAAAGACAGGGCGGATTCTCTGGGCTCACGATAGGGCCCCATCACCTTCAGGATGGTATACGGTCCGGCCATTACGACTCGCGTGCGCTGATGACGTCGTGGTGCGGGGGCCTGGACTCAATCTGGACCAGAGTCGCGCTTCCCGTCCCCGCAACCGGGCCGGTCCATTTTTGAAACCCATCCCGCATGTTCACAAGGGTCGTATACCCTTCCCGGCTCAGAAAGTCACAGGCCAGCCGGCTTCGCTCGCCCTGGGAACAATACACCAGGATTTTTTTCGTTTCCTTGGGGACTTCGTCCTGAAACCGGGTTTCCAGGTGTTCGAATGGAATATGTTGGGCCCCTGGGACGTGACTCTCGAGAAATTCCTTTTGGCTCCGAACGTCCACGACGATCAGGTCCGAGCCTGTTCCCGAAGCCTGACTCTCCACCAGCCTCTGCGTTTCTTCGGCATTCGCCTGATGGTACAGACTCCCGGTTTGCACCAGGGTACCGTCAACGGCGCGACCCGACGCCAACAGGGCGACGTGCAGGCGCAGGATCGTGAGTGCTTCGGCCTGTTGCCTGGATGCTTCCCGCAGATCGTTCTGCCCTTCATACTGACGGCGCGTCAGCTCCTTGACGTTTTGCGTCAGCGACCTGAGATGCCACCAGACCAGGGCCACAACCGCCAGCCCGATCCCCACGAGAAGCAGCAACGCCATCGGATCAGGAGCCCACGTCCATCATGAAAGATTCCGCGAAAATCCTGACGAGAGCCATGAAGTGGTCGGGGCGAGAGGATTTGAACCTCCGACCCCCGCGTCCCGAACGCGGTGCGCTACCGGACTGCGCTACGCCCCGACGGCTCTTTTGTTTACCAGACAAGAGGTTCACAGGAGAGTCCATGAGCCTCAGCCACGGCCGGATAGGTAATCACTCCTTGACGAACGTTCACTCCTCGGGCCATCCCCGGATCGGCCCGGAGAGCCCCTTCGATTCCCCCGTTGGCCAATCGGACTATAAAAGGTAACGTTGCGTGGGTCAAGGCATAGGTGGAAGTTTGTGGCACGATACCGGGAATATTCGTCACGCCGTAATGCCTGACGCCCTCCACCTCGAAAATGGGGTCCGCATGCGTCGTGGGCTTCGTGGTCTCGATGCATCCCCCCTGGTCAACCGCCACGTCCATCACCAGCGCGCCTTTGGGCATCGTGGCAACCATCGACCGGGAGACCAGTACCGGACTTTTCGCACCCTTGATCATGACGGCTCCAATCAACAGATCGGCGCTTTTCACGATTTCCGCAATCGTGAGCCGTTGCGAGGCCAGGGTCGTCAGGCCATCTCCGAAGCGCTCCTGCAACTCATGAAGTTGCTCGATGTCATTGCCGATGACGGTGACTCGCGCACCGATTCCCAAGGCGACACCTACGGCGGCCGATCCGACTCCGCCGGCGCCGAGAATCACGACGTGTCCCCGTGCCACGCCCGGGACGCCGCCCAGGAGTATCCCCTTGCCACCGTGCGTCCGCTCCAGAAAATGCGCGCCGATTTGAATCGCCAGTTTTCCGGCAATGTGACTCATGGGCTTCAGCATCGGCAGATGGCCCCGTTCATCTTCCATGGTTTCGTAGGCAATGGCCGTGCATCCTGATTTCATCAAGGCTTCAGTCAGGGCCTTTGAAGAAGCCAAATGCAGAAACGTGAATAACGTGTGGCGAGGCTGCACATAGGCCACCTCCGACAAGAGTGGATCCTTGACTTTCAGGATCAATGCAGCCCGGTCGAAGAGTTCTTCCTGTGACGCGGAGATTCGCGCGCCCACGGCGCGATACGAGTCATCCGAGAAACCTGCCCCTCGACCGGCCTCGGTCTCGACCCACACCTCATGTCCGTTCCGAACGAGTTCATCCACTCCTTCCGGCGTCAAGGCGACCCGGAATTCATGGTCCTTGAGTTCTCTGGGAATGCCTATGTTCATCTCGATTCCTGGTTGCTTCCATCATTCTACCCTACCAGACGCGAAGCCGCATCCCGCTTGCTTCTGATGCAAGACTGGACAGGAGAACGGATCCTGCTGTACTATGCTCCCTTCGCGGCGAATCTGCCGTGAAGACGCCATCATGAGTGGATTCAAGCATCACATTTTCGTCTGTATTAATCAACGGCCCAAAGGCGACCCGAGGGGATGCTGTGCCGACAACCGATCCACGGACCTTCATGCGTTCTTCAAGCAGGAAGTCCAACGACTCGGGCTCAAGGGCATCGTCCGCGCCAATAAGGCAGGCTGTCTGGATCATTGCGAATATGGCCCCAGCGTCGTCATCTATCCGGAGGGCGTCTGGTATTGGGTCGGGAACGAAACCGACGTAACCGAGATCATGGAACGACACGTGGTCAAGGGTGAATTGGTCGAACGTCTGCTCATGCCCGGACACGACGTTCCTCCGCTCCGGCTCGAATCTCGCGCCACCCCGATTTCTCCTTAGGATCAGAGCCCTCACGGCAACCGTGTCACAGGATACACGTCTCAACCCCTACACGTAACGGCACGGCACCCTACAATGTCCACAAACGAAGCCAAATGGAAAGCCAACCAGGAAAAGGTGGCCTTCCTCAAGCAGTTTCCCGGGTTGGTCCGTTCGTGGGACGAAATGGCGGGCCGCGCCGTCACGTCCGTGACCTCGATTGAACAAAGCGAAGCCAAGGTGCTCATGCTCGATAACGGGTCTTTTGCCATTGTCCCACCGCTGGCGCCGGAGCCCAAGCAACTCCGGGATGGCATCGCCGCCGTGCAAACACAGATCCGCTCCCTCTACCCCGACGCCTATCGGGAATATGAAAAGCTCGCCCAGCGCGACAGGGAGGCGACCCGTGTGGCACGAATAGAAAACATCCTCGGCGCCATCCACAACAATCTCGAAGACCTCCCGGAGTTACAGGACCGGATTCGTTTGCTCGTCAAGCAGTGGAATTCTTAACATGCGACGCCCTGAAAACATGCTGGACATGTTCTCCGGCGGGCTTTTTGAAGGAGTGAAACCCATGATGGTAACGCGGGACCATTTGGTTCGTCATCCGGATCGTTGCACGCATCAAGCCGTGTGCATTCCCATCTGTCCAACCGGGGCATGGTTGTCGACGCCCCCGTATAAATTCGACGAATCACGGTGCATGGAAACGTGTCGGATGTGCCTCGACGCCTGTCCCTCGCAAGCCATTTATGCCGTGTTTCGGAAGGGAGAAAAGCTCCTCGTGCCTCAGAGTGAGTAACCGCGTTTATCCTACGGCCTTTCTGAGACGTGCCCAATCCAGCATACCGACAAACCCGGCTCCGCCAGTCAGCGTCGAAGCACTCATGATCCGGTAGACCTCGAAGCGGGAAATTTTCAATTTCTGCGCAGGGTCCAGAATATTGTTGCACGTCATCAGGAGGTGCAGCGTTTTCAGGGCGATGAGAATCGGCCACATACAGGCCAGGCGAAGCCGAAGGTCTCGTGGTGAAATGGCCATGGTATACAGCCAGCCCTGCTCCAGATGTGCGAGGGCGGTTTTCGCCAACGTCTGCAGAACCGGCCTGAAGGCCGCCATCGTGCGTGTATCCAATAAATCGCGGGGTTCCAATCCTGCTTGCCCCAACAGTTCCAAGGGGATATAACACCGTCCGCGGCGCAGATCCCCGGCCAAATCTTTTAAAATGTTCGTCAATTGAAGTCCCTTGCCGAAGCGGATGCCCGTGCGAATCTTGGCTTCCCTGTCCCACGTCCGGCGTATGCGCGGCACGTGGGCATACATGACGTTGGTCCAGAACTCGCCGACGCAACCCGCGATTCTATAGGTATACGCATCGAGATCGTCGGACGAGGACAATGCGGTGAGTTCGGCATCGGATTCCCCTGGAAAACGTTCGAGATCCATTTCCATGCCGCTGATCAGAATCGGCAGGACGTGCCGGACCTCCGCCTGATCCTCGGGAGTCAGGTGTTCATACACCTGAAAGCAACGCTCCAGGCATTCGAGCAACGCACGTTCGCCGGGATCACGCTGCTGCGGGGCCGCCACGACTTGCATGGCCCTGATTGCTTCCCAATCGAACGACTCCTCAACGAATTGAAGTTTGAACTGCCGTAACAACGTCGCCCTGGTGTTCCGGTCCATCCGGCCTGCATCCGCAATCGTATCGGCCGCGCGCGCGAACAGATACGCCAACCCGATCGGCTTGGTCATACATCCCGGCAGGATCGTCAAGGTCAGGTAAAATGAACGGGAAACCCGCTTCAACACGTCATGCAGCAAATAGTGTTCGGCGGGATTCGTCCTCATCGTCCACGTGCCGGCCGAACATCGAGACGGCCTTCCATGCCCTCTTCACGGTGACTGGGGAAAAACAGCAGTTGCTTGTCACAATAAAAAGCGTAGGTTCCCGGCTCATGCACGAGAAACTGAATCGTCATGCTCTCTCCGGCACTGACGTTGACCTCGTCCGGCAGTTCGACGGTTGGATGCTCGATGACGAAATTGTGCGGGGTCAGAAAACTCTGGTTTTCGAGGCGAAGTCTGATTGGAGTCCCCGCCTGAACGCTGATGTGAGACGGAGCAAACGAATAACTGTCAAGCACGAGGGTGGCCTGCTGAATTCCCTCCGCATCCGGATGAAGAACCAGAACCTCCTCGTTGGCATCGCCATGAGAGACCGCCGCAGACACAACCATGACTCCCCAGCAGATCAACAGGGTCAGCCAAAGTACAGACTGCTTGTTTACCTTTTGCCTCATGTCTGCCTGTCGTCGGTGGTTCGTGGCTACGTTCCGATCAGGAACATTCATCATCCCGCCTCACGTGACCGGGTCCTCATCCTGAATGCAGGGGCTGGCATGCCACAGAGAGACTCGAAACTCATCCCGAACCTGTCGAGGGATGACGGCTCTGACGTCGTCAGCCTTTCGAACGCAACAGCAGGAACAACGCGAAGCCCTGCCCTACCCTGCCTTGACTCATATAAAAATCGTATTGCTATACTATAGATAGGATGCCTTGAGGGTTCAAGGAACGTCCTTTGTCTTCACGTTTCATGGCGCTATCGCCGAATCCGATCAACAGAATACGTTTCAAGGAGGAACGAATGAAAAAGCTGAAAGGTGTTGGCTTGCTGCTCCTGTCCAATATTCTGATTTTCATCACCCTTTCCATCACCTTCACGATTCTCTCGGAAATGGTGCTGCCCGCATTCGGGATCGACATCCGCGGATCGTTTGTTTACCAGGACCTCTTGTGGGCCTTTGTCATTGGATTCGGCGGCGCCTTCATCAGCCTGGCGTTTTCCAAGCAAATGGCGCGCGCCATGCTGGATTGCAGACAAATCACCCACCCCCGGCACCCCGCGGAATTACTCGTGTATGAAACCGTCCAGAAGATCGCCAATCGCCTGAGCGTCAACATGCCTGAGGTCTGGATTTACGACTCGCCCGATCCTAATGCGTTTGCCACGGGGCCCTCGAAGAACAACTCGATGGTGGCCGTCTCAACCGGCCTGTTGACGAACCTGAAGGAAGGGGAAGTCCGGGCCGTTCTGGCTCATGAAATGGGGCACGTCTACAATGGCGACATGTTCACGACGACGATCCTGGCCGGCCTGATGAACACCTTCGTCTATTTCATCAGCAGAATCGTCTATCGCCAGGTCGCCGAACGCAATGCCATGTTGGCCATCGGCGTCTACTTCTTTCTTCAGATCGTCCTGTCAATCCTCGCGATGATTCCCATCAGTTGGTGGTCACGACGCCGGGAATTCTCCGCGGACAGGTTTGCCGCCAACACGGTAGGCAAAGAGGACATGATCTCCGCACTGCAAGCAATTGATCGATGGGTCAAACGGGTGGAATATCAGTATCAGACGGAAGATGCCCTTGCGACCATGAAAATCTCCGGGCAAACGCGAAGTTTCATGCAGGTCTTTTCGACCCATCCTCCTATCGAAGATCGGGTCGCAGCGCTGCAAAAGCTCTAGAGAAGATCGGTACGGTACGACGCGCCTCTTCCGGGCAACAAAGAAGCCGGCAAGGAGGCGCGTTAGGAACCGAATGCGATTGCCGCGGACAGAAAGAACAGGCGCCCCTCAACGGGATACAGATTCACCAGAGAGCCGACCCGGTTGCCGACGTTGAGAATGCCTCCGGTCATTCCCAGACCCTTGAAACCCATGGCATTCTGCCAATCGAGCGTGAGGTCGTGGGTAAACCAGTCCTTGTATTCATCATGTCCATATCTGTCAGGAAGCTCGCTTCCAAAGCCCGAAATCACGTGAGCCGCCCAATTGAAGGTGAAGTCGTCTCTGTTCAAGCGAAGCGACGTATTGACGCGGTGGCGCGGATACGTCCCGTGCGGACCTGTTTCTCCGGCCAACTGCCATGCATAGTGAGTCAGCCATGACCAGCGAGCATTGAAGGCCAGGTTTGCCACGTCGTTTTTCCAGTCGAGGCCGGCACGCCAATCAAGGCCTTCAACCTCTTGCGACAAGCCATTCACCATCGTACTTCTGATCCCGGTAATCAGGCCATTCGGCCCCTCTCGTTCGACCTGCACGGCATCGGGCAGATTTCCCATCGCCTCGAGCTGGACGATCAAATTGGCTGGAATAGCACTTGGCATATCGGTGAGGGTAATCTGAAAATAATCCACGCTCAGGGAAATCATTTTCAGATTCACCACGGCTCCGACGTTGAAACTTTCCGAGTCACCGGGCTCCAGATTCGGGTTCCCGGCGAATTCTGTCTCGACTTGACGAGGGCTGCACGCTGGGTTGGTCTGGTCTATTGTCGACGGACAGGCCACTCTGTCGATGACATAGGGATGCGACGTTTGTGGGAGGGAGTACAATTCATTGAAGTTCGGAGCCTTGGCACTCTGACTCCAGGACGCACGAAACGCAAGATAGTCGTTCACGCGGAAACGACTCGCCGCCTGCGGAGAAAACCAGCTACCCACGTCATCATACCCGTCGTACCGTCCGACGAAGGTAAGATCCCAATTGGGAAGCAACGGAACGGATACCTCGGCGAACGTTGCCCAGCGGTCACGATTGCCGGAAGCCGAATTGCCGGCTGAACCGAGAACGTCCTGCGCTTGACGGAATTGATCATAGACGTCTTCATAGTTCTCGCCTGCATATTCCGCACCGGCTGCCCAGCGAACGTCATGGCCACGAAAGGCAAACGCCGTGCCGTCGAACAGGACGCGAGTCGCCCAGTAATCCTTGACGAGATCTCGGGTCAATCGAAGACCGGTTGCTTGAACGGCTTCGAGATGACGAGGGTCCGTGGACAACGGATTCTCGATATTGTAGTCGCCATCCGCAACGGCCTGTGCGATCGCACTTGTTTGCACGTAGGTATTCCCCTCTTCCAGCGCATCGTACCGGTAATATCTCACGTACGCATCATAGCCAATGTCGTGGGGCAACCGCCCCCGGAGTCCGAGTGCGAGGTCATATTCCTTCAGGTCTACCCTATTGTCGCGGTTCCCATGTGCAACAAACCGGTGGAACGCAAGAAGCCTGTCCTGCCCCTCGAACTCACCAGGCAGCATGGTGTCCCGAATCGCCTCCCGAGACACCGGAACATATCCGACCGCCGGAGCAAAACGGCCTAACGTTTCGCTCTGTGCGAATCGGGCGTTGACGTACACGTCCGTATCCTCGTCCAATGCGTAATCGCCATTCAGGAACAAATTCTTTCGATCAAGGGAACCCGTTTGCAGGGAAATGTTGGCATAAGCAAACCCACAGCCCGTCCCAGGAATTCCGTACGGATCGTTCAACACACCGGTATAGCCGTTCTTCGGATCGCACTCGCCGATAGCAGACGCGTGGGCATGCAAGTCAGGAGGCAAGTCAGGAGACAAATTCGAATGATCAGGAGACTCGGTGAGAAAGACGGTATTCCCACCCACGGATACGCCTTGAGTATCACGAAACAAACCGCCAGGCGTGAAGAGGGCCCGACTATAATCCCGATCCGCGTCCCGGATCGCCTCGCGTCTGAAGAAATCTCCACCGATCGTGAGATGCCCTCGTCCGATTTCGCTTCCCCACAGGAAATTGACGTGCTCGGAATCCGCGCCACTGCGGGTCGGCCGACCGACGTTCGCTTGAATTTCAGCACCTTCGTAGTCGTCCTTCAACACGATGTTGATCGCCCCGCCAAGGGCGTCACCACCGTGGATGGCCCCTGCACTGTCGGTCAGAATCTCAATGCGTTGGATCGCCAGGATGGGAATGGCGTTGAGATCCGCGGCAGAGTCGCCCGAGAAGGGTGAACCGGGGATACGGCGACCATTGACAAGGATCAGCGTCAGATCCTGCCCAATGGCCCGGAGATCGACAAACGCATTTTGTGCCAGGCTGGAACCGGATTGCTCACGGTAACTGCCCAGACTGTTGTAAACCGTCTGCCGCAAGAGGTCCGCGATGTTTTTCATGCCGGAGAGTCTGATGTCCTCTTCGGTGATCACCGTAACCGGACGAAGCATGTCCGACTCACTGCGGGAAAGATACCCAGCCACTGACACGACGCGCTCATCAGCCGTGTCTGCCGCAAACGTGGGCAGGATCGAGACCGTCCCGAGAAAGGGAACCATCGAACAGAGCACGGCGGACCGGAGGCAAAGGCGTAATCTCTTGCACATAGGGTTTTCCTTGGATTCTGAATTGGCGAAGACACGGATGCCCAAAAGAGGCATCCTCTCTTTGCAGCTTTGCAGGCGACAGAATAATTAAACTTTCATCGGTCGTCAATCCCTTGCATGACAGCCGCCGTTACTCCCTGAAACCGACCGCAAGGATGCTAGGTCCGCACGCGCAGCATGAGGACGAGATAGCCCATGGTCAAACCCAGCAGCCCCCCGAAGGCCCATCCGGCAACGACGTCCGTGGGATAATGGGCGCCAAGATAGACACGGGAGAGTCCACCAAGAATCAACAGGGTCCCGCCAACCCATCGCGTCGAAGGGAACAGCACGCCGAGAAAGGCCGCAGCCGTTGCGGCATTCACAGCGTGATTGGAGGGCAGGCTGAATAGGCCTCCGCACCCGGTCAGTTCATTGACGTTCAGAAGAACCTGACACGGCCGCGGACGCGCGATCCACAGTTTGAGCTGGCTGCCGATGAAATCCCCTGCGCCGACCGCCGCCCCCAGCACCGCCGTCACCACAACACCCTGGCGCCAATCGAGCCACACCCGATAGGCCAGATACGCAAGAATCAGCACCACAAAGTTTCTCGAGGAGGAACATTGCAGCATCAACCAATCCAAGAGCGCCGATTGCCCGGCCCACCCATTGATGGCGTGAAAGAATGTCGTATCCATTGATTGTCGGGACTGTCCTGGTGACGGACGATGTGCTAGGATTCCTCCCCAACGGAGGAATCATGCTCATCGACAGTCACGTTCATTTGGATGATCTGCGATACGATACCGACCGTGACGAAGTCCTTCAACGTGCCGAAGCAGCCGGCCTTGAAGCCCTTGTCACGATTGGGTGTGATCTTGCCACCAGCCAGGCCGCCGTGGCGTTGGCCCGGGCTCATCCCCACGTCTTTGCCACCATCGGCGTCCATCCGCACGAAGCCAAGGAAGTCGAAGAAGACTGGTACGACTCGTTTCGGGCGCTGGCGAAGGAACCGAAAGTCGTGGCCTACGGCGAAATCGGGTTGGACTATCATTACGATCATTCACCACGGGAGGTTCAACGCCAACGGTTTCGTGAACAAATTCGTCTTGCACGCGAGTTGGGCCTTCCTCTCGTCATTCACACGCGTGAAGCGCAGGAAGATACCGTGACGATTCTTCGGGAAGAAGGCGCGGCACACGTCGGCGGCGTCTTCCATTGTTTTTCCGGGGACGCGTGGCTCGCCAAGGACGCACTGGATCTGGGGTTCTATCTTTCCTTTTCCGGCGTGCTGACCTTCAAAAACGCGACAATGCTGCGAGACGTTGCCAGGACCATTCCCCTGGATCGTCTCATGGTGGAAACGGATTGCCCCTACCTTACGCCTGTTCCTTATCGTGGGAAACGAAACGAACCCGCCCACGTGCAATACGTGGCACAAACACTGGCGGAGATCCACGGAGATCAATCCTTCGAGTCCATCGCACAAGCCACCACTCACAATACCAAACGTCTCTTCAAAATCCCCTGAGTCGGCGTTTCCGAACGCGAACGGCCTTTGGCAATCTGCGAGGATTGCCCTTTTTCTCCGCGCGTCGCGGCAAATCCTCATCCTCCACTTTTTCTCCGGGTCGCGTTGCAACCCCACCTGGGGATTTTCCCGCCGCGGGTTGTTCATGACTCAACATTGCGAGTTTTTCTGTAAATTCCTGGGACTTCATCACAAAGGCTCCGCAGGCCTTGGCGGTCCGGATAATCTCCAGGTCTGAAGAAACCACGGCGCAGGCTCGACCATATTCACGAGCCAGCCGCTGGATCACCTGATCGGCCCGCTCTCCTCTTCTGGTAAACACCACCTGCACCCCGGTCCGATGCTCGTGATGCCCGAGTCCCGTCTGTTCTCGCCAGGCATCGAAGACAACCGTCACGGGGTGCTTTTTGCATTGGCTGTACAACGAAAGCCGGCGGACGAGCGCTTCCCGCGCCTCTTCCCCCTCCGCGTTGCTCTTGCCGAGAGCGCCCAGCACGTTGTATCCATCTATAATCAGGAGAGAGCCCGGCATATGCGCGATCCCAATGTCTTCATGCTGTCAATGAGCCGAAGAGTCTGGTATTCTGAACTCGACGCCTTCCTGCGTCGTCGACGCCCATGAGAAACGTCTTTGTCCTTGCTCTGGTGTGTTACGCCACGTGGGGCGGGACGGGATTGGCAGCCGCCCCTCCCGCCTCTTCCCATCCGACGCTCCCGGCCCACGTACTGCTGGCCAAGCAGGGACCCTCCCCTGCTCCTCTTCTCGTCGAGGCCGTCCGACATCATGCCCATAAACACTATACCCGCGTCGTGCTGAATCTGAGCGGCCCGGTCAATCCCGAGGAAAACAAGGACTCACGGAACGCGTCGATTGCCCTGCCCAACGTGGAATTGAGCGCGCGCGCGCGACGACAAATCGAAGAAAAAGATTTTCCACGGGCCATTGCCGTCTCTCAAAAGAAGCCGCAAACGGTCAGCATCGTGCTGGACGTGGCGGCTCTCCGGAAATACAAGCTCTTCACCCTTGATCACCCTGATCGAGTCGTGGTGGATCTCTTTTATGCAGAGCCTTCTGCTCGAGTCACCACACGTTCGGGTTCCGGGCAGGCACAACCTGCCTCGCCTGAGAAGAAACCGTCCGTGACACGGGGCAACGACCTGCTGATCATCATCGACCCCGGGCACGGGGGAAAAGATCCCGGAACCATCGGACGAAAAGGCACCCGGGAAAAAACCATCGTCCTGCAAATCTCGAAATATTTACGCGATCTGCTTCAAAAACGCGACAAGGCCAAGGTTCTCTTGACCCGAACCAAAGACGTGTTTCTGGCCTTGGAAGATCGCGTGAAGTTTGCCAAACAGAAAAAACGGAACTGGTGTGGGCAAGACACGGGGTCGAACGTCGACGAAGCCAAGAAATCACGCATCTGTCTGTTTGTTTCCGTTCACGTCAATTCTCATCCCCAGAAATCCATTCAGGGTCTGGAGATTTACTATTTTGGAGAGGCCAAGGACCCGCGTGCTCTGGAAGTCGCGGCCCGGGAAAACGGCATGAAATTTGAGAGTGACACTCCGCCCTGGAAATACATTCTTATGGACAGCCTGAAAGACTACAGGATCAAAGAATCCCAGACTTTTGCCGAGACCACGAACAGGATCCTTATCGACACGTTACGAAAAACGTACAAGGTCAAAAATCATGGAGTCAAGACGGCTCCGTTTTACGTTCTGCGCTTCACCACCATGCCAAGCATCCTGGCCGAAGTGGGTTTTGTGTCCAACTCAATGGAAGAAAACCGGTTGAAAACTCAACCGTTTCAGAAAAAACTGGCCGAGGGAATCTATCAGGGCATTCAAGCCTACCTGAAGGCGTTGCGCAACCAATCGTCCTGACCATGAAGGGCCCACGCCTTCAGGCAACACCCCTCGTGCCGCCGTTATCCGGCCCCGGTTCATGAGCACCTATAAACTCCTGCTTGAATACGACGGAACCACGTACGCCGGCTGGCAACGGCAGCCGGTTCATCCGACGATCCAGGCGGCCCTCGAAGAGGCATTACGCCGGATCACCCAGGGCCCGGTCTCCACCATTGCGGCGAGTCGAACGGATGCAGGCGTTCACGCCTTCGGACAAGTCGTCAGTTTTCAATCGGATAAACCGTACCGGCCTCATGAATGGACTCGCGCCTTGAATGGGGTGCTTCCCAAAACCATCAGCGTACGCCACACGGAGGTCGCGGCCGAGGATTTCCATGCACGCTACGACGCACGGGCCAAAACCTATGAATATCGCATTCTCAATCAGCCGACGCGTCCGGCGTTGGATCGTCTGCGGGTCTGGCAGATTGCCAAACCTCTTGATGTGCCACTCATGCGGCAGGCCTCACGCCACGTTCTGGGGCACCATGACTGCACGTCGTTTCAAGGACCGGGGGCAAGCACGACCAATCCAAACTGTACGATCCAACGAATCGACTGGGTCCGGGACGGCTCATTGATTCGCTTCACGATACAAGCCGACCGGTTTTTGAAACAGATGGTTCGGGCCCTGGTTGGAACCCTGGTCGAAGTCGGCCATCGAAAACGAGAGCCCGAGGCCGTAGCGGCAATCCTTGAAGCCAGGGACCGCCGAGCGGCAGGCTCGACGGCTCCGCCCCAGGGCTTGTACCTTCTTCACGTCCATTACGAGCCGCGTTCCGCCTGAGCTACAATTCCGTGACACCGGGGAGTCGTGCCGCCGACTGAACCTCAAGGCGTCCCCGCATAAACGGATGGATCTGGCAATGATAGGAATACGTGCCCGGAGACAATCCGCTGATGCTGAAGCGCTCTCCCGGGTGAAGATGCTCAGAGGCAAAAGCACACCGCCCACCCTGCCCGCACCCATCGTGGGTCACGGTATGCGGCTGCATCGACCGATTGTGCCATTGGACCGACTCTCCCGGAAGGACCGTCAGGGTCGCAGGCGCATAAAACGGCGTCCGATCCAACAGGATAATCTGAGAACCTCCGGCATGACCAAGCGGAAGAACCAGCATCATCCAGCCCAGACAGCAGAGTCTGTATTTCCATTTCCAAGGCATCTTTGTCCGAGTCCCTCGTGACATCATACAAGGCCGACACGGGGTGAACAACAACCGCGATCGAGTTTGTTAGGAACACATAAACCGTCCGCATCTGTTACCCATCATCTGTCCGGTTTTATCATGTGCCATTCCACAGCCGTCATGCCGGGCTTCGACCCGGTATCCAGAAAAATACCGGAAAGACAAAGACTCTGGATTCCCGATTAAAGATGTCGGGAATGACGGAGATGGCACATGCGACGACAAAAGATGCGCAAAAAATGGTAAAAAATGCGTAAAAGATAATAAAAGGTGCGCAGAAAATAACAAAAAGTGCGCAAAAGATAGCAAAAAGTGCGCAATAGATTACGAAAGGGGCGAAGAAAGGACGGAGGGCCCTCAACCGTCATGCCGGACCCCGATCCGGCATCCAGAAGACTGAAAGACAAAACCAAGAAAAATCCATGGATCCCCGATTAAAAACGTCGGGGATGACGAATGGGGGTCTTCGCGGGAATGACGGACTGGCGTGTACGGGGATGACGTAAAGGCCCCCAACCGTCATGCCGGACCTTGATCCGGCATCCAGAAAAACGTGGTTGACCCATAAGCGGGGTGCTTCGGAAACGCCGAGCCCGGCATCCGTGGCACGATGCCCGGCCCCTCTCATGACGCCCCCTGATTCACACCATCGGAGGCCGACGTGACGTAGTCCGTGGACAAGGGCTCATTCCCCGTCTCCTGATTACGCAATTTCCGAGTGACATGGCCGTGTGTGAAAGGGTACGATTGATCAGAACGCCTCACAATTGATTTCTTGCCCATGCCACGATGATCGCTGAATTCGACCACCCGACGTTTCGTCTGGCCGTTGCCCAATTCGACCAGGTAGCGGAAGCCATGAACCTGGACGTGAATCTGCGGGAGCGACTGAAGATTCCGCAGCGGTCGTTGATGGTCGCGCTTCCGATTCGCATGGATAACGGCCACGTTCGCGTGTTTCAGGGATACCGGGTTCAGCACGATTCGGCACGTGGACCATCCAAGGGCGGCATTCGATACCATCAGGACGTCGCCTTGGGAGAAGTCGCGGCCTTGGCCATGTGGATGACCTGGAAAACCGCGCTGACGGGGCTTCCCTATGGCGGAGCGAAGGGTGGCATTACCGTGGACCCTCATGCCTTGTCACTCTCCGAGCTGGAACGGCTCACCAGACGCTATGCAGCGGAAATCTTTCCCCTGATCGGTCCGGACAAGGATATTCCGGCAACGGATATCGGCACGAACCCGCAAATCATGGCGTGGTTCATGGACACCTACAGCCACCAGATGGGATTCTCCGTCCCAGGCACCGTGACGGGCAAACCCTTGGCAATCGGAGGCAGTCTGGGTCGAGAAGAAGCAACCGGACGAGGGGTCGTGGACGTCATCATCGAAGCCCTCCGCCACAAGGGCATCAACCTGGAAGAGACGAGCGTCGTGATTCAGGGATTCGGAAACGTCGGGTCCCACACCGCCAGAATCTTTGGCGAAACCGGAGCTCGCGTGATCGGCATCAGTGACGTAAAGGGTGGCGTCTTTAATCCAAACGGGTTGCCCGTGGACACGATTTTTGAACGCTATCAATGCGGGGCGCCCCTGCAAGACATGAACGTCGGCGATTCGCTGACCAACGAGGAGCTGATGACCTTGGATTGTACGGTGCTGATTCCCGCTGCGCTCTCCGAACAGATTACCAGCAGCAACGCCGATCGCCTTCGCTGCCGCATTCTGGCCGAAGCCGCCAATGGCCCTACGACGTTGGAGGCGGACGCCATCCTGAACGACCGGGACATCTTCATGATTCCCGATATTCTGGCCAATTCAGGCGGAGTGATCGTCTCCTACTTCGAGTGGGTCCAGGACGTCCAACGCTTTTTCTGGAATGAGCGTGACATTCGGCAACGCCTGCATGAAATCATCACCGCAGCCTTTCATCGAACGCTGCACTTTGCCCAAGAGAAGAAAACCTCGATGCGAATGGCCGCGCTCATGAATGGAATCGATCGAGTGGCGCAAGCCCATATCGCTCGGGGGCTCTATCCATGAGAGACGTTCGAAGACCGCAACCCACTACGTGGTGTCACGGAACAGCAGGTGGCTTTACGCGAGTTCACGCGTATAAATCTTCATGCAGGTCTCCAAAAACGTCAAGGCATCGGGCTTCGAGCGTTGGAAGGAATTTCGCCCCATAATCGACCCAAAGCCACCCCCGTCGCGAATCGCCCGCACCTCCTCGAACACGTTCTCGTCCGTGCCCTTTGCCCCCCCGGAGAAAATAACGATGCGTCTCCCATTGAATGCACTTTGTACCACGTGACGAATACGCTCGACCGGCGTTCCGATCGGAATGCGCTCGGCGTCATAGACCTTTTTGGCCTCCGCCTGCTGAACGTGATCCGTCGGCACTTTGACCTTGATGACGTGGGCGCCCAGTTGCGCGGCAATCTGCGCAGCGTAGCACACCACGTCGATGGCCGTTTCTCCCGCCTTGGGCAATTTCCCCCCGCGGGGGTAGGACCAGACCACGACGGCGAGCCCGACCGACTTGGCCTCCGCCACGATCTCTTGCAGGTTCTCATACATCTCCTGGCTGTATGCCGACCCGGGATAAATCGTGTAGCCCACCGCACGGCACCCCAAACGCAGGGCGTCCTGCACGCTCCCCGTGACGGCCTGATGATAGTCATCGCCGCTGGAGAGGGAATCGCTGCTGTTCAGCTTGAGGATCAACGGAACCTGTCCGGCATATTCCGCGGCACCGGCTTCCAGGAACCCCAACGGAGCCGCATAGGCATTGCATCCGGCGTCAACCGCCAGTTGAAAGTGGTACAGGGGGTCATAGGCAGGAGGATTGGCGGCAAAACTTCGTGCAGGACCATGTTCAAACCCTTGATCCACCGGCAGGATCAGGAGTTTGCCGGTGCCCCCCAAGCGACCGCTCATGAGCAGCGTGGCCAAATTGGCCAGGACGCCCGGCGACTCGCTTTGATAATAACCAAGAATATCGCGTACGCATTTGGTGATGCCAGATCCTTGACTCACAAGCAATTCCTCCCGTCCTGAAGTGTGACGATCAGTTGTTTTCCACTCTTTTTCGCAGGTCACGGAGTTCTCGTTCCATGACGTCAAACCGTTCCGCGATCGGATCGGGAATATTGGCATGATCCATGGCCTCTTCGGGGACCAGAAACCCGGTCGACTTGACGATTCGTCCCGGAATGCCGATGACCGTCGAATGGGAGGGGACTGATCGCAAGACCACCGAATTGGCTCCGATTTTGACGGAATCTCCAATGCGAATGTTTCCCAACACCTTTGCACCGGATCCCACGACCACGTGATTGCCCAAGGTGGGATGTCGTTTTCCTTTTTCCTTCCCCGTCCCCCCCAACGTCACCCCTTGAAACAAGGTGACGTCATCGCCGATTTCCGTGGTCTCGCCAATCACCACCCCCATGCCGTGATCGATGAAGAACCTTCGTCCGATTGAAGCCCCGGGATGAATTTCGACACCTGTGACCCAACGGGCCACCTGTGCCACCAGGCGGCTCAATAACCGAAACCGCATTTTCCACAACCGATGCGCCAGCCGATGCGCCAGCAAGGCCTGAAACCCGGCATAGGTCAACAAGACCTCAAGCGTGGTCCTTGCCGCGGGGTCGCGTTCAAACACGGCCCGAAGATCCTGTTGAATCATACGAAACATCGTTCAATCAACGATTTCGGACTCATCCGACGACGTGCGAGTCAGCAGACAGACGGCTTGGGCAGCAATGCCTTCCTTCCTGCCAAGCGTCCCGAGATGATCGTGACTTTTGATTTTCACGTTCACGATCGATGAGGCAACCTGCAACGCCCCGGCCAACTGTTCGTTCATCTCGGTCACGTAGCTTGCCAATCGAGGAGCCTGTGCCACGATGACCGCATCGAGATTCACGAGACGCTCCCCCCGTGCCACGAGTTTGGCCTGAACGTCCTTCAGGAGCTCCAAACTTGGGATGTCTTTGAATCGTACGTCACTGCTGGGGTAATAGCGGCCCAAATCGCCTTCCCCCATGGCCCCCAACAGCGCATCGCAAACGGCATGCGTGAGGACATCCGCATCGGAATGGCCATCCAGGCCATGGGTATACGGGATCAGCACTCCACCCAGAATGAGTGGCCGTCCTTCCTTCAGTTGATGAATATCGTATCCGATTCCAATACGCATGGATCAACCGCCCCCTTGCATCCGGGGTCAGGATACAGGAAAAGCGCAAGAAGGGAAACGAGCGGAAATCAGGGAGAACGTTCCTGCCTGGCAGCCAGAATCGCTTCTCCCACCACCAGGTCTTCCGGGCACGTGACTTTCACGTTGTCCGTTCTTCCGGGGACGATGGAGACCCGACGTCCGAGCCGCTCGACCAGAAACGCGTCATCCGTCGCCTCCACTCCGGCGCGTCGGCCGGCCCGGTGCGCGTCCTCAAGCAACTCGAAGCCGAAGGCCTGCGGAGTCTGAGCCAGCCAAAGCCGTCGTCGCTCCAGCGTCGTGTCGATCATCCCCTCCGGGTCCACCCGCTTCACCGTATCATGGAGAGGAATCGCGACAATGGCCGCGCCATGGGTCCGGGCACCCTCCACCACGCCTTCGATCATGGCACCTGTCACAAAGGGCCGGACGGCATCGTGGATCACCACGATGCCGGTACGTGCCTCTACCGCCTGCAACCCATTCCAGACGGAATCCTGTCGCCGTGCCCCCCCACCGACGACCTTGCTGATTTTGGAAAAGGCAAAAGGCGGCAGGAGTTCTTTTTGACAGGAGGTCACGTCGTCAGGAGGAACGACCAGGACGATTTCGGCGATGATCCTGCTCGCCTCAAACGCTCGGAGGGCATGGACGAGAAGTGGAACGTCACCCAATGCGAGAAACTGCTTGGGCGTCTTGTGCCCCATTCGAGTCCCGCGCCCTCCGGCCGGTACGACCGCGGCGACTCTCTCATCCACGTGCGAAACTCAAAACGTCACGGTCCGTTTCTTCCAGCAGGCGGGTAAAGATCATCCGGCCTGCACTCGTCTGTAAGACGCTCGTGACGACCACGTCGATGTTTTTGCCGATACAGCGTCTGGCGTTATCGACGACGACCATCGTCCCATCGTCCAGGTACGCTACGCCCTGCCCGGCTTCCTTTCCTTCCTTCAACACGAAGACCCGCATCATTTCGCCGGGCAGAACGACCGGCTTGAGCGCATTGGACAATTCGTTAATGTTCAGCACTCGCACGCCCTGAAGCTCGGCGACCTTGTTCAGATTCAGGTCATTCGTCAAGATCTTGGCCCCTAATTTCTTGCCCAGTTCCACCACCTTGGCATCGACTTCCTTGATGTGGGGAAAATCGTCTTCGATGATCTCCACCACCACGTCGTGGTTTTTCTGAATGTGGTTGAGAATATCGAGGCCCCGCCGCCCCCGTGCACGTTTCAACGAATCGGTCGAATCGGAAATATGCTGGAGCTCCTGGAGAATAAACTGAGGAATGATAAACTTTCCTTCTATAAACCCGGTTTCACACAGGTCGGCAATGCGGCCGTCGATGATCACGCTCGTATCCAGCAATTTGGGCGTGCCATCCTGTTCCGTGGACTTCACGTCGGTCCCGTCCCCGGCCTCGGAAGCCTTGCCGTAGCGAACGCCCAACACGAGTCCAAGGTACGGAAACGTGAACAGGGCGGCCAACGCGCTCCCCCGAACGATCATGGATGAGCTTGGGAACAGCAGATGCAACAGACTCATCAGGAAAACACTCAGCCCCGAGAGGAACAGCCCCAGGCCGAAGCCGATGCTACCTGCCACGAGCACGCGGAGAGGAAACCGTTCCAGCAAGAAACTCTCGACGAGCACCAGCACGCCCCCGAGCAGGCCGCCGGCCACGGCCCCGACGGCTGCATGGCGCATCGTCCCGGCTCCCGTCATGGATCCCACCGTAAGTCCCAGGAGAATGCTGATGACGAGAAAACCGGCTCGCAGAGCCATGAGGTCTCCTTTCGAATCGTGCAGGCCCGGGCATAAGAGGATACGCGTATTCCAGGCAGGGTCCGTCTACACGATCCACACCGGCCAACCCGGTGCTACGTTCGACTCAAAAACCGTTCTGCGACTTCGACGTCTTCGCGACTCCCGATGACGAGCGGAACCCGCTGATGTGGCGTCCGGGGATGAAGGGCGGAAATCCGCTCGGTACCAGTGCTTCCATAGCCTCCGGCCTGCTCCACCAGGAAACTCAACGGAGCGGCCTCATACATCAAACGAAGTTTCCCCTCGGGCTTTTGCACCTCACCGGGATACAGATAGAGGCCACCCTTCCAAAGAATCCGATGGACGTCGGCCACGAGACACCCGGTGTACCTGAAGGAATACGGCCGCCCGGTGTCCCGATCATCAGCCTGAAAGTAGTCCGAGAGTTCTCTCATATTGGGAAACCAGTGACGCCGGTTTCCTTCATTCACGCTGAAAATGTTCCCGCGGGCCGGCACGTGAAGATCCGAGGCAGACAAAAGAAACTCATCGGTCGCCGCATCGAGGGTAAACTGATGCACGCCCTCTCCACGGGTATAGACGAGAATCGTGCTGGCTCCATACAAGACGTACCCACTGGCCACCTGCTCACGCCCCACCTTCATGAAATTTCCGGTCGGGTCCAAGCGATGGATGGAAAAAATCGAACCGAGGGGAGCGTTGACGTCGATATTCGAGGACCCATCCAAGGGATCCACGAATACGGCATATTTCCCCGACCCTTCGGCAGACGCCACTGGCCACGGCTCCTCCATTTCCTCGGAAATCACGAATCGCACGATCGTGCTCTCCTGAAAGGCCTCCACGAAAATCCGGTTGGCTCGCGCATCCATGCGTTGCACGTGCTCGCCGTGGACGTTCACCTCATTGGTCGTCCCGAGATGATCCGTGAGACCCATTTCCCGAAGATCCCGGGCAATGCGTTTGCCTGCCAAGGCGATCCGGTCCATGACGGCGAAGAGTTCCTCTGCGTCATCAGGCTGTCCCTGCCGTGGGTCAAGAATATGTCGAGTCAAGGAAACCATCACCGGATTTCATAACGGAACGTCATTATAAAAGCTTTCTCGCAAAAGTCGAGAGCCGCGCCCTTATGGCTTCCATCCTTCAAGCCGTGCCCTGACCGACCCGACCAGCACGCGGGCTTCCATCATGACGGGAATCCGCTCATGCGTGTTCGTCAGCCAGAGCCGGATATTGCCCTCATTCAAAAAGATCCCCCGAAACGGCATGACGGCCAACAGGCGAATCGCTTCGACCTCGCCCCAGGGACCACTGATCGATTCAACGGCTTCCACCTTGACCTCTACCACGTAATTTTTTCGGTCATGATGAATCGGCAGATGCACCGAAGAGCCGGGTTCAAGATCCGGCATCCTGCGCAAAAAATACAAACACGACAAAGGATCATGCGCCTCCGGAGCAATGTCATGGACCGAAGACGTCCCGTTTTTCACCACCGTGGCCTGGTTGGTCACGTGATCAAAGGTGACGTCAAACCGTTCATGGCGGTCACCTTCCCGGCGTTGAAACAGCAAGTGCCGCGGGAGCAGGGTTTGGGGATCGACAAGCGAAGTCACGTCGTTCCTGACCGGGAAAAAGAAAGAGATGAAATCATTGGATCGAATCGTGGTCAACAGACGTTGCGCAGGCCGTCCGTCTTCGGCAATCAGCCGTTCCGTCTTCATGGTCGCATGCCCGGCGGGCATACCCCACAAGGAAATGGCATAGCGAAAATTCTCTTCCAGTGGAGCAGCAGGAGACGAAAGTGGTAACGCTCCCAGAAGCAGGATCATCGCACGAATCATGAACGGGAAGGCCACGCGCATACTCTCGAATTGTACACTATGCCCCACATCGAAAACATGGGGATGTATCCGACATAGGATCCTGAGCCGTCGCGTCTTCGTGACGCCGGCACGGGAAAACACAAAACCGCTTTGTGGACAGACGTCAGATCGAGACGATGCGACGGCAGGCGTCCAACTCCCCTTCCAGGTAGGTGCGGATGGCTTGCAACCGTTCGGCAGACGTCGCCTCGAATCGAAGGACTAACGCGGGCTGGGTATTGGAGGCACGAATGAGGCCCCAGCCATCATCAAAACACACACGAACGCCATCTATCGTGACAACGTCACGAATCACGAAATCATTCGCATTCGGGTGCGTGGCCAACGCGACAAGCCGATCCCGTACCGCCTCGACCACCCGGAATTTCATGTCATCCGAACATTCCAGGCGAATTTCCGGAGTGGCGTCCGTGCACGGCAGATCCGCCAGAAGGGACGAGAGCGGGGCCCGGGCTTTCACGAGAACTTCCACCAGCCGGCAGGAGGCATAAATGGCATCGTCGTACCCGAAATAGCGATCGGCAAAAAACATGTGGCCCGACATTTCCCCGGCCAGAGCCGCGCGTTCTTCCTTCATCTTGGCTTTCAGCACGGAATGCCCCGTCTTCCACATGACGCCACGTCCTCCGCGTGCTCGAATATCGTCGTACAGGACTTGGGACGCCTTGACCTCGGAAATAACCGTACTGCCCGGTCGGTCTTTCAGGAGTTCCCGTGCAAAAATCAGGAGAAGCCGGTCTCCCCAGAGCACCGTCCCCTTTTCATCGATGACCCCGATACGGTCCGCGTCGCCATCATACGCAATCCCCACGTCTGCTCGATGGAGCTTCACGGCGGACACCAGATCCCTGAGGTTTTCGACGACGGTGGGATCCGGATGATGGTTGGGAAAACGACCATCGAGTTCATCGTATAACCCCGTCACGCGACAGCCCAACTGCTCCAGGGCCTCCTTGGCGACCAGGCTTGCCGCGCCATTGCCGCAATCAAGCACGACGTGCAGGCCCGTTCCATCGACGCCAGCGAAGTGCTGCTTGAGATAACCCAGGTAAGGCGCGAGCACCTGGGCCGTGGAAACGGTTCCCGACCCGGATGCAGACGCCCCGGTCTCGATCAGACGCCGGAGTTCCTGAATGTCTTCGCCATACAGCCCCATTTTCTCTATGCACATCTTGAAGCCATTATATTCGGCCGGATTATGGCTTCCGGTGACCATCACGCCGCCGTCAACGGGCAATTCGTACAGGGCAAAGTAGAGTAACGGCGTCGGACAGACCCCGATGTCCACGACGTTCACGCCCGTGCTCGTGATACCGGCCAGGACTCGGTCCCGAAGCGCCAACGAGGTGAGACGGCCATCCCGTCCCAAAGCCACCGTTTGACTTCCACGTTGTCGAGCCATGGTACCATAGGCACGGCCGATGGATTGAGCCACGTCGAACGTCAGATCCTTTCCGACGATGCCACGAACGTCATATTCTCGAAAAATGCTCATGCTCTACGATAGGAGGGAGAGGGTCGTCCGTAATCATCCTGATACCGAACGATATCATCTTCTCCCAGATAGGTACCGTATTGCACTTCAATGACTTCCAGGGGAACCGTGCCCGGATTTTCCAGGCGATGCCTGGTCTGTTTGGGAATCCCCGTACTCTCCCCGGGCTTCAATTCAAACACCGTCCCATCACGAGTCACACGCCCCGTTCCGGCAATCACCACCCAATGCTCACTCCGTCGATGATGCATCTGCAGCGACAACCGCCCACCGGGCAACAGAGTCAGACGCTTGACCTTGTACCCTTTCCCGTCTTCAAGGATGGTATAGGATCCCCATGGACGGTAGACCACCCGATGCTCCAGATGCTCAGGCGCACCCTTCTCCTTCAAAACTTCAACTAACCCCTTAACTTCCTGGGATCGAGACTTTGGGCAGACCAGCGTGGCGTCCGGGGTGTCCACGACCACCATCTCGGACAGGCCGATGGAACAGACGAGTCGTTTGGTCGCGAAAAAGACCGAGCCGTGGCTCTCGACGTCCACGATATTCCCGGTTCTCACGTTGCCCTGCTTGTCCCGTGGCAAAATTTTCTCCAGGCTGCTCCAACTCCCCACGTCCAGCCAGGAAAAGTCAACGGGAATCACCGTGGCCCGAGTCGAGCGTTCCATCACCCCATAATCGATCGACACGGATTTCAGGCGCCGATAGCGATCGGCAAGCCGTTCGTTCGACCGACCGGCCTCGAACATGTTCTCAAGAGCCCGAAGCCCTTTCAGCAACGCGGGTTGATGGCGGGCAAACTCCTCGATGAGTTCGTCGGCACGCCACAAGAACATGCCACTGTTCCATAAATACCTGCCGTCCTTGAAAAAACGCATGGCTTTGTTCAGATCGGGCTTCTCCACAAACCGCTTGACCTTATAGCCTGAAAGCGAATCCATGGTTCCCAGACAGGACCGCATATCGGGCAGAATATAGCCATACCCCGTTTCCGGTCCGGTGGGTCGAATCCCGAACGTCACCAGGGCACCCTGCTGAGCCAGTCGATGCCCGAAGGAGACGGCCTGTTTGAATTTCCGGTCACCCTTGATCACCTGATCGGCCGGGACGACCAACATCAGGGCATCGGGGTCCCGACGCAACAGCCGAAGCGCCGCTAGGCCGATGGCCGGGCCGGTATTCCGGCTTGCCGGTTCAAGCACAAAATTCAATTCATTGTTCCAGTTCGACAATTGCCATTTGATCGTTTCGGCCTGGGACACGTTGGTCACGACACAAATGTTTTGAGCCGGGACGGCCTTCAAGGCACGGCGGACCGTCTGCTGAATCAGGGTCTCTTCTCCGATGATCTGAAGAAGCTGTTTGGGAAACCGTTCCCGACTGACTGGCCAAAAGCGGGTGCCACTTCCACCGGCAAGAATGACTGCGTACAGGTGGCGACGGCTCATGGGGTCCTCGAAACAGGCGCTTCGCTGAGGATCTTGACCGTTCTCATCAGGCGGGGTCTCTTCGGGGTACGGGACGCGGCGTCGATGATCGGGTCATCGAGGCGCAACTCCGTCGGAGCTTGCATCCTGGGCGGCAAGAATCAGATCGGCCACTTCCCGGACCGCCCCTTCGCCACCCTTGGCCTTGCAGACGTACTGCACGTTTTTCCGAACGGGTTCGCGTGCGTTCGCGGGAGCGGCAGAAAATCCAACGGCCCTGAGCGCGGGCACATCCGTCAGATCATCACCCATGTACGCCATTTCCTCGAGCTGAATGCCGTGTTTCATGGAAAGTTCGTTCAACACGGCCAGTTTGTCCATGACGCCCTGATGAATCTCGGAAATTCCGAGTTTGGCCGCCCGAACGGCCACCAACTGCGTCTGCTCCATGGTGATGATGGCCGTCATGAGACCGGCTTGCTTTAACAGGACCAATCCCAGACCATCCCACGCGTTGAATTTCTTGATCTGCTCGCCGGAATCTGAATAATAGAGCCCCCCATCGGTCAGAACCCCATCCACGTCGGTCGCCACAAGCCGGATTTTTTTGAGGATCCGGCCAAACCGACGGACATGCACGGGTACCGATCTGGAGCGAATAGTCATCGTCGTTTTTCTCCCGTCAACGGAGCGCCATTAAAACACAGTCCGGCGTCTAAGCAAAGTCATTTTCACGATGACGTCTTCTTGAGCGGGCGAACGGTCGGCTCTTCGCGATCATGGGACCGGCAATGACGGCCAAGGGTGGAGGCACCCTGCGTTGACTTCCTTATTGAGGCCCTATTATATGATCGAGCATTCCATGAAACGCTCTGTTGTTCCGACTGCGCACACCATGTTCCGTCGCCACTCGCTCCCCGTGACGATTCTGGATCGCTACATCATCAAGGAACTCCTCGTTCCCTTCTTCATCAGCCTCTGCATCCTTTGCTTTATCGTCCTGACCAAGGAGATGCTGCGGCTGGTTGAACTGTTGGTGATCAACGGGGTGGGGATCATGGCCATTCTGACCATCATCGTCAATCTCATGCCCTCGTTTCTGGTCCTGACGCTTCCCATGGCCTGCCTGATCTCCTCGATCACCACCTTCAGCCGATTTTCCTTCGACAAGGAACTCGTCGCCATGCAGTCGGCCGGACTGAGCCTGCTCAGAATCGCAGTGCCTGTTTTTGCCTTTTCGTTTCTCGTCTTCCTGGGAACGCTGTTTCTTTCGCAATGGGGACAACCCTGGTCATCGATTTCCCTGAAAAAACTGGCCATCAGCCTGATCCACGACCAATTGCACCTGGCACTGGATCAGGGCACGTTTAATGTCCCCGCTGACGACATGATGATTTTCGTGCCCAAACCCGAGCCGGGAAACCAGGCAACGGGCATTTTCATCCTGGATCACCGCGACCCGGCCAAAAAGGTCATCGTCACTGGACAATCTTTCCAAATGCTCGAAGATCCTCAGCACCAATCATTCGGCATTCGGCTCCATGAAGGGGAGATTCACCACGTCCCCGACGACGACTCCACGTATCATCTCGTGACGTTTTCCACCTATGATCTCAAAATGGAACTGTCCAAGGCCATCAACGTCAAAAAACCGGAGCGGCCCGACTACCAACACATTATGGCTGAATTGGAAAAATCCGGCTGGCGGGACACGGGCATGCTTCGCCGCCTCATGGAATATTACAAAGATCTCGGATTTCCCGTGGCCACGCTCCTCCTCGGCCTCCTGGGCATGCCGGTGGGGATCGTCTCGAAACGAACCGGGCGCATGAGAGGATTCGTGTTGGGAATCTTCATCATGGTGGGCTATTATTTGCTCAACGTCCTGGGAGAGTTCTCCGTCACGACCCTGTTCCTTCATCCGTTCATCGGCGCCTGGCTTCCGAACGTCCTGCTACTCCTGATGACGTGGGGGCTGTTCTATCAGGCAAGCCGTCACTGATATGGGCATCCTGTTCTGGTACATCGTTCGGCAATATCTCGGCATCCTGACCCTGTGCCTCACCGGGCTGTCCACGATCTACCTGGTGATCGATTTTTTTGAAAAACTGCGAAAATTCCTTGGACACGACGCCGAACTGAGTACCATGGCGTTGTATTTCCTCTATAAACTCCCGGCCATTTCCTTTCAACTCGTGCCCTTTGCCGTGTTGATGGCCTGTCTCCTCACCATCGGGCTCCTGAACAAAAACCATGAAATTACCGCGATGAGAAGTTGTGGGGTCGGCATCCTTCACGTTACCATGCCGTTTCTGGCGGTTGCAGGCCTCGTCACGGTCATTCTGCTGGGCTCGACCGCGGTGGTGATTCCTCTGGCCAATGCCAAGGCGGAATACATTCGAACCGTGGAGATCCAGCACAAACCGCAGCCCCTGTCTTTCAGGAGCGAAAACCTGTGGCTGCGCATTCACGACAATGAGATCATGCACATTCAGCGAGTCGATCCCGAGGGCACCCAACTCCACGAGGTCACCCTTTACCGATTGGACGACCGGTTTCACGTGCACGAACTCCTCACGGCAGCCAAAGCCGGGTTCACCGAAGGGCAGTGGTCTCTGCACGACGTCGGGCAACGGACGATCAGACCGGATGGCATGATGGAGATGACTCGGCGGACAATCGTTCCCCTGGAGTTGTCCCTCACGCCCGATGACCTGAAGACCTGGAATGCGCTCGAGCCCGAACACATGACGTTGGCCAGACTCGGCAGGCACATCGAGCACTTGGAGCAGAAGAACCTCAACGCCACGACGTTTCTGGCCGACTATTGGAAACGCGTGGCCTATGCGTTTGTTCCCTTGATGATGACCATGCTGGGGATATCCATCGGCCTCATCGAAACCGGCTCGCGGACGACCAGTCTGGCGAAAGGCATTGGGCAGGCATTGAGTATCAGCTTCCTGTTCTGGGCCATGAATTCCATTGGCCTTACCCTGGGAAGAAGCGGCGCCCTGCTTCCCGTGGTCGCAGCCTGGATCGCCTGCGTGACGTTTTTTCTTGTCAGCCTCAACCTTTTTCTGCGAGTACGCTACTAAGCCACCAGGCAAGGCTCAAGCACATGGCACCCAAAGTCGTCGTGACCGGTCTTGGCATCGTGAGTCCCATTGGCATCGGACTCGGAGCATTCTGGGAAAATGCCATCGCGGGCCGTTCCGGGATCACGAAACTCCAATCCTTTGAAGACCTGCCGGCCGAGACGTACCGTTCACGGATTGCGGGACAGATCCCGTCCTTTCATCCGCAGGCCTCCTTCGACAACGCCCTGATCGGTCGAGTGGACCGTTATGCCCAATTCGGGCTCGTTGCGGCACAGGAGGCCCTGACCGATGCGGGTATCAGTATGGAACACGAGGCCCCCGAACGCGTCGGGGTCATGGTCGGCGCAGGCATGGGCGGCATGCTGATGGGCGAACGAGAAATCACGCAACTCTACACCACCAAAAAGCCGAGTCGCGTGCATCCTTTGTTCATCCCCACCATCACCCTCAATTCGGCTTCGGGAATCATCGCCATGGCCTTTGGGGCCAAGGGACCGAACCTCACCATCTCGACGGCCTGTTCCTCCGGCATCCATGCCATCGGGCAGGCCCTGAACACCATTCGCTCGGGCAAAGCGGACGTCGTCATCGTGGTCGGAGCCGATGCCAGCATCACCCCCCTGGTCTTTGCGGGGTTTTGCTCCCTGCGAGCCCTGTCCAGCAAATACAACGAGGTTCCGACGCATGCCTCTCGGCCGTTTGATCGCGGCCGCGACGGATTCGTCATGGGCGAAGGAGCCGGCGCCCTGATTCTCGAAACGTTGCAGCATGCGAAACGCCGAAACGCCGGGATCTATGGAGAAGTCGCCGGCTATGCCGCGACCAGCGACGCCTACCACATGGTGGTGCCCAAGGAAGACGGAACGGATATCGCGAAGACCATGACCCTCGCCCTCGAAGATGCCGGCAGCCGACCTGCGCACGTCGACTATATCAACGCCCATGCCACGTCCACCCTGATCGGAGACGAAATCGAAATCCGCGGAATCCGTCGGGCCTTGAAACGGCGAGCCGATACCGTCTTCATCAATGCGACCAAATCCCTGATAGGACACACCCTGGGCGCCGCCGGCGCGATCGGAGCCGTCACCACGTTCATGACCATGAAAACGAATCTGATTCATCCAACCGTGAATTATGAAAACCCTGACCCTGAATGCCAATTGGCCGGAATTTCCTCAAAAGTTCAGGAGGGGCGCGTCAATGTCGCCCTGGTCAACGCGTTCGGATTCGGCAGCAATAATGGAGTCCTGGTGTTCAAACGATCCGCGTGACCGGATCTTTCGGAAAACCCGGAACATCGGAACAGGACGCATCGAGATGAAAGGAACGCAGGCATGACGGCGTTGTCTCCGGTCGGACGGCAAATTCAGGAGGCCCTGGCAACCTTCCTGCGGCGGGACCCGGCCACCATCCAGCCCCACCATCACCTCCGTGACGACTTGCGGTTGGATTCCCTGATGACCTTTGAACTCTTGTATGAACTCGAAAAAGCCTTTGAATTCGAGATTCCCAACGAAGATCTGCCGGGCCTGCACACGCTGTCTGACATCATCACCTACGTGGAGGCACGACTCGATTCAGGGAAAACGCCCCCCGAGGCCTTGCAGTCCAAAGGGAAGGACCGTCCGCAACAAACCACGTCTCCCCGAACGGCACGGGGAAAACCAACGACTTCCTCGGCCACGAAGAAGCGAGGGACGGGTTCCACCGTGAAGAAACGCACCACCCCGGCCAAACCCAAAGGAAACAAGGCATGACTCCTGGAACGCCCGACGGGCATCCAGTAAGCGAATTGGCCCACGCCATTGATGCCCGGCTTCACGGTCCCGCGGAACTTCGTATTACAGGTGTCAACAGCCTCGAACTGGCGGCGTCAGGCGATCTGGCGCTCCTGGCCAGCCATCGACTGATGAAGGACGCCCAACAATCGAAGGCCTCGGCGTTCATCGTGCCCCGGTACGACCCTGATTTGCACGGAGCCCAATTGGTCTCGGCACAGCCTCAGTTCGATTTTGTCCGATTGATCACGCGGTTCTTCATGAAACCATCGCATCCCCTGGGCATAGCGCCGAACGTCGTGAAAGGCACGAACGTCCGCATTGGCAATCACGTGTCGATTGGGCCCTTCGTCACGATCGGCCATCGCACGACGATCGGAGAGCGCGTCACGATTGCCCCCGGGGTCTTTGTGGGAGACGACGTGACCATCGGCGATGAGACCGTACTCCATCCCAACGTGAATGTCTTGGACGGATGCCGGATAGGCGCCAGAGTCATCATCCACGCCGGAGCCGTCATCGGCAGCGACGGCTTCGGGTACGTGCAACACGAAGGCCGGCATCACAAGATTCCACAGCGGGGAATCGTGGCCATTGAGGACGACGTCGAAATCGGAGCCAACGTGACCATTGACCGGGCCACCTTCGGATGCACCCGCGTCAAACAAGGAACCAAAATCGACAACCTGGTCCAGATCGCCCACAACGTAACCGTCGGAGAACATGGAATCATCGTGGCACAGGTCGGCATCGCGGGCAGCACGTCGATCGGGAAACAGGTCATGATAGGAGGCCAAGCCGGACTGATCGATCATCTCACGATCGGAGATCGCGCCATGATTGCCGCAGGAGCAGGAATCGAAAAAGACGTGGAACCCGGCGTGACGATGTCCGGACGACCGGCAAAGGAACGCGCCGTCTTCCTCCGCACCCACGTCCTGGCGCAACACCTTCCGGAACTGTACAAGCAGGTCTCGAATCTTGAAAAACGCCTGGCCGCCCTGGAAACGAAGAAACCCCGAACCCGCAAACCCGGGAAATCCACCTGAACGAAAAACGTCCGTTACTTCCTCCCCGTCAAAGGAGGAATAACCGATCGCCAGGTAAACAACTTGCCCCAGAAAAATCCCGCCCACGGCAAGGCAAAGGCCGCCATGTAATCCAGGGAACCGGAACTGAAGCTCCATGCCGAAAGCCCGATCAGGCCCCCGATGCCCAACACGTAGACCAGCGGCACCAACCCTCGACCGGCATGTCGTAATTCCACTTCCACCGGAGCCTTTTTGAGTCGCTGCACGCCCCGACTCTGCGAGGATCTCATGCGGCTCGCCCAGAATTCGGGAAACGCTCGAAACAGATAACGATGGTAGCGAGTCTGGCCCCACCCGAGCAGAATGCCGGCCAGCAACAGGCCCGAACTCTTGAGAAACGTCCACTCATCATAGGTTTCGACAAATAATTGATACACCAGCGCGAGAATTCCAATGATCATGGTCAGCAAGCCCAGCAGGCCAGACGGGAACAAAATGTAGGTGCGGATGTAGTCTTCGGCAAGTTGCGCCTCGTTCTCCTTTCGCCGGGTCGTGATAATCTTTCCCATGATGTTTCTGTTTACGACTCCGTCGAGGGAGACCCCTCGACCGGCATGGACACGGACTGCCGGGAATCTTCCGGAATCCGATACTCGGCATTCAGCCAAGCCCCAAGATCAACGACACGGCACCGTTCGGAGCAGAACGGATACCAAGGATTGCCTGCCCGGAGAATCGGGCCGCTACAGCCAGGACACAGCATGGGAAAAGTATAGCAAGACCGGAGGCATCAAGAAAGATCCCGCCATGTTCCCGCACAACGGTCGAGCCCCGTCATGGGTAGGGGAACGAAGACGGAACATTGCAAACTGGCATGAAGAAGTGTACAAATTCAGGAAGGAAGGGGCTGAAGAATCGTCGAATCACGCAAGACAGAGGGAGTCTCTACATTTATGAAAAACGTCCAGATTGTTTTCAACATACAGGTTCCCGACCACGTCTCGGAAGAAGAAGTGAATTCTCGACTCCATCAGGTCATCAGCACTCTCATGGCGCAAGAATTCGGCGGCGGTTCCTTCACAGATCAATCCTCAGGGCTCCCTCCCGACGATCAGCATGGACAAATCGGCCATGCCTGACGCCCTGTTCCGTCGTGCCCGCAGCCCTGCAACGATTTTCAAACCATGTGCCTGCACACGACGTACGGATCTCTGCATCTCGACCCGAGACAACGCATGAAGACGGTTGCGGTGAAATTGGAGCGGGTGAGGAGATTCGAACTCCCGACCAACGGCTTGGGAAGCCGATGCGCTACCACTGCGCTACACCCGCTCGCAAAAGACGGAAATTATGCGGCTACCTCGGCAAAGAGCTAACAGCTAAATATTGCCGACATAAGGAGCTGTGCTCACCCTGGAATTGTAGGAACCCGGAACGAAGTCTGTCAAGGCAGGAGGCTCAAGGCACGGGGAACCAGGGGGACGAAGCAGCAGGGGCCGGGCCTTGCAGCACGCAAGGCCCGGCCCCTTGAAATCCACTCCTACTCCTTGTCGATGAATGTCCCAAAGACGCCACTCAGTTTTCCATTGCGCAACGTGGCGTCGAAGTCGCCGAAGACATAAGATGGGAATTGATTAGCATAATTACCTTCAATACCATTATCCGGGTCCGGGGCCACTGGGGCCGCTCCATCTACAGGATTATACGCTTCGCCCCCGAAAAAGCCTTGCCACTTCCCGACCGCTTCCCCTTCATGAGACACGTTGCTTCTCCTGATTGCGTTATTAACATAAGTATAAGTAACGTTGCCTCTTTTTTCTTGGGTTACATACAAGCCTTTCTCCAAGTTCAGCGTCCAGTTCTCATCGATGAGTTCGCCATTGTGCCGGAAGTTGTCCGCCGTGCCGCGGATGGTGTACTTCTCGTTTTCGGGAACGTCGCCCTTCGCGGTGCCAAAATATGCCGTCAAATTGACATCTCCCACAAATTCACCGGCCAAGGTGCTGCTCACGGCCCCATGAGGGCTGAGCTCCTGTTTCACAAACATGCCCACCGAGGAACCCGTATAGGTCGCCGTACCCTGTGTTAGGTATACTTCGCCTGTCTGTTCGGTGTTTCTGTCTTCGTAGGCCCAGGGAATATTAGGGGCAGCCCACCGGCGAGTGCCAAACTCATAGTTCCAATTTCCCTCCGGGCCCCGGTTGGCCGTCACCCAGTATCCAAAAAGCATATAATCTTGGCGACCATGGGTGCTGCGTTCCAGCACGGTCGTCGAGTCGTTCGGCTTGAAGGTCAGCGTGCCATCGATCCTGGCCAGGTTGCCGGCCCCGTCGTTGTAAAACGTGCAGCCGGGGCACGCATACTTGCCGTCAACGCCGTAGAACATGCCGTCAAATGCTTCGTCGGGGCTGGACGCGTACGTGTTCGCGCCATCCGGAAACTTACCGCTCTCAAAGAACGACTGCTGCGCCTCGCCAATATCATAGTTCGCCTTGAACGTCACGGTGTCGCCTTCATACTTCTGAATACCATCCCCGAAAACCGCTATGCGTTCGCGTCTGTCGTCATCAAAGTAATTCTCGAAGGTCTCGTCCAACAACGGCTTCTCGTAGAACGTGGCCCACCGTTTCACGGAGTCGCTCACGGTGCTCTTGTACCGCTTGCCCTCTAAGCCGGGCAACGTCGGGGGCGGGTCATTCTCCACCAGTTGGAACTCAATCGCATCCTCGATATCGGGATCATCCCGACCCAGGACATCCCAATCCCCGATTTCTTCCTCTTCTTCTTTTGAATAATTGACGCCATATATGCCCCAAGGGTAAACTAGTCTATCAATAAGGGCACCACTATTATCAATTGCAGTTGTATTATCTCCGCAGGGGCCCACCCAATCATTACTGCAAATATCAACGTTTACCAGCCCCGTGTACCACATTTCATAGGTCCTCTCCCCGGATGGAGTCGGGATCCCCGAGTCAGCAGCCTGGGCAAAGGCCGCCAGGCCGGCCGGGGAAATCCGGGCCGTGGCCAGGCCGCCGACCGAGGTTACCCCCCCCCCCCCTTCTACGGTGATCCGACACGCCGCGCCGCCCGCCGGACACGTAAACGTCGCATGATCCACGTCCCGACTCTCTCCCGGCGCCAGCTCGTACGTCCCGGCCGTGACCGTCTTGTAATCCTCCAGCCACAACCGCCACGCGCTCATGTCCACGGCCTGACCCGGATCGGTCGGGGTTGTTGGATCAGTTGGAGTTGTTGGATCGGTCGGAGTTGTTGGATCGGTCGGAGTTGTTGGGTCAGTCGGGGTTGTTGGGTCAGTCGGGGTTGTTGGATCGGTCGGAGTTGTTGGATCGGTCGGCGTCGTGGGGTCGATCGGATCCATGGGACCCGGGCCCGCCATCATGCTCCCCCCTCCGCCGCCGCCTCCGCAGCCGGCAATGGTCAGCATCACCAACAGACTCATCCATAGGCAGTTTCGGTTCATGTCGCGTCTCCTTTGCTCTTGGGCTGTGAACAGCGAGTTGCTCTCAACCAAAATCCCGAAGGCTAAAGAAAAACGACCACCAAGTCAAGAATCATATTGTTAGGAACACATAAACTGTCCGGTTTTATCATGTGCCATTTAGGGGGGCATGATGCAGCGGAGTATCCAGAAAAAGAAGAAAAAGCAAAGATCCTGGATCCCCGATTAAAAACTTCGGGGATGACGGAGGGGGCAACATGTAGGAATGACGATTGGGCGCGTGGGGCGGAGGGAGGCGCAGGAATGATGATTCAAGGGTCTCAACCGTCATGCCGGACTTGACCCGGCTTCAGAAAAGGCAAAGGCTCCAGTCGTCATGCCGGACTCCGATCCGGCATCCAGAAAAAAGAAAGGCAAAGACTCTGGATTCCCGATTAAAAATGTCGGGAATGACGATTGGGGCTGGATTCCCGCCCCCGATTAAAGATGTCAAGGGCAGGCTTTTCACGGGAATGACGCAGTGGGAGGCTGGTTGACCCATAAGCAGGGCGCATCGGAAACGCCGGGGCCGGCGTCCGTGGCCCTCGAGGACAATCGGGGGCGGTGCTCCAAGTGATGCGATCCTCTCACCCCTAGGCTTGAACGCCCCAGTCTAGAGCCGTACATGCACCAGCGCGTATTTCCGTTTGCCGATTTTTATTCGGTATGACTCGTTGGCCTGCAACACCAGAACCGCATTGCCGTCCTGGCAGCGTTCCTGATTCATGACCACGGCGCCTTGAGCAATCAAACGACGCGCTTCTCCCTTGCTGGGCAACAACCCCGTACGCATGAGAAGTTCCACCAGCCCGATCGAGGGATTTCCCGGATCTGAAAAATCAGCGGTCGTCAGCGTGACCGTGCTGTCCGGCTGTTCGGGAAACTCCCGCTTCCGAAACTTCTGCTCAAAGTCCTCCTTGGCGCGTTGCCCGGCCTCCGCTCCGTGATACCGCGTCACCATGGCTTCGGCCAAGTCCAGTTTCGCCTCCTTGGGATGGCGCTGCCTGACCGCATCAAGATCTTCAGAGGTCAGCAGTTCATAGTACCGGAACATTAAATCATCGCTGATCGACATGATCTTGCCGAACATCTCCGATGGCTCGTCTTCCAGGGCGATGGCATTTCCGAAACTTTTGCTCATTTTCCGCACGCCATCCGTTCCTTCCAGTAACGGCACCGTGATGACCACTTGAGGAACCTGGCCCCAATGACGCTGAAGGTCCCGCCCCACGAGCAAATTGAACGTCTGGTCGGTTCCACCAAGTTCGACGTCGGCCTTGAGGACCACGGAATCATAGCCCTGCACCAACGGATAGAGAAACTCATGGATGCCGATGGGCTTCTGCTCCCGATAGCGTTTGGAAAAGTCATCCCGCTCCAGCATGCGTGCCAGATTGTAGTGCGAACACAGTTCAATCATGTCGTGGGCACGCATATCCTGCATCCAGCGGCTGTTGAACTCCACCCGCGTTTTCTCGGGGTCCAGGGTTTTGAAGATCTGTCGCTCATACGTTCTGGCATTGGCCGATACCTGATCCTTGCTAAGCACCTTCCGTGTTTCGGAAACCCCGGTCGGATCACCGATCATGCCGGTAAAATCTCCGATCAGGAAAATGACCTCATGCCCGAGTTCCTGAAAATGCCGAAGCTTCTGGATCAGCACGATATGGCCAAGGTGCAGGTCGGGCGCCGTGGGATCGAACCCGGCCTTCACCCGCAAGGGCCTCCCCTCCTTGAGCGAAGCCCTGACCCGATCCTCGAGCTCCTGCTCCTGGACCACCTCCACCGTACCACGCGTGATGAGATCGAGCTGCCGTCTTACTTCCTGATCGGACATCGAATGCCGGTCTCCTGAAACACCCTTATTCCTCGGGCGAAGAATTTGTCCGGCCAAGGCGGAGGTACGGACGAAGGCGCGCGAACCGTTTCACGCCAATGCCTTTCACCTGTTGAAGATCCGCGAGTGAATTGAACTGTCCATTGTTCCGCCGATAGCGGAGCACTCGTTCGGCCAGGACGGGCCCGATTCCCGGCAACCGTTCGAATTGTTCCGCCGAACCGTGATTGATGTCGACGGAAACAACGTCCGGCGTGGATTGCGTCGACGGTGTTTCGACGTCGGCGTGCGGCACGGGTGCCGCTTCGGATCTCGCAGACGGCGTCGGACGCGTGAGAAAATCCCCAACGGCCAGACTCCCCATGACCCCGGCAAGGAGCAGGAGTTTGACGCCAAAGGAGCGCATCGCCGGATCATGCACCCATCCTCGCATCAGGATCGTTTCCTGGCCAGGTGAATGGCCATGCCCTCGACGTCCTCGAAGGCTTCCATCAACCCTTCGGCATGCGTGGGATGGGCATGGATCATGTCGGCCACGTCCCGGGCCTTGGCATCCAACTGCATGGCGAGGGCCGCTTCATGAATCAGATCCGCGGCGTGCGTTCCCACCACATGCGCCCCTAGCACACGATCCGTTTGAGGGTCGGCCAGAATCTTCGCCATTCCGACCACGTCGCCCACGGCATGGGCCTTGCCCAATGCATGATACCGGAAGCGTCCTACCTTGGGGACGACTCCCCGTTCACGAAGCTGCCGTTCGGTCAAACCGACCCGCCCGATCTCCGGCAACGTGAAAATGCCTGCAGGGACCACGTCATCATTCATGGTTTTCGCGTTCCCCATGAGATTTTCCACGGCGACCTTGCCATGGGCCGAGGCCACGTGCGCCAACATTGCCTTCCCGACCACGTCACCGATGGCATACACGCCCGGCACGTTGGTTTCCAGACGATCATCGACGGCAATCTCACCCCTGGTTCCGAGTCGCACGCCCACGTCTTCCAACCCGATTCCCTTTGTATTACAGCGCCGGCCTACCGAAACCAGCATCGCGTCACCATCCAGTCGTTCTCCGTCGGCCAACTCGGCAACCAGGCCGGCATCGGTCTTTTCAAAGGTCTTCACCGAATTTCCGACGATGATGCGGACCCTGCGTTTTTTCAGTTCACGTTCAACACAGGCCGCGATCTCATCATCTTCCGACGACAACAGACGAGGCAGCAGTTCCACGACCGTCACTTGCGACCCCAGGCCAGCATAGAGGGAAGCAAATTCACAGCCCTCGATGCCCCCACCAACGATGAGCAAACGCTCGGGTACTCGAGGAATCTCGAGGGCTTCCTTGCTCGTCATCACGTGATACCCATCCACGGGAAACATCGGGAGTGCCGGCGAGGAGGAACCCGTCGCGATGATGATGCCGTCTGCCTGAACGGACGTATCAGCACCTTCGGCAGGGGACACCCGTATGGTCCGGTCATTCACCAGTCGTCCCGTTCCCCGGACGTGCGACACGCCCCACTGTTTGAACAGCGTGGCGATCCCGTTGACCAGTCCCCCGACGACGCGATTCTTTCTCGCGACCATCTGGGCCGGATCGTACGTCGGAGGATGGGCAAGTTGCAGCCCCAGCTCGTGAGCCTTCTTCAGCTTTTCACCCAGTTCCACGACCGACAGAAGCGCCTTGCTGGGAATGCAGCCCCAATTGAGGCAGACGCCACCCAGTGCCTGGTTTTCAATCACCGTGACCTTGGCTCCGAGTTGGGCCGCACGAAGAGCCGCCACGTATCCACCGGGGCCCGCACCAAGAATGGCAATATGTCGAGGGGGAGGCATTAACTCTGCGAGGAGAGAAATTCCTCGTACTGCGAAGCCGTCATCAAGGCTTCAACGTCGGCAGGATCGGCTAACTCCACGACCGCGACCCATCCTTTTCCATAGGGATCCTCGTTCAGATATTCAGGATGGTCCTGCAAGGCGGCGTTCACTTCCACGATCTTTCCACTCACCGGCGAGTACAGACTGGACGTGGCTTTGGTCGATTCCACCTCGCCCATTTCCTGGTTCACGCTCAGTTCGGTATCGACTTTCGGCAACTCCACGAACACGACGTCGCCGAGGGCATCCTGGGCAAAATCGCTGATGCCCAGCGTCGCCTTCCGCCCGTCGACCCGCACCCATTCATGTTCCTTGTGATACCGCAAATCTTCGGGGATCATTGCCGACTCCTTTCCCTCGCGCAAGCCAACATCCAGAGGCTTTTCTTAAATGAGGGGCGAACGTTTGTCAAGGAACCACCCGGTGGTCATAGAGGCGGCCGATGCCTTGGGGAAGGACGGAGGCCTGGGCACGTACCGGAACGGCATGACGAGGCAGAATGGTCAAGACTTTTTCGGGCGTCCCGAGACGTTGAACCACTTCCGTGACGGGATCGCCTTTGTCCCGTTCTTCTGCGACAGAGAACCCTTGAGAAGCATCCGGGTCTTCGGTCCGGATCAGGAACAGATCAAAGGGACCTCGCGTCACGTCCACCCAATCTTCGGCAAAATGCACCAGCCCCCGTAAAGGGTCGGTCACGCTTGAGGCTTGCAGGGTGATCCCGAACTCGAAACGAGGGAGATGAACGCGCACCGTCTGAATCAGGTTCAGAAGGATTCGGAGTCGTTCCCGGGCCTTCCACCCGGCCCATTTCCAGAACACGGACGGCAGTTGATCGCCGGAATCGATTCCGGTCACGACTCGATAGTCGTTGAAGAGACGAGCCGGGTCGAAGTCCACGTCGAATTCCCTGGCAAACAACCGGATGGCCAGAGGATTGAATCCTTCCTGCGGGCCTACGGGAACTTCATTGCGAAACACCAGGCCCGTTAGCGGCAGATCGCGGAGTTTGACGATCCAATTCGCAAGAAACGCCTGATAGCCCCAGAAATTCAACGCATAATAGGAAGAGCGCTGCAACGATCCGGATTGCGGATCATAGTTCCAGTCCTGCCAATTGGCCAATTCTTGCTGCTGCTGGGTCCGGACGAAATTTCCCACGCACCGGAGTGTCACCCCAAGGTAGATCCGGGCTCCTTGAACGTGCAGACGTTGCACTGCAGAGCGCATCGTCTCGAGAGAGAACGGTTCCGGCAAGTGCTCGTTCCCGTCGCAAGGCACATCCAGAAGAATCATGGATCCTTCGAGCGCCCGGTTCGCCGAAATCACGGCATCCACGTCGCCGGGTGTTTGGAGGGATGCAAGGGAAACCAGGGTTCCCCTGACGGATCCGTCCACCATCGCCCCCGACCGTTCTTCCAGTTGCTGCATCCGAAGTCGGGCCTCATCCTGATAGACGTTCCACGTCGTGGCTAACAGGCGGAACTGCTCACGCGCGGCAGACAGATTGCCCGTTCTTCGATACGCCCGCGCCAACCACCAGCGGGCTTCCCAGGATCGGGGAGACTTGGGATGGACGAGTAAAAACCTGTTCAGCCGCAGCACCGCTGTTTCATAGTCGGCCTGAAGAAACGCGAGTTTCGCCTGTCGCAACGCCTGCTTTTCGGTTTGGGTGCGTAAGGCCCGGACGCCCGCGTCAGGCGCAGCAGACCGGAAACATCCGCTCAACAACACGCAGGTGGAAAGCGCGAGGATCGTGAGTCGCCAATATGGAAACGCCATGGGACAAAGAGACGTTGGGTGACGAACGTCCGAGGCCGGACAAGGGGCACGGTCAAGCCCGCTCCGCCACGTCCGGGAAAAAATATCCGATCTCGAAACCGGCGGTTTCAGGAGAATCCGATCCATGAACGGCATTGGCTTCGATCGAGCTCCCATGTGCCGCTCGAATCGTTCCGGGCGCCGCCTTGTCGGGATCGGTGGCTCCCATGAGATCCCGGTTAGCCTGGATCGCGTTTTTTCCTTCAAGCACAAGAATGACCGAGGGGCCCGATGACATGAACGTCGTCAGATCTTGAAAAAACGGACGTTCGCGATGGACCGCATAGAACCCTTCGGCATCCGATCGCGACAGGTGCGCCATTTTGATGGCAATCGGGTTGAGCCCGGTCTCCTCATATCTCCGGATAATGTCACCAATCACCCGTTTTTTTACGGCATCCGGTTTAATGATCGCTAACGTTCGTTCCATCGTCATTCCTTTCTTCATGTGAATGATCCGCGGCTGTCAGTCTCCTGCCTCCCCTCGGAATTTTCTCTTGTTTCCACGCGAGACATCTCCGACGAAGACTAACACGTTCCATGAGCACAACACCAACACGGACCCCGCAAACGTCTGTGATTCCGAACGCGATACCCTTCGGCTGTCCGCGTTCAACGCGGCTCTCATCAAAAACACGCTTGCGACCGGCACCCGATCCATGCAATGATGAACTTCAAATCGGGTGAACCCTAACGAGGATCTCATCGAATCCATGATTCCATCTTTATCGAAATACGGGCTTGAGAAATCTTTACGGACGGCCTCCGTCATTGGAAAGAGCGTGGCCGCCTGTGCCGTTCTCCTTCTTCTCGTTGTCGTGGCCTGGTGGAACATTTCTCTCATTCAACCAGACCATTTACCCAAGTCCGACGCGTCGAAACTTGCACAGCAGGACACGGTCAAGCCGGATCTCGCCTGGTGGGAAATTCATCGGTTCCATCACCACATCGAAACCCGTTTGCCGCGATATCGTCGTCTCTTTGAAGACGTGGCCCAGGCCTATGAAATTTCCTGGACGTTGCTGGCGGCTCAAGCCTATCAGGAGTCGCGTTGGGATCCCCACGCCGTCAGTCCTACCGGCGTTCGGGGCATCATGATGTTAACCCGGAAAACCGCTTCATCTTTGGGCATTCAGAATCGATCCGATCCCACGAAAAGCATCGAAGGCGGTGCCCGGTATTTTCAGAGCCTGAAGAAACGGCTTCCCGACCACATCGGCAAAGCCGATCGAGTCTGGATTGCCCTGGCGGCTTACAACGTGGGAATGGGGCATATCAAGGACGCGCAACGCCTGGCCCGCCGTATGGGGAAAAATCCCAATTCATGGGAAGATCTCAAGACGATGCTTCCCCTCCTGGCTCGAAAATCCTATTATTCGACCCTGCAATATGGGTATGCCCGGGGGTGGGAGCCTGTCCAGTACGTCAAGCGCATCCGCAACTATCACGCCGTGCTCGAACAGTACTTCCGCGAAATCTGACGAACAGCCTGTCGAGAAATCCTCCTTACAAGCCCACAATCGGCAGACATGCCGTGACGGCGGACCATTGTTAGCAACAAATAGAATAGTCCTCCTCTGTAACAAATGAATTGTCCGCTTTTGTCTTGACTCTGCATCCCGTCTCAAACGCCGATTGTGCCGTGATCCTTATGTCGCCGTCGAAAGGGCCTCCGGGATCCGGCGCCCCTGCGCGTCGTCTGCTCACACAAGATATCCTCAAGGGTCACGGGCACCGGCCCCGGGGTTTCCGGTGTGCCCCGCTTATGGGTCAACCACGTTTTTCTGGATGCCGGATCGGGGTCCGGCATGACGGTTGGAGGGCCTTTGCGTCCTTCCTGCACGCCCTCTCCGCACCACACGCGCTCAGTCCGTCATTCCCGCGAAGACCACCCTTCGTCATCCCCGACATTTTTAATCGGGGATCCAGGGCCTTTACTTTTTCTTTTTTTCTTCTGGATGCCGGATCGGGGTCCGGCATGACGAATGATGCCTGTGGTTTCCTGGATGCCGGATCGGGGTCCGGCATGACGAATGATGTCTGCAGTTTCCTAGATGCCGGGTCGAAGCCCCGCATGACGGTACGGAGTCTCGCTTTCCATCATTTACGCACACACCCCTCACCGTCATTCCCGACATCTTTAATCGGGAATCCAGGGTTTTTGCCTTTTCCGTTCTTCTTCTGGATGCCGGATCGAAGTCCGGCATGACGCTCGTCGGCGACGATGGCAAAGGCAGCTTGTAATGACTGCTTCCCCACCCGTCGCTGCGAGGCCCGCCGCCCCGCCGATACCAGGCATGGTCATGTTTCACGTTCCACCCGGCATACGCGTCTTCAGAGCGCATCTGTTTTGTCTCCTGTAGTCATTCGATCCACCTCCCCAAATGGCATATGATAAAACCGGACAGATGATGTGTGACAGATGCGGACAGTTTATGTGTTCGTAACACGTGACGACGGCCCTTCTGGTACAATCAGAAGTAGCTTGGCATCAACCGTCATGTTCAAGGACGTGTCTTTGCGTCCCTTACAGGAGGATGAAATGTTCGGACCCATTACCCTTCCATTCGGGGCCAAAATGCTCTTCAACACCATCAAACTCAAACCCGGCGTCACGTTTGAACAGATCGAACTGACCATTGGGGAACTGTGCATGACCATCAAGCAAACCTACGGCAACGAAAAAGGCGGATTTCTCGCCGGACAGGTCTTCAGGTTTTCCGGGTTCATTTCTCGGGAGGGCTCGCTCAGCGACTCCTCTTCCGAGGAAGATCATTTTGCCATCGTCACGTATTGGCGTTCGTTTGAAGATCATGAAAAATCCCATGCCGATGAAATCTTCAGGAAGACGTTTGGCGCCCTGGCGGACATGTGCTCCGAAACCAGGGAACTGGGATACGACGTGTTGTGGCAGGGCGACGCCGCCTCCAACTAACGCCACGTATCGGCTCTTGGCGATCCCTTCGGGCACATTGTCGCCCATGCGTTCTTCGCGTAAGATGCCTCAGACCGGGTTCACCGCCTTTCTGATTGGATATGGACGCTTCCCCCATGATTCAGGCACTCAAGGCGAGGCTGACCCAAGCCACGTCGATCACGGTTCTGACCGGAGCCGGGATTTCCGCGGACAGCGGCGTGCCAACGTTTCGAGGCGCCGATGGACTCTGGAAGAACCATCGGCCCGAAGAGCTGGCGTCCCCCGAGGCGTTCGATCGCAATCCCGAACTCGTCTGGGAGTGGTACAACTGGCGACGGGAACTCATTGCCACCAAGCAGCCGAATCCAGCCCATACCGCTCTGGTGGAACTGGAACGCAGGGCGAACGATTTTTGGCTCATTACGCAAAACGTCGATGGCCTCCACCCATTGGCGGGCTCTCAACGTTTGTCGGAAATTCACGGCAACATCTGGAAGGTGCGTTGCACGCAATGCGAGCAGATCACACTCAATCGAGACGTGCCCATCGCCAGACTGCCGACGTGTTCCTCATGCGGGGGACTTCTTCGTCCTCACATTGTCTGGTTTGGAGAAGCCCTGTACCCCGAGGATCTGCAAAGGAGTTTCGAGGCATTACGAAGATGCGAGGTACTCCTGATTATCGGAACGTCCGGCATGGTGTACCCGGCCGCGTCGTTCGGCCCGATTGCCAAAGAGCATGGGGCCTTCGTGGCGGAATTGAATCTGGATCCGACCCCCAACTCCGACCTCGTGGATTTAGCCATCCAGGGTCGCGCCAAGGAGCTCGTTCCAGAACTCGTTTCATAACCCATTGTAATTTCACATTTTCTTGACGGAATCGTTATGGGTTTGTTACTGTTATCGGCTTAGAGTCACAGCCTTGACGGTGGAGAGAACGATGCGGATCACCATTAACGGCAAACCCGAAGAACTTCAGGCCGATACCATCATGGACGTCCTGAAACAAAAAGACATCGACCCGCACATGGTCGCCGTTGAACTCAACGCGCAGATTGTCGAACGAGACCGACTCGAAAGCACGAACGTCCAAGAAGGCGACACAGTCGAATTTCTATTTTACATGGGTGGAGGGGCGTGACCACCCGATATTTGTCGAGAATTACGGAAGGCATTGGCAAGACGCCTTTGGTTCGATTGAACCGCCTTTCCGGAGAAGGCGGCACCATTTTCGGAAAGGTGGAATTTGCCAATCCCGGGGGAAGCGTCAAGGATCGAATCTGCCTCAACATGATCGATGAGGCCGAACGCGCCGGCACGCTCAAACCAGGGGGAACGATCGTCGAACCCACCAGCGGGAACACGGGCATCGGGCTCGCTTTAATCGCTGCGGTTCGGGGTTACAAACTGATTCTGGTCATGCCGGAGAGCATGAGCCTTGAACGAGCGAGCCTGTTATCGTCCTATGGCGCGCAATTGATCCTGACCCCCGCCTGGGAAGGCATGAAGGGTTCGATTCGAGAGGCCCAGAACATCATTGCCCAAAACCCCGAGTACTTTATGCCAGACCAGTTTTCCAATCCGGCCAATCCCGCGATTCATCGGCACACGACCGCGGTCGAGATCTGGGATGCGTTAGATGGCCACGTCGACGCGTTCGTCGCGGCCGTCGGAACGGGTGGAACCATTACGGGTTGCGGAGAAGTGTTCAAGGAACGGACCCCGACCACCAAGGTCGTGGCCGTGGAACCGGCTGGCTCCCCGGTGCTGTCCGGTGGCGAACCCGGACCACACAAGATTCAGGGCATCGGAGCCGGCTTTGTGCCAACGGTGCTGAATCGTTCCATCATTGATGATATTATTCGAGTGACCGACGACCAGGCCTATCAAACCACGAAACTGTTGGCGAAGAGAGAGGGGCTGCTCGTGGGCATTTCCGCCGGAGCCAACGTCTTTGCGGCCCAACAGGTCGCAAAGGACATGAGACCGGACCAATCCGTGGTGACGGTCCTGTGCGACACGGGTGAACGCTATCTGAGCATCGAAAAATATTTCAACATCTAGGCGAACCCTCGACGTGAATTTCTCGGAAGAACAGATTACCCGATATAGCCGACACATCCTGTTGCCCGAAGTCGGCGGCAAGGGGCAAAAAAAAATTGCCCAAGCGAAGGTGTTTGTGGTCGGAGCCGGAGGACTTGGGTCACCGGTAGCCTTGTATCTGGCCGCAGCCGGCGTCGGCACCATCGGATTGATCGACGGTGACGTGGTTGATCGCTCCAATCTCCAGCGACAGGTGCTTCACCACACCCCAGACGTCGGACGGGCAAAGGTGCAATCGGCCAAGGAAAAGATCCTGCGTTTGAATCCCGACGTGACCGTTGAAACCTACGAAGATCGGTTGACCGCCGCCAACGCGCTGCAGCACCTCGCTCCTTACGACGTGGTGATTGACGGGGTGGATACGTTTCCCGGAAAATTTCTCATCAACGACGCCTGCTATTTTGCGGGAAAGCCTCTGGTCCACGGCGGGATTCTTCGGTTCGAAGGCCGGGTGTTTTCCATTGTGCCCAAACAGTCGGCCTGCTATCGATGCATTTTCAACCATCCACCGCCGCCCGGGCTCGTGCCCAGTTGTCAGGAGGCCGGGATCATTGGCGTCGTGGCCGGCATCATCGGGACCATTCAGGCCACGGAAGTGCTGAAATTGATCCTGGGAATCGGGGTTCCACTCACCAACCGCATTTTGGACTTCGATGCGCGAAATACCTCGTTTCGTGAAATCAAAACCAAGCGAAATCCCAGGTGTCCCCTGTGTGGCGATCATCCGGACATCACCGAACTGTTTGAGCATGAACAGGAGGCCTGCCAACTGCAAACACCAGGGGCAGTCGGCCATTCCTAGCTTCCCGCCCGGATGCAGGAGAGAGGTGGAATCATGGCAAAAATGAGAGCACTCGTGTGCAGGGAATGCGGGAAGGAATATCCCACGGAAGCCCTGCACGTCTGCGAGCTATGCTTTGGTCCCCTGGAGGTGAAATACAATTACGACGAAATCAAGGAGACGATGACCCGCGCCTCGGTCGAGGCCGGGCCCAAGTCGCTGTGGCGGTACGAGGCTTTACTCCCGATTGAAAGCGGCCCAACGGTCGGCCTGCATGCGGGCATGACCCCCCTGGTTCACGCCAAAAATCTGGGCGCCTTCCTGGGACTCGATGCACTCTACATTAAAAACGACTGCGTCAATCATCCCACTCTGTCGTTCAAGGATCGCGTCGTGGCCGTTGCCCTGACCAGGGCCAGGGAATTGGGTTATGAAACCGTCGCCTGTGCGTCCACCGGCAATTTGGCCAATTCCGTCGCCGCCCATGCCTCCCAGGCCGGCATGCAATGCTACGTCTTCATCCCCGGTGACCTGGAGGCGGCCAAGGTCCTCGGCAACCTGATCTATCGACCGAAAGTCGTGGAAATCGAAGGCAACTATGACGACGTCAATCGTCTGTGCAGCGAGATTGCCGGCGAACGACGATGGGCCTTTGTGAACGTGAACATCCGTCCCTATTATGCCGAAGGCTCGAAAACCCTGGCCTTTGAAGTCGCCGAACAACTGGGGTGGCGTGCACCCGATCAAGTCGTCGTGCCGATGGCCTCGGGTTCGTTATTGACGAAGATCTGGAAAGGCCTCAACGAATTCAAAAAGATCGGTCTTCTCAAGGACGTGGCCACCAAGGTGAATGGAGCCCAGGCCGAAGGCTGTTCCCCGATTGCCACGGCGTTCAAGGCCGGCCGCGACTTTTTTAAACCGGTCAAGCCGAGCACCATTGCCAAATCCCTGGCCATCGGGAATCCGGCCGATGGCTACTATGCCCTGAAAACCACCGCGGAAAGCGGCGGCGCGATGGAAGCCGTCACCGACGACGAAATCATAGAAGGCATCACGCTCCTGGCCCAAACCGAGGGGATCTTTGCAGAGACCGCAGGAGGCGTGACCATCGGTTCCCTTCGCAAGCTCGTGAAGCAGGGTCTGATCAGGAAGGATGACGTCACCGTGGTCTACATCACGGGGAATGGATTAAAAACGCAGGAAGCCGTCGTGGATTCGGTCGGGCGTCCCTTCCGAATCCCGCCGAGTCTGGTCAAATTTGAACAAACGTTCGGATTACAGGGGGGAGCATGATCACCGTACGCATACCGACCCCTCTCCGCCCGATGACCCAAGGCAAGAGCGAGGTGGAGGGAACAGGCAACAACATCGGCGAATTGATCGATCGACTGAATGACGCCCATCCGGGGTTGAAGGACCGGATCTGCGACGAACAAGGGGAAATTCGTCGGTTTGTCAACGTGTACCTGAATGAAGAAGACATCCGTTTCCTGACGGGAAAAGACACGCCCGTCAAGGACGGGGATGAGGTCTCGATCGTTCCTGCCATTGCCGGTGGCGGCCATGGGTAAACTACGATTTCACATTCGGTTTCCCGAAGAAAAGATTCCCGAGCCGATCATTTATCAGATCGGGCATGAATATCAGGTCGTCACCAGTATCCGCCGCGCCGACGTCCGTGAAACCACCGGTTGGATGGACGTCGAGTTTTCAGGCGAAACCGAAGAAATCGAGCGCGCCATCACGGGACTGCGTCAGAAAGGCCTGCTCGTGGACCCCATTGAACTGAACGTGGTCGAATAGAAGCTGACGAACGTGGATTTCACCGACGAACAAATAGAACGATACAGCCGACAAATTATTCTTGAGCAGGTCGGAGGAAAGGGTCAACGGAAATTGAGCCGGGCCAGGGTCCTCGTCGTGGGCGCCGGAGGCTTGGGCTCCCCGATCGCGCTGTATCTGGGCGCCGCAGGCATTGGCACGATCGGCTTGATTGACGGCGACGTCGTCGATCTTTCGAATCTGCAGCGGCAGGTTCTTCACACCACGCCCCACGTGGGCGTCCCCAAGGTCGAATCCGGGCGACGTCTCCTGGAGGCGTTGAATCCCAACGTCCACGTCCGGACGTATCAGGAACACATCAACGCCGACAACGTCACGTCGCTGTTGTCCGATTACGATCTGGTGCTCGACGGCTCCGATAACTTCGGCACCCGTTTTCTCGTGAATGACGCCTGCTTTTTTGCAAAAAAGCCCTTGATTTCAGGCAGCATCTTTCGTTTCGAAGGGCAACTCGCCACGATCAAACCGCATGAAGGATACCCCTGCTATCGCTGTCTCTACCCGGAACCACCGCCTGCCGGCCTGGTGCCCAGTTGTCAGGAAGCAGGTGTCCTGGGCGTTCTGGCTGGCACCATCGGGATTCTACAGGCCAACGAAGCCGTCAAGGAAATTCTGGAGATCGGCGAGACCCTGGCGGACCGTTTGCTGATCTATGATGCCCTCGACATGAAGTTTCGCAACGTCGGTCGGCCCAAAGATCCCCTCTGTCCCCTGTGCAGCGCCAACCCAACGATCACCACGCTGGAAGAGCATCACGTCTCGTGCAGCATCTGACGGCAGCAGAGAAGACCCGGCCAGTCGTCGGGAAGATCATGCCCCGTTTGGGAACCCTACGGTAGCGGCGCCCTGCTCACCATGCTTTCGATTCCTTCGGACATTTGGGAAGACATGATCGAACATGCACGGGCACTCGATCCTCATGAATGCTGCGGCATTTTAGCCGGCAGGGATCATGCCATCACCGAGCATTATCGCATTACCAACATTCTCGCCAGGATGAGTGAGAGCGAACTGGCCCGCTTCGATCAGGCAAAACTTTCCGACCTCAAACGGCTCTCTCCCGAAGAGCGGGCCGACGTCGCCTTCCAAATGGATGCGCAGGAAATGTCACAGGCGCAAAAAGACATTCGCCACAAGGGCGTGACGCTGACGGCCTTTTATCATTCCCATACCTTCAGCCCGGCTCGCCCCTCGATCACGGATATCAAAATTGCCATGGAATTCGAAAGCTACAGGGAAAAGCTCCACATTCCCGAACCCTTCCACGTCATCATTTCGCTTCAGGACAAAACGCATCCCGTCATTCGCGCCTATCGAATCCGGAATTCGGTGGCCACCGAAGTTCCCGTCGAACGCCGATAAATCATGCGGTGTCGGTAGACATCCCCATGCCAAGTTGCCATAATGCCGGAAATTTCTTCTCGCCTTTATCCAGGAGAGCCGTCATGCTTCGTCCATTGCCTTTCATTGTTCTCGTCCTTATCGTTCTTTCTACGCCGATGGCCTGGGCGTTTACCGACGAACCCGGCAAAGAAGGAAGCTTTTACAGCCCGGTGATCCGCGTCGTCCCTGACAAGGGATTCCTCCTCATCAGCAGCGGCAACGGGATTCTGTGGCTCAAAGCCAGCGAGGCGGCGATGCCGCATCTTTCAAAACTCCCGATCGGCGGAATGATCGACGTCGTCGTCACGTTTCAGGGGAAACCCAATCCACCGGTTATCAAATCATGGAAATTGACGAGCGGCGAGTCTGACTGCATCATCTTCGATGGCACGCAATGCGTCCCCATCAAGGACCCCTAACGTCGCGGCTCACTTGCCGAGGGCATGGGCCTAGCTCAAGGCCACGGCCTTGAAATGGGCATGGACCTTTTGCCCCGGCCTCAGCCGAAGACGATGCAAGGATTTTCTCGTAATCATCGCCAGCAACGGACATCCCACGTCGAGCTTCACTTCGACGGCATACTGATCGCTCGGGGATTCGCTGATCTCGAGAACCGTCGCCTCCAGAACGTTTAACACGCTACTCCTGGCGGGCGGGCCACCCACGACCAGGCTCACGTCGCGCGATGGAATTTGAACCCGCAAGGGCGCCCCGAGAGGAAGAGCCTGATGGGGAAGAAACAGGGATCGTCCGAAACATTCGACCCGTGTCAACCCGAATTGAGGCTCATGCTCGGCAATCCGGGTGTCAAGGATAGCCCCCACCACGTTTGATTCGACCAGATTCGGCAGATCCAGTCGAGCAAAGACCTCCTGAATCGGCCCGGTGGCGACCACCCTTCCCTCCTTCAGCAGAACCATGTGCGTGGCAAGCTGAACGACCTCGTTGAGATCGTGACTGACGTAGAGAATCGGGACGTTCAGTTCCTGATTCAGCTTCTGGATGAAGGGAACGATTTCCTTTTTTCGTTGCCGGTCGAGAGAGGCCAGGGGCTCATCCATCAACAGGAGCTGCGGACTGGTTAACACCGCTCGCCCGATGGCCACACGCTGCTGCTCACCACCGGACAGGTGGGACACCCGGCGCGAAAAAAGCGGCGCGAGCTCCAACAACTCGCTGACGTGCTCAAAGGTCATGGGCCATCGGGGCGGCTTGTTGCGCTTCATGCCATATGTGAGATTTTGCCTGACGGTGAGATGAGGAAACAGGCGGGCCTCTTGAAAAACGACCCCCACGTGTCGTTGCTCGACCGGGAGAAAAATTCCGTGAGCCTCGTCCTGCCAAACCGTCCGGTCGAAGGTGAGACGCCCCGACGCGGCGCGGGTCAACCCGGCGATACACCGCAGCAGCGTCGTCTTGCCGCTCCCCGACGCGCCAAACACCGCCGTCGTTCCTTCAAGCGGCAGCGTGCAGGCGACGTCGAAACGAAACCCGGGGTAGTCGATGGATAATCGTGCGTCGAGGCGGCTCATGAGACGCGAACGGGCAAACGCCGATTGATTGTATAGACGATCGTCAACATGAGGAAACTGACCACGAGGAGCACGGCAGAAAGAAAATGGGCCTGGCTGTATTCAAGCACCTCGACGTGATCGTAGATCGCGATGGAGAGCACGTTGGTCACACCGGGAATATTGCCTCCCACCATCAGCACCACGCCAAACTCGCCAAGCGTATGGGCAAAGCCCAGGACGACGGCACTCAGATACCCTCGAATCGCCATGGGCGACGCCACGGTCAAGAACGCATCCAGTTTTGACGCGCCCAGCGTCCAGGCGGCTTCCAGGGGTTCTCGGCCCACGGCCTCGAAGGCCCCATGCAATGGCTGAACCACAAAGGGAAGCGAATAGAACGTCGAGGCGATGACCAGGCCCGTAAACGTAAACGAGAGGGCCGAACCGGTGAGATCGCTCCACGGCCCGCCGATCAGGCCATCGGGTCCGAGTGCCACCAGCAGATAAAACCCGAGCACGGTTGGGGGAAGAACGATGGGCAGCGCCACGATGGCCTCGACCACCGTTCTGAATCGTGAACGCGTGAACGCCAGCCACCACGCCAGCGGGGTGCCCATCAGCAACAACGTGACCACGGTGACCCCTGCCAGTTGCAGGGTCAACCAGAACGGCCCCCAATCCATTTCCGGCACCGTCACCCGGCCCCTCCCCGGCGTCGATCATTCCAGGCCATAGCCAAACCGTTCGATGATGTTTCGGGACGTTGCCCCTTGCACGTAGTCCAGCAACGCATGGGCGCCCCCGTTATGCCGGCCCTTGCGCAGCAGAACCACCTGCTGCTGCAACGGAGCATGCCAATGCGCCGGCACGTCCCATCGGCTCCCCGTCCCGTTGACTTTGGGACCCAACACCTGGGCCAACGCGACGAACCCCAGTTGGGCGTTGCGCGAAAACACGAAGTGAAACGTTTGTCCGACGTTTTCTCCCCGAACCAGCCTGCCCTGGATCCGTTCCCAAAGTCCAAGCTTCCGCAAGACTTCCTCGGCCGCAGTGCCATACGGGGCCGTCTTGGGATTCGCAATCGCCACGTATTTCACCGTGTCGCTCAACAGCATGGATGTTCCATTCTTCTCGACCATGGTGGGTCCGGGACGCCACAACGTCAACCGCCCCACGGCGTACGTCAACCGACTCCCTTGAACCGCAAAGCCTTCCTCTTCCAGCAACTTCGGACGCATGACGTCCGCGGAAAAGAAGACGTCGAACGGGGCGCCATTTCTGATTTGCGCGTAGAACTTCCCACTCGACCCCGACGTGACGAGGGCCACGTGCCCCGTGTCCTGCTCGAACCTGGCAACGATCTCCTCCAAGGTGACCAGAAAATTGGCGGCAACCGCGACGCGGATTTCTTCCGCGGCACTCGTGGCCGAACAAAAGAACAGCACCCCCCCGATGATCACGGCACGCGCACGGCCGTCAAGCCTCCACGCCATGCCTCGCCCGTCCGTCCGTTCATGGCCTGCTCCGACGCGGGGGCAGCGTGTTCTCCTGACCGTCTTCATGCCCCGGATCCTTACAGTCTGAACTTCGTTAGCATGTAAAAATAATCGCTATCCCTGTTGCCGCCTGGGGGCAGCCCCGCCGAATCGGGCAGCCGGTCGAAATAACTGCCTTTGAACCAATGAAGGTAGCCCACATCGACTTCCAGGTTGTCGTTGATGGTCCACTCGGTCCGCAAGTCAACGTCCTGGCCGAGAAAATTTCCGGCTCCCCCCGTGGCATCATGCAATCCATGATCGGCAAACGCCCCACGTGCGGTTGCGAGATACCACGCCCGATGCTTCAATTCGATGCGACAGCCTTGACACGGAGTCACCGTCACCCGCCAGCCCGGCGAACTCACGTTCGTCCGAAAAAACGGCCCGAAATTGCCGGTGGGGGCATACTCGAAGCGTCGCGCGCCAAACAGCGTATCAAAGGCTGAATGCTGGCCATCCCGCTCGTCCCGATCACCACTCGCGTAGTCATAGTGAATCAGAAATCGCGGCAACCAAGGGAGCGCCACCGTGTAGCCGACCTCCACGTGCTGAAAATGGGCAAAATGACTGACGCCGCCCTTTGTCCCCGTCTGCCACACGGTCTCGATTTCATAATCCATCTCCCCCTTGGCCGGGTGGTGGTGAAGGCGGGTTCCGAAAGTCGACAAGCGCCGGTCGACGGCGTCCCTCCGTTGGTCGTTTAAACCAAAATAATAGACATTGACGTGACTCCGTGACCAGGGCTCGGTTTCCAAAAACGTTCCCCAGAAGACGCTCCGTCCCGACTGTTCATCAGGCCGCACCTCATCCCGCAAAACCGGTTCAACCAAAAACAGGCGGATGCGCCAATGGTTCTCTCGCCCCAGTTGCCCATGCACCCCGTCAAACGCGTTCGTAGCGTTGCGAAAGTCATTTCGGGCAATCAAGCGGCGTCGGCCAAAATCCATCGTCAACCGTCCAACGTGCAGATCCAGGCGAAGGCCGGTGTCCAACGCGTCGTTCACCGTGACGGACGCCATGAGTTGCAGAACGTCCATTTCATTCCTGAGGTCGGCGGTCACGTAACCATCGGAATCATTACGATGCACCCTGGAATCCTGCCCTTCAAATAAAAATTTGACAGGCTTCCCGTTCAGGCCGACGCGTACCCGTGAACGTTGCTGAATCTGGGAATCCGTCCGCCCCCGAACCTGCACGCGTCGCCAGGGATGGTCATACGTTTCCAGCCGCGTTCGGTGTTCCAGGCCAAGGTCCAACCAATCCGGAAGGCGCAAGGCGGTCTTCAGATAACGATTCCATTTCCATTCCTTCGTTCGAATGAGCACGGCATCGGCCGGTTCCTCCTGCGGCAGCCCGGCTCCCCGCGTCAATGCCCCCGAAAGCGACACCCGTGGCACGTCGTCGGCCCCACCAGCTTCCCCGCTTCCCGCGATCAAGGCAACGCTCCCGAGCAGGACGAGAGCCCCAAGCCATCCGGCTTTCCGCGTCACGAATGCCCCATTCACGACCCTGAAGGAAGAAAGTAATGTTTATATGTTTTTATGTCAATAATACTTTACCTTTCTTCATATGCCTTCCGGCCAGAGACACCCTCCGGAGATCGACGAAGGGGAACCCCTCACGGAGAGAAGACTCCCGGCCATCGCCAGGCAACGCAACCGGTCCCGGCTCCGGCCTCACGGTCGTGAGCCCTCAATGGCACGACGTCTCGCTGATGACTTTCCCGCTTTCTCTCGTATCGTATCCCCCCAGGGCTTCGATTTCCTGTCTGAATCGACGGGTCCCCAGGACATCCAGGAAGATCTTCATGCCGGGATGTGAATGCAGATACACCTCAGGAATGACCAGGTCGTACCGTTCTTCCTGCAACGGAATAAAATCGAACCCATATAATTGAGCCACGGCCTGCGCCCCAATGCCGACGTCCGCCCGTCCTTCCGCAATCCATCGTCCAAGTGCGATCTGAGAAGACGCCATCGTTCCATAGCCCCTCACGATTCGGCTCGACAGACGGTGACGAGAGAGCAACTGATCCAGAAGCAATCGCGCACCAGCCCCTTTTTCACGATTGACGATTCGGACGTCCGGCCTGGCCAGATCCTCAACCCCACGGATGCCTTTGGGGTTGCCTCCCTTCAACAGGAACCCTTCCTGCCACGTGGCAAACCTGACGACCATCACGCGTCGTCCCTGCAGATGTTTTTTCAAAAACGGAAGATTGTATTCCCCTGATCGGGGGTCCCTCATATGAATTCCCGCCACGTGAACGGTTTCCCGTTGTAGCGCGCGCAGCGCAGCAAGACTCGTCATGGTCCACCCGACGACCGATGCGCCGCCACTTTGCTGACGAACGTGTTCACCGGCCAGAGACATGGCAGGATCACACCCTGCCACGAGGACCTGTCTTTCCACGTGCTTCTGGCTGTTCAGGAGTCGAACGTACACCGCAGCGCCCTGCCGTCTTCGCCGAGATATCGCGCCCACAATCAGGGCATCCGCGGGAACGGTGTAATTCAGGACGTCCCCCGGTTCCGTCACGGGCCTGGCCACCAGACGATCTCCGACCATCGCCAACTTGACCCTGGTGGAGTTCAACGATCCGGAAGGCTCGACCGGGAATTCTGCCTCGAGCACCTCCCCCTCGTCATGCAAAGAGAACAGATCCTCAACCGACGTACCCAACCGCTGCGCGAGTCGCAACGCGACTTCCGTGCCAGGGAGGTAGTGATCCTTTTCCATGGCATACAAGGCCTGTCGCGTGACGCCCGTGCTCCGGGCCAGTTCGCTTTGGGACAGACCGGCAGCGATCCGCATTTCGCGTAAATGGTTCATCACTCGTGGTTGAAGCTCCGGAAGAGACATGGCAGAAACCAAATGCAATAAATACATAACATATGTCATGTATACTAGTCTACTCAATACAAGAGACAAAGCAGATGCGATTTGAAGACACGTATTCAGGGTGGAGCGTGAAACATGCCCATACCTGATAGCAGCGGGGTGGCGGGACTCGCAGCGGCGGGTGGAGGAAGCAACGTTGCAGGCCACCCGCACCATCGTCGCCGACGAGCGTCATGCCGGACCTCGACCCGGCATCCAGAGGAAGAACGGAAAAGGCCAAGACCCTGGATTCCCGCTTTCGCGGGAATGACGATTGGGACGCTCACCCGTCATGTCGGGCTTGACCCGGCATCCAGGAAAACCAAAGACTCCATTCGTCATGCCGGACTCCGATCCGGCATCCAGAACAAAACCAAGAAAAATCCCTGGATCCCCGATTAAAAACGTCGGGGATGACGAATGGTGGTCTTCTCGGGAATGACGGACTGGGGGCGCAGGTGGATGGCGAAGGCAGGCATGCAGGAACGACGAAGCAAGGGCCTCAACATCATGCCGGGCCTCGACCCAGCAGCCAGGAAACCACAGGCATCCTTCGTCATGCCGGGCCTTGATCCGGTATCCAGAAAAATGCGGTTGACCTATAAGCGGGGCGCACCGGAAACCCCAAGGCCGGCATCCGTGGTCCTCAATGACATCTTGTGTGAGCAGACGATGCGCAGGGACACCGGATCCCGGAGGCCCTTTCGACGGCGGCGTAAGAGTCACGGCACAATCGACGTTTGAGCCGTGATGCAGAGGCAAGACAAAAGCGGACAATTCATTTGTTACGGAATAGGACAATTCTATTCGTTGCTAACGCCCCACGAATCGTTTCTTGATTTGAAAGCCGTATTACATTATCTTTTAAGCCTTTTTAGGGTGCTGGATTAAGGTGCAGGATCTGAAAAAGGGAGTAGAACAAATGCCGGAAAATGCTTACGTGCTGATCAACGTGCTGCCTGGACAAACCGCGAACGTGAAAAATCTATTGGCCCAGATCGAGGAAATCAAGACGATTGACGCCTGTTGGGGGAAGCCCGACATTTTCGTCAAAGTGGAAGTCGAAAGCCAGGAAGCCTTGACCCAATTGGTCCTCACCAGAATCCACGCCATCGAAGGAGTCGCCCAAACCGACACCCACCTGGTCTATACCCTCCACGAATAGCCACGCTTGACGGACGGGGAAGGAAGTCAGGAAGGAAGACGAGGAAGGCCGGAACGCCGACGCATGGGCGTCAATGAATGCCGGCTTCCCGTTGCAACCACCGAACGTAGGCGATGATCTCCGTCACGTCGTCTGACGTGGCCCCGGGGATCGGAGGCATGTTTCCAAAGTTCCAGTGATGGGCGCGAACACCCTGCTTGGCCGCTCGCATGAATGCAAAGTCGGAATGGTGAGAGGGCTCATAAATTTTATGCACCAAGGGCGGCCCCACGCTCGTTCCCCTGCCCATCATGCCGTGACAACGTGAGCACAGGCCCTCGAATCGTTCTTCGCCTGCTCGATATTCCTCCGGCGTCGGCTGCACAGCCCCTTGGGAAGTTGCCGTCTCCTCCATGACGTCGCCATGAGCGTTCATGTCTCCTTGCTCATCCGAGCACCCGACCAGACAGATGAACGCGACCACACCGATCCACCTCATCGGCGATGGCCTCTCGCAACGTCGTGGCTCGTCACGCTGCAACCACTCTTCCATAGCGTCCATAACGGTTACGGGATTCCTGCCGCGTAGGACACCGGATCCTGCAAGCCCGCGTCTCGAAATCCCTGCAATCGAATCATGCAACTGTCACAATGGCCACAGGCCGACCCATCCTTCTCGGGATCATAACAACTATGCGTCAACTCAAAGGGAACGCGCAGCGTTCGGCCTCGTTGAATAATCTGGGTTTTACTCAAAAGAAGCAGCGGGGCCTTGATTCGGATCGTCTGGCCACCGGCTCCTTGTTTCGTACCGAGACACGCCACCTGCTCAAACGCGCGGAGAAACTCCGGGCGACAATCCGGGTATCCGGAATAATCCAAGACGTTGGCCCCGATGAAAATACTGGACGCCTCGACGACTTCGGCATAGGCCAACGCCAACGCGAGAAATATGGTGTTGCGGGCCGGCACGTACGTCGAGGGAACGTCGGCCTGCCGCTCCTCGGCTGATCGGTCCTTCGGAACGTCGCTCGAGCCAACCAGAGCCGATCCTCCAAATTCATGCAACGCCAACGTCAACACTTTATGCTCGGCAGCTCCCAGCCACGCCGCAATCTGTGCGGCTTTTTGAATTTCGACGTGATGGCGCTGTCCATACCTGACGGTCAATAAATACAGGACATAGCCTTCGTCGCGAGCCATTGCCGCCGCCACGGTCGAGTCCAGACCGCCGCTGGCCAGGACCACGGCTTTCATCGTGCCGCCTCCGAAACGTATGCTCCCGTCATCGACGCCTCGACGCGCTTCACGCGACCATGACGGACCTGGCGGCGAGGCATCCGGATCCCTGAGGCCAGAGAAGCCGCAGACCCGAGGCGGGACGAGTCATCATCGGTCGAGTCAGACCCGTTGCTCCCCTCGTTCAATTTTTTCAAACAGCTCGGTCTTTTCCTGGCATTCGATACAGAGTCTCGCGAACGGCATGACGGCCAGTCGTCTTTCGCTGATTTCAGTCCCGCATTCGACGCAGATTCCATACGTCCCTTCCTCCAGACTCACCAGGGCCTCGTCGATCATTTGCCGTTCTCGATTTCGTTTTTCCTGAAGAGAAATGCCCATTTCACGTTCCAAATCCAACAGGGCCTGGTCTCCACTGTCCATGGCCGATTCAAACCGCCGTTGTTGTTCTTCCGTCAGTGATTGGCCCAACTGGTTTTGAATTTCTTCCATGAGTTGGACGCGCTTTTCCAGCATAATCTTCCGCAACGCCACCGACCGCGAAGAGGTCAACCGCTCAGGAGTCTTGACCGGGCTCTTCTTCTTTCCCTCGCCGTCGCGTGTTGTCGCCGAACGCGAAGTGGATTTCCGGTTCCGGGCAGGCGTCGATGATGTGGCCTTGGGATTCTTGGATGAAGACTTGGCGGCTGCGGTTGAACTTTTCTTCGTCGATTTCCCTGCCATGTCAGGTCTCCTTTGTTAACGCAACGGCAACCTTTTCATTCTGGCTCTGACCCCCTCACTATTGCACGAGGTCAAAGGTCCAGACGATAACAGGTCAGTCGTAAGTCATCAAGGAATGCACGTCACAATCCTCGATTTTTTTACGGCCATGCAAAAACAACAATTCGATCATGAAGGCACATCCTACGATTTCTGCGCCCAATTGCCGCAATAAGTGTACCGTGGCGGACGCGGTTCCCCCGGTGGCCAGGAGATCATCGACGACCAGCACTCGTTCCTCCAGCGCCACGGCGTCTCGATGGATCGCCAATGAACTTGCTCCATATTCCAGGTTGTATTTCACTTCAAACACGTCCGCGGGAAGCTTGCCGGGCTTACGGACGGGGACAAACCCGACGCCCAGGTTGTACGCCAATGGGCCTGCCAGGATGAAGCCTCGAGATTCAATACCTACGACCTTGCCGATCTTTTCATGCCGGTAGCGCTCAGTGAGTTCGTCAATGGCCCACCGATACCCCCGGGAATGCTTCAACAGCGTCGTAATGTCATAAAACATCACGTCAGGCTTGGGGAAATCCGGGATCTCACGAATCAATAATTTATAATCCATGCCTTCATCCTTTCTGATCGGGTTTCTGCAAGCGTCCGACCCGAAACCCATCCGCGCACCACGTCCATGAACGGGGACACACGACCGTCCCGGGCAACAATTCGGAATCGGCTCAACGGACCTCCCGACTACGTCCTGTCGGCGAGGATGGTGAAATCGGACGAACCGTGGGCATTCGGGTTGAGCCATTCCACCCGAACGTCCCGAACCTGCGCCAGGGATGGCCCCCGTTGCACGGCTTGGACGAATGCCTCCACGAGATCATGCGCCCCTTCGACTTCCGTTTCGATTCGACCATCCGACACGTTCCTGACCCATCCGCTCAACCCACGCCTGACGGCCTCGCGTCGGAGAAACGCGCGAAAGCCCACGCCCTGCACTCGACCCTGTGCCACGACGAGAGCCCGAACGCGATGCGCTCCATTTTTTGCAGGCGGCATCTTACCACACCCAATCAACGACGCGTCACGAAGCCTGCCCCCACAGATAGGCACTCAATGCCTTGGCCGTGTTCTCCGCATCTCGAATGCAATCCGGGATCCCGATACCCTCATAAGCCGCACCCGTCACGTACAGACCCGGATGCCGGGCGACGTGGCGGCGAAGGTGTCGAACGCGTTCTCGATGGCCGAGGGTATATTGGGGCATGGCTCGAGGCCAGCGATACACCTCCACGTGGAGCGGCCGGCTGTGAATACCGACCGTCGCTTCCAACTCGCGACGGGTTCGTTCCGTCAACGCCGCGTCGTCCAAATTCAGCACATGCTCCCGACCACGCCCACCCAGATATGCGCGGATCAGACATTGGTTCGAAGGCGCTCGTCCTGCCCACTTCATCGATGACCACGTCGCCGCGATCAGGGGACGATTTTCAATTCTCGGCACCACGAACCCATAGCCACGAAGCCGATGTCTCACTTCCGGTTCGGAAAAGACCATCGAGATGGTGATCGTCGAAGCATAGGGAATCTGATCGAGAACCGTCGCAGCCTCACGATCGAACGCGCGCAGCAAGTCCGCGGACACGTACGCAGGAGTGGCCAGGACCACGGCGTCCGCGTCCAAGCGTTCGCCCCCGCCCAACTCGACCCGATACGGAGCAGTACGCGGGGAGTCACGTGACCGATGAACCACTCGGACGTTGGTACCTTGGCGCAGGGACATGCCGGCACTCGACAGTCGATCAGTCAACCCGGCAATCAAGTCACCCAGGCCGCCCTCAAGGGTCGTAAACAGGGTACGGGTGGCCGTTGCATTCGGCTTGTTCACGCGCCGCGCCTGCTGCATAGCCAAGGCCCCTTTGATCAGACTCCTGTATTTACGTTCCAATTCAACGAGTTGCGGAAAGGTCGCATCCACGCTCAACTCATTGGCATCCCCGGCGTAAATCCCCGCGACCAACGGCTCAATCAGACGAGAAAACGCCTCGGAGCCCAGACGCCGACTGAAAAATTCCGCCAACGTTTCCTCGCCCTTTGTTGCTAAACGAGCGGGGATGATCCAATCGGCCCCCATTCGCATGATTCCGGCCCAGGAAACCACTCCGCTTCGAAACAGGGGGCCCAACTTCGTGGGGACCATCGAAATGAGACCCTGCGGGAATTCACGCAGTCGTCCTTTCGAATAGGTAAAGGTTTGCGCATTTCCCGCATTCGTATTGATCAATTGCGACGTGAGCCCCAATTTCTCACAGAGTGCGAGCGCCGAGGGTTTGGTGGTGAGAAACGAGTCGGGACCGCCCTCCGTGACCAATCCATGGGAACGGTTCGTGATGATTTTTCCGCCAAAATAATCCTGGGCCTCTATCACCGTACATTCAAAAGGCGCTTCTCTGCCTCTTGCATGTTCCAGCAGGGTAAAGGCCGCAGACAGACCGGAAATGCCTCCCCCGACGATCACCACTCGTTTCAGAACCGGCATGACGGGTCACAGGCTGCGGAGAACACGCATCGAGACACCGGGCCTGCTCATCGAGTCCCGTATTTGTGAACGAACTCAATGGCAGATTCGACGTGATCCACGGGGGTCTTGGGAAGAATCCCGTGACCGAGATTGAAAATGTGGCCGGGTCGGTTCCCCGCCCTGTCCAGGATATCCTTGATGCGACGATCGAGTTCCGGCACGGGTGCAAACAACGCCACGGGATCGAGGTTGCCCTGTACGGCAACGTCGAACCCGATCCGCGCCCACGCCTCATCGAGGTCAACGTGCCAATCCAGCCCCATGACGTCGCTGCCGGCACGGCGCATGAGCGACAGAAGCGTCGACGTGCCCGTTCCAAAATAAATGATCGGAATTCCCTCGGGTTTCAGACGATCGATAATCGATTTGACGTGCGGCAGGACGTATTCGCTGTAATCACCGGGCGTCAGACATCCTACCCAGCTATCGAAAATCTGAACGGCCTGGACTCCAGCCCGTATCTGGTTCACCAGATACGTAACGACGACGTCTGAAAGTTTGTCAAGCAACGTCCGCCATTGCTCAGGCCGACCGAACATCATCTGTTTGGTCGTGAGGTAGTTTCGTGAACTCCCTCCCTCGATCGCATAACTGGCCAGGGTAAACGGTGCGCCGGCAAAACCAATGAGGGGAACGCGACCATCCAAGGCCCTCACCGCCAGGCTGACGGCATCAAAGGAAAACCGGAAGGCCTCTTCCTCCACCCGGCGCAACCGCGTCACGTCGTCCTGATGCCGCACCGGATTGAGAATGACCGGCCCTTCCTCTTCACGAAAGGTCAATTGCAAGCCCATCGATTCCAGGGGCAACAGAATGTCCGCAAAAATGATCGCCGCGTCGAGGTCAAAGCGTTCGATGGGTTGAAGCGTCACCTCTGCGGCCAATTCAGGGGTTTTGCAAACATCAAGAATTCCGTGCTTCGCTCGAATTCGTTGATATTCCGCCATGTAACGCCCGGCTTGTCGCATAAACCACACCGGCGTTCGATCCACGGGTTCACGACGACAGGCTTTCAGAAAACGATCGTTCGGCATAAGGAGAAAAATTGTACGGATGCGAGAAAAAGGCTGTCAATGAACGCGGCCTCGGATCGTCGGCAACGCGCGGCTAGAACCACTCCTGGTCCGCAGGCCTCGTTTCCGCCGGAGGCTGAGCGGATTGGCCTGCATAGGCCTGCCTGATCTGTCGGCTTCGTCCTTCATAGCACGCGGCCTCGTCGGCATCGAGCAGTCGGGCCTCACCTTCCTGCAATTCAATCCGGTAATGATCGCCCCCCTGAGAAAACCACTCGATATAGGGGTGAGGCGCAAGGAGAGGATGCGGGTCGAAGGAGATCGAACTCACGGTGCCGATCTGGGGATTGGACAATTCGATCAAGCGCGACGCAGCCTGGAGATCATCGACGAATTGAGAGTTGTGAAAGGAAAAAATCCGCCCGGCGATATCGGACTTGAAATCCCCGTTCAGATAAAATTTGATCGGACCGACGGAGGCAAAGGTCATCTCCCCGACCACGATGCCCCGGATGCGATTATCAAGATAGCCTTCTTTCACCCATCGATATCCGCCAAATTTTTCAGCCATCGGCTTCTACGGCTTACACAGGCGACATTTCATCTGGCGCATGACGCCGGCCTGCTCCAGCGCATCCAGAGCCGTTTCCTTGTCGGGATATTCAAACCATCCGCCTTCCCAGAAATCGGACCGGGTGGGAGTGGAGGGAACTTCGATGCACCGTTCCTTGTGCAGAACGGCTTCATCCAACGATCTTCGAACGTGGACCCACAGTGCCACCGGATACTCCTTGAAACGTCTGTTTCATTCAACACATTCTCAATTATTCATCGAGAAGCTGCCATTCATCTTTTTCAATTTTGACCTTTGCTCCGGTCTGAATCTTTTTCAGATCTTCACGATCGAACAGTTTCATGTACCGTTCGATGCGATCAGGATCATCGATCCGTTCGATTTGTTGCAACCCACTGGCCAACCGATACGTTCTCACCAAGACAGACATGTGCAGTCCTCCGCCGCGTTAGAATGAGCACAATCCCTTGAAGCTTGAGCACTGTAAAGAAGTCACCCCTGCACCGTCAAGCGTGCCGCATTTAATTTCATGAGGGATGGTCAAGGGCATTTTCAATCCTGTATAATGCAGACATTATGTCTCAAGCTGTCTATGAAGCATCCGTAACAAGGGAGTGTGCGATCCATGCCCGTCTATGAATATCACTGTCATGCCTGTGGCCATAAATTTGAGCTGCTCCAATCCGTCAACGCCAGGCCGGAAGATACCCCCTGCCCCCAATGCAACGAGGTCAAGGCTCAGCGACTCATGTCCGCGTTCGCTTCCCAGATCAAAGGCGAGCATAAACCGGGCTTCAGTGAGATGAAGGCCTACGATATGTATAACGAACGAATGGACAAATTCAAAAAACTTCCTCCCATCATGGGTGGGGCACGCGAGGCTCCCGGTGCACCCAGAATGACGCAACCGACGGATTCCGGTTCCGGAGAGAATTAGTGCCCTCACGTCTTGTGATTGCTGCACGATCCATAGACCATCCGTGCCGGTCAGGCCCCAAGGCGAAGAGGTTCCTGCCTCCTTCACAACCAGAGGGAACGCGCAAACGAACCCGGCGGAACCGTGCCGCCGTGTCGGGAATGCTGATGGGAGTCTGGCTGACGGTCTTGCTGGCTCTGCCTGGTCCCGGAGCCACGGAAGCCTTAACCGGCTCTGCCGTGATCGTGGGCAATGGTCCGGAACGGTATGCGATCGAGGCGCTGGCCAAAAACTTCGAAGCCCTGCATCCCCAGACCTCCATCGACTTTTTTTGGCACCAGAACGCCCGGCCGGTGGAAGAAGTTCGTGAGAATGGCGCGGATATCGCCATTACGGGCCAAGCGGAACCCGATCTCCCTTCGACCACCGTGGCATGGGACGGCATTGCGGTCGTCACGAACTTTGCCAATGCCATTGAAGAAGTCACTCGAGAACAGTTGGAGAAAATTTTTTCGGGCGAAATCACCTTCTGGTCGCAAGTCTACGAAGAGGGACCGGAAATCAGAATTTCGCTGATTCATCGAGCCTGGAATCAGAACATCCGCCAACCCTTTGAACAATTCCTGGGCCTTGAACCCCGTACCGGGACTCGAGCAAAAATCATCGAAAAGGAAACCGAAACCTTCAAGGCCATCAACGGCGACCCCTATTCCATCTCCTACGTCTCGATGGGACCCGCCTTGCAGGCACTGAAGGACGGGTACGGCGTGACCCTCCTGTTCGTGGATGACATTGAACCCGAATACCAGACGGTCCTGGACGGCACCTATCCCCTGCGGCGACCGGTCGTCTTCGTGATGAACCCCCAAGCCTCTTCGGTAGCCCGAGCCTTTCTGGAATACGTGCTGTCGCCCCAAGGACAACGCGCCATCAAAATAGGCGCCAGCGGCCTTTTCCAGGACAAGACCAGTTCCGTCATCAAATATTACCCGCTCAACGGGCAGTAGGCTTGATTAAGGGACGTCACCTCCTGCCGACGTCTGCACCACGCGACGCGCATTCCCCCGCGACCGGAGTTCCTCGGGACCGTTCAGCGCCTTGGCCACGACCTGCTGCAACGGCCTCCCTCGTGCCAGGCCATGCCCCGTAATGGACCCAGCCAACCTCTTGACAGAGTCCTCATCCTCCGTGATAGATAGACTCGCCCACGGACCTTGATGCTCTCTCCGGCAGCCAACGTCCCGGAAACGGTTTGCCGAAACTCGCTGCGTCAACCAGAGGAACGACGTCTCTCCTGCAAGGTCAGCCCATGTTCAAAAAAATTCTGGTGGCCAATCGCGGTGAAATCGCAATGCGGATCATCCGTGCCTGTCGCGAACTCAACATTGCCACGGCCGCAATCTACGCCGAATGCGAAGCCACGGCGATCTACGTCAAAAAGGCCCATGAAGCCTATCTGGTAGGCCCCGGTCCGGTCCAGGGCTTCCTGGACGCCCGGCAGATCGTCAACCTGGCCAACCGGATCGGAGCCGATGCGATTCATCCGGGATACGGATTTCTGGCGGAAAACGCCCAGTTTGCCCATCTCTGTCGAGAGGCAGGCATCACGTTTATCGGCCCGACTCCCGAGGCCCTGGAACTCTTGGGAGACAAAGTCCAGGCCCGAGAGCTCGCCAAACGAATCGGGATTCCCGTGGTTCCGGGAACGGATGGCCGGGTCCAAAGCGTCGAAGAAGGCCTGCACTTCACTCAGTCCGTGGGTTATCCGGTGATGGTCAAAGCCAGTGCCGGCGGAGGAGGGCGTGGACTTCGCGTCGTCCGCTCCGATGAGGAACTGAAAGAAGCCATGGAATCCGGCGCGCGAGAAGCATTGGCGGCGTTCGGCAACGCCGACCTTTTTCTTGAAAAATACATCGAACGACCGCATCATATCGAATTCCAGCTTCTCGCGGACAAGGAAGACCACGTCGTCCATCTGGGCGAACGCGATTGTTCGATCCAGCGACGCCACCAGAAAGTCATTGAAATTGCGCCTTCCTTGATCCTGACGCCGCAACTGAGGGGCCAAATGGGCGACGCCGCCATTGCCCTGTCCCGTGCCGCCAAATTTGAAAACGCCGGCACCGTCGAGTTCCTGCTGGATCAGGATGGCAACTACTATTTCATGGAGATGAATCCGAGAATTCAGGTGGAACATACGGTCACGGAGCAAATCACCACCATCGACATCGTGCAAACTCAAATCTGGATTGCCGCAGGCCGGCCACTCATGTTCGGACAACATGAAGTGAACCTTCAGGGATATGCGATTCAATGTCGGATCAACGCCGAAGACCCGCAAAACGGGTTTCGGCCTTCGTCCGGCAAAATCACGGCGTACCTGTCTCCCGGAGGCATCGGGGTACGGATCGACGGGCTCGTGTATAAAGACTATACCGTGCCCCCCTACTATGACGCGCTGCTGGCCAAAATGACGGTACAAGGTCGGACGTGGGATGAAACCGTTCGGCGAACCCATCGATCGCTGGAGGAGTTTCTGTTGCGAGGGATCAAAACCACCATTCCTTTCTTAAAGAACATCATGGAAGAACCCGATTTTCGTTCGGGAAAATTCGATACGTCTTACCTGGACGCTCACCCGGACATCTATGAATACGACCATGCGCTGGGCTCAGAAGATCTTGTCACGACGCTCTCAGCCGCCATTGCGGCCTATGAGGGGCTCTAAACGCCGTCTCGGCGACGAGTATCCTTAACACAGAGGCATCCTATGGCCAAGAAACCAACGTTCTGGGACAAGTTCAAACGACGCACCGGAGAGGCACCTCGAAAGCGACGGAAAGCCAAACGTTCCGACGCATTCGAACTGGAAGCTTCGTCCGGACGAAAAATTCACCTGACGGACGTCTCCTTGCGAGACGGGCATCAATCGTTGCTGGCGACGCGCATGCGTACGGAAGATCTGACTCCAACCGCGGAGCGACTGGATGCCATCGGGTTCTGGTCCCTGGAAGTCTGGGGCGGTGCCACCTTCGATGCCTGCCTGAGATTTTTGAAAGAAGATCCGTGGGAACGGTTACGAGCCTTCCGCCAAGCCGCCCCCAACACCAGGCTGCAAATGCTGCTCCGTGGGCAAAACCTGGTCGGGTATCGGCATTATGCCGACGACGTCGTGGAACGCTTCATCGTCAAGTCCGCGGAACACGGCATTGACGTCTTTCGCATATTCGACGCCCTGAACGACGTTCGAAACCTCCAATCGGCCATCAGGGTGGTCCAGCAGTGCAACAAGCACGTGCAAGCCACGATTTGCTACACGGTCAGCCCGGTGCACGGCCTGTATCACTTCGTGGAGCAGGCCAAACGCCTGGAAGATCTCGGGACGGACAGCATCTGCATCAAGGACATGGCCGGGCTCTTGCCTCCGTTCGAAGCCTATGCGCTCGTCAAGCGTTTGAAGGAAGCGGTTCGTGTCCCCATCCATTTGCATACGCATTATACGTCGGGGATGGCTTCGATGTCGTCACTCATGGCCATTCTGGGCGGACTCGACGTGCTGGATACGGCCATGTCTCCGCTTGCGGGAGGCACGTCGCACCCCCCCACGGAAACCTTTGTGGCGGCCCTGAAAAAAACCCAGTATGACACCGAATTGGATTTATCCCAGTTTGCCCCCATCACGGAGCAACTCCGAACGGCCAGGAAGAAGTATCATCAGTTTGAAAGCGATTTCACCGGCGTGGATACGGACGTCCTGGTGTCACAGGTCCCGGGAGGCATGATTTCAAACCTGGCGTCTCAATTGGCGGAACAGAATGCCATCGAGAAAATGAAAGAAGTCCTGGAAGAAATCCCACGGGTTCGCAAAGACATGGGCTACCCTCCGCTGGTGACCCCCACCAGTCAAATCGTTGGCACCCAAGCCACCCTGAACGTGATGACCGGCGAACGGTACAAGGTCATCACCAATGAAACCAAAAACTACTTTTTAGGACTCTATGGCGAACCGCCGGGCTCCGTGGATGCAACCACGAAAGAAAAAGCCATTGCCGACGATGCCCCTATCTCAAACAGACCGGCGGATAACCTGGCCCCTGAACTGGATGCCGTCAAAAAGGATTTGAGCGAGCATGAGGTCTCGGAAGAAGACGTGTTGTCCTATGCCCTGTTTCCTTCCATTGCGTTGCAGTTCATCCATGAACGGGCAAGCGGGAAACTCCAGCCCGAACCGCTCGAGCCACCGGGCGGCGGCCAGGGAGCTCCACGGAGCCATGATCTCCATCTCGCACCCATCGAATTTAACGTCACCCTCCACGGCGAATCCTATCACGTCCGGGTTTCAGGCTCCGGCCGAACCATCGACGGGAAAAAACCTTATTACATCAAGATCGACGACAAGCTCGAAGAAGTCTACCTCGAGCCCTTGCATGAAGTCTTGGCCAGTGGACCGGAGGCACCCGCCTCAACCGGCGCCGGTCAAGGAAAACGCCCCAAACCCGTCAATCCGGGAGACGTGACGACTCCCATGCCGGGTCGCGTCGTGAAAGTCCTGGTCGCGGAAGGTGACACGGTCTCCGCCAACGACCCGATTCTCGTGATCGAAGCGATGAAAATGGAAAACCAGATCACCGCACCCATTGAGGGGACGGTGAAGGCCATCCACGTCAATGAAGGCGATCTGGTCAATTGCGATGAAACCCTGATCCAACTCGAATAGCGACACCATCGATCGGTGCTGATGTTTCGTGGTGAGCCCTTCTTCACCTCTTCGCATTCCCTCTCGCGTCGACCTGCTGTCTCGATACGGCGTGCAAACCACTGCCGTGCATGGATCTCACCTGGCCTACCTGGACAACGGGAAGGGGCCTCCCGTTATTCTGATTCATGGGTTGGGAGGTTCCATGTGGCATTGGGAACACCAGCAGGCCGCGCTCGCCCAATCGGCTCGGATCATCACGCCTGATCTGTTGGGCTCGGGACTCTCCGAAAAACCCGGACTCGTACATTCCCCGGCCTTTCTCCTCGACACGTTCCGAACGTTCATGGATAACCTCTCTCTTCAGCAAGCCACCTTGATTGGCAGCTCCATGGGAGCCGGGCTTGCCATCGAGATGAGTCTAAGGCATCCGGACCGCGTCGCCAAACTCGTGCTCATCGGAGGATTGCCTGCCACGATTCTCGATAACCTGCATGCGCCAGAAGTCAGGGCCTTCATCAAGCACCGGCCAGCACGCTGGCTGGCAAAACTGGGAAGTTGGCTAACGGGTCGATGGTCCGTCAACCTGACGTTGAAAGAACTCATTCATGATCATGCCCTGATTTCCCCGATGATCGTGGAACGGGCGTACCACCTCCGCTCTCAACCCGGATTCCTCGAGGCGATCTATTCACAACTGGACCAGATTCCGGAATGGGAAGCCACGTCGGCGTCTCGGCTGCGGGAAATCTCCCACCCGACGCTCATTATCTGGGGGGAACACGATCAGATTTTTCCCCCGTCGGTCGGGCAAACCCTGCAAACGACTATTTCGCGCAGTTCATTACTGGTCGTCCCGAATTCCGGACATCTCCCGCAATGGGAACGACCCGACTTCGTCAACCCTGCCATCATGAAGTTTCTTGCCGACGAAACGGAATAACGGCGTTCTTCTGCGCTCCTAGGTCACGATCGCAGCGTCTCTGTCTCTGCCTCTTCCCGAACTCGAAATTTTGCCTCCCCGTGCCGAATCGAGTACACTGGGGCCTCGTGTTTTGATTCCTCCCACGTGAGGGAATGCACTCGTGAGTTTTACGAAACACCTGCAGAAGTTGGCCAAGCCCATTTGGGAGGCGCAATTCAAGCATCCTTTCGTGGTTGCCCTTGGAAAAGGCACCCTGTCTCCACGCAAGTTCCAATATTATATCCTCCAGGATGCCAGGTATCTCGAGGAGCTGGCCCGCATCTTCGCCCTGGGCGCGCAAAAAGCCCAAGATCCCGAGACGGCTCTTCGCTTTGCCAAACTCGTTGAAGAAACCATCGTGGTCGAACGCGGATTGCACGAAACCTACGGCAAACGATGGAAACTCTCGGCCGCTGACATGCGCAGCACCCCGTTGGCCCCGACGAACTACGCCTACTGCCGACATATGCGAAGCACGGCCCAGACCGGCACCCTCGCCGAACTGACGGTTGTGGCCCTTCCCTGTGCATGGATCTATTGCGTCGTGGGGCAACATCTCCTGCGAAACGGACCCCCCTCAGCCACGCATCCCTATCGGGATTGGTTGCTGCTATACGGATCGCCGGAATTTGCCGACGTCACAAAATGGATGCGTACGCTGGTTGACAAGGAAGCCACGCAGGCCGGCAAGGCCGAAAAAAAGCGTATGACCGAGGCGTTCCTGACCAGTTCACGCTACGAATGGATGTTCTGGGAGATGGCTTGGCGTGAAGAACAATGGCCACTCTGACGAGGACGCCTTTCAGACGGCGAAAGGACGCCTGTAGGCTCCTCGGGCCAAATCGTGAGCCTGCGCAGTGATGGAGGCTCCGGATTCCTCCCCCCTTCTTCTCCGATTCATCCGTTAAAACTCCGTTATGCGGATGAATCCGGCAGCCGAGGCTTTTGCGGTCGGGTCGGCAGGGCGAGGATGCAGGGGCAATGACGGCGGGAAACGGTTCCAAGCGTTTGAACGGGGGAACGCCGTCTGCTACTCGTGTACGGGTCCCAGGGCGCCCAGGTAGAGAAACTCCCCGATATTCAGCAAGGGGGAGTCGGCCTGGAGTCGGTAGTCTCCGTGATCGGGAGCGACGAATCGAGGAGGAACGTAGACGTCCGAAAAGGAGCGGGACGCGCCAGACGCGGGTTGACCGTCCACCTGATAGTTCACGTCGGCACGATGCAAGCCATTATGCGCAATGGTCACGGTATTCCTGCCTGACCACGCGATGCCCACGCGGGAGTCACTGATAATATTTCCTTCAACCTTACCCGTGGCGGCATCCTGAAACCTGATGCCCCCTTCATTCCCGACGAGGGTATTCTGAACCAGCGTGGCCTTGCCTTGATCGGCAACGAGGACCCCCTCGAACAGGCTCCGCGTGATGATGTTCCGTTCCAGATGGACGATCGACGATCCGCCAACGGACACGCCATGATCGTTATCGTGAATCAGATTGCCGCTCAGCGTAGCCTGAGAATCGGCAAACCCGATGCCCGTGGTCTCGCTGCCGCCCACGATACAATCCTCGATATGCACGTTGTGGACCTGTTGCCCGAAAACGAAACCATTCACCTTCACGCTCCTGAGGGTCACGCCATCACCGTTAAAAATACCGACGCCCAGCCCTCCATGTTGTTGAACGGTCACGCCTTGGATTTCCACGTTCCGGGCTCCATAGGGCCATTTTCCGATATGCAGCGTGCCCACCCGGTTCAACCCCGCAATCAGGACTGTCTCCCGGCCTGCTCCGATAACCCTGAGCCCTTCCTTACTGTGAACCGTGACGTCCTCGGTGTAGCGTCCCGGCTTGATGAAGACGGTATCCCCATCCCGTGCGTGATCGATCGCTTCCTGAATGGCCGTGAAATGCCCGGATCCATCCAAGGCGACGTACCAGGTGGTCCCGGAATGGCTTTCACGAAAGTCACTCGGCTCTTGCGCAGGCGCGACGCCTGCACCAGCAAGCAACGAACCGAGAACGGCAAGGAGAGAGACCCAACGCATCGGCATCGTTTTCCGTGGAGCTGACGGCCTTGTTGGCCTGTCTACCATTTCTCGGAGTCTTGAAGCATCGGACATACGGGTGGACTTACAGGAAGCGCCGCCGCCCGGTCAAGCTCGCGGCGGCCGACCCTGCCCCGATCCACAAACTTTCGAAGATCGGGGAAATTTCCTATACTAGGAACTGTGATGCTACTGGTGGGTTTGACAGGAGGGTTCGCTTCCGGAAAAACAACGGTGGCAGGCCTGTTTCAGGAATTCGGCGCGTTCGTCATTCAAGCCGACCAGTTGGCCCGCACCGTGGTGACGCCGGGCAAAGCGGCCTGGCGGGACATCGTTCGCACGTTCGGGAAGCGGATTCTTCAGGCCGACCGCACGCTGGACAGAGGAGCCCTGGCCCAGCGGGTTTTTCGCGATCCTCGAAAGCTGGCAATCCTGAATCGCATCATGCATCCTCGTGTGGCCCGCGAACAGGTTCGGCAAACGAACGTCATCGCCCGGCGACATCCGAATGCCGTCATCATTTACGATGCGGCGCTCCTGATCGAAGCGCAGGCTCATGAGCGAATGGACCGTATCATTGTGGTGACGGCCAATCGTCCCACGCAACTTCGGCGAGCCCGACAACGGGACGGCCTGACCCAACAGGAGGCATTGAGACGAATTCGCCGGCAACTGCCCTTGCACGTCAAGCGTCGATTTGCGGATTATATCCTGGACGGCACCTTGCCGATGCCCCAGCTTCAAACGCAGGTGCAACACCTCTATCAGGAGCTACGTCAAGAAGCGGCCCGGCCAACGAAGGCGCGCCCGGGCAAGGCACGTCGTGCGTGATCATTTTCACTTTTCTCACGAAGGACGGAACTCATGCACAAGATCGTCATTATCGGATCAGGTCCCGCGGGACTGACGGCGGCCATTTACACGGCTCGGGCCAATCTGGCGCCGCTCATGATCGAAGGCTCGCAGGCCGGCGGACAACTCACGCTCACGACCGACGTAGAAAATTTTCCAGGCTTTCCGCAGGGCATCCTGGGGCCGCAACTGATTCAGGACATGCGCGCCCAGGCCGAACGATTCGGCACGCTGTTTCAGACGGCCGACGTCACCGCCATCGACCTCAGTCGCCGACCGTTCACCCTCACGATCAACGACGAAGACACGGTTCAGACCCTGTCGCTCATTGTGGCCACCGGGGCCTCGGCCAATCTCCTGGGCCTGCACTCGGAGAGTCGGCTGCTGGGACACGGGGTTTCGACGTGCGCGACCTGTGACGGATTTTTCTTTCGCGGTCAGCCCATTGCCGTCGTCGGGGGCGGGGACAGCGCAATGGAAGAAGCCACGTTTTTGACAAAATTCGCCTCCAACGTGACCATCGTGCATCGTCGGGACAAACTCCGGGCCTCGAAGATCATGCAGGACAAGGCCATGAACAACGAAAAAATTTCATTCCGCTGGAATTCGGTGGCGGAGGAAATATTAGGCGATGACGTCGTCACCGGACTTCGACTTCGAGACAGCCTCACCAATGAGACGTCGACGCTGGATTGCAAAGGCGTTTTTGTCGCCATCGGGCATACGCCGAATACGAGTCTCCTCAGAGGACAAATCGAGTTGGATGCCAACGGCTACATTCGGACCCTGGGCGGAACGACAACCAGCGTGCCCGGCGTCTTCGCCGCCGGTGACGTCCAGGACCCTCACTATCGACAGGCCATCACAGCCGCTGCAACCGGATGCATGGCCGCGATAGATGCCGAACGGTTTTTGGAGGCTGACGGGTAATGCCCCATGCCCTGGTTCACTATCACGAACTGGCACTCAAGGGGCGCAATCGGGGGTTCTTTGAACAACGACTCATCCAGCACCTCGAGCACACGCTCAAAAAGACCGGCATTACCGAAATCAAACGGCTTTCGGGTCGCATCCGAATCACCTTTCCACGCGAGGTATCCTGGGAAGACGTTCAGACTCGCATTCGTCATACCTTCGGAGTGGCGAATTATTCTTTGGCCCATTCCCTGCCGATCGACTATGAATCACCCGACCTCACACCGCTGTGCGAAGCCATTGCAGCCAGACTTCCATCGAAAACGTTCGAGACGTTTCGGGTCACGACCAAACGCGCGGACAAACGGTTTCCCATTCCCTCCGTCGCGGTGAACAGGACCATCGGCGCGTACCTGTGTGCGGCAACGGGAACACGGGTGCGTCTGAACGGGGCAGATCTTACGGTCGTCGTCGAAATCGTCGATCACACCGCGTACTTCTCGCTCGTCAAATACCCAGGCCCCGGAGGACTTCCCACTGGCATCAGTCGCCACGTGCTCTGCCTCATCTCGGGTGGCATCGATTCGCCGGTCGCCGCCTACCGGATGATGAAGCGGGGTTGCAAAGTCACCTTCGTCCATTTCCACAGCCGGCCCTATCTCTCACGGGCCTCCGAAGAAAAAGTTCGCGATCTCGTCTCATTGCTCACGCGCTACCAATTGGCGGCTCGTTTGTACCTCATTCCGTTTGGAGACATTCAACGTCAAATTGTGATGGGGGCTCCCGCGCCTATTCGAGTGGTCCTGTATCGGCGGATGATGATGAGAATTGCAGAGCGCCTGGCCGGAAAAGAAGACTGCTGGGGGCTGGTCACAGGGGACAGCCTCGGACAGGTCGCCTCCCAGACTGCCGAAAACCTCCAAACCGTAAGCCAGGTGGCACAGCTCCCCATTCTTCGTCCTCTGATTGGCATGGATAAACTCGAAATTACCAATGAAGCCCAACGGATCGGAACGTTTGAGACGTCCATCGAGCCGGACCAGGATTGTTGTACGTTGTTTGTGCCACCGCATCCGAATACCCGCTGCCGACTCGACGTCATCCAACAGGCTGAAACGCTGCTGCCCATCCAGGAGATGGTCCGCGACGGGCTGGCCACTGCCGAATGCCTGTCTTTCAAGGCTCCCTGAGGCGTTTCCGGCGCGTCTCCTCGACCGCGGGGCTGCCGCATAGCCGGATTCCGGACGCTGGGGGCAAAAAGGCCGGCTCCGTGGTCAACACGACAGCGTCAATCTTCGTCTTCTTCCAACTACGTCATCCCCTCGTCTCTCTTTGTCATTCCCGCGAACGCGGGAATCCAGAGCCTTTTCTTTTTCTGGATGCCGGATCGGAGTCCGGCATGACGAACAGGGGCCTTTGCTTTCTTCCTGATACCGGGTCAAGCCGGCATGACAACGGGGGATGGCAGACGTTCCCAGGCATCTGCGCGCACGCGAGAGCGAATCGGGACACGAAGGCATGCCCCCTCTCGTTGACAGAACTCCGACACTGTCGATATAGTGCGGTTCGTTTTTCCGGTCATCCATCGAAACCATCATGTCAGATCACGTCACACCCTTTACCTCGGATCAAATCGGGTACAAATCCGTTCGCTTTTCCAGCAAGGGAATCTTTGAAACCCATAAAGACCAGATGGTCGATCCCTATGCGGCCACGAAGATCCCCAAAGAACATCAAGTCCAAGGGGTTCAATATTGGCCCCAGGAAAAGGGAAAATTTCCCTCGGTGGTCCTGCTTCATGAAAAATGGGGGCTCACGCCGGACTGGAAGGATCTGGCCCTGCGACTGGCGTGTGAAGGGTACGTGGTCATGGTCCCGAATTTGTATGGCCGGCAAGGGGGGATGATCACGGCCAACGCCGAGGTGGCCGACGTGCTTTCTGAAAGAATCGACCTCTCCACGGTCCTGCAGGACGTCAATGCCTCATGCGAATTTTTGAATGCGAATCTGCCCGAAGATCCCAACCTTGAATTCACGCTGCGAAATGCGCATGCCGCAGTGGGGTTGGGTCTCGGCGGAACCCTGGCCATTCTCTTTGCCCTCAAACGAAAGCGGCTGCGCGCAGCGGTCTCATTTTACGGAAAGCTTCCCGACCCTCTCGATTCGCTTGGGAACTTGTACTGTCCACTCCTCTACCATGCTGCGGAAACGGATGATCACGTGTCCGGAGAGAACCTGACGCAACTGGAACAAGTCGCACAGGAGGCAGGGAAAACCGTAGAAGTCCGTCACTATCCCGGTACCGGCAATGGATTTTGCGACCCGGTACGACCCGACCTCTACAATGAAGCCGCGGCCAGGCAGGCATGGGACGACACCGTCTCTTTTCTCAAAAAACACCTGCCCGTTTGAAAACGGGTCTGCGTCAACGCCAACGCGCTCATGCATGCATCGAATGGCATGCCGAAGGCTCTTCGAGCCGGAAGATTCCGGTCGCCGAATCCGGGATGGACGGCATTCCTCTTCATGGCGTTCCTGGCATGGCCCCAAATGCTTTCAGCCCAAGACGCGGATTGGGGCACCTTCCTCCGTGGAAGCAATCCCCACGGCATTGCTTCCAACGAAGAGGCCACGGTCTTTTTTCTGAACGCGTTCGGCGCCTCCCTCGAATTATCCAAGGAACGGCTTCAAACGGCGCCGAATGAATTCGGTCGACGCCTGTTGCGCTTCACGGCGCATCTCGCAACCTGGCATCTCACGCACGACCTCCTGACCGCACTCGAGCAGAAGTCCTCGCTTCAATCGATCCTCGCCGACCGGCAACAACAGAGCGAGTGGCTCAGACCATCCCAACCGGACCTGCCCGACGTCCTGGCCCTGCTCGGCACCATTGCCCAATTACATCCCATGAAACCGCAACCACGCTCCCCGCACGAGGCTCTGTTCATGCAGTTCCTCCATGAACACTATCCGGACTGGATCGGCACGTCGAACGGCTGGCTGACCCTGGCGCAAACCCACGGAGCGGCGGGGGTGCGGAAACGACTACGGGAAGCCTGGGCCCGGTCGGTCCGGAATGATGAGCGACGGCCGCGTCCGGACGACCCGGCTCCATCCATCGATCGATTTCTTCGGCAGTCCTTTCTGCCGATCGCCACGGCCTACGTTCGGGCCACGCTCCTGCAAGTCCACGTCAGAAACGAGCAACAGGCATGGATGGAATGGCAGGCGATCAAACAGGAGATCGACAAGCAAAAGCCTCTCCATCGATTGTGCGGAAGGTGGCAATGGCTCATTCATAACCATCAGGACCACAGCGACCATAAAACGGTCATGGTCTACCCTCCCCCCTCACAGTACCACCGAATGGACCCCATGCCGGACCTGATCCGGATCCAGGGGGATACCGTCTACATCAGATGGAAATTCCCCCGTGGCATCGTGCAGGAAGAAAGTCTCCTGTTGAGCGAAAAAGATCGCCTCCTTTCAGGCACGTTTGTCAACAACCTGGGACCGCATGGCAACATCACCGGTCGCCGTCTCACACCCTGTCCGGACCCGCATCCTGAAAAATAACCGGTCGACCGGCCGACGTCTCAACGGCAGCCCGCGCGCGCCGCGCACCGGACGTGCCGTTCGGGTTCTTCGGCCAGGGCTCATCCTGAGAGAACAGGCCAGCAGCCGACTCATCCGTTTCCTGGACTGCCGATTGCGCAAGACGGAGGAGTACAATGAAGAGAGAAGGTTGCCATGCACGTAGAAACTCTCCTGGAACCATCCATTCAGCGAATCGGCCGAACGTTATCCACGTACTGCCAAACCAGCACCCCTGCAGTACTGAGTCAACGCTGGTGGAATGACCTGCTCATGGACTGGGGCATGCGGGATGAAGAGTTCAAGGTTCAACTCTTCCGCTTCGTGGACGTGCTTCCGACTCTCAACACGGATGCACAATTCACCCGACTCCTGGCCGAATACTTCGGTCACGCCCCCATTCTCCCACAACCGATCAAATGGTCGCTGAAGCACCTTTCGGCCACCAGGATCGGTGCCCACGTGGGCGCGCTCGTGTTGCGTCGACAATTCACGCGCATGGCCTCTACGTTCATCGCCGGAGACTCCATACACAGCGCCTTGCCAATCATCGAAACCCTGTGGCGATCAGGGCGCGGGGTCTCCCTCGATCTGTTGGGTGAAACGACCGTCAGCGAAGCCGAAGCCGACGAGTATCGAGACCGATGCCTGGAAGCGCTTCGATACTACCATGAACGGGCCAGCGGTTGGCCTGACCGACCCTTACTGGAACGGGATCACCTCGGATCGCTTCCCCGCGTCAACCTGTCAGTCAAGATTTCCGCGCTGTATTCACAATTGGACCCGGCTGACCCCGATGGGAGTTTCGAAGGCGTGGCGTCCCGGCTTCGGCCAATCCTGAATCTGGCGTTGCACCTGCCGGCCGCGCTGACGTTTGATATGGAACAGTATGAACTCAAGGATTTGACCTGCGAGACGTTCATGCGAATTCTCTCCGAACCCGCGTATCGGAATTACCCCTGGGCAGGCATTGCCCTCCAGGCCTACCTGCAGGACGCCGAACTCACGCTGGATCGTCTCGTGGACTGGACGCGACAACGCGGGACCCCCGTCACCATTCGACTGGTCAAGGGGGCATACTGGGACGCGGAAACCATTCAACACGAGCAACGTGGGTGGCCCATTCCCGTGTTGAGACGGAAACCCGAGACGGACGCACAGTTTGAGCGTCTCAGCAGGACGTTGCTGGCCCATCCGGAGTTGTTCCGTCCGGCGTTCGGAACGCACAATCTCCGAAGTCTTGCCCATGCCGAGGCCACAGCCCAATCCCAGGGACTCGCTCCCGAGACCTGTGAATACCAGTCCCTCTACGGCATGGCCGAGACGTTGCAACGTGCGCTCGTCCGATATGGACGTCGCATGCGGGTCTACGCCCCGGTTGGGAAACTCCTGCCCGGCATGGCCTATCTGGTTCGACGGTTACTGGAAAACACCTCCAACGAATCCTTTCTTTCCCTGGAACGGAAGCAGCACACGTCTCTCGACGCGTTGCTCGCCCCGCCGAAGGTGACACAGGATGCCTCTCCTGCGGCCACGCCACCGCGTTTTCACAACGAACCCCACACGGATTTTTCACGTGAACCGTCGCGTCAGGCGATGATTCAGGCCATCGAACGGGTCAAGGGACAACTCGGACGATCCGTTGTCTGGCCCTCCATGATCGAACGGAGCAAGAATGAACTGGTTTCGACCAATCCCAGCCGACCGGAGGAGATCGTGGCCCGTGTCCCCTGTTACGTGCCCACGGACCTGGAACCAGTGGTTCAGGCCGCGCGCAACGCACGCGAGTCCTGGCGTGCCACACCGGCCAACACGCGAGCCGATTATCTCCGCCGGGTGGCAGCACTCATGAGACAACGCCGGTTGGACCTGGCTGCGTGGGAAATTCTGGAAACCGGAAAACCCTGGAGAGAAGCCGATGGCGACGTGGCTGAGGCTATTGATTTTCTCGAATTCTACGCGGATCGGATGAGACACCTGGGACGTCCGCAACGCCTGGGCCATGAACCGGGTGAGTTGAATCACCTCGAATGGCTTCCACGCGGCGTGGCCGTGGTGATTGCTCCATGGAATTTTTCATTGGCCATTCCAACGGGAATGGTCTCGGCCGCCTTGGTGACAGGGAATACCGTCTTGTTCAAGCCCTCGGAACGCTCACCGATGATGGGCTATCATTTGTTCGACCTCTATAGGGAAGCCGGACTCCCGGACAACGTGCTGCATCTTCTCCCGGGCGGACCCGAAATCGGAAAAACCCTCGTGGCCCATCCTGGCATTCACGTGATTGCGTTTACCGGATCAAAAGAAGTCGGACTCCGGATCATCCGGGAGGCGGCACAGGTCACGCCCGGACACGCTCACGTCAAACACGTCATCGCGGAAATGGGCGGAAAAAACGCCATCATCATCGATGAAACCGCGGATCTCGATGAAGCCGTCAGTGGGGTCCTGTCATCATTCACCGGCTATCAGGGGCAGAAATGCTCAGCTTGTTCCCGGGTCATCGTGCTTGAACCGGTCTATGAGGAGTTTCTCGAACGTCTCACGGATGCGGCACGGAGCCTGCACGTTGGCCCACCGGACAATCCGGCTCATCACATGGGGCCGATGATTGACGAACGCGCCCTTCAAAAAGTCCGGGACTACGTCGATGTCGCCAGACGGGAAGGAACCGTTCTGCTGGACCGGAAGATGACCGGTGAGGGCTGGTTCCAGGGCCCGGTCATCGCGGCCGGCATGCAACCGCATCACCGACTGGCACGTGAAGAGATTTTTGGCCCAATCCTCGCAGTATTCCGGTGTTCGAGTTTCACCGAAGCCCTGCACGTGGCCATGGAATCGGAATTTGCGCTGACGGGCGGGGTCTACTCCCGAAGCCCATCCAATATTCACGCCGCCCGCGAAGTCTTCGACGTGGGCAATCTGTACATTAATCGACCCATCACCGGGTCACTGGTGGGACGACAGCCTTTCGGGGGCCATCGCCTGTCCGGGGTGGGCATCAAGGCCGGGGGAGAAGGGTATCTGGAACAATTCATGGTTCAACGACTGACCTGTGAGAACACCATGCGTCGAGGATTCGCGCCGACTGAGCAGAACGGTTCCACCCTGTAGTTTGGCTTCTTCCAGTTCCTCGGAAATTTCAATCAGCCGGTCTTTTCCGGCACCGGCCATCGGAACCATCTGATGCTCGACGTACTTGACCAGCCCGATGCCGTTCACCAGCCACAGCGTCATGGTGTCAAATCCGGAAATCTGCGTACCGTCCGAGGACAAGTGCACCAACAACTCCATGTGCGCCTCCAGGCGAATCGCCTCCTCATACGTCCCCAGAGGCACCGTCACGGGCTCCTGTGCGGCGATCTTTACCGTCGCGTGAACGTCCACGGTTTCCGCGCGGCCGTCACGATCAAGGTCCAGTCCCATATTGAGGGCCTTGCGATCCAACTGATGAAAGGAACTCGGCATTTCGAGAGGAAACCTCACGATTTGATAGGGAATCAACTGCTGCTCCAGGATCGTCCCGGGCTTGGATCCATAATAGCGGATCCCCGCGGCATCACGAAGGTAATAACTGTCGGTCGGTCCCTGATTGCCTGGATTCGTGTCATGAAACACCGCAACCATGACGCCGTCCTTTTTTTCTCTTCCCGTGACCGTCGAGACGTTCACAAACGTGGCATCCTCCACCTGATTGACGACCCCCTCGCGGAGACGTCCCTGATACGTCCATTCGTTTCCCGTCTGGTCGGGGAAGTACAGGCTCGCATCATGGATCACGACCGGCGTGTCCTGTCCGAACCCGTGACTGCTCCAGCCCACGACGAGGCCCAGCATGATCAATGCCATCAGGCCGCCCACGATCCCTCCCACGTTTCCTTGCTCCACGAACGTCTCTCTTCACGGTACCACAGCCCTCTCGGTGCGGCAAGACAGCTCCCGGGTTTGCCTTACCGCACGTCATACGGGATAATCACGCCACCATGCCTGCGGCACTCAAACGGGGATCACGTGACTCCGGAGACGCGTCCGCTCCCACGGTCCTCGTCCTCGGCGGCTCGGGCATCATCGGGTCCGCGGTCTGTCTGCGATTCGCGCAACACGGGTGGAACGTCGGCGTCCATTATCATGCCAATCGCCATTCGGCCGCGGACGTCCTGCAAACCATCGAACGGCTGGGACAACGGGGCCAAGCCATTCAAGCGGACGTGAGCGAGTCGAGCCAGATTCATGCCCTGTTTGATCGCGTCCAAACCACGTGGGCCGGGCTCGATGCCCTGGTCTGGGCGGTGGGCCACACCGTCAATCGCCTCACGATCCGCATGACGCCGGCCGAGTGGGAACGGATGCTGCACGTCAACCTCACCGGCCTGTTTGTCTGTCTTCAGAAAGGAATGAGGCTTTTTTCCGAACCACGAGGAGGCGCCATGACCATCATCAGTTCCCTGAGCAGCACCCGGGGCGGGGCAGGGCAAACCGGCTACGCGGCCTGTAAAGCCGGAGCCCTGGGGCTGGTCAAGTCGGCAGCCCGGGAATTCGGCAACGCCAACGTCCGGGTCAACGCCGTATTCCCTGGTTGGCATCAATCGCCTCTGGCCGGAGACGCGTTTTCCGATTCGAACCGGCTTCGCGTCCAACTCCTGGGACGCACCCCTTCGCTCGAGGAAGTCACGGAGTTCATCTACCGTTTGACCACGGCCCGGGATCTCTCCGGTCAAGTCTACAACCTGGATAACCGGATCTGGTAGAGACGTGTCGCAGTCGCCGCCGCCGAAAGGCGTCTTCATTACCGGAACGGATACGAACGTGGGGAAAACCGTTGTGGTCGCCGCTTTGGGGGTGGCGCTGCAACGAACCGGAGGCAGGGTCGGCATCATGAAGCCCGTCGAGACGGGCTCGGACGACGCGACCGCCCCATCGGACGGACGCCGTTTCAGGGAACTTTTCACGCCTCATGAAAACGTGGACGTGGTCAGCCTCTACCGTCTGCCTCCACCCATTGCTCCGCTCGAAGCCACGCGCATCGCTCAGCAATCCATCGACGTCGAAACGATCCTCGACGCCTACCGGACCCTTGCCGTTAACCATGACTACGTGCTGGTAGAAGGCGCGGGAGGCCTTCTGGTGCCGCTGACTCAAACGTGTGACGTCCGCGATCTGATCAAGCGCCTGGACCTTCCCTGCCTGATCGTGAGTCGAACCGGATTGGGTTCGATCAACCATGCACGCCTGACCCTCATGGGGCTACGAGAGGCGGACATTCCGGTTTTGGGGATTCTGCTCAATCACAGGGGCACGGCCATCACCCGCGAAGAGCAGCAACAGACCGACTCCACGATCAAGCTGATCCGCGAATTCAGCGACGTCCCGGTTCTCGGCCCCCTCCCCTTTTCCCCTCACCTGGAAGCACAGTGGGAAAACGGGATTCTCACCCTCGCGGACCATACGACGATCCGGGCCGTCACGAGCATGATGCGGGGAAGTGCGTGACGAAATGACGCATCGTCTGTTCGAGGTGCGAGGAACCGAGCACGGCTGAGGCCACGGCCACGCCATTCGCTCCGGAAGCCACGATCGCCTCAAGAGAATCCAGGGTAATTCCTCCGATCGCGAACACCGGCAATGAAGTCAGCCCGCGAATTCTCCGCAAACCGGCAAGGCCCACGGGCGGCACGCGGGCTTCCTTGGTCGTCGTGGGAAAGAGAGGACCGTAGCCGAGGTAGTCCGCGCCGCCCCGAGTCGCGTGCATCACCTCGTCAGGTCGGTGGGTGGAGATGCCGATGATTTTATGAGGCCCCATGATGGCTCTCGCCAGCTCCAGCGGAAGATCCTCTTGCCCCAGATGCACTCCATCGGCCTCCACGGCCATGGCGACGTCACACCGGTCATTCACGATGAACAAGGCCCCTGCCTTTGCCGCCACCGCTCGCAGGACCCTGGCTTTGGCAAACACGTCCTGCATGGAGCCGGTCTTGTTTCGATACTGAAATAACCGGATTCCACACCCGGCTGCCAATTCCAGAACGGCGGATAGATCACACCCGGGAGCCCATTGCTCATCCAACAACAGATAGACGCCGGAAAGGGAAGGCTGCGACACGGAGGCTACAGCATACGGCCGGTTAACAACCGATCCAGAAAATTCGTGGACACGCCACCTTTTTGAAAGTCGGGATCATTCAAGATGAGTCGTTGCAACGGAATCGTCGTCTTGATCCCTTCCACGACAAATTCATCGAGTGCGCGTTGTGCCCGGGCCAGGGCCTCTGCACGATCCTGCCCATGCGCAATCAACTTGGCGATCATGGAATCGTAATGGGGAGGGACCCGGCCCATCGCCTCCAGGGCCGTATCCACCCGAATCCCCGCTCCTCCGGGAACGTGAAATCGTGACACGACGCCGGGGTTCGGGACAAAGGTTTCCGGACATTCGGCATTGATTCGACATTCGAGACTGTGGCCATTCAACCGAATATCCTTCTGTCGAAATCGTAACGGCTTCCCCATGGCCACGCGGATCTGTTCCTTGATAAGATCGATGCCCGTCACCATCTCGGTGACCGGATGCTCGACCTGAATCCGGGCATTGACTTCCATGAAATAAAACTTCAGATTTTGATCGAGTAAAAATTCCACGGTACCCGCGTTTCGGTATTGCACGGCTTTCACGACTTTGAGGGCCACCTTCCCCATCTCCTGTCGTAACGAGTCATCCACGACCGGAGAAGGGGATTCCTCCACCAGCTTCTGGTAGCGGCGCTGAATCGAACAGTCCCGCTCGCCCAGATGAACCGCATGCCCGTGTTCGTCGGCCAACACCTGAATTTCAACGTGTCGCGGTTCAGGAAAATACTTTTCAAGATAGACGCCATCGTGGGCAAAACTCATTTTGGCTTCCATTTGAGCCGCCAAAATAGCCTTTCCCAACTCGGCCTTGCGACTGACGACCCGCATGCCTCGTCCTCCCCCTCCGGACGAAGCTTTCACCATCACGGGGTAGCCAAGCTCGTCGGCGACCCGCAGCGCGTGGTCAAGATCGCGCAATTCTCCGTCACTACCCGGCATGACGGGAATCCCATGCCGAAGCATGATGCCTCGAGCCACGGTCTTGTCGCCCACCAAGGCGATATGCTTGGAGGTCGGTCCGATGAACGTCAAGCCGATCGATTCGCAGACTTCGGCAAAATGCGTGTTCTCCGCAAGAAATCCATAGCCCGGGTGGACCGCATCGGCCCCGGTGACCGACGCCGCACTCAACACGTTGGGAACGTTCAGGTAACTCAAGGCACTGTCGGCCGGTCCGATGCACATGCGCTCGTCCGCGCAACGCACGTAAAGGGATTCGGCATCGGCTTCGGAGAAGACCGCGACGGTCTTCAGCCCCAGTTCTCGGCAGGCACGGATTACGCGAAGCGCAATTTCTCCACGATTGGCAATCAGGACTTTCTTGAACACGGGTTTCCCTCGCGAAGCGGACGGGAACTAAGGAACGGGGAGAGGATCGATCACAAACAAGGGTTGTCCATATTCGACCACTGCCTCGTTCTCAACCAGGACTTTGACGATTCGGCCCTCGACTTCGGATTCGATCTCGTTCATCAGCTTCATGGCTTCGACGATACACAGAACCTGCCCTCTGCTCACCACGTCCCCTTCTTCCACGTAAGCCGCGACGTCAGGGGATGATGACCGATAGAACGTTCCAACCATGGGTGAGGTCACCGTCAACCATCGCGAGGCCTCCTTGCTCCCGGCCGCCTCGACCGCTTCAGGGATCTGATCCGAACCGGGAGAACGTTCCGGCACGTTCGACGCAGGCCTTCCGACGTCAGATTCACGTCGTATTCTGATGCGCAGGTCCCCGCGCTGAACCTCGATTTCATTCAGGTTCTGCTCCGTCAGCATTTCAATCAGTTCCTGAATTTCTTTTCGTTGGTCGTGTTGCATCGTTCACGTACGAACGCGTTCAACATAGGCTCTGGTCCGGGTATCGACCCGAATCACTTCGCCAATCCCCAGGTAGAGCGGCACCTTGATGGTCGCTCCCGTCTCGACCATCGCGGGTTTCGTCCCTCCTGAAGCGGTATCGCCTCGAACCCCAGGATCGGTTTTCACCACCTCCAGGTTCATGAACGTCGGCAGGATCATGGAGATGGGGCTGCCTTCGTAGAGCAGGATTTCCACCGTGGTGTTTTCCTTGAGAAGATCGGTATCATCTCCGAGTTGGTCTTTCCCATAGGTAAACTGTTCATAGGACGACGTATCCATAAACGTATAGGAATCGCCCGCGGCATAGAGAAACTGCATCTCGCATTCCTCCAAATCCGGTTCGTCGAATTTTTCACCGGAGCGAAACGTCCTATCCAACACCTGCCCGGTTTTCAGATTTTTCAGCTTGGTCCGTACGAACGCGCCGCCTTTACCGGGTTTCACGTGTTGAAATTCCACGATGGCATACGGTGTTCCCTCCAATTCCATTCTCGCGCCATTTCGAAATTCTGCCGTTGAAATCACGATGCCTGTATCCTTTCTCACGTTCAGAACACGAACGCGGCTCGACCGGCTTCACGCAAGCCCTCTTCCGCTCAACGCCTCAAGGATGAGGCTTCGTTCGTGATTGTATGGGTTCAGTCGTTCGTTGACAAATTCTTTCGTTCCGATCCTGCCCGCGCAGACGCTCGGGATCGGGAGGCCAGCCCTTCATGCCGTCAACGAATACCAGGAGCCCGTCGTGGGTATCCGTCAGGCCGATTCCATGCCGCCAGGCTTTTCCTGAGACCTTTGGACGTGATCAAGAACCGCCCGAATCCCGAGTTCATAACTCAACGGCCCGAACCCGCTGATTTGACCGATGGCGACGCCAGCCAGATAGGACCGTCGGCGAAACTCCTCACGCTGGTGAATGTTCGAGAGATGCACTTCAACCGTGGGCAACGCAACACTCAGGACGGCATCCCGAAGCGCAACGCTAGTATGCGTATACGCCGCGGGATTGATCACGATCGCATCAAACCGGCCTCGGGCTTCCTGAATCCAGGACACCAGTTCTCCTTCGCTGTTCGACTGTTTGGCCTCGAGCGTCACACCTTCAGCCGTGGCCCATTCCATGAGTCGGGCATTAATCGATTGAAGGGTCTGATTCCCGTAGATCTCCTGCTCGCGTATGCCAAGCATGTTGAGAGTCGGCCCATGCAACACTAAGATCCTGATCATGAAAACGTTCTACCTGATGAAGGAAGGCATACTCCAGAGGGGGTCAAACACCGAGCATGCCCACGTGCATGACACGGGAGAGAATTCTAACAAGGCGAGGCACTCGGGTCAACGGCAAGGATCGATCCCTTCATGCAGTCGGACAAGGGGGGAAACCCTCTCCCTCCTCCTGCGAGGATGCCGATTTGACCTTTCGGGACAGCACGCGCCGAAGTTCCACCATACCCAGCGTGTCCCGCGCACAATAGGCGTGAAGCGCCGATGCCAGGCGTTGCCGTTCAACCCAATCCGTCACTCCCCACATCATGCGCGTGTACATCACCGAGGCCGTCGCACCGTCCTTGATTTCCAGGTCCCCGTAATCCAAGGACGGGACCAGGGCCGGCAGCACGGACTTGATCGAAAAGGACCCCTGGAAGTCCGGATGGTAATAATGGTTCTGCAACACGAGCAATAAATCCCAGAGGCGCTCCTCTACCCGAAGCAAGTCGTTTCGCAAGTGAGGAAGGGCTTCGGCCAATGATTTCAGCACGTAGCGTTCGTACTCGGAATACACGCAAATGCTGCCGGCCTCTCCGACGGATTCCAGCAGGCTCATGGCCACGTCTTCGCGTGGGTCCCGTTGGTCGGTACATAAATACGCGGTATGCTGCAACGCCCCGTCCTGCGTCTCCGTGTGGTTCGACCATTGAATCGGAATGGGTTGATAGGGATGGGTCTGCGCATACAGGGGGACAGCAGGCATCACCGTCTCGAAATCCAGATGATGGACCGGATACCGGACCGACCGAAGGACCTCGGCCAGCCTTGGCGAAATCCATTCCACGTTCTCGCGCATGCGCCGTTGCAGGGGAGACAGGGCCACGTCAGGAGGAATGTCGTCGATCGTTTCGATTCCCCGTTGACGTAAACGACGCACGACGTCTTTCCCTCCCGGCAAATAATGGATCCACCGAGACGGCTTGGAAGCCGTACAATGTGCCCAGAACGGGCATTCATAGGGGGAGTGACAATGGTGATCGGGCTCCACGTCGGGAGCCCGACTTCTGCCGAGCATCGAACGCATGTGTTCCAGGTGGGTGGAAACGTCCGGCAGTCTTTCACGAATCGTTTCGGTGAGATCCTCGAGCACAAACACGCGTTGCAGATCAACGTCTCCGCCGGAATAGGCGTACCGACGATTCACGTGCATCACGAACATCCCGATCAGGTCCAGGCCATTTCCTCGAAGCACGTGGGTTTGCACAGCCAAATCGTCGACGTGCACGGATTTCACGCGTGAGGTGGCTTTGACTTCAATCAACTTCCATGCCTCATCGACCCGTTCGAGCACGTCGACCCGAATCAGGGTTCCCTCCCATTCAAAGGCTCCTTCGAAAATAGCGGGCACATTCGGGTCGGCCATCAATGCAGCCGTTTTTTCGAGAGCCCGCGAGGCATGACGGTGCCCCTCGGCCACCAACACCCCACCGGCAAAAGACCGACGCGCGATTTCATGAATTTCGTTTCCCGCGTCCATCAGCATTTGGCGTCGATCATCGACGGCGGTGGCCAGATGGGGAGCATAAACCTCCAGATACAACCGTTTATGACATTGAAGGCCGGAGAGAAACCGGGATTTGGAAAGACGAGTCGTCATACACGTTCTTCGCGGGCGTCCTGCGTACACGGTGAACGCAAGGACGACGTGCGGTCTTGACAACGGTCACAAAGCCTGATTTGTTACCACCATCCCATGCATGGCTTCTGACGAGACTCCATGAAAGACGATCCGCCTTTTCCTCGACAACGCCTGGAGCCCCTTCTCGACGACGACCGGGAAGCCGTCCGCGCGTTCGCCGATTCCCTGGCTCGCCTTCTGGACGCCGCCGTTCAAATACCCGGAACCTCCATCCGCGTCGGCCTGGATGCCCTTCTGGGGCTCATTCCGGGTCTGGGCGATGCCATCGCCAATCTCATCGGCTCGACCATTCTGTGCCTTGCGGTCAAACTCAAAGCGCCGAAAATCGTGATCATCCGGATGGCGCTGAACATGGGCATCAACACCGTGGTCGGATCGTTCCCCGTCCTCGGCGATCTGTTTTCCATCTGGTTCCGAAGCAACCTGAAAAACGCCGAGTTGTTACGCCGTTATACCAGTAACCGACCAAGCCGCGCGACGCCCGGGGACTGGGTGTTCGTCATCGGATTGCTCATTGGAACGTTTGCCATCGCCATCGGAACATTGGCGCTTCTCCTCTTGGGCATTCAAGCGCTCTGGACCATGGGGGCCCGCTAAACACGAGAGCTTCGGCACACGCCCCTTCCGTACACGACTCAACGTCCGGGCACCACCCCTCGCGTGACCCGGGTGAGATTTCCATCGCGGAACTCCCGACGTCATCCGGAATATCCCAAGACTCTCCGCCGACTGAAAGACGATCGATTCTGTCCACAAATTTTGTTAATTACGTGTGGACTACCGTGTGAACAATGACGCGCTATTCAGCAAGCACGGACCAGTGAGCAAATTGCCTGATTTTTGTGCAGTCCGGACGACTCCTCACCGGCTGCGAGCCATGCCATCGGCGCGACCCGAGTCAACGCCTCCCTCTGCCGTACCCTCTTCACAGAAAGGCCACCGCCACGGTATCGGCATAACGAAGACCTCGATCGGTCAATCGGACTCGTCCATCCACTTGCAACAACCCATCCTTCCTCAATTGGTGAATCGTTTCAAGCAGGGTTTTCCGATGGGGGGGCACTGACACGCCGGACAGCATCCGCAACCCCCATATGACGCGCTCACGATCCGCCTGGTCGGGAGACAGATGGGTCAGGTCGTCCAATGGCAGCGTTCCCTTCTCGAGAGCGGTTGCATACCGTTCCAGATCCGCCACGTTTCCGAACCTGACGCGACCAAGGCAGGATTGCGCACTCGGACCGAGTCCGAGCCAGGGTTGGGTTTGCCAATACCGTACGTTATGCCGGCACTCATGGTGGGGCTGACAGTAATTGGAAATTTCGTATCGTTCAAAGCCCGCTGCGGCCAGCCGTTCGGCGGCCACCGCTTCCAACGTAACCTGAAATTCCTGGTCGGACGCCGATCCCTTGCCCTGCATGACGTCCAGATAAAAAGGTGAACCTTCTTCCAGGGTGTAGGCATAACAGGACAGGTGCGCAGGAGAGACGGCAAGGGCCTCGTCCAGGGTTCGTTGCCATGATTCCAGCGACTGTCCCGGGAATCCGAACAACAAATCCAGCGAAATATTCGTAAAACCGGCAGACCGTGCCCAGGCAACGACCTGCCTGGCCCCGTGTCCAAAAGCCCGGCCGCCCAATTCCCGGAGTTCATCCTGATCAAACGATTGCGCGCCTACGCTCAGCCGTGTAAACCCGGCTTGCCGGAGAAGGCCCAAACTCTCGGGCGTGACCGTTCCCGGGTGAACTTCCACGGAGATCTCGGCCTCGCGGTCCACCACAAACCAACGCCGTAGGCCGTTCAATATCCTGATGAGCTGCGGCGCGGTCAAGGCCGTCGGAGTGCCTCCGCCAAAATAGATCGTTTGCACCGGAACGTTGCAGAGCCCTACGTCACGGGCATACAGGGAACATTCCCGATCCACCCCGCCCAGAAATCGTTGCACGCGATCCGTTCGAAGTCTCTCCATGTAAAACGCACAGAATCGACACCGTGCCCGACAAAAAGGAACGTGCACGTAAAGCCCAAGATGCTCTGCGGAAATCCGGCCAAGCTCATTGTTGAAATCAGCAACCGTGATCGTTTCTTCCATCATGCCCTCGACGCTCCCGAGGCCTCGTCACGGCCTCGTCATTGCAAAATCGAACTCTGCCCAGTACATTGCTGCCTCCAACGGATCAACGCCATCATATTCGGAGGCACGGACATGAACCAAACTCCTGAAAAAATCATGCGGCTGGGCATGGCATTCTGGGGCGCCAAGACTTTGTTGAGCGCAGTCGAACTCGACGTGTTCACGATTCTAGCAAAGGAACCGATGGATGCCCAGACCCTGCGAAGGCACCTCGGCCTGCACGAGCGGAGCGCCCTGGATTTTTTCGATGCGTTGGTGGCCTTGGGCATGCTGGAGCGGCGAGACGGGTTCTATGCCAATACCCCGGAGACGGATTTCTATCTCGACAAGGCCAAACCCTCGTATATCGGTGGCTTTCTGGCCATGGCCAATGATCGGCTGTATCGATTCTGGGGATCATTGACCGAGGCCCTGAAGACCGGTCGTCCTCAGAACGAAGCCAAAGACGGCGGAAACTTCTTTGAAATTCTCTACAGCGACCCGGACAAACTGGCGGGGTTCATGCAATCCATGACCGGCATCAGCATGGGCACCAGCAAAGCCATCGCCCAAAAATTTCCATGGAAAGACTATCGAACCTTTATCGATATCGGTTCGGCTCAAGGTGGGCTGGTCGTCGAAGTCGGCAACGTGCATCCGCATGTCACCGGGGGAGGGTTCGACCTTCCTGTGACCGGACCCATTTTTGAAGCATACGTGCGATCATTCGGACTGAGCGACCGATTCAAATTTATTCCCGGCGACTTCTTTGCCGATGAACTCCCTTCTGCAGACGTGCTCTCCATGGGGCACATTCTGCATGATTGGAATCTGGACCAGAAAAAAACTCTCATCCAGAAGGCCTACGATGCCCTGCCCAGCGGTGGGGTTCTGCTCGTCTTCGACTCGATCATCGACGACGAACGCCGGGAAAACGCCTTTGGCCTCCTGATGAGCCTCAACATGCTCATCGAACTCCCGGGTGGATTTGACTATACCGGGGCCGATTGCTGCGGATGGATGAAGGAAATCGGCTTTCGAGACACGCGAGTCGAACACCTGGCCGGGCCCGAATCCATGGTCATCGGAACGAAGTAACGTCAGGCGACGGCCCTCAACGTTGTCACGGCTGCCCGCTCATGGTGGTGCTGGAGGCCGGACTTGAACCGGCACGCTTCTTGCGAAGCACGGGATTTTAAGTCCCGGGTGTCTGCCTGTTTCACCACTCCAGCACAGGGAATTTACTCTATCATTACGCAACCGGAGTGACAAGAATTCGCTGTGGCCGTTCATCGGAGCACGTGTTGCCGGTACCAGGCGCAAAATTGACTGATCCCTTCGGGCAACGAAACCTGCGGGTGGTAGTCCAACAACGTTCGAGCCTTGGAAATATCGGCACAGGTCGAAACGACGTCGGCTTCCGGCATAGGGGCATGAACGACGTGAGCCTTCTGCCCGACGCATTCTTCGATCACCTGAACAAACTGTGCCAAGGCAACGGGCTCTCCTCTCCCGAGATTCAGGACTTCGTACCCCAAGGGTCGATCAACGGCCTTGACCACGCCCTGCACAATGTCACTCACAAACGTCCAATCGCGATGCATCTGTCCGGCATGATAGAGCGGGACTTCATGGCCGAAGAAGATATTGTCCAGAACCTTATAGGCCATCATGTCCGGACGTCCCCTGGGTCCATACACCGTGAAAAACCTGACTGCCGTAAACGGCAACCCGTACAGGTGATGATACGAATGGCCCAACAATTCCCCTGCCCGCTTGCTGGCTGCATACGGGGCCAAGGGGCGATCGCAGGGATCGGTTTCCTTGAAGGGAATTTCTCGCGTGTTGCCGTATACGGACGAGGTGGAGGCAAACACAAAGGTGGGAAACGAGGAGCCCGGGGTCCGGGTCCCGATCCTTCCGACTGCGGCATCCAGCAAGTGCAGCGTCCCGTTGACGTTCACGTCGCAGTAAAGATGGGGATCCTCGATCGAGACTCGAACGCCGGCCATCGCCGCCAAATGGACGATTCCATCGATCTCATGGGAGGCAAAAATTGTTTCCAGGGTTTGTCGGGCTCGAATGTCTCCGTGAATAAACGTCAAGGCTTCCCCTAAGCCACGGTCATGCAAGGCCCGTCGGACTTCGTCGACGTTGGCGCGCTTTCTCGCTGGATCATAATAGTCGTTGAGGTTATCCAGCCCTATGACCCGGTCGCCCCGCATCGCAAGAGCCTGGACGACGTGGCTTCCGATAAATCCCGCTGCTCCGGTGACCAGAATGGTTTGACTCACGGCGCTCCCTTCATCCGCACGATGCCGTTCCTTGTGCAACCGGCACGGCACGGGTAGAATAAGTAACGGCATGAGCACCCTTCCCACGACAAAAATCACGGAAGTCACGGAACAGGAAACCGGGCTGGACACCGGCCGTGACTTTGACGCCGCGGTGATCGTGTACAATTGCGATTGTCATACGTATCAACAAGTCATCGACCTGTTTTGTCGGTACATTCCCGCCATGACTTCATCCAAGGCCTTTGAATTGGCTTGGCGAATCGATCATCATGGAAATGCCCAAGTCTATCAGGGCCCCAGAGCGTCGACTGAAAAGGTTGCCGCCCATCTTGCGAACGGCGGGTTACGAGTAGCCGTTCGCTAAACGATTGCATGATGGTGCTCTCTGCTTCGACTTGGCATGCCGTGTCGGGTTCCCGGACGGCGCTTTGGCAGAATGGTTAACGAATGCCTCTGGTGGTGGCCTTCCCTGCGGCCCTGGCAGTGACTTTTCTGACAACCTTGGCTTTCGATTTTGCCTTGGACTGAGGCCGAGTCTTGGCCTTGGACATTGTGGGCCGCGTGCGCCCTTTTTTTGTCGAATCTCCAGCCGGAGCTTTGCGAGCGATCTTCTTGGGCGCAGGTTGAGTCGTCTTGGTCTTAGACATTGAGGGCCGCGTGCGCCCTTTCTTTGCCGAATCTCCAGCCGGAGCCTTGCGAGCGATCTTCTTGGGCGCGGGTTGAGTCGCCTTGGTCTTGGGCTCGGCCTTGCGCTTGACCGCAGGAGACGCCTTCCGTTGGGTCGACGACGCAGGGGCAGCCACGGATCGAGCCATCTTGGCAGACTGTGCGACTTTCCCGGGTACCTGCGGAGTTTTCGCTGGTTGTTTTTTGACGGGCTTCGGCTTGACAGAAGCCGTCGCGGACTTGGGCGGACTGAGCACAGGAAGCGATCTGCGGATTTTCAGCGATTTGAGACTGTCCTGGCTGTACACCCGAACCTGGTACAATTCCATGAGTTGCCTGGCGGCCTTCTGATCCCCCTTCCGAGCCAACGCCAGCAAGCGACGGCGTTGATTCATTTCTTCTTCTTCGGTATGGGATGTCACTCGTCTCTCCACTTTCACCCCTCACGGCACGGCCTTTTACATGGAAACACGCGTCAATGACGGAGGACGGCCGTCACGTTTGTTTGCTGAAGACCGCGGCATCACACGAAAAGTACTTCAACTGCTTTAACGGGATGATAATGACCTCCTTGGGGGTATCAATCTCCAGGATCTCCATGTCATCACTGATCGTATGCCGAAGCGCATCACCGACCATGAGTTCCTGATTATCGGTAAACACCACTTTTACCCAATACTGCACAATAAACTCCTTTCTTCTCTCTGCGCCGTCACGGCCTTGCGTCAACGACTTGCCGTCGTTCGTTTCATCGACGGAGTCGATAAAGATTGAGCCTGCTGTCTCAACTCCTTGCAGCGGATGGTCGCGGCCTCAACGGCACTTATCACCGTTCCACGCAGTCGTCCCTCTTCAAGTCGGTGCAATCCGGCGATGGTCGTCCCGCCCGGCGAAGCCACCCGATCCTTCAATCGTCCGGGATGCACGTCCGTTTCGAGCACCATCTTTGCCGCGCCAAGCACCGTTTGGGCAGCCAACAGTTGTGCCTGAGAGCGGGGCAGCCCCATTTTCACGCCGCCATCGGCCAAGGCCTCAATAAACAGGTACACATAGGCCGGCCCTCCCCCGCTCAGACCGGTCACCGCATCCAAGTGCGATTCATCCACCACGACCACTCGTCCCATGACCTCAAACACCGCTTGAGCCATCTCGAGTTGCTCGACCGTCACCCCGGGGCCACCGGCCAGGGCTGTCGCGCCTTCCAAAACAACGGTCGGTGTGTTGGGCATGGCCCGAACCACGCAGGCTCCGGGATGCAATCCGGAAATAATGGCCGAAATCGGAACTCCTGCCGCCACCGTAATAATGAGTCGATCTGTCGCCCGAGATAAATCCATCCCACCGATAACCTCATTTATTACCTGAGGTTTTACTGATAATATGATGATATCACTTGATTCTGCCGATTTCTGGTTATCGTCGGAAACGCGAACGCGAAAGGTCTCACGGAAATACTTCAACCGTTCGGCATCCACGTCGGTAGCCCAAATCCGGTCGGCACTGACTGCGCCGTTCTTCAACAAGCCGGAAACAATGGCTTCTGCCATGTTCCCCGCGCCAATGATCGACAGCGTTTTCCCTTTCAACCTCATTCCGGGAAGTATATCGTGGATCTTACGCACATTCAACTAATTGCGAATCGGGACTTCGAGCACGAGGCCCGATCGGGACGAGGAAAAGAGATATTGCTTTTTGACGGACCGGAGTATAAGAGTATAGAAAGGCACAGAAAAGCAGCCACCCTCACTGCCCAAGCCACGTGAAAGGAGGCTCTTTATGAAAAGCTGGCCCATTGCCCTCGTAATCTGTGCGATCTTTATTGTCGTGCTTGTTCCTCAAGGTTCTGCGCGCAGAACCCACTTCACGCCTGAGCAAAAAGAACAGCTTCAACAAGCGCAAACCGTATTCGTGAATGCGCTGGCCCTCACCGAAAAGGGACGAACCGATCCCACGCGTCTTCAGACGCTCGTCTCCCAACGGCTGAAAGAAGTGGGCCTGTCCGTGACCGTTGATCGCAACGAGGCCCATGACGTTGAATTCAAAGTAAAATGTGAAGAGCGAAAAACCTGGGCCGGCACCACCGCAGAAGGAGGAGATGCCGAACTGTTCGATGCCCCATCGCGACTCTGGAAAGGGCCGGCATGTCTCTTGACCTACTTGCTGAACGGACACAATCTCGGGTGGTACAAGGAAGTCCGCACCTCCTTTCAGAATGCCATGCAAGCCGCACAATCGGCAGGAGCCGACGATACGGGGAACTATGCCCTCACCAAATTAGCCGAACGCCTCGAGCAATATGATTTTCCGGTTCTACTGGCAATGGAATGGGGACAACCCGATCGGCTCATGCAACTGATAGACGATCCAACCACACCGAAAATCCGTACCCTGTTCATTCTGTCCACGTTGAGTGAAATAGAAGCCGAATCGGCGCTCCCTCGTTTGACAAAACTGATGCAGGACAAGGATCTGGCACAGGAAGCCGTGGAGGCACTGACCGGCGTAGGAGAAGATTCCATTCCTGTTCTCACTGATTTGTTTCATTCTTCGGCTCAACCGGAAATTCAGGCCGCCGCCGCCAAGGCCTTGGGGGACGTGGCAGGTCGAAGTGGAAATCCAACGGCCATTCCCCCGCTTCTCGAATACCTCAAGACCGCCTTGAAGACGTTCAACGTCTCAGCCGACATCAATTTTCCGGTCTTAACCGAAGTCGTCTGGAGCCTCGGCAAACTGAGAGACGAGAATTCTCTCGAACCCATGAACGAACTGAATCAAAGAGTCTGGCTGATCAGGGACAACTCGAAAGAAATGGCAGCCCTGCGAGAGGCGGCAAACTGGACGTATAAACAACTCGATCTGGATGGACACGTGAGTTGAACGGAACGTGTCGCCACGACACCGTGAGGAGACGGCCGCTTTCCATTCATACCCATTATTCGGTACTATTCAGTAAAACCTGTTGTCCAAGTTCTTCCCGTCAGGAGGATTCATCATGAGATACGTATCCGGAATACTCGTCTGTGTCTTTCTGTTGACCGCTACGACCGAAAGCATGGCACGCCGAGTCCACATGACACCCGAGCAACGGGCGCAACTCGCCAACGTCAAGACCATCTATCTCAACGTCCTTGCGCTGACGGAAAACGGACGGATTCCCCCGGACGATTTGCTGCAAACAGCCAAGACGCGGCTGGAGGCCATCGGATACGACGTCGTGACGAACCGCAAAGAACCCCATGACGTAGAATTCCGGATCAAATGCGAAGAACGGAAACGATGGTCAGGCACCACGAGATCGGGAGGAGACGCGGAGCTGGCCGATGCCCCTGCTCGCCTCTGGAAAGGACCGGCCTGCCTCTTCAATTATCGACTCGCCGGCCAGGATCTCGGCTGGTATAAAGAAACGCGAACCGAGTTTGTCGACGCGTATGCCGCGGCGCAAAAAGCCAAGGCCAAAAGCTCCGGACGGTACGCCATGGACCAATTGAACCTGAAATTGCAGGACTTTGATTTTCCGATCATGGTCGCCACGGAATGGGGACATACTGACCGTCTGGCCAACCTCCTCGAAAACCCTGATACGGATAAACGCCGCAAACTTCGCATTCTTTCTACGTTGTCACGAGTTCAGTCGAAACACGCCTTTCCTCATTTGGTCAAATTGGCCAGAGATGAAAACACCGAGTACGCCGAAGAAGCCATCATCGCCCTAGCCGGTCTCGGCAGCTCGGCGACCCCCATCCTCACAGATATTTTCAACACGTCGACACATTCGAAGATTCAGGCCGCAGCCGCCAAGGGATTGGGATTGATTGGCGCCCATACCGGAGACCCCGCGATTACCCCGCCGCTCCTCGATTACCTCAACAAAAACCTTGAAGACATGGATGAGTCATCCGACATTGATTTTCCGGTGCTCACCGAAGTGGTCTGGTCGATAGCCAAACTCCGAAATGAAAAATCCATCGAACCGATCGAGCAACTCAACATCAAGATTTGGCTCATTCGAGACACGTCGGAAGCAATGCGAAAACTTCGAGACGCTGCAAACGTGGCCACCAAAATGGTGGACCTCGACTATCAAATCATGTAATTCGCGTAGCGATCCCAACCCACGTGTCTACCCGTCATGCCGGGCTTGACGACGTGGGGAGGGGATGACGGTCACGGGTGCCTGCGCAGAGCATGACGCCCGTCAATGACCGTACCGACGCGCCGGGCCAGGCGTGGTCCTGCCGTGCCCGGAGCATGCTCGGAGTGAAAAGAAGAGAAAGGGCCTCTCTCATGTTCGGCATGATCACGACGGTGATCCTGCTCATAGTCGGCGTCACCGTTTCATTCGCCA